>NZ_JBEFNF010000019.1:0-1009 GCF_040196175.1 Salicola sp. Rm-C-2C1-2 | reverse complement strand
GGAACTTCTGAATAACCGGGCTTGAGCACCGATTCTGGGTTCCGAGCCGGAGATAGGCCGATTTCAGCGGTATATCCCCAGTCATTTTGTTCAACTTCTGTCCGATTTCCGCCTTTTTGGCGGCAACCGGACACACTTCCCCTACGCGGGGAGATAACGTTCGCCGATCAGCAGGTTGCTGAATGCCGCCAGCAGATAGAGCCGGTTGGCGTTCTTCGCCAGGCCGCGGTAGCGGACCTTGCTGTAGCCGAACTGGCGCTTAATGGTGCGAAACGGATGCTCAACTTTCGCCCGAACACTGGCTTTGATCTTTTCCGCCCTGGCGAGGTCGCTGCCGTCCGCCAGCTGGCGTGTTTTGCCCGGGCGTCGGGCAATGAACCAGTCGATATCCCGGTGGCGGTGCTCTGCTCGTTTATGGATGCCCCGATAACCGGAGTCGCCATAAACGTGGGTTTCATCCCCATGGAGAAGGGCATGACTGACATTGAGGTCGTGAACATTGGCGGGCGTGACCTCCAACGAGTGAATCATGCCGAAGCCCGCATCCACGCCGGTGTGCATCTTCATTCCGAAGTACCACTGGTTGCCCTTGCGGGTCTGGTGCATTTCCGGATCCCGCTCGCCTTTGCTGTTCTTGGTCGAGCTGGGCGCGGAAATGATGCTGGCATCCACGATGCTGCCTTCGCGCAGCATCAGGCCCTGGCGCTCCAGGTGCTTGGTCACTTCCTTGAACAGCGCCTTGCCCAGATTGTGCTGCTCCAGAAAATGGCGGAAGTTGAGAATGGTGGTTTCATCCGGAATCGAGTCGGCCAGGGTGAGGCCGGCGAAGCGGCGCATGGACTCAATCTCGTAGAGTTCATCCTCCATGGCCGGATCAGAGAGGTTGTAGAACAGCTGCATGCAGTGGATGCGCAGCATCACCTGCAGTGGGTATGGCCGGCGGCCGTTTTCGCCCTTGGGATAGTAGCGGGCGACCTTGTTCTCCAGCTTCTTCCAGGGGATCAGCTGA
>NZ_JBEFNF010000018.1:0-1055 GCF_040196175.1 Salicola sp. Rm-C-2C1-2 | reverse complement strand
ATTTCTGCGACCCATACCGCTCCAGCCAGCGGGGCACAAACGAGAATACAAATGGACTGCTGCGCCAGTACTTCCCGAAGGGTACGGACTTCCGGAAGATCTCTGAGAAAGCGCTCCGAGCAACCGTGAAGCAACTGAATAACCGACCCCGGAAACGGCTCGGTTATCGCACACCGGCGGAAGTGTTCTGGGGTGAATACTCAGGAGCACTGGATACGGGTGGTGCTGCAGTTATTACTTGAATCCAAGGCTAAACAACATAACAAGTTGCGCCACGCGGATGGCCTTTTCTCCGCGTTGCTCCGAAAAGGTCACCGGTGCGCTCTGCGTTATGCATCTAAGGAGAAGTTGAAACAATGGGAATGACTCTGACAATTATCACTGTCGGCGCTGCAGCAATGTCAATTGCAGGCATTAATATTCGGGACTTTTTCAGAAACTCTCCTAAGGCACAGGATAAAGCTACGATCCAGTCTTACATCAAGTTCCTAGAGGGAAAAGAGGTCCTTCTGGCTCCAATTGATGATGAAGTTCAGCCTGCCGTAATTAAAAGCCTTGAGAAAATAAAAGATGAAACTGAACGTGTCCGAGCAGGTGTAAACGACGAGGCAATTCAAACCGTCTTGCTACAGGTGATTTTGACTCTGAGCAAAGAGCTTCAAAGCCTTTATCGGATTGATGCAGACACTGATCAAGGAAAGTACAAAATGTATCGCTCCTTGCAAAAAATAAGGCTTGATATGTCTAAGGCGCTCGCGATGTTTTGTGCGGCATTTGGTATTGACCCAACTGGGAACAATAGCCGCCTCGGGGAGTTCATCCTCAACTTTTCTATCAGGCCACGAAACTAATGCATAACAAGTGCAGGCACGGCGACGCCCACTACATTGCGCCTTTGGCTCCATTTCGTGGGCGCGCATGCTGCAAGCGTTGTGTGGAATAAAACTGTGAATTTTGAGATTAGTCGTGACCAAGATTTCTTGGTGGAGCATTGCTACTCATGTGCGGTTCCGGGGTACCTGATCGTGACGCCAGTCCCCGAAGCACACTCGTTG
>NZ_JBEFNF010000017.1:0-1358 GCF_040196175.1 Salicola sp. Rm-C-2C1-2 | reverse complement strand
CTGGGTCAGTTGTCGGTATCCCATCTGCTCTTCACTTTGGTCGGTAAAGGCGATGAGGGTACCGGCGGCGGCCCTCTTACCTCTACCCGGCTACACCAAAGTGCTGCAGTTATTATCTGAATTCAGGGCCACGGAGCCTCGGTTGATAAATTGATTCGATGTGCCGGACCGCCTCAATAAGCCGCTGCGAAAATTCATCGGAATCGTCAGCCTTGTACACGATTGCATCATTCTTATGGATTCTTTCCGGGCTTCTATCGACATGAGCGCCAGGCCCGGCGTATGCCCCTTTGAGCCAAAAATGGAGCCATATCTCTCCATGCAGTTCTCCGACGAGCTCATGGAGAGGCGCAAAACACTCCTGGGCACTTTCACCCCAAATAGCCCTAGCCTCGAGTGCTAGCGTGCGTAGCTCCGCTCGATGCTCATTTACTTTTCCGAGGCGTTCAGAATAGATTCTCTGCTCTTCTTCAAGCTGTCTGCCCGCCTCAACTTCTTCTTTGTTTAGTTGAATCATTGGATTACGAGCCCAGTCAATCGCATCCTGAACCCGGTAGGTTGTCGTGAGAATCCTCTTCGCAACCTCAAACTTGGAGGTCCCATGAAGCTGTCTACGCCAAGTACTTAACCCCAGCCCTCCAATGATTAAAGCCCCGACTGTACCGACCATCCCCACGACGTCTCTTGTGATACTAAGGTCGGCATTGGTGAAGCTGAGGCACAGACTCAAAAGCTACTCCTTGAAACATAACGCCATTGTTCAGCGGCGACCTTTTTGTAGCGAAGCGGAGAAAAGGGCGTCCGGTGTAGGCCCTTCAGGGCCGGAACGAACTGCAACTATTGGTTATGAGTTTTGCTAGCGGCCAAACAATTTGGCCCAAAAGCCTTTTTTCTCGCGCTTCACCGCTTCTTCGATGAAATCTATCTTGGGTTTGCGTCTATCGGATTCTTCTATCAGGTCCATCACCACATTGCCGGAGCTTGTGTAGGTGGTGAGATGGTACTGGTCAGTTTCGTAGCACTTGCCGAATAGGTCCTTGAAGATATCCTTCCAGACCGAGTAATACTTCATGCATTGCTTCTCAGTACCGAACATCACCCCGTAGTTTCCAACGACAAGCGCATGGGTTATCTGCTTACGCTTCCCATTTTCGTCCTTCGCTTTGGCTATCTGCTCTGCATCCAGCGCCACTAATACGAGGTCATTTTCCATAGGAGATCCATACACTCATAACGGTTAAGCTCAGCCGCGCAGCCTGTCTGCGTCGGCTGGAGCGCCTTGTTGTGTGGTCCAGGATCTTCGTAGTCGGGTGATCGTCTCCGATACAGCGGCAAACGTCTCTTCAGAGCTGCAACGA
>NZ_JBEFNF010000016.1:0-1592 GCF_040196175.1 Salicola sp. Rm-C-2C1-2 | reverse complement strand
TTTAACAATTGACCGCCGTTTCCGGATTCAGAGTCACTGATTCCGGCAAGCTGAGTTTTCGAATATCACCGGACCAGCGGCGCGGGTTTTCAGCTTTCGCAGCCTCGATAACCCGTTGACGCTGGAACAGGATCTGGTCAGCTTCGCCGTTATGGCGCTGCTGTGGTGTCACGTAATTCAGCGCGCTGTGGCGATGCTCGGTGTTGTACCAACGCACGAACGCCAACACCCAGTCCCGGGCCTGCTCGATTGTTGTGAAGCCGTTTGTCGGGAACCCCGGGCGGAACTTCAGAGTTTTGAACAGCGACTCCGAGTAGGCATTGTCATTGCTCACTCTGGGGCGGCTTTTCGAGGGCGTAATGCCCAAGTCGTACAGTTTCTCCAGGAAGGTCGACGCCTTCATGGGGCTGCCATTGTCAGAGTGCAGCACCAGTGGTTTGTCCTTCGTTGCCAGATGCTCACGCCAGTACGCCTTTTCAATGAACTCGCTGGCCAGCTCTCCGGTTTCGCTGTCGTAGACCTCATGGCCAACGATCTTGCGGCTGTACACATCCAGCATCAGGTACAGGTAGAACCAGGTGCCTCTGGCCGGGCCCGGTAACCATGAGATATCCCACGACCACAGTTGGTTTGGTTGTGTCGCCTTGTGTGTGGTCGCTTGGCGCTTGCGCTCAGGTGCTTTCTGTCGGCCTCTGGGGTGCACCTGATCGTACTCACGCAGAACCCGATAGAACGTTGACTCCGAGGCCAGGTAGCGTCCCTGATCCAGCTGATCGGCCACGATAAACGCCGGCGGGCAGCTTCGATATTCTTTCTGATTGCACAGCGATACCACGGCCTGGCGCTCCTGGTTCGTCAGTTTATTGCTCGGCGCCGCTCTGGGCACCAATGGCCTCTGGTCCGCTTTGACACCCTTGTCAGTCGTCCAGCGCTGATAAGTGCGTACAGTCAGGTTCAGCAAGGCACAAGCTTTCTCCAGCCGGGCTCCGCTACTCTGCGCTTGTTCAATCAGAGTAATGGCCTGCTGGCGATCCGGGAGGCTGGTCATTCGTCCTCGTCTTTGGGGCCCCAGATCGCCTCGGCTTTTTTTGACAGCGTCAGCAGAGCCGCCGTTTCCGCAAGAGCCTTGTCCTTGCGTCGCAATTCCGACTCAAGTTTTTTGGTTCGTTTCTTCTCGGCTTTGGTCGCTTGCCGGTTCCTTTTGGCCTGCTCATCAGACTGGGCATTAGCCCCCGCACAGGCGGCTTTCCAGGCCTCGATCTGCTCCGGGTACAGACCGTGTTTGCGGCAATATTCACCGAGCTCCGCCTCCGTCATTGGGGCGGTCTCCAGCACAATGCGGAACTTCTCTTCGCTACTCCACTTCTCGGGCGTTGCTGAGTTCGATGGCAAAACGGCACCTTGCTCTCTGGCGGCTTTACGCCAATTGTACAAGGTTGCCGTACTGATGCCTTCCTGGCTGGCCAACTCGGCCACAGTCAAGCTGCGCGGTGGCGCCATCTTCTGCAGGATGGCTTCCTTACGTTCCGGTGAATAATGGGGCATGGTTGTCCTCTGAAATCATCAGGCGACAACTACCTTGACGCATAGGG
>NZ_JBEFNF010000015.1:0-2071 GCF_040196175.1 Salicola sp. Rm-C-2C1-2 | reverse complement strand
GCTGAGCCTGAGTGCCTATGCCGAACAGCAGCAGCTCGATTTTTCCGATCTCATGCAGTGGCGCCAGCGCCTGGCAGTTCAAAACATTGAGCTGCCGCCCCAACACCGCCCGGATCGGTTTGTCCGTGTTGAGGTGGCCTCGTGATCCGCCCCGCAACCGATGTGGCCGTCTACCTGTGCCGGGACGTGGTGGACATGCGCAAGTCCATCGACGGGCTGGCGCTGCTGGTGCAAGAGGCGATGGAACTGAACCCTTTTGAGCCAGCGGTTTTCGTGTTCTGCAACCGCCAGCGCGACAAGGTCAAGATCCTGGCCTGGGAGCGCAACGGTTTTGTGCTGTGGTACAAGCGTCTGGAGCAGGAACGGTTCAAGTGGCCGGAACAGGCCGACGGCTCGCCGATGGCGCTGACGGGCCAGCAACTGAACTGGCTTCTGGATGGGTATGACATCGCCCGGATGAGGCCGCATCAGCCGCTGTTTTTTGACACCGTGGGCTGATTTCAAGTGGCTGATTGATGGGCGATTTAGTACAATAGCGTCATGTCAGATGCCGCCTCCAGCCCCGCTTCCACCGTTGCCGAACTGCAGCGCCAGCTGCAGGATCAGCAGGCCGAAAACGCCCGGTTGGCCAAGCACAATCAGTCGTTGAAAAAGCAGTACCGTTCACTGGAGCGCAAGACCGAATCACTGGAACAGGCCAAGCGCGATCTGTTCGAGCAGCTGCGGCTGCTGATCGAGAACCGCTTCGGGCCCTCCTCCGAGAAGTACCGCATTGAGCAGGCGGACATGTTCTTCAACGAAGCGGAAACGTTAGCCGCTGAGGAGGCCCCGCAGGCGCAAGACCCTGAAGACGAAGATGACGCTCAGCCCGAGGCCAATCACTCCCGGCGCCAGAGCTCCAGTCGGGGCGGGCGCGTCGCACTTCCACCGGAGCTGCCCCGTGTGGATGTCGTCCACGACCTGGAAGAAGCGGAGCAGCAGTGTCCCAATGATGGCGCCCAACGCGTTCGCATTGGCGAGGAAGTCACCGAACAGCTGGATGTGATCCCGGCCCGCGTTCAGGTCATCCGCCACATCCGCCCGAAATACGCCTGTCGTCAGTGCGAGGACGGCGTCGCCATTGCGCCGGCTCCGGCGCAACCACTGCCCAAATCCAACGCCAGTGCCAACCTGTTGGCCTACTGCCTGGTGGCCAAATACGTGGATGCGCTGCCGCTGTACCGCCAGCAGCAGGCGTTCAAACGCCTGGGCGTGGAACTGCCCCGCAATACCCTGGCGCGCTGGATGATCCAGGCCAGCGAGCGCATGGCGCCACTGATCGAGCGCTTACGAGAGCACTTACGCGCCAGCCCGGTCATCCACATGGATGAGACCACGGTCCAGGTCAACGACGAGCAGGACCGTGAGGCGAGTGCGACCTCCTACATGTGGCTGCAGCGTGGCAGCCCGCCCGAAGGGGGGGCGATCGTACTGTTTGACTATCGGCCCTCGCGCGCCGGGCGCATCCCCATCGAACTGCTGGGCCAGTTCCAGGGGGTGTTGGTGACCGATGGCTATGAGGGCTACGCGCAGATCGCCCGCCAGAACGGGCTGACTCATGCCGGCTGTTGGGCCCACGCGCGACGCAAGTTCGTCAGCGCCCGCAAAGTTCACTCCAAGGGCAAAGTCGGTCAGGCGGACAAGGCGCTCAAGCTCATCCGCCGGCTCTACACCGTCGAACAGCAGGCCAGGACTCTGAGCGTTGAGGAGCGACTGGCGCTGCGCCGGCAACAAAGCCAGCCGATCATCGACCGGCTCAAGGACTGGCTGGACAGCCAACTTCATCGAGTGCCGCCAAAGACGGCGTTGGGCAAGGCACTGCATTACCTGTCGCAGCAGTGGCCGCGGCTGACCCGGTTCCTCGACGATGGGCAGATCCCGCTGGACAACAACCCGGCGGAGAACGCCATCCGCCCGTTCGTGATCGGGCGCAAGAACTGGCTGTTCAGTGACACGCCGAAAGGCGCCGATGCCAGCGCCCGCATCTACAGCCTGATCGAGACGGCCAAGGCCAATGGGCTCGAACCCTATG
>NZ_JBEFNF010000014.1:0-5531 GCF_040196175.1 Salicola sp. Rm-C-2C1-2 | reverse complement strand
TGTAGAATACGCATCTCATTCGGGGCAACGGCCCAAGGCGGCGACGCTTTGAGGCGAAACGGGTTGTTCCGAGGGTTGACAAAATTCTGAAATGCTTTAGAATTTTGTTTTCCGAATCAGGGGCTTAGCGCCTTCTGAGGTTCTTTAACAAGTGGGTCAGATTATTTGTGTGGGCGCTGGCTGCGGTGGTCGGCAGATCATCAAAGTCAGTGCTCGTTGATTCGAGTGCGGTCTTTGAGCTTGTATAACGATGCTTCGGCATCGGAATGATTTAAACTGAAGAGTTTGATCATGGCTCAGATTGAACGCTGGCGGCAGGCCTAACACATGCAAGTCGAGCGGTAACAGGCCCTTCGGGGTGCTGACGAGCGGCGGACGGGTGAGTAATGCATGGGAACTTACCCAGTAGTGGGGGATAGCCCGGGGAAACCCGGATTAATACCGCATACGCCCTGAGGGGGAAAGCGGGCTCCGGCTCGCGCTATTGGATGGGCCCATGTCGGATTAGTTTGTTGGTGAGGTAATGGCTTACCAAGGCGACGATCCGTAGCTGGTCTGAGAGGATGATCAGCCACACCGGGACTGAGACACGGCCCGGACTCCTACGGGAGGCAGCAGTGGGGAATATTGGACAATGGGGGCAACCCTGATCCAGCCATGCCGCGTGTGTGAAGAAGGCCCTAGGGTTGTAAAGCACTTTCAGCAGGGAGGAAAAGCTGTCGGTTAATACCCGCCAGTGTTGACGTTACCTGCAGAAGAAGCACCGGCTAACTCCGTGCCAGCAGCCGCGGTAATACGGAGGGTGCAAGCGTTAATCGGAATTACTGGGCGTAAAGGGCGCGTAGGCGGTCTGATAAGCGGGTTGTGAAAGCCCCGGGCTCAACCTGGGAATTGCAATCCGAACTATCAGGCTAGAGTGCAGCAGAGGGCAGTGGAATTCCCGGTGTAGCGGTGAAATGCGTAGATATCGGGAGGAACACCAGTGGCGAAGGCGACTGCCTGGGCTGACACTGACGCTGAGGTGCGAAAGCGTGGGTAGCAAACAGGATTAGATACCCTGGTAGTCCACGCTGTAAACGTTGAGAACTAGTCGTTGGGGCTATTGAAGCCTTAGTGACGCAGCTAACGCGATAAGTTCTCCGCCTGGGGAGTACGGCCGCAAGGTTAAAACTCAAATGAATTGACGGGGGCCCGCACAAGCGGTGGAGCATGTGGTTTAATTCGACGCAACGCGAAGAACCTTACCTGGTCTTGACATCCTGCGAACTTGGTAGAGATACCTCGGTGCCTTCGGGAGCGCAGTGACAGGTGCTGCATGGCCGTCGTCAGCTCGTGTCGTGAGATGTTGGGTTAAGTCCCGTAACGAGCGCAACCCTTGTCCTTAGTTGCCAGCGGTCCGGCCGGGAACTCTAGGGAGACTGCCGGTGACAAACCGGAGGAAGGTGGGGATGACGTCAGGTCATCATGGCCCTTACGGCCAGGGCTACACACGTGCTACAATGGGGCGCACAGAGGGCAGCAAGCGCGCGAGTGCAAGCGAATCCCTTAAAACGCCTCCTAGTCCGGATCGGAGTCTGCAACTCGACTCCGTGAAGTCGGAATCGCTAGTAATCGCAGATCAGAATGCTGCGGTGAATACGTTCCCGGGCCTTGTACACACCGCCCGTCACACCATGGGAGTGGACTGCACCAGAAGCGGTTAGTCTAACCTTCGGGGGGACGATCGCCACGGTGTGGTTCACGACTGGGGTGAAGTCGTAACAAGGTAGCCGTAGGGGAACCTGCGGCTGGATCACCTCCTTATCGACACGTCGGCGCCGCGCCAGCGTCCACAACAAATAATCTGACCCGTTGTAAAGAGCATGAAAGGATCTGGGCTGGGCCCGGAGGGGTGAAAGCCCTTAGTGAGTTTGGGTCTGTAGCTCAGTTGGTCAGAGCGCACCCCTGATAAGGGTGAGGTCGGTGGTTCAAGTCCACCCAGACCCACCAGAACGGCCCCGTTTCGGGGGTTCTGAGACAGCCGGATAAGGGGGCCGTAGCTCAGTTGGGAGAGCGCCTGCCTTGCACGCAGGAGGTCAGGAGTTCGATTCTCCTCGGCTCCACCAGTTTCACGGCACCCGATGGTGCGTGCGACGGGGTCAAAGATGAGTTTTTTCGCTGAGAAAACTGATCTGTGATTCCGCATCACAATGCTCTTTAACAAAGTGGCAAGCAATTAATTAAGTCTGATGTTCATTGATGGCGATGACCGTTTGATGACAGCAGGGCGGTTTTTTTGAAACCAACCTGGTGTTGTTGTAACGCCAATCGCGATCGGTGGCACTGACTCAAGCGTTGAATCCGGCGTAATGGCAGTAGCCTGCGCGCACCGAGCGTGTGCTGCGGGTTATATAGTCAAGCGAATAAGCGCAAACGGTGGATGCCTTGGCAGTCAGAGGCGATGAAGGACGTGGCAGCCTGCGAAAAGCGTCGGGGAGCTGGCAAACAAGCTTCGATCCGGCGATGTCCGAATGGGGAAACCCACCTGGCTTCGGTCAGGTATCGCCCGCTGAATACATAGGCGGGCGAGGCGAACCCGGAGAACTGAAATATCTAAGTACCCGGAGGAAAAGAAATCAAAAGAGATTCCCTCAGTAGCGACGAGCGAACGGGGATTAGCCCTTAAGCTTATGGGTGGGTAGTGGAAGTGTCTGGAAAGTCACACCATAGAGAGTGATAGTCTCGTACGCGAAACGCGCCCATAAGTGAAATCGAGTAGGACGGGGATCGTGGAAACCTGTCTGAATATGGGGGGACCATCCTCCAAGGCTAAATACTCCTGACTGACCGATAGTGAACCAGTACCGTGAGGGAAAGGCGAAAAGAACCCCTGTGAGGGGAGTGAAATAGACCCTGAAACCGTTTGCGTACAAGCAGTGGGAGCACCCTTCGGGGTGTGACCGCGTACCTTTTGTATAATGGGTCAGCGACTTACTTTCAGTGGCAAGGTTAACCGTGTAGGGGAGCCGTAGGGAAACCGAGTCTTAAATGGGCGAACACAGTCGCTGGGAGTAGACCCGAAACCGGGCGATCTATCCATGGCCAGGGTGAAGGTCGGGTAACACCGACTGGAGGCCCGAACCCACCTATGTTGAAAAATGGGGGGATGAGCTGTGGATCGGAGTGAAAGGCTAATCAAGCCCGGAGATAGCTGGTTCTCCTCGAAAGCTATTTTGGTAGCGCCTCGTGTATCACTGGCGGGGGTAGAGCACTGTTTGGGCTCGGGGGCCATCTCGGCTTACCAACCCCTTGCAAACTCCGAATACCGCCAAGTGCCATCACGGGAGACAGAGCATGGGTGCTAACGTCCGTGCTCAAGAGGGAAACAACCCAGACCGCCAGCTAAGGTCCCCAAGTACCGGTTAAGTGGGAAACGGAGTGGGAAGGCACAGACAGCTAGGAGGTTGGCTTAGAAGCAGCCATCCTTTAAAGAAAGCGTAATAGCTCACTAGTCGAGTCGGCCTGCACGGAAGATGTAACGGGGCTAAACCGGTCACCGAAGCTGCGGACGCCTTTTTGAAGGCGTGGTAGAGGAGCGTTGTGTAGGCCTGCGAAGGTGCATCGAGAGGTGTGCTGGAGGTATCACAAGTGCGAATGCTGACATGAGTAACGATTAAGGAGGTGAAAACCCTCCTCGCCGGATGACCAAGGTTTCCTGCGCAACGCCAATCGGCGCAGGGTGAGTCGGCCCCTAAGACGAGACCGAAAGGTGTAGTCGATGGGAAACGGGTTAATATTCCCGTACCTCGCGTGACTGCGATGGGGGGACGGAGAAGGCTAGGCGGAGCCGGGCGAGTGGTTGTCCCGGTTCAAGCGAGTAGGCCGCGGTGGTTGGCAAATCCGCCACCGCAAGCCGAGACGCGACGACGAGCGCCCAAGGGCGCGAAGCCGCTGATGCCATGCTTCCAGGAAAAGCCTCTAAGCTTCAGGTCACGTGGGACCGTACCCCAAACCAACACAGGTGGTCAGGGTGAGAATCCCAAGGCGCTTGAGAGAACTCGGGTAAAGGAACTAGGCAAAATGGTGCCGTAACTTCGGGAGAAGGCACGCCGCGTTAGTGTGAAGCCCCTGGCGGGCGGAGCACGAGGCGGTCGAAGATACCAGGCCCCTACGACTGTTTACTAAAAACACAGCACTGTGCTAACTCGAAAGAGGATGTATACGGTGTGACGCCTGCCCGGTGCCGGAAGGTTAATTGATGGGGTTAGCTGCGGCGAAGCCCTTGATCGAAGCCCCGGTAAACGGCGGCCGTAACTATAACGGTCCTAAGGTAGCGAAATTCCTTGTCGGGTAAGTTCCGACCTGCACGAATGGCGTAACGATGGGGGCGCTGTCTCTACCCGAGACTCAGTGAAATTGAAATCGCTGTTAAGATGCAGTGTATCCGCGGCCAGACGGAAAGACCCCGTGAACCTTTACTATAGCTTCACAGTGGACTTTGAGCATGCTTGTGTAGGATAGCTGGGAGGCTTCGAAACGGTGACGCCAGTCATCGTGGAGCCGCCCTTGAAATACCAGCCTGGCATGTTTGAGGTTCTAACTCAGTCCCGTTACCCGGGACGAGGACACTGTGTGGTGGGTAGTTTGACTGGGGCGGTCTCCTCCCAAAGCGTAACGGAGGAGCACAAAGGTGGGCTAAGCACGGTCGGACATCGTGCGGTTTGTGTAAAGGCACAAGCCCGCTTGACTGCGAGACAAACACGTCGAGCAGGTGCGAAAGCAGGTCTTAGTGATCCGGTGGTTCTGTATGGAAGGGCCATCGCTCAACGGATAAAAGGTACTCCGGGGATAACAGGCTGATACCGCCCAAGAGTTCACATCGACGGCGGTGTTTGGCACCTCGATGTCGGCTCATCACATCCTGGGGCTGAAGCCGGTCCCAAGGGTATGGCTGTTCGCCATTTAAAGTGGTACGCGAGCTGGGTTTAGAACGTCGTGAGACAGTTCGGTCCCTATCTGCCGTGGACGTTGGAGATTTGAGGAAAGCTGCTCCTAGTACGAGAGGACCGGAGTGGACGAACCTCTGGTGTTCCGGTTGTCACGCCCGTGGCATTGCCGGGTAGCTAAGTTCGGACAGGATAACCGCTGAAGGCATCTAAGCGGGAAGCCCCTTCCAAGATGAAATCTCCCCGGGCCCTCGAGGCCCCTCAAGAGCCGTCCAAGACCAGGACGTGGATAGGCCGGGTGTGGAAGCGCTGCAAGGCGTTAAGCTAACCGGTACTAATGGCTCGTGAGGCTTGACTATATAACACCCCAGCGCATGCTCCGGGTTCAGCCTTGAGTCACTGCCACCAACATCACAATCCGTTGCTTGCCACCCCCTTTCGCCTGACGACCACAGCGAGTCGGAACCACCTGATCCCATGCCGAACTCAGAAGTGAAACGACTCAGCGCCGATGGTAGTGTGGGAGATCCCATGCGAGAGTAGGTCATCGTCAGGCCCCTACACCCAAGCCCCGCCGGCAACTCCGCGCGGGGCTTTTTTGTGTGT
>NZ_JBEFNF010000013.1:0-23198 GCF_040196175.1 Salicola sp. Rm-C-2C1-2 | reverse complement strand
AACTCGGCCACAGTCAAGCTGCGCGGTGGCGCCATCTTCTGCAGGATGGCTTCCTTACGTTCCGGTGAATAATGGGGCATGGTTGTCCTCTGAAATCATCAGGCGACAACTACCTTGACGCATAGGGAGAAGCACCAGCAGATCGACCAGCTCCGTGCGTTCCAGGGCATCCACGAAGGCAAGCGCGACCACTGGCTGGAGCAGCTACAACAGGTGGCCGCCAAACGGGGGAACACCTTTGAGGTGTTGATGGAGGCGGTTAAGCATTGTTCGTTGGGGGAGGTTTCGGAGGTGTTTTATCGGACAGGAGGGGCTTATCGTAGGAATATGTAAACCCTCAAAATGCGCTTCATGTCATCGCTATGGCACACGCACATGAACCAAATTTTCCTCATTTTCTGTAATACTTTTACTGAAACAAATCCCCGAATTGGGCACCTTATCGGCAAATTTATAATCTTCAATTTCATAGAAGTTTCGTAATACGAAATCTACAAACAGAAATGGAGAGATTGGCGCGGACACAGGAATTCGACAACCTTTTGCGTCACCCAAAGTCAAATGACATCTCGGATGCACCAAATCCGACGCCGAAATTTCATCGTAGTCAAACCTCAAAGGAAACGGGATGATCCGCCTAGAAACCACATCCAAATACAACTGGTCTTTTAAATACAATCCTGGATCGTCCTGAAAGGAACGCAGATCTGGGGAGGGGTAAAATGCTAATCGATGTTTAATTACGCCTTCTTTACCCAAGATATACATAATCTGGAGAAGCCCACCATCTATAAATCTCGCGGCATACGATCGGTTTCCCCTAAACTCATTATAAATAGCATCGTACTCAACTTCACTTAACGCAAAGCTAACGTATTCAGCTCCATTAAACGAAATTTCGCACTCATCTTCGTTGATGTTTTTCAATGACGGAAAATTCTGATCATCCACTAAACCAAGCTCGATCATGATACCAATAACCTGATCAACCTCTCTTTTTACATCGTAGGGCTTGACAGAATTATTCATCTTTCCCTCTAAGGGCCTCAAGAAATTTCTTCTTTTGCGCCTCATCCAGCTGACTTAGAGCGTCTTCTAAGTCATCAACCTCTAGCTCGCCTGATCCAATACTCTGGATCGCTTCCTCGAAACCTTTCTTTTTACTGTCTAGACGAGCTTTTTCGTCAGGCGAAAGATCACGGTGAACCACCCTAAGTTTCTCCAACTCTTTATCTGTTGGATACTTAAAATTCAAACTGAAATTTTCATGGAAAAGTTTTCTGGATTCTGCAATGAGGTCATCCATATTATCCCCGTATCCAACCACCCTAATCCATGCTTTACTTCTCGTGATTGCAGTGAACAAACGGTTCCTTAGGCTAGCTAGGCCAACCCCTGACGTCTCGCAATCTTGAGAATTGATGACATACACCATTCCAGCTTCATTCCCTTTCGCGCGATATATCCCTGTAAACGTGATCGAGGGTGATTCCGTTTGAAAAAAGACATCTGCCATTGTATCAACGCCTGCCAGATGACTTTGAATATTTCTCTCAAACAGCATCTTCCGGATCGGCCCAAGTTTTTTCCGCGCTGAAATCGGGTCAGGATGTATTACTATAATATCATCATGTCGAAGCTCATCTTCATTTATGTTCTTTTCAATCTGGTTTACTAGCCATTCATTTTGATCATCTTCACACTCAAATTTATCTACATAAAATATGTCTGAATCCTCTGAGTGATTTTCCAAGAACTCTGGACTAGTTCTTGAACTTCTACTAAGAACCACATCTTTTCCTTTATCGAGGCTTCCCGAAGAAGTTTCATATCCAATTTCATTCCATAATCCTGGCTCATCAAACATCTGGACCAATCCCAGCTCGGAATTAGCTTTGGGACTACGATAAATTCCAAACCCTAATGCGTGGGCAGCCACCAAAATAGGCCTAGAATTCCTGTAACATTTCTCTAGAATAACATCACGTCTATTATCCAGCCCTAAAGAAACAATAGGATTTCCGTGATCGTCCTTTCCAAAAATCTCCTCAGGCGGGGGAACCGATTTACCAGAAAGATTCTGAAGTTCGTCATACGCATAGATAAGCCTCTTTGGGTTACCCAGCATTGCGTAACACAACCTTAGAAAACTAGGGTCAAAATCTTGGGCCTCATCTACAAGCAGAACGTCGTATAAATCAGGATAATCTGAGACGGCAGCTAGTGCTGTCTCGCAGGCCCCATCAAATGCTTTGTCATTTCCACCAAATTGTTTACTTGCGCTCCTAAAATCAAAGAAATTTTGTCCAGTCGTCCGGCAAAATTCATAATACAAACCGTCTCTTTCATCTCCTCCCGGCGCCCCCCAAGCATTTAAAATTCGTACTTTCGTCCAGTCAGGTTCTTCACCGCTCTGCTCAATACAAAAATTATTTATAAGCCTTTTAAACTGACCTTTGAGAGACCTGGTCTGAAAAGTTACTGCTAGTCTCCAATTTGGATATTGAGTATGAATATAAGCCGCTTTAAGCGCCAATACAATTGTCTTACCAGACCCCGCAAGTCCTCGTATTCTTTGAACATCCTCAACGATTTCAATGACGGCTTTGTTTTGCCTATGATCTAGGGTCGCGATAGAGTCCTCTAGATTTTTGAGTTTTGCTCCCCGCGATTCTGGATCTCTAGCTTCTCTTTTAGACCTACTTTTCCTTATTGAAGACAAACTTTCCATTGCGGAAAGCGTTAACTTATAGATCTCCGGATCAGCGCTCTCCCACTCAATTTCATTTAAAATTTCTCTTAAATTTGAACAATTCGCCAAATAGTAGTCATCACCTACATCTTCAATATTGTTTATTGCAGGTGCGAAAGTCACAACTTCAAGCGCAGGGATAAGCTGGCGTTTCACAACCAGTTCACGGTGCACTTTTAGTTTTGATTCTACATAATTTATGAGGTCATCTTGGCGTGATTTATAATCTCCTATCTCTGTACCCTCAACCAAATCAAAAAGAATAATTCCTTTCTCCGGACTTATAATAGATGCATCAATTGAGTAACTGCCCTCAGGCGTTGCGACCAGTGGATAGCCGAAGAAACATTCACCTGAAATGTCATTAACTTTAGATAGGATTTCTTGTAGTTCGTTACTCGCTACAGGTTTGTTATTAACGCCTTTAGTAAAGTTTATTTCATTCATGACGCGATCTCTAAAAATTTAAAATTCATTAAATATATTTGCTAAAAGGAATAGACATTTGGGGGTCTTGATTATTAACTGAACCTTATGGATTAATCTTAAACGACTGAGCCACCCGATTGCCTGGAACCTTTGCTCTACCTGCTCATAGCGGACGACACCGCTGTTCGAATTTGATCATTAAACACTCGGTTCCCATTAAAGTGCTCAGCTGAGTCAACCATGTAGAAACCTCGAACTTCGGAACGCCTAATTTGGAGGTGTCGGAATCCAAGGCGTTGGTGTCATCAACCAGGGCTTTGGAGGCATCCGTCAACAAGGTGTGAGAATCGATGCAGTAGCTCTTGGAGAGCTTTAGACTCGAATTCTGACCGAGCTTGCGGCGCATATTAAGGTAGAGGGCACATTCTTCCTTATTGGAGTCCGTAGTTGCTGGGATTAGGCGGGCAGGCTCGCCACGGGTGCCGCTATCGGGCAGGTCGATCATCGCTTCTGGTCCCTGTTCTGCTGTATCTCACATCCCGTTGCGAGTGACAATGTTGCCCGGCTTGGCCGGAATTTCTTATGGGTCCTGGACTGGGCCTAGGCGATAGCCTTTGTTGGAGCGTAGCAGAAATTCAAGACGTTAGAACAGTATGATGGGGCCGCTCCGCCCGATGCACACAGCTGCTTCATACCACCGAGGCGACAATGGATATTACAGGCGCCATGGGATGCTCATCGGCTTGTTGCTCAGATAGTTCAGGAAGTGACACGGCCGCAGGCGCGGAAAGCGCGATCCTTGTTTTCCCGAACGAAGAACTAAAGTGGGGAGGTCCGCCCCAGAGTCCGCCTGCTGTTAGAACAACAGCAGAAAAACCGAAAATAAAGGCTTCAACGCAAACGTCCGTGCATCTTTTGAGAGGCTTTTCACGGTGGCTGCAGAACACGTCTTTTTCAAACTCTGCTGTTTCTGAACAAGAAGGGCATTCGACCTTCATTCCGCTGCTGCCAACCTCAAGATTAAATCTCTCCACTCAACTGGACTCTTGACATTAACGCTATTCATAGACCCTTTCTGTCAAACTGCTAGTGTCAATAACACGCTACTCCGCAGCCAGATCCTGGTCTTCACCAAGCCCTTCGTCATTATCTTTTTCAACCGGATCCTTCCGATTAATCTTAGGCGGCGGCGCCACCCAGGCCCGGAGCCTCTGCCCTACCTGCTCATAGAATCGCGGCACCGCCGCTTCCAGTTCATCAATGAACACCTTGTTCCCGACGAAGCGTCCGGCCAAGTCGACCATGTAGAAGACTTCGAACTTCGACGGCACGACGTTGGTGGTGGCGGAATCCAGGGCGTTGGCGTCGTTCATCAGTGTTTCCAGCGGCGCCTGGGTTTCCTCGGCGTTGCCGGTGCGGAAGGCTTTCACGTACATGTCATTGGTTTCGGCCTTGGTGAGCTGTCGCGTCAGCCAGTTGACCCGGGCCGATGTGCGTTTCTTGTCCTTGGGAGCGCCCAGCTTCATGGAGCAGGAGATGGTGCGCTTGGTGAGGTTGGCGACCACCTCGATGTCCGTGGCGGCGTGGGGCACGTCCAGCACGCAGCGCAGGACCTGCTCGTTCACCAGCGTCTCGCAGTCGTCCTTGAGCCGTGCCTGCGGGTCGGTGCGGTGCGCGCGTGAGAGCTTGAGGCCGACGTTCTGGCCCAGCTTGCGGCTCATGAAGGAAGTCGAATTACCGCGACTCACGCACTCCGGCTGCGTGTTCATTGCGCGTTGTCCTTGTTGGTGATCCTGCATCCTGCGCGCGCAACGGCTGCCCCGGGGGTAGTCGGGTTTGCGGCGGGTGGTGCTTTCCTTGAGCGTAGCAGAGTTTTTGGGGATGGGGACAATAGAAGGCTAAAGGAGAGCCCAAGAGATACCTGATGGTCAGCCAACGCCTGGTAGTGAATATTGACAGTGTCAGGAGCCCTCAGTAACCTTCAACCAAAACATGGACGTCTTGGAACATCCTGCCCGAATACAGATAAGGAGATCTGACCTATGACCGATCTGGCCATTTCCCTCCAGGAACACAGATTCATCAAGGAAGCGGATGCCAGCCCGCAGCGCCGACGAGAATACCTGGCACGCTTCTGGTTGAGCCGCTTGAAAAAAGAAGACCCTGTCGCACGCATCGGTTATGCCCTTTGGTGCAAGGATATGGAGGCCCTTAAAAAAGCAGTTGCCCAAGGCAGCAAAGACTATTGGAATCACAGGGGGTACGCATATTGGGAATTCATGGCCCGCAGCACAGTGGCTAACCTCTCAGTTGGGCTACAGAAAGCCGGGTTCACGGGCAATATGCGCGAAAAAATCGAGGAGGTGGGTGTTCAGGTTGCAAAACAGCATCGCCGAGCGGTCCAGATCGACTACAGGAAGAAGCTGGGCAAAGTGCCAGGCCTTCTGAGCCTTAAACAGATGGCTGAATATCACCATCAGGCATTTGACCAATTCAATATTCCGCCGGATTACTATGGCGGGACATGGGTTCAGGCGATTCCAAACAGTTGGGAACTGGAAATGTACGGCCACCTCTATTGCCACGACTGCGATGTGGCGCCATAGGAGAGACGGTTAGATGATTCGGAGACAGGGAATGCTGACGAAACAATCCAGCTTTAAGGCTCTCATAGCCATTCCAGTCTTTATTGCGGGAATCTGGATGGTCGCCCAGGCAGGGGGACCAAAGAACGGCACCGTTAGAGTTGGGCAAACCGACCTCTGCATCCCCGAGGAGTATGCCGTTCAACTGCCTTCCGAGGGCGAAAATGGCGACAGCAATTTCGACACTTCCGACGGATTCGGTATTAACTTCCGAATAGATGAGGAGGAAGTTGGCACAGAGATCCCCGGCTATCATGAAAAGCTCTACGTTGCTGAGGATAATCCGAGATTCCAATCGATCTACGTCAAGCTGTCACCGGCCCAAAACAACCTGGAAGTCGATAAGCCCAAGCAGTCGAAACCGCTTGCTTCCATCCCGAAACTGATTCTGAGCGAACCCCAACGGGAGCCCTGGCAACTGCGGGAAGTTCTTCAGAAAGACGATGGTGATTACAGGAAGTGGGGCTACTGTACTGAAACATCCTGGGGCGGCGAGGACGCTCTTCGATGCATGCGGGAGTATCTGGAAATCGGTGAGGTCCGGTTCGCCTACGAGCTGCACGAAGAAAACCTCCCCTATCACTCCCAGGTCGACAAGCTTCTGGAAGAGAAGGTCGCCAGCTGGCGTTGTGACCGTTAACCCCCAATGTCGCGCTTATGCGAAACGTCCTGCCATGGCAAAGGCTTGGGGGTATTGATGCGTAAATGGCTATTTTCACTCGCCGGCCTGCTCTTTGTTGCCCTTCTTGGCTATTCGGGCCTCAGTTTCTATGTCCTGCAGGCCAGCAGCCCTGACACCAATGCGTCCTGCGCCATCGGTGACAGCGGGACACGCATCCCGCAATTCGCTTGCCATTGGTATCTTGAGCACCAGCTCACCAGTGCGGAAGAAAGCGACGATGCTCAAGGCGTTCTTTTCCTGGCGATCGGCGCTTACCCAACGCACCCTGACAGCGCTCAGGAGATCATGGAGCTGGCTTTCAATGAAGGTGCGAAGATCAACGGTCACTCCCCTCGAAGCGGTTATACCCCATTGCAGGAGGCCGTCCTGTTCAATGAGCCCCGGCTGGCGGAGTTTCTCCTGAATAAGGGGGCGGATCCTGCGGTGGAGGGTCAAAACAAAGGTCTCACGGCGCATGAACTGCTGGCGGTGATTAAAGAACGGAATCCGGAGCAGGATCTTTCCGAGATTGAGTCGCAGCTTGAGCGAGAGCAATAACCCATCCCGCTGATTCTTGACACCGGACCAACCGGATGCGATCAGCTTACGTGTAGTAATCCAGACTTGACCGACAGACACCTTCAGAAAACCGGTAACTGTCAGATGAAGTCTGGATTACTACAACTCAACTCCATTCGGGGGCTTGCCACTTGTCGTTTGCAAACAACCTGTTTAAACCCCATACTGTTTGGAAAGGACTGGGGATGCCCGGTCGACAAGGGGCCTCGGTGGAATCACCGGGGCCTTTTGTTTTTCAGGGATGTATTTTCAAACCCCAACCTTCGCGGTTGCCATTTCCACTTCGATAAAATTTCTCCTGCAATACCTCAAAGGCACGGTTCTGTTTTTCCGGACGCAACACATGCAGTCCTATGGGTCTGGCAACAAGATCCGCTAACTGCAAACCGGCGGAGTTGCTTTTCTTGTCAGCAAAAACGAGTTCGAACGGCAGCTCCCTCTGGCGATAATTGGCGCCATCGCAGATTCGCCTGAACTCCAACTCCAGCTCGTCATCCTCCCGCTTCCCCCTTTTCTCCACGACAATATGCGTTCGTGCTCCTGACTGCCCATGCCTGCGCAGATAGTAATAAATGCGCTCAAGCCCAAAGGTGAGCGCGACATGATAAGGGTTACCGGGCTCCGGGTACCGCTGCCAGTAGTCAGCCTTGCGGATGACGGACGATATCAGCGCAAAGGGCGCTTCCTGCACCAGACCAGTCAGTTCATCCATGAATGCTTGCTTCTGTGCTTTGTCCTTCAAAAACGCGAAATCATGCCGGTCCTTTCGAATATCCGTCTCATGAAGGATGACCTGATCGTGCCCGAAATGCCTGAACTTGAACTTCTGGAGTTCCGGCACAAGATGCTCGATGTAGGAGGTTTTCTCGAAGACACAGAAAGCGAGCACGAAAACCGGGTAATTCGGATCAATCGACTGAAGGCCGTGATCCCCACTCTCATCCACATAAACCACGTAATCCGAAAAACTCACCATCCATAGCCTCTTTGATTACTTTGTAGATCGACGGCCCAAAGTGCGGAAAAGGGAACAGCTCCGAGCTCCCTGAGGAATGTTGCCATGCCTTACCGGCCAACTGCCAAGAAATCCTTAGGAGTTGTCACACCTACTCCGCAGCCGCATCTTGATCTTCATCGGACCGGTCATCCTCACCCTTTTCAACCGGATCCCGCCGATTAATCTTAGGCGGCGGCGCCACCCAGGCCCGGAGCCTCTGCCCTACCTGCTTATAGAATCGCGGCACCGCCGCTTCCAGTTCATCAATGAACACCTTGTTCCCTGCGAAGCGTCCGGCCAGGTCGACCATGTAGAAGACTTCAAACTTCGAGGGCACGACGTTGGTGGTGTCGGAATCCAGGGCGTTGGCGTCGTTCATCAGTGTTTCCAGCGGCGCCTGGGTTTCCTCGGCGTTGCCGGTGCGGAAGGCTTTCACGTACATGTCATTGGTTTCGGCCTTGGTGAGCTGTCGCGTCAGCCAGTTGACCCGGGCCGATGTGCGTTTCTTGTCCTTGGGAGCGCCCAGCTTCATGGAGCAGGAGATGGTGCGCTTGGTGAGGTTGGCGACCACCTCGATGTCCGTGGCGGCGTGGGGCACGTCCAGCACGCAGCGCAGGACCTGCTCGTTCACCAGCGTCTCGCAGTCGTCCTTGAGCCGTGCCTGCGGGTCGGTGTGGTGCGCGCGTGAGAGCTTGAGGCCGACGTTCTGGCCCAGCTTGCGGCTCATGATCAGGCAGAGGTCGCGCTGTTCCTGGTGCCAGCAAGAGACAGTGTTGATCACGTCCTCGGAGTTCTTGCCCAGCGATGCCCCACTCTTCACGTGCCCGACCAGGTCTTTCCATTCCGGGTTCATGCGGTCGAAGTTGGAGATGCCGCTGGAGTCGTGACTGAGGTAACGCTGGACCTCTTGCAGCACGAATTGCTGGTCATCGGATTCAACGCCTTCCTGCTCCAGCAGCAGGGTCGCCTGGGTGAGCGCGTACATCCAGGACCAGTGATAGAGCTCGACGTTCTTCAGGTATTTCTTGGGGAGCTTGATGGGGTGATGGGTCGGCAGCGCGACAAACTGGTTGGAGATGGTGATGACGGCGTCCAGCTTGTTCTCCTTGGCGATCTGCAGGTACTGCTTGAGCTGCTCCTCCCCCACCTCGGCGTTGCCAATCTTGGCTTCAATCAGCGCCCGCCATTGCTTCTTGCCCGTGTCCAGCACCAGCAACCCGTCTGGCCGCTCCTGCTTGGGCACCTTGGGGTCGGACTGGAAGACCACCTCCGTCCACGCCTCCACCTTCGCCTTCTTACCCACGCGTATGCCCAGGGAGTTGAGCATGGTCTTCTGGAATTCATGCACACCCCGGAACGCGGCCAGCAGGATTGAGGCGGCGCGTTGCTCCTTGTTGGAGTCGGCGGTGACGGGGATGAGGCGGGCGACTTCGCCACGGGTAACGCAATCCGGCAGGTCGATCATGGCTGCTTGTCCCTGTTTGGTGGTTCTCAGGTCACTGTGCAATGCAGCGGTTGCGTACCCTGCCTTGCAAACTGGCCTTGATTCAGCGTAGCAGACAACAGCGCAATGGGGATCATAAAAGGCCATGGCGGGAAGGCGTTCACTTGACACGGTAAAGCCGGATTTGGATTATGCACCTGCCGTCACGGAAACAGGGAAGACGGCAGTGCCATGGACGAGACGAATCAAGGAGTGAACCCATCATGCCTCATGTAGTAAGCGCCCCCTGCGGAATGAGTAGTCGCCGGCTGGCGGAGCGCCACCTCCGGAGCACCGACGACGAGACCACCCGGCAACTTCAGGAAAACCTCGAACGGAACAATCCGACCAAGCTCAGCAATGGCACGACCAGGTTGCCTGCACTGATTGTGACGCCGGATGGAACCCGGGTAAGCGAAAAAGAGGAAACCGAATGCGAACGCCTGAGCAAGGACCTGGACCGGCTCCAGAGACGGCTTGGGCCGGAGAATTACCGCAAGCTGGTTGAGCTTACCAACACGGCCGGGCCGGAGGCGCTCAGCGTTGTTATGGCAGCCGAGCGGTGGGTTCAGAAGCATAAGGATTCACTGTCTATGGGCCTGGGGCTGACAGGTGGTGCGGTTTCCGGCGCAAAAAGCCGACTGGACGAGTTCGGCAAATCGCTGGCCCGTTACGAAGATGCCCTTAATACCTACCTGCTCAGTAAACATACACCAGCTGCCAAGCGTGCCAAGGCAAGGGAGGCGGCTCAGCGAGCCTTTAAGGATCTCAACGGGCGCTTTGCGGCGGAACTGGAAACAATGGCTCGGAATGCCCGTTACAGTTCTTGGGTTCACAACCCGTTCCGGAGCTTCGCAGGTGGCGTCGAATCTTCGATCCAAAGCAGCGGTAGCCCAATTAGTTCACTACCCGAAACACAGCGACTCGACAAAGCTCTCGCAGCAACTCGTATTCTGGGAAAAGGCGCCTTTGCTCTAGACCTCTTCGGAAGGGCCGCGCGGGTAGCCTATAGCGACAACCGGGACTATACGCTGGCGAAAGAGACTTTCAGCTTTGCAACTTCAGCTGGTATGGCCACGGCTTTCGCATACGGCACGACGATCACACTTACTCTTTTCCTGGCCCCGGGCGGTTTGGTTCTTCTGGTCAGCATTGCCGCTATCAGTGGTGTCGCCGCTTACGCCGGAGATACTCTGGGTCGCTTCATCTTTGACCAAGCAGCAGCCCCATTAGCGGATTAACAGGCTCTTCCCGTGGATTGGATCAATATCTGTAATAGCGAACTCTTCGAAACCCTGGCACTCATAGTAGGTGCTCCCATTGTTCCCTGCATGATCCTCAGCTACCCAATCATAGGCAGGCAATTCGATCCTATGATCGTAGACCCGGCTTTCCCGGATTTCTGGATGGGGCCCCTGGGCAAATACATCGTGCGCCCAATTGGTTATACCCTATTGATTGTTGCGAATGTTGATTGGGAAAAGGCCAGAGAACGACGCAGAAGTCTCGAGACCAGAGGGGCCGATCTTGGGGAGCTCTATGTCCGCACATATGGTCATGTCGACTATCGTAAGCAGGCTTCATGGCTCCAGCTTCTCTTTAGCATCCTCTATATCTCGTCACTGATGGTCGGCGCGGTTTTCGGATTGCTTCTGGCATTCTGCGGGAACGCGTAGTAAGTAACCCGGCAACTGCAGGAAAACCTCGAACGGAACAACTCGCGCAAGCTCAGTAATGGCACTACCAAGATGCCAGCGCTGATCGTGACTCCGGACGGAACCCGGGTGAGCGAAAAAGAGGAAACCGAATGCGAGCGCTTGAGCAAGGACCTGGACCGGCTTCAGAGGCGGCTTGGCCCGGAGAATTACCGCAAGCTGGTTGAGCTTACCAACACGGCTGGACCAGAGGCGCTCAGCGTTGTTATGGCAGCCGAGCGGTGGGTTCAGAAACATAAGGATTCACTGTCTATAGGCCTGGGGCTGACAGGTGGTGCGGTTTCCGGCGCAAAAAGCCGACTGGACGAGTTCGGCAAATCGCTGGCCCGTTACGAGGATGCCCTTAATACCTACCTGCTCAGTAAACATACACCAGCTGCCAAGCGTGCCAAGGCAAGAGAGGCGGCTCAGCGAGCCTTTAAGGATCTCAACGGTCGCTTTGCGGCGGAACTGGAGACAATGGCCCAGAATTCCCGCTACAAAAGTTGGGTGCACAATCCTTTCCGGAGTTTCGCTGGCGGGGTTGAGGCCTCCTTCAATACCAGTGGTAGCCCTATAAGTTCCCTGCCCGAGACACAGAGGCTTAATATCGGTCTGGGGGCAACGCGGATACTGGGCAAAGGGGCTTTTGGACTTGATCTTGTAGCTAGAGGCTATCGGGTCGCGTATAGCGACAACAAGGACTATACCCTCGCCAAAGAAGCAGCAACCTTTGCAGTTTCCGGGCTTGTCACTTCTATCGTCGTTCGAGGAGCTGCGTTTGGGCTTACCTTGGTTCTGGGGCCGAGCGGGCTTGTACTACTGATCACTTTAACCAGCATTGGCGCACTTACAGCCTACAACACTGATCTGATAGCCCGTGATTTGTTCGACGATACGGCTGAAGCCCTCCTGAAATAGGATAGCTCTATGATTTTTGCCTCGAATCCCTGTGACAGCCTGATTCTGGGATATCTGATTCCGATTGCCATGCTGCCACTGATCCCGATGATGGCTCTGGCTTACCCGCTACTCGGTCGCCATTTTGACCCGATGATCCAGCATCGCGAGTCGATTGATTTCTACATGGGGCCATTGGGGACATATCTCATACGTCCTGGTGGATATGCTCTTTTCATCGTCATGAACATGGACTGGAAAAAGCTTGAGGAACGTGCCACACGCCGTAACCCGGACGTAAACCCTATGGGTCCCACAATTCGGACCTACGGGAGTATTGATTTCAAAAGCGAGGCGAACGTCTTTCAGATCGGATTCAGCTGGCTTTATATCCTGCTGGTAGCGCTCACCGTAGTGCTCGGCTTCATTTATACGTTCTGCAAGCACTTTCTTTGAGCGGAGCAGTGGTTCTCCATAAATTCATGAAGAAGGATCAGAAAATACCTGCTAAGGACATAAAGCTCGCGCGGGAGCGCATGAAGGAGGTGAAAAAACGATGAGCCTCGATACGCTTAAGAAGGAGGCCCTTCAGGACGACAATGTGAAGGCCGAGTACGACAAGCTGGCTCCGGAATTTGAGCTGATCGACCAACTCCTTTCCATGCGTAATAGCGCGGGCCTGACCCAGCAGGAGCTTGCCGAACGCATGGGTACGCAGAAGTCCAACGTCAGCAGGCTGGAGCACGGACGGAGCAACCCGAGCTGGAAGATGCTCACCCGCTATGCGCATGCCTGTGGTTATGAATTAAAGCTGGCAACGCTGGAGCGTTAAGCACCGAAGCTGCGCTGCAGTTCGGCGTTGCCCATTTAGGCTGCGTCAAAATCCAGCGGATGAATGTCATCCAGATTCACTGTATTTCGCGCCATCCAGAGATCATACATGTCCTGCATCGCCAGCCAGCTTTCCGGGCTGCGACCGAGAACTTTTGATAGCCGCAATGCCATCTCGGGACTGACTCCGCTATCTTTTTTCAACAGCCGGGACAGCGTTGAAGGCGATACACCAAGGCTGGAGGAAAGCTGGCGAGAGCTGATGCCGAAAGGCTCCAGATAGACTTCCTGGATGAATTCCCCGGGATGGGGCGGATTATGCATAGCCATTAGTGATAATCCTCATAATCAAGTACGTAAGCGTTACCGTCCCGGAACTCAAACGTCATTCGCCAATTGCCGTTAACCCAGATCGACCACCGTCCTTTATCCTTCCCCTTCAATGGATGAAGGCGAAAACCCGGAATGTCCATATCTTCCACTGACGTGGCGGTATCAAGAGCGGCAAGTTGCATACGCAGCTTTTTCGCATGATCGGCTTGTATTCCAGCCGTGCTGCCGGTCATATAAAACCGCTTCAGTCCCTTGTGGCGGAATGATTTAATCATAAAGAGATATTAGCATGTTGCGCATCACGCAACAATCAATAAGGACCACCAAATCCGCAAAATGCTCACACCCGCTATGCACATGCCTGTGGTTATGAGCTAAAACTAACGACACTGGAGCGCTCAGCGTAACCGCTGTCATCGCTCCAGCGTCCCCTTGAACTCCCCCAGCACCTGAAGCTCTCCAAAGGTTCTTATTCCATCAGCAGGCATGTTGAACTCTACTAGGGTCAATCCGGGACTTTGGGGATTATGGACGTCTCTGGGAGGCGTGAACAGCGCACACGAGGGCCAGCTCCTACCTACCTCTGGTGTCTTGCCATGCCTCACCAGCGAACTGCCAAGAAATCCTTGGTAGTTACCAACCGACTCGGCACCTAAAGCGTTACCATTGCAGCTGCAAAAACCAGACAGCTACTGGCCTCAACACTCTTTAACCCATATCCAGCCTTCCTTGGTGGCCGAAGCCTGATCCTCCGGCCCCATGGCCTCTCCCCGCAGAAAGTCGTGAGCCGCAAGCAGGCAGATCACCGCATCTAATGCATCTGACTTGCTGTCCATGGCCGGAATGGGCTCATCGATCCTGATGAGGGAACCAACGGCGTGAGCCACACGCTCTCGCGCCTCCTGGCCTTTGACGGCCTTGTACCCCGTGCTTTCTATCCCGTGAGCCACAAGGGTTGCGGCGGGATAGACTTCGATGGCGCGCAGTCCCTCGAACCCCGGCTGCCAAGCCAATGTGATCGGCCGCTGCAGTAAATGGCGCAGCGACTCCAATAGCTCAAGCGCGGCATGCGCGGTCCGGGCAATTCGGTCAGCACCCACATCCAGGGACTGTTTACCAATTCGTTCGCGGATGAACCGGTCTGTTTCTCTTCGGAACAGGTAATTGGCGCTGCCAGCCAGTGAATCGCCAGCATTATGATTCACCAGCGACTGCGCCATTGGTTCGGGCCAGCCCAATGGTGCATCCATCGCAAGCAGAGTCGGCCCGCTCCGGTTGGAAAGCCAATCCGCAATCGCCTGCGCCGGTGGCAGATCGTTACTCCCCAGCGCCGCTTTCTCGACGACGGTTCCCTCCTCCGAGAAGGTGCCGAAGGCGTAGCCGACATTCCTGGGATCGGAGGCGCAGTCAACGCCGACGATATTGATGGTCATATTGCTTCCCACGGTCATGAAATGCGTTCGGCGACCATCCGCTTTTTGGTAGCCCCGAAGAAGGTTTGACAACGATTTCCGGGTTGGATGGCTTTTTGCACCACTGGGTACACTGAAGTACCTGGATGAGGACTTTAGCATCAAGGAAGGTAAAGCATGGAAAGCAATCCCCCACTCCCCCTCAATACCGCATATCCAGTCGTCTGCGCCCGATTGCTCATTCGCCGCCCTCCTGATGATGCAAACCAAAACCGGCCTGTGGTGTGGAATCACCAGCCATCCAACAGCAATTAGGGAAGATTCATGGCACAACGAGTTCATCTGAAGCAATTCAGCGACGACGAGCTGATCCTCGATGATCAGGAAACCATCGAGATCCTTTTCAAGTCCTTGCTGAGCCCCAGGCCCAACGTCCGGAAGATCCTTAAGAAATTCGGGAAAAAGGCTGCCAAGCGCTGGTTCAAGCACGCGACAGCGAGTGACATGAAAAAGATCGCCATCTCGCTGATCGCAATAGTTCTGACTGTATACGCGACTCTAATGGTCTGGTACCTGGAGACATCCAACATTGAATACGTCTCCCTGTGTGTCACCAACCCGGAAGGGGATTACGTCCCACAACCGGTTTGTGAATACTATCTGTTCCACTTTCGCGGTACCGAAGAGGACATCGAGTTTCTGGAGCATGGCAACGGATCAATCTGCGATTCATGGACACCCAGTTCGCGGGCGGCGCTGGCAACACTGGTTCTTTCGGCGAGCTTCAACGCTTCAGCCTTGAACTCATCGGAATAGCGGTTGCGCTTTTGCTTGCTCATCTTGGATCACCTCATAAGCGGATTGTACTCGCTTAACGCGGTGTCCAGAATCAGTGGGGCGGATCAACCCCCTCAGTTGGTCTACAGAAAGCCGGTTATCAACCAGTTCCATAACTCAACATCCCCTGACCCAGATCCACCCTTCCTTCGTCGCCAGAGCCTGATGAGCGAACCCACGGCCTGTGCCACGTGCTCTCGCGCCTCACCTGGCCGGAGATCACCGACAGGACCGCGACGGAGGTGATGGCGGTAGCTCAAGGTACTGGATAGATCAATCCGCCCCGGATTTCAGCTCATCAAGCAGCCGGTCCTTGCGTTCCCAGAGCTCTTCCTGCCACTGCTTAACCTGCTGGCGGTGTTCGGTGTTATCACTGTAACGACCTCCCAGCAGATGATCTGGAATCGTCACCTTCTCAACACGGATAACAATGTGGGTTACCCGCCCGCACATGAAATCCCATAGCCCGGGGCGCCCGTTGGGGTAGGCAATAGTGATGTTGAGAAGGGTGGAAAGTGTATCCCCCATGGCTTCTAGAACGAAGGCAGTGCCGCCGGCTTTGGGGCGTAGTAAGTGCTTATAGGGGGATTTCTGGCCGGCGTGTTTCTCCGGGGTGAAACGGGTGCCTTCCGGGAAATTCATCACGCTGACCGGGGTATACTGGAATTTCTGGCAGGCTCGCCGGGTCGCCTCCATGTCTTCGCCGCGTTTCTCCGGGTGTTTTTTCAGATATTCCGGGGAATAGCGCTTCATGAACGGAAAATCGAGCCCCCACCAGGCCAGCCCGATCACCGGCACCCAGATAAGCTCCTGTTTAAGGAAAAACTTGAGGAACGGAATCCGCCGATTGAAGATGTGCTGAAGGGCAAAAATATCCACCCAGCTTTGGTGGTTGCACATCACCAGGTACCAGCCTTCCCGGCTGAGCCCCTCCATCCCGGAAACATCCCAGGTAGTGCGATGGGTAAGGCGCATCCACCCCGTATTGCAGGCCACCCAGCACTGCGAAATCCAGATGATGAGCCGAGTGCAGACTACCCGCCACGCGCGTACGGGGATGATCAGTTTTAACAGCATCGGAATATAGAGCAGCACGCACCAAAAGACCGTGTTCACGGCGAGCAACAGGGAGTTCAATACGCCGATCAGGGGCTTGGGCAGGAAATTAAGCATAGTGCCAACCAGTCTTTGGATGAATGCCGCCCATTGTTCGACGACTCTGGCCATAGATCAATGGGAAGGGTTCATGCGCGCCACCCGGGAAGGTGCGAACGACGGCTTGCGATACAACATATAGATCAACCGCTTGGATTGACCGTCACCATCCGGAGCCCGGTCACCGTTCAAGTAAACGATTCTCCAGCTCCACAATAGGCACGACAGTAAGTGCCAGTGGAATGAGAACCGCCCAATACCAGGCTGGCATGGAGACAATAGGCTCATTGATTGCTGCCGTATCAACCCACTGGTCTAATATAGCCGTGGTCGCGGCGGCGGCGATTAGCACATACACCAAAGCGTCCCGAAACTGGCTGAGGAAACGGTCGACTGGCCCCTGTTGTTGACGGCTGGGAAGTTGGTTCGGGCCGTATTACTGATCTCGACGTCTGGCCTCCTGGCTCGATAACCCCTGCTCACTGGCGTCAAGGATGTCCAGGATCGTACCGGCTGGCTGCGCGTGAGGCGGTTGTTCGGTCAAGGCTTTATTGGTCCCTGAGCGCGCTACCGGAACCACTGCTGAGCCGGGAACTCTTCCTCCAGAAGCGGCTGACTTGCTAGAAACCCTTGGTAACTGCTGCACTCCAGCTCGCTCAGCATAGCCAACTCACTACGTTCTTCTACGCCTTCAGCCACCACACCCATTCCCAAACTATGGCTGAGTTGCACGATTCCCCGCATCAGGCGGTCGTCGCCATCCAGTGCCCAGCTCCGAATGAAGCTTCGGTCAATCTTAAGCTTAGAGGCCTTGATGCGGTTGAGGTAATTCAATGAGGAATAACCGGTGCCAAAGTCATCCAGCGCCAATTCAACCCCGAGACGCTCAAGCGCTGTAATGGTCTGGAGTGCCAGTGGCCAATCCTCCAGCAGCATGCTCTCCGTGATTTCGAGAATCAGGCGTCCAGGCTCAGTCCCATGGGCTTCAAGCAGTTCCGCAAGCTGATCTGGCAGGTTCGGGTTCTGGATATCCTGCGCCGAAAGATTAACCGAGATGAACCATTCCCTCCCGTCGCTCTGCCATTGCGCCAGTTTACCAATAGCTGCCTTGAGCATTTTCCAGGTCAACTGCGAGATCAACCTCTGGTCCTCCATAGCCTCAATAAAGGCTCCGGGCAACAGCAGGCCCTTCTCGGGGTGCTGCCAGCGGGCCAGTGCTTCAAAACCAAGCAACTGCCCTGTTTCAACCGAGAAGATGGGCTGGTAGGCGGGGACGAAATCGTCATCTGCCAACGCCTGTCGGATCTCCTGTTTCAGCGCAAAACGTGTTTGCTGTTCAACCTGGAAGGAAGGTGAAAAGTAACGGATCTCGGATGCCGATGACCGACGTGCCTCGAATAGCGCTGTATCGGCGCATTGCAGCAGTTTTTGTGATGTCGAGCAGTCCTGCGGCCAAACCGCAATACCAATGTCAGCAGTGAACGGAATAAGATCGCCGTCACTGTTCCTGTTGGGTCTTGTAATAACGGACTGGATCTTTTCCGCAAGTTCGAGCGCCTCTTCACCGCGTTCAAGATTGGGCACCATCAATAGATATTCATCCGCACCATCATGGGCCAGCATATCATTACGGCTCAGGCACCGTGAGATATCCCAGGCAAGACGCTGCAATGTCTGGTCTCCCGCAAAGTGGCCATACAGCTCGTTGACTTCATGGAAATCACGGATATCAATTTTCAGTATGGCTAGTGTGTTCTCAGCGACCTCAAGGTTGATCTGGGCATCCAGCGCCTGCTTGAACGCCCCAAGCATGGGTAACGCCGTAAGCGGATTGGGACTAAACCCGGGCTCAAGGCCCAAACGATTCGGCTCGTGCGCCTGAAGCCGTCGGGTTCGCTCAACGCGGGATTTGACAACCATCAGCAGCCGCCATGGCTCAACCGGCTTATGGATGAATTCGTCATTGGCGAGTCGGGCACACGCAAGCTCAACATCGGTATCGGAGACCGCCGACATGAAAAGCATCGCCATGTCAGACAATTTCTCATGCTGTCGGATCAACTGACCGAGCTCGATGCCGTTACAGTTGGGCATATTGACGTCAATTAGCGCCAGCTCCGGCATCTCGCACTGCACCAGGTCCAGAGCAGACTTGGCGTCGCTGGCGCTGGACACCTGATACCCTGCTTTTGCAAGGATCTGCTGATAGAGAGCCAGAAGATCCTCGTCATCATCAACCAACAGCACTCGATAAGGATGATCAGGCCCAATGCTGAGTTCCGAGTAAAGCAGACTGATCAACCGGGATTCCACAAGCGGTTTTTTGAGGAAATGGTTCCCCCCCGCCCGCACGGCAGCCAATCGGACTTCAAAGGAGTCATAGGCCGATATAAAGAGGACTGGCAGAGGTTCACCATCGCTCTCGCGCCATGCCATCACATGCTGGGCACCAGCATACCGCTCACCGAGAAAATCCATATCAACAATAGCGGCAAGGGGTTGGTGGTATGCCACCAACCCCGCAAAATTTTCGATGGCATTGAGAGACTGAACGCTGAACCCCTGCCTCTGGAGCAGATTGGTCAGGTAAGACAAAAAATCCGTATCGTCGTCCACCAGCAAGACAGTAGGTTTCTGGTGTTCGAGCTTTTCAGCCGGTCGGTCATCAGCGCCTGTGATCGGCTCTTCGTCGGAAGAGACAGAGGCGTGCGAGTCAAGTGCGGCCATCAGGGCGCCGAGCTTCTCCTCGACAACAGAGGGACTTGGCGGTGAGCCTGTCTCGGTCTGACAGGCACTTTCAACACTGCTTGCCATCTCGGAAATATCAGGAAAGCCATAGACGGTACCGGAACCAGCGAGACGGTGCGCGAGGGTAACAAGCGCTCCCAAGTTTTCCGCCATGCCATTAACACCAGCCTCTTGGATACCATCCCAAAGGCAGCGCAGCTGCTCTGCATAAGCGGGCAATTGTCTCCGGTAGCGCTCATGAAGCGCCATCAGCTCCTTGGAAGTATCGCTTTTCATCTTGAATCCCGCTGTCCGGCGTCCCTTTAATGCAATCTAGGTGACAGTGCCCTGCCTGTCGATTCACCGATCCATCCCATTGGTATCCGGCTGCGCGTTCAGTTCTCGTTCTCGGGCTGATCGCGTTTCCCCAGATCATTGGCACTGATTATACGGCGGATGAGCCTGATGTAGCCTTCGCCCTTGGCAGAGTATTTCTCAAGCCCCGCTGCAAGGTGAGCTCCGTCGGGCTGGCGCCCCTCTTTCCGCGCCTGTGCCCGGCGTTCTCTGAGGGGCTCATAGACCGGATGGCTATTCAGATGGTGCATATAGTCGCGCACGGCCTCGGCCGCATTGTCGTAGCGGGCGACCTCGTGGGTAGCATCAGCGCGGCGCTGGGCAGGTACAATGCCGCAGCCCTTAGTGAAACACCATTTGCCGAAGATATTCCTGCCCTGGCGGGCGAAGCGCGAGGTGCCCCAGGCCGACTCGAGCGCGCCCTGCGCCAGGGCCAGGGAGACGGGTATGATGTCGACCCGGCGCTTGAGAGCTGGCACCTGCTGGGCAGGCTTGTCCGCATTCACCCGATACCGCTCTGACATCCGGGCAAGCCAGTTCTGCGCGTCCTGATCAAGGGATTGCCCCTTCGCAAGCTGCTCCTCAAGCGCATAAAGGGCTTCGCGACGCTTCTCCACTTCCTCGTTAACATCACGCACAATAGGCGCCAGATAGTCAAAAAAGGCTTTTTTACGCTCAGGCCCGGCGGGGATTTCGTGAAAAGCCGGCATCAGGTCGGCCTCAACGCCTGCAACCCGGGGCGGAATGGGAACCTGTTCAGAACTCTGCGCTGCTGCGCCTTCGCTTTCCTCTGCTGGACCGTTGTCGCAGCCTGAAATCGTGAGCATAAACCCAATCACCAATGCGCCTGAAAGACCCTGGTGCCACTTCTGGTTCGACATAAAGACTCCATTAGCCATTTGCAATTGGCTCTATTACAGACAAGGCCACTTTAAGGCTGCGGTTGGGTTGGGAAACGGACAGTAAATATTGTGCCCACCCCTTCCTCCGATTGAACATCAATTTCGCCGTTCATGGCGAGTACCAGTTCACGCACAATACTCAGGCCCAACCCCGTACCACTCTGGTTGCTCCGTTTGTCGCTGCTATCCGCCCGCGCAAACCGATCGAATATACGGCGCCTGAATGCGGCTGGTATCCCCGCGCCTTTGTCGGCAACGCGCACTTCGCACCACTCACCTTTACGTTCAACCTGAATTTCTATAGTTTGCCCAGAGTCCGAGAACTTGATGGCGTTGGAAACAAGATTATCCATCACCTGAAGAAAGCGCTCATTGTCGACTTCGACCAACGCCTCCTCAGCCCCGGGCGATACCCGGGTGAGCAGCGTCAGCTCATGCTGGCTGGCGTAGTGCTCATTATTTTCAATGGCCTGATGAACGAGTTCGGGCAACCTCACCGATTCAATTCTTAGCTGCATTCGCGAGGCATCGAGTCGCGCAAGATCCAGAACCTCGTCGACCAATCTTTGAAGGCGTTGCAGATTACGGCTGGCTACAGAGAGTAGATGCGCGGTTTTCGGGTCCTTTGCATGTTCACGCTCAAGGAGCCCAACAGCGCCTCGAATGGAGGTCAAAGGGGTACGCAGCTCGTGGCTGACACTGTGGATGAACTCCGTTCTCTCCTGCACACTGCGGGCTTCCACCTCACGGGCGATCTGACTCGAGCGCAACCATTGCCAGATCAACACCGCAACGATCAAACCCAGTGACCATACAACCGCCCGTATCCCCCATAGTGGCCAGATCGAAAGCGGCTCGCTCATGGTCATCCGCCAATGGAGACCGCCGGGAAACTTGATATCAAGTGACTCACTGATCTTGGGCTCGGGTACGTGCGTGCCTGCAATGGTTTCAGGGCCGTTGGGGGTTACCTTCACCAAGCGATACTCACCCGCATACGTAGCTCCGAAACGATCAATGGCCTCAATAATCGACGAAAACTTCATAACGGTGCTGATAACCCCCCAGTACTCGCCATCAACGGCCACCGGGGTTCTGTAAATGAGGCCTTTGCCGCCCTGTACCAGATTAATGGGGCCCACCAATGTTGGATTCCCGCTTTCCATCCCCTCCTGCACCGCACTCCACTGATCAGGCAGCTCACGATAATGTACGCCAATGGCGTCGGCATTCCCTTCTTTCGGATACACAGCGGTGATCTGGTTATCCGGAGCGATTCCGATATTCCTCAGATGACGTGTTTGCTCAAAAAGCGATGCCATCCAAAGTTTAATCTGTTTGAAATCAGGATCCCCTTTCTGGCTCTCTATGAAGCTTTCCAACCCAATCGTCACGTAGATGCCCTCGCTGACCTCTGCCTCAAGCAGTGCACGAGCATCAACCAGTTGCGATAGCAAACGACTCTGGGCTTCCGCCCTCCTATTGAGGTCGAACTGCCTGAGCACCAGCTCGCCAACGCCAACCAGCAGCACAAACGCCACCACCAGGGCGAGCAACGAGCGCCCTGAAGGGCGGCTTGAAAAACGATTAGTCACGGGAGCCATAGCCCCGGGATTTTAAGGGATTTCGTCACCATAGTCTGATATCTCATCATTTATACTCCAGAAGTTTAGAGTAGAGATGGTCGCCATTCCAGAACCGCTCACTCGCCTTGGGAATACGGCCCGATAACGCTGCAAGGCCCAACGATATTGAGAATCTGCAACGACAGCCAACGTCAGTGATGGCAAAATGAAAAATGTGCTTATAACGTTACCAAGCCAATCCACCCAATAAGACGGAGACCCTATGAGTCACACACCGCACGAACTGGCGGAAGAATTCCCCGAACATACCGATCGCATCCATGAGCTCAAACAGTCGGACGCACATTTCGCCGAGCTGATGGATGAATACCATGAAGTGAACCGGACCATTCACCGGATGGAAACAGAAGTTGAACCGGTAGCGACACCCACCGAGGAAGACGCGCGCAAAAAGCGCGTGGCGCTCAAAGATAAGATTGCGGCGTACCTCAATAACGAGCCAAGCCCGAGCTGATCCGCGTCACGCGTTGCGTGACCGGACGTTTCGCCGGTTCAATCCGGTGACACTTTTCCGCTCTGATGCGGCTCTTCGCGTCAGCGCCATGCGGTCCGCTCAGCGCCGGAAATTGCTGTTTCCGGCCTGAGACGCACTCGTATTTTCTTATTTTTTGTCTAAAAATGTATTGTATAAGGAATCAATAGACAGAAGACAGTTGCATCACGAGACGAGATCATCATGTCGCCCCGTACCATTACGCCTCAGGAACCAACCGATAACCGCCTGCTCGCTCAGCTAGGGAACCTCTGAAAAAGCCCCTCCGGTTTTGCGACAATAGCGCCAGAGCCACCAATCGGGAAGGTCCTCACGCCATGAGCCAGATCAGCTTTGCCGAAGCCGAGTACCAGAACAAAAAGCGCAAG
>NZ_JBEFNF010000012.1:0-27562 GCF_040196175.1 Salicola sp. Rm-C-2C1-2 | reverse complement strand
TCATGGCAACGGTATCGCCTTCGGCGATGTCGCCGCCGCTCGCGCTGCCGGTGACCGCGATGGTCTCGCCCGCTTCTTGCGCGTTGATCACGTCATCGCTGGTGATGTCGTTCACGCTGACCGTGCCCGCATCCGCGCCGGTATCCAGCGTCGCGGTGTCAGCCACGCTGCCCTGGTTGCCGGCTTCATCGGTCACCGTCATGGTCACGCTCAGCTCGCCATCGGCCAGGCTGCTCACGTCTTGGCCTGTGACGGTCACGTTGCCATCACCATCCACGCTGATGTCGCCTTCCGCCACGGTGATGTCGCCCGTGTTGGTGTCGCCGTCGCTGATCACGATGCTGTCGATCGCCGCACCGTCTTCCACCGTGCCGGTGAAGGTCACGGAGGTTTGTTCGCTGGCGTTGATCAGGTCATCGGCATCGTCGAACGCGATGCTGTTGCTGCTATCGCCACCTTCACCCGGTGCCGTGGTATCCACGGTGCCCGTGGCGCTCGCGCTCGTGTCGTTGCCTGCCGCATCGGTGATGCTGGCATCAACCGTGTAGTCGCCTTCTGGCAGCTCCTTGGCATCCACGCTCCAGCTGCCGTCGTCCTGCACCTCGGCGCTCAGGGTTTGTTCCGCGCCATCGGCATCGGTCACCGTCACGTTCACGGTGCCGCCGTTCTGGTCGGAGCTGCCTTCGATCGTCGGGGTCGTGTCGTTGCCGGTGCCTGGTTCTTCCACGCTCAGTGTCGGCGCCGTGCTATCCAGCGTGAACGTCAGTTCGCTCTCATCCGAGACGTTTCCGGCCTCGTCGGTTTGGCGCACCTGGATGCTGTTGTCACCTTCCTCGGCGCTCGGTGCCTCGGTACTCCACGTGTTACCGCCGTCGGTGCTGTATTCAACGGTCGCGCCGTCTTCAACGTTACCTACGCTGTAACTGCCATCGCTGGTGACGCTGTCGTCAGCACCCGTGTCGTTGTCCAGGCTGATGCTTGGCGCAGCCGGCGCGCCGGTATCACCGCTACTGGAACCATCAGATGATTCAGTGCCTTCTGATGCACCAGCCAGACCCAGGCCCCCATCATCGCCACCAAAGTCACCCGCCCTCTCCGGTGAACCAACAGGGTCATCGGCCTGGTCAAAATCCACTGCAAATCCCAGCGGATCCAGGGACTCAGCAATCCGTACCAGGCGGACGATGGAGTGCCCTCCCTCGGAGCCCCCTCCGGCCAGCCCGGCCGCCGGTGCTTCAACCGCATCAAATACATCGCCGCTTCCTTCCAGTGCGGCTATGGCTTCATCAACCGACTCCTCGTTCAGTGATCTGGCACTCTGCTGATCTTCCTCGTTCTGCATGTCAGACGACATACGTAGCGTTTCACCGCCACCCAGCCGGACAACGTCACCGCCACCAAAATCAAGAACGACCTCGGCTCCCGAGTCCGTCACCACGATTTCGCCGTCACGCAGCACATCCCCTTCCTCAAGCGGACGACGATCCCCCTGCTGATCTTCCGCCCAAACTTGACCAGTTACTGACAGAACCGTGGCAACAACATCACCCATAATTTTTACTCGATTTTGCGCAGTTAAAGACGAGTCGATTCAGAGCGACCAGAAAGGCCGACAATTTTCGTTAATTTCGTATGATACGGAAAGTTATCAATACTCCATACTGGACTTTGGTACGGTTAACCTGGCTCAGAGGTCCTAATTGAGCTTTCAGAGCGACTCTCTGGCTCTTGGCTACTGAGCAAATTCTGTAATCTTTATTTACCGTACGTTACACTCTTTGCTTATTTATTAAGCAAAAGTGCCACCAACCACCCCGATAAGAACTGGACGTGCTGAAAAAATCAATCACTGCCCTATCCGTCATCAGTATTGCATGCTTCTCACCGGCTCTATGGGGAGCACCGCCCATCAAAGAAGTTGCTAAGCAGGCGATCGAGTCCAACCCACAAGTGCAAGCTCAGTGGTATGAGTTCCTGAGCGCTGGCCAGAATACTGAATCAGCCGCAGGCGGGTTCCAGCCGCAGGTGGATCTTAGAACACGATACGGGTACGAGTGGCGTGATTACGGTCCGAACAGTGACTTCACAGGGGCCGATGGCGAGCTGACCCTACGGCAGATGCTCTATGACGGCTTTGCAACAAGCGCAGAAGTCGAACGTCTCAACCAGGTTCAGCTGGTCAATTATTACGAGCTTCTGAGTGAAGCAGAAAACGTAGCCCTCGAGGCGTTCCGCGCATTTCAGAACGTTGCCCGACAACAGAAGCTGGTGCGTTTGGCAAAAGAAAACCTGCAGCGTCATCACGAGGTTTTTGACCAGATCAAAGAAAGCGTTGAGGCCGGGGTTAGCCGCTCTGTCGACCTTGAGCAGATCAACGGACGCGTTGCATTGGCGGAATCCAACCTGAACACCGAAATGAGTAACCTGCACGATGCCAAGGCGCGCTATTTGCGGATCGTTGGGTCGATGCCGCCGTCAGACAATGAACGCGCAACCATTGATCAGCAAAAACTGCCTTCCTCTTTGAAGCGCATTCTCGAGCAGGCCTATCAATCCAACCCTGCCTTCTATGCCGCGCTCAGAAATATTCAGGCATCGAAACAGAGCGTTGAACAGCAGAAAGCCAGTTTCCACCCCCAGCTCGACCTCACCGCCAGCTACGGCAGTCAGAACTACGACAACCTGGGGTTCAGCAACGGCCGCTCTGATGCGCGCATCGGGCTGGAACTCAGCTACAACCTGTATCGGGGCGGCAGTGATCAGGCGGAATTGCGCCGGCGCTACGAACAGGTCAACGTCGCCAAAAGTCAGCGCGATAAAGAGTGTGTTGATCTGCGGCAAACCGCTCAGATCGCGTTTAATGATGTCATGGATCAAACAGCCCAGCTGCCAATGCTTAACCGGCACCGGCTGGCCTCGGACCGCGTCCGAACCGCCTATCGCAACCAGTTTGATCTGGGCCAACGCACCCTGCTGGATGTGCTTGATGCCGAGAATGAGCACTTTGAAGCAAGCAGAGCTTACGTCAATGCAAAACATGAGATCGAGATAGCCCGGGCACGCACCCTAGCCGCAATGGGCCAGTTACTGGCCAAGCTGAATGTCCAGCGCGACGGTCTGCCAACACTGGCTGAGCTGGATAGCGAGAAGCTTACGGTCGATGGTGACAGCGCCTGCCCTGCGATCAACGTACGATCACGCACACGTCAATACCATGATGATGACGGCGATGGCGTCCCCAGGTATCTGGATTTCTGCCCAGAGACGCACCAGGGCCATGTTGTTGACTCACGTGGCTGCACGGTTCAGGAGAAACATGAGCGGGTTTTTGACTCGAACACTCAGTTTGAGCGAGGCAAAGCGAGTGTTGCCAAGGAGGATCGTTCACAACTCAAGGAGGTGGCCGCGTTCATTGCCACCAATCCTGAGGCAGAGGTTTTGATCGAGGGTCATGCTTCAAAGATTGGTGCCGCCTCCTTCAATCAGCAACTGTCACAGGAAAGAGCAGAAACGGTAGCGGATCTTCTTGTCAATAAATTTGGCATCGACGAAGCGCGACTAAAAGTGACCGGTTACGGCGAAGGCCAGCCATTGCGCAAGGGCGACTCAGCCGAAGCCCACAAAGCGAACCAACGCGTTGAGGTACGGGTTGTGGCCGAAAAAAAACGACCCAAGACCCGGGGTTCTGAGTAACCTTCAGTTGGCGGCTACTGGAATTTGCGCCATTAAGCCAAGCCGGGCAAGCGCACTGAATCTGAACTACCTTGGAATTGCCGAGCGGAGCCAACAACACTAGGGCCTTAATCATTGGTTGATGACCATCACAACGAGGGGCAGGACAGCCTGCTTGAATGCCTTATCTTCCTGGCCCGCTATCATGACCGGAATCTGAGTCGGGACGCAGCTATCTCAGGGCTCCCTCTGCCTAACGGCACTCTGACCCCGGCGCTGTTTGAGCGTGCGGCTCAGCGGGCGGGGTTGTCCTGCCGTCATGCAGACACTGAACTCGACAGTATCAATCAGGCATTACTGCCCGCTGTGCTGCTGACCCAGGACGAAAACGCTCTGATTCTGCTGGGCTACGACGATAACGGTCACCCACGCATTATTGAGCCCCATTTTCCTGAGACAGCAACCGTGCTTAATAAGGAGGAGCTTGAAGCACGCGTCACACGGAAAGTGATCTACTGTCGGCCTCAGTTCCAGTTTGACCCGCACGCCTCCACGGTCCAGAAGTCAACGCGCGCCCATTGGTTCTGGAGCGTCATCCGGGAAAACCGCAAGCTCTACCGGGATGTCTTGATCGCAGCCGTTCTCATCAACCTGTTCGCCGTTGCGATGCCACTGTTCGTAATGAACGTGTACGACCGCGTCGTTCCCAATCACGCCACGCATACGCTGTGGGTCCTATCCGCCGGTCTGGCCATTGTGCTCGCACTGGACCTGGCCTTGCGACTGACGCGGGCGCGGTTTGTGGACCTTGCCGCCACCCGGGCTGACGTCAAAATCTCAGCCTCGATTATGGAGCGCATCCTGGGGCTCAACCTGAGCCACCGACCCGGTTCATCAGGGGCCTTCGCCTCCAACGTACAATCATTTGAGAGCGTTCGTGCTTTTATCGGTTCAATGACCGTCGTATCGCTGGTTGATCTGCCTTTTGTCCTGCTTTTCGTCCTGATTATCGGCATCATCGCCTGGCCCTTGGTCATTCCCATCATAGTCGGCGGTCTTCTGATCCTGCTCTACGCCGTATCGGCCCAACGCAAGCTCCATGAACTGTCAGAAGAAAGTATGCAGGCCAGCGCTATGCGCAATGCCACGCTAGTGGAAAGCGTCAGTCATCTAGAGACCATAAAAAGCTTTGGGGCAGAGCAGCGGCTGCAGCAACGACACGAAGAAGCGACGCTGTTCGTCGCTCATACCAGCGCACAGATGCGCCTGGTTTCGGCCTCTGTCACCAGTGGCGCCCAGTGGACTCAGCAGATGGTCGCTCTGAGCATCATAATTGTCGGTGTGTACTTCCTCGTTGATGGTCAGTTATCCCAGGGCGGGCTGATTGCAGCCTACCTTCTGTCGTCACGGGCCATGGCCCCCATCAGTCAAGCCGCAGGCCTGCTTGCACAGTACCATCAAGCGGCAACGGCCATGGAGTCGCTGGATGAAGTCATGGCCTGGCCACAGGAACGCTCGAAGGGAAGGCATTATGTCAGCCGACCCGAGCTGGAAGGCGCCATTGAATTCCGTAATGTGACCTTCAATTACCCGAACGACGATCGCAACAGCCTGAGCGAGATCAGTTTACGCATCGAACCGGGCGAACATGTCGCCGTACTTGGCAAGAACGGCTCAGGTAAAAGCACATTGGAAAAACTGATCCTCCGACTCTATGAACCCAGCTCAGGATCTGTACGCGTTGATGGTATTGATCTCCAACAGCTCGATCCCGCGGAGCTGCGGCGCAATATCGGTTATGTGCCACAGACTATCGAATTACTCTCGGGCACCTTGCGGGACAACATCCTGCTGGCTAACCCTCAGGCCTCGGACGAAGCACTTCTCCACGCGGCCCATTTAAGCGGTCTCACCGCCATGGCAAACGCCCACTCAGCGGGTTTTGATATGCCGGTAGGTGAAAACGGCCAGATGCTATCAGGCGGGCAAAAGCAAGCAGTCGCCATTGCGCGCGCACTGATCAACAATCCCTCAATGCTGATCATGGATGAACCCACGGGCGCTCTGGATCATTCAGCTGAAGAAGCTTTCAAAAAGAATCTGAACGATTATGCACAGAATAAGACGCTTTTGATGATCACGCACAGAACCGCCCTCCTTGAGCTTGCAAGTCGGATCATCGTGGTTGATCAGGGGCAGATCGTGGCGGATGGTCCCAAGAACGAAGTGGTCGAAGCGCTCAAGCAGGGGCGCATCATGGGAGCTCGAGTTTGACATCGCCGGAGGACACCCCCTGGAGGGAACGGGCTTCTGCCGAGCATAGGGCGTTCGGCCTGATTGGCCGTTTCTCCAACACGGTAGGCGCCAAGGGAGCGGCTTTGCTTGAGCGATTCTTTCCCCGAGGGAACCGCTATGGTGAATCCCAGGACTGGGTAACCGAGGCCGACTGGGCCCGTATTCAGCAGGACCCACTGCGCGCAACCATACTGCTCTACCTTGCAGCCTTCGCCGTTTTTGCGCTCCTTGTGTGGGCCTACTTCGCACAGCTGGACGAGGTAACCCGGGGCGAAGGTAAAGTCATTCCCTCTCAACAGCTAAAAGTTGTGCAGTCTGTGGACGGCGGTACCGTCAAAGCCATCCTTGTCAGCGAGGGAGACCAGGTTGAGAAAGGCGACGTGCTCCTGGCGCTTGACCGGACACGCTTTCTATCTAAGTTTCAAGAGCAGAGAGCCCAGATAATGGCACTGCGTGCGGAAGTGGTTCGCCTGCGCGCTCTGGTCAATGATCTGGTGCTGACATTCCCAGAGGACCTTAAGGAGAAAGCACCGGAGATTGTTGATACCGAGCGTAAGCTTTACGTCAGCAGCCTTTCGGAATTGACCGAGAAAAGAAACATCCACGAGGAACAGCTGACGCAGAAAGAAGAAGACCTTAACGAAGCACAGGCCGCACGCGAGCAGTATTCATCGATACTCAGCCTCGCCCGCCAGGAACTCAAGGCCACGCGCCCCCTGTTGGCGTCAGGCGCAGTGTCCGAGATGGACATCATTCAGTTGGAACGCGAAATTGCTAACGCCAAGGGTGAACTCAAGCGTGCCAAAGCTGCCATCAGCCGTAATAAGGCCGCCATCCGTGAAAGCGAAAGCCGGCTGAAAGAAGTTGAGCTGAAAATGAAAAATCGCTGGGCGGGCCAACTAACAGAGTCTGCCGCCCGGCTGGAGTCCCTTTCGGAAGCTCAGGCCGGCCTTGCAGACCGCGTTCAGAAAACCGAGATCAAAGCGCCTACCGATGGTGTTATCCAAAAACTCCATACCAACACAGAAGGCGGGGTTGTCTCACCAGGCCGCGATATCGTGGAAATTGTACCATCCAGCGATAAGCTCATTATTGAGGCCAAAATACTGCCTAAAGACATTGCTTTCATTCGGCCCGGACAATCCGCCACCGTTAAGCTCACAGCTTATGACTTCAATATCTTTGGTGGCCTTAAAGCCGAGGTTAAACACATCAGCGCGGACACTGTCACCGACGATGAGGACAAAACCTACTACGTTGTGCGTCTTGAAACGCAGGCTCAGGGTTTCAGTAAAGATCTTCCCATAAAAACCGGCATGACGGCCCAGGTTGATATTCTTACGGGGCAGAAAACGGTTCTTGAGTACCTGCTTAAGCCGGTTTTACGAGCAACCTCTCAAGCGATGACCGAGCGATGACCGAAGCTGCACAGCTGTTTGTCACAACGGCTGGGTTCTTCAGCCCACGGTGGACCACCTGTTTCCCTGATGCTGAATTACTCAATAGCCTCGATGAGGCCATCCAGCGGGTGCGTCAGCTCAATGGCGACGTTGTCGTCTGGGTATTGACGGGTCTTGAGCAATGGCAAGCGCTGATTCGCGCCGCCACAGACTCGGGGGCGCGCGTGATTGCTATAAGTCGCGATCAGTCTCTGGCCGAACTCCGGGAAAGTCTCAGTCACGGTGCCCGTGGCTATGTACATGCCTTATCCAGCACTCACTTGCTGTATCAGGCTTCACAGACCGTTTCAGCAGGTGCTCTGTGGTTACCGGAATCATTGATTGATCAGTTGCTATCGGCTGTTTCAACGACACTCCCCGAGATGCCATCCAAGCCCACGGCAAGCTTGGATCAACTGACAACGAGAGAACAAGACGTTGCCCGGGCTGTCACTGATGGCCTCAGCAATAAAGCGATCGCCAGGCAGCTCAACATCACAGAGCGCACCGTTAAAGATCACCTGAGCAAAATTTTCTCCAAACTCAATGTGAATGACAGGATGCAATTAATGTTAAAAATTCGAGGCCAATAGCGAGGAATCCTGATGTTTATTCGACGCGACGATCAGGGGCGTATCATCGCTATCAGCCAGGCGTGTGATGCTCAATTTACAGAGCCAATGACGGATCAGGCCCGGGAGGTTATGGATTTTCTCTCAAACGCCATGCAACAGCCATCCGGAATCACCACCGAACAGACCCATTTCCAGGCATTGAAGCATTCGGACACTGACTTGATCCGAGTGATTGAGGATCTTGTGGATATCCTCAATGAACGCGGCGTCATCCGGTTCACTGACCTGCCACAAGAAGCCCGCAGCAAACTGATGAACCGCAAATCGCTGCGGTCCAAAGCCAATGAACTCTCCAACCTGCTGGATGACGAAGACGACAGCCTCAACATTTAGCTGTCGGGTTCCGGCACAGCCGGGCCGGCCGTGGCATCCAGACCACAGCGCCAATGGGCTGCTTCCGGTGGTTCCGTCAGACCATCCGCAATCACCGTTAACCCGATGGCATGCGCCATCCCACAAAAACGCTGAACCAGAAGCTGCTTTTCCGTATCCGCCGGCAGGTCAGCCGTCACCGAATGGTCCAGTTTGATATAGGCAAGCCCCACTGACTGCAGCACCTCACTTCTCAGAAAAGCCATCTCCGAATGGTCGAGGCCTACACGTGAGCCTAAGGCGCTGATGCTGCCGACAAAGTCCCAAACGGCGGGTGTATGGTCGAGTGCAACAGACTCGGGTATATCAATACAAAGGTTGGCCGCCGCTCGCGGCGCATCGCGAACTGCCGATAGAATATCCGCTTGCGCATCGGGGTCCTGTAACGTCTCGGCCGATAGATTGACACACAACGGACCCAGAGCCGGATTGTTTTCAACCGCCAACAGGGTGTGTTTAACCATGGCTCTATCGAAGGCGGGAAGCAGCCCCAAACGCCGAATCCACGGCAGCACCTGCCCCGCCGTTCGCACCACCTGCTTCAGTCGTAAGCGCAGCATGCATTCGGAATGCAAACAGCGCTGCTCCTTATCAAAAACCGGATAGACCCTGGAGAAAAAGGTTTCCCGCTCCAGCGCCTGCACAAGTGCTTGCCACCACTCCTGGGACGTCTCATAAAGCGGGGCCTCACCCACCGCATCGGCCACAACCAGCCCTGCGTGCTCGTTGGGCTCAGCCTGGGCCAGAAGTCCATCCAAGCGCCCCAGAACGTCCGCTCGCGATTCTCCAGCCTCGAACTGACATGCCGCAACAGCCACAATTCGGCTTTCACTGTACGTACTCGCGCTCACCATCAGCTGTTGGAACAACGTTTCAGGCCAGGAATCCAGCGTATCGATGTCGCGAATAACCGCCGCAAAATCCGCCCCCTTCATACGGCCGGCCCAAGCATCATGCCCCGCCTCTCTCGCCTCGGCCACGAAGCCAGAGACCTTTTGTGCGAGCGCAATCAGTAATTCATCCACCCTCTCATAGCCCAGTGAATGGTTGAGTGCCGGAAGGTTGATCAAACGCACGAACACAATGCCATTACGGCTCCCCTGATCCTGTGTCTTCAATACACCTTCCAGGCGCTGGTTCAGCATGTTTCGGTTCATCAAACCTGTAAGGTCATCATGCTGACTTTGAACCTTCATCGCCTCCAACTGCTCGCGCTCCTGGAGTAGAAGGTTCTTGATCTTTAATGAAAGACGGTTCATAGCCTGCACCACGCGCCGAAACTCCAACGTGCTGGGCACAGGAGACTCAATAAAGCGCTGTTCGCCGATGGCTTCTGCCTGACTAATCACAGCATCCAACGGCTTGAGCACACGTTTTAAAATGAGGCTCCCAACCAGCCCGAACACCGCCATCACCGCCAGAGACAACGCAAATAGTTTCTTCGTTCCTTCCCATAACGCCTCGTAGGCGTAGGCATCCTGACTCTCAACCGTCAGTGTTCCAAATTCCCGCCATCCGTCCATGATCCCGGCTTTGCCGGGCGCCGCATCAATCGATACCCAGTGCCGGAACCAATCGGGCACATCCATAGGCTGCGTGAACGACTTGGCTCGCAGGTCGATGTCATCGAACCGAGGGGTTGTCAGGGTCATGCGCTCGTAATGCCCGGTATCGAACTGAGCTGCAACGTACGTCTCAATTAATGCCCGGTCTTTTTCAGAGCGCGAAAGTGTTAACGCCAATGCATTAGCGTTATCCATATTTTTCAAATGCAGCTGATCCTCGAAATAGCCACGTGCGACAAAGGTACTGAGGCTGAAACTGGCGATAAAAGCAGCGGCCATCAGCAATCCAACACCCAACCAGAGTTGCCTGATCAATGACATTATTCCAAATCCTCCGTCATGGGCATGTTTACCCCAACTTGATGACTCAACGCCATACCACCCCATCGTCTTCCATTCGCTGAAGCACGCTCCGCCAGCGGGACAGACGCGCTGTTGGGTCACCCGCGTCACTGCCCCTTTGCCCGGACCACAGTCCCTGCGTGTTAAAACTGAAAACGGGTTTGAGGTCAGGGCGCTCAGACGCCGGGAGCACTTGTTCCATGAGGCTGTCCAAAATCAACGGCTCGCTCCCCGGCTCTGGGTAATACCCCAACACCATATGAGCTCTGGAAACGCCACTTTGCGCCCCTCCCACCTGCGCCCGTACATAGATGAGCCGCAGCTTGCTGTTCGGTACGCCCGCGTGCAAAAGACTCACATACTTGCCAATCACATAATCCTCGCAATCGCCCCTACCATGGCCAAGCGTTTCAAGGGGCGTTGCCCAATAGTCCTTTGAGCCCCAGACAACATCGTCTTCTACGTACGTCACGTGCTTATGAAAAAACTGATTCACGGTTGTCAACTGCTCCCGGGTATCCATTGGTTGAATATTATCCAGAAGATGCAGCCAATCCTGCGCTACTGAATGCCGTGAATCTGGAAACTCCTCGGCCATGCGTCTTTTAAACGTAGCCGACTCCACATCCACTCGAGCGTATTGTTCATTGCTGAAAACCGGCCGGCCCGCCACAACGATCAGCGCCAGAGCAAGCGTCCCAGCCAGTAGCCACGCCGTGCGAACAGTTTTTAGTTCGATTGACCAGCGATTCACCTTCTACCTGCCCAACACTGCGTTATGATCTTCCTTTCAGTAATGACTGAGATCATGCCCTTGTCAATCGTCCTTGCCTTCTTACCACCATTAGCCACGGTAAAAGTCACTTTTGCTGACCGTCGGTTCCGATTCTGGGCACCGCAGGAACAGAGCACAATCATGACCCGCGAACGACTACCTTCGTGACGCCCTGGATCGGTAATCAGCCGCTCTCATACCAGCGCATAAAAAACTGAATTGGGCCTGGCCTGGGAACATCAGTAAGGTGACACTAATGACTAGGGGACTGTTACTTCCGACCGATGAAGGCGCAACCATGACCGTTTCCTCCAACACCACCTTTGTGGTTAACCGCAACAACCTCCATGAACACACCATTCTGGAGCGGGACCCCATTCATCCTGAGGATCTGGCCGACGGCGACGTTTTGCTGGCCGTTGACCGGTTTTCCTTCACCGCGAACAACATCACCTATGCCGCACTGGGCGATGCTTTCCATTACTGGGACTTCTTTCCGGTTGAACAGCCCTGGGGCCAGATCCCGGTGTGGGGCTTTGCGGATGTAACCGCATCAAAGCACCCAGAGGTGACGGAGGGCACCCGAGTCTATGGTTACCTGCCCATGGCGCGTCAGCTGCGGGTTCAACCGGGGCGACTCAGCAAAAGCGGTTTTACCGATGTCGCGCCCCACCGCGAGAACCTGGCTGCCATCTACAATCAGTACGTGTTCACCGCCAACGACCCTGCCTACCGGCCGGAACACGAAGCCTTCCAGATGCTGCTGCGCCCGCTGCTGGTCACCTCTTTCCTGCTGGACGATTTCATCGCCCAGCAGGATTGTTTTGGCGCGGACCAGATCATCCTTACCAGCGCCTCAAGCAAGACCGCCCTGGGGCTGGCCTTCATGCTCAACCATCAGCGTGAAAGCCGCGGCCAGCCGAAGGTGCTGACCGCCCTGACCTCATCCGGCAATGTCGAGTTTGTGCGTGGGCTGGGTTACTACGACCGGGTGATCAGCTATGACGAGTTGGAGACGCTGGATGCGAGCGAAGCGAGCGTGTCCGTGGATTTCGCCGGCAACGGCCAGGTACTTCAACGGCTGCACGAGCACTTCGGGGACCAGCTTCAGTTCAGTTCACTGGTGGGCGCCTCCCACTGGGACCAGCGGGGCGGCGGAAAAGGCCTGCCCGGCCCCAAGCCGGAGCTTTTCTTCGCGCCGAAATACTGGGAACAGGCTGCCGAAGCATACGGCACCGCCGCGCTCATGCAGCGGTTTGCAGACCTCTGGGCACCGCTTGTAGCCTCCATGGAAGGCTGGATGACGATCAGCGAGGTCCGCGGCGCAGAGGCCGTGGCGGAGGCCTACGAGGATACGCTGGCGGGGCGGGTCAGCCCCGGGAAGGGATTGATCCTGACGCTGGCGCGCTAGCGCGCCGGCTTAAATCGCCCTGACCCGGAATGAGCGACCTTTCAGTTTGCCGTCACGCAGTTTCTGCAGGGCGGACTTGGCCGCCTCGCGTGCCACGGCCACATAGGCCCAGTTCTCGGCGAGATCGATCCTGCCGACCTGGTTACCCGCAATTCCGTTTTCCCCGGTCAGGGCCCCGAGCACATCGCCAGGGCGGACCTTCTGCTTCCGGCCGCCATCGATCTGCAGCGTCACCATCGGTGCCTTGTAGGCGCGCTCCTCAAGCCGTTCAGACGGCGGCAGTGACTCGGGCTCAATGCTCAGGTTCAGGTCGGCCTCCAGCCGGACCACCTTATGGCTCTCTTTCTCCGTATACAGTGTGTAGGCGCTGCCCTGCTCCCCGGCACGGCCCGTGCGGCCGATGCGGTGCGTATGGGCGTCGCTGTCACGGGCGATGTGGTAGTTGAACACCGCGTCGAGCGCGTCAATGTCCAGCCCCCGGGCGGCCACGTCCGTGGCCACCAGGATCGAGGCGCTCTGGTTCGCAAAGCGCACCAGGGTCTGGTCGCGCTCCTTCTGGTCCAGATCCCCGTGCAGGGCCAGTGCATCAAAGCCGTGCCGGCAGAGCTCATCCGCCAGATCCCGGGTATCGCGCTTGGTATTGCAGAAGACCACGGCGGAGGCCGGCCGGAGCTGCAGCAGGAGCAGGCGCAACGCGGTCATGCGTTGCTGCTCATCCTGAAGGCGGATGAAGTGCTGGCGGATACTGCTGTCGTCGTGGCTTTCCTCCACCTGGACGCGAACCGGGTTGTGCATGTGGCGTTCCGCAACGGTCTGGATCGCATCGGGGAAAGTGGCGCTGAACAGCAGGTTCTGGCGCTTGCCCGGAACACTCCCGAAAACCGCCTCAAGGGCGGACTCGAAACCCATGTCGAACATCCGGTCCGCTTCATCCAGCACCAGGGTTTCCAGCCGGCGCAGATCGAGGGTGCGTTTGCGCAGGTGATCCTCAATCCGCCCCGGCGTGCCCACGATGATGTGGGCGCCGTGTTCGAGTGAACCGATCTGAGGCCCAATGGGCGTACCGCCGCACAGGGTCAGCACCTTCACGTTGGCCGTCGCCCGGGCAAGCCGGCGGATCTCCCGCGCGACCTGATCCGCCAGCTCCCGCGTGGGGCAAAGCACCAGGGCCTGAACCTGAAAGCGTTCGGGATCGAGCCGGTTCAAAAGCCCCAGACCAAAAGCCGCAGTCTTGCCCGAACCGGTCCTGCCCTGCCCGATGACGTCCTGCCCCGCCAGAATGGGCGGCAGGCTCTGAGACTGGATCGGCGTCATGTTCTCGTAGCCCAGCGACGACAGGCTCTCAAGCAGCGCCGGCTGCAGCCCCAGGGTGGAAAAAGACATCTGGCTCAACGTAGGAGGTTCCTTGGCTCATGGGATGGTGGCGCAGGATAAAGCAGATATCAGGGGCGGGACAGGTTTTCCTGCTCCACCAGTGCCATACCAATGGCCAGCCCGCGGGCATACCAGAGCCGCGCCAGGAACCTCAACCAGCCAGAGGCCGGGGTGTTGGCGACGGCCAAAGAAGACCCCCCATTACCGACTCGGAGGCGCCATGAACTCCGGCCCAACGGGATCATCGATGCAACGGGCCAGAATCTCATCGATGGCAGTCATCGCTTCCTTATCCAGCGACCAGCCTTCGATCTCACTGACCGGATCCAGCTGCTCCGGCCTCCTTGCGCCCCAGAGCGCCGTCGTCACACCGGGCTGATCCACCAGCCAGCGAAGCGCCAGCGCGAGGACGTCTTTCTGGTACCGCTCCCGAGCGAACCGATCCAGCTCCGCCACGGCGTTCAGGTACTGGCGATAACGTTGGCCCTGGAACTTCGGGTCGTTATTGCGCAGGTCGTCACCGTTGAACTGGGTATCCTCCCGCATCTTGCCCGTCAGCAGGCCCCGGCACAGGGCGCCGTAGGTGATGGTCGCGATGCCGTTCTCCCGGCAGTAAGGAAGGACCTCCTGCTCGATGTCCCGCTCAAACAGATTATAGGGCGGCTGCAGCGCGTGCAGGGGCACCGTCTTCTGCAGCTCGTCCATCTGCGCCGGGGTGAAATTGCTGACACCAATGGCGCGGATTTTCCCCGCCTGATAGAGCTTTTCCAGCGCCCGGGCGGTCTCCTCCATGGGCGTCTCCGGATCCGGCCAATGGACTTGGTAAATGTCGATCCGGTCCGTCTGGAGGCGCCGCAGGGCATCCTCCACTTCCCGCTCAATGCGCGACGCACTCGCATCCCGCCAGATCTGGTCGTGATCATCGTTCCAGTTCAGGGCCACTTTCGTGGCCAGCGCCACCTGATCCCTACGACCGTCAGCCAGCGCCTTGCCCACGATCTCCTCGGAACGCCCAAAGCCGTAGACCGGCGCCGTATCAACCAGACCAATGCCCTTATCAATGGCCCTGTGGATGGTATCAATGGACTGGGCTTCGTCCGTTCCACCCCACATCCAGCCACCAATGGCCCAGGTCCCAAGCCCGACGGGCGTCACCTGAATGTCTGTGTTGCCGAATGTCCGCGTCTCCATTCGTCCTCCTGTTGTCTTGGGAATCAGTTGGCGCAGAGGCCGCTCTGTGTATGCGTCGTACTGGAGACATGCGTGGGAGGGCTGGGGAATTCAACCCCGGCTTCAATAACGCAAATTGACAGCACAAATGTGACCCAACTAGTATCACCCCTGAAATGGATTCCACCACGTCTAAAGGAAGGACGCGATGAACTCTCAACCCCCTGCCGAACTCGCAGAATATCAATTCAACATCCGGTAATTTCATCCCAACAAGACCTTTGGTTGGTCCGGCCTTTTCTTTGAGGGCGATAACCGACGTTTTTCCCTGAAGCCCAGCGGCACGCCCTCAGTCACATCGCGTATCTGGCAGCGATTCACACTTCATACCAGCAGCAACGCCGTCAGTAACCTGGCCACCCGATCCGATCCATCCAAAGCGCCATGGCAAAACAATGACGTGGAGTAAAAGGACAAAAGAAGACGGCCGAAAGGCCAGGTGATAGCTGACGCCCGCAAGCTCCCATCCAAGATAAGACATTACGAGCTCCAGGGCCGCTATGGGGGAGAGAACCACGCCATGCCCGGATCCGGGGAGCTCAAAGAGTCTCTGGGTATCACCTACGTGCCAACGCTCAACGTTAACTACAAAATCCTGATCGACATTGATCGCGTTAACCGTCACATGGACATTGTCACCTACGTTCGGGGTGATGGCTTTCCCAATTGCGAGGCCTTTGTTGTCGGTCCCGGGGACAGTCGTGTTTTCCTTGGCGTTCACGTCCGCAAAGGCGCTGCTCCCCTCGCCTTGGCCGCAAATCTGGGGTATCCAATGATCGCATCCGCCATTCGGCTCCCCATTAACCTGGATGGAAGTTTCAGCGGAACGATTGGTGACGAATTGGCACGTCGCAGCGCCGGTAAACGTAAGCTCGAGTATCAAAGTATCTCGGAGTGGAACGCACGATTCCACTCAATCAGCCCGAACAGTGGCCGCTGTAAAGGCGTGGAGGATCCCTCTCACCTCCAAGAACTCCTTGAGATGGACTGTTAACTATGAATTCAACTACACGTTTAACTAGAAGATACCTTAAAGCCACGGCCTTCCTCGTCCTCTTCCTGATGGCTGGATGTTCTGAGGGACGAGAGCCAGAGCTATACTTAATACCGGAAGGTTATGTCGGCTCCTTCCATATTGTTTTCAATATACCCAGCGGCAAACCTCAGACTTACGAAAATAGGGCACGGGTTTACGACATTCCAGAGGATGGTGTTCTGCTTATCCAGTCCAATTCAAATCCAGGGTCCATCAGTGGAGACAAGATCAACTTCTACTATGAGTCAGAGGACGGGAATCGCAGACAGATTAAGGGACGGTGGACTACAAGCCTGCATGATACGCCTGAAAACCGATCCGATGATCAGGTCTACATCTTTGGGGGTGGTATCGGGCTAATCGAGCCGGTGCGGCACTGCCAGATTTACACCTCGGATTACTATGTCGGCACAAAATCCCAAGCATTGGATAATGTCGGTCATTTCGACATCTACAGTGACCAGGGAATCGACAATCTACCGGATGAGATTTTCCTGGAAGCCTGCAACAACAAGTAGTTCTGAGGGTCTGCCCACGGACAGATTTGAGCGTAGCCCCCGGTCGGGTGTCAGCCAGAAAACCAACTAAAATACACACCAACGCAACCAGAAGTGTCAGGTAAACAGATCATCTCGGAGCGAACGCTACTCACTTGGATTATTGCCACAGTGGCGTTTTCAATCCCCCTCATGCTTGCTGGCAGTTTAGTCGTCCTGGGGGTATATGGCTGCTGGCCTGTAGGCGCATACCGTGGCGCCAGCGGCTGCTTGGGGCAAGTGCAGCCAACCTTCTTGCGTTTTCTGCCCGAATTTCTGGGAATAGTAGCTGGGACAGCCTGGACTTTCAGAAAAAGAAAAGCCGCATAATGGATTACGTGGCAGGGGCCGAAAAAGACTCAAGTTCCGGATGATCTCCATAACGCCAGGCGATGCTCGCACTCAGACTGAGGCAAACGCGCACCCCGCTCAAGCATTTCTTCAAGACCGGTAGCCAACGTGTCGCCGTTCGCCAGGTTGTGCTCATACAGCTCGTCCAGCAACCAAAGCGTACCCCGAACGTCCAGCTCTGCCTCAAATCCGGAATTGCGAACCGCCTTGTCTCCGGTGAGAAGGGTCCAGTTGCGGTTCCGTGCTGTCAGATAGCATGAAACATCCGGAATCGATGAATTCCCAAGGGCCGCTCGAAGGTCAAAGAGTTCCAGGATCTCGTCCTGATCGAGCGGTTCAAGCAGGAGACCGAGATTGGTGAGACGCGTGCCGGGTGGCTGGCGCAGCTCTCTCCAGACAAACTCGGTGGTCACGAACTGATGCGGTAGCTGAAAAACGGTCTCCAGCAGTCCGCATCGGTGAAGATCAATCCAGATATTCGTATCGGAGACGAGAATCTTCCTTGGCATCCCTGCGCTCACTCGCTTACCGGTTGGAAATGATCCGCCCTATCTGATCGAGCGAAATATTAAGCAGTTCCGCCGCTCTTGATGGAGTGATCAAATCCTCCGCCAGGGCCCGGTAAACCAGCTGCTTCAACCTGTAGGAACGCTCGCTGGGGAGCGCATCCGGCTCGCCTCTTCGATATCCCCGGATCGACCAGTCTTTAGAAGTCGACTTGTATAATGACTCATTGATGATGCCGAGATCATAGAGTCGGCGCAGAGTGGCCTGCATTGAGATGCCCCACTCCTGCTTGGCAAGAAGAAACTCCTCACCCAAAACGCGGTGCCTGAAGGAACCAAAGGTTTCACGAACCTGCCTTGCCGGAAACAGGAAAACGCCAGCAAACCGGTGACACCAGTTTTCCTCCTGCCGAGTGCCTTCGATCTCTGGCGGAATCCTGAGGACCAAATGGCCGAGCTCGTGTGCAAGATTGAACCTCTGGCGCTCACCGTCACGATCAGTGTTACTCACAATGACGGCGTCAGCGCCATCATTGATCCAGGCGCAGAGGCCATCGAATTTCTCATGCGCCTCCAGCCCAACAACCTTGATGCCATGTTCCTCGAGAGTTTCAGTGAGATTTGCTATGGGATTAACACCAAGCTCCCATTGCCGCCGCAGTTGATCCGCAGCCTCGTCAACGTCATCTACGCTCTGAACGTCGAACACCGGTAGCTCCAGACGCTCCGAGTCCAACTCGACAATCTGTTCGGCAGCCAGATAGCGCTCCAGGTGCTCCCGTACCTGCTCCTTGATCGACTCCTGCTTTCCCTTGCCCAGAGCCGAATGCTTGCGGAAATCCACTTCCCCCAACTCAACTTGCTCTGACCGGAAAAAGTATTCAGGAGAAACCTCCAACGTATCCGCGAGCTGGATCAAGCGGGTCGAATTCGGTGTATCCTTTCCCTGCTCATACTTGGACAAAGCCTGCTTCGATAGATCTCCCAAGGCATCTGCAAGTTGCTGAAGTGACCAGCCCTTCAGCCGGCGTGCGCGGCGAAGACGATCATGCAGCATTGCTTCCTCCTTAGTTGACGATAACTTATTAGTTGACAGCTTTGTTTCTATTTAATTTTTTGTCAACTAAAGAGCGGGAAGAGACTGTGGCGGGTGGTAGCGGCCTGATCCGGATTGCGCGAAGATGGCCCATGAATAGGGGTACGGTAAGGCGCAAATGGGAGAAGAGCCCGTTATGGACGAATCCGATCAGCAGGCACAGGGCCAAGCGGTCAAAAAAGGCTTCAGTGGCTGGCAGGTACTGGGGATCGTACTGCTCGCCATCGTTGTCACTGCCGGGGTCAGTTACTGGCTGTTGAGCCAGTATGTGTTCGTTGAAGCGTTCGAGCCCGTTGAGCTGAACACCTCCGAACAGCGAACACTCCAGAGCAAGCTGCAGGTCCTTGGCGTTGATGCGCAGGAACCCTCAAGCCCTGCAGCGGAGCCCGAACTCTACAGTGAGGAAGGCGCCAGCAGGGAGGTTCGCTTCAGTGAGCGTGAACTCAACGGGATGCTGGCGAACAACACGGATCTCGCCCGGAAGCTGGCGGTTGATCTGTCCCAGGACCTGCTCAGTGTCGTGCTGTTGGTGCCGCTTGAAGAGGGTTTTCCCGTGCTCGGCGGGCAAACCCTGCGGGTTCATGCCGGTGTGGAACTGGCCATTAACAACGACAGGCCCGTCGTCAGACTCAAGGGCGTCAGCGTCATGGGCGTGCCCCTTCCCAACGCGTGGCTGGGCAATCTTAAGAACGTTGACCTGGTCAACGAGTTCGCAGACGACCCGGGATTCTGGCGATCCTTTTCAGAGGGCGTCGACAGCGTGCATGTTGAGGACGGTCAACTGGTTTTGAAGCTCAGGGAATAAGGTTCCCTGTTCCAGAGGAGACTGGCCATGGGTCGACGCCACAGCCTGGTGCTTGCCGCCTGCCTGCTGCCCATGGTTGCACAGGCCGAGGTGGAGCTGACCCCGTTTGCCGGATACCGGCTGGGCGGGTACTTTGAAGTCCGCACTGCCGGCGCCAGCACCACGGAGGATCTGACCCTCGACGACTCACGCAGCCTGGGCCTGATCCTGAACGCGGATCTGGCGGAACCGGGCAAACAGCTGGAACTCTACCTCGCCCGCCAGGAAACCCGGGTCCGCTCCTCCGAGCCCCTTTTCACCCCGCCGGCTACTGCCCTGGATGTGGTGATCTACCAGTTCCAGCTCGGGGGCCTGTATTTCCCCGAAGGCGGGACGACCGGCCCATTTGTTTCCGGCGTGGCGGGCCTGACCCGGCTGGAGCCCAAACAGGATGGCCTCAGAGACCATAATCGAGCATCCATCTCCCTGGGCGGCGGCTACAAGCTGCCACTGAACCAGAACCTGCTGATGCGATTTGATCTGCGAGGCATCTACACGGTCCTCGACAGCGGCGGCGCGGTGTTCTGCTCCGGTGGATGTACGGCGGTCTTTGATAGCAGTGGCTTTATTCAGGTGGAAGCGAGCGCCGGGCTAACGTTGCGCTTCTAGTCGACCGTCGGCCTCCAAACATGCGGCAAAAACCGAAACCCATCCCCGTCCTCGGCCACAGTCCCGATCCCCGGAAAATCCAGATGATGCCCGGCGACCAGTTCCCGGGATTCGGCCAGTTCGGTCATGATGCGGCGGCGGGTGGTGGCGGCCTGGGGTGGGTCGACGTCGAAGGCGACCGTGGCCTCGGGGCGCGGGAACTGGATGCCGGGGAGGTGGACGATGTCCGTCCAGATCAGGATCCGGTCCTCGCCGGAGACGATGCGGTAGCCGGAATGGTCCGGCGTATGGCCCGGTAGCGGCACGCGGGTGATGCCCGGCAGGACCTCGGTGCCTTCCAGGCGCTGGATGCGCGAGCCGACGGCAGCGATGACGCGGTGCGCGGCCTGGAATTGTTTTGTCAGGACCTCGGGCGCGCCCTCCGGGATGTCGCCGCGCCAGTAGTCAAGTTCGCCGGACGGAACCAGCACCCTCGCCTTCGGGAAGACCGGCTGATCGTCGGCATCGATCAACCCGCCGATATGATCGGGATGCATGTGGGTGATGAGGACCGTGTCGATGGCGCTGGCGTCGAGGCCGATGGCGTTGAGGTTGGCCATCAGACCGGCACCGCCCTCGCCGGCGAAGGCGCCGATGCCGGTGTCGATCAGGATGCGGTGATCGCCGGTATCCAACAGAAAGGCGTTCAGGGTGATGCGCGGCGGCGTGGGCCGGCGGTTTTCGGCGTGCAGGCGCCTGGCCTCTTCTTCAGCGATCGACTGGACCAGGCCGAAACTGGCTTCCATCTGGGCATCGAGCAGGGTTGTTAGGACGAAATTTCCGATGCGGAGTTGGTGGGCATTGGTGGGTTTGTGTTGGGGCATAGCGTTTTGTCAGTTCCTCGATCTCGATTCAGCCATCCTGAAAGCTCGGCCTACCATCTGCAACACGCCGACGTAACCGCGCCCTTCAAATTGACGCAGGAATGCGGCCCAGTATGATTGCCCCAATCAACACGGTTTTTGCATCAGCGATCTCAAAGGAATGAACTCCCGTGAAATGGAAAACGCCCTCCATTACTTGCCTTTCCGTACTTCTGTTTCTTGTCCTGCAAGGGTGCTCTGACACCACCAACAGAATCCCGGTCAGCATCTGGCAACACTCAATCACCCTGCCCGAAGCCGAAATCAAACAGCTGGGCGTTATCCAGGACAGCCTCTCAGTCCGCTTCAAGGATGACTCCAGAATCACGCTCTCCGTGATCGACTACCAGGAATCCTCCTTTCCGCAGGATCTTACCCCTTCCGAGTTCGTCAAAGCCGTCTATGGCGAAGAGGAACCGGAGAACCCCGACTTCGTCCCGGCGCGCAAGAGCATGCTGGAAGACGCGGAGGAGCACGAGGTAATTGAAATTCAGGAAGGCATAAACGGCTACCTGTTCCGCTCGGATGCCAGGAACACCGCCTACATTGCCGACGAACAGAGTGAGCGCTTCTTCATGATGGTGGAAGCCACGGACCGCTCGTTCGACACCGTTATTGATTCCATCACAAGGAGGTAAACCATGTCTGAGCAAGTCGAGATCAAGGACAGAGATCGCACCTACGTCCGTAAAGTTATCGGTGCTTTCATCAACGAGGGTATGGCCGCGCGCATTTCACCCATTAACGAAGAAGTAGTCCGAGTGGTTGGTAAGATGGTTGCCGAATCCAAGGACTGTTCGGAATGGATGGACTACGTCCCCAAGCCGGTCGCCCCCTGTTGGCGCCAGACCTGGCATCAAATGGTCACTCAAGCAGATCCGGAAACTTGGCAAAGCGCTCGTTAGAAGCGACGAAAAACACAAATTCACCTGTAGCAGTGTTTCTGCGTTGAAGTTTCGGACTCGCCTTGAGGAAGCACAGCACGGAATGCTCTGAAACCGCATCTTTCAGCATTTCGAGCCCAGCGGGAGTAATCAAACCTGATGCCGAGCAAAAGAATCATTTTAGAAGAGACAGTTCTTATTTGGATCGTCTCAACAGTTATGATTTCAATTCCCATCATGGTCGTTTTCGCAATGTTCGTAGAGGTGATATACGGCTGTTGGCCGATCGGAGGCTACAGAGGTACAGCAAGCAGCTGCCTCACACAGATTCAGCCACCTCCTTTAAGGTTCCTTCCAATGGCACTGGGAATTCTTACGGGCACCATTCTGACTATCAAGATCAGAAGAGCGAACTGAAACGGGGTCAGGATGGTGAGAGGGCCCCCTGCAGGAGCTTAGGCGCGCCCTACGGGATTTCGCCGCGCCAGTAGTCGAGTTCGCCGGACGGAACCAGCACCCTCGCCTTCGGGAAGACTGGATGATCGTCGGCATCGATCAACCCGCCGATATGGTCGGGATGCATGTGGGTGATAAGGACCGTGTCGATGGCGCTGGCGTCGAGATCGAAAGAGACGCGAACTTATAATGGGTACAGATGGAAGCCTGCACCCTATCATCAGTTCTTCAACAGCTCATTCTCCTTGAGGGCTGCCATCAAATCGAAGGGTGCACTGCCAACTTCATCCTCGACATAGTTGCGCAGCTGCTCCGGCAACGCCTCATATCGCTGGCGGTAACGAAGTTGCTCAACAGAAGGATAGATCAACCCTTCACGAACCTGTCGGGGGTTCTCCCCTTCTTCATCAAGGCCACCACGCACCATTTCAAGCATACCGAGGTCGAACGCAACTTTTTCCCTGGCTTCTCGCTCGCATTCGAAGCGATTCTGGAAGTGCAGATGTCCCAGTGCCGTCAGGAGCTGATCGCGCTCAGCCCCGAGGTCAGCCAACGTTTCCTCCTCGAGCTCAGGCACCTCGCCTGAAGAAATCTTCTGTTCACAGGTTTCAATACGCTGACGCAGCGCTGCTGTTGAGGAAGCCAGGTCTTTGGAAAGCATGCCCACCAGCTCTTTCTCCTTGGGGGCACTTCCACTTTCCGCAGAGCATGCGAGCGGGAGCAGGCAGATTAAAAACCCAAGGATGTACTTATCGAATTTCGCAGCCATTTCGCATGTTTCTCCAGAATTGCATGTGCTTATGATCCCTATTCCCTGGCATCTGATAATGCAGGAACATCATATTAATCTCTTTCTTCATCGATTGACGCACGATCGTCGGAATAGAGGCCATGGCCTCCGCATAGAGGTTCCAGTCCGTTTGGGTAATATTGAATCCAGCCTGCGGTACCCGGCTTTTAGTGAAGATGCTATTAAAGATGCCAGAGGAGATCATTCCCCCAAGCTGCTTGCCCAGCTGCGGCTTTTTGCGAATTCGCTCAAGCGCTGCCCGGCTCTTGTCGTCCAGTTTTAGTCCTTCAATGGGCTGACACTGCGCCATAACTAAGCCACCCTCCGTGTGGGTTTCCAATCAAGCCTGCTCGCGCAGGACCATCAAACGCTCGCTTAGAACAAGATCTAGCATCGCTAGCTGCTTGTGTCAGACAAGAAGGCGCGGGGAAAGAGGGCAAGTTAGAAGGCGTGAAGCCAGTCGCAAAGCAGCCTGAAGTTGTTTCGCCGGTAGGCTACTCGTAGAGCGACGGCTTTCCTTGCTGTCTGTCCGTCCTTGTGATCCCGTCTTGATTCCTTAATCCCTGACGTTCAGCGGATTATCTAGACCCCCACATTTCATGTCAAATGCGCTGCCCTATAAACACCGAGCTCCCCACAAAAAGGAAACCTCAGCGTCACTTGACCAGGCGCCCCCAAACGTCACCCGCTAGAGCTGAAAAGCTTCCGTTTGTCTCAGTCGCTTTTGAGGTTTCTTTTAAACCCACGGCCTCCAAACATGCGGCAAAAACCGAAACCCATCCCCGTCCTCAGCCACATACCCGATCCCCGGAAAATCCAGATGGCGCCCGCCGACCAGTTCCCGGGATTCGGCCATGATGCGGCGGTGACACGGTGCGCGGCCTGGAATTGTTTTGTCAGGACCTCGGCCGCAACAAAATCAAACCATCCGAGCCAATACGCTATCCAAGCGCTCGATAGCAACCTGGCGTTTATCAGGATTCATCCGGTCCAGATTCAGCTGCTTCCAGAGGATGGCCGGCAAGTTTTGGGCCTCCGGATAAGCAAACTGATTCCAGTCCGGCGCTCCCCGCTTGAAATCAAGAAGAAAAGCTCGGTCGTCAGCTGTCATGAACCGATGAATTGAATGAATCAGTTCTTCCCGTGCCTGCTCCAGGGATTCCAGGCTGACCGGCAGCTCGGCCATACCCTGAAACTCTCCCCGAAAAAGCTCAGAGAAATCCTTCCGATTCGGTTCCAGAATCTCCGCCATTGGCCGGTTGCTGCTCATCAGCGCTACAAGAAATCCGTCGAAAATCTCCCTGGTTACCCCATCCCGTTCCATAAGCTGCAGAACATCGAACAGATCCCGCGGATGCTGTCGGTCCAATGCGGCACAGAACTTTCCTCCAAACAACTCCGAGCTGGAAATACACTGAATCGCAGCATAGCCGAATTGATCCTGCACCCTGGGCTGAGCCTCTCGAACGATGACGGGCCCAACCGCACCTCGTGCGACAGGGGATGACTCCATCTTGACCATTATCGGCCCCATCTTCACGATCACGCGAATCTCATCCCTGTCATGAAGCCGCCGCTCCACCCGACTCTGCGGAATCCGCCGCTCAATTTCTCCGGCCAGTCGCTCCATAATCTTGCGGCACCGATCCAGCGCTTCATCGCGCGCTTCCATACCGAGATAGGCCAGATCCAGATCAACAGAGAGACGGGGCATATCAAGCTCAAAGAGATTGATCGCCGTCCCACCCTTAAGCGCAAAGTCCTTTTCCCGGGCAACGATCGGTAACAGCTGAAAAAGCAGCTGCATCTGCTGTCGATATCGCTCATCAAACGCCATTGTTCAAACGCTCCGGCACCGTTATCAGAAACTCCCTGTCCAGTTTGCCGTCCGGATAAAGCTGCCGCTTCCCGCGCCCCAGGTCTATCGACCCCGAATCCAGGCGGTGGTACCACATATGGTCAAACTCCCTGGCCAGATAAAGGAACACCCGCTTGACCTGCACGGAACGACAGGCCTCAAGCGCCTTTTGAACTCTGGGAGGTCGGAGTGTGCCGAGGCCCTCAAAGGTCAACATAACCTTTTCCGAGAAAAGTTGGGTCTTCCGCAAACTGTAAAGCCATTCAAGCACCGCCCATTCCGGCGCCGACACCAGCAGGCTGTAATCCCGGCCGGCAGGGGTATGCGTCACCAAGTGCTCTCCGGACTCGCCCTCGAAAAGCCGGTAGTTGTGGTAACTCACCGAAGCGCCCCAGTCATGCTCAGAAAACCAACGAGGCAGGCTCTTACCCGGGCGCCCCCACATTTCCAGCTGAAAACGACCAAAGGACAGGAAATGCGCCCCAACAAACATTTCCAGAGCCGTCAGACCAGCGGGCCAATAAGCCAGTTGCCCATCAGCTCCCTTGGCCTGCAAACCAGCTACTGCCCCTTCCCAGTCCAGACGATCACCCGCGCGGGCATAGGCCCCGTGCCCGACCCGGACCAGCCAGCCACTCTTCAGCCATTTCCGAGCCTGGTCCGTAGTCACGCCCCGGGCCTGGAGCCAGTCCTGGGTTGCCACCATTCCCGCGGGCCAATGCGTGAGCACGCGGTTTATATTTGTCATTAAAGTCGGCCTTTTTGGACGCTTTCAGAGTCATTTATAAACCCACAAAAGTTTATTTTCAACTATGAAACCGGCCAAAAAGGCCGCTTTGAAAATTTATTCTAAACCGAAGGCTTCCAAACATGCGGCAAAAACCGAAACCCATCCCCGTCCTCGGCCACAGTCCCGATCCCCGGAAAATCCAGATGATGCCCGGCGACCAGTTCCCGGGATTCGGCCAGTTCGGTCATGATGCGGCGGCGGGTGGTGGCGGCCTGGGGTGGGTCGACGTCGAAGGCGACCGTGGCCTCGGGGCGCGGGAACTGGATGCCGGGGAGGTGGACGATGTCCGTCCAGATCAGGATCCGGTCCTCGCCGGAGACGAGGCGGTAGCCGGAATGGTCCGGCGAGTGGCCCGGTAGCGGCACGCGGGTGATGCCCGGCAGGACCTCGGTGCCGGCCAGGCGACGTATGCGCGAACCGACGGCGGCGATGACGCGGTGCGCGGCCTGGAACTGTTTTGTCAGGACCTCGGGCGCGCCCTCCGGAATGTCGCCGCGCCAGTATTCGAGTTCGCCGGACGGAACCAGCACCTTCGCCTCCGGGAAGACCGGCTGATCGTCGGCATCGATCAACCCGCCGACATGGTCGGGATGCATGTGGGTGATGAGGACCGTGTCGATAGCGCTGGCGTCGAGGCCGATGGCGTTGAGGTTGGCCATCAGACCGGCACCGCCCTCGCCGGCGAAGGCGCCGATGCCGGTGTCGATCAGGATGCGGTGATCGCCGGTATCCAGCAGAAAGGCATTAAGGGTGATGCGCGGTGGCGTGGGCCGGCGGTTTTCGGCGTGCAGGCGCCTGGCCTCTTCTTCAGGGATCGACTGGACCAGGCCGAAGCTGGCTTCCATCTGGGCATCGAGCAGGGTTGTGAGGACGAAATTGCCGGTGCGGAGTTGGTGGACGTTTGCGGCTTGGCCGTTGGGGCATAGGGTCTGACCGCCTCGTCTATTGCTGTAGCGCGTAGGCAAAACTCAAGTTAAAAGCATAATTAACAAATTCCACGAGAAATCATACATGGCGTGCAGCATCAATATACCTTTCCTTGGCAGGGTCCCCGTACATGGATGAGAATAAATAATTTTCGAACCAAACATGTTTCAAAAACGCCTGCTCGTTTCTTTCGATCAAATCTTTATCTTTTTCGTACAAAGACTTCGCGCACTCATAAACAACCGGCCAGTTATCGTAATCCAAGATATCCAAAAAGTAGGTCCCATTTCGCTCCAATACAGACTCCGTTCCTAAAAGCCCAGCAAGCGTACTCGACGTCTTATACATATTGATAATATTTTCATCAAAAACTATCCTTGGATAGATTGAAAGTTTGCTTTCAATTTCATAAGCCTTAGCAACAGCGTGACTATACGTGATCCGACCACTCTGAAAATGTTTAGAATAAGCCACACCGCCACGAATAAAAAGGTTTCTTTTTAAGAATGAAATGAAGACCTTTTTCAGAGTCTCAACGAACTCTGCGATCTTATCATGTGAATTACACGTCACTATTACCGTATCTGAAATAGCTTGGACACCAAAAACGGCTGTATTCTTGGATTCAAGTAATAACTGCAGCACCACCCGTATCCAGTGCTCCTGAGTATTCACCCCAGAACACTTCCGCCGGTGTGCGATAACCGAGCCGTTTCCGGGGTCGGTTATTCAGTTGCTTTACGGTTGCTCGGAGCGCTTTCTCAGAGATCTTCCGGAAGTCCGTACCCTTCGGGAAGTACTGGCGCAGCAGTCCATTTGTATTCTCGTTTGTGCCCCGCTGGCTGGAGCGGTATGGGTCGCAGAAAT
>NZ_JBEFNF010000011.1:0-53706 GCF_040196175.1 Salicola sp. Rm-C-2C1-2 | reverse complement strand
CCGCGCCGCTGGTCCGGTGATATTCGAAAACTCAGCTTGCCGGAATCAGTGACTCTGAATCCGGAAACGGCGGTCAATTGTTAAAAAGCTGATGACTTAAAAGCGACATCTACGTTGACAGACACCGACGGGAGTAAAGTGGCACTGAAGACATCGCTCACCGAGCAGATGGGTGCTGAATCGGGCACGCTCGTAAACATCCTCAATGTCACCGGGAGTGGTGACACCTTTAAAGTAGCTGAAGGGACAATCGCCGATCCGGTGGTGGAGTCAGGAGCCGTGGTGGTCATCGACAAAGCAGATGCCGAAACTGTAGAAATCGGTAGCAGGGTCAAGGTTGACTACTCCTGCTCCATTGCAGGCTGCAGTTTCGACAGCTACTGGCCGTTGTAACCGACTGGCCAGTTACTGGGACACCCCTGGCTCATCACCACCCTCAGTTATCAGCTCCAGCGAAACGGCTTTTATATTTGGCCAACCTGTCGGTCACCTTGCGCAGATAGTGCACGGTCTCGTCATAGGGCAGGTGATTCATCAGGCGGTCATAGACCTCATCCGGGGCCATCGCGTTGGCCTCTTGGATAGCCGGCTTAAGTCTCATCCCGCCACCGCGAGTAAGCGCCTTCGCAACATTACCGGGTCCTGTGTTATAGGCGGATATCGCGCAGTAAAGGCGGCTCAGGGGATCCTCGACCGACTCGAAGTACCGGTAATAAAGAATGTTGAAATACGCAGCCCCAATCTCAATATTATTACCGCTGTTATAAAGATAGGAGGGGGACAGGACTCGTGCTTTTCCAAAGACCTTTTCTGTCGCATCCATGCCGGCACTCTTGGGCACAATCTGCATGAGCCCATAGGCGGGGATATGGGACTTCGCCATTGGGTTGAATGCTGACTCAGTCTCAATCAATGCCAGTATCAGTTCGGCTGAAAGGTCAAATTCAGCGTTTTTATCGTTGATGGCGTTAATGAACCCATGGACTCTACTCGGTAGTGTTTCCACCATCTTGCTGTTGATTACTCTGGTATGCCAGATGGCACCATCTTCAGTTACCGGCGTAGCTTCAGGACTCTCTGATTCCGCCACAGCACCCTTGCTGTCAGGCGCTACGCTCTTTGAAGGGGCCAATTCATCAGGCGTCTCCAAGGGGAACTCCCAGGACGCAACATCCTGGCCATGCTCCGCCTCCTCTACTCGCTTGGCCTTCTCCATGAAGTGCTCCCGCAACTTTTTGCGGACTCCCGGATTGCCGCTCTCACTTCCCAAAAGAAAGGTCTCAATCACAGGCTTTTTATCAACCTGGCCTGTCTCGAACGTAGATAGATTTTCTTTTCCGAATGCCTCAACCTTCTGAGCGACCTCATCCTGCTCAAAGGCCTGCTTTGTCGTCAGTTGCAAAAGTTCCGAGAGTTTCGCTTCGAAACCATTTCTATCCAGTCCCTTTGCCGAATCAGCCGGCCAGGAAATGCGGACCTTCTCGGCGTCGAAGTCGATAAGCGTGCGCAGCCGATAATCATCTTCGTACTTTACCCACTGCTTTTGAGATGAGACGAGTGGGTCATGCCAAACTTCTGTAATGCGTTTCCTGTAATCGTCGTGCGCATTGTCATGGGCTTTTTTATAAGCAGCAAACTCTTTACGGACCTTTTGCTTGTAACTTTGAAACCCTTGCTGCTGCCGTTGTTTGTATTCCTTAAAGCCACTTGCGCTCCCTTCAGATTCCTGTTGTTCGAACTCGCTGGTTGCGGATTCAAGTTCGTCAAAAGCTTCTTGCGCCTGAGAGGCAGAAGCTGACAGTAAGACGACGGAAAACAGAAAACTGGCATATTTCATCGGGGCGGCACTCCACGTGCGTGTACTGAATTCTATTGGAGCAAGCGCCGGCATTGCGCCGGCGTTACGAAATTACTCAGTAGTTTGCTCAAGCTCTTCCTGAGCCTGCTTGGCTCGGTATTCCTGGTACATCAGCGCTTCATTATCAGGTGTCAAGCGCCGGTTTGATGCCTCGATAATATTCTCGAAGACCTTACGGTTCTGCTCCGGTGCCAATACCACCATCACGCAGAGCCGATCGCCATCCTCTTCACTGCGCCCGGGGATATAATCCACACGTTTCGGAATCGCGCCCTGTAGCATCTGGTTTGTGACCTGTTTGGACACACTCTCAAAGGTCTGACCAGAGCCGCTCTCCTGCTCTCCGTTCTCGGTAAGGGACTGGTAGGTCTTATCCATTGCCTGAACATTGACCTGAATCTGCTGTGCGATGTTAGCGCGCGCCTGCGCAGTCGCCTTGTTCTTGAGAATGCCCATGCTGGCATTGTCCGGAACGCAGGCGGTGTCAGCCATTCCTCCTTCAGAGATCTTTTGCGCCGGCATCGTTACCCAGTCAGGCAGTGAAGAGTAACTTCCTGCTTTTTCTCCTGGCATCACGGAGGAACAGCCCGCTACTGTCAGAGACAAGCTGCATGCAAGGACGCCTATTCGAAATTTGCTCGTCATCATTTCACCTTCGATTCTATTCTAGGGATCTATCTTCAAACGTTATAGGGGAGGCGGAGCGCCTCACCCTATGAGGTGTTTGTGCTTTGCGTCTCTGATCATTGCCCAATTGCTTCGTCGAACTTACAGCCCATAAATGAGCAGCTGTAATCCAGTGAAACCTCATCGCCGATTTTGATCTTATCAGCGCTTGCCTTCTCTACGACGACGTTCGCGCCAGATTGAAGAACCGGCTTACCAATTTCACCCTCAACTACCTTATAACGGTCACCGTTTGGCTGTACCCTCGCGATCTCGACACCACCACCAGGCTTTGCCCCCAGATCGGACGTGAGAGACGTTTTGAGCACTACCTGCCCTTCATCCAACTCATAGAGTTTGGCGCCAGTGACATAGCCAACGGGAGCGAAGAAGCTTTTCAGCTGCCCCTTGATATCAACCATCGAATCTTTGGCTGCAGATCGCAAAAGGCCACCGTAGTTAATACCCCCGCAGTCACTGCTCCGTGTTTCTTCAGAAGTGCTGGCACTGTCTTCGCTATCCAGGGATTTCACTCGTTTGAGTTCAGGCAACGTGTAGACGTTGACTGTTGCCGACACACTCGCTGAATAGTCGCACTCCGCAGGGTGCTTGTCACCGTCGTCATCCACCCAGGCCTCATCGAAAGAGCTCCCGTAAGTTGCGTTACTCACTTTGGTGATAATGGCGTAATCCGCGACCGGTGCACCCTGGTAGCTCCCCTCACCGGCCATGATTGATCTCTTGATTTCCTCTTTCAGACCGCTGGCAAGATCCCGATCGACAACCTGACCGCCACCGTTCCTGATACTCCTGTCGAGTTGACTCTTGATGGTGTTATCAAGCTTCGCCTCTTTCACCGCTGCCAACCCACCGTCTTCAACGTCAAACAGAACCACTTTGTTGGCCTGCGCCCCCTTAGGCGAAGGGTTAGCAGCCGATTTCTCGAGTTCGTAGTCCGCGCCAAGCGTCGGAGGCGTTGTTTTCGGTACATTGGTACATCCGGATGCGAGCAATGCAACCGAGAGGGTGGTCAGCGTTATCAGCTTTTTCATGCTCAGTCCTCCTTAGTCACTGAAATGCCGTTTTTAACCGTCTACCGATTAAAACGTATTAGATTAAGGTTTTGTTATAAACGTGAACTTTCCATATAATTCATAACCGTCCAGCGATACTAATTTCCCTCCTTAAGTTTCAGCGCCTTCCAAATACCCTGTTCATTAATCTTTTCTGCAATAACTCGGTTCGCACTGACTCGTGCTGACGCGTAATCCGAGAGTGAACTCGCAGCCCCCTTGTACCTAGAGGTTGTTACCGACTCACCCTGTTCGTTCAGAAGGTTAAGCTTGACGTTAAGACTCACATGCTTTTCATCGAACATGTCAGCACGTTCGCTTTTACCAGAGATCCGAAGAACCCCGCTGTAGGCTTCACCCTGCCCCAGTCTGTCAGCGTGGATACCTTTATCCAGAAGCATGCGTGTAACATGGTCTCCAAGCTCAGCTGTCTCGGCGTCCGTTTGAATGCCGATCCTCAGGGTCTGTAAAAGGCGCTCGCGCTCAGCCAGAAGCCCGTTGTATCTCACTCTTTCCTCGCTGAGATTTACGTTCTGCCCTACCGAGGTAATCAGTGACGCCAGCGCGAGCGCCTCACGAATTTGTGGCTCCGAGCGATTCAATTGATACAGCCTTGTGAGCGAGGCTTGCTGCTCGCCTTCCAGGCTCGCCTCAAGTTCTTCGTTTAACGTCTCCAGCTCAGACTTCATGCTTCGTACCAGGTTTGGGCGGTTAACCTCCAACAGGACAAAGCGCCTCCCCCCACCTGCCGCGCTTTTCAGCACTTCATAATCCGAGAGCTCCAGTGCCTCAGTTGTCGTCTGGACTTTATTGCGGGTAAACGATGATTCCTCGCCGTCCTCCAGGACTTGTTCCGTTTCAAGCTCTGACTTAACACGCGTTTTCAGTTTCCCCGCAATAACGCCAAGGGCGTTGCCACGCGCATCCTCCATTGAGTTGCCCTCACCCACACCATGTATTGAACGGGCATCGTCGGAAGGAGGGTTCATTACCCATTCGGGAATCGAACGTTGCGGGGACACCGCGCAGCCAGCGAGAAATACTGTCAGAAATACGACTGCGACGGGCCGATTCCACAAACGGAAAGAGTCAGTCAATTCTTTACACATAAAGGGGACCCAAGCTGCGTTAGTACGTCGTCACGTAGTTATCAAATTCCGCTGACGTGAGAATGCTTTCGCGTATGACCGCCAGAGAGAGATCACCCCGTCCATAGAAGTTGATGATCGTGCCTTTCCGCAATACAGATTTTGATTCCCTCAATCTCGCATCCTTACCCGTCATCCGAGCGTCATAAAGGCTTCCCAGGGTTTGGCCTTCCGGCCCGGATCCAGCGCCATAGGAAAGCCACCCCACATACCCATTACTCAAAAGCGAGTCCAGCCCTGTATCCAGTTTTTCGATGTAAAGCTGCTGGGTTTTCGTCTGGTCGACCACGAATTCTCTGGAGATGCCAGGGAGCTCATCTAGTGTGACCTCCCCTAGGGAGTATTCCGCCCCAGCATCCTCAAAAACCTGAGGATGGAAGCTGTCATTCCGACTGAGAACGGTGTAGGCATGAACCTCCCCTTGGCTCACCATAAGCGTCAGCAAGTATTTGGGCGTGAAGTAGTAGCTGGCCGTGACCCCATCCGATAGCGAGCGACGGACTTCGGGCACCCCAAAGATTCCGTTGGCAAACTCAGTCGTTGAGCCTACTTTCAACTGGGAAAGATCGCGGTATTCGGGGAAGTGCGTGAAGGTTGAGACCGTCCTGTCAAAACCTTCCTGGAGCAGCATCACTGCCTCGGAAAAGTTGCCAAGGCCCATGATTGGAAGAGTTATCGCAGCACTCCAAGCTACAGCCCTATTCGCAAGAGACCGCTTCGGAGCTGTAGGGTCATGGCTACTACTTTCATCCGGCAATGCTTACCCTCCCTTACTGTGGTAAAGCCTGAGCTCCTGATGAGGACTTTCTACGCTAGATGCAGAGTAGACAAAATTAATGTTTACGCAAGAAACTGTTAATATTTAACAGTTTTGGACAGTTATCGCCGCACCAGCGTCTGCCCAACATGGATCCCGTTTCCGAAGCGCTCAACCGCCAGAACAACGTCGAGGAATACAGGCGTTAATCAGAGATCTCGACTAGACTGGACCGAGAATGGCAACTGGAGAAAAAGGATGGCTCAACCCCCGAAAGGCGGCTCTGATAACCGTGTTTCACTGAGGCTGCAGGAGACCGAACGGACCCTGATGGATTCAGCAAGCCGTATCCTTTCTGCCTACATCACTAGAGGTGACACCGGAGCGGAGGTTACTGATCAGGACATCCGATCTGCTGTCACCACAGCGATCAAAATGGCCCGATTCATGGATAACGCTGTGCATGCAGACGATGAAAAATAGGTTTGTTTTCTATTTCATCGTACCAGCGCCATAAGCTCTTCAATCAAACGTTGCTCTTCTTCGTAGATGCGATCAGGTGGAAATCCGCTCATCTGTGCACGATCATCCCGGACGGTGCATGCAGCGGCGATCTCCATACACGCTTTCATAAGTTGTTTATGGTCGTACAGGTTATGGCCGCAGGAGTCGGAATCGCTGCTGCTATCCGATATCCCTTCAAGGGCGGCATCGGTTAAGGACTGCAGCACCTCCTTCGACGGTTTGCGGTAGATGAACTCCTGCTCGAACCGCGCAAGCTCCGAATCACCGATCACTTCGAGACCAGCTGCCATCTCCGACAAGCGACTGCAGTGTGAACGAATGTGTTTGCAGATCATCGTCTGCTCAGTGAGCTGGTTGACCCCGTCTGCCCACATCACCTGAACGATGGGAAACGCAGGCGCAAGGTATACAAAACTATGCGGCAATCCGTGTTGATCAAGAATTGCCTTGAGACGTTGGTTCTGCATCTATCAGGCTCCTGTACTGCTGCCGTAATGGCAGGCTAAAGCGACGATTCAAAGGGTAGTAACGCAATTTTTAAGTACACATCAGAGTCGCGTACTGCAACGCGTGTCACGGTTCAGACATCGAGTGAATGACAGGAAGAGACATGATCAGTGTCACTTCAGCTTGATACTCCTCTTCCAGCTCCTGCCTGATATCTTTCAGCTCATCCACGGTAATGACCCCATCGTCCAGGGCGCCCCGGATCCTCGAAATGGTATCTGCCTGTCTCTGCTCAAGATCCGAGTAGGAGTCCATTAAATTCGAGTGCGTTGGCTGCCATGTAAGCGGCGGGAGCGGATAGGACTTGAACCCCAAAGACTCAAGTAACGCCTCCAGGAGCCGTCCGCCGGAGTCCTTTTCAAGCAGCTGAAGAAAATGCCTGAGCGAGAGTCTCCCGCTTTCTTCCGGGCTGCGCAATCGCTGAACCCGATTAGCGGGAAGTAGGGAATCATGGATGAGCTCGTTGCTGTGATGGACGGCGAACTCCGAGACAGCTTGTGTGCAATGGTAAAGCCGCATTGCTGCATTCTGTTGCCATATACGGCTTTCAACGTTTTTCAAGTTTGGCGTAATGGTCTGGAGTTTCAAGAGGATCGATATGCTCTCGCAAAAGTCCTCATACACTTCCCTCAGCAGACTTTCCCGCGCTGCAATCGAAGAAAAAGGCTGCTTTCTTTCCAACACTGAATAGACAAGCTCCTGAGTCTCCGTGATTTCCCGTTTTCTCAGGGAGAACGCGCCGAAAAGCGCCGACATGGAGACTGCTTCCGGATCAGGAACAGGTGCAACCAGCTGACTCCTCTGGCGCGCAACCACGTGAAGGGGGTGTTTCGCCCCTGTGACGTCAAGAAGGTGCCAGAATTCCTCAAGTCTCAAGTGGTGCGACCCGGTTGTGGGGGTCAGGTTGTTGAGAAATGTCCGCTCGTTGAGGTTGCGGATCCGCTGCTCTGCTGCGATGCGTCTGGCCACACCAACCGATTTCCCCTCAAACTGTTGTGCCGAGGCATGAGCGGCATTGCATAGTTGTCCATACCATTCCTCAACTGATCTCCAAGTCAGCACATCTGCACCCTTTCCTAGCTACTTGTCCAGCTCGCATCACCCAGCGACGGTAGCGTAGCAGCAGGCACCGCTTGATGCTCGCTTAATCTCAAGGCTATTGAACAGCCATCGACGCTTGCAGAACCCCGGTCACAGCCAAAACTGGCAGGCAACTCCCTGGAGAACTGATCCGCTCCACTGATTCTGGACACCGCGTTAAGCGAGTACAATCCGCTTATGAGGTGATCCAAGATGAGCAAGCAAAAGCGCAACCGCTATTCCGATGAGTTCAAGGCCGAAGCGCTGAAACTCGCCGAAAGAGCCAGCGTTGCCAGCGCCGCCCGCGAACTGGGTATCCATGAATCACAGATCTATGGCTGGCGTTCGGCAGCAAAGAAGAAAGCCAACGTCTCTGAGCGCGAGTCCGAGCTGGCTGCTGAAAACGCCCGTCTAAAGCGTCAAATGGCCGAGCGTGAAGAGGAGCTGGCCATATTAAAAAAGGCGGCGACCTACTTCGCCAAGAACCAAAAGTGAAGCGCTACAACTTCGTGCTTGAGCACAGTCGCCGGTTTCCCATAACCAGGATGGCGGCTGTGCTCGGGGTCTCGCGAAGTGGGTATTACACATGGCAGAAGACGCGCTTTCAGCCCAGCCAGCTGGAGCAGGCCCGGGAAAGGCTTGATCGCCGCGTAAAAGAGGCGTTCGGCCAGAGCAAGCAGCGAGATGGCGCCCGGCGCATCCAGGCCACGCTAGCAGCTGACGGACATCCTTATGATGTCAAAACAGTTGGCGCCAGTATGCGGCGCCAGACGTTGGTGCCCAAGGCCGCCCGCAAGTTCGTCGTCACTACAGACAGCGACCATAACTTGCCTGTGGCGCCCAACTTGCTGGAGCAGGACTTTGAGGCGACAGCCCCAAACCAGAAGTGGGCTGGCGACATCACGTACCTGATGAGCTCCGAGGGCTGGCTGTATCTGGCCGTCATTATTGACCTGCATTCACGCTCTGTCATCGGCTGGTCCATGAACACCAGGATGACCGCGGATCTGGCCTGCGACGCGCTGGAGATGGCGTTGTGGCGACGCAGTTTTCCTGAAGGAGTAATTTTTCTCAGCGACCGGGGAAGCCAATACTGTTCCCGCGCCTACCGGGATCGACTGCGAACGCACCAACCGCATCAGAGCATGAGCCGTACAGGCAATTGCTGGGATAACGCCTGCGTGGAAAGCTTCTTCCATTCAATGAAAGTCGAGGCGATTCACTACGAGCCAATAATGAGTCGCCCTTGCAAAACCCGCCTTTCAGGCAGCTCCCGGTGTGAGCTGTTGCTTTGATCCGGGAACACCATTCCCGGATTGATGGATTGCGGCTAGCAGATCCCGAACGAATTGAAGTCCAAAAAGCTGCGCCAACCGGCGCAGGATCTTCCTCAGGTTGAACCCGACCGCGCACAGGACCGCGTGGACCCGATCGCCTTCGCGCCCACGCAGGTGGCAGCGATCCAGCAGGCCTTCGTGTTTCATGTGGCCGATGATCGGTTCAACACTGTTGCGCCGGTGCTGGTAGCGGGCGTGGGCGGTGGCGTTGCCTTTCTTCTTGCCGGTGATGTGGACGTTGGAAAGTGGCGTGCTCTCACTGCCGCGATAGCCCCGGTCGACCAGGGTGTTCACTGGCAGCTGGCCGCAGTGTTTGTGCACCCGCTCCAGCCCCTGATGCAGCGTGTGGCCATCGTAGGGGTTGCCGCGCAACGCTTGGCAGTCGAGTACGAAGCCCTCCAGGGCGGTGGTGATCACGCTGACCTTGCTGCCGAACTCATAGGGGGTGCGGGCCTTGCCCTTGGCGATGCAGGCCACTTCCGGCTCGTGCAGGCTGTAGAGCTTGGGCCGGTGCTGGGGCTCGGCGTACTGGCGAAGCAGATAGAGTGCCTGATAGAGGCTGCCATCCAGCGCCTCGCTACGCTGGCCGTAAGGCTGCTGTCGGATCACGTCGTTGCATACCCGCCCAAGGTAACCGTGGAGCTTGCGAAGCCGTTTGTGCATACGCCGGAACTGGCGGGCATGGGCGTAGCGCCCAATCTGCATCACCAGGCCATCGAGCGAGCGCTCGTAGGTCTGGCGGAACTTCACGCCGTCCGCCTTGGATTGGGCCACCAGGCGCCGATGGGCGCGCACCATCAGCCGTGCCTCGCTGGGATGCTCAATGGCCTTGGGCATCACCGTGGTGTCGGCCACCGCCACCCGGAAACTCTCGGGGGAAACCGTCCCTGTGCCTTCGCTCAGATTAACCGTCATCTTCAAAAGCGCTCGCGCGCCATCTTCGCCAATACGACGACGGAACCGACCCATGGTGGACTCGTCCATCGGCGGCTCATGCTGGAACACCGACTCGCCGCAGAAATACTGCCAGTACGGGTTCTCCACCCACTGATCGAGCAGCTCGCGGTCGGACAACCCCTGCATGTGCTTGAGCATCTGCAGCCCAACGTGGAGGCGGATCGGATGCCCCGGGCGACCGTTGTCCGGACACCAATAGGGACCGAACTGTTGTTCGCACTGCTGCCAGTCGATGCGCTCGGCCATGCGCACCAGAGGGTGGCGCAGGTTGATCATGTCTTCGAGATAGAGCTCAAAAAGCCCTTTCTGGGGCTGCTGGCGATCGTCGGTGGGAATCATGGCGATGAAAACGACACAGTTTTGGGGCTGTGGGTGCATTTTCGGGGAGAAATTATACCGAAAAACGCTCCCAGAGTCCTGTTTTTGTTATCAAATTGGGTTTTGCAGGGCCGACTAATGAACCGCGAGCAGCTTCGCCAGCACGTGTTCGAATACATTGAAGTTGATTACAACCGCCGGCGACGGCACAGTGCTTTGGGCTACGTCAGTCCAATGGACTACGAGCTCAAAACCAGTGCTTAACCGAGTGTCCGTTTTCAGCGGGGCAGATCAAACACGCTCCTCGGCTCCAGTGACTGGATCAGTTTCTTCATCGAGAGAGTTTTCGCAAATTCACATGGGATGAAAACTGCTTCCTCTGCTACTTTTTAGAGCATATAGACCATCTTCGAGATAAGACTCAGTAACAACAAGTTAGGACGCTCTCTCAAAAGGTGTAAACGGCAAATGAATCCTTACCCGATGGATGCAAAAGACAAGTACCTCAATTCCCAGTGGCAGATTCTTCCCGATGATGATGCGGTAATCGAGGAGCAAAAGAAAGCCTATAAAGTAGAGGCGCACTTCACCTCAGGGTTGGTTACAGATGTTCGCGATGACGTGCAACACACCGGGATATCGCGGGAAATAAACGGCATTGAAAATCAGGCTGGCAACAGCTCAGAACTTAAGCATTACGGATTCAAGAGGACGACAAGCTTAACCCTTCAAAAGCCTGATGGAACGTCCGAAAATCTCGATTTGGAATGCCCTAATGAAAGTGAAATACTGACAAATATCGCCCCCCATGAAGCGATCACCATTGCCTATGTCAGTGAGCACTTTAAAAACCGTACAAATGGTGATCACGTGACAATGCTGCACAGACATGGTGCAGGGGAGACACGCAAAGAGATACCAAACCGAAAGCCTCAACTCTTTATTCCAAATCTTTTCGGATGGTCGATCGGTTTTGTTGGAATATTATTTCCAGTCCTCGCACTTCTTGCCCTTTTCTTCGCAGGCGCTGGAGAACCCCTTGGCGAGTCATTAAGGTTTGGCTACTCACAGCTTTTCGCCATTCTCGAGGCGCAGCTTTATCCTCGGTGTTCTGTTTACGACTGTATATCCGATGAGATCCTTTCCTTCGATTCCAGCTGGCTGACAATAACTACTGTAGCTTTTATTGGCGCGCTTAGCGGAATAGCAAGCCTGATCAGAAACTTCTTCAGGGTACGTTCTGAAAACAAAGCCCATAACCGCCTGCGGAGCCGTATGTTGTCTGAAATAAGCTCCAGGCGGAAGCAGTACCTGGAGCACCGTGAGCAAAGATCAGAGCCAGAACCAGACAAAACATGCGTAAGCGCGAACGACACACCGGAGAAAAAAGAGGAGCAACCGGAAACTGGAACAGATGACTATGATTTGCCAACCACTGCTCGCGACTCCGGGTTAATCTCTGTAGGTCAAGGCGCTGCCCCGAACTACAGTTTTCGTGTCAGATCACAAAACCTCCAGTATTTTCGAAAAATCAACCGCGTTGATCGAATGGACAGGAAAGTTTTAAGTAGTGACACCTCAAAAAAGGCTGTAACAAACCCAGGGGGAAAGCGAGATAAAGGACGTCATTATCGGCAAGCCACCGCTGATATCGCGACAACATCTGAAACCATCTATGGCATTAACTCTAATGGCGATTCGGTTGCAGTTCAGATTCCCGAAAAGCTGGAGATAGGAATGCTTGAAGAAGACGATCAGCTGGAGCTGGTTGATTTGGAACTTATCAAGGGGGGGCAATCTACCGGACCATATGCTGTCCAGGTGAAAAACGCCACGAGGAATTGGGAGTCACGAATTAATCCTATCTCGGAATACGTATTCGAAACCTACCCCCCAAAAGGCACAGGCGCTGGTATTACACTAATGCTTTTTGTTGTGTGCCTTGTGTGCGGTGGAGGACTTGCCTATCAGGCATTCGATCCAACAATGCGTGTGGAACCAGCACTGTGGACTATTTTCGGTTTGCCGATAGGTCTGGGAATTGGTGGTGCTTTGTTCGGTGCTTTCATAGAAGCTCCGATTAACAGGCAAGCATACAACGACAGCGTCGCCAAAGCGAAACAGATAGACGATAAAATCAATGAAATAGCAGCAAGTAGTCACGTATAAGCGATAACAGTTCGCCGTTCCATCGCCGCTGCCAAGCCCGCTTCTCAAACACCCCGGGGTGTGCGCTGAAATGGAGAACATGAGCGAGAAAGTCCAGTTTAACGAACTTATGGAGAGGGTTCAGGCCTGCCGGATTTGTCGTGAATGCCCGCGTTACGGCAATCCGCTCCCCCATCAACCAAGGCCCATCATGCAGGCAGGCACCGGCGCCCGGGTCTGCATCGCCAGCCAGGCGCCGGGCAACAAGGCCCACCAGAAGGGCCTGCCATTCTACGACCCATCAGGTGTGCGGCTCAGGGAATGGCTGGCGGTCTCCGAGGAACGTTTCTACGACCCGGAGCAGTTCGCGATCGTGCCCATGGGCTTCTGCTTCCCCGGTTATGACCGCAAGGGCGGCGACCTGCCCCCGCGGCGCGAATGCGCGGAGACCTGGCACGAGTCCGTGTTCGCGGCCCTGCCTAATCTCTCGCTGATCCTGGTGATCGGCCAGTACGCTCAGCGTTACCACCTGCCAAAGCGCCACCGGGAGAAAACACTGACCGCCACCGTGGCCAACTGGCGCACCATACTGACTGAGGGCAGCGAACCGGCGGTTCTGCCCATGCCCCACCCCTCGTGGCGCAACAATGCCTGGATCCGCAACAACCCCTGGTTTGAGGCGGAACTGCTGCCGGAGCTGCGCAGTCGCGTCGAGGCCCTGCTGGGCCCTGAATCAGACGCCTGAGGCCACTACCGGATAGCCGGGCTCGCCCCACTCAGCTTCCGGGTGCGCCATCAGAATATCAATGATGACGGGTACCAGCTGGCCCAGAATGTCAGCCCCGTCGCGCACCTGTTCGCGGTTAACGGAACTGTTCCAGGTGGAGCCACCGTGCATCATCTGGTTGCGCAAGGTGTAAAGCCGCGAGAACACCAGCCCCAGCACCCGTGCCGTGTCATCCGAGCCCAGTGCCCTTGAGGCGGCTACCTTGGCGCGCTCGAACAAACCCTGCCACTCACCCCTTGGCCGGCGCCCGTTCTGGCAGTCCCAGTAGGGCTGGAACACATACTGGTTGTTAAGCAGCATCTGGATGGCGTCAGGGAACGCCGTCCAGACGACCCCTGAGAGCCGCTTATCCCCATCCAGCGCCACGAGCTTCTCCAGGAACTCACGCAGGACTTTCTGTTCCGGCATGGGCTCCTCAAGCCGCATTTCCTGGGCGTAAGCGGCATTGAACGCGATCCACAGGAAAATGAAGCGCCCATCCCCGTCGTCGCACTGCTCGGCCCTCTGAAGCCAGCTCAGGGCCCGATGAACGCGCAGGTCCAGGGCGTCCGGAAGGTTGTCGCGAATGCCTCTGTGGCGGGCTTTGAGGGATTCAAAATCCTGAAACACGAGATCGCTCCTGTTTGACCTCTGCGGTCAATACGTATAGGTTCGTACATCATAGTTGGGCGGTTACGCATCAGTAATCCTTCCGCGCACCGCTTTCTTAATGTCTTTATCTAATCAGACCACGGGGTATTATTGCAGTGATACGGGCTGAAGGCGTCACCAAAGTATTCGGACCCAACCCGGAATCCGTGAAACCTCTGCTGGAACAGGGCAAATCCAAGGACGAAATCCAGACTGAGACCGGACACGTGGTGGGGGTCAACAACGCCAGCTTCGAGGTTGGCGCCGGCGAGGTCTTCTGCATCATGGGCCTTTCCGGTAGTGGCAAATCCACCCTCATCCGTTGCATCAACCGTCTCATCGAACCCACTTTCGGCAAAATCATCCTCAACGATCCCAAGCATGGCGATCTGGATATCGCGACCATGGACGATCAGACCCTGCGCCGAGTGCGCTCGGAACATCTGAGCATGGTCTTCCAGCATTTCGCCCTGTTTCCGCACCGGACGGTGCTTTCCAACGTGGTGTACGGGCTCGAAGTCCAGGGGCGTGAGAAAGCGGAACGCGAAGAACTGGGCCAGAAGTATCTGGAAATGGTCGGGCTGGGCGGCTGGGAAAACCACTACCCGGACGAACTTTCCGGCGGCATGCAGCAGCGCGTGGGCCTGGCCCGCGCGGTCGCCACCGAAGGCAACATCCTGCTGATGGACGAGCCCTTCTCGGCCCTGGACCCGCTGATCAAGGTTCAGATGCAGGATGAGCTGATGCGGATCCAGCAGGATCTTGGCCGCACCATCCTGTTCATCACCCACGACCTCGACGAGGCCATGCGCATCGGCGACCACATCGCCATCATGGACGCCGGTGAGATCGTGCAGGTGGGGAATCCGGAAGAGATCCTGGTCAATCCCAAGACCGAGTATGTTGCCAAGTTCGTCGAGCACGCCGACCCCACCGGTGTAATTACCGCCGAAACCGTCGCCCTTCCGTTCAGTGATCGCTATTTCAATGCCATACGCGAAGAGGATGGCAACCAGGTCTGGCATCGCAGTGGTTACACCGATGTCGAGTTCCATGTGGATGCAGATGGTCATGCCGTAAAAATGCGTTTTGAGGGCCATGACGTCAGCCTTCATGAACTGGAGGAGAAAATCACTGAAAGTGGCGGTGCGCCGGAACGCCGCACGGATGCCGCCGTCCATTGCACTGCGGACACCGTGCTCAAGCGCGTGCTCCGCGGGCGCGCCTACTCAGAGCTTCCAATTATGGTTCAGGACGCTCAGGGGTGCCTGAAGGGCATTATCGACGAACCCGAGTTGATCCACGGCATCCTCGAGAAACACGGTTACGCACAGGACGACTGAGGCCACCATCATGAATGATCTGATTCCAATGCTCGGCGGTTCCCTGGGTAACCCGTTTGAGTTTTTCGATATGCCCATTGACGACTGGGTGACCCAGTTCGTTGACTGGCTGGTCGCCACCTTCCGTGATTTCTTCCGGACCTGGGTCAGCCCGCCGGTCAAAGCTGTTATGGAATGGGTCCAGTGGGTGCTCATGTCCACTACGCCACTGGTGGTTCTGGCCGGCCTGTTCGTCATCGCCTGGCGCGCCGCCTCCTGGAAAGTGGGCGTGTTCGCCGTGATCGCTTTCACCTTCATTGGTTTCATGGGGGTCTGGGAAGAACTCATGACCACCCTCTCCCTGGTCATCACCTCGGTGATGTTCTGTCTCATCATTGGTGTGCCCATTGGCATACTGTGCTCGCGCAAGGACATGACCTACACCCTGGTGCGGCCGTTACTCGATATCATGCAGACCACGCCGCCTTTCGTTTATCTGGTGCCCGCGGTCATGCTGTTCAGCATCGGTAACGTGCCGGGGCTTGTAGCCACCATCATCTTTGCCATGCCACCGACCATCCGCCTGACCAACCTGGGTATCCGCCAGGTTCCCGGCCAGTATACAGAAGCGGCTACAGCCTTCGGCTCCACGCCACGCCAGATTCTTTGGAAGATACAGGTTCCGCTGGCCATGCCGACCATCATGGCGGGTCTTAACCAGACCATCATGCTGGCGCTGTCGATGGTTGTGATCGCGGCCATCATCGGGGCCGGCGGGCTCGGCCTTCTGGTGTTCCAGGGGCTGAACCGTCTCGACATCGGCCAGGCCTTTGTCGGCGGCCTTGGCATTGTGCTGCTGGCCATGGTGCTTGACCGGATCACTCAGGGACTGGGCGAAAAAGCGCCTGGCAGCCGGGCCAGCAAAGACGATTGATAACCATCTGTGAAGTGCGGGTGCCACCGGCATCCGTAGGACGACACAGCTCACGACGATGTGAGTTCAATAAGAGCAATACGGAGGAACGTATTATGAAACGTCTGAAATCCATTTCGCTGAAAGCGCTGGCGCTGGCCCTGGTGGGCTCTCTGGCGTTCAGCGCCCAGGCCGACGATCACAAGTCGATGCCCGGTGAGGGCGTGAGCGTCCAGCCGGCTGTCGCTACATGGACCTCCGCCATTCCAGTGAGCTGGGTCTATGCGGAGCTGCTGACCGAACTGGGCTATGACGTCCAGGATCCGATTTCCCTCCAGAACCCGGTGGCTTACCTGGCCATGAGCGAGGGCGATGTGGACTACTGGCCCAACGGCTGGTTCCCGCTGCACAACCCGCAGCTGCCAGACAACTGGGACGGGAATGGCACCGTCTTCGATCCACTCTGCAAGGGCTGTGGCATCCAGGGCTATCTGGTTAACAAGGAAGCCGTGGAGAAGTATGACATCGAAGGCATCATGGACATCGTGAACAACGAGAAAGTCCGCAACGCCTTTGACCACGACAACGACGGCAAGGCCGAACTCTACGGCTGCCCGCCCGGCTGGGGTTGCCACGAAGGCATCAACGCCATGATCGACAAGTTCGAGCTGGGTGACCGCATCGACCATGTGGATGCCGGCTATGCTGCTAATTTCACAGAAGCCATGTCACAGATCGAACAGGGCAACCCTACGCTTTACATGACCTGGGGTCCCAGCGCCTGGATCCTCAAGCTGGTACCGGGTGAGGATGTCATGTGGGTTAACGCACCCGGCATCGTTGAAAGCGAGAATGAAAAAGCATCCGGCATCACCGGCGCTGTAACCGATCCCATCCAGATGGGCTTTGTTGCGGCAGACATCCAAGTTGCCGGCAACAGCAAGTTCCTCGAAGAGAACCCGGCAGCCGCTGAGCTGTTCCGCCAGGCGGAAGTACCTCTGAAGTGGATCAGTCAGGTGGACGCTCAGATGAGCGAAAAGGACCTGGACGATGACGAGGTCCGGCCGCTGGCAGCTGAGTGGCTCGACGAGAACCGCGACATGGTTGATAAGTGGCTGAAAGCAGCCCGCGAAGCGGCCAAGTAAGTCGTTAAAGATCCAAACGGATCAGAACAGGGGGCTCTGCGGAGCCCCCTTTTTTGTGACCGCTCACCGGGCCGGTGTGCAGGCCAGCCGATAGGCGGCCGGTGATCACAGCCACCATGGCAGTGGTGTCACCGCTGCGTGCGTGCTCATCGTCATCCAGTGCGGCAATCATGATGATGGTCGCGTTGATGGCCACGCCCCCCAACCCCATTATCCCGACGATGATGATGAAACCGAACGCTTGTCCGGTCAGGGTCAGGGCCAAGGCCAAAGGCCTGAGCGCCACTGAAGAATACGATCCCGGCCCTGCGGAAGGAACTGAACGTCAGCGTCACAGTCTCATTGCGCTCCTCGGCTTCCCGAACCCCAATGGAGGCAACCCGGCCTTCCGGCTCGATGGCCAGCGTGCTGGCACGGCGCGGCTCGATCAGCCCAGTAAAGCGAGTAACCTGGGGGAAACTGTCGACGGCTTCGGGCGCACTGATGCTCACGGGAAGAAGCCGCTCATTATCAGCTTCTTTGGCCGGCACTGTACTGGCCCCGGCACGCAGGATGATCAGGGTGGCCGCGAGCGGCGGAAGCTTACCAGAACGTAACCCGGAGCACCCTACCTATCCGACCCGGAGTCCAAAGTCTTGCATCACCTCTCAGATCCATGCTCCCGGAAGGTGATATTTTTGTTCAACGCAATAGTGACATCACGAGTGACCACCATGGGAATGAACCGTCCTCTCCGCACCCTGATCCTTCTGGCCCTGTTAGTAGGCCTCGGAGGATGCGGCATTCACCAGTCCATCGGGCACGATGCCGGTGCCTTCGTGCGTGATGTGGATGGCGAGCACTTCCGCCCCGTACCCAAACATCGCTGGGACAGCGACGACCATGCCCTGCTGTATCTCTACCGACCACAGTCGGAGTGGGGAGATCAGGAGCTCATGGCGCCCAGCTTCTATGTGGACGGCCATCATTACGTAAATCTGCGTAGCGGTGGCTATACCTGGCTCGAAATCCTGCCCGGCACACGGGAGCTGGATATGCACCGGCCTTTCTTCGGCATCGAGGGGCTGGGCTCCCCCTTCTCTCATATCCTGGATGCGGAGCTTGCCATGGAAGCTGGCGAAATCTATTTTCTGCGCTATTCGGAGGTCAGCGAGACAAACTCACTTGATCCGGATCTGGCGGACGATCACCCCCTGAGTCGGGGCCCCGCGCGCCTTGTCAGCCAGGACACCGCGATGGAAGAGCTGCGCCAGACCCGGTTCATGCAGAGCGTGCTGCTGGCCACCAATCATGCCGGCACCTCCATCGTGAAGGACAACCGCAAGGCGGATTACCAACGCCGCCGCAAAGCACTGCGCGAGCAACGTGGCGAGGAGATCCAGCGCATGAAGCAGCAGGGGCATTACGAGCCTGCTCCCTGGTACTGGCCGTGGGGCGGAGGGCCCTCGCGGTCGCTGGAAACCGATCGCAAACTGCGCCAGCTTGAGCGCGAACGGAAGCAGCGGCTGGCCGGAGAGGAAGAAGACGGCCATTGGTGGTGGCCGTTGTAAAGGTGGTGGCGTAGTATTGTGGAATCATGAGCGCCAATACGATTTCCCTCAACCGCAAAACGGATCAACTCCCTGACGATGGGCGCCCGGTATGGCTCTTCGGTTATGGATCATTGATCTACAAGGCGGGCTTTGACTACATCGAAACCCGCCAGGCTGTCGTACAGGGCTGGAAACGCCGCTTCTGGCAGGGATCGCACGACCACCGTGGGACACCCGCAAACCCTGGACGTGTAGCAACTCTGATCGCGGACGCCGAAGCCCGCTGTACCGGCCTCGCCTATCAGGTCACCCCGGATGTCTTCGAGCAACTCGACGTACGCGAGAAAAATGGTTACCTGAGGCTGGTCCGGCGCCTGATGTTTGATGACGGCGCAGAAGTGGACGGACTCGTCTACATTGCCACCGAAGACAACGCTGCCTGGCTTGGACCGGCCCCGGAGGCCGCCATAGCACGCCACGTGGCTTCCTCCGAAGGGCCAAGTGGCCCCAACAGCGAGTATCTGCTTGAACTGGCAAACGCACTCCGGATCATGGACGTGGATGACCCGCATGTGTTTGCAATTGAACACCATCTCAGGGTGTTGCTTGAAGCGGATCATAAACCGAACTATATTGATCCGGGGATTTCCTGAGTCCAAATGAATCAACCCGGTGGCCTATAATGCAAATAACAAGTCGGTCAGGAGCCTAAGCGTGACCGAGCTTGGCTTCACCGCTGCGGTTAGACGGCTACGCACCGACTTCCAGCTCTCAGTCATTACCCTTCTGGGAGTGGCCGCCCTTTTTGGTATTGTACCCTTCGCGGTCTACCGGTTTCAGGAACTTAACTACCTCGCTGGTGTTGCCGATTCGCTGATTTCCGCCGGCATCATCGCCAGCGTCATCTATGCCTGGATGACCGGCGATACGGCTCGGACAGGTTTTGTTCTGGCAGTGTTCTGCTGCGTTGCGGGCGTGGTCATCGGTTCTATCCTGCCGCAGGTAGGCCATCTTTGGGGCTACCCCATACTGGTTGCAAGCTTTTTCCTGACCCGGCCGACCACCGCCATCTGCCTCAACACCGCCATGGTCGTGGCCATCATGATCTACGGAACCTCCCTGCCTTCAGGGGAGAGCCTGTGGGCCTTTTTCGCCACGGCTACGGTAGTCAGTGCCTGCTCTTTCATCTTTGCGATCCGGAACCAGCATCAACGCCGTGAAATGGCGATGCTGGCGCGCCGCGATCCACTCACGGGGGTGCGTAACCGCCGTTCCATGGATGATGCCCTGCAGCTGGCTGTCTCCACGGCGAGTCGCACCGGAACCCCCTACGCTCTGGTTATGCTGGACCTGGACCACTTCAAGGCCATTAATGACGAGCACGGTCACGCTCTTGGGGATGAGATTCTGGTTAATCTGACAAAGATGGTGGAGCGCAGCACCCGTCAGAGCGATCAGTTGTTCCGCTTCGGCGGCGAGGAATTTGTCCTGCTGATGCCAGCCGTGGATGCGCCCGGCATGAAAGCCGTAGTTCAGGGGCTGCGACAGAAGATCCGGTCGACCCTCACCAGTCCTGATGGCCCGGTAACCGCCTCTTTCGGTGCAGCACACCTTGAAGGCGACGAGAGCTGGGAAAACTGGCTGAAACGGGCGGATAACGCGCTCTATCAAGCCAAAGAGCGCGGCAGGGACTGCGTCGTGATTGCCGGTGATGACGAAAAGCCAGACTGCTGGGAGTAGCGATTTCAGCCTGAAGACTGGACGCGTTGGCCTTGCCGGGCCACACGTCCCTCCTCTATCAGCTTCTCCAGGTGGGCCTCTAGTGAGCGCGCTGCCACAGAGTGCATTGCAGCCGGTACATCATCATAGACCCTTGCCAGCAGCGCTTGCGGTTCAACACCATCCGGCGCACTAGCGAGACAGCGCAGCACCTTGTGCTCACGCAGGTGGCGATGCGTGATCAGATAATCGAACACCGCCCAGGGATCAGCCATCAACTGACCGTGCCCCGGCAGCAGATAATGCACCGGCTCCCCGAGCAACCGCCGCAGCGTTGTCAGATAATCCCCCAGATGCCCATCCGGCGGATCAATAACCACTGTCGAGGACTGCATGACCAAATCGCCGGCCAGCAAAAGCCCCTCTGGCTCCCACAGAAAGGCCAGATGATTGCCGGCATGCCCCGGCGTGTTCAAAACGCGCAGCCCCGGGGCCAGGTACTCACCATCCGCGGGTTCATGGTCCGGCTCCAGGTTGTGATCGTGATGCGCCAGATCCGCGCCAGGACGCAGGCACACGAGACGGGCACCTGTGCGTTCCTGCAGTTGGTGAGTGGCCGGCGTGTGGTCCAGATGCGTATGGGTTAGCAGAATTTGATCAATAGATCCGCCCGACTCGGACAGTATCGCTTCCACATGACTTTCATGATCCGGCCCCGGGTCCACCACCAGCACCTGCCCGCCAACACGGAGAAGGTAGGTGTTGGTGCCCGGCCCGGTCATCACGCCCGGATTGGGTGCGGTAAGACGGGTAATCACCGGCGTGATGGCAACCGCCCTGCCCGGCTCAATGCGACCGCTGGAATGCCCGTTAGCGCTGGGATCCAGAAACCGCGCCTCGTCATAGCCGGCCTCGCCAGCAGCCAGGCGACCGCCCTGTATTGGCCAGTCCGCATCCGGTGCCTCGTAAGGGGCCAGGTCGGCCAACGATGCAACCAGTTCGGCAACGCTGGCGCCCCCCTGGAGCTGCCTCAGGGTGCCGAGGGTCGGCGGCACCAGCAAGCGCTCGCCCCGGGCATGTTCCGCCAGCGCCTGTTCCGGCGTCAGCCACACTGAGTCTATGGTTTCAGTACCATCAGGCCAGGCCGTCTGGCCCGAAGGCACTGGGGCAAGGAAGAACCGGGTATCAAAACGCCGCGGCGGCCCTGGTGGTGTAACCCAGCGCCCCAGATAGACAAGCCCATCCGTTGCGGCGGTCAGTCCCATGCGTCGACAGTAATCCGACAGTGCCTCCTGTTCCGCATCCAGGCGCCACCGCTCGCTCCATTCCGGTACCGTATGCGTGGCCAGCTCGCCGTGCCCGCCCCGGACCACAAGCACCCCGGCCTCTTCAAAGCACTCGCGCAGGGCCGCGTTGCGGTCCACCGGTGCCTCATCCAGCGTGCCAACCGCCCCACCAGGAAACACATCGAACCCCGGCAGGAACACCGCATCACGGGTACGCCGCAGCAAAAGCACTTGCGGGCCGCACGCGCCATCGCGTGCCAGCACCAGGGTTGCAGCCTCACGGATCTCAGTCATAGCGTTGTTCAGCAGGTCGCCTCCATGACCACCTTGCCCCGGGTGTGACGGGTCTCAATATGGCGATGGGCGTCTTCGGCATGATAGAAGGGATAGATCTGGTCCACATGAACCCGGAGCTTGCCCTCATTCGCCCATTGGCGCAATACGGCCAGATCCGAGCGGTTCGAGTGCACGATCACCAGCCGGCTGCGTTTGTGGAGGCCAAGCCGCGCCAGGCCCTCCGCAGGCAGACTGCGGCTACTGGGTATGGTGCTCACATAGCGCCCGCCCCGGCTCAGGCTGTTGCTGAAATCACGGACGCTGTAGTTACCAAAGACATCAAATACCACATCGAAAGGCCCCGGGATAGCCGGCGCCGGTGTCTGGTGGTAGTCCACCGCCTCGTTCGCCCCCAGATCGGTCACAAACTTCAGGTTACGTTCACTGCAGACAGCGATCACATGACAGCCAAGGTTGCGAGCGATCTGGACCGCGAAATGACCCACACCACCGCTGGCTCCATTGATCAATACGCGCTGCCCCGGCTGAACGCCGGCGCAGTCACGCAGAGCCTGGAGAGCGGTCAGACCAGCCAGGGGAATAGCTGAGGCCTCGGTGAATGCCAGCCCCTCAGGACAAGCGATGACTTCATCCGCCTCCAACACCGCGTATTCAGCATGCACACCACCATGAAAGCGGTTGCTCATGCCGAAAACACGCTGCCCTACCTCCAGGCCCCGGACCTGATCGCCCACCCGGACCACTTCTCCGGCCATATCCAGACCGCTGACACGCGGAAGGGACTCTCTGTCGAGCACCCGTAGGAAAGAACGGAAAAACCCCTTGCGCAAGAGCACATCCTTGGGGTTCAGCGCACCAGCCCGGACTTTTACCTGCACCTGACCAGGGCCAACGACCGGTTCCGGCCAGTCATCGACCCATTCCAGTACATTGGGTTGGCCATAGGCCCGGTAGATGATGGCTTTCATAGGGGGGGGCTCCCTGACCAGCAACACGAACTTTGGATCAGTGTAGTCACCAGCCGGGGAGTTTTCCTCTTGGGTGACAGGCCCGTTTCGCGTTCCACGGGCCTGTCAGTCAGACACCCTTGCGCTTTAAGGGTTTCTGTATTCGGCCTTGGGCCCGAGGTAATACCACCAGTTCACGACCATGCACAGCGTGTAGAAGGCGGCAAAGGCGTAGAGCGCATTCTCCGGAGTGGCGGCCTTGATCTGTTCGCCGAACACCTTGGGGATAATGAAGGCGCCATAGGCTGCGACTGCCGACGTCCAACCCAGAACCGGTCCAGCCTGCTCGGTGTTGAAGACCTTGGCAATGGTGCGGAAAGTGGAACCGTTACCTATACCAGTGGCTGCGAACAGAAGCAGGAACAGCAGCAGGAAGGGAATAAAGAAATCCTGCGGCGTCTGGGACGCATAAGCCAGCTGCATGTAGTAGGCCACGCCCAGTGAGCTGCCAATCATCACCAGCGCGACAACACCGGTTACCAGCGCACCGCCGACTTTGTCCGCGATCCAGCCGCCAACAGGGCGGATGAGGGCGCCGATAAAGGGACCCATCCAGGCCCACATCAAGGCGGAAGGACCTGCCGGATTCGGCGTGTCATGGGTCATGGCACCATCCACCATGATGTGCTGATAGCCGAAGATAACCTTGATGGCAAGACCAAAACCGGCGGAGAAGCCGATGAAGCTGCCGAAGGTCATGGTGTAGATCAGACTCATCACCCAAGTGTGCTTGTTGGAGAAGATCTTGAACTGACGCTGTAGATTCGGCTTTATTTCACCCGGGATCAGCTTCAGAAGCATCACCGTGGCGAACAGGATACCCGCGATGACAGGCCACTTGACCCAATCCGGCGCACCCAGCCCAACCGGTTGCGGCAGAATGATGTAGAGGCCGATGGCGGCGGTAAAGAAGCCGATGAGCAGCATCCCCGTCATTTTGCCGAAAGCACTGAGGGGGCTCCCGATGTTCGGCGACACTCCTTCTGTGCGGATGTTGTCCATGCCAAACCAGCCGGCGAATGCCAGCGGAATCAGAAACAGCAACCAGACGTAGCCCGCATTGTGGATAAAGGTCTCGCTGCCCGCCGGGATCTTCCCGATCAGCGTTCCGGAACCGTTTTCCAGGATCATGGGAGCGCCACCGAAAACACCGATGGTCATGAACAGCGGCACCAGGATCTGCATGGTGGTGACACCCGCGTTACCCAGTCCGGCGTTAAGGCCCAGCGCCAGCCCCTGCTTACTCTTGGGGAAGAAAAAACTGATGTTGGACATCGAGGAGGCGAAATTACCGCCACCAATACCAGAGAGAAACGCCAGGAGCTGGAAAACCCAGAGGGGCGTTTCCTGACTCTGCAGCGCCAGTCCCGTTCCGAAGGCGGGAATCATCAGCAGGGCGGTAGTGAAGAAAATGGTATTACGCCCGCCCGCAATACGGATAAAGAAACTGCTTGGAATGCGCAGTGTGGCGCCAGTGAGACCGGCAATCGCGGTCAGCGTGAACAACTCCTCTTTAGGGATCGGGAAGCCCAGATTGTCCATCTGGACCGTAATAATGCCCCAGTAAAGCCAGACCGCAAATCCGCACAACAGACTCGGGATAGAAATCCAGAGATTGCGATTGGCGATTTTCTTACCCTTCGACTCCCAGAAGTCAGAGTCTTCGACATCCCACTTGTAGAGATCACCCATAATAAGGCTCCGGGTTGATGTGAATGGATTCAACAACGCGGGAGGCCGGACCTCCCGCATTCATTTCAGCTTTTCGCGGTATTTGCCTCGTTGCCGTAGTCGTGCTGGATCTCTGGCAGATCACGGGCGCTCTGCTCTTCGCCACGTTCCGGATGCCGGCGACGCTCCATACGCACGATGGCGCCGTGCATCCACAGCAACGAGACCAGCACCAGCAGGAAAAGCAACATGAAGCAGCTGGTCCAGACCCCGAGCAGATCGTTCAGGGCACCAAACATGATGGGCAGGAAGAAGCCGCCGAGGCCGCCGATCATGCCCACAAGGCCGCCCACGGAGCCCACATGATCGGGATAGTAGACCGGGATATGCTTATAGACCGCTGCCTTACCGAGTGACATGACAAAACCAAGCGCAATGGTCAGAACCACGAACAGAGTCAGCGGTATGCCAAAGGCGAACTCGATCGGGCCATCCATGCCGTCAATGATGTAGCGCGTCTGCGGATAGCTCAGTACGAAAAGGCAGAGCAGCGACACGCCATAGGTCCAGTACATGACCGCACGCGCCCCCATGCGGTCGGACATCCAGCCCCCGAGGGCCCGGAAAACCGAGGCTGGCAGCGCATAGAGGGCAGCCAGCATACCGGCCTGCTCAAGGCTCAGGTCATAGACATTGACGTAGTAGTTGGGCAGCCAGGAGGCGAGCGCAACAAAGGCACCAAACACGAAGAAGTAGTACAGCGAAAAACGCCAGACCTGGAGATTTTTCAGCGGCGCCAACTGTTGTTTAACCGGTGTTGGCTGCGCACCTTCCTCTTGACGGCGCTTGAGGCGCGGATCATTTTCGGTCATCAACCAGAACACAACGGCCATGACGGCGAGAACGACGGCGTATACCTGAGCAGTCATTTCCCAGCCAAGCGCCACTACGAGGAACGGCGCACCGAAGTTGGTAACAGCGGCACCGACGTTACCCGCCCCGAAGACGCCGAGAGCGGTTCCCTGGTGCGTTTTGTCATACCACTCGGAGGTGTAAGCAATCCCGACAATGAACGAGCCACCGGCCAGACCAATGCCCAGAGCTGCAACCAGGAAAAGAACGTAGCTGGTAACGGTCGAAAGAAGGAATACCGCCACGGAAGTGGCCAGCATCAGGATGCTGAAGACCAGCCGTCCACCGTAGCGCTCGGTCCACATCCCGAGAAAGATCCGGCTGATGGAACCGGTCAGCACTGGCGTCGCCACCAGAATCCCGAATTGCGTATCCGAAAGCCCCAGATCCTGCTTGATCTTGACCCCGATGACGGAAAAGATCGTCCAGACCGCAAAGCAGACGGTAAAGGCCAATGTAGAAAAAGCGAGCGCCTTATGGGCTCGCGGTGGGTCGTACTCGTGTTCGCTCAGCATCATTAACTCCTGTTCCAGTCCGCGGTCACACGGGACTTCTGTGACCTTCTGGTACAGAGTAACCAGCAAAGTGGCTTTTTACATACAGGTTTATTTCCAAATAATCAGGGGGTTACCCATAGAGGGGTAGACGCGGATAAGCGGGGGTAGATCAGAATGGCCTGAGGATGGCGAGGCTGAAGATCACACCGAGCTGAACCAGCGCCACAATTGCCGCGGTCAGCCTGACATTCGGTGCCCGCGCCTGATCCAGTGCCCACTTGCCAGCTATAATATAGCCCATTAGAAGAATCACTTTGCCGGTCAGCCAATGGTGCACAAAGGGCAGCCAGCCGGTGATCACCATAAGTCCGAGCGCCGCACTCAGCAGGACGGTGTCATTCAGATGCGGAATCCAGCGCAAGGGCGTGCCCCGCCACTGCGGCCTCCCCAGGGCATCCAGCCCCAGACGCAGGAGCATCAGAACCGCAGTGATATAGGCGGTCAGCATGTGCACGCCTTTAACGATGTGATAGAACTCCATGGTCGACTCTCTACACTAAGATTTATTTAAAATGTATCTTAACTGGGTTACACTGCGACTGTCATGCAGCATGGCAGCACAATGGCGGACGCGTTGATGCTCATCAAAGGTTTGTGGCGCCTGCTCGCCTCGGTGGCCATCCTCCTGGGTGCACTTGGCGTAGCCCTGCCTGGCCTGCCCACGGTGCCCTTCCTGCTGGTGGCCGCCTGGGCAGCAAGCCACGGCTGGCCGGAGCTGGAAAAGCGCCTGCTGACGCATCCGCACTACGGCCCTGCCATCAGGGCCTGGCGGCAACAGCGGGCCGTACCCAGAAGGGCTAAATGGGCCGCGTCGGTGCTGATCGCCACCAGCATGATCCTGCTGGTGCTTTCCCCGGCACCGGATCTTCTGCGCTGGCTGCTGCCACCGTTTCTGCTGTGCATCACGATTTGGCTCTGGAGTCGACCCGATGGCTGAACCACCTAACACCCCGCCCCGCCTGTCCCCTGTCATACTGTTCAGCTACCCCTTCCGTATCTTCTTCCTCTCGCTTGCCGTACAGGCCGTGGCCATTATCCCCCTCTGGGTCGGCACGGTAACAGGGCGTCTGGACCTGCCACTGGCGCTCCCGGCTTTGGCCTGGCACCAACACGAGATGATCTTTGCCTGGCTGCAAGCGGCCATTGCCGGCTTCCTGCTTACCGCTGTGTGTGTCTGGACGGGAACCAGCCGCACCCAGGGGTGGCCGCTGGCGGGGCTCTGGGGTGTCTGGCTGATGGGCCGTCTGCTGATCACCCTTGGCGAATCGCTGCCAGAGTGGCTGGTCATCGGCGTTAACCTGCTGTTTATACCACTGGTGATGCTGGACGCAGGCCTGCGCGTATGGCGGGCACGCCAGCCACGCCAGCTCCCGATCCTGCTCGTTCTTCTGGGCTTATGGGTGATGCAGACAGCGTTTCTGGTCAACGCTAGCGCAACTGCTCTCGACGGCGCGCTGATCATGGCCATAACACTGATGCTGATCATCGGCGGCCGCATCACGCCCAATTTCTCCCAGGGGTGGTTGCGCGCCCGCGGGCTGCCCACAGAGGGCATCACGGTGACTCCCTGGCTCGAAAAGAGCCTGCTGGCGGTAATGGCTTTGACCTTTCTGGCGGTGCTGACCCTGCCTGATCCGGTGACCGGTGCGCTGGCCATAGTGGCGGGTACGCTGGCGCTGGTACGCATCCTGCTGTGGCGCGGTTGGCGAGTAGCACGCGAACCACTGCTCTGGATCCTGCACCTGTCGCTGCTGTGGATCCCCGTGGGGCTCTGGCTGCTGGCCGCCAGTCGTCTTGGCGGGATGCCGGAGACGGTCTGGACCCACGCCATCGGACTGGGCGCCATGGGCGGTCTTATCCTGGGCGTGATCAGCCGCGTAGCACTGGGTCACACCGGCCGCATCATGACCCTTCCGGGCGGCATGGTCACCGCTTTCGTGATGATCCACGCGGGCGCCCTTCTGCGGGTTGCCACCGGCGCCGGCGGCCTGGTCTGGCAGACCGGTATCAGCGTAAGCGCCGTTCTGTGGACAATCGCCTTCGGTCTTTACCTGTTCCGTTACACGGGCATCCTGATGCGACCCCGGGTCGACGGGAAGGCGGGCTGATGCGACTGACACGCCACACCGACTACGCCGTACGGATGCTGATGTTCCTGGCGCTGCGCAATGGCCAGCTGGGCATCATCCGGGAGATTGCCGATGCCTACGACATTTCCCGCAACCACCTGATGAAGGTAGCCCATGAGCTGCAGCGCAACGGCTACCTCGAGACCCTGCGCGGCAAAGGCGGGGGGCTGCGACTCGCGGCGCCACCAGAACAGATCATGCTGGGCGATCTGATCCGGACCATGGAGCCGGATCTCAAGATGGCGGAATGTTTTGGATGCGACAATCAGTGCGTGATCACACCCAACTGCCAGCTGAAATTCGTATTGGATGAAGCGCTCGGGGCCTTTCTGCAGACACTGGACGCCTACAGTCTGGATGATGTTATCTCGCCACGAGCCCAGAAGCTGCGCCAGAACCTGGGCCTGACACTAGAGGGTGATCTTTCGCCAGCCCCCAACAACGGTTCTGAGGCCTGACAGCCGCGATGCCGCGGCTTAAAGCGCTCCCAGTGTCAGCGCCCCATGCTGCGGCCCCACCAGCTGCTGCAGGAAATCCAGATCCTGAAGTCCTATGGGGCTGCGTCCCGGAGCGAGAACGCCTTCTCGTCGGAAATCACTGAGCACGCGGGAGACGGTTTCCTCCCGCACCCCCAGCATCAACGCCACCTGCTTCTGGCGGCAAGGCAAGCGGACCTCACGGCTGCCCTGCTCCTCGTAGAGTTGCAACAGAAACGCCGCCACCCGCTGCTCAGCGGAGCTGGCGGTGAAGAAATCAACCTGATTGAAGGTGCGCTGCAAGCGTTCGCTGGTCTGCTCCAGCAAGCGGGCGGCGAAGGGCCCATTGGCCTCCGCCAGGACACGCAGCTGCTTTGAAGGTACACCGAAAACCCGGCTTGGCAGGGTGGTACGGTAACTCATGATATAGCCGCTGCCATTGAGAAAGGCGGCTGTCAGCGCCACCAGCCGTCCGGGGCCGTGGCTGCAGAAAAACTTCTCATCGCCACTCTCGGTGTAGCGCACTCCAGCGATTTCACCCATCTCCACTACAGCACAGTAACGGGCGGGGTCACCTTCGTTGAAAAGAATCTCGCCACCGCGTGCTTCCAACCGGACGGTAGTGCCGATCAGGCTGTCGAGTTCACGCCGTGACAGACACCGGAACGGGTCGTGCGCCAGCAGCCTTTCACGCAGGCTTCGCGCTTCATCGTTCTGGATCCGTGTCTCGTGCATTAAACCCGACTCACTCTATTCGCAGGGCAGGCCGCGCCTACCCCATGAGTTGCTGTAACCCCGGCCGATCCAGAATCGTGACCTGACGCTGGCTAACCTGAACCAATCCCCGGTCGCGCAACTCCCTGAGAACCCGTGAGAAAGTTTCCGGCTGCATGGCAAGCTGCGAGGCCAAAAGCCCTTTAGGCAGAGGCAGGTCCAGAACCAATCCGGTATTGCGCCGGTCTGTCTCCGGAATCAAGCTCAGCAGATACTGGACCAGCCGCTCCCGGGCATTCTGTGCCGTCAGGATGGTGCGATCCTCCACGGTCTGGGACATCGCGGCGGCCACATACCGCATCACGTTCATCATATAATCCGAGCGCCCGGCCACCATTTCCCTCAAAAGCGCGCCACTGAACGAGCGCACCCGGCTTGGCTCCAGGCACTGCGCGTACCAGGGGTAGCGCCCATCCGGTGAACACGCCGGAACCTCCCCAAGGACGTCATCGCCGCCCGCGCTACCGAGCACACGCTCACTGCCCTGATCGGTAACCCGGAAAAGTTTGACCGAACCGGAAAGCACAATGAAAAAACGTTCGGCATCATCACCCTCCCGGCACAGCATCTCGCCTGTTTCCAGCGTATGCAGGCGGCTGCGCTGGCACAGGCTGGCCAGATCCTCATCGCTCAGATCCTGGAAAAAAGGATGACGATGGATCGAGCAATGCGCCAGTCGAGGGCATAGCAGGGGCTCAGCAAGCCGCGCCTGGGTTACATCGGCCAGTTTGATTGCGTCGCAGGATGTCACGGCAGCCTCCTCGGTTTGACGGGTGTTCGCAGTGGAGATGTTCTGCCTTGACATATTACAAACTCTCGATCCTTCAGACTGCGCCTCTTTGGTGGTAGGTCTGGTGGTAGCCATAAAGATTTATTATTTTTGAATCTTACAAGAGGAAGATTTTAAAGGCAAGGGAGGTCGCTTAAGGGGTCATTCCCCCACACACGCACCACAGCGAAACTCACATTTATTGATTTACTTCATTTACATCTTCGTTAAAGTGTTCGGATAATATCGACCGTGCCATCAAATACACCGGGAGGACACAGCCATGTCCGAGGGACTGACCCGCAACGCCGCGCGCAATATCTTCTATGGGGGCTCGACGATCTTCTTTCTGATCTTCGCGGGCCTGACCATCCATACGCATTTCTATATGGCGAACACCTCAACCAGCAGTGAGACGCTTGATGAGGGGGTCGTTGCCGGCAAGGAGGTATGGGAGGAGAACTCCTGCATCAACTGCCACACCATTATGGGGGAAGGCGCTTATTTCGGGCCGGAGCTGTCCAACGTCTGGCACCGTTACGGTGGGCGGGACAATCCCCAGGCCGCCAGGGCTGGTATCAAGGGCTGGATGAAGGCACAGCCGACTGGTGCTCCCGGCCGCCGCCAGATGCCGCAGTTCAACCTCAGCGAGCAGGAATTGGATCATCTGGTGGATTTCTTCAAGTGGGTGGATGGCATCGACACCCATGACTGGCCACCGCACAAGTCCGGTTAACCATGCCCGCAATCCACTCCGTCCGTTCATCCAGGGAGAGAACCGATGAAGTATGAAACCCAGAAAGTGGCCCTGCCGTTCTTCGCGGTGGCCATGGCGCTGTTCGCGCTGCAGATCTGCTTCGGGCTGATGGCGGCTACCGTCTATGTCATGCCCGAATTCCTTTCCGAGGCCATGCCTTTCCACATCATGCGTATGAGCCACACCAACCTGTTGCTGGTCTGGCTGCTGATCGGCTTTTTCGGTGCCACCTACTACCTGCTGCCTGAGGAAGCCGAAACTGAGCTTCACTCACCCAAGATGGCCTACCTACAGCTGGCCATCTTCGCCGGTGCCGGGGCGGCGGCATTGATCGGCTACCAGTTCGAAATCCATGGTGGCCGCCACTATCTTGAGCAGCCGGTTTACGTGAAGGTTCTGCTCACCATCTCGTTCCTGATGTTCCTTTACAACAACACGCGGACCATCCTTAAGGGTCGCCGGACCTCAGTCTCCACAGTCCTGATGCTGGGGCTCTGGCTGGCCGCCATCTTCTGGCTGTTCTCGTTCTATACGCCGGACAACCTGGCCCAGGACAAGCTCTGGTGGTGGTGGATCGTGCACGTCTGGGTTGAGGGCGTCTGGGAGCTGATCATGGCCTCCATCCTTGCCTACCTGCTGATCAAGATGACCGGCGTGGACCGCGAAATCATCGAAAAGTGGCTCTACGTGATCGTCGGGCTGGTGCTGTTCTCCGGCCTGCTGGGCACCGGCCACCACTATTATTGGCTGGGTACACCGGGCTACTGGCAGCCCATTGGCAATATCTTCTCCTCCATGGAAGTCATTCCCTTCTTCGCCATGGTGATGTTCGCATTCTACATGTTCTGGAAGGGAACGCGGGATCACCCGAACAAGGCAGCCATGCTCTGGACGCTGGGCTGTGCGGTTGTGTCCTTCTTCGGTGCCGGGGTCTGGGGCTTCATGCACACCCTGTCGTGGGTCAACTACTACACCCATGGCACCCAGATCACAGCGGCACACGGGCACCTGGCTTTCTTCGGCGCCTACGCCATGCTCAACATGGCCATCATGACCTACGCCATGCCGCAGCTGCGCCGGCTCCAGCCCTACAACCAGATCATGAACATGTGGTCGTTCTGGATCATGGTCGGCGGCATGTGCTTCATGACCTTCACCCTTACCTTCGCCGGGGTCATCCAGACCCACATGCAGCGGGTACTGGGTAAGGACTTCATGACCGTACAGAGCCAACTGGATATCTTCTACATCATGCGACTCGGCTCGGGTGCCGTTGTGGCGGTTGGTGTTGTGCTGTTCCTGCTGGCGATCTTCGGGCCCGCCCGTGAACAGCTGCCCGCCCACGTGAAGGCCAAAGGCGGTAACGGGAGCCGTCAATGAGCGCGGCTGGAGCGCCCTATTACGAGCCCGTTGGTCACGAGTGCGAGCTATTCGAGTATGCGTTCCACCGCAAACTCCCTCTGCTGCTCAAAGGGCCAACCGGCTGCGGTAAAACGCGCTTCGTCAGCCACATGGCAACGCGCCTGGGCCTGCCCCTGCAGACCGTGGCCTGCCATGACGATCTGACAGCATCCGACCTGACCGGGCGTTATCTGCTGCAGGGCGGTGAAACCGTCTGGACCGACGGGCCGCTCACCCGGGCGGTCCGCCATGGTGGGCTGTGCTATCTGGATGAGGTGGTGGAGGCGCGCAAGGATGTGACCGTGGTCATGCACCCGCTCACCGACGATCGGCGGGTGCTGCCTCTGGACCGCACAGGCGAGATTCTTGAGGCACCGGATGACTTCATGATGGTGGCCTCCTACAACCCCGGTTACCAGCATGTGCTCAAATCGCTAAAACCCAGCACCCGCCAGCGCTTCGTGGCACTGGAGCTGGACTTCCCACCACCGGAGCAGGAACTGGCCATTGTAATGCACGAAACAGGCCTGGCACGGGAACGTGCGACGGCCCTGGTCAATCTTGCGGTACGGTTGCGTGAGCTGAAAGGTCAGGATCTGGAGGAGTCGGTCTCCACCCGCCTGCTGGTATACTGCGCCCGGTTGATGGAAGCCGGCATGCCGGTACTCCATGCCTGTCGGGCCACGCTGGTGGAGCCACTGAGCGATGATGCCGATGTACGTGAAGGGTTGATGGAAACCATTCGAGCCACTTTCGGGGGCTGAGGAGACGCCGATTGGCATCCTTCTTTGAAGTTGAGGAACTCGCCGGCGAGCTCTGGCACCGCTGGGCATCGCGCGCTGCGAGTTACCCTCGCTACCCGGAGGTGGCTGTCACCCTTGAGGAACTCCAAGGCAGCCTGGGTGTATTCTTCCGGGCCATGGGCGGCCCCGGCGCCATCCCGGTAAGCGCTGTTGAACCCCGGGCCTCAGGCCACCGCCTGACTTTCCGGCAGAAACTGGGCTTTGACCGGGAAAGTCTGGACATGGCGTTCCTGGACGATGACCAGCTGCTGCTGCCGCCACGCATGGACTATTTTCCAAGCCGGGCGCTCAACCGGGGGGCCTATCACTGGCTGACCGCCCTGCTCACCCTGCTGCCGGAACCGGCGCCCGATCAGCCCACACTGGCGGCCGACATTGCCTGGCTGCGGGCGGTACATCAGGCCGAAAGCATCCTGGAACGGGACTTCCCTGGACTGGCGGCGACCGGCCAGGCATGCCGGCAGCACCTGCTGGCGGTACGCCCCGACCAGCGGCTGCCAGTCTGGGAGGACGCGCTGGATCACGCCATTCGGGTGCTTTTGGGCGAGCCGCGGGATCCCGCCACCCGGGAACGGGAACAGGTTCTAACATGGATCTTTGAGCAGCACGATACTGCCCTTTCGGAGAGCACGCCGGCAGGCTACCGGCCACCGCTGCCGGTGCCCTTCTGGGGACAGCGCCGTCCAGGTCTCCATGCAGACACCCCGAAAGAGCCGGAGGACGGCGAAGACCCGCGCCAGGGCGCCACGCCCGAGGCCGAAGGCGGCAAGCGCCAGGCCACGCGCCGCCGCCAGGACCAGAGCGAACGCGACGACCCGCTGGCGCTGAACATCTTCGAGAAAATGCTGTCCTGGACGGAGATGGTGAACGTCAACCGCCCGATCGAGGACGAAAACGAGGACGACGCCCGCAAGGCCGCGGAGCAGATCGAGGAGATCACTCTGAGCCCCCACCGGGAAAAGACTGCCTCGCGCCTCAAGGTAGAGCTCGACCTGTCACCGGATGCTCCGGACGTTGGCGCCCTCAGCGGGCCCGTCACCTACCCGGAATGGCATTACCGCAAAAACCGGTATCTCAGTGACCAGTGCCGGGTTTACCCGTCAGTCCAGTCCCAGCAGGGCGAGGACTGGACGCCGGATGAAGGCACCCGCCGGCGTATACGCCGTGTTCAGCGCCAGTTCGAGGCCTTGCAGCCTCAGCGCCAGTGGCTGCGGGAACAGCCGGACGGTGAGGAGTTCGACATGGATGCACTCATCCGCAACCGCTGCGACATCCAGGCCACCGGCAACGGCTCCGAACGCATCCATCAAGCCCTGCTGACCCAGACCCGGGATCTGGCCGTCAACCTGCTGGTGGACACCTCGCTTTCCACCGAGTCCTGGCTGGAAGACCGCCGTGTGCTCGACGTGGAGAAGGAGGCACTGCTGGTACTCTGCCATGGCCTGGCTGCCTGTGGTGATGATTTCAGCATTCATGGGTTCACCTCGCGCCGCCGCCACAATGTCGAAGTGAATACCATCAAAGGCTTCAATGAGCGTGCGGATGAAACCGTACGCCGCCGCATCCAGGCCCTCAAACCCGGCCATTACACTCGCATGGGCACGGCCATAAGGCACGTGAGTCAGGAGCTGGCTCAGCGCGGCAACCGTAATCGCCTGCTGCTGGTGCTCACGGATGGCAAGCCCAATGACACGGACTATTACGAGGGCCGTTATGCCCTGGAGGACACCCGCAAGGCGGTACTGGAAGCCCGCCAGCAGGATGTGCGCACCTTCGGCATCACCATTGACCATGAGGCACGCCAGTACTTTCCCTGGGTCTTCGGACGCGGGGCCTACCACATCGTGCAGCGCCCGGAACAGCTGAGCGCGGCGCTGCCCGGCATCTACCAGCAGATCACAGGAGTCTGACCATGCACCGAACGCAATCCCCTCTGGCCCTGCTGATCCTGAGCGCCACCCTCGCAGGCTGCGGCGAGGCCCCGGTGCCTGAAGGCTGTGGCCCCGAGGCCAGTGCCGCCACCAAGACCGCCATGAACGGCACGCCCATGCGCGAATGCGCCGGTCCCCAGGCCCAGGCGTGCCTGGCGGACAGTGGCAAGAAGCGCTACTTCTGCAGCACGGCCGATCTGCTCGAATGGCAGAAGGGGCTGGAGGACAACCAGGGGAAGATCGTCAGCTTCACCCGGGATCTTTCGGATGTGGACTGGAACCCCAAAGACAACGGTGACTGGGTCACCATGCACACGGCATGGTTCGTGGTCAGCCATGAGCGCGACAACGGGCAGGGCCAGACCCCGCCCGTGGGTTTCTCCGACCTGGGGGATGCGGAGATCTTCGCCAGCAAACACGGCGGCCGGATCACCAGTCCCGATGGACTAGCACCTGTAGCAAGCGACTAGGCTTTCTCCACTGCCCGGCGCAGGCGCCTGGCCGCTTTCACCATCGCCTCCAGCGCGGGCAGCACCTCGTCCCAGTTGCGGGTCTTGAGGCCACAATCCGGGTTCACCCAGAGCCGTTCCGGCGGAATGCGCTTCGCGGCCTCCTTCAGCAGGTCGACCATGCGGTCCTCGGACGGAATATTGGGCGAGTGGATGTCGTAGACGCCCGGCCCGATCTCATTCGGGTACTCAAAAGCGTCAAAGGCATCCAGCAGCTCCATGTCCGAGCGCGAGGTCTCGATGGTGATCACGTCCACATCCATGCGGGCAATGGCCGGCATGATGTCGTTGAACTCCGAGTAGCACATATGGGTGTGGATCTGGGTTTCATCCGCCACCCCGTTGGCCGCGACCCGGAAGGCGCTGATCGCCCAGTCCAGGTACCGTTCCCACTCGGAACGCCGCAGGGGCAGGCCCTCGCGCAGCGCTGCTTCATCGATCTGGATGATGCCGATACCCGCCGCCTCCAGGTCCTGGACCTCTTTCCGAACAGCTAACGCGAGCTGGTTGGCGGTATCCGCGCCGGACTGGTCATCCCGCACAAAGGACCAGTTGAGCAGCGTCACCGGGCCGGTCAGCATGCCCTTAACCGGCTTGTCAGTCAGCGACTGGGCGTAGCGGATCCACTCCACCGTCATGGGCGAGGGCCGGTCCACATCCCCGTAGATGATCGGCGGCTTCACGCAGCGTGAGCCGTAGGACTGCACCCAGCCGTGGCGGGTGAAGGCGAAGCCGTCCATCAGTTCGCCGAAATATTCCACCATGTCGTTGCGTTCGGCCTCGCCGTGGACCAGCACGTCCAGTTCCAGATTCTCCTGTTCACGGATGCAGTCCCGGATGGCCTCCTTCATGCCCTCCTGGTAGGCCTGTTCCGAAAGCCGGCCCTGGCGATAATCCAGGCGGGTGCGGCGGATGGCCCGTGTCTGGGGAAAGGAGCCGATGGTGGCGGTCGAGAATTGCGGCAGCTGCAGATGGCGTTGCTGCGCCTGCGCACGCTCCGGATACGGCGACTGACGGTCCCCCATGCGCGCATCGATTCCGGCCACCGCCTCGCGTACCGCCGGATTACGTACCCGCTGTGAGCGCCGACGGCTTTCCAGGCATTCCCGATTGGCGGCCAGCTCCGCTGTGATGGCATTGCGCCCCTTGTTGAGGCCATTCTCCAGAACTCCGAGCTCGTCCAGCTTCTGCACCGCGAAGGCCAGCCAGCTGCGCAGCTCGTCATCCAGGTCCGGCTCCAGGTCCAGATCCATGGGCACATGCAGCAGCGAGCAGGCGGGCGCGATCCAGAGGCGGTCGCTGAGCGCGGCGTGTATCGGTTCCAGCCAGTCCATCAGGGCCTGCAGATCCGCTTTCCAGACGTTGCGGCCATCCACCACGCCCAGGGACAGCACACGGTCATCAGGCAGTGCGGCCATTACGGGCTCCACGTCATCGGCACCACGCATGGCATCCAGATGCAGGCCGGCCACCGGCAGAGCACAGGCCAGATCACGATTGTCACCAAGGTGCCCGAAATAGGTGGTCAGAAGCAGCCGCACCGGGGCTTTGGCCAGCCCGTGATAGGCGGTCTCAAGTGCATTGCGCCACTCCGGCGGCAGATCCATGACCAGAATGGGCTCGTCGATCTGCACCCAGTCGGCGCCCGCCTCGACCAGCTCTGAAAGGATGGCCTGATAGGCCTCGACCAGCGCCGGCAGGTGGTCCAGCCGCTCGCTGTCATCCTTGCTTTTGCCCAGCCAGAGGTAAGTGACCGGACCCACCAGAACGGGCTTGGGATTGTGGCCCTGTTGATGGGCCTCTTGCAGCTGCGCGACCAGGGCACTGGCATCCGGCCTGAAACGGCTTTCAAGGGTGAATTCGGGCACGATGTAGTGGTAATTGGTGTCAAACCACTTGGTCATCTCGCCGGCATCCACCACGCTCTCGCCCTGGTCCACTGCGGACCGACCACGGGCAAGGCGGAAGTACTGGTCGGTGGCGCTGCCACCAAGCTCGCTGACCCGGGGCGGAATGTGGCCAAGCATGACGCTGGTGTCCAGCACATGGTCGTACCAGGACAAATCCCCCACCGGCACCTGGTGCAGGCTGGCCTGGAGCTGCCAGTGGCGGTGGCGCAGATCGGCATTGCGCTGGGTCAGCTCGGATTCACTGATCTCGCCGGCCCAGAAGCCCTCGAGCGCTGCCTTGAGGTCCCGCTTTGTGCCAATCCTTGGAAAGCCGAGGTTATGGGTTGTCACCATGATCCTGTTCTCCTGTGTTCCAGCATATTGACCTTATGGTGACAGGCGCAATTCATCAATAAAATTGATGTTTTATATCTTATTTGTGAATATTACTCATGTTTTTGGGTTGCCGAGCGTCTCGTCAAACTGGCCCCGGGATTCCTTGAAACGGGCTACCGGGAAAATGATGGGGACACCGGCCACTGCCGCTTCCAGCATCTGGAGATGGGCATCCCAGCGCAGAGGTCTGCGCGGCCCACCCGGAGGAACTGGACGGCACCATTGACGAGCTTCTCCGCCGCGATGCACCGCTCATGTCCAACCGCCGCGTCGCCACTTGCCCAGTGACACTCGGAGACCGCCGGATTGAGGCGGGCGAGCGCCTGACGATCCTGTGGGCCTCCGCCAACCGGGATGAGGCTGTCTTTGGTGACCCGGACGCAATCGCAGCCGCCTTCTGCTTGCGGGCCTATCCATCGCAGATGTACATTCATTCTAATGCCTTCAATGGACTGTTGATGGGATCCCCATGCGTCCGCTCACCCTTGTTGCTCTTACGGTCTTTCTGTTTGCCGCACCGGCCCAGGGCGCGGAAGACGGTAATGTGGTCACTCTGGTAGCGGACGAATGGTGCCCCTTCAACTGTGCCCCGGATGCCGATTCCCCCGGGATCCTGGTGGAAATCGCCCGCCAGGCGCTGTCACTGGAAGGTTATCGCGTGGATTACCAGAGTATGCCCTGGCGCCGCGCAATCCGTGACGTGCGTAAGGGAACATTCCACGGAATCATTGGTACCGGCCCCGCAGAAACTCCCAATTTCCACTTTCCCGATCAGCCCCTGGCCCTAGCCCACCACAGCCTGTTCACGCTGCCGGACAGCGACTGGCGCTACACAGGCCTGGACTCGCTCCCAGCCGTCCGCCTCGGCGTGATTCATGAATATTCCTATGGCGGGCTGTTCAACGATTATATCGAGCCCAACGAAGACAACGCAGAGCGCCTTATGGTGCTCAGTGGCAATGAGGTTCTGCCACGGCTGATCCAACTTCTGAAAATGGAGCGGATTGATGCGCTGGCGGCGGAAGAAAAAGTCCTCAATTATCACTACGAGCGCGATGGCCGCACCACCCCCCTTCGCAATGCCGGACTGGCGTACCAGGAGGAGCTGTACATCGCTTTTTCGCCGGCAAAACCGAACGGCAGAGAGTTGGCCGAGGCATTGAGCCGGGGCATGAGGACACTGCGTGAAAAGGGGATGATCGCGGCGATACTGACCGATTACAGCGTCTTAAACCAATGAGCGGGTGAGCAGGGCCGTTTTAGGTACAAAGCCGGCGATTGGTGTGGGAATCCAGACCTGATGACCACTGCCCGGCGCTGCCGCCACGGGCTCGCGATTGCGTTCAGAGAGCAACGTTTGCGGCTGGAACCAATGATTGCCGGAGGGCGTCATCAGTTCCAGCCAGTCGCCACGCTCAAAGCGGTTCTTGACGTCAATACACAGCCAGCCTTGTGCTTCAGAGAGCACTTCACCCACCCATTGGCGGCTCCCCAGCAACGATGTGCCGCTCTCGTAACGCTGGTACTCGGCCGGCGGATGCCGGCGCAGGAACCCTTCAGTATAACCCCGGTTGGAAAGCGCTTCCAGCTCATCCATCAGCGTCTGATCAAACGCCTTACCCGCCATGGCATTATCAATGGCACGCCGGTAAACCTGCACTGTGCGGGCCACGTAATAGGGACTCTTGGTACGCCCCTCGATCTTGAGCGAATCCACGCCCATCCGGCACAGCCGCTCTACGTGCTGCACGGCTCGTAGATCCTTCGAGTTCATGATGTAGGTGCCATGCTCATCCTCATGCATGGGCACACTTTCACCCGGGCGACCCGCCTCCTCCACCAGCAGGCTGCGCTCATTCTCCTCCTGGTGCACCGGAATGAGGTCACCGCTACTGTCGTGAGTGGATGGTTTCGGGGTATAGGACCAGCGGCAGGCATTGGTGCATGCCCCCTGGTTGGCGTCACGATGATTCATGTAGCCGGAAAGCAGGCACCGGCCAGAGTAGGCCATGCACAGTGCCCCGTGCACAAACACCTCCAGCTCCATCCCTGGAACCTTCTCACGCACTCCTTCAATTTCATCCAGAGACAACTCCCGGGAGAGAATAACCCGCTCCAATCCTTGCCGGCGCCAGAATTCGAGGGTAGCCCAGTTCACCGCATTGGCCTGCACTGACAGATGGATGGGCATCTCCGGCCAGCTTTCCCGCACCAGCATGATCAGGCCCGGGTCGGACATGATGAGTGCATCCGGACCGGCCGCGATCAGCGGCTCCAGATCCCGCATCGCGGAACGGATTTTGTCATTATGGGGCGCAATGTTCAGGACCAGATAGAAACGCCGACCATGGGCGTGCGTGCGCTGGATAGCCTCCGCCAGCGCCTTCGCATCGCGAAAGCTGTTGTTGCGCACACGCAGCGAGTACCGGGGCGGGCCGGCATACACGGCATCCGCGCCATAGGCGATCGCCATTTCGAGATGACGCCAGTTTCCCACCGGCGCCAACAATTCAGGGGCAAGTTCTGGCATGGATGCAGGATAGGACACGGGGACGCAACCGCTCCTTGATTTCCGTCAGCCCTCAGCCCTTTCCTTGCACCGTTGTCCATTTTACGCTTGTAGCATGAGCGATTTCAGCCTGCACCCACAGCTAGAGGCCGACTGCCACTGGGTTGGCCGCCTGGAGAACTGCCAGATCCTGCTCCATCACAATGCCGGCGTTCCCTGGTACATCGTGGTTCCTGAAACGGAGGCGGGAGAACTGCACGAGATGGGCATGACCGAGCGTGGCGACCTGGACTGGGTGACGGACGCGATGGCCCGTTTCATCAAGCACCATCACGGCAGTGATCGCATCAACCTGGGGGCCATCGGGAACCGTGTGCCCCAGCTGCATATTCACGTGATCGGTCGCAGCGAAGGCGATCCCTGCTGGCCGGAGGCGGTCTGGGGCCATCTCCCCGAGGGGCCCGCCTGGAGTGAGACGGCGGTTGAGGCCATCCGCCAGCAGGCTCCGGTCGAGGCCTAACCCCTACCAGGCCCCGCGCGTGATGCGGCGGAACCCGCGAACGCTGCCATTGTAGAAATAGACCCAGGCCGCACCAAAGCGGGTATCCCGCAGCTGGCGGGTGTACTCGCCCCGCTCCGGCGCCCGGGCATTGTAGCCCTCCAGGGCATCAACCCGCTCGAACGTCCGCTCATCCACTTCATACACCTCCACCACAATCCCCTGGGAAGGCTGATCAACGGCACCGGGGCACGGTCCCAGATCGTGAAGAACAATACTGTTCAGGTGATCCGTGCCCAGAAAACGCGCGCGCATCAGCAGGCGATGATTGCCATAGCCGCGCTTGAGGGTGCCATAGACCGCGATGCGAAACCCTGTGCTCTCGTCGTCGCTCATTCCCCGCTTCCGATAGCAACAGTGCTTCCACTCCAGCGCCCGATCAAGACCCGATAAAGACACTCAAGCAGTCTCTGTGTCATACAGCCACCTCGCCCCGGCTTCTATACTGGCGCGGGTCAATACCATGGCGCTTGAGCCTGGAGGCGAGAGTCGTGGGTTTGACCTCCAGCAGTTCGGCCGCGCCCCCCTGCCCGAAGACCTTGCCCCCGCACTTGCGAAGCGCACTCATCATGTTATCACGCTCCTGCTGCCGCTTCTCGCCCTCGGTCAGTGGTCGCTGCGTTGTTCCGGGGGTTTCCGTACCCGCAACAACCGGGCCCGGACTGGCGGCCTCCCGGTCCGCTGGCAGATCAAAACTCAGCTTCCCGCCACGAGTGACAATCACCTGGCGTTCGATCACATTCTCCAGCTCACGCACGTTGCCCGGCCAGCTGTAGCGCTGGAGCGCTTCCACATTGGCGTGGCTGAGCTCCAACTGCTCGCGATGGAACTTGCGGCACGCGTTGCGCAGGAACAGCTGGGCCAGCGGCGGAATATCCTCCGGGCGGTCGCGCAGCGGCACGGATTCTATAGGGAACACGTTCAGCCGGAAATACAGATCCTCACGGAACCGTCCCGCCTCCACCTCGGCTCTGAGGTCACGGTTGGTCGCCGCGATAACCCGCACATCCACGCTGCGGGTGCGTGTTTCACCGATACGCTCAAAGGTCTGCTCCTGCAGGACGCGCAGCAGTTTGCCCTGCAGTGACAGCGGAATCTCACCAACCTCGTCCAGAAAAAGGGTGCCGCCGTCGGCAAGCTCGAAACGACCGCCCCGGTCGTTGACCGCTCCGGTAAAGGCCCCCTTGGCGTGGCCGAAGAACTCACTCTCGAAAAGCTCCGCCGGGATGGCCGCGCAGTTCACCCGGATCATGGGCCTTTCGGAGCGCGCGCTGACGTTGTGGATGGCCCTGGCAATCAATTCCTTGCCGGTGCCGGACTCCCCCGTAACCAACACATTGGCGCCAGTGGGTGCGACCAGATCGATGCGCTGGATCATGGCTGCCACCGCCTCGCTGCGCCCCACAATCTCATGCGCGTTGTGCTCGGCGCTGATCTCCTCCTGGAGATAGGCGTTTTCCATCTCCAGGCGGTGCTTGAGCATTTCCACCTCCTCCAGCGCCTCCTTTAGACTGTCCTCGGTGCGGCGGCGTTCGGTGATGTCACGGAACACCACCACGGCGCCTACGAGCTGGCCGTTGTCCACGATGGGCGTGCTGGTGTATTCCACCGGGAAGCCGGAGCCGTCCTGTCGCCAGAAGAAATCGTCGTTAACCCGGTGGACGGCGCCATCCCGGAAGGCCCGGTAGATGGGGCAGCACTCACGCTGGTGGGGGGTGCCGTCCGAGTGGCTGTGATGGATAGCCGTGTGCATAACACGGCCGAGCAGTTCATCCCGGTGCCAGCCCAGCATGCGCTCTGCGGCGGAGTTGATGAAGGTGGTCCGGCCCTCGGCGTCCACACCGTAGATGCCCTCACCTACCGCCTCCAGGATCAGCTGGTTCTCGCGCTCGATTTCCCGGAACAGGGTCTCCACACGCTTCCAGTGCAGAAGGCCACCCCGATGGTAGCTGTTGATCTCGTGCCGTTCCCGGCGCTCGCGCAGCAGGGCCAGATCGCGCAGCAGGATCAGCACCCGGGGTTCCGGGCCCTGCGTCATGACGGAAAGGGACATCTCGAGCTCAATAACCCGCTCATCGCGGGCCACCAGGCTCAGATCACGGCTCCAGGCCTCACCATGGGTCATGGCCTCGTCGGTGAGGCTGACCAGCTGGGGGATCTGGCCGCCGAAAAGCGTGGTGACGCGCAGAGACACCAGCTCTTCCACCGACCTTCCCAGCATCCGCGCCAGATGACTGTTGGCAGCCTCAACCGTATCGCGCACCGGATCCACCAGCAGGCCGGGCTCCGGCAGCGCCTCAATCCACTCCAGATGCGTCTGCGGTGTGATGACAGCGTTCATGGGGCCTCCGTTGACGGTTTCCCTTGCCCCAATCAAACACCATGCCGGATTACGACTTTCCGTAGTCCAAAACTACGAATTCGCGTGAATCACGAAATAACGTAATCCTTCCTGCGCCATCTTTAAAAACTTAAATAACTGAAAATAAAGCACATTAAGATCCTGAATCAGATTGGCACGATCACTGCGATAGTGGCCATGAACCCTCGGCACAGGCGCTGCCGGGCGATCCTGATGGTGCCCTTTTCCGGGGCATACCAGACGCATCTGCACAACAGTGAAACAGGAGCAGCACCATGATGAACCACGAAACCATGACCGCGACCATCCTCACGGCCAAGAACGAGAAAGGCTACACCTGGGAGCAGCTGGCCGAGTCCATTGGCATGTCGCCCGTGTGGACCGCCTCCTGCTGCTACGGCATGAACACCATGCTGGAGGATCAGGCCAAAAGCCTCTGCAAGACGCTTGCGCTTGGCGATGAGGTGGCACAGTTGCTGCAGACTTGCCCCAACAAGCAGTGGGGCAACGCGGTCCCAACTGATCCGCTGATCTACCGCCTGTATGAGGCAAGCATGATCTACGGTCAGAGCGTCAAAGACATCGTCCACGAGAAATTCGGTGACGGCATCATGAGCGCCATCGATTACAAGATGTTCGTGGATCGCGTCGAAGACCCTAAAGGCGACCGCGTTGTGATCACGCTCGACGGCAAGTTCCTCCCCTACAAGCGGTGGTAAGTGATGGTGGCGCGGTAACCACCGGAACAGGTTCCGGAGCTGACCGGCTCCGGATCAGTATCCATTCGCTAATCGAGGGCTAACTATGCTGCACACCGACCTATCCATCAACAGACATGGTCATTATCCGATCCCGGCCCTGGGGCTGGCCCTGACACTGGTGACACCGCCAGCACTGGCCGCGGATCCGGTCACGGAGGCGCTCAGCAACGGCGAAGCCAATCTGGACACACGCTATCGCTATGAGCTCGTGGACCAGAGCGGCTTCGACGAAGACGCGGGCGCCTCCACGCTGAGAACCCGCCTGGGCTACCGGACCGGCGAGGTCGGCGGCTTCATGGGGTTTCTTGAGGCTGAGCATGTGACACGGCTCGGTGGCGAGACCTATAACAGCACCATTAATGGCGTCTCGGACCGGCCTGTTGTTGCCGATCCGGCGGAGACCGAAATCAACCAGGCCTGGGTACGCTATGAGGGGCTGGCGGATACGCGGATGACCTATGGTCGCCAGCGCTTCTTTCTGGACAACCACCGGTTCATCGGCACCGTGGGCTGGCGCCAGAATGAGCAGACTTTTGACGGTTTCACCGCCGTCAATGAGTCCCTCCCGGATACCACCCTGACCGGGGGCTACCTGTATAACGCCAACCGCATCTTCTCCGATGCCAGCGCCAACGGGAATGCCCCCATGGACACAGGGGTGCTCAACGCGCGCTACGACGGCCTCGCCGCCGGCTCGCTCACGGCCTACACCTATCTGTTGTCCTACGAGAACGCACCTGGCGACTCAACGCGCAGCCATGGCCTGCGGTTCAGTGGTGAAAGCGGGCTCACCGACGATCTGACGGCCCTCTATACGCTGGAAGTCGCCCGCCAGTCCGATTACGACGACAATCCGGACAGCTTTGATACGGACTACTACCGCATCGAGGCCGGTGCGCGCTCCAGTGGCGTGACCGCGAAAGTCGGGCAGGAGCTGCTCGGCTCGGATGAAGGCAACGTCGCGTTCCAGACACCGTTGGCCACGCTCCACGCCATGAACGGCTGGGCCGATCAGTTCCTCGCCACTCCGGATCCCGGACTGCGGGACACCTACGTGTCGGTGGCCACGGCCATCAACGGTGTTTCGCTCAAGGCGGTCCACCATCGGTTCGAGAGCGATGAAGGCAGTGACGACTATGGCTCGGAAACCGGGCTGGTCGCTACCTGGTCCCCGAACAGCACCTACACAGTCGGCGCCAAGGCTGCGTTCCATCAGAGCGAGGAGGGCAACAGGCAGACCGCCGACACCGACAAAGCCTGGCTCTGGATTGATGCCAGTTTCTGACGACCGAACCTTAACTTTCTGAAGGAGAAATACGATGTCCTATCTTCAACCCAACGAGTTCGTCACCAAGCTGGTGGACGCGGGCGAAGCCAAGGTCCACATGGGCACCCGGGACACCCTCATCCGGGCCTTTATGGCGGGGGCAACGCTGGCGCTGGCGGTGATTTTCACCATCACCATCGCGGTACAGACCGGCTCGTTCCTGGTGGGCGCCCTGCTGTTCCCGGTGGGCTTCTGCATGCTCTATCTCATGGGCTACGACCTGCTTACGGGGGTATTCACGCTCGTGCCCATGGCCCTGTTGGACAAGCGACCCGGTGTCACCTTCCCACGCATGCTCAAGAACTGGGGTCTTGTAGCACTCGGTAACCTAGGCGGCGCGCTCTTCATCGCGGTTTTCGGCTACCTCAACTTCTCCATGGGTGGCTCCGAAGCCATCAATGAAGTCGGCCAGAAGATCATGGCCGTTGGCGAAAGCCGGACCGTGGGTTACCAGGAAGCCGGTATTGCCGGCTGGATCGTCCTGTTCCTCCGCGGGATGTTCTGTAACTGGATGGTGTCGATGGGCGTTGTCGGGGCCAGCATCTCAACCCATGTTTCCGGCAAGATCATGGCCATGTGGATGCCCATCATCATCTTCTTCTATCTGGGCTTCGAGCACTCCGTCGTGAACATGTTCCTTTTTCCGATCGGTCTGATGATGGGCGGTGAATTCACTCTCTATCAGTACATCATGTGGAACGAGATTCCCACCGTTCTGGGCAACCTCGTGGGCGGCCTGACGCTGGTGGGCCTGGTGCTTTACACCACACACGTCCGCACCCAGCCGAAGAAGAGCTTTTCCTGATCGGGGCGAAACCCTGCACTGAATGACCATCCGGTAATAACCCTCCCAGCCGGGACGTGGTGGCTTGCCGCCACCCGTCCCGGCTTTTTATGCTGGTATTCCCACCCACACAGGGAGTTACAGCATGAAAGCACTGACCCGAACACTGACCGGCCTCACACTGGCACTGGGCACAACCGCCGCGATGGCCAGCGAGGCGCCGGAAGATGCTTCCGCCTACTTCATTTCCCCACAGGACGGTGAGACAGTCAGCTCCCCCGTAACGGTGCGCTTCGGCATTGAGGGCATGGGTGTGGCGCCCGCCGGGGTCGACCGGGAGAACACCGGCCACCACCACCTGCTGGTGGATGTGGAAGAGATGCCCGCAATGGATGAGCCCATTCCTTCCGACGACCAGCACCGGCACTTCGGCGGTGGCCAGACCCAGACCACACTGGATCTTGAGTCCGGCGAACACGAGCTGACGCTGCTGCTCGGAGATGAAACGCATACACCCCACACGCCTCCGGTAAAATCCGAAACCATCACCATCACCGTTGAATGAAAGGTCTTTGACTTGACCGCTCGGCCTGGTGAGGCAATCAATTCAGAAACCGTGTCCCACCAGGCCGAGAACCCCCATGGTGATCAGATAGCCTGCCACAATGTAATTAAGCAGCTTGGGAAAAATTAGAATACCGATACCTGCACCCAGAGAGATCAATGGGGCAAGATCAATGTGAAACGTCACAACACCTCCTTTAACAAACCTTTGCGGCAATCACTGAGTCCAACGGGAACATGGCCTGCCTAGAATAGGCCTTCAGTTAACAACCCGTATACAGTTAGCATGCGCACAGTAACCAAGCGACCACCGTTCAGGATTACCCTTTTTCTTCTTGCTTCCCTGCTGAGCGGGCCGATTACGGCCGGTACACTCAGTCTTTCGTGGGATAATGATCTGATGACCGGCCAGGACAGGGGCTACACCAATGGCCTCAGGCTTTCCTATCTGGGAAAGGCGGCTGAAAAAAAACGCAACTGCACCACGTGTTCAAGCGCCCACGCCCGGGAGTTGCTTACGCCCCTCCCTGGCATTGGCGCCACAGGGAATAACCACGCCCTGGCCTGGTCGCTGCGCCAGCTGATGATCACCCCCCAGGATATTGAGGCCCGTCAACCCCAGTACAATGATATCCCCTACACCGGCTATCTTTCCGGCGGCGCCACTCTCTGGAGCTGGAACGACCGCAGCATCACCGGTTATGGCGTGATGGCGGGCGTGGTCGGACCGGATTCACTGGCAGAAGAAGCACAGAAATGGGTTCATGGTGTCACGGGGAGTACTGACCCCAAAGGCTGGGATAACCAGCTCGGAACAGACTGGGTTGGCGGGATTCAGGCTCAACATGCCCGCCAGCTTTTCAGCTCTGGTACGACGGACGACCTTCAACACGATGTCAACTGGCTGGCGGGCGCTCGAGCCAGCAATTTCGTCTCCAACGTCCAATTCGGGATGGGCTGGCGCTTTGGCACCAATCTGCCGGATAATTTCATCTCGGACTACGCGAGTCTGTCCTCGTCAATGGGCATGCCAGGCATTCTGGATGCGCCAGGACCTGGTTGGTCGGTATTTGTCGGTGCCCTTGGCGAATGGGTTCCCTATTCCTACCTTGAGGAGCGCTCCGGTCGCTACCAGTACGATCAGGCACCCGTGGTCGGCCACGCGGGTATTGGCGCCAGCTGGCACACGCAGGATGTCCATTTTTCGGTCTCGCTGCGAACCACAACATCGCAGGATGCGACCAACAAGGACCCTCTGTCTTTTGGTATTGTCTCACTCGTCTGGCGTCTCTGACGTCATCAAACAATAAAGGGTGACGACCACATGACAACTCAAACCTGGATCCCAGTGCGCTACGGCGCCTACGTGACCTGCATCCTGGCAAGCTGCATCGCGCTAGCACTCACCACCCTGTCCGTTTGGTGGCTGGCCATCGCGCTTCCCGCGCTCGCTCTTAGCGCACTGGGAACCTGGGATCTGCTTCAGCCAAGGCATACCGTCAGTCGAAACTATCCGGTTCTGGCGCACTTCCGCTACTTCCTTGAGTCCATTGGCCCCGAGATCCGCCAGTATTTCATCTTCTCGGACACCGAAGGACGCCCTTTCAGCAGGGAACAGCGTCGCATCGTCTACCAGCGTGCCAAGAACACTCTGGACAAGCGCCCCTTCGGCAGTCTTCTGGACATGGATCATCCGGGCTACGAATGGATCAACCACTCGCTGACCCCCGTCGATCACTCGCACACGGACTTCCGCATCACGATTGGCAGCCGCTGCGCCCAGCCCTACAGCACCAGCATCTTCAATATATCCGCCATGAGCTTCGGCTCGCTGTCCGCCAACGCCATCCGGGCGCTGAACCATGGTGCCGCCCGCGGTGGTTTCTACCACGATACGGGGGAAGGCTCGATCTCCCGCTATCATCTGGAAGGCGGTGGCGACCTGGTATGGGAAATCGGCTCGGGCTATTTCGGGTGCCGGGACGAACAGGGGCGTTTCAGTGAGACACGGTTCGTTGAGAACGCCACGCGGGACGCAGTGAAGATGATTGAGGTGAAACTCTCCCAGGGCGCCAAGCCAGGCCATGGCGGCATACTGCCCGGTGCCAAGGTGACCCAGGAAATCGCCGAGGCCCGCGGGGTAACCGCCGGCGAAGATGTGGTTTCGCCTCCCAGCCACTCGGCCTTCAACACGCCCATCGAACTGCTCGAATTCCTGGATCGGCTGCGGGAACTGTCGGGTGGCAAACCGGTAGGCTTCAAGCTGGCGATTGGCCATCCCTGGGAATGGTTCGCCATAGTGAAAGCCATGCTGGAGACCGGACGGCATCCGGATTTCATCATGGTCGATGGTGGCGAGGGTGGCACCGGCGCGGCACCGCTGGAGTTCATCAACCGGTTGGGCATGCCGATGCTGGACGCCCTTCTAATGGTCCACAACACGCTTGTGGGAACCAACCTGCGGGATGCGATTGCGGTGGGTTCCGCTGGCAAGATCACTTCCGGCTTCCATCTGGCCAAGACTCTGGCGCTGGGCGCGGACTGGTGCAATGCCGGCCGTGGCTACATGTTCGCGCTTGGCTGCATTCAGGCGCTGAACTGCCACACCGGCCGCTGCCCCAGCGGCGTAGCCACCCAGGACCCCCAGCGAGGCAGCAAGCTGGACGTGCCGCTCAAGAGCGAGCGCGTGTTTCACTATCACCGGAATACGGTGCAGGCCCTGGGGAACCTCATCGGAGCTGCTGGTCTTCAGGATGCCTCGGAACTGGGCCCGGACCACATCATTCAGCAGAGTTCACAGACCGAGTTCCGAACCTACCGCGACATCTACCCCTTTCTTGAACCGGGCGCTCTGTTGCAAGGCATAACGGGGTACGAACTTTTTGACCATTACTGGGAAGAAGCCAGTGCCCGCGAGTTTGGTGTGCCCAGTTCCGTAATCAGGTTCAGCCGGAATCCGGTGCGCTGAGGGCAATCCGTAAGTGACGAACCGATTCCGGACAGCACAACACAAGAAATGAAATAAGAAAATATCTAAAATAACAGAAATAAATTCGATGAATCACTGATAAGGCGGCACAGTAGGGGTCAATTCAAAGCGATAAGGGAGAAACCACCATGAGTCGCATTCTTTTTGTTCTGACCAATCACGACCGCATGCTCAACGGCGACCCGACCGGCGTCTGGCTGGAAGAGTTTGCGGTTCCCTACCAAATGTTGCGCGAGAAAGGTCACGAGGTGACTGTATCCTCGGTTGCCGGTGGCCAGGTTCCGGTCGACCCGAACAGTGCCGTGGATGACGACCAGGCCCGGGCCTGGCAGGACGCCATCGACCAACTGGCATCCACCCCCGCTTTCGAGACCCTGGACACGGACAACTATGACGCGGTCTACATGCCCGGCGGACACGGCACGGTATTCGACATGCCCTATAACCGCAAGCTGCATGAACTGCTATTCTCGTTCGAGAACTCGGATCGCATAATCGCCAGTGTCTGCCACGCGCCGGCTGTCTTTGGCGGGATGCGCCGCGACGACGCCACCCCCTTTATTCAGGGCCGGCGTGTAGCGGGCTTTACCGATAGCGAGGAAAAAGCGGTCGGTGGCGAAGAGAAAGTGCCGTTTCTGCTGGAAAGCCGGTTGAAGGAACTTGGGGCGAAGCATGAGGCTACTGACGACTGGAATCCGCTGGCCATTCAGGACGGCAAGCTGATCACCGGCCAGAATCCGCAATCATCGGCGGCCGTGGCCGAGAAACTGATTGCGGCGCTGCAATAGCACGCTGAGAGGCTAATCGTTAGCCGTAAAATAAAAGGGTGGCGTCGTTATTCAGCGGCGCCAGCTCACGACTGACAGCCCCACCAGAGAGCTTTCATCCATTTCCATGACGGCGCAGGGACCAGTCCAGTCCCCCAACCGGTACCCGGCTTCCAGCCAGGCCCAGCTATAGAGACTGCCAACAACACCAAGACGCCCCAGTCGTGCCTCCGGGAATTCCCAGCGCACTTCCGGGCGTGCCCAAGAGCCCAGTTCGGCGAGGAAAGGCAGCAGCCGTTCCAGGTAGCCATCCCCTCCGGTGCCCGGGCACAGAAGCGCTTCCGGCTGGGTGACGGTTTCACGGCCCAGATTCAGCAGGGCGCCTACATCAGTCTTGCCGTCCAGGCGACCGTCCATACGGGCCAGCCCAAAGGACATGCCCCGCTCCGATGGCGCCCATTCCAGGGCCATCACCCCTTCGATACCTTCGCTACCCTCTGCCGGCGTATGAGCCGCAATCAGGCGCCCCGGCGTGGCAAGCCGATTGAGCTGACTCAGTGCCAATGCTGCCGCACCGCGCCCGAAACCCGGTTCCGCGATATCACCCAGACGCGTTTCCCACCAATCCCGGTTGGCACGCTGGGCCTCGGGCAGGAGCACCCAGTTCGGCTTACATGCACTCAGCAATGGCCCGATCTGGGACCAGAGGCGTTCCCGATTGGAGGCCTGCGTCTTCGGCCCAATCAGGCACTGGCCCTGTTCATCCGGCATAAGGGGTGATTCCGTCAGCCCGGGTGCCAGGAGGTCGGCCGCCGGCCAGGCGCCAAGCTGTCCCTCAATCGACGTCAGTTCCCAGCGCACCATCGGCCTCCCTGCAACGAGTTCGCTGCGCCCTCAACCGCATCAGCACACCAGTGCCAGAGCCGACCCCGGAACCCCAGCGGCACGGACTGAAAGAGCTGCTGCCAGGGCGCTTCCGAAACGTCCTCGCCCCAACACTGCCGGCCCTGGTGACGCTTCTGTTGATCCCCGCTGAGCCACCGGACTTCCCGAAGGGCCACCTCTTTCAATTCTTCATCGTGCCGGAAGCTCGCTAGCCAGGGCAGGAAGCGGCTCTGGCAGCTCATGCCCATCAGCTGGATCAGTTCCTCATCCGTCAAATAAGGTGCCAGACCATTAACCAGCGCCGAGGCACCATCCGAATCGGACGCCACCAGCAGACGTGGCAGCCAGTCTTCCCAGAGAGCCCCGTCACCCGCTTCCCAGAGCGCGATTGCGGTTTCCTTTACAGACACTGCCCCCGACTGGGCCCCGGCCCAGAGCGACCAGGGCTCCGGCAATTCCTTAATCTTTCCCCGACGATACAGGGCCCGAGCCGCCCAGACCTGAGCGAACCAGGCCGAGGGAAAATCCTCAGGACAGGGCAGATGAGAATAATGAGCAGCCAGCCACCAGGCAGCACCCCTGTCCCCTTCTTGGGCGATCAGCAGCTGCTGGACTCTGGCGAGCTCGCCAGGCCAGATGCGATCCCGCGCTTCCAGCAACAGGGCATTCTGTTCAGGATCCGTTTCCAGCGCTTCCAGCAACGCCTCGTCCGCGCCTTCGCGCTGGGACAGGGGTGATTCGAGCGCCCCGCGGTCCATGGCGGAAAGAAGCCTGCGATCCTGTTTTCTGAGCTGGCCGAGATCCGCATCATCGCTGATGATCAGCTCAGCCCTCTGACTCAGGTAAAGCGCTAGTTCGTCGTCCATAGCTGGCTGGTTCGTCCTTAGTGCTCAGGGTTGCTCACCAGGCTTTAGATAGCAAAGCAGGTCCTGTTCATCGATAGGGCCTGTCACTGTTTCCTTCAGAACAGAATCAGGGGTTTTCCAGTAGTCACCCAGAGTCCGCCAAATGTTGGAAGCGTGTTTTGCCGCAGCTGCACGGTTTTTTATGAACTTCTCCTCATACTCGGCTGGGATATAGCTCCACCATTTCTCACCCATAACATCCATGTCTTTGCCAATTCCGCTGAAATCTGCAGCAGCTGACTCCAAATAACTGGTATCGCCTCGCTTAGCGCGCTCCAACGCATCCTGAAGATAGTCCTGCATCTCCCTGAAATTGGCGACTGCACGACTCTCCCAGGTCTCCGGCCATTCAGAGCGATCCCACAGGTGCCAGTTTTCACTGGGGGGATGGTTGTAGAAATACTCAATCCCCTCTTCCATGGCTTCCAAGGTACGGCAATGGTAGTCCTTAAATTCCTCCATGTACTCGATACTGGAGAATTTGCGAAGAAGAAGGTTTTTCTTAAGCTGTGAGTCCATCGCTTAAGGCTCCGGCCAGTTAGTCAATTTTGGAGCACTCGGGTTCGTATCTCCCGGTGTTATAAAAAGTTGAGTTCCCCACCTTTGAGATAAAACTTTTTACCATCGTGTTTTCTATAACGCTGCCCCGAAACTTTCCCTTCCCATGCTTTCAACCCTTCTTTACCAACAACGTGTTTCACATAGTAGCCATTGTCATTCCAATCATCCTTGACGGCGTAGTCGCTACGCCACGCAGCTTTGCTTTCCGGAATTTCATACGCCCAAAACCCTCCATCATTCCCCGCGCGTTCATCAACAATCCGATAGATCTCTGTTCCGGGCGAAAGCTCTACAGGCTTGGCGTCTGTGAACGTATCGTAGGTCGTATTTCCCTTGTACGTGAGAGTTGGCCAGCCCTCCTCCACTAGAACATCATGGTTTGGGGGCGGCTCCTCCATGCCGGCAAATTCTGCAGGCATCTGGCCTTCTTTCGCTCCGAGAGGTTTCCCATCGGATTGAATCGTACGGGGATCCGCTTTAGGGCCATCGGGATGTTTACGCCGGTGGATGCGATCCCCTGCTTTGGGAACCGTATAGTCAGGATCAGGCGTGTACGGAAGGTCCTGGGTTCGTTGCTCCTCAGTGTCGTTATCCTCATTTCCAATAGCAGTTGAAGACTTGCCCTATGCGTCAAGGTAGTTGTCGCCTGATGATTTCAGAGGACAACCATGCCCCATTATTCACCGGAACGTAAGGAAGCCATCCTGCAGAAGATGGCGCCACCGCGCAGCTTGACTGTGGCCGAGT
>NZ_JBEFNF010000010.1:0-78090 GCF_040196175.1 Salicola sp. Rm-C-2C1-2 | reverse complement strand
GCCGAACTCAGAAGTGAAACGACTCAGCGCCGATGGTAGTGTGGGAGATCCCATGCGAGAGTAGGTCATCGTCAGGCCCCTACACCCAAGCCCCGCCGGCAACTCCGCGCGGGGCTTTTTTGTGTGTGATTATAAACCGTGATGATCTTCACGGATTAATGAATGGTCACCTCAGCGGTTCTGCCGCATGATCAGGGTCACAGTACAGCCTGTATTCAGGGTCTAGATTATCGGTATGACAACGGCTATTCACCCTTCAGCTGCGAGACCTCCAATGCGGATCACGGGAAGCGTCATTGGTCTATTCCTGATTGCATGCGTCCCGGCAGTTAATGCTGAGATGAAGCCCATGAGCGATCAGGAAATGGGGGATGTAACGGGTCAGTCAATGCTGGCACTGGACGTCACCGAATCCGGCGGCAAGGATTTCACCCGCTATACCGTTGGCGCGGAAGCGGATTTCCAGATGAATATGGAGGAGTTGGCGGTGGGCGAGACTGCCAATGGGGCGGATGTTGCGGTGGATCATCTGTCCTTCGGCCATATTGCTCGTCAGGCCGGCGATCAGTTTGACGGTAATAATTACAGCGCAGGCGACATTGTCCCTTTCATTGGCCGGGACCCCTATCTGGAGCTGGCGGATGACCAGAACGGTGATGTGGTCGGGTTCCGTGTTGGCTTTACGGAATCAAGGGGCACACTTTCCGGAGACATCAGCTCGCTGACAGGACGTCTTGGCATCGATATTGTTGATGGTGGAACAACAAAACAGGGCCAGCTGCTTCAGGACGATGGCACGGCGAACAATCAGCGCGCCACTCATTATGGGTTGGCGGATTCCGCGGATTGCAGTCCCGGCGGTTCAGGCTGTGCCCCCTTGAGTGCGTTTGAAACACTTGAAGTTGGTGAACGTAAGTCTGACGGGGGAGCCGGTTTCACCAACAACTTCTTCATTTCCTTTCAGAATGAAGCGGTGGAATGGAATTCGCCCGAGGGTCAGGGCTCGGTGCAAACCGATGCCGGCGTCTTTCTGAATATTCCCACAGCCATGCGGGTTGAGCTCCAGGAGCTCGAAAAAGATGTGGTGTCGCCCCGCTCCCGCACTGAATATATTGATCGTGGTGAAGGGCTCTTCTGAGCTTGCCGTTCTGCCGTATCGTGTTCTGGTGTTATCCTGTGTTGCTGCCGCGCTGAGCAGGAGATACCGGTTTGCAGTCCTTTTTCTGGCATGACTATGAAACCTTCGGTGCTGACCCGATACATGATCGACCCGCGCAGTTTGCGGGGGTCCGGACGGATCCAGAGCTTAATATCATTGAAGATCCTGTAACGCTCTATGCCCGGCCTGCCGAGGATTTTGTACCTGATCCGGTCGCAACCCTGGTAACGGGCATCACCCCCCAGGACTGCCTCAACGAGGGATTGCCTGAAGCGGAGTTCATCCAACGGATCAATGATCTGTTCATGGAACCAGGCACCTGTGCTGTGGGCTATAACAGCCTGCGCTTTGATGATGAAGTGACCCGACACACTCTTTACCGGAATCTACGGGATCCGTATGCGCGTGAGTGGCACAACGGTAACTCTCGTTGGGATATCATTGATATGGTCCGCTTGGCTCATGCTGTCCGGCCTGAAGGTATTGAATGGCCCAGGCATGAGGATGGCAGGCCGTCTTTCCGCCTTGAGGATCTGACCGCCGCCAACGGTATTAACCATGGTGAAGCACACGATGCCATGGCGGATGTGTATGCCACGATTGAGGTTGCACGGCTTATCCGGAACCGCCAGCCCAAGCTCTTTGACTATGTGCTCAACCACCGGAGCAAGCGCTCGGTTCTGGGCATGCTGGATACTGAGCGGTGTAAGCCTGTGCTCCATGTATCGTCCATGTACCCCTCAGAGCAGGGGTGCTGTGCGCTGGTCGCACCTGTGGCGGCTCATCCCATCAATCGTAATTCAGTGATCGTGTTTGATCTTAGACAGGACCCGCGTCAGCTTGAAGGGCTGTCACCGGAGGGTATACGCGAACAACTGTTCAAACCTGCGGATGAGCGCAGCGAGAGCGACGGGCCAAGGCCGGCCCTCAAGGAAATCCGCGCGAACACCTGTCCGGTTGTGGCACCGGCTGCTCTGCTCAAGGATCTGTCTGAGCAACGTCTGCAGCATTTCGGGCTCGACCGGGATCGGCTCCGGGCGAATCTGAATGCATTGAAGCAAATGGAGGGGTTGGCGGATCGGCTCCAGAAGGTCTATGGAGAAAAGCCGCACGAGGAAAAGCGTGATCCGGACGAAGCGTTGTATTCAGGTGGCTTCATCAAGGATGCGGATCGGCGCGAGCTGCAGGAGATCCTGGAAACACCGCCGGGTCTCATGGGCGAGCTGGAACCGACTTTTGAAGACTCACGTCTGCCGGAACTGTTCTTCCGGTACCGGGCACGTAACTACCCGCAGAGTCTCAGTGCCGATGAACAGGAACGCTGGGAGCAGTTCCGCCAGCAGCGGCTGATGGATCCCGGGTCGGGTTGGCGCAGTCTGCCAGGGTTTTTTGAAGACCTGCAGCAGCGCATGGCCGACTCTTCGCTGAGCCGGCGTGATCAGCTACTGCTGCAGGATCTCCAGTTCTATGGCGAGTCGCTTATTCCGTCTCTGTAAGCGTACGCCGGAACCAGCCGTCGTATTGCAGGCTCTGGAGTGATTCAGCGTCCTTCGGAACATCCCGCCGGGCATTGATGACCAGGGCCCTGGGATTCTGTAAAAGAGCTTCCCGGAACGTTGCCATCAGCGCTTCATGGTCAATCGCCTTAACGGCACTGACGAGCTGTTTACGGTGGTTAAAGTCGTGGTTGCCACGATCGATTTCCTGCCAATAGCGGTCAGCTACTTCGCTCAGTTGAGTGTCGTCCTGCTCCAAGCGGCTGACAACGGCCTGCTTTTCGCGTTCCAGCGTATCCGACTTAAGACCGGCAAGGCGTTTCTCCTGCTTTGCCAGGAAAGTGGTTACACTGTCGTTGATGCTTTCAAAGCTGTTTTCCGGAGACTGGACGATAAAACCGATCCCGGGGGCTTCAAGCATTGGGTAGTAGGTTCCCTGAACGATGTAGCCCATCTGCTGGTTGGTTCGCAGCCTCTCGTAGAAGGGCGCAGACAGCAGCTGGGCGAGAAGCCGGAAGTGCGCTTGGGTGGCATAATCGGAATCATCACCCTGTATATAACGCAGGTAGCCCTGGTCCGAATGGCGCACGCTCACATCCAGCGTCTGTTCCTCTCTGGCCAGCCGATGCACCCGCGCACGGGGAACGTCTGTGGATTCCACACCATTCATGATAAGGCTTGAGACCCGCGAGCGTGTATTGAGCGCTGCTGCGCGCGTCATATTGCCGTGTACGAGCATGACGGGATCCAGCGCCTGATAGAAGTGCGCGGTGTGTTTCTTGAGAGCTTTCGGGGTCAGATCCTTTGCTGCTTCCAGCCGCGCTGTATGGGGGAATACATTTTCCAGCAGCTTTTCATGGACACGGCTGGAGGCGATTTCATAGGGGCGTCGCTCTGCCGCATTGGCGAGATCGTCGCGGATCTGCTGGAGCCGGGTACGGATCCGCTCTTCGTTAAGGTCGGGATGGCGCAGTTGTTCCAGTACATCGTCCATGAGCCGAGGCAGCTTGTCGCTGTAGCCGCTGAGTCGGACTGTAATGCCCCGAATATGGCTGTAGATACGGTAATCCAGCCCTGCGACCTTAGCTGGGTAGGCGAGAGCATTGAGCTCATCCCGAACGGTTTCCGCCAGCAGACGCGTCAGTACTGCCTTACGGGCGGATCCGCCCGCTGCGGGTGAGCGCAGTGAGAGGTAAACGTTCGCTCGGGGCGCTTCAAAACGAGTGTCACGCGCAAACCAGAGCTCCAATGGTTGCTTGCCCATGGCTTTGGGTTGGGGCATATCATCCCCTTCTACCAGTGACAGATTCTCTGGAATGAACGGGTTAGGGTCAGGCAGTTCAAGTTTGCCGCTCTGTTCGCTTCCACTCACGAGCTGGGCCGGATCAAGGTCGCTCAGCCGGTAAGGAGTATCGTAGTAGGGGGTGGTCGACCAGCTGTCATCGGCTTCGTTGGGCGCCTGAACGGATACCAGCACGTTGTCAGGCTGGAGGTGGGTCAGCAGTTCACGGTAGACAGAGGGTTCATAGGTCTCGTAGAGCCAGGGAGCGATCACTGCGTCGTCAGGTGCCACCCGGTGCAGACGGCTGGCGAGGGTGCTGGCTTCGTGAATGGGTTTGCCGCGTTCCCGAAAGCGCAATTCAATATCGTTGAGCTTCTGCTGTTCCTCGAAATACACCTGGCGGATGCCGTTCTCCCGGATGAGCTCCAGATAGTCAAAAGTCAGGCGCACCGCTTGGCGCCAGCGTTCATGGCCCTCTGGCGTGAGTGACATGCTGATGTTCATCATGGCCTGGTCGCCGGTGTCCATGCTCTGGCCCGCCGATAGTTGATCAACAAGACCGGCGTCTTTCAGCACGGCGTGGAGGCTGCCACGGCCTTCATGGCCGATAAGATGAGACAAGTAGGAAAGCGGTTTGTTGCGGTAGTCATCCTCGGTTGAGGGGATTGGGAATGTCAGCTGAAGTCGCCGTTTGTCGCGGATCGCTTCAACCTGCAGAAGCTCTGGTAGCTGCTCGCTATCCAGAAATGGCTGGGTGTAGCGGGGGGCGTCGTGACCCCGGTTGGCGACCGGCGAGAACCGGGGTTCCACCAGGGATTCAAGTTGATCCAGCGATTGCGGACCAATGACCACCAGCTCCATAAGGTCGGCTGAATAGTTCTGTTCGTAAAAGGCCACGGTTTCATCGCGCAGCTGGCCCTTCTCATTGGACAGGGTCTCCAGGTTGCCCACCGTGAATCGGGCCAGTGGGTGACCCTGGGGGAAAGTCTGCTTGAGGGCGGACCAGAAGCGGCGCCCGTCGCTGCGCCGGTGTGCGGAAAACTCGGAGTTGACGGCATTGCGTTCGCGTTCAATCAGTTTCGATGCAAAGGTCGGCACCTGGAACTGCTCGGAGAAACGATCGAGTGCCGGTTCCAGGAAGTCCGGCTCAACATTGAAGAAATAATTAGTGTCGAGGGCACTGGTGTAGGCGTTGTGCGAGCCGCCATGGCTGTTGATGAACGACTTGTATTCGCCCGGATCCGGGTAGGTCTCGGTCCCCAGGAAAAGCATGTGCTCTGTGAAATGCGCCAGCCCAGGTCGTTTCTCCGGGTCAGCCCCGGCGCCGACGTGAACATCCAGCGCGGCAGCGGCCTTGTCGGCACGCGGGTCTGATACCAACAGCGCGCCCAGCCCGTTGTCCAGTGTCAGATAACGGTAGTCGGCAGTGGCATCCGGCCCGGTCTGGGGTGCAAGTCGTTGTGAGACGTCAGCCGTTGTCGCAAGTGTGATCAGGCCAAGGGTGGCACCCAGGGCGAATCGTGCCAGCTGGATGGCTGGTCGCGCGTTGCAATGCGTGGTCATGGGCCGGGCTCCGGGTCAGTGCAGGGGTTCATCCTGGTCGCGTTCGGTGCTGTCGGCAACTGCAGCCTCCGCCAGTTCTCTCATCTGCTGGACGTTCAGGCTGCCGTTGGCGATCCTTTCCAGGATTGAGCGGTAGTCGCGCAGCTGCTGCTGATAGGGCTCGAGCTGTTCCTGGAAGGCTTCATCGATGGCCTGATAGACCATCTGGATCTGTTCGGCACGCTCACGCCCATCATCGGCAGCCCGATTGATGGCTTTGAGGCAGGCTCTGGCAATGGCAATGTACGCGTCATTCTGCTGATCTTGCATGGTCTTGTCGGATCGTGCGCTCATTGGGGATATTGGGATAACGGAATCGAGATTAATGGCATTCCGGACCATTTTCAAAGGAAACCGGCTATTCTGGCAGCCGATTCTGTCACGCTATCGAGAGGAATATCGGGATGGTAGCACTTGAGGATATGCTCAGCCGGGTGGAGTCACTGGTTGCGCATAAGGATTGGGCGTCACTGGCAGCACTTGATGATGAGGTCCGTCGCAGTGTCGATGAGGCTGTGGCGGATGCTGATCAGCTGGGCGAGGAACGGGTAAGGTCGGCGGTGGAGCGCCTTCAGACGCTCTATGACCAGGCCCGCGAGGGCTCAGAGGAGGAGCGTGATGAGGCGGCTCAGGCGTTACGTTCAACCAACCGAACCCAGAAAGCGGCGAAGGCGTATCTCGACAATCAGTAGCCCGTAGAATGACGCCACCGAGAAAAGCTGCGTCATAAAATTGACTCCGGCGCCCTCAGAGTCTTAAATACGTGACAATCCCGTGACGATGGATTCACGGAACCATTATAAACGTCCTGACCCCAAGGCTGCTGGTTCGATGCCCGAGACTGCCGTTGTTTTTCTCGTTGTGGACGACGAACAGCGTCGACACGATCTCTGCCTGATCCTGGAGTTCATCGGGGAGGTGGTGTATGCCGCTGATCCCGAGTACTGGATCGCGCCCCTGGAACAGACCGATGATGTTGGTGCGGTAGTCGTTGATGGCGAAAGCAGCGCGGCCGTGGAACACCTCAATGGGATAGCCCAGCGCCAGGCCGGTGTGCCTTTTCTGCAGATTGGCGAGCATTGTCTTGAAGGCCTGAGCGAGGAGGCGGAATCCCGTATCATCGCGCGTATTGCCTGGCCCCCGAACTACACAAAATTTGTAGACTCGATCTATCGGGCCCAGGTGTATCGGGAACAGTATGCGCGCAGTGGCCAGCGGGCCCAGCAGCGGGAGGTGCAGCTTTTCCGTAGCCTGGTGGGGACAAGCCGCCGAGTCCAGCACGTACGCCAGCTCATGGCCCAGGTCGCCGATAAAGAAGTAAGTGTGTTGATCACGGGCGAGTCTGGGACGGGCAAGGAAGTGGTGGCCCGTAATCTCCACTACCATTCTCCCCGCCGGGATAAGCCCTTTGTGCCGGTCAATTGCGGTGCGATTCCCGGTGAGCTGCTTGAAAGTGAACTCTTCGGTCATGAGAAGGGCGCGTTCACCGGCGCCATCAGCTCGCGTGCCGGACGGTTTGAACTCGCCGAGGGTGGCACCCTGTTTCTTGACGAGATTGGTGATATGCCGCTGAGCATGCAGGTCAAGATCCTGCGAGTCTTACAGGAACGCACCTACGAACGGGTTGGTGGCAATCGCACCATGAAAACCGACGTGAGGGTGATCGCTGCAACTCACAAGAATCTTGAAACCATGATCGAAAACGGTGAATTCCGTGAAGATCTCTACTATCGCCTCAATGTCTTCCCGCTGGAGATGCCCTCCCTGCGTGAGCGTGTGGAGGACATACCACTGCTGATTAATGAGCTCATTTCCCGGATGGAAAAAGAAAAGCGTGGCTCGATCCGCCTGAACTCCGCCGCCATTATGAGCCTCTGCCGCCATGACTGGCCGGGGAATGTGAGGGAACTGGCGAATCTGGTCGAGCGCCTGGCCATCATGCACCCCTACGGGGTGGTGGGCGTCCCGGAGCTGCCGCGTAAATTCCGCTATGTGGACGATCTGGATGAGTCCCACGAAACCGAGGATTCGGGGATGCCTGCCGATATTGAGGGGCTCAACAACCTGGACTCACCGGCGCTGCTTCCGGTGAATGGTCTGGATCTCAAGGATTATCTATCGAATCTGGAAAAGACTCTGATTGAGCAAGCCCTCAACGAAGCGGATGGCGTCGTGGCCCGGGCGGCCGAGAAGCTCCGGATCCGCCGCACTACGTTGGTGGAAAAAGTGCGCAAATATGGCCTCAGGGAAGCATCCGAGTCCTGAAGCCGCGACAAAAAATTGGCTTGCTTGCATGCCTTTATCCGCCATCTATAGGAATTTGAAGAGAAAAATATAGGTGGCACGGAATCTGCTCCTGTCTCCCTGAACTGAACGAAAAGCTGCGCATGGAGCGTGGCATCGGTACGGGAGAAGTCCATGAGCCAGCAGACATCCGAGCGTAATGAATCCGAAGCCCCGCATAACGCGGCCGCGGATGCGAACGACAAGGTGACCTCCCTTTTCGGCGCTCATCACGAGCCGGATACCGGGCCTGTGGATGAGGCGCTGGAACGGTTCAACCAGATGTCGCGCCAGATCACCGATTCCTACCGGACGCTGGAAGAACGCGTGAATGAGCTTGCGGGGCAGCTCAGCAGCGAGGAGCGGCGACGCCGTGATGAGTTGGAAGAGCGCGAAAAGGTTGCCAACCGACTTTCAACCCTTCTGGACGTGCTGCCTGCCGGGGTTGTGGTGCTCGACAGCCAGGGGGTGATCAGCCAGTGCAACCCGGCTGCGGTGGAACTGCTGGGTGAGCCGCTGGAAGGCCAGCGCTGGGTCGACGTGATCCAGAGGGCTTTCGCTCCCCGACGCGATGATGGTCATGAGGTCTCTCTCAATGACGGACGCAGGGTGAATATCGACATCCGCTCAATGGATAACGAACCTGGCCAGCTGATTCTGCTTACCGATCTGACCGAAACCCGCGAACTGCAGTCCCGCCTGGCGCGTTCCGAGCGCCTGTCCTCCATGGGTCGCATGGTGGCGTCGCTGGCCCACCAGATCCGGACGCCGCTTTCGGCGGCTATGCTCTATGCCGGTCACCTGTACGAAGAAGATCTGGACGCGGAAATGCATGAGCGCTGCGCCGGCAAGCTGATGGCGCGTCTACAGCATCTGGAGCAGCAGGTACGGGACATGCTCATTTTCGCCCGGGGGGATATCCGGCTGGCAGAGCAGCTGGGCGTTGGCGAATGGGTGCAAGCGGTTGTGCAGAATTCGGAGACCGCGCTCCAGACCCGCAGGGCAACACTTGCGGCACCGGATCATGTGCCCCAGGGAGCGATCGCCTGCAATCGCGAAGCCCTGGTTGGCGCCTGCCTTAACCTGATCAACAACAGCCTGGAAGCAGGTGCGGATGCGCTGTCGCTGAGTGTCTCACAGGCGGACGGCGAAGTCCGTTTCTGCCTGCAGGACAACGGACCGGGCCTTTCGCCGGATGAGCCTGAGCGTGTCACAGAGGCGTTTGTGACGACCAAGTCCCATGGCACGGGTCTGGGCCTGGCTGTGGTCAATGCAGTGGTACAGGCGCACAAGGGGCGCTTTGAGCTGGCATCGGACGGGCACAGCGGCACGAGCGCAATCATCACGTTGCCTCTTACCACGCCGAATAATGGGTGATCCCGAGCTTTTATCGGAGAGATAGTCATGGCAAAACAGAAGATACTGATTGTTGAGGACGACGGGGAGCTGCAGGAGGCACTGGTTACCACCCTGGAAGTGAAGCGCTATCGCGTCAGTGAGGCGGCCAGTGGTGAGCAGGCACTGGAGACACTGGCGGCTGGCCCTGTGGATCTGGTGATCAGTGACGTGCAGATGCCCGGCATGGACGGTATCAGCCTTCTGGCGGAGATCCAGCGTCAGCATCCCGGTGTACCGGTGCTGCTGATGACCGCGTATGGCCGGATTGAGCAGGCGGTTTCCGCCATGCAGGCCGGCGCGGTGGACTATCTTGCCAAGCCCTTTGAGCCACAGGTGCTTACGGATATTGTGGCGCGGGTGCTCGGTGGCCCCGCCTCCGGTAGTGCCAAGCGGGCGATTGCCGAGGACGCCGCCAGCAGGCGGATGTTCCAGCTTGCCCGTAAGGTTGCCGCCACGGATTCCACTGTGCTTATCTGTGGCGAAAGCGGCACAGGCAAGGAGGTGCTTGCCCGCTATATCCACGACGAGTCGAATCGCGCTTCCCAACCCTTTGTGGCCATCAACTGCGCCGCGATTCCGGAGAACATGCTGGAGGCGATTCTGTTCGGTCATGAAAAAGGCGCCTTCACCGGCGCCCATCAGGCCTCGCCGGGTAAGTTCGAGCAGGCTAATGGTGGCACACTGCTTCTGGATGAGATCTCGGAGATGGAGATTGGTCTTCAGGCCAAGCTCCTGCGGGTGTTGCAGGAGCGCGAAGTGGAGCGGGTTGGGGGGCGCCGCAGCATCCAGCTGGACGTGCGGGTGATCGCCACCACCAACCGGGATCTCCAGCAGAACGTTGCTGCGGGCCGCTTCCGTGAAGATCTGTACTACCGGTTGGGTGTGTTCCCGTTGCAGTGGCTGCCGCTGCGCGAGCGCCGCGACGACATCCTGCCGCTGGCTGAACACTTGCTCGAAAAGCACGCCCGCCAGATGCACATGACCGGGGTGACGCTGGATCCCAGCGCTCGCGGGGTTATTTACGAGTACGACTGGCCGGGCAATGTGCGGGAGCTTGATAACGCCATCCAGCGGGCCCTGATCCTGCAGCAGGGACAGGTTATTACCGACCGGGATCTTAGCCTGGACCAGAGCATGACCGGTGCTGCACCGCCGCCACGTGCACCCCGGCAGGAGCCCGGGCCAGAGCAGTCGAATGATAGCGGCATCGAAGCGGTGGCGCGCGCGGATGAGGGCGCACCGGAAGAGGATTCAGCGCAAGAGGATGATGCCCAGGACGCGTCTCTGGGAGATGACCTGCGCCAGCGTGAGTTCCGGATCATACTGCAGACGCTGCGTGATGAGCGTGGACGGCGCAAACAGGCCGCGGAACGCCTCGGCATCAGCCCCCGAACGCTGCGGTATAAGCTTGCGCAGATGCGTGACTACGGCATTAATCCTGAACAAGAGCTGGCGTCCGTCTGACGCCCTGTCCTCGTGCCTGCCCGGGCATCTGGCCCGGGTTTTTTGTGTCAAAATCACGTCGACCCACCCGTTAATTCTGCCCCCTGTCATCAAATCCTTTCCTGATAGGCACGCAGTTGTTTGTAATTATTAGAAAAATTATTCCTGGCCTGGAGTTTGCTTCCCGGTTCCCCAGATGAAGCTGCCCATGGCGGACGCCAGAGCACCGGGAGGAAGACAATGGTGGAACGAGCTGATGTAAACTCCGTGTTGACTGATATTCGCGCGCTGCGTGAACAGATGCAGGAGCGCCAGCAGGTGCAGCCCGATCAACTGCGTCCGGAGCAGATGCAGCCGGGTCAGAAGCCGGGTGAAGTCCAGGAGGGTGAGGGCCCCAGTTTCATGGACACGCTGCAGGGGGCGGTTAATCAGGTTAACGAGCTCCAGCAGACATCATCGGATCTCAAGACCCGTTACACCCAGGGTGACCCGGAGGTTGACATCACCCGCGTAATGGTGGAAAGCGAAAAGGCCTCAGTGGCCTTTGAGGCCACCACCCAGGTACGCAATCGTGTGGTCAAGGCCTACGAGAAGATCATGAACATGCCGATCTGATTCGGTTTAACGGGGGCTCCGCCTGCTGGCGGCGTGTGGTGACAGGAGCGCACAATGGCGAACGTACCGGCTGAAACGCAACAGACCAACCCGCCGGCTAGCGGTGGTGAGCAGGGTAACGAGAGCGGCACGGGCGGCTATACCACCTTCCGGCTGGGTGCCAATAGCGTGACGCTGCTGCGCCAGGTGGGGCTGATCGTCGGGCTGGCCGCCAGTGTGGCACTCGCCGTGGCGTTGGTGCTCTGGGCCCAGGGCTCGGATTACAAAGCGTTGGTCGGGGACATGAGTGAGTATGATCCCGCCGAATTGACCCGTGTGCTGGACAGCACCGGTGTTGATTACCGCATTGAGCACCGTAGCGGAGCCCTTCTGGTAGCCTCCGACGACATCCATGACGCGCGTCTTGCCCTGGCCCGGGAAGGCGTAACTCAGGATCAGGGCATGGGGTTCGATATCATCATGCAGGATCAGGGTCTGGGTACCTCCCAGTTCATGGAGAAGGCTCGGTTCCATCGCAGCCTGGAAGGCGAGCTGGCAAAGACGGTCCAGGCCATGGGCTCGGTGCGCAATTCGCGTGTGCACCTGGCCATTCCCGAAGATTCGGTCTTTGTCAGTGACAACCGCAATCCGTCCGCATCCGTGATGGTGGACCTGGGCTCCGGACGTCGTATGGGAGAGGGGCAAGTGCGCTCCGTGATCAATCTGGTGGCCGGCAGCGTGCCCCAGATGAGCCGGGACGATGTCACGGTTGTGGATCAGCAGGGTAACCACCTTTCCGCCAATGTGAACAACGAAGACGCCCAGCGAATGGCGCAGAAGTTCCAGATGCAGCAACGTGTGGAGGATCGGCTCAAGGACCGTGTTGCCGGCATCCTGGCGCCCATCATGGGACGTGAGCGTTTCAACGCGGAAGTCTCGGTGGATATGGATTTCAAGGCTGTCCAGCAGGCCGAGGAGATCTTCAATCCCGAGCAGCAGGCCTTGCGCAGCGAAAAGACGGTGGAGGAAGTTAACAGTCAGGGCGGTGCGGGTGGCATTCCGGGCGCGTTATCCAATCAGCCGCCGGGCGAAGCTGAGGCCCCGGAACAGGCCGGTGATGGTGGCGGTGAAGAGGGGGGCGGATCTCGGAGTTCCCGTACTTCTGCTACCCGCAACTATGAAGTGGATCGGTTGCTCAGTTTCACGCGCCAGGAGCCGGGCTCGGTCAACCGGTTGAGCGTGGCGGTGGCTGTGGATGACCTTAAACGCACCAACCCGGACACCGGTGAGACAACCAGTGTCGAATGGCCCCAGGCGGAGCTTGAGCGCCTGACCCGTTTGATCCGTGATGCTGTAGGCTTCTCGGCGGCCCGGGGCGATAGCGTAACTGTAGTCAACACAGGCTTTGCGGAGCAGAAAGAGCCTGAGATTGAACCGGTTCCGTTCTACCAGCAGCCCTGGTTCCAGGACAGCATCCGCCCGGTGATTGCCGGTATCGTGATTATCGCACTGGCGCTTCTGCTGGTTCGGCCCACACTCAGAACGCTTGCCTCCGCTGGAGGAAGTGGCGAAAGTAGTGGCGGCGGTGGTGGTGAGTCGGACCTTGAAGGGCTTGGTGGTCTCGACGATATTGAAGGCAGTGAATCGATCCGCTCAGCCATGGGCAGTGACGATGATCGGCTTTTGCCGGATACTGGTGAAAGCTATGATAAGGAGCTGAACGCCGTTAAAGGCCTGATTGCGGAAGATCCCGCAAGGGTGGCGCAGGTGGTCCGTCAGTGGGTGAACGCGGATGAGTGACGAAGACAATGCAGGCAGTCGCGCCGAGCCTTCGCGCAAGCTGGGGCGGATTGAGCAGGCAGCCATTCTGCTGATGACCCTGGGTGAGGAGGATGCCGCCCAGATCCTCAAGCACATGGGCCCGAAAGAGGTGCAGCGCGTGGGGATGGCGATGTCCCAGCTTCAGGACGTTCCCAAAAACGATGTTGAATACGTGGTAGGGGAGTTCTTTGAAGCCGTGGGCGGCCAGACCGGGCTTGGCGTGGGTGCTGATGATTATATTCGTTCGGTGCTTACCAATGCGCTGGGTGAAGAGAAAGCTGGAAGCCTGATTGACCGGATTCTGATCGGGGGCAATACCACGGGGCTGGACACGCTTAAGTGGATGGAGCCCCGAGCGGTGGCGGACATCATCCGCTATGAGCATCCTCAGATCCAGGCGATTGTGATCTCCTATCTGGATCCGGATCAATCCGCCGAGATTCTGGGGTCACTGGATGACAAGGTGCGCCTTGACGTCATGATGCGGGTGGCTTCGCTTGAGTCGATCCAGCCGCAGGCACTGCAGGAGCTCAATCACATCCTTGAGAAACAGTTCTCCGGCGGTACCGGCGGCCAGGCCAGCCGTATCGGCGGCATCCAGCGCGCAGCTGATATCATGAACTACATGGACCGCAGCGTGGAAGGTCAGCTGATGGATTCGGTCAAAGACATGGATCCCGATCTTGGCAGCGAAATCGAGGATCTGATGTTCGTTTTCGACAACCTCAAGGACGTCGACGACCGTGGCATCCAGGCGTTGCTGCGTGAGGTTTCGTCGGACGTGCTGGTGGTGGCTCTAAAGGGAGCAGAGGAGGAGGTCAAGGAAAAGATCTTCAAGAATATGTCCAAGCGTGCCGGTGAGCTGCTGAAAGACGACCTGGAGGCCAAGGGGCCGGTTAAGGTTTCCGAAGTGGAATCGGCCCAGAAAGAAATCATCACGATTGCCCGGCGCATGGCCGAAAGTGGCGACATCGTGCTGGGCGGTTCTGGCGAGGAAATGCTCTAGATGACCCGCCACTCGCATCGCGACCGGATTCCTTCCGGCGATCTCACGGCCTATGAGCGCTGGGAAATGCCGCTTCTCGACGAAAACGGGCAGCGGCGGGCGGGCGTGGAAGAAGTCGAGCAGAAAGACGTCCAGCCGCTGACTGCGGAACAGCTGGAAGCCATCCACAATGAGGCGCGCGATGAGGGCTACAACGCCGGGTTCGAATCCGGCAAAACCGAAGGCATGGATCAGGGTGCCCGTGAAGGCTACCGGGTTGGCTACGACGAGGGTCATGCCGCAGGGCGAGAGGCCGGGGAGCAGCAGGGCCATGAGGAGGGGCACGAACGGGTGCGCCAACAGGAACAACGGCTGCAGCAGATCATGGACGCGCTGGTTCGCCCCATCCGGCAGGAAGAAGAGGCGGCCGAAGCAGCGCTTCTGAATCTGGTCATGGCCCTTAGCCGCTCCGTGATCCACCGGGAACTCCAGTTCGACAGTTCCCAGGTCGCCAGTATTGTGCGACAGGCTATCCAGAGCCTGCCGGACAGTGACACTGACATGCGCATCCGGGTGCACCCGGATGATGCGGAAATGGTGCGCCAGGCGGTTGAGGGTGTGGCCGGCAATGCCACGGTGGTACCGGATGAGCACATTCTCCCTGGGGGCTGCACGGTAGGAAGCAGCCGCAGTCTCGTGGATTACACGGTGGAGAAACGTTTCCAGAAACAGGTGCAACGAATGCTTGAAACCCGGCTCAGTGATAGTGACGAGGGCGAGCGCAGTGAGCTGGGCGCGGTGATGGGTGAAATGAGCGACTATCACCGGGATGTACTGGAGTCTGACGACGGGCCTGAAGCCGGTAACGGTGACGACAATGGCGCTCTCTGAGCGGCTGGGGCGGTTTGCGCAGGCGCTTCCTGAAGCCAGCGGCCCGGAGCTCAGTGGCCGACTTACGCGCATGGTGGGGCTGACTCTGGAATGTGTGGGGTGCCCCATGGAAGTCGGCGACCGCTGTCTGATCCAGGCTGAGGACGACACCGAGGTGGAGGCCGAAGTGGTCGGCTTTGAGCATGACCATCTCTACCTGATGCCGCTGACCGCCATCAGCGGCCTGCGCCCGGGTGCTCTGGTTACGCCTATGGAGAGCGCCAGCCGGGTGCCGGTAGGTGAGGGCCTTCTGGGCCGGGTTGTGGACGGCGCCGGTGAGCCTCTGGATGGCCGGGGGCCACTGGAGACCACTCGTTATGTCCCCTTTACCGGTACCATTATCAACCCCCTCAAGCGCACGCCCATACGGCGACGTATGGACGTGGGTATTCGCGCCATCAACGGGCTGCTCACCGTGGGCGAGGGTCAGCGCCTGGGTCTTTTTGCCGGCAGTGGCGTGGGTAAGTCGGTGCTGCTGGGTATGATGACTCGTTTCACCGAGGCCGACATCATCGTGGTGGGGCTCATTGGTGAGCGGGGCCGCGAGGTTAAGGAATTCATTGAGGAAATTCTTGGGGAAGAAGGTATTGCCCGCTCTGTGGTGGTCGCCGCCCCGGCGGACGACTCTCCTCTGATGCGTCTGCGCGCCGCCATGCTGACGACCCGTATTGCTGAGCATTTCCGCGATCAAGGCCATAAGGTGCTGCTTCTGATGGACTCGCTCACCCGCTATGCTCAGGCTCAGCGTGAAATCGCTCTGGCTGTGGGTGAGCCGCCCGCCACCAAAGGGTATCCACCGTCGGTTTTCGCGCGCATTCCGCAGCTGGTGGAGCGGGCGGGTAATGGTGAACGCGACGGTGGTTCGATTACCGCCTTCTACACAGTGCTGACCGAGGGCGATGACCAGCAGGACCCCATCGCGGATGCGGCCCGCGCCATACTCGATGGTCACATGGTTCTTTCACGTGAGTTGGCCGAGGAAGGTCACTACCCGGCCATTGATGTGGAAAGCTCTGTAAGCCGGGTTATGCCGCATGTGGTCTCCGAGGCCCATATACGCCAGGCGCAGCGGTTCAAGCAACTGTATTCACGCTATCAGCAGTCGCGGGATCTCATCAGTGTTGGTGCTTACCAGAAGGGCACGGATCCGGAAACGGATCTGGCTATCGACAAGATGCCGGAAATGCGTCAGTTTCTTCAGCAGGGGCTTAATGAAAGGGCGGGGTGTGAGGAAGCTGCAACGGCGCTTGAGGCTATTGTGGGTGGCCAGGAGGCCGGCTCCGGGCAGAGTACGGATAAGGCCAATGCGCAAACAGGCTCACAGTAATGGGTGATTCATGAAGCGGCGTTCGCAGCGACTGCAGGTGGTTCTCGAGATTGAGGACCGTAAGGAACAGGCGGCCAGGGAGCGCTTCCAGGCGACCCAGCAGGCGCTGGCGGAGCAGCAACAGCGGCTTGAAGAGCTGGAACGCTATCATGGCGAGTACCAGCAGCAGATCCGCGATGAGGCCTCGGGAACCACCTCCGCGGCAAGGCTACAGGCCGGTCAGCAGTTCATCAGCCAGCTGGTGGCGGCCATCGGTCAGCAGCAACAGCAGGTCGATCGTCACAGGGAGACGATGGAGCAGGCCCGGCAGCAGTGGCAGCAGGCGCGTGAGCGGCGCGAGGGTATGGCCCGCTACATTGAAACCTGCCGCCAGCGTGAGGCTCGTGAGGATGAGCGTCAGGAGCAGAAGATGCTGGACGAGGCTTCCAACCAGCGTTTTGCCCGTTCGAGTCAGCGTCAGGGATAGTGGCAACCGGCCACGTGACATCAGACCATGGTGATCTATGCTCTGATGGATGATGTGGTCGTGCACGACAGGGGGAACAATGTCGATTACCACAGAGCGCTCAGGGGATGGTTCCGAGCTGACCATCCGGATTGAGGGGCGGTTTGATTTCAGCTCACACCAAGCGTTCCGCCATGCGTATGAGGGCGAAGGGCAGGAGATTGTCCGTTACGTGATTGATATGCGGGACACGACTTACCTGGACAGTTCCGCGCTGGGCATGCTCCTGCTGTTGCGGGATTACGCCGGAGGAGAGAAAGCCGATGTACGCATCGTCAACTGCAACGGGGATGTGCGCCGTATCCTGACGGTTTCCAACTTCGAGCAGCTTTTCCAGATTGACGACTGACTCCAGCGCCACGATCCCGCTGAGGATACTGATTGCGGACGACAATCAGAGTGACCGTATGATCCTCAAGGCCATCCTGACCCGTCACGGCCATGAGGTGATCATGGCGGAGGACGGTGTCCAGGCGGTCGCGGCTTTTGAGCAGCAGCGACCCCAAATGGTGCTGTTGGATGTGCTCATGCCCAACATGGACGGGCTTGAGGCCGCGCGGCTCATCAAGGCGGCCGCTGGCGAGGATCTGGTCCCCATCATTTTCCTGACCTCGCTCAGTGACGCCGAGTCGCTGGCCTCGTGTCTGGAGGTCGGCGGCGACGATTTCCTGACCAAGCCCTATAACCGTGTGATTCTCCGCGCCAAGATCCACGCCTTCCAGCGTATGCGCGATCTGCATCAGAGCCTTCAGGATGAGCGTGACCGTACCGATCAGCGCAATCGCCAGATGATGCGCGAGCAGGCTCTGGCCCGTCGGGTATTCGACAATATCGCTGGGCGTGGCTGCCTGGAGGCGGACAATGTCCGGTTCGAGGCGTCCCCGATGTCCATTTTCAATGGCGATGTGCTGTTCGCCTCGCCCAAGCCTTCTGGCGGCATGCATCTTTTTGTTGGCGATTTCACCGGGCACGGGTTGCCGGCCGCCATTGGGGCCCTGCCCATGTCGGAGATCTTCTATGGCATGACGGCGAAGGGGTTCGCGATCAGCGATATCCTCAGAGAAATGAACCGCAAGCTCCAGAATATTCTGCCCACAGGGTTTTTCTGTTGTGCGGCCATGATCGATCTCAATCTGCGCTCTGGTGATGCTGAAGTCTGGAACGGCGGCCTACCCACGGCGTGGATACTTCGTCATGACGGAACTCAGGATGAGCTGCCGTCACGCCATCTGCCTCTGGGGATTCTGCCGGGAGAGCGCTTCTCTGCTGCCTGTGAGCGCCACAAGCTGGCGCTGGGGGAGCATATGCTGCTGGCCACGGACGGCGTGATTGAAAGTTCCAACGGGGAAGGTGAGATGTTCGGCGAAGAGCGTGCGGTTGCCGCTATTGGCCAGCGTCGGGCGCCGGACGAGGGGTTTGACTGTCTGCGCGATGCAGCACACTGGTTTGGTGAGGGGGTGGTGAGCGAGGATGATATCACTATCCTCGATGTGGCGATGGTACAGGAATCGGCTCTGGGCGCTCTGGAGCACGAGGTGCTGCCGGATACCGGTACTGGTCCTGAACAGTGGCGGCTTCAGTACGATCTCCGCGATCGTTCCTTGGCGGAGTTCAATCCGGTGCCCCTGTTGCTGCATGTGTGCATGGACGTACCGGGCCTGCGCCTGTTCAGTGGTGATGTTTATACCGTCATAACGGAATTGTTCAGCAATGCTCTGGAGCACGGTGTCCTGCGTCTGCCTTCGGGACTCAAAGACTCCCCGAGTGGCTTTTCGCGCTATTACAGCGAGCGCGAGCGCCTTCTGGGGCAGCTTGATAGTGGCTGGGTTTCGATTACCCTGGAACACCAGGCCCACGGCGATGATGGCGGCGGAACCCTTCTGGTAACGGTTGCTGATAGTGGGCCGGGGTTCGAGTTCCGGGAGGGGGCGTCGTCGCTGAATCATGAACAGCTTTCCGGTCGCGGTATCGCGCTTGTACAAGCGTTGTGCCATGACGTACGCTGGAATCAAAATGGCAATTGTGTAGAAGCAAAGTACACTTGGCGTTCCGGGTAAATTCCGTGGCCCGGGCAGTTGGTGGTACCCCCAATGAGTGAACAGCAGCATATTGACCATGACGCCCTTTCGGAGCTTCGGGGAGTCATGGGGGGCGATTTCGTGATCCTTGTGAACACTTTCCTGCAGGATGCGGATGACCGGATCCATCATCTGCGGCAGGGTGCGGCTACTGGGGATGTCGAGAACGTGCGCAAGATGGCGCACAGCCTCAAGGGCAGTTGCATCAATATTGGCGCGCCGGAACTTGCCGAGCGCTGCCGTACCGCCGAACAGCGTGGCCGTGACGGGGATCTCTCCGATATCGATGCCTGTATCGGCGCCATCGAAGAGGAACTCATCGCTGTTCGGGCGGCGCTCGAATCTTTCCAGGGCAGCTGACTGCGCTGGCTTTTTCAATCTGGCCCCCATATTGCTTCCATGGCGTTACGTCTTGAACTGATCCATTCAGGAGGCAAGTTTCTGCCATGCAAATGCCCGATATTCGCTCCGATCTGGCTTCCGTTTCCGGTCGCTCCGGCAATGGAGGTGATGGTAAGGGGGCCGATGGGTCCGCTTTCGGTGAACTGCACCGTGATGTGATGGGGGGCAGTGCCGGCACCCAGGGACTTAAACCCGGAGATGTGCTGCGCAATGGCGAAGGCAACGTTGTGGGACGCATCGTGCGGGGTGACGATGGCGGCTTGCAGCTTGCGCTCGAGGGGCGTGAAGGCCAGGGCATTCCGCTGGAACAGCTGTCGAGCCTGCTGCAAGGGCAGGACGGAAGCGGTCTGGAAAGTCTACAGGCTCTCTTCGCTGGTGAGCTTGATCTCAATCCGGAATCTGAAGGCGAGGCTGATTGGCTGCAGCAGTTGGAGAACCTGACCAACGGCGAACAGCAGGGCGTGATGGCGGCACTTGCCGGGTTGAATGGCTTTCAGGGTAACGACAAAAATCCTGGCGCGGGCAGCGGGGGAGGCAATGGTTTGCCACTGACGGCGCTCACAAGCCTGGATGGAGGTGTGGGTGGGCATGATGGCAGCGTCCGCAACAGCACCAGTAAATTCCTGGAGAATCTGCTCTCCGGGATGGCTATGAATGGCCAGAATGCCCAGAAGAGCGACGCCAGCAGCACCGATCTGCGTTTTGAGGGGTTGCGGCTTTTGGCTGTGGAGAACAGCAGCGGTCAGGAGTCCAACAGCCGCAACAGTGATGCTTCCGGATTGACCCAACAGACCTTCACGCGTGCTGAAGCGGCCCGTGACGCCACACTCCGCCAGTACACAACCACCGTGGAAACCCCGGTCCAGCAACAGAAACAGTGGAGCGAACAGGTTGCCGGCAAGATTGCCTGGCTGGCAGGGCGCAGCATCCAGTCCGCGGACATTCAGCTCAATCCCCCTGATATGGGGCCGATCGATGTTCGGGTGCAGGTCCAGAACGATCAGGCCCAGGTAACCGTCAATGCTCAGAACTCACAGGTCCGGGAGATGCTGGAACTCAACAGCAGCCGACTGCGGGACATGCTTGAACAGGAGGGACTCAGTCTGGCCGGTTTTGATGTTTCCGGAGAGGCTCCTGATGGCGAGGACGATAGCGCTGCGGAAAGCGAAGGTGGTGAGAACGGAGATGCCCGCGCGGTCAGTGGCGAGAATGATTCCGTGGCTACTGGTGAGACCACCATCAGCCTCGACGACGGCATCGATACCTATGCGTGAGCCGGGGGCTGGCCCTGACCCATGCCGGTCATCTATATTGATGGCACACGAATTGCTGCCAACCGGCAGCTGTAGCGGAACGACGGGATAAGGCATGGCCGAGGACGAAAACGGCGAAAAAAGCGGAAAAGGCGGCAAGCTTAAGACCATCATCATTGTGGCGGTAGGGCTCATACTGGCAGTGGGCCTGTCAGTGGTCGGTACCCTCTGGTTTCTGAATCAATCCAACGGTGAGGATGGTTCTGCCACCAGCAGCGACAAGAAAGAGGCGGAAACGCACACGCCCGCCAGTTACTTTGAGCTGGATGACCCACTGACGGTGTCGATCAGCGGTGATCGACAGCGTTACCTGCAAGCTAATCTAGCGTTTGTGATGCGCCAGCATGATGTTTCCGCAGTGCTTAAGCAACACCTCCCAACAGTGCGCAGTCGGCTCAGGGCGCTGCTTCAGAAACAGTCGTTCCAGCAGTTGCGCAGCCGGGAAGGCAAACAGGTGGTTCTTAAGGATATGCGCGATGCTGTCAACGAGGTGCTTGCGGCTGAGACTGAAGCCGAAGCCGAAGCCGAAGCCGAAGCCGAAGCTGATGGCGATGGCGATGGCGAGAGTGGGAGCGAGAGTAAGGTCTCCATTGAGCGGGTGCTGTTCACCAACTTTGTCATGCAGTGACTCGGGAGCAAAAACCCGGGCTGGGGAATAATCATGCAGGATCTGCTGTCGCAGGATGAAATCGACGCGCTGCTCCACGGTGTTGACGATGGCGACGTGGACACCGAGGACGAAGAGGATACGGGCGAAGCCAAGACCTTTGACCTTGCGACTCAGGACCGCATTGTCCGCGGTCGCATGCCGACGCTGGAGATGATCAACGAGCGGTTTGCGCGCTATACCCGGATCAGTCTTTTCAATCTCCTGCGGCGTAATGCGGATGTGGCGGCAGCCGGCATCCAGATCATGAAATTCGGGGAGTACATTCATACCCTTTTTGTGCCCACCAGTCTCAACCTGGTCAAGATGCGGCCACTGCGGGGGACGGCGCTTTACATTATGGATGCCAAACTGGTGTTCAAGCTGGTGGATAACTTCTTTGGTGGCGAAGGGCGCCACGCCAAGATCGAGGGGCGCGAGTTCACGCCCACCGAGACCCGGATTGTGCAGATGGTTCTGGAGCAGGTGTTCCAGGACATGAAAGAGGCCTGGAGCGCGGTCTTCAAGGTGGACTTTGAATATCTTTCCTCTGAAGTGAATCCTTCCATGGCGAACATTGTCAGTCCCAGCGAAGTGGTCATCGTCAGCACCTTCCAGATTGAGCTGGACGGTGGCGGTGGCGAGCTGGACATTGCGATTCCGTATTCAATGGTTGAGCCCATACGCGAGCTCCTGGATGCGGGTGTTCAGAGTGATGTGGATGAGGTCGATGAACGCTGGGTCAATGCCCTCCAAGAAGATGTCAAAGAGGTTGATGTGCCGGTGAATGTGACCGTGGCGGAACGCAAGATTTCCCTGCGCGAGGTTGCGCGGTTCGAGGCCGGCGACATTATTCCCATCGACATGCCCGAAGAGGCGACGATGACCGCCAACGGCATCCCAATCTATAAAGGGCATCTCGGGACCCGTGATGGCAACCTCGCAGTGCGTATCACGGAACAGATCAAACGGCCCGAGACCACTAACAAGTTGAAGGTTCAGAACAATGAGTGAAAATGAACACAACGGCAACGGCGAGGAAATGACCGAAGACGAGAAACTCGCCGCCGAATGGGAGCAGGCCATGGGAGAGGCCAGCGAGGGAGCCGGCGAAGGCGGTGATGAAGGCGGCCGCGGTGATGAATGGGCCGCAGCCATGGCGGAAGCTGCGGGCGGCGGTAACGGCAGCGGTGGCGGTGAGGATGTCCGGCAGGCCCCCATGCAGGACTTCAGCCAAGAGCCAGATCCGGGGGGGGAGCAGCATCCGGATCTGGATGTGATTCTTGATATTCCAGTGACCATTTCCATGGAGGTGGGTAATACGAGCATCCCGATCCGCAATCTGCTCCAGCTCAACCAGGGTTCAGTGATCGAACTGGACCGGCTGGCGGGTGAGCCGTTGGATGTGCTGGTCAACGGCATGCTGATCGCGCATGGCGAGGTGGTGATGGTGAACGAGAAATTCGGCATCCGCCTGACGGATGTAATCAGCCCCTCCGAACGCATCCGTAAGCTTTCCAATTGAGCCGGCTCTCGTTATACGGTTGTGGCGCAGCGGTTCCCGCAGTACTGCTGCCGGTGCTGGTGACCGCTCAGGAGGCTCAGGAGAAAGCTGGTAGTGGCGGTATTGGCGCCAGCACGCCGGATACCATGACAACGGCGCTCACCCTGGGCGTCGGGCTTATTGTGGTGCTGGCGGTGATCATCTTCAGTGGCTGGATCGCACGTCGTGTCCAGGGGCTGGGGGGCGTCAATACTCAGGCGCTCAAGGTGGTAGCGGTTCTTTCCGTGGGCCAGAAAGAGCGTGTAGCGCTGGTGGAAGTGGCTGAAAAACAAATACTTATAGGCATAACGCCACAATCGGTACGAACCCTGCATGTCTTTGATGAACCCGTTGTCACAGCCTCGCAACCCGCAGGCAGCAGTGACTTCGCCCGTAAGCTCCAGCAGGTGATGGGGCGCGGTACAACGGGAGATTCCAATGACATCTAGGGGGATCATCCATGACATTGAAGCGCGCTTGGATTTCGGGGGCACTGCTGCTGCTCGCCCCCCTACTGGCTCAGGCCTCGCCTGAGGGCATCCCGGCGCTGTCGCTCACCACGACTGAAGACGGTGAACAACAGTATTCGGTAACCCTGCAGATTGTAGCGCTGATGACGGCGCTGAGCTTTCTGCCTGCGGCATTGATGATGATGACATCGTTCACGCGCATCATCGTCACTTTCGCCATACTGCGCCAGGCCATAGGTCTGCAGCAGACCCCATCCAACCAGATCCTGATCGGGCTGGCGCTTTTCCTGTCTATCTTCATTATGTCGCCGGTGTTGGAGCGCGCCAACGAGCAGGCACTGCAGCCCTATCTTAATGAGGAAATGGCGCCGATGGAGGCGGTCAAGAACGCCAGCCAGCCCTTCCGTGAGTTCATGCTCGGTCAGACCCGGAAAACGGATCTGAACATGTTCGTTCGAATTGCAGGTGAGGAGGACAGTTACGAGGGGCCCGAGGACGTGTCCTTCTGGGTTCTTACGCCGGCCTTCGTGACCAGTGAGCTCAAGACTGCCTTCCAGATCGGCTTCATGCTGTTCATCCCCTTCCTGGTCATTGACATGGTGGTGGCGAGTGTGCTCATGGCCATGGGCATGATGATGCTCTCGCCGATTATCATCTCGTTGCCGTTCAAGATCATGCTGTTCGTGCTGGTCGATGGCTGGGCCATGGTGATGGGCACTCTGGCCGCCAGTTACGGAATATAGAGGAGGTATCGACGATGACACCGCAACTGGTTATTGAACTGATGCGGGACGCTCTCTGGCTGATCGTGACAATGGCCCTGGCCATTATCGGCCCCGGTCTGATGGTTGGGCTGGTGGTTTCGACCTTCCAGGCAGCCACCCAAATTAACGAGCAGACATTGAGTTTCCTGCCGCGACTGATCGTGACCCTGTTGGTGCTGATCGTATGGGGGCCCTGGTTGTTGACCCTGCTTCTGGATCACACCAATGAGCTGATCAAAAACATTCCGAGCATGATCGCGTAGCCCCATGCCGATTGAACTGGGGCCGGACGCAATCGGGCAGTGGCTGGGGCAATTCCTCTGGCCGCTGTTCCGTATTGGCAGTTTCCTGATGGTGATCCCCATCTTCGGGACCCAGCTGGTGACGGCGCGGATCCGTATCGGTCTGGCCCTGGCGCTAACGGTTCTGGTTATGCCCATGCTGAATGATGTGCCAGTACTGGATTCGATATCGCCGGAAATGGCAGTGATCTCCATACAGCAGGTTCTGATTGGCAGCGCCATGGGGTTTGCGGTCTATATGTTGTTCCAGCTGTTCGTGGTTGCAGGGCAAATGATCGCGATGCAGATGGGGCTGGGTTTCGCCTCCATGGTTGACCCGGCCAACGGGGTGAATGTGCCGGTGCTGTCCCAATTCTATCTCAACGGCATCACGCTGCTCTTCCTGGCGATGAACGGCCATCTGGTGCTGTTCGATGTTCTGGTCGAGAGTTTCAACACCATTCCCATTGCGACAGACGGCCTTGCGATCGAATCCTTCCGCGAGCTGGCCCACCGCATGACCTGGTTGTTCGCCAGCGCCATGCTGCTGGCGTTGCCGGCGATGGCGGCGGTTCTGATCGTTTACATCTCGTTTGGCGTGATGACGCGCGCGGCCCCCCAGATGAACATCTTCGCCATCGGCTTTCCGGTTGCGCTGCTGTTCGGGCTATTCGCCAACTGGGTCCTGGTGCGGGACCTAGCCCCGCATTTCCAGGAGTTCAGCCGCGAGACATTCATCTTCCTGCGTGAAATGCAGAAGACCTGATCCGGAGGGCATTGCGTGGCGGAAGGCGGTGGCGACGACAGCCAGGAAAAAACGGAAGACCCGACGCCCAGGCGGCTTGAGAAAGCGCGTGATGAGGGTCAGGTCCCCCAGTCGAAGGACCTAGCCACCATGCTGGTTCTGATGGCGGGGGCAAGCGGACTTTTGCTTTTTGGCGGTTCCATCGGGGGGGCGCTCAAACAAATGTTCGAGTTCAACTTCGCGCTGGAAAGGGGTCAGATTTTTGACACCTCCCAGATGCTCCAGCATCTGGGCCAGTCCGCCACCACCGCCGCCTATGCGCTTACACCGCTGCTGGCAGTGCTGGCGGTGGCGGCCTTTCTCGGGCCCGTCATGCTGGGTGGCTTCCTGATTTCCGGCAAGGCTGTTGCGCCTCAGGTCAGCCGCATGAGCCCGATCAAAGGGCTGGGGCGAATGTTCGGCGTACGCTCTCTGGTGGAGCTGGGTAAAAGCGTGGCCAAAGTCTCCCTGGTGATCATTATCGCCATCGCGATAATGAACATCCGTACCGAGGACCTGCTCGCAATCTCGAGTGAGTCCCCCAACAAGGCCACGGAGCACACGCTCTGGACCCTGGCCTGGAGCTTTTTCCTGCTGTCGTGTTCCACCATCGTCATCGCGGTGATCGACGTTCCCTTCCAGATCTATGACCACCAGAAAAAGATGCGTATGTCCAAGCAGGAGGTGAAGGACGAGCAGAAGGAAACCGAGGGCAAGCCCGAGGTCAAGCAGAAGGTCCGCCAGCTGCAGCAGGAGATGACGCAGCGGCGCATGATGGAGGATGTGCCCAGCGCCGACGTGGTCATCACCAACCCGGAACACTACGCCGTGGCGTTGAAGTACGATGGCCAGAGCATGGCGGCCCCCGAGGTCGTGGCCAAGGGCGCGGACGAGATCGCCACCAAGATTATGGAGATCGCTCGCGAGAACCGGGTGGATGTGCTGCGCACGCCGCCACTGGCACGCGCTGTTTACCATAGCACCGAGATCGGCGAGACCATTCCGGAGGGACTTTACATGGCTGTGGCCCAGGTTCTGGCCTACCTCTTCCAGCTCCGCCAGTACCGTCGTAATGGCGGCAAGAAGCCGGTAATGCCGAAGCTGCCGATTCCTGATGACTTCAAACGCGATGAATAGGGGATCTGGTACGGCGCTTGCAACCCCTTCTCAGTAACACGGAGTGGCGCCGGAAAAATGGCGCCTGAATCAGTCATTCATCCGCAGGGGGTGCCGGACGGTCATGGATCGGGCGATGGCAATCGACCAGCTCAGGGGCCTGAGGAGCATACTGAGCGGGAATGTGGCGATCCCGTTCATGCTCATGGTGCTTCTGGGCATGATGACGCTGCCCATCCCGGTTTTCCTGCTGGATGTGGCTTTTACGTTCAACATTGCCCTGTCGCTGGTGGTTATCCTGGTCGCGATCTACGCCATGCGGCCCATGGACTTCGCTGCCTTTCCCACCGTTCTGCTGGTGGCCACCCTGCTGAGGCTGGCGCTCAATGTGGCCTCCACCCGCGTGGTACTTCTGCATGGTCATGAGGGCGGTGGCGCCGCGGGCAAGGTTATCGAATCCTTCGGCGAGGTGTTGATCGGTGGCAACTACGCCGTGGGCCTTGTAGTCTTCGTCATCCTGATGATCATCAACTTCATCGTCGTAACCAAGGGCGCGGGCCGGGTCTCCGAGGTCAGTGCGCGCTTCACCCTGGATGCGATGCCCGGGAAACAGATGGCCATCGACGCAGACCTCAACGCCGGGCTGATCAATCAGGATGAAGCCAAGGTGCGCCGTGAAGAGGTTGCCGGCGAGGCGGAATTCTACGGCTCCATGGATGGTGCCTCCAAGTTCGTTCGCGGTGACGCCATTGCGGGCCTTCTCATACTGTTCATCAACATCGTTGGTGGTGTCAGCATCGGCATGTTCCAGCACGGACTGGCCTTTGGTCAGGCGGTTGAGAACTACGCCCTGCTGACGATCGGTGATGGCCTTGTGGCACAGATCCCCTCACTGCTGCTGTCAGCGGCCGCGGCCATCATCGTGACGCGGGTGGGTAAATCCCAGGAAATGTCAGCTCAGGTTGTCGAGCAGATGTTCTCGTCGCCGCATGCTCTCGGCATTGCGGGTGGCATCCTGATCGGCCTTGGCTTGATCCCGGGCATGCCCTCTGTGGCTTTCATTGGGCTGGGCGCTATGGCGGCGACGGTGGCCTGGTTCATCTGGAAGCGCAGCCAGCAGGTTGTAGAGGAGGGGGCGGCACCGGTGGCTCGTCAGGCAGCCGTCAGCGAGGGGGGTGGTGCACAGCAACGCACCATCACCGAGGATCAGCAACAGGCCCTGCCGGGCGAAGGCACCGGAGAAAGCAAAGAGCTTGCCTGGGAGGACGTGGTCAATGTCGATATTGTCGGTCTTGAGGTGGGGTACCGTCTGATTCCGCTGGTCGACAAGAACCAGGGTGGGCAGCTGCTGGCTCGGATCAAGGGGGTGCGCAAGAAGCTTTCCCAGGATCTGGGCTTTCTTATGCCCTCGGTGCATATCCGCGACAACCTGGACCTGATGCCCAATGTCTACCGCCTCACGCTGATGGGCGTGACTCTGGCGGAAGCTGAGATCCATCCTGAGCGTGAGCTGGCCATCGATCCGGGACAGGTGTTCGGCAAGGTTGAGGGAATCGCGGGTAAGGATCCGGCTTTCGGCCTGGATGCGACCTGGATCGAGACGTCCCAGAGGGATCAGGCGCAGACACTGGGCTACACGGTGGTGGATGCCTCCACTGTTGTTGCGACCCACCTGAACCAGGTGCTGCAGGAACATGCCCACGAACTTCTTGGTCACGAGGAAGTGCAGAAGTGGCTGGACCAGCTTGAGAAAGCCTCGCCCAAGCTCGCCGAGGAGTTGGTTCCCAATACCGTGTCCATCAGCCTGCTTCTGAAGGTGCTGCAGAATCTGCTGCTGGAGGAGGTGCCGATCCGCGACATGCGCAGTATTGCCGAGGCTATCGTCAATGTTCAGCCACGCAGCCAGGATCCGAGTGTTCTGACCACAGCAGCGCGCAAGTCGCTCAAGCGGATGATTGTCCAGCAGCTGTGCGGGAACGAGACAGAGGTGCCGGTGATCACGCTGGACCCGCAGTTGGAACAGATGTTGCTTAAGTCTGTACAGCAGGGTCAGCAATCCGGCACTGCCGATGATATCGGCATGATTCTGGAGCCTAATATGGTTGAGAAACTCCAGCGTTCACTCTCGGATGCGGCCCAGAAACAGGAAGCGGTCGGTAAGCCCGCCATCCTGCTGGTATCGGCTCCCCTGCGGCCGGTGCTGGCAAGGTTTGTCCGGTATGGAGTGGAACGACTGCACGTTCTGTCCTATCAGGAGATTCCGGAGAACAAGCAGGTCACGATTGTGTCGTCCATAGGCCAATAAACTGACGGCGGCGGAGGTTCCCTGCCATGCAAGTCAAACGCTTCTTTGCTCCCACCATGCCCGAGGCGCTGCGGATGGTCCGCAGTGAAATGGGTGACGACGCGGTGATTCTATCGAGCAAGCGGGTGGATGATGGCGTCGAAATCGTGACGGCACTTGATTATGACGAGGGAGAAGTGCGCAGTCAGCTGGGTGTGGCGGACGAGGACAAAGCCAACGCCTCGCGCCTGGCTGAGCTGCAGGCGGAGAAGCACCGCAAGCTGGAGGAGGCGAAGGCCAAATCCCGGGCCCATATCAGTGACGTCCAGCAGCGTTCCCGCCACAGTCAGGAGCCAGTAGGACCCGCTGCTGTGGGCGCAGGTGATTCAGAACCAGAGCCGGAGCCGGAACACCTCCCTGTTTCGGGTGAATCAGGCGATGCGCTGAGCTCCATGCGCGCGGAGATCCATTCACTGCGTGATATGCTCCAGCAGATGAGCGGTCAGCAGTCCGGCTCAAACCCTGGCGAGAAAACTCAGGGCGTAGTGGAACAGCGCCTGTCGGACCGTTTGCAGGATCTGGGACTGTCGCGTGAGCAGGCGCGAGAACTGGCTGCGGAGCATGGCCAGGGACGACTGGATGTGGGCTGGAAGAGTGCGCTTAAGGCGCTTGCGGCCAGAATGGGTACGGTGCAGGCGGATCCGCTGGAACAAGGGGGTATCCATGCCCTGCTGGGGCCGACTGGTTCCGGCAAAACCACCACCATTGGTAAGATGGCGGCGCAGTTTGTGCTGCGTCATGGTGCGGAACAGCTGGCGCTTGTGACGACGGACCGATACCGTGTGGCAGCGCATGAGCAGTTGTTCGTTTTCGGGCGTATTCTTAATGTGCCGGTCCGGGTGGTGGACGAGGCTAACAGCCTGGACGCCATTCTGGATGATCTTTCAGACCGCAAGCTGATACTGATTGACACAGCTGGCCTTACGGCAGCGGACCGCGGCTGGGAAGAGCAGATTGAAGAGCTTGTGAGCAGCCGGCATTGGGTACACCCGTACCTTCTGATTTCAGCGACCAGTCAGCCGCGCATTATGCAATCCACCTGGCATTGCTATAATGCCGTGGGGCTCGCGGGGTGTATCCTGACCAAGACGGATGAGGCTCTGACCCTCGGCGAGGTGGTAGGATTTGCGGCGCAGAGTCAGCTGCCGGTCGCGTTCTACACCAATGGCCAGAAAATCCCCGATGACCTGCACCGCGCAGGGGCGGCGGATCTGGTCAAACAGGCCGTACGTCGCCATCAGGCGCTCAATCGCGGCGAGAGCGCCATGGCCGAAGGCGCCTGATATGGGATCGGGCGTTTCCTCACAATGCAACAGCAACAGGACGGGAGAGCCCATTCCGCATGACTAAACCGGTACAGGTGATCGCGGTCACCGGTGGCAAGGGTGGCGTTGGCAAGAGCAACGTCTCGGTCAATCTCGGCATCGCGCTCTGCGAAATGGGGCAGCGGGTCGTGGTGCTGGATGCTGACCTGGGTCTTGCCAATATCGACGTTCTTCTGGGTATCAGCGCCACCTACAACATTTCAGATGTCCTCGCTGGCGAGTGCTCGCTCGCCGACATCCTCGTGGACGGTCCCGGTGGTATCCGGATCGTGCCGGCCTCGTCTGGAACCCAGCGCATGACCAATCTCAGTCACATGGAGCATGCCGGGCTGATTTCCGCTTTCAGTGAACTCGGTGACGACATCGACGTACTGATTGTTGATACTGCAGCGGGTATCTCGGAGGCCGTGGTCAGCTTTCTGCGGGCATCCCAGGAAATCATGCTGGTGGTCAATGACGAGCCCACCTCCATCACGGACACCTACGCCCTGATCAAGCTCATGAATCGGGACTATGACACCCACAGGTTCCGGGTTCTGGCGAATATGGTGCGTACCGAGCAGGACGGCAAAACGCTTTACGACAAACTTTATCGGGTCACTGAGCGGTTTCTTGATGTTGCGTTACAATATGTTGGAACCATCCCCCTCGATGACGCGGTCAAGAAAGCGGTTCGCCGTCAGAAGGCGGTGATGGAACTCTACCCGAATGCCAAAGCTTCCGGTGCTTTTCGGGAACTTGCGAAGAAGGTGGATCAGTGGCCGTTGCCGTCGTCACCGCGGGGTCACCTGGAGTTTTTTGTGGAACGGCTCGTCCAGGACTGATCGGGTTTTTATTCTTGAGCAGGGGGTTACGGGAGTGGCCATATCATGACGCAGTCCGGGCCGCTTGAACTCTACACACAGACCCATCGGGCCGATGTGGACGATCTCGTGGAGAGCCACATGCCCCTGGTCAAGAAGATCGCGTTACACTTGATGGCGCGCCTTCCTGATCATATCCAGCTCGAAGATCTGATGCAGGCTGGTATGGTTGGGCTATTGGAGGCGGCGCGCAAGTATGAAGCTGGTCAGGGTGCGACCTTTGAAACCTATGCCGGCATCCGTATCCGCGGGGCGATTGTCGACGAAATACGTCGCGGTGACTGGGTGCCTCGCTCGGTACACCGTAATGCCCGCCGTATTTCCGAAGCGATCCAGACCATCGAGGCACGTGAAGGTCGCGACGCGAAAGACGCGGAGGTTGCAAATGAGCTCGGAGTATCGCTTGACGAGTACCACAGCCGAGCCAGTGATGCGACCACCGGGCGTCTTTTCAGCCTTGATGAGTTGACTGAAAAGAATGAGCACATCAATGACCAGGCCCCGCAAGAAGGCCCTGAGGGTGATCTTCAGGATGCGGATTTCCGCAGCGCGCTGGCAGGGGAGATTGACCAGCTTCCCGAGCGTGAACGGCTGGTTTTATCGCTTTACTATCAGGATGAACTCAACCTCAAGGAGGTGGGCGCCGTGCTCGGAGTCAGTGAATCGCGGGTCAGCCAGATTCATGGCCAGGCAGCAGCCCGGTTGAGGGCACGCATGCTGGCGCGTCTGGGAAGCTGACTGGTTAGATTGGAACAAACGTCTAGACTGTGAAAGTGAGTGTTGTAGCACGAGCCGCTCAGGCCGGCGTGACAACAACCGAAGTTTGGGAGGCTGTTTTGGACAAGAACATGAAGATTCTTGTTGTGGATGATTTCTCCACGATGAGACGGATCGTGAGGAACCTGCTGCGCGACCTCGGCTTCAACAACATCGAGGAGGCGGATGACGGCAATAGCGCGCTTCCGATGCTGCGTAATGGCAAGTTCGACTTCCTGATAACGGACTGGAACATGCCAGGTATGAGCGGTATGGAGCTGCTTCAGGCAATTCGGGCTGATGAGAACCTTAAAAATCTGCCCATTCTGATGGTTACTGCCGAGGCCAAACGGGATCAGATCGTGGCCGCTGCGCAGGCGGGTGTGAACGGTTATGTGGTCAAACCGTTTACGGCTGCGGTACTCAAAGACAAGATCGAAAAGATTTTTGAACGCATTGAGTGAATCAGGTGCAGACGGCATGAGCGAGCTCAACCGGGAAGACATTACCGAGGAAGTGGCAGAAGAGCTCAAAGGGCACGCCACAGCCCTCAAAGACGCTCTGGATCGGGGTGATATCAGCGATGCCATGCAGCGTATTGCTGAACTGGGTGAGGTGCGTGATCGCAGTCTCTACCGTGAGGTGGGCCGCCTGACCCGCAGTCTTCACGAGGCGCTGCGTAACTTCGAGATCAAGGCTGAGAATCGCGAACAGCAGGAAGAGCTGTCCAAGATGGCTGATGCCTCCGACCGCCTGGATTATGTGGTGCGCCTGACCAGTGATTCGGCGAACAAGACTATGGATCTGGTCGAGGACACCATGCCGGTTGCCTCGAATCTGCGCGAGGAAGCCAATGCCATCCGAGAAGACTGGGGAAGGTTGCGGCGGCGGGAGATGAAACCTTCCGAGTTTCGCGAGCTGTATCGCCGGATCGATGCTTTTCTGGATCGCATTGTTTCGGATTCGGATCGGTTGCACGGTAATCTCTCTGAAATCCTGTTGGCGCAGGACTTTCAGGATATTACCGGACAGGTTATCCAGCGTGTGACTTCGCTGGTGAAAGAGGTTGAAGACCATCTGGTCAAGTTGATGGTTATGGCCAGTGACGTGGACAGGATTGCCGGCGTGGTTCATGACGACGGCGATAGCAGCCAGGAAGGTGAAGCGAGCAGCAAGGGCGAGGGTCCCCAGATCGACGACTCGCAGCAGGATGTGGTTTCCGGACAGGACGAGGTTGACGACCTGCTGTCCAGTCTCGGCTTTTAAGGAGACGTTGCATGGCGTTGGACGCGGACGAAGAGATCCTCCAGGACTTTCTGGTTGAGTCCGGTGAAATACTCGAGCAGCTCTCCGAGCAGTTGGTTGAGCTCGAAAATAACCCTGATGACATGGACCTGCTCAATGCCATCTTTCGGGGGTTTCATACCGTTAAAGGCGGTGCTGGCTTCATGCAGCTTGATGCGCTGGTTGATTGTTGCCATAAGGCCGAGAACGTTTTCGACACGCTGCGTAACGGTGGGCGCACGGTTGACTCGAATCTTATGGATGTGGTGCTGCGGGCGTTGGACGTCGTCAATACCCAGTTTGACGAGGTCCGCAGGCGCGAGGCGCCGACCCCTGCTGACCCCCAGCTTCTGGAGCAGCTTGCACGCCTGGCCAAGCCGGAAAGCCAAGACGACAGCAGTGACAGTGCCGCCGAAGCGCCTTCGGCTGGGGGCGCTGTAGCTTCCGAAGAGACAGCGGAACATGACAGTGGTCAGGAAGGGGATATTACTGACGACGAATTCGAGCAGCTGCTGGATGCGATTGATCCTAAGGATGACGATGCACCCGCGCCTCAAGCTGGCGGAGAAGCGAGCGGGACGGCAGAATCCGGGTCTGGCGATGACGACGAGATTTCAGAGGATGAATTCGAGGCATTGCTCGATCAGCTCCATGGAGAGGGCCAGCACGCCGGAGCACCGCCGGATCCCGATGCTGTGAACGGCGATAACCAGGGAGCTGGCTCCGCCGTTGCGTCTGGCGAAGGTAAGGGCGATGATGAAACCTCATCGGATGATGAGGAAATCTCCGAGGATGAATTTGAGTCTCTGCTGGATGAACTTCACGGTCCCGGACAGTTCAAGCCGGACACTGCGGAAACGGCTGGCGGTGGGGGGACTGAAGACACTCAGGAGTCGGTAGCCGAAGAAAGTGAAGCAGCGCCGGTTGAATCCGCCCCGGTACCTGAGCAGGAATCAGCCGCTCAGCCGACCCCTGCCACGAATCAATCCGGAGCTGGCGGTGGTGGTTCCGGTGGCGGTCGTAAAGGAGGTGAAGATAAGGCTGCCTCTGGCGGTGGCGGTAAGGATCAGGCCGCTGCGGCCGCTGAGTCCACCGTGAGGGTGGATACCCGGCGCCTGGATGACATCATGAACATGGTGGGTGAGCTGGTTCTCATCCGTAATCGACTCAAGCGCCTCAGTGACGAGCTCGAGGACGGGCGCGTTCAAAAAACGGTTTCCAACCTGGATGTGGTTACTGGCGACCTGCAATCTTCCGTCATGCAGACACGGATGCAGCCGATCAAGAAGGTATTTGGCCGCTTTCCGCGGGTGGTTCGGGATCTTGCGCGCAGCCTGGAGAAGGAAGTCAACCTGAGCATGAGTGGTGAGGAGACCGATCTCGACAAAAACCTTGTCGAGGCGTTATCCGACCCGCTGGTCCACCTGGTCCGCAACGCCGTTGACCATGGCATTGAAATGCCGGACGAACGCGAGCGTACTGGTAAGCCACGTGTCGGGCGTGTTGCGCTTTCCGCTGAGCAGGAGGGCGATCACATCCAGCTTGTCATTGAAGATGACGGTGGCGGCATGGATCCCGAGAAGCTGCGCCGCAAGGCGGTGGAGAAGGGCGTTTACGAGCAGGAAGCCGCTGATCGCCTGACCCAGAGCGAATGCTACCAGCTCATTTTCGCACCGGGATTCTCCACCAATACCGAGATTTCTGATGTTTCCGGTCGTGGCGTTGGCATGGATGTGGTCAAGACCAAGATCAATCAGCTCAATGGCTCCATTGATATTGATTCGGAGCTGGGGCGAGGGTCGCGCATTGTGATCAAGGTGCCGCTGACGCTCGCGATCATGCCAACCCTTATGGTGAAGCTGGAGGAACAGCCGTTTGCTCTGCCGTTGGTGAACGTGGTGGAGATTTTCCATCTGGACCTGAGCAAGAAGAACATTGTGGACGGGCGGGAGTGCATTGTTGTGCGGGATCACGTTTACCCGCTGTTCTACATTAAGAAATGGCTGGTTGAAGGTGCGACGGTTGAGACTGATGATACGGATGCGCATGTGGTGGTGGTTGCGGTTGGCACCAAGCGCGTGGGCTTTGTGGTTGACCAGCTGGTCGGCCAGGAGGAGGTGGTTATCAAGCCGTTAGGCAAGATGCTCCAGGGAACAGCGGGCATGGCCGGGGCCACCATCACTGGGGATGGCACCATTGCTCTGATTCTGGACGTGCCCAGCCTCCTCCAGCATTACGCCTGATAACCGGTCCGCGTCATCGGAACCGCGGTACCGCGGGCCGGACCCCTGTGATTGGAGTCTTGGATGACGGTTTCCGTCCTTGTTGTTGATGATTCCGGGTTTTTCCGCAAACGTTTGACGGAGATCCTCGCTGCTACTGGCGAACTGAAGGTTGTGGCAACCGCCAGCAACGGCCAGGAAGCGTTGAACCTGGTTGAGAAACACCGCCCGGACGTGGTCACCATGGACTACGAGATGCCGGTCATGGACGGCATCACTGCGGTGCGTAAGATCATGGAGAGCCGTCCGACACCGGTTCTGATGTTCTCTTCGCTTACCTATGAGGGCGCCCGCGTCACGCTTGATGCGCTTGAAGCCGGGGCCGTGGATTTCCTGCCGAAGAATTTTGAAGAGATTGCACGCTCTTCCAGCCGGCTGCAGGAGATACTGCGGAAGCGTCTCCTCGAAGTGGCACGCAGTCACCCCGCGCGTGGAGGCGCTGGTGGTTCCGGGGCACCGGCGCCAGCCTCGGGGGGAAGCCGGGCCTCATCAAGCCCGGCTCCACAGCGGGAGCCCTCGCGCCCGGCCACACCGGAGCGCCGGCAACGGTCCGAGCCGCAACAGTCGGGTACGACGGCGACTGAGCCAGCCGAAAGTTCGACTGCTACCAGCGGAAGTGCGTCACGACGCTCCGCTGCCCGACACTATGACGTTGTAGCTATTGGCACGTCGACCGGCGGACCCATCGCCCTTCAGAAAGTGCTGGCTGAACTCCCCGCCAATTTCCCGGCGCCCATTATCCTGGTCCAGCATATGCCGGCCAGTTTTACACTGGCGTTTGCGGAGCGGCTGGATAAGCTCTGCCGCATCCGAGTGCGCCAGGCTACGGATGGTGATGTGCTGGAACCGGGCGTGGCACTGCTGGCACCAGGTGGCCAGCAGATGCTGGTGGAGAAGAAAGGGGGATCCAGCCGGATCCGGGTGATTCCGGATGACGGCCGGGTCAACTACCGCCCCTGCGTGGACGTTACCTTCGGGTCTATCGCCCGCAGTTTTCCCGGCAAGACTCTTGCTGTGATCCTTACGGGGATGGGGGCTGATGGCAAGGAGGGCTGTCGCCTGATGAAACAGTCTGGTTCTGCCGTCTGGTCCCAGGATGAGAAAACCTCGGTGATCTATGGCATGCCCATGGCAGTGGCGAAGGCGGGGCTGACCGATGAGGTGTTGCCGCTGGACCGGATCGGGAGCCGGCTGAGCGAAGGGGTCACCTGATGGATCCGCTCAGTTTTCTGGGGGTTATACTCGCATTTGCCGCGCTTCTCGGAGGTACTATTCTCGAAGGCGGTACCCCCAGCTCGCTGATTAACCTGCCTGCGGTGGTGATTGTTATTGGCGGAACACTGGCAGCTATTACCTTACAGACCCCGAGCACGGTCTTGCGCCGCGCCGTGGTTCTGTTGCGATGGGTGTTTTCGCCGCCGGATATCAGCATGCGCGACGGTGTCGAAAAGGTGGTTGGTTGGAGTATGAAGTCGCGCAAGGACGGGATTCTCGGGCTTGAATCGGCGGCAGAGCAGGAAACCGAATCCTTTGCACGCAAAGGGCTGCAATTGCTCGTTGATGGGCTGGAGCCCAAAACCATCCGTTCGATGCTGGAGACCGATCTCGAATCCCGGGAACAGGGTGATCTGGAAGCGGCCCGTGTTTTTGAATCCATGGGCGGCTATGCGCCCACCATTGGCATCATCGGGGCCGTTATGGGCCTGATTCAGGTGATGACAAACCTGGAGGACCCGGCTCAGGTGGGAACTGGCATCGCCACTGCTTTCGTCGCCACCATCTACGGCATTGCCGTGGCGAACCTGCTGTGCTTTCCGGTAGCAAGCAAACTCCGGAGCCTGGTTCACTACCGCAGTCGCTATCAGGAAATGATGATCGACGGACTACTGGGGGTGCTGGAAGGCGAAAATCCCAATACCATCGAGATGCGGCTGCAGGGCTTCATGCACCGCTGAGGAGCCGATCATGAGACGCCGCCACAGTGACAGCGAGGGCCCGAGTAACGACCGCTGGCTGGTGTCCTATGCCGATTTCGTAACCGTGCTTTTCGGTTTCTTTGTCTTCCTCTATGCCATCTCCGCCGCTGAGCAGGATCAGGTCCGGCGGCTTTCCGAGGCGGTTCAGGGTGTCTTCACGGGGACACCACGTACGATCAATCCCATCCCCGTCGGCGAACCAATCACGGCTTCAGGGGGGTCGGGCACTGGTGCGCCGCACTTTTCCGATCAACGACTCCGAGAAGAGCTGGGCCAGGCACTGGAAGGGCTGGTGGGTGCTGATCAGGTCCGTTTTCGTGAGGGGGCCGAATGGATGGAAGTGACGCTACCGGGTGACCTGGTTTTCCGCAGTGGCGGCGTACTGCCAGGACCGGAAGCGCAGACCGCACTTATGCGTATCGCCGGCGTATTGGCTTCAGGTGATAATGCGATTGTGGTGGAGGGACACACGGATAATCTACCGATCAGCACCGGGCGCTTCCCTTCCAACTGGGAATTGTCTGCGGCGCGGGCGGGCGCCGTGGTGCGACTGCTCGAAGACAGCGGTATCAACGGCGAACGGCTTGCTGCGCTCGGTTACGGCGACAAGCAGCCGGTGGCGCGCAATGATACCGAGCGCGGGCGGGCGCGCAATCGGCGGGTAACGCTTGTTATTGGCGCGGGACAAAGCATTCCGGCAACGCCAGGGCAGCGGTAATTGTGGCATGGAAACTGCTTCCTTTCCGACAGCTGTCAATCGGGCGGCGGTGCAGCCCGCGCCATGGGTGCCGCCGGCACAGGGCCGCCGACAGACGCTTGCGGTGGCAAGGGCTGGCCGGCGTAAGGCCCATGAATATCAGGAGGGTCGAGGGTGCGAATCTGGACAGTGGCTAATCAGAAAGGTGGCGTTGGCAAGACCTCCACCGTGGTGGCTCTTGGTGGTTTGCTCGCGGATGCGGGGCATAGGGTACTGATGGTGGATCTTGATCCCCACGGTTCGGTGACCGCCTACTTCGGGCATGATCCAGATGCTATTGAGCATTCGGTCTATGATCTTTTCCAGCACGAGGGCAAGGTGCCACCAGGGCTGCCGGCACAGCTAATTATTGAAACAGGTCACCAGGGGCTGCATCTGCTGCCAGCCTCCAGCGCCCTGGCCACGCTCGAACGCCGCAGTGTTGGAGTTGCGGGTATGGGGCTGGTGATCTCGCGCTCCCTGTCGACGCTCTGGGATGATTACGATTATGTTCTTCTGGACAATTCTCCCTCGCTCGGGGTGCTGATGATCAATGCACTGGCGGCGGCGCAGCATCTTCTGATGCCGGTTCAGACTGAACCTCTGGCGCTAAAGGGGCTGGACCGGATGCTGCATACCCTGCAGATGGTGATGAAGAGTCAGAAAAACGATCTCAGCTATACCATTATTCCCACCATGTACGACCGCCGGACCCAGGCCTCGGTCCAGAGTCTGAATCAATTGCGGCGCGATTATGGGGACGAACTTTGGCGGTTCGCCATTCCGGTGGATACGCGTTTACGCGATGCCAGTCAGAAAGGTCTGGTACCGACTGCTGTTTCCCAGGACTCTCAGGGGATCCGTGCGTATCGTCGTCTGCTTTCCGATCTGCAGGCCAAGCTTGGTGATGACGGGCGCAGCCGTCAGACTGCAGAGGCGCGGTAGAGCCGCGGAGGAGACCGGACAGTGGCAGGACATGGCGATAACAAGCCGGATTCCATCATTGGCGATTACCTTGACGAGCTTTTGTCCGCCGGGGATGGCAGTCCCTGGGCAGGGGATGATGATCGACCCAGTGGGGGGGCCGCGCCGCGCTGGATGCGTTCCCGCCAGGACCATTCGGCCTCGCGTCCTCTTGCAGAAGCGGAAAAGCCGACCCTGAATCAGGGGCTAGTAAGCCCGGCAATCCAGAGCTTGGAGCAGGCGGCGTGGTCGCAGCCGGATCCCGAGCCCGAGCCCGAACCCGAGCCCGAGCCCGAGCCCGAACCCGAGCCCGAGCCCGAGCCCGAACCCGAGCCTATTAAAGAACCTGAAAGGGAATATGGTTCGGTCGCGCCGGTGAGTACCGAATCGGGTGCCACGCCGGAAGTTGAGTCGGGCACCTGGCGTAATGGTCGGCCGCCTTGGGCTCAAGAAGGCTTTGAGTGCCTCATTTTCCGGGTGGCGGGTCTGCAGCTGGCAGTGCCGCTGGTGCTTCTGGGCCAGGTCCATCGCCTTGAGCGCGAGCTTACGCCCCTTTTCGGGCGGCCGGATTGGTTTCTGGGGTTGCTGCGGGTTGGCGATCACACCATACGTGTTGCCGATACTGCTCGCTGGGTGATGCCGGAACGCTATCGTGATGAATTCCAGAAGCAATACCAGTTCGTGATACAGCTTGGAGATAGTGCTTGGGGGCTGGCCTGCGATGAAGTCGCCCAGTCTTTCCTCGTCCAGCCAGATGAGGTGAAATGGCGTAGTGAGGGTGGCCGTCGGCAGTGGCTGGCGGGCACCATCAAAAAGGAGATGTGTGCCCTGTTGGACGTTTCATGCTTGGCGGCTCTGCTGCAGAAGGCGGAAACCGAACGCAACCCGGAGCTGGACCGCTAGCGGCTCAGTGAGTGGCACAGTTTGTGCTATGTTCTATAGTGCAGGGTGCTCATTGATGAAATATTGACAGTTGCCCGGACAGAGAGGCGGATATGGCGACCCAGAGCATTCAAAACGCGGCCCAGCAGAGCAGCGATGACCCGGTTTTGCAGTACGTGACGTTCCGGCTCGCGGACGAGACCTACGGGCTCAACGTGATGCAGATCCAGGAGGTGTTGCGATACACCGAAATTGCGCCGGTTCCCGGGGCACCGGATTACGTGCTCGGTATCATCAATCTGCGCGGCAACGTGGTGACGGTAATCGATACCCGACGCCGCTTCGGCTTGCCGGACGGCGAGGTGACGGATTCAACACGCATTGTGGTGCTTGAGGCCGAGGAACAGGTTATCGGCATCATGGTGGATGCGGTTGCAGAGGTGATCTACATCCGCCAGAGCGAGATTGAGAGCGCGCCCAATGTGGGCAATGAGGAAAGTGCCCGCTTCATTCACGGGGTCTGCAACCGTGAGGGTGAGCTTGTGATTCTGGTGGCTTTCGAAAAGATGCTGACTGACGAGGAATGGGCCGAAATCGAGTCGCTCTAGCGGGTCAGCGACAGGAGGCTGATATGGACACGATCGACACCCTTCTTCCATGGGGCATTACAGCCCTGGCTATTGCCCTGGTGGCGGCGCAGGGCATCGCCAATCGGGTTCGAATGAACCGCATGGAGGCGCACTGGCGTCAGCGTTGCGATGATCTGGGCAGGGAGCTTCACGCGGTAAGTAGCGGCAGTATGGGGGTCGGACGACGCCTGGTGGCGTGCGAGCAGTCCCTGCACCGCCTCAGTGGCGCACTGGAGGAGATGCGCCTGAATGACCCTCTGCGCGTTCCCTATGACGAAGCCTCCAAGCTGGTCGAGCTGGGTGCTGGCACTGAGGACCTGATGAATTCCTGTGGCATTTCACGACCGGAGGCAGAGCTGGTCTCGGCACTGCGTCAGGGGCAAAGGCGTGGTAGTAAGCAAGACCAGTCCCAGACCGATGAGGTGGTCTAGCGCTCCCTGTCAGCATCCCGGAAGTCGTCAGGTGTGAAGCCCTGCAAGTAAAAACTGTAGGCGAGAACCTCAGCAATGATCTGGTAGAGCGTTTCGGGAATCGATTCCCCCAGATCCAGTCGGCTGAGCAGCGCTGCCAGATCGGGATCTTCGTAGAGAGGCACGCCATTCTCTTCTGCGATTCGGATCATTTCATGGGCAAGTTCATTCTGCCCGGTAGCCGCAACAGTGGGTGCGTTCTCGCCGTCATAGGTCAGCGCAATGGCGGCTCCATGATCGCTGTTCTCAGGCATGTTCATCCACCAGTTGCTGGGTGAGTCGCGTAACCCGGGCTGGTGGCTGACCTTCTCTGCACTCCACCGGGATGACGTCCAGATCCAGTTGTGCAAGCGCTGTTTCCAGCCGCCCTCGAGTAGCCTCAATCAGGTCGACGGTTGCCGGGTGCTCGGCCCAGATCTGGGTCCGGAGTTGGCGCCCCCGCAGGTTGATTTCAAAATACAGCGGGCCGGTGGTGTCAAACGACAGGGCCAAGGTCAGCTGCCATTCACGCTCTCGGCTTGGGCGTTCTTCCCCCTCGTTCGCATCTGGGTCATCTGGGCCGTATTCCTCCAGTCGTCCCTGCATAATCCGGACCTCCTGACTGCCGGTAACCCAGGGGAGCTCCAGAATCCAGGTCTGGTTGGGCGCATTGGCCTCAGTCCCGGCGCTGGCTGCCTGTGAGTGAAGCTGGTTGACGGTCAGGCGGTTGATCATTCCGGCGAGAAGCCGGAGCATTTCGCCTGCGCCCATGGAACTGCTGGTATTGCCGCCGGTCGCTGTACTGGTACTGCTGGTAGCAGTGGTGGACGGTGGCGTTGGAAAACGCAGGGCACTGAGGTCGTCGGCGGATGTTTTCGTCATGGGCTCGAGCCGGCTGATCAGGCCGTGCAGGCTGGTGTTGCTTTCGCTCGCGGGTTTACCAGTCACCTTTGGCAGAAGCTGAGCGGCAAGCTGGATGAGCTGGCTCTTGAGGTCGGTCTGAGGTTGGTTGGCATTAGTGCCGGCTGGTGATGCGGATTGCTGCACCATGGATGTTTCCCGGAACAGGCCGCTTTGGCTGATCCATTTGCGGATCTGCGCACCGCTCATCCGGTCCAGGCTCATGCCGGAGTCCTGGGTCGGATTTGCCCCAAGGGATGTGGTGGATGTCGCTCCAGTTCCAGTAATGGGTAAGGCAGCATTCGCCTGTAAGCCGCCAGTGGCGGGCTGAGCAGCGGGCGTGGCCGGCATGAGGCGGGTCAGTTGCACCAGTCCCTGGCGGATCTGCTGAGGCAGGCCAGGATCATTCGCTTGGGCCGCAAGACGGTTCAGACCCTGCCCGAGATTCTGCTGGAAGGGAATGCGGTTGGCCAGGGACTGGCTCAGGGTGCTGCGTGAGGGCTGATCCAGGCTCTCCATAAGGCGCAGCTCGTTGCCCGCGCGCATGACCTTGACCATGGTGCCTGTATCCAGGGAGCGATCGCTGCGTACAGGGAGGCGTTGCCCGCCCACCTCCAGCAACAGCCTAGTGCCGGGCATGGCCCGGACACCGTCGCCGGCCGGGCGCCCGCCGCCGTCCGCGTTAAGCACGCGGGCGAGCCTGGGTTCGCCCTCACGCAGCCCGGCTCGCTCAAGCTGGGCGGCCAGACGGGAGCTGTCGGCTCCTGTGGTCTGACCGCTGTCAGTACGTGTCATCAGCGAAAGAACAGGCACTTTCAAGACGGTATCCCCGTTGCCATTCATGGCGGCAAACGCCGAGCGTTTTCTATATAATAGGCTCGCGCCGGGGGTAGACCCAACCCGCAGACCCCACCGGCCGGATAGACAATGACCAGTACCCTGCTCGAAGCCCGGCAGATCCACTGTGAACGTGATGACCGCCCGCTGTTCAGCGGTCTTGAATTGACGGTTGGACCCGGCGATCTCTGGCGGATTGCCGGACCCAACGGCGCGGGCAAGACAACCCTTCTGCGTATCCTGGCTGGACTCAATCCAGCTTTCCAAGGGGAGCTCCTCTGGCGGGGCGAACCGGTGCACCGGGTCAGGGCTCAGTATCAGGCGAATCTGCTTTTTCTCGGTCACAGTGCCGGTGTTTCACCTTCGCTGACCGCCTTTGAGAACCTGGCCGGATGGCAGGCCATGCGTGCGCCTACCGACCCGGAACAGGTAATGGCGGCGCTGGTAGACGCAGGGCTGGCCGGCTATGAGGACCTCCCGGCGGCACAGCTTTCTGCGGGGCAGCAGCGGCGGGTGGCGCTGGCTCGCCTGTATCTATCGAGTGCGCCGCTGTGGATCCTGGATGAGGCATTTACCGCCGTTGACCGCGAAGCAGTGGGACAACTCGAGGCACTGCTCAGTAACCGCGTGCGTGCGGGCGGTGCTGTGATTCTGACCACTCACCATCCGCTGGGGCTGAGGGATGTGCGCACACTGATGCTGGAAGAGGACCATGATGCGGTCTGAGTCGCGTGTATCGGTGCATTTTGCGGCTGGGGAAGAAGGCTGGCTGCGGGCCGCTTTTGAGACGGTGCGCCGGGAGTGGCTCGTCGCGTTCCGCAACCGCCAGGATCTGATCAATCCGCTGGTGTTCTTTGTTCTGATCGTATCGCTGTTTCCGCTGGGGGTAAGCCCGGAACCGGAGTTCCTGCGCCAGGCCGGCCCGGGGATCATCTGGGTGGCGGCATTGCTGGCCATCCTGCTGTCGCTGAACTTGTTGTTCCGCAATGACTATGCGGATGGGCATCTGGAACAATGGGTGCTGTCGCCTCAGCCGCTGGCGCTGCTGGCCTTGGCCCGCGTGGCCGCCGTATGGGTCACGACGGTGCTGCCGCTGATACTGCTGGTACCGGTACTGGGCGTTATGCTGCATCTCCCAGCTGCCACCGGGATGGTCCTGGTGCTGACACTGCTCGCAGGAACGCCCATCCTTGTGCTTGTCGGGGCCATTGGTGCCGCACTGACTGTGAGTCTGCGCGGCAGCGGTGTGCTGCTTGTTCTGATAATGACCCCTTTCTATGTTCCGGTGCTGATATTCGGCACCGGGGCGGTGACGGCGGCAGCGGAGGGCGCGCCCATCACCGGGCATTTGGCGTTGCTCGGCGCCATGCTGTCGCTGGCGGTGGTGCTGGCGCCGCTGGCCATCGCCGGAGCGCTGCGTATCAGCGTTTCCAATGGATGACATGAACTGAGGATCGCCACATGTGGCAATGGTTTCACAAGCTGGGTTCTCCCAAGTGGTTCTTCGGCATCGCGGGCCGGTTGATGCCCTGGCTCGGATGGTTGGCGCTGGTTGTACTTAGCGTGGGAGTGGTATGGGGATTGCTGTTCGCGCCGGCGGACTACCAGCAGGGTGACAGTTATCGCATCATCTTCATCCACGTGCCCGCAGCGTATCTGGGCCAGTCGCTTTATGTGGCCATGGCCGTGGCTGGTTTGGTGGGGTTGGTCTGGCGTATGAAGATGGCGGATACCTTCATTGCTTCTGCTACCACCGTAGGTGCTGGCATGACTTTCCTGGCGTTGCTTACCGGTGCTGTCTGGGGCAAGCCTACCTGGGGAACCTGGTGGATCTGGGATGCGCGGCTGACCTCCATGCTCCTGCTTCTGTTTCTGTATCTGGGGGTCATGGCGTTGCGCGGAGCCATGGAGGATCCCGATATAAGAGCTCGGGCCAGCGCCATTCTGGTGATTGTGGGTGTGGTCAATATTCCCATCATCAAGTACTCAGTGGAGTGGTGGAACACGCTGCACCAGCCAGCGACCATCAAGGTTACCGAGGCCCCGTCGATGCCGGTCAGCATGTGGGCGCCATTGCTGATATGCCTGTTGGGCTTCCATCTTCTGGTGGCCTGGCTGATCCTCTGGCGCATGCGGAATGACATTCTGCTCAGAGAGCGCCGTGCCCGCTGGGTTCGGGAGTGGGTTCTGGCACAATAGGACGGCTTGGAGGTTATATGCAGTTCGATTCATTCCAGGCACTGATCAGTATGGGCGGACATGGGTTCTACGTATGGGTCAGCTACGGGGCTTTCATTCTGGTGATCCTGGCGCTCATCCTGGCTACGGTGATCCAGCGTCGCCAGGTCATCAGCCATCATCGACGCCTCATGCGCAGTGAGGCCCATCGTCAAGGCAGTGGAGGAAAAAAACACGATGCATCCGGTTCGTAAACGCCGTCTGACCATCATTCTCGTGCTGTTCGCGGGCTTTGCCGTGGCTGTATCACTGGCGCTGGTGGCTCTGCAGGAGAACATGAACCTTTTCTACAGCCCGGCTGAGATTGATACCGGCAAAGCACCAGTGCAGCAGCGTATCCGCGCCGGTGGTCTTGTGGCGGAGGGCAGTCTGGAACGCGATCCGGACTCGCTGAAGGTCCGTTTTGTCATCACCGATAACCAGGGGCGGGTGCCAGTGGAATACAAAGGTATCCTGCCGGATCTGTTCCGGGAGGGTCAGGGCGTGGTTGCGCTGGGCAAATTGAACGCGGATGGACTGCTTACAGCGGACCAGGTGCTGGCGAAACATGACGAGGATTACATGCCCCCTGAGGTCAAGGAGGCTCTGGAGGCCTCCGGCCGCCTGAAGGAAGGGGGTGATTATCCGGCTGAAGGTGTGGATCACGGTAATGGCAACACCGGTACCTGAGGTGCTGGTGGTAGCGACTCTGACGCAGGAGAGATGATGGTTCCTGAACTTGGTAATTTCGCGCTGATCCTGGCACTGCTGCTGGCAGTGGCGCTGGTCGTAGTCCCCATGACGGGAGCCACCATCCGTCATCCGGGCCTGATGGCGTTCGACCGCCCGTTGGTGGCGGGCATGTTTGTGATGCTGGTGCTGAGCTACGCCTGCCTCACCTGGTCCTTCATGGTGGATGACTTCTCCGTGGGCTATGTCGCCAACAACAGCAACAGCATGCTGCCCTGGTACTACAAGTTCAGCGCTGTCTGGGGCGGACACGAGGGCTCCATGCTCCTGTGGGTGCTGATTCTGGGGGCCTGGACGCTGGCAGTGGCGCTTTTCAGTCGCAACCTGCCGGATGAGATGCGGGCCCGGGTGCTGTCCATCATGGGGCTGATCGGTGTCGGCTTCATGCTGTTCACGCTGCTTACCTCGAACCCTTTTGAGCGCATGCTGCCGAACGTGCCTCAGGACGGTGCCGACCTGAATCCCCTGCTGCAGGACTTCGGCCTCATTGTGCACCCGCCCATGCTCTATATGGGGTACGTTGGTTTTTCAGTCGTTTTCGCCTTCGCCATCGCTTCGCTGCTTGGCGGGCGGCTGGACGCGGTTTGGGCCCGCTGGTCCCGACCCTGGACCACTGTAGCGTGGGCTTTTCTGACACTGGGCATCGCCCTGGGCAGCTGGTGGGCTTACTATGAGCTGGGCTGGGGCGGTTGGTGGTTCTGGGATCCGGTCGAGAACGCTTCTTTCATGCCCTGGCTGGTGGGCACGGCTCTGATCCATTCACTGGCGGTTACCGAAAAGCGCGGTGTGTTCAAAAGCTGGACTGTGCTGTTGGCGATCATGACCTTCGCGCTCAGCATACTGGGCACCTTCCTGGTGCGTTCCGGTGTGCTTACGTCGGTTCACGCCTTTGCCACGGATCCTGAGCGCGGGTTCTTCATACTGATGATGCTTTCAGTGACCGTGGTCGGCTCGCTGGCGCTTTACGCCATCCGTGCGCCTGCTGTTCAGGGCCGTACCGGGTTCACGCTGTTCTCGCGTGAAGCATTGCTGCTGATGAATAACGTCTTTCTGGTGGTCGCCACGTTCGTGGTGCTGCTTGGGACCATTTTTCCGTTGATCCTGGATTACATGGGAGGCGGCACGCTTTCCGTGGGCGAACCCTATTTCAACATCACCTTCGTCCCTATTGCCCTGATGACGGGGGTTATCCTGGGTTTCGGTGTTGTCACCCGCTGGAAGCGCACACCAGTGAATATGGTGTTGCGCAAGCTGATGGTACCAGCAGTGCTGAGCGTGGTTGTTGCGCTGATCACACCGTTGCTGATGGTGGGTGAGTTCCATGTCTTGAGCTTTGTTGGGCTGTTGGTTGCCGCCTGGGTGGCTTTTGCAACCCTGAGGGATGTCTGGGACAAGACAGCGAGCCGCAATGGGCGCCTGCATGGTCTGCGAAAGTTGTCGCGCAGCTATAACGGTATGGTTCTGGGGCATGTTGGCCTGGCGGTTTCGATTGCCGGCGCCACTATGGTGTCGCTCCACGGGGTGGAGCAGGACCGGCGGATGGCTCCGGGGGACCGGCTGGAGATTGCGGGTTACGAATGGCACTTCGCAGATTTGAGAGAACGTGAGGGGCCGAACTTCACCGCCCAGCAGGCGACCTTTGACATCTATCGGGATGGTGAGCTGGTCACGACGGTGTTTCCGGAGAAACGCCATTACCCGGTACGTAGTAGTGTGATGACCAACGCCGGGATCAGCCCTGGCGTTCTCAAAGACCTTTTTGTGGCGCTCGGTGAGAATGTGGAAGGGCAGACAGCCTGGAGCGTGCGCATCCAGTATAAGCCCATGGTGCGCTGGATCTGGGGGGGTGCTTTGCTCATGGCGTTGGGCGGAGCCTTTGCGGTCAGTGACCGGCGCTACCGCGTCCGTCAGCGCCAGACGGTTACCATGGCTGAGAAACCCAGAGCGAGTGGGCCTCTGGCTGAAGGAGCGTCATCGTGAACCGGGTCTGGCTTTTTCTACCGTTGGTCCTGGCAGTCACGCTGGGAGTGGTGCTTTACTGGGGGCTCGGCGAAGATCCCAGCGAACTTGATTCCGCTCTGGTAGGCCGTGAGGTGCCATCTTTTGAGTTGCCCGTGCTGCACGATTCCAAAGCACCTGCCGGGCCACAGATGCTGAAGGGAAAAGTTCAGCTTCTGAATGTCTGGGCCACCTGGTGTGCGGCCTGCCGCGTGGAGCATCCTCACCTCAACCGGCTTGCGAAGCAGGGGGTTCCTATTGTTGGCCTCAACTACAAGGATGAGCGTGGTGCGGCCCTGGAATGGCTGGCGGAGCGCGGTGATCCCTACACCCAGGTGATCTACGACCCGGAAGGCAGCCTTGGGTTTGATCTGGGTGTCTATGGGGCGCCGGAAACCTATCTGATCGATGCCGACGGCATCGTCCGCCACCGTCATGTGGGCGTGGTGGATCAAGACGTCTGGGAGTCCGATTTTGAGCCGCTCTATGAACGATACCGTAAAGACGGCTGAAGTCGTCCTGTTGTTGCTGGCGCTGCTCGTTGTTGCCGCGCCGGGCATGGCTCAGGAGCGTTTTGAGGACCCGGAGCTGCGTGAACGTTTCAGCGAATTGACACGCGAGCTCCGCTGCCCCAAATGCCAGAACGAGTCCATTGCTGAATCCGGAGCCCCCATTTCCGAAGATATGCGCGAGCGAGTGCGGCGAATGATGCAGGAGGGTGCTACGGATGAGGCGATCCGGCAGGCCATGATCGACCGCTTCGGCAGCTATGTGAGCTACAGGCCGGAGTTCGCACCTCGGACCTGGGCTCTTTGGATCGGGCCCTTTGTGGCGCTCGTGATCGGTATAGGCGTGGTGCTTCTGCTGGTAGCGCGGAATCGCGCGCGCAGGCAGATCGAGAGCTCCGAACTTTCCGAAGAAGAGCGTCGCCGCGCTGAGCAGTGGCTGCGTAATGAATGAATCCAATCCTGAGTGAGCATCCATGCCCCTGAATTTCTGGCTTGCTGTCATCCTGCTGATCATCCTGGCGCTGGTATTCGTTATCTACCCGATGCTTTTCGCCCGCCGCTTAAGGCCGGCGGTACGATATCGCGAGCAGAACCTGGAGGCCTATCGCTCCCGTCTGAAGGAACTTGAACAGGAGCGGGACGAGGGCATTCTGGATGAATCCGGGTTTGAGTCCCTGAAAGACGAACTGGAGATGCGGCTTCTACGGGACGTGGAGTCCGAAGAGGCTGAAAGCGTCGAGGGCGGGCCCGGAGGGCGCCGTGGAATTGTGGTGACAACGCTGGTTCTTGTTCTGGCCCTGCCGGTCGCCGCTTTTGTGCTCTATGATTCACTTGGGGCCAGCGATGATGTGGCGCAGTTCCGCGAGCGCCAGCAGATGATGCAGGACGGCATGGATGCGGCGGACGTGGATGCCATGGTTCAGCGGCTTGAGACGCGGTTGGAGGCTGATCCGGACAACCCGGAAGGCTGGGCCATGCTGGGGCGTAGCTATATGCAGCTGGAGCGCTTCCGGGATGCTGCCGGAGCTTACGGCGAGCTGGCACGCGCCATTGAGCGTGCGGGTGAAGGCAGTCCGGCCAGTGCCCTTGGGCTACGCGCCCAGGCGCTTTTCATGGCCAACCAAGGGCGGATGACTGATGAGGTTGAGACTGCCATCAGCCGTGCCCGCGAGGACAATCCGGATGAGGTGAACAGCCTCGGGCTTCTCGGCGTCGAGGCCTTCCGCAATGGCGATTATCGCACGGCGCTTGATTACTGGGAGCGTATCCTTGAGCTCGCCCCGAACCATCCTCAGGCGGACAGCATCCGTCAGGGCGTGGCGACCGCCTATTCTGAGCTTGGAGAGCCAGTGCCGCAGGATCTCCTTCAGCAAGGTGGCAGCGCCAGCCAGAACGGCGAATCCGACGGCTAAGAACCACCATTACGGGGGCGGCCGGCCAGCCGCCTCAGAACGGCGACCAGATCATCCCCATCCCAGACCTCGCGGTCCTGTGGGTTGGCAAAAAGATGGCGCTCCAGTGCCTCAAGTTCCCGTGTGAGCTGGGGATCATTCAGGTAGGCGGTGACATCGCCGACCGTGCGTAGCGCCGGGCGGTTGAAGTGTGCTGCGGCCCACTGCGGTAACACCGTCAGGGTATCGGCTTCGCCGCGGCGCGCGTGCTCACACAGGGCGTGGAAGCGCTCACGGTTGGCCCTTTCTTCGGCACTCAGCGCGACTGTGTTGCTGCCGCCTCGTCGGGTTCGCCACCATGCGACGCCGGTAATCAGCCATCCCGAAGCGAGGACCACCGCCAGCCAGAACCACAACGGCGGTAGTGTGGTATTGCCGGGGCGCGACAGGCTGATATCAGAAATCGCATCGCTGACCTCTTTGTCCTCACCATTCTCAGGCTTGCCGCTACCACCGGCACCGGCGGCGGGCTCAACGTTCATCTCATGGGCATCTAGAACCGCCTCACGCTGTTTATCCGCCTGTACGTCCCACCAGGGAATACGCACCACGGGCAGTGTGAGGCGCCCGGGTTCAATCGGTACCAGGTTGGCACGCTTGCGCAGCCGCCCTTCGATACTGTTTCCGATCAGGCGTGAGTCCGATTTCCAGGGTCTGGGATATTCCCGCATGCTCTGGGGGTAGTTAATGGTCAACCGCGGTAGCGACTCGGGCGCGACTCCTACAGCCCGGATGTGGATGTCCCGGCGGATGCTGTCACCGGCGCGTAATGAATCGGGTGATTTGGACCACTCCTCAGTAAGCTCAAGGTTTTTTGCGGGAAGCCAGATGTCACCACTGAAGGAATCCGGCGGTGGGTTTACGGGGATGCGCTGGGCTGGAGAGGTCGCGATTACAGGTACCAGGTCACCGCTTTCGGTCTGCTTCCGGGCTTCAAAGCGTTGCTCGGGAAGGATTATGGTGCCCGCGGACTGGGGGACGATGACAAAACGCCTTTCTACGACCTGCCACTCCCGGCCGTTTTTTTCAGCTCTATACTCGCGCTGTTTACCCAGCGGTTTGACCATGGCGTCCAGTATTGTTGGAGAAGACAGGTTTGCCTGCGCCAGAGGTGGTTCATAGTAGACCCGCTGGGTCATGATGATCTGCTGTTGAACGTAGACCTCGTCGTCGCTGAGGCTGATATCCAGTCTGGCATCGGGCTCAGCGCGTGCCGCTGGCGCCACTCCTGGCCTGACCGTCACGTCGATGGGGCGGCTCTGCATGTCCTGGAATCTCAGTGCCGGGATTGTCAGATTACCGGTTTTTGCAGGGGCCAAAAGGAAGGTCCAGGTTACTTTCCCCTCGTTGATGCCGTTATCGGACTGGATCGCCATGCGCTGATGGCGGTCCAGAATCCGGAAATCCGCTTTTAGCGGTGTTGTATCCGGGTGCGGTATTTTCATTTCCGCAGGGTTCAGCAGTGAGCCCAGACTGAAATCGAGCTCTGTTTCAGTTTCCAGTGTCAGAGTGATCAGCTCGTTGCTGTAAAGGCGCTCGGGGCCAGCGGAGGCTGTCAGCTCAGCGAGAGCGGCGCTGCTCCAGCCTGTCAGTGTCGCAAGCAGCACAATAGGGCACAGGGTAATCCGCAAGATCGGCATGACGGCGCAGCTGCTCCTGGTCCGGGTGGGAAGTCCGAGTGACATCCTCGCGCACCCGGCGTTACGGCTCAAGCGGCGGAGGGGGATGCAGGTCCAGTTTAGGCGCGTTATTTCCAAATCGTAATTGAATAAGGGATCTATAAGGAATTTCCGCAAACAGGCGGGTCAGAAGGCGTGGTTTTGACTATGCTGAAATCAAGATTATCCAAAGCGACAGGATGCCAGCATGCATGACGTAACCTTCTCCACACTGGCTGAATTCGAGCAGAAGCTTGATGCAGCGCTGAGAGAACGTCTTCCGGCAGACCAGGTAGAGCGGATCAGCGACTTTGCCCAGCGCTATTTTGAGCACATGCCATTCGAGGAGCTGGTACAGCAGCGTTTCCTGGATGCCTACGGCGCTGTACTGTCGGCATGGGAATTCATCCAGCAGGGCGCTGGCCAGGAATCGAGGATCTGGGTCTTCAATCCGGATCTGGAGAAGGATGGATGGGAGTCCAGCCATACAGTGATGTTCGTGCTGCACCCGAATATTCCATTCCTCATTGACTCTATGCGCATGGAAGTCAATTCCCGGGAACTGAATATCCACACAATCCATTACACCATTCTGAACCCGGAGCGTGACGACAATGGCAGTCTGGTGCGGCTCAACGAGGCGGTTAAAAAGCCGCTCGAGCCGGGCGAGGAAGCGCTGATCGTTATGGAGGTGGATCGCCACTCGGACAGCACTGCCCTCCGAACGCTGCGTGCGGATGTAGAGCAGGTAATGAGTGAGGTCCGGATCGCGGTATCGGATTTCCCGCACATGCGCGATAAGGCCAAAGCCATCCTGGAAGAGCTGGCGGATCCGCCGAAAACTCTGTCTGCAGAGAAGATCAGCGAGGCCAGAGCATTCCTCGAATGGCTGGTGGACGACCGTTTCACCTTCCTGGGCTATGACGAGTACGACTTCGTGCGTGAAAACCGGCGTACCGAGATCCGGCAGGTGGCCGATTCCGAGCTGGGAATCCTGCGTACCTACAACGAGCGGCCGAGTCGTATCCGCATGAAAGACATGCCGCGCCAGACGCGTCAGGCCATGACCGACAGCGGCAGTCTTTTCATCTTCGGCAAGTCTGCCCAGCGTTCGCGCATCCACAGGCCCGCTTTTCCGGATTATATCGCCATCAAGAAACTGGATTCCGAAGGGCGTGTGGTCGGTGAGCGGCGTTTCCTCGGCCTGTATACCTCGCGGGTCTACCAGGAGCGTCCGGACGAGATTCCGCTGCTGCGGCGCAAGATTGAATACGTGCTCAATGCGTCCGGCTTCCAGCGTGAGGATTATGCTGGCAAGGAGCTCGATCAGATCCTGACGGTGTATCCTAGGGATCAGTTGTTCCAGATTGAAGGCGATGAGCTTCTCAATGTGGCCAAGGCTATTCTCTATATTCAGGAGCGACGCAAGATCTGGCTTTTCATGCGCGAGGATGTTTACGGCCAGTTTGTGACCTGTCTGGTGTTTGTGCCACGTGAGCTTTACTCGACCCAGCTGCGGGTGAGTATGCAGAACGCCTTAGTGCGGGCGCTGGATGCTGAGGGTGTGGATTTCACCACCTATTTCTCTGAATCCGTGCTGGCGCGCACCCAGTTTACGGTGCGCGTGCAGCCCCAGGAGAACCGGGTTCTGCCGGTGGATGAACTGCAGCAGAAACTGGTGGAACTGGCGCGCTCCTGGCAGGACACCCTGCACGAAGCTCTGGTTGAACATCACGGTGAGGAGATTGGCACACGGCTGTCCGCCAGCTATGAGAACGCCTTCCCAGCCGGCTATAGAGACATGTTCTCCGCGCGGCGGGCCGCGATTGATGTGGAGTACCTGGATCGCATCCGTGACACGGGCCAGATGGCCATGAGCTTTTACCGGGATCCGGAGGAGACGGCTAATACGCTGCACTTCAAACTGTTCCATCCGCGTGAACAGCTGCCGCTTTCCGATGTGATCCCGGTGTTCGAGAACATCGGTTTCCGGGTGATCGGTGAGCACCCGTTCGAAATCACGGATCGCCAGGGGAACACTCATTGGATTCATGATTTCGCACTGCAGTCGCGTTCCGGCAAGCCCATTGATATTGAGCGTATCAGGCCGATTTTCGAGGCGTTGTTCACGCGCGTCTGGAATGGTGAAGCAGAGGATGACCATTTCAACCGGCTGGCCCTGGCCGACTACCTGGACTGGCGCTCCATCGGGCTGCTACGGGCCTATGCCCGTTACATGCAGCAGATCCGTATCAGTAACAGTCAGAACTTCATCGCCGGTACTCTGTCCCGGCACGGTAAGCTGGTATCGCTGCTGCTCCAGTTCTTTGATGTCCGCTTTAATCCCGAGCGTTACCAGAGCGCGCGCCAGTGTGAGGCGGCTCAGAAGAAGATTGCGATTGAATTCGGAAGTGCTCTGGATGAAGTTCCGAACCTCAGCGAAGACCGGGTGCTGCGGCTATTCCTGGAGTTGATGCAGGCCACAACCCGAACCAATTTTTACCAGCAAGGGAGCAATGGTGACGCCAACTGCATCAGTCTCAAGTTTGACTCTGCCCAGCTGGCAGATCTTCCGCGCCCAAGGCCGGTCTATGAGATCTTTGTCTATTCTCCCCAGGTGGAAGGTGTTCACCTGCGCGGCGGCAAGGTCGCCCGCGGTGGTTTGCGCTGGTCGGATCGGTTTGAGGATTACCGGACCGAAATCCTGGGGCTGGTGAAGGCTCAGCAGGTCAAGAATGCGGTGATTGTGCCGGTGGGCGCCAAGGGTGGCTTTGTTGCCAAGCAGATCCCCAGTGATGCTGACCGGGACCAGGTCCAGGCTGCCGGCCGAGTCGCGTACAGCTGCTTCATCCGCGGACTTCTGGACGTGACGGACAACTTCATCAACGGTGAAGTGGTTCCGCCTGCTGGTGTCATCCGTCACGATGACGACGATTACTATCTGGTTGTAGCACCGGATAAGGGAACCGCTACTTTCTCGGATCTAGCCAACGAGATCTCCAACGAATACGGCTTCTGGATGGAGGACGGTTTTGCCTCCGGCGGCAGCTACGGCTACGACCATAAGAAAATGGCGATTACCGCCAAGGGGGCCTGGGTCTCGGTCGAGCGCCACTTCCGTGAAATGGGGCTGAATACGGATTCCGATGAGTTCAGTGTTGTCGGAATTGGCGACATGGCCGGGGACGTTTTCGGTAATGGCATGTTGCTGTCCCGCAAAATCCGGCTGGTGGCAGCCTTCAATCACCAGCACATCTTCCTGGATCCGGAACCGGACATCGAGGCTAGTTTCCGGGAGCGCGAGCGACTGTTCGCTCTTCCGGAGTCGAGTTGGGAAGAATATGACACAACGCTGATATCGGAAGGCGGAGGCATTTACAGCCGGGCGGCCAAGTCGATTCCGTTGAGCAAACCGGTGAAACGGCTTCTGGGTACACGTTCCGACCACATGCCGCCCAATATGCTGATCTCCCATCTTCTGAGAATGCAGCACGATCTGCTCTGGCTTGGGGGTATTGGCACCTTTGTGAAGAGTCGCCAGGAATCCCATGGGGATGTTGGCGACAAGGCTAACGATGGCCTGAGGGTTAATGGTGCCGAACTCGGATGTCGGGTTGTGGGTGAAGGCGGTAATCTCGGCATGTCCCAGGCCGGACGGGTGGAATTTGCACTTAATGGCGGCCGCTGCAACACGGACTTCATAGACAATTCCGGTGGTGTTGATTGCTCCGACCGCGAGGTCAACATGAAGATCCTTCTCAACCGCCTGGTTGCCCAGGGGGACCTGACCCTCAAGCAGCGCAACGAATTCCTGAACAGCATGACTGAGGATGTTTCGGGGCTGGTGCTGGCGAATAACTATCGCCAGACTCAGGCGATCTCCATCGCCAACTCGGAAGGCGCCTCAAGGCTCGAGGAATACCGGCGCTTAATGACCCGATATGAAAATCGAGGACTGCTGGACCGGACACTTGAGAATCTACCTGACGAAGAGGCGCTCAGTGAGCGCCAGGTTGCTGGCCGAGGCCTCACCCGCCCGGAACTGTCCGTGTTGATCGCCGTAGTCAAGGCGGACCTGAAACAGGTACTGGTCGGCAGCGATCTGCCGGAAGATCCCGGCATCAAGTCAATGATCCGCGAGATGTTCCCGTCGCAGCTGGTTGAACGCTTCAGTGAGGAACTTGAGCGCCACCAGCTGAGACGTGAAATCATCGCCACGCGCGTGGCCAATGACCTGGTCAACCATATGGGCATGACCTTCGTGGAACGACTTGAGCAGTCGACCGGCGCCACGCTGCCCTCCATAGCACGCGCATACCTGATCGCCAAGACCATTTTCCGCCTGGATTACTGGTGGCAGCAGGTGGAGGCACTTGACTACCAGATCCCGAGCAGCCTCCAGGTTGAGCTCCAGAGTGAGCTGATGCGCCTTGTCCGGCGCGCAACGCGCTGGCTTCTGCGTAACCGGCGCAGCGAGATTGACCTTTCTGTCCAGATTGAGCGCTTCCAGGCCAGGCTGGATGCCATGGCAGCGGATCTTCCGTCCTATATTGGCGAGCGGGCGACGGAGACCTGGCAGCACGAGCGTGATCGTCTCGCAGGTGAGGGCGTTCCTGGGGCTCTGGCCGGGGTCGTGGCCGGCAGCGGCTATCTGCTATCTGGCCTGGGTATCATTGATGCCAGGGAAGAGACGGGGCTTGACCTCAGGGAGGTGGCGCACCTGTATTTCGCGGTTGGGGATGAGTTGGAACTCGATTGGTTTGCAAAAGCCATATCCGCGCTTGAGCCACGCAGCCACTGGGAGGCACTGGCCCGGGAAAGTTTCCGTGAGGACCTGAACTGGCAGCAGCGCGCCCTGACCACCGGCATTCTGCGCTCGCGCAACGCGAAGGCAGACCTTGAAACCATGCTCCAGGCCTGGACAGACGAGCATGCCGGGCTGATCGAACGCTGGCATGGCATTCTGGGAGAGTTTCGGAACCAGAGCGCACCGGAATACGCCATGTTTTCCGTGGCTCTGCGCGAGCTTCTGGATTTGGCGCAGAGCACGGTCTACGCAGGTGCCAACGGCTGATTGACTATTGATTGCCGGCGAGAGCGATCTGGTTGCGGCCATTCGCCTTGGCTGCATAGAGCGCTTTATCGGCGTGCGACAGCCACTGCTGGTGATCGCTCATGGCATCAGTGACCTGGGCAACACCGAGACTGACCGAGCATTCAAGTAGGCCGGCTTCGGTCGTTACCTGCATGGAGCTAATCGACTGGCGTAGCCGCTCCCCCAGTATCTCGCCGCCTGCGAGGTCCGTTTCCGGCAATATGACGGCAAATTCCTCACCGCCATAACGACCTGCAATGTCGGTCTGCCTCAGACGCTCCATGACCATGGCAGCGATAGCCCTGATGACATCGTCACCTGCCTGGTGCCCCCAGGTATCGTTGATGGGTTTGAAATGATCAATATCGAACATCAGAAGCGTCCCGACGCTGCGGTAGCGGCGGAATCGCTCAAACTCACTGGCAAGCAGTGATTCCCACGCACTGCGGTTGAGCAGGCCAGTCAGACCATCGGTCTGGCTCTGCTGCTCCAGGCGGGCGTTGGTGCGTTCCATCCGCAGTCTTGCGGTGGCGCTGTCCGTCACGTCATACACCAGTAGACATACATGATCCACTTCACCGGAAGCGCTGCTCAGGGGACTGAAGGTTATGTTCTGGTACATGTAGGCTTCAGTGCCGGTAATCGGGCGCGCGTTGCGGAACGGAAACGGGTGGGGGCGCTGTTCCCAGGTGGTGAAGGTTCGCATGTTCAGCGTGAGCACGGTTTCAACCTTGCGTCGGATCCAACCCTCAGGGATATCCGGGAAAATTTCGAACAGGGGACGGTTCTGGACCTGGGTGGCACTGAATCCGCTGTGACTTTCCATGAACCCGTTCCAGAGTCGAACGTTGAACTGGCGATCCAGAACAACAAGGCCGACTTCAATGGTCTGGAGCATGTCCATGAGCCAATGGAATTCATGCAGCTCATTCTGTGACTCGGTCATGCCGTAACTCCGGCGCTGGAATTGGAAAGCCATGTCAGCGTTTGGCGTAACGGGGTCACTGAATCCTCGCTGAATAGTAGAAGTAGATCACACTCGATATTATGGGACTCGATAGCGTACGTAAGTTCAATAGTCAGGATTTGCTGCCAGGAATACTGGCTGCTCTCCAGCAACTCGCTGATGTCCAGGTGGGTGCCCAGCACAACGGGATGGCTGAGGCCGAACTGCATGTCCATCTGCTGTCCGAAACCACGCAGAAACGCGCCCACCATGATGCTGGATAGATCCATGAGGGACTCGAGATCACGGTTGGCATTATTTTCATCGGGAATGCCAAGGAGATGTGCCATCGTATCCATGTGCGCATTATTGAACAGCAGCAGCGCTTCGCCGGCGATTCCGGCACCAATGAAGCCCTGACACACGCCTGACCAGCTGGAGGTTGATTCGGTGATGTTCAGTGCCATTTTCAGTTCAGAGACCGCCAGCATATTGACGCGTGGAACAGGAAGCCTGATGAATACATCCAAAAGGCGTGCGAGAAGATCCCCCGCCTGACCCATGGCGATATTGGCGATTTCCTGAAGCGCATCCTGCCAGGGCACGTCCGTGGCTGAGGATGGCGCAGGGGCTGAGGCCGTTACTGGCTCGGGTGCCAAAGTGGGGCTGTAGAGCCCATAGTCTTTCAGCGTATCGGCCAGGATATCCGGGTCAATGGGTTTGCGGATGAAGTTGAGGGCGCCCAGGCGGCGAACCCGTTCATACGCCCCGGGTTGGATATCGCCTGAGACTACGATAACAAGGGCAGGCAGTTCTTCCTGATGAATACGTTCCAGAACCGCGTAACCATCGGACCCGGGCATATTGAGGTCTAGGAAAACAACAGCCCCTTTGCCGTCACGGATAGCCTCGAGGCAAGCATCACCGTTTTCGACAAAAGTCAGTGCCGTGTCCCAGTCCCGAGGGAGAGACCGAGCCATTTGTTTGCGGGCCATGGAGGAGTCATCACAGATGATCACGCCTGTGGGCATCGGCAGCTCCTGAATGTGTGGTGGAGCGCCGCGCCGGTCTATACCGGGGCGGCGCGTGTTATCTCTAAAGGGTAGCAGGCTGAAGGGGTTTTTCACTTTGTTGGTTGCGGCTGCGGGGAAGTCAGCCGGTTATGTTCGTGATAATATAAGGGCAACTGATTGCCAAAGAGAACTGCTGATGCCGGATGCCGAGCGGTGTTCACTGCTACGGGAAAAGCTAACCCTTGCAGGGCAGCTGGTGGCGCTATCGGATGAGGCCGGTCACCGAAGGACAATGGTGACATCAGAGGCGTTGGTGCAGGGCACTGTAGCCCTGGTTGCCGAGGCTCGCGACATTCTGTTGACGCTGGTTGCTGAAAGTGCTGGTGATGACGCGGCTGATGTTGATTGCCTCGCGACTCTGCGTGCACGAGTTGGCGATCAACCTGGCGAGGTTCAGGTGCTGTCAGCTTCTGCCGCGGCAAGCGACAGCTGGTGGTCAAGACTCGAAGCCCTTCTGGCGCGTCAACAGGAGGCGGGGAGGCGCGGCTCGCAGCCGCGTGATCCGGGGGTGATTGCCGTGGCTGCGGCCGGACCCGACTGTTCTCCAGAAGCACTTCGTTCACTGATCAGCGATTTCAGGGATTATTTTGAGACGTTCGTGGAACGTCACAACCAATGGTAAAAGGCGTTGTCTATGCCCACATCCTTTTTGGAAATCATTCAGCTTCCCACTGGCGAGTACGCGCTGCGCCGGGCGGATGATGAAAGTACACCACTGGTGCGGATCCGCTTCTCAGATGAAGCCAAGGAGATGCTCCAGGACAATGACCTGAACGTGGCCAAGGCTATGATCACTGCCGGCCTGGAGGCGGCAGGGTCAACCACCGATGATATCGGTGACGTGGACATGGAAGAGGAAGATACCATGCCCCCCGCCTACAATCAGACCGTTCACTGACGATGGTTCTGTCTCTGGCGCAGTATGACGCCATGGCTGTGGCCGCGGACAGACGCGCTCTCCAGGCGGGCATAGCTGTGGCGACTCAGGCCTGAGGTCCAGAGCACTACGCCATGGCAGGTGCCCGCTGAGAGCGCCTTTGTGGCTAGATCTTCGGCGCTGTGCTGCGCCGACGAGCGCAGAATCAGAAGCTGGTGCTGGATAATGCCGTGATGCTGCTGCCACTTGCCGACCAGCCCTGCCGGCGGGTCAATCCAGGCGAGCCAGCGCTCCTCCTGGTTGAGCTGGGTCAGCATCGGTAAAAGCAGCTGGAAGTTCTCGACCTGCTCTTGCGGCAGAATGATCTCCGTAACGTTCGCCTCCGGCGCGCCATCGTCGCCGCTATGGCTGACGCTGGTGGGTGGTGCACCGGTAATAGGGCTTGTCTGTTTCTGGGGACTGAGATCCAGTTGTTCCATGATAGGACTCCTGTCAGCGCTGTGGGGCCGGATCAGTGCAGATCACCGCGGCGGATGACGCCCACGCCCAACCCTTCAATGTCCAGTGGTGTTTCGGTGAGATCCACCTGGATGGGCTCGAACTCATCATTTTCGGCAATGAGCCAGACCGTGCTCCCGTCCCGGCGGAAGCGCTTGACGGTTACCTCGTCCTCCAGCCGGGCCACGACGATCTGACCATTGTGAATCTCCGTGGTGCGGTGCACCGCCAGGAGGTCGCCGTCCAGGATGCCCACATTCTCCATGCTGGTGCCGCGTACCCGCAGAAAATAGTCTGCGGCGGGTGTGAAGAATCCGGGTTCCAGGGTGCAGTGATCCTCGATGTGCTCTTCGGCGAGGATGGGGTTGCCGGCAGCTACCTGGCCGACAATGGGAATCCCCGGGCTTTCTTCTCCTTCGGGGAGACGGATACCCCTGCTGGCGCCTTTGACCATTTCAATGGCGCCTTTCCGGGCGAGGGCGCGGAGATGTTCCTCGGCTGCGTTAGCGGATTTGAATCCCAGAGTGGTGGCGATCTCAGCCCGTGTGGGCGGATACCCCGTGGAGTGTACGTGCTCACGGATGAGATCGAGAATCTGTTGCTGTCTTGAGGTCAGGTTCATAGTTAGGGCCACTGTTTTTTTGTACAGGCACTGTCAATGTATACAGTTTTTGTGGCCCTGTAAAGAGGTCAGCCAAGGGTGAATCCGGAAGGGGCTACCGTGCTGGTTGGGTGGCTTTCAACACGGCTTACTGAGGCGGCGGGCGGACCTTCATGGAGCCACTCAATGAGCTGACTAACGGCGTTTTCCGCGCCACAGGCGAGTACTTCCACACTGCCGTCAGGCTGGTTGCGGGCGTAGCCGGTAATGCCCAGCTTCTGGGCGCGGATGCGAGTGCCGTCCCGGAAACTCACTCCCTGAACATGGCCCTCAACGCGGGCGAGAACGCAGGTTTCTGCCATTGCTGTGCTCCTGTGCTGTTACCAGCGGGCTTTGTCCCACATTTCGGGGTTGGCCCAGTTGTCTGGATTGTTCCATTCGCGAACGTAATTATAGGTGTCCAGGTCATAGGCGAACAGGGTGGCGTTCACGGGCTCCGTGTACTGGTAAAGGCGTGTGAAACCCATGCCGATGAAATCCTGGAAGCGCCAGGGGCTGTCGTTTCGCACCAGTACGGCAATACGTGTGGCGCCCATGTTACGCAGCTGACCGAGCAGCTTCTGGCCCCGGGCCTGTGGCAGTTTCTCCAGGGTGTCCGTAACCAGAGCCAGCTCGAAAAGCTGGGGTAGCGGGAAGACGCTTTCAGGCTCCTCAGGAGGTAGCTTCAGGCACTGCGTTGCTGTTGTGCGTTCCGGCCACCGCTGCAGACACTGCTCGGCGATACCGGCGCTGTGTACCACGGAGGCGGGGCGGTAGTGATCAAGGATCATGCCGATGTCGCTGGCAGGGTTGTAGCCGTTGGTATCAGTTTGCATGGCGGCCTCGCGGGCTGAGTGTTAATGAAAGTTTCGGCTGCTGACGCTGAGCCTGTCAATGAGGTGGCTGAGGTCATTGAGACGGCCAGCGATCACGTGAATGACGCCCTCATGGCGTTCCAGGGTTCCCCGGACCTGAAGCAGTCTTGCGTTGAGCAGGGGGCGGCGCTGGCAGCGGACGGTATCCGGCCAGACAACCACGTTGATGTTGCCGGTCTCATCCTCGAGGGTTACAAAGGTGACCCCGCCCGCAGAGCCCGGCCGCTGGCGCCCGGTAACCAGCCCCGATACAGCCAGGGGACGACCGCTTTCGGCGGTTTCCAGATCGGTCGCCCGCAGACAGTGGCGGAGCTGGCCGGATTCCCGCAGCTGGGCGAGAGGATGGCGTTCCAATGACAGACCAAGGTTGGCGTAATCCTCAAAGGTCCGCTGGGATTCATCGGGTTCCGGCATGCGCGAGCGCGGCTCCGGCATAGGCATCGCACCATCAGCAGCCAGCGGCAGAGCGTGATCGGGTTCCAGTAGATCCCAGCGCGCCTGGTGGCGGTTGCCTGTCAGGGGGTGCAGGGCGCCGCTCGCAGCGAGGATCTCCAGATCGGCGTGGCTCAGTCCTGTGCGCCGGCGCAACTCCGTCATACTGGTGTAACCCCTTCCGGGGCGGCGTTCAATCAGACACCGGGCCTTTTCCTGGGGCAGGCGATCGATAAGGCGCAATCCCAGACGGACTGCAGGGGGCTTGTCGTCGTCTTCCAGGCAGTGCTGTTCCTGGCTTTGATTGATGTCTACAGGCCGAATATTCACACCTTCACGCCGGGCGTTCTGTACCAGCTGTGACGGCGAATAGAATCCCATGGGCTGGCTGTTGAGTAGGGCGCATAGAAACGCGGCCGGGTGATGGCATTTGAGCCAGGCGCTGACATAGACCAGAAGTGCAAAGCTGGCAGCGTGGGATTCTGGGAATCCGTAGCCGCCAAACCCCTTCATCTGGCGGTATAGGTTTTCTGCGAATTCAAGGCTGTAGCCATTACTTTCAAGGCCATCTATAAGCTTTTCCCGGAACCGCGATAGATCGCCGTGACGCTTCCAGGCGGCCATGGCCCGACGTAGTTGATCAGCCTCGCCGGCACTGAAGCCGGCCGCTACCATGGCCAGCCGGATGACCTGTTCCTGGAAGATGGGCACTCCCAGGGTGGGCTCAAGCACAGTCCGGATGCGGTCGTCCGCATAGGGGACAGCCTCCGGTGCCTTACGACGCTGCAGGTAAGGATGAACCATGTTCCCTTGTATGGGACCGGGGCGGACGATGGCGACCTGTACCACGAGGTCATAATACTCACGGGGTTTCAGGCGTGGCAGCATGCTCATCTGGGCCCTGGATTCCACCTGGAATACGCCCATGCTGTGCCCCTGTTGGAGCATACGGTAGACCTCCGGGCATTCCGGCGGCACCTCCGCCAGGCTACTCGGCCCGCCATGGTTGCCCGTGAGTGCAAGTGCTTTACGGATGGCAGTGAGCATCCCCAGTGAGAGCACGTCCACCTTGAGCAGCCCCAGGGCTTCAAGATCGTCCTTATCCCATTGAATGACGGTGCGGTCGGCCATGGCCGCGTTCTCAACCGGCACCAGGTCGGCGACCCGCTCCGAGGCAATGATGAACCCCCCCACATGCTGGGACAGGTGGCGCGGGAAGCCAATGAGTTCGCGCGCCAGTGGCAGCAGGTGACGGGCCGGGCCCTGGTCATCCAGCAGGCCCTTGCGGCGCAGTTGCTGCTCCCAGTCATCAGCATCGTCGCGCCAGTCGATGCCCTGGACAAGCTGTTCGAGATGCATTGAATCCAGCCCCAGGGCCCTGCCGGCATCGCGCAGAGCGCTGCGCGGGCGGTAGCAGATGACAGTGGCGGCCAGAGCGGCGCGCTCGCGTCCGTACTTGCGGTAAAGGTACTGGATGACTTCTTCGCGGCGTTCATGCTCGAAATCGACGTCAATGTCCGGGGGTTCGTTGCGCTCCTTTGAGATGAAGCGCTCCAGTAGCAGGTTAACCCGTCTGGGATCGACCTCGGTGATACCCAGGCAGTAGCAGACCACGGAATTGGCGGCTGAGCCCCGCCCCTGGCAAAGAATGCCGCGCTCGCGGGCAAAGCGGACCACATCATAGATGGTCAGAAAAAAGGGCTCGTAGCCCAGGCACTCGATCAGCTCGAGTTCATGAGTCAGTTGGTTCTCAATAGCCTCTGATACGCCGTCCGGAAAGCGCCAGTGACAACCCTGTGCCACCAGTTCCCGCAGCCAGCTGATGGGGGTGTGACCATTGGGCACCAGCTCACCTGGGTATTCGTAGCGCAGCTCATCCATGCTGAAAGTGCATTGCCGGGCTACGTCCACGGTAGCCTCAATCCAATCCGGGGGAAACAGGCGCTCCAGGCGCTCGCGTGGGCGCAGATAGGCCTCGGCGTTGCCCTGGAGATGGTCTGCAGCTTGTGGCAGTGGCTGGCCCAACCGGATGGCGGTAACCAGGTCCTGCAGGGACTTGCGTCGGCGTCGGTGCATCAGCACGTTGCCCGTGGCCACCACCGGGCACCCGAGGCGGGTTGAAAGCTGTTTCAGCCAGCGCATGCGCAGGTGGTCATTCTGAGCCAGAGGGCGTTCGGCCATCAGCCGTAACCCGGGGAAAAACGCCATAAGCCGCTGGCCGTTGTTATCATCTCCCTGGCTGAAATCGGGGCGCCACAGGGCCAGGCATTGGTTCCTGCACAGCTCCAGGTCGTCGAACCAGAGCTGGTAATGGCCTTTGTCGCGGCGCCGCCGGCCCCGGGTGATGAGTTGGCTGAGCGCGGCATAGCTCTGGCGGTTCGGCGCGATCAGCACCAGAGTGCCGGGCAGATCCTGCAGTTGCAGCTCGCTGCCGATAAGCAGGCTCAGCGACAGCGAGCGGGCCCTGGTGTGGGCTCGGACCACACCTGCCAGGGAGCACTCATCGGTCAGCGCCAGAGCCTGGTAGCCCAGCCGGTCTGCTTCTTCGACGAGTTCCTCTGGGTGAGAGGCACCGCGCAGGAAGCTGAAGTTGCTGATGCAGTGGAGCTCAGCGTAATCGGCCGTCATCCGAACCAGCCGTGAATAAACCACTGGCTCTGCTGATTACGGAACAGCCAGGCGCGCTGGCCGTTGTCCAGCAGAGCGATGTAGTAGTCGCGGCGCACATAGTCGCCATCCCACCACCCGCTCTGGATGCGTTCGGGGCCGTTGAGCCAGCGCGCAGGCGCTCGCTTCAGCGGCTGAGGAGGGTGCTGCAGCCAGAAGGGGCGCGTTGTTTCTGAGCGTTGCGCGGCATGGGCACCGCGCTCCCCGGCGGGCTGCCAGTAAGCGCAGCGTTCCGGGCGTGGGTCCGGGCGCCGGCCGGGACACTGAATACTGTCCCGCCCCAGCCTTGCACTCAGGCGGTGCAGCAGTGCCTGGCGTGCCTGCTGTTGGCTTTCGTCACTATTGAACAGGTCATGGCTTACGGTGGTTTCAATGGCAATAGTACGGGCTGTTGCCAGAGAGAGTGCTTGTACATCATCGGGCAGATTGAGCGACGCAAGGCGCAGCAGGGCCAGCTCCAGAAATGCAACCGCCCGGGATTCGCCCTGACGGGTTTCCAGCTCCAGAGTTGTGGGCCTGTGCTCGGGGTGGTGCAGGGTGAGCCTTAGCCGGTCACAGAGGCGCTGACGCTGGCGCAGAAAGGCTTCCAGTGATTCCAGAAGGTGCTCCAGCGGGCCCTGTAGGTGGTCGGTGTTCTGGCTTTCCCGGTTCAGGGTCAGAGACCGGTGGAATGCCGTCTGTGGATGGAATTCCTGCACGGGATCACTGGATCGTCCCAGCATTCTCTGAAAATCATTGTACAGTTCCGGGCCGAGGCGGCTGGCCAGTTCCGCCGGACAGCATTCGAGCAGGTCCTTAAGGTGGTGCAGCCCCATGCGGGTCAATCGTTGGCGGACTTTTTGTGGCCAGTCCGTGGCGGTAACCGGTAGCTGGCACAGGGCGTGGTGCATGGTTTCCGGATCGTCCGTGCACACGCTGGTGCCATGGCGAGCCAGAAGCCGGGCCATACGCGGACTGGTGCCGGTGGCCATACGACTGTTCAGCCCAAGCTGTGACAGGTGCTGCATTAGTACCGTCGCGAGGTCTCCCGGTTCCGGATAGAGGTGGCATAGCCGGTCAGCCCGGATCAGAAGGCCATCCGGTGGCCACAGGGCCAGCGGAGCGGCCAGCTGATAGAGTTTTTCTGCCACCTGCTCCAACAGCTCCGTCTGCCGGACTTTATTGAAGGCGATCAAGGTGAGATCCGGGCTTAGCGCACGGGCCGTGGCCAGGGACTGGCCTGCCTGCACGCCCATTTTTTGGGCTTGGTTGTCCGGCTGCAGGATTACTGGGGGTGTACCTGTGCACAGTGCCATGGGAGCGCTGTCGCGGCAGTGGTGATCCAGAAGCAATGAGGGCAGATGGAGATAGAACCAAAGCATCAGGTTACACCGGTTGATGGGAAATGATGGAAGGCAACTGAAGAGTTCGAGTTCCTGCCTGGCCGCCCCTTTGACGTAGCAGCGTCACCTGGAGGCGGTTTTCTCCGGGAATCGGGTCAATGCTTACACGGAGCGGGGCGGGAGAGGCCTGTCCGGCATCTTGCGCAGGGGTAACTATTACGCCCAGGGTCCGGCTCTCTTCAAGCGCCAGCTGCAGTCGCCGCAGCGAGGCTGGATCCCGCCGCCGGCTCCACCCCAGAACCATGCCCGACGCGTTGTTTTCCAGGAGCTGCTCAAGGGCCCATAGGTGATCTGAATGGCTGTCGGTGCGCACCATGAAGCAGTGTTCCGTGGGCAGTTCCAGACCTTCCATGGCGGGTGGGTAGGGTGTGTGAGGTGGATCCACCCAGAACAGGGCCTCGCCGTTATGGGTGCACTGGCGCATAGCGTGGGCGAACAACTGCAGCTCGCCAATACCGTTGAGAGGGCAGTGGCATTCGATCAGTGCCCCCTGGGGCCAGCCACTGGCTGCGAGCAACCGGTCCAGAGCCTCAAAACCACTGGCAATACCCTGGATGTGAGCAGCTTTCTGCTGGCTGGCGCGCCACAATCGGGGATCCTGCTCAAGTTGTTTACGGGGATTAACGGCCATTGCCACCTCTATACTGTTTATATATACAGTATAGAGGCTGTGACAAAGTCCGGCAACGTGTGCTCCGGCTCAGTTCATCGTGTCAGTCGCCCCGGGTATTTTGGTCCATGAGAATTGTCATCGCTGCTGATCACTGGTTGCGGTATAAATGCTACGCTATAGGCATCAAGAAGGGTCTGTTGATCAAACTTAAATTTTCCGGTCTTCCGGTCAAGAGCCGTAACCGAATCCATTAAGGCGGTATGCTTGGAGCAGTCTATGAGGGAGTGGGTCGCTAATCTGGTTTTCCGGATGATGGCTCTGGTGGGGCTGAAAACCTTCAACGCTCAGTTTCTTGTTTCGTTTATCCTGATCTTTGTGCTGTTGGCAGGGCTTGCAGCGAGTCTCTGGCGTAACCTCACACCGGAACCCGAGGCCATCGCCGCTGCGGCCACGGCCACGCAACAGCTTACCACCATTGATGAGCGGGTTATTGCGGACGGCAGTGGGGTCGAACGTCAGCTCTCGCAGTTGGAGCGCTCACTGGAGCCGTTGCTGGGGAATCAGGCAGCCTTCAACGGCGTTGCTGGGGCATGGCGGCAATATCAGCGCCTGATCGGCCAGGAGGGGAAAGACGCCGACCCCAAAGCTGTTCTCCGGGCTTCCACAGCGGTGCGGGATGCGCTTGCCCGTGGTGCTGAAACTGTGCGCCAGAATGATGCTCAGGGCCGGCGGCAGTCAGCCATGGTGGGTATGGCTCTGCTGGTGATGATGGTGGGCATGCTGGCCATTGGCCGGATCTATGGCAATTTCCATTTCATGGAACAGGTGGAGCGGCTGCGCCGGAATCTGCGCCAGGTGGCTGACGGGGACTTTTCAGAAACGCTTGCCATTGAGATCCGCGAGAATGAAGTGGGTGAGATGCTGCAGGCCTATAATCTGATGGTGGCCCATGTGGGAGATCTGCTGCGCCAGATCGATACTGTCACGGCCTCGGCAGAGAACAGCCTCAAGCAGGTTCTGGATGTTACAGCCAAGACCCATGATGGCGCGGACCGCCAGAGTCGGGATGTTAGCGAGGCGGCAACGGCCGTGAACCAGATGGCTTCTTCCATTCAGGACGTTTCTGGCAATGCCCAGAATGCTGCCAGTCATGCTCATGAAGCAGCGGAGTCGGCGCGCGAGAGCGACAGCGTCGCGCGTGAGGCTCGCGATCGCATCGGTCATCTTGATACCCGCTTTGCGGAGACGGCCCGGACTATGGAAAGTCTGGAACAGGATGCCGACGACGTCAGCAAGGTCCTCAGCATGATCCGTGAGATTGCCGACCAGACCAATCTCCTGGCTCTGAATGCTGCGATTGAGGCCGCTCGTGCTGGCGAATCCGGTCGCGGATTTTCGGTAGTGGCTGAAGAGGTGCGTAATCTGGCTCAGCGGACTCAGGACTCGACCAATCAGGTTCAGGAGACTATTGAGCGGCTGCAGTCACAGGTGCGAACCCTGGTCAGTGAGAGTGAAGCGAGTGCTCAGGCTAGCCGGGAGAGCGTAGCGTCTGTGAGCCAGACCTCTGAGGCGATTCACCGCATCCTGGAAGCCATCGGGCAGATTCAGGGGATGAACGATCAGATCGCTACGGCAGTGGAGGAACAGAGCCAGGTTTCGGACGACATCAGTCAGCGCATGGGAGCCGTCTCTGAAGTGGCTAACCAGACGGACGCGGATGCCGGTCAGACGGTTGAATCGGCCAGAGCCATACAAGAGCAGTTGAGTCAGCTGCGAACAACCATGGAGCGGTTCCGGATTCAGTGACCCAGCAGGCGCTTGCGCAGGCGCCGCCAGCGGGTAATAAGCCAGTCCATCACAGTGGGCCGATCGTCGATCATCTCCGCCGTGTTGTGGCGTGGCCGAGTCGGATCTGTCTCATCCTCGCCGGTTTCCACCTCCACGCCATAGCGCTCACTGGCGTGTTCCCACTCTTCCCAGTCATGCGGCGTACCGGCATTCGGCTGATGAACACGCACCGCCCGCTCCCAGGAGTTCTCGCGGAGCGAATGCTCCCTTTCCTGATCCGAGGGCTCGATACCGTACTTTCTGAGAAATTCATCGGGGTTCATGGGCGCCTCCGGCTACCGTTGACCGTGAGTTCCAGTTTAACGGTAACCAGAGGCGCTGCCATCGTTATTGTTCCACGAAAGCGCGTTCGATCACGAAATGGCCCTGATGGCCTTGTTTGGCTTCCTGGAAACCGCGCTCCGTAAGGATGGTCACCATATCCTTGAGCAGGCCCGGGCTACCGCAGACCATAAACCGGTCGTCTTCAAGGCTCAGCTCCGGCATGCCCAGATTGCGGGTGAGTTCACCGCTTTGGATGAGCTCCGTGACACGTCCCTGGTTGTGGAAGTCATCGCGGGTGACGGTGGGATAGTACGTCAGCTGGTCCCGGATCATGTCGCCCAGATATTCGTGTTGCGGCAGCTCGCTGGTGATGGCTTCATGATAGGCAAGTTCGTCTACGTAGCGTACGCCGTGGACCAGAATCACATTCTGGAATTGTTCATAGATCTCGGGATCCTTGATGATGCTGAGGTAGGGGGCGAGCCCAGTCCCCGTGCCGATCAGGTAAAGATTACGCCCGGGCAGCAGATTGCCACCGATCAGAGTGCCTGTTGGCTTCTGGCCGACCAGTATCTCGTCGCCCACCTCCAGGTGCTGCAAGCGTGATGTCAGAGGGCCATCCTGCACCTTGATACTGAAGAACTCCAGCGTGTCCTCGTGGTTGGCGCTGGCCATGCTGTAGGCGCGCATAAGCGGCTTACCCTCCTCAAGCTGCAGCCCGATCATGGTGAACTGGCCGTTCTTGAATCGGAATGATGGATCACGGGTTGTGCGGAAACTGAAAAGGTCTCCCGTCCAGTGATGTACGTCCAGCACCTTTTCCACATTGTATTTGCCCATGAGATCTACCTCGCTGGTGGCTTACCGGGTGAATGGGCGCAGGCAGTTGCCTGGGCAGTACCCAGTGTTTAACGTATTGGTTCAACAGATGAGCCAATTGGTTTTTATCGGAACAATCGATTATGAAGTATACGCTACGCCAGCTTGAAGTGTTCCAGGCCACTGCCCGCAACGAAAACATCACCCGTGCGGCTGATGAGCTGGCCATGTCCCAGTCCGCGGCAAGCGGTGCGCTGCGTGATCTGGAGAATCAGTTCAGCGTCCAGCTCTTTGACCGCATGGGCAAACGCCTGCAGCTCAATGAGCTTGGCCGGCTGGTGCGCCCAAGGGTCGCCGCGCTTCTGGATGAGGCCCGCGAGCTGGAGCATGCGCTGGCGCGTCATGCCGAGGTGGGGCACGTCAAGGTAGGTGCCACGCTGACCATCGGCAACTATATGGCGATCCCGATTATGGCACGTTTCATGAGTGAAAACGAGGGTGCCAATGTGTCGCTGGAGATTGCCAATACCCGGACAATAGGGCGCAAGGTGGCGGATTTTGAGCTGGATGTGGGGTTGATTGAAGGTGAAATCCACTCGCCGGATCTGGAGGTGATTCCCTGGCGCGGTGACCGATTGATGGTATTCTGTGCACCGGACCACCCGCTGGCGGGGCGTGAGGCACTGACCGACGAGGATCTGCTGGCAGCCACCTGGATCCTGCGTGAAGGCGGCTCGGGGACGCGGCAGACGTTTGACCGTGCCATGCACGGCCTGCTGCCGGATCTCACGGTGCTGCTGGAGCTCCAGCACACCGAAGCGATCAAGCGGGCCGTGGGTGCCGGTATGGGGGTGGGCTGCCTGTCTGAAGTGGCCCTGCGGGAGGCCTTTGACCGCGGGGACCTGGTTCCGCTGCCGGTGTTGCACCGGGATCTGGCGCGCTCGTTCTATTTCATCCTGCATCGCCAGAAATACCGCAGCGCCGGCGTGGACCAGTGGTTGAAGCTGTGTCGGCAAACCACGGAGGCGAGCGATGACGCATGAGCTGGCCCAACGGGACATCCGGTTGGCATGGCTGGGATTCATTACCGCTTTACTGCCCCTGGTAACCTTCCATACCACCTATCTGGTCTCCGCCTGGAACGGGTACGTGGACTGGTGCATCCCGTACTGGGATGCGTGCACCTCCATCAGCGCCACCGGCCGTAACGGCCTGGCCTATTTCATCTTCAAGGGTGCCATGATCCCGGCGATCACGCTTCAGGTCCTGTTCTGGGCGGTCAACCACCGCTGGCTGCAGGCGCTGGGCTACCCCCGTGGCAAGTGCGTTGGGTGGCTCGGGGCACTGGCGGCGGCGTTTCTGCTGCCCTATGTGCTCAGTCTCGGCCACGCCGGCGACGCCTTCGCGCTGGCGCGGCGTATTGGTACGGCTGGCTATGTGGGCGTGACCGGTATCGTTCAGATCCTTCTGGGGAGCGTCCTGTGGCGGGCACGCTACCCCTTTCTGCGCCGCGCTGGTGCCCGGCTCCTGATGCTGAGTGCGGTGACATTGGGGATCGCGATTGTCACGCTGATCCTCCAGTCAATTCCGGCGGTGGATTACGACAGCATCAAGTACGCCTTTGACTGGATCCTGATCACCCTGCTCAACGTCCACGGTATTGGCGTGGCCGTGCTCTGGTGGCGGGCCGATCTGGCGGTTACACTGCCGCGCACCCTTAATCTGGAGTAGTGGCGGATGCATGTGGCGGTCCTCGGTGCTGGCGTGATCGGCACCACCACAGCCTGGTACCTGCGGGAAGCCGGGCATGATGTGACCGTAGTCGAGCGCCGGGGCGGGCCGGCTCAGGAGACGAGCTTTGCCAACGGCGGCCAGATCTCCGTGTCCCACGCCGAGCCCTGGGCCAGCCCCGGAGCGCCCGCCCAGCTGCTGCGCTGGCTGTTCCGCCCCTCTGCGCCGCTGCGCTTCAGGCCGCGCCTGGATCCCCACCAATGGGCCTGGGGCGCGCGGTTTCTCAGCGAGTGCCGCAGTCGCCGCTATGCCCGTAACCTTGAGACGGTTGTACGGCTGGGGTTGTACAGCCGGGCCTGCCTGGCGGCACTGCGTGAACGAACCGGTATTGAGTACCATCAACGCCGTGAGGGCATCCTCCATTTCTACACCGATCCGGATGTGTACGCCGGCGCCCATGAACCCGCGGCCCGCATGCGCGCGCTCGGCTGTGAGCGGGAAGTGATTGACGTGGCGGATGCGGTCGCGAGGGAGCCCGCGCTTGCCCGGATCCAGCCCCGGCTACAGGGCGCTACCTGGACGCCAGGCGATGAATCCGGGGATGCGCGGGTTTTTACCGCCCAGCTGGCGGAGCTGGCGGCGGCTCAAGGGGTGCGCTTCCTGTTCGATACCCAGGTGATGGGGCTTGAAACGCAGGGCAGGGCGGTCAGCGGTGTCCGGCTGAATCAGTCCGGGGCGTTCACCAGTCTGGAGGCGGATGCGGTGGTGGTGGCACTGGGCAGCTTCTCGGCACCTCTTCTGCGGCCATTGGGCCTCCATCTGCCGGTTTATCCGGCGCGCGGCTATTCCGTGACGGTGCCGGTGCGCGATCCTGACAGTGCCTACACCGTCAGCCTGATCGACGATGAGTTCAAGCTCGTCTATTCGCGCCTGGGCGATGAGCTGCGGGTGGCCGGTATGGCGGAAATTGACGGCTGGCGGCAGGACATTGATCCGGCGCGCTGCCAACAGATCCTGGAGCGCGCGGCGCACTGCTTCCCCGGGGCCGGGCACTGGGGACAGGCCCGCTTCTGGGCAGGTCTGCGGCCCACCACACCTTCCAGTATTCCCTTTGTGGGCGCCAGCTCCCGGCCCGGGCTCTACCTCAACACCGGCCACGGAACCCTGGGGTGGACCAATGCCTGTGGCTCGGCGGCGCTGCTGAGAGACCGTATTGCCGGGGAGCCCGGCGCCCTGAGACTGGATGACCATGGCCGCTGACCGACCGCGACTGCTGTGCCTGTCCGCTTACGAAGCCGCCAGCCATCGCCAGTGGCGGGAGCGCCTGGCCGGCGCCCTTACCGAATTCGACTGGCGGACCCTGACGCTGCCAGCACGCCACTTCCGCTGGCGCATTCGGGGCAATCCCCTGAGCTGGTACGACGCGCCGGAGTTACAGGAACCCCCGGATCTCGTGCTGGCGACCAGCATGGTGGACCTGGCGGTGGTCCGGGGCCTGAACCGGGGGCTGGCCGCGGCGCCCACCGTGGTCTATTTCCACGAGAACCAATTTGCCTACCCGGAGCAGCGGGAGCGGGTTGCCAGCAATGAACCCCGTGTTGTGAACCTGTATACGGCGCTGGCCGCGGACCGGGTGCTGTTCAACAGTGAATGGAACCGGCGGAGTTTTCTGGAGGGGGCCAGGGCGCTGCTGAAGCGCATGCCCGACCGTAAGCCCAAAACCGCCCTGGCGACCATCGAGGCCCGCTCACAGGTGGTTCCCGTTCCCGTGCCGGACGCCGCGTTTACGGCGCGCTCCCAGGACTGGCCGGAGGTGCCCCATCTGGTCTGGAACCACCGGTGGGAGTACGACAAAGGGCCTGAGCGGTTGCTGGCCCTGCTCAGGGGCTTGCGCCAGCAGGGGCAGGCATTCCGTCTGAGCCTGGTGGGAGAGGGGTTTCAGAATGCGCCCCAGGCCTTTGCCCGGATTAAGGAAGAATTTGCTGGTCAGCTCGTTAACCTGGGCTACGTGACGAGCCGTGAGGCTTATGATGAGCTGCTAAGCAGCGCGGATATGGTGCTGTCCACGGCGCTTCACGACTTCCAGGGGCTGGCGGTTCAGGAAGCCATGGCAGCCGGCTGCGTGCCCATTGTGCCGGACCGGTTGGCCTATCCCGAGTATGTGCCGGTGGCGTTCCGTTATGCATCCCACGAAACGGACCCGGACCAGGAAGGGCAGGCCGCAGCGGAGCGGGTCAGGGCCGTCCTGGCGCGCCCGCGCCCCGGGCCAGAGGCGCTGATGCCGGAGCGCTACCGCCTGGGCCGTGTGGTTCCAGAGTACCAGCATCTGCTTGCATCATTGGTCGGCCAATGAGCTACCATCCAAAATGGAACCGTGTTGACCCGGTGATGGCAGGAACGTGCGCCATCTTCCAGAAATGGACCCCGGATACCAGTAACCTATTGGCGCGATCATTTTTCCCGCGCTAATCTGACCGGTCGGTGACTAAAGTCCGCCGGGGCGGTAGCGTGGTCAACAACGCCTTCAATCTCTTTGCTGCCCATCGCTTGCTGGGCCCGAATGCGTTCACGGAACTGTTCCCTCAGACGTAGCCGTGCCTTCTGCCGAACCATGGCTTTCTTCTTGCGGCACTGTTTGCATATACAGTGTTATTGAATGAGCAAAAATGAGAGGTCAAGCGATTACACACCTAGCGAGCTTGCCTCACATAGATTATTGTTTTTAAAAGGTCTTTGGGCGTTGATGTTCGTGCCTGAAGGCGGAGTTATTGAGCCGGCAACGATATTGGATATCGCTGCCGGCACACTAATCTCTGTTAGATGTATTCAGGTTGTAGGTCGTTAGATTTTTTAGTAGGGTTTATCATGGGCGATGGTGTAATGGAAAACACACTCCTTCTGGAGAGTATTTGTGAGGTTCGAATCCTCACCGCCAAAGGTCATTCTCTGAGTGGCCTTTGGAGGTGGTAATTCAAATGACGAGAAGCCCTTCTAGAATATATAAGTACCATGTGGCTAACCTTCGTGAGCTGGAGTTTGCGATGGGCCACACCAGCCGTCTAGCCAAATCAGAAATAGCCTCAAAAGATCCACAGAAAAGCCTCCAATCTTTGCTTCGTCTTTACGCCTTTTTGATAGGCGCCTGGGCCGAGACACGTCTAAAAAAGCTCCTGCACGAAGAATTCGGATTTGATGACCAATTAAGAGCATTCATAGAGGGCCAGTCCTCTCAGCTCGAACAGTGGCAGGAAGCTGTTGATCAAGCCTTTCGAAAGCACCACAATATTCGACATGCGGCGCTCAATGCTCAGACTCTAGGTGTGACTCACTCTGCGCGCAGAGATGCTCTCCAAGAAGTTCTCAGCGACGAACTGAGGATCATAATCGAAATCCGAAATAAATTGGCACACGGACAATGGGTCTATCCATTCAATAATGAAGGGACCTCTATTGAGTCAGAAAAGTACCAGCTAATAAATCAAGAAAACCTCCTCTCTCTTCAATTCAAATATGCGCTTGTTGGGCATTTGGCAGAGGCAGTCCATGATTTGGTGGTAAGCCCTGCAACTTTTGAAAGAGACTTTGATAACCATTTTCGGCGTTTAAACCAAGTCCGAACTAACTTAAAAAGAAGGGACTACAGGAAGTACGAAAATAACTTAATTCAAAGTCGCGAGAGGGCCCGTGCGGCGAGAACATCTAACCAGTAGCGTCAGTCGGACCGATTTGTTCCGCTTCGCTACACAAACCGGCCGCTGCGCACGGCGTTAGATTTTCAGGAGGCTAAGTGGAATTAGCAGAACAAGCAGATAGGCTTCATCGCTTGGTGGATGAAAATCCTAATGAAGCTATCCGTGAAGCACTGAGCCTTTCTGGAAATGTAAATGTCGATTTGTTGAAGGCAGCCATTCTGGTTGATGCAGGTGGGATAGCGAAAGAGTCCGAGGCAATCCTCAAGGGAGTTGAAATTTTTCGATATGTCATCGACAGATGCGAAGACAACTCGGAGCTAAACTACAATTTGGCGAACGGCCTCCATGCTATTGCGCTGGCTGCAACCCATGACGGGTATAGTTGGTATGGCAACACTGAAAAATATCGGCTTGAAGCTCGGAGCCTCTTCTATAAATCAGCTAATGATTCGAAGGCATCGATAGATACACAATCTCAATCCTTTACCAACCTAGGAAACCTTCTTTGGGCTTCTTATAGATGGGTCGAAGCCTATGATTTCTATTCGAAAGCCATGGAGAAAAACCCCCAAAACGCGGTAGCAAGCTCAGGAGCATTAAAAATGCTCAGGCATGCACTAGGTCAAGGTATCGGTGATCCCCATTTGTTAAGAGAAGAAATCGAACATCTAGCCTATCATGTCAATAATAATATTGAAGGAATATATGCCTACGCTGGTGAATATGGGGTTAATGGGATTCTGGGTGGCATAAAAGATATTCGACCATCTGAAAGGCCAAAATTAGATTTCCAGCCTGATGATTATAAAGGATTTGTCATTTCTAACAACTTGACTCTTTCTCCGAATATCCATTCGCACACGCGCGAATCAAAATACTGGGATGATATTAATATATCGTCAGTTACCTCGTCGATAGAAGACGAAGCCGCAGTTCCAGAAATATTTGCAATGGTTAATATTCTAAAATCTTATTTTATTATGGCTCGCCAACTACTTTTTGACGCCTATCAGAAGCGTTTTAATGAGACCGGGAATTATAACGACACACTTGATTACGCTTGCTACGGTGTAAACGAATCGGCACTGGCTTTGGCTCAACGCAGCGCCCTGGATATACTGGATAAAATATCTGTGGCATCACTATCGTATCTTGGAGTATGTGGATCGAAGAACGCGTCGATGAAGACTGCTTGGTTTACGAAGGCGAAGAAAGGACAGAATAGACGGGATCTAGATCCAGCTATCAAGTTAGAAATCAAAAATGGTAATCCGGCTCTTTTGGCGCTGACTGAAATCTCAAGAGATCTATCCAGTGAGCAAGGATTTTTATGGGCAAAACAAAGCTCGAGAAACTCTTCGACACATCGATTTACTGTCCTTCACGATATGGGCATGTCAGTCCCCAAAGGCGCATCAGGTTGCGTAGAGCATTTCGACTTTGAGTCGTTCGTGCAAGAGTCATTTCAAACGTTGAAGCTTGCTCGCGCAGCTGTTGTTTATTTCGTGGAGATGGTTCTCATTAGGGAAAAGAGGATTGCTGGAGAGAAGAATGGGATTTCAATGCCCCTGTTCGTTCCATCTCATGAGTATATCCGTGGACACGATGAGTGAAATCTAACCAGTGGCTGTTGCCGGACGCACCTACGCTGGCGCTCCGGTGCGCCGCAAAGCCAGGGCGTTGTGTGTCATGGTTCCATCAAGGATCTTTTTGAGTAACGCGGGAGAATAAGTTGGGAAATAAAAACAAGCACGGGCTCTCACGGGATATTCCAGCGGCCGTAAAACGCGAGGTAAGACAGCGCTGTGGTTTCGGGTGTGCGATATGTGGTTTAGCAATTATTCAATATGAACATATTGATCCAGAGTTTTCTGAAGCTCAAGAACACGATCCCAATAAGATCACAGCATTGTGTGGAGCATGCCATGACAAAGTGACTAGGGGTGTTTGGTCTAAAGAGAAAGTGATACGCCACAACGAAAAACCGAAGTGCGTTGAAGATGGCTTCGCGTCTGAATTCTTCGATACTGGTCAGGAACTGCCCATCGTTGTTTTTGGAGATACCGAATGGAAAGACACCCCAACTATAATCGAAGCACTTGGTGAAACTGTTTTGGGATTAACCCGAAACGATGAGTCTGGAATGGTTGAGATCTCAGGGATCTTTCATAACGATGAAGACCAAGAAATATTTAGAATAGATAATAATGAATGGAAAGGCTCTACGGATAATTTTGATATTGACGTTGCAGGAAATGTATTTACCGTCAGGAAGGAAAAGCGGAAAGTTGCTCTAAAAATTAGAGTAGAGCCGCCAAATGCTTTTATCGTTGAAGAGATTGATATGCTCTTTCGAGGAGCGAGAATTTCAGGGGTAAGAGATCGCGGTTTTAAGGCGGTGGCTCCAGATAATTCAACGATTATGGTTTCAGGAGGGAAGGCTGAAGGCTGTCTCGCGGGCGTGATTATTGGAGAAACCAGCGTCATTATGGGCCGCGGGTGTAAAAATTTTAGGGTTTGACGTTTCTAATGGCGCGAGCACACAACAAGTCGGTCAACCGGACGCCAAAAGCGTACCGCTTTTGGTTCCCTCCGCTATCGCTCCGGCGCCGGCTACCTCTGCGTTAAATTTCAAGGAGAATTCGTGCATAGTCTCAAAGCGAAAGCACTATATGATCATGTAGACTTCTTTCGTGATCTTGTTAATGGGCGACTTGCCAAGGGCCCATAGGAAGAAGAGTCGTTCTCTGACTATGCAAAGCGATCACTGAAGTTGAATGACGGAAAAGATTGGAATTTTATCTGCTCAGGAATGGATCTTATCGGTGATACTTCCTTATCGCTTGATCATTTTTTGAGATTTGGCATGGAAGGTGTTTCGAGGTACAACGAAGTCGGCGAGAAGTACCTCAGATTGTATGGGGCTTTGAATTCAACATACATCCAGCAAGAAGCTGTTTTTACTATTTGTAAACTTTGCCAGCTTGCAGAGCAGTCTGCTTTCCGAGATAGACTGGAGAAGCTTGAAATCCGTGATATCAGGCATAAGCTAGGGGCTCACAGCATTGACTATATCGATAAGCAAAAGGAAGAAGTGCTTTCTTTCGTCCCGGTAAGATTCGATATGGGAGGGCTGCATCTTAATTATATTAACAACAATGATCTATCACAGAGATCTGTAAATCTACTATCAGGCATAAATGAACATCTGGATTTAATGTCTGACATTATTTACACAACTCTAGAGAAGATTAAGAAAACGCTTTATAAATCGAATCCAGATAAGATCGAAGAGATAGATAAAGGTTTGGAAGAGTTGCGGGTCAAGAGAGTTGGTGGTCATGTTTTTGATCATGAGGATGGTACGCGCGCCATATTCTCGCCCGTAGCAGGGAAAATTTAACAAGCGCAGGCACAGGGACAAAATTTCCGCTGCGCTCGTGTGTCATGACGAAAGACTCCGGTCTTTCTTGCTGTACTCCTGAATTCAGATAATAACTGCAGCACTTTGGTGTAGCCGGGTAGAGGTAAGAGGGCCGCCGCCGGTACCCTCATCGCCTTTACCGACCAAAGTGAAGAGCAGATGGGATACCGACAACTGACCCAG
>NZ_JBEFNF010000009.1:0-131076 GCF_040196175.1 Salicola sp. Rm-C-2C1-2 | reverse complement strand
GCCGAACTCAGAAGTGAAACGACTCAGCGCCGATGGTAGTGTGGGAGATCCCATGCGAGAGTAGGTCATCGTCAGGCCCCTACACCCAAGCCCCGCCGGCAACTCCGCGCGGGGCTTTTTTGTGTGTATAATGGTAGCCATGGATGAACATTTGCGCCGCTATTATCTGACCACACTGGGTATTGAGCCCTGGTGCGCCCGCTGGCCGCTGCCAGGCGCCGCACCCTCTCCGCGATCTCCTGCTGAGCCTGTGGCTCCAATGGATGCCGGTGACAATCAGGCCCTCGAGAGTCCGTCAAAATCGTCTCCGCAGGTTAAAAAACGCAATCAGGGCACTTCTCTGGACGCCGTGCGCCAGGCACTCGGGCCACAAGCAAGCGCTCAAAGAGCGCAGCCGCAAGTTGAGCCAGCTACAGACGCTGACCCAGCCCCAGAAACTGAGGTAGAGTCAGATACCGCGCAGCCCAGCCTTACGCCATTAAATGCCATGGTCTGGCACAGCGAAAGGTTCAGTCTTTTGGCTGCCATTACCGGGCAATTGCCCCATGACGCTCGGAACCGGCTTGGGCGTAACATCCTCCGGGCCCTGGGTGCTGGGGTGGAGGCTGATGCGGTTGTGGTGCGTTGGCCACCTTTCGACAATCCTGAGCTCCCAGGCAATAACTTTGGCGCTTTTAATCAGGTGGTTGAGCGCTTGGTGCGGCCCTCGATATCGCAGCATTGGATTCTTCTTGGGGCAGGACGGAATAGCACCCTGGCAGGAGCAATCGGCTCGCAGGGTCAGGCGGTAGCCCTTTCCACAGCTTATTCTATTGAGGATCTGCTGTCCGAGCCGTCTTACAAACGAACGCTCTGGGAACAGCTGAAACCAATTCTGGCGAGGAGTCAGGTGTGACGTCGCCCGGGAATGACTGGATAAGGCTGGAACAGAGCGAGTTGCAGGTAACAGCGCTCCACGCGAGCGATGTTTCGGCCATGATGGCGCTTGAGCACACCGGGACTCGCCATCCTTGGACCGAGGGGCAATACCTTACGTGCAGTGGCCGCGAGTATGGGTTTCATGGTGCTTGGTATGGTGATGCCCTTGTTGGGTTCGTTGTTGACTGGCACTTGCTTGATGAGGCTCACCTGATGAATCTCTGTGTCCACGGGCAATTTCAGGGTCAGGGCGTGGGGCGGTATCTGTTGAGGTACTGGCTCGCCAGTATGCAAAGGGTCGGAATGGCGACGTTGACACTGGAGGTTCGCGAAACCAACGAGACGGCACAGCGACTTTATGCGAGTGAGGGGTTTGAGCACGTTGCTACCCGACCAGGTTATTATCCGGCATTAGAGGATACTGAAGCCGCGCACATCATGGCGCTTAAGCTTGCCTCGGTTCGTGCCAGCGGTGGCTGAACTGCTACAATCGCCTTCCTTTCGCCGGAGCGTCCCAGACGGAGAGCAGAACCAACGCCATGAGCGATTTTACTGAGGAAGTCCGTAAACGCCGTACTTTTGCAATTATCTCCCACCCGGACGCGGGTAAGACCACGATCACGGAGAAGGTACTGCTTTTCGGCAACGCCCTTCAGAGTGCAGGCACCGTAAAAGGTAAAAAGTCCGGTCAGCATGCCAAGTCCGACTGGATGGATATGGAGAAACAGCGCGGTATTTCCGTGACCACCTCCGTGATGCAGTTCCCGTACCAGGATTGTTTGGTGAATCTGCTTGATACGCCCGGCCATGCCGACTTTTCAGAGGACACCTACCGCACGCTTACAGCCGTGGATTCCTGTCTGATGGTCATTGATGCGGCCAAGGGTGTGGAGGAGCGCACCATCAAGCTGATGGAAGTTACCCGACTGCGGGATACGCCCATCCTCACTTTCATGAACAAGTTGGATCGGGATGTGCGCGATCCGGTGGAGCTTATGGATGAAGTTGAGGATGTTCTCAATATTGCCTGTGCCCCCATTACCTGGCCCATCGGCATGGGAAAGCAGTTCAAGGGGGTCTATCACCTTCTGCGGGATGAAGTAATCCTGTACGAGTCTGGCCAGGGCCACAAGATTCAGGACAGCCGTGTCATCAGCGGTCTCGACAATCCAGAACTGGATGAGGCGATCGGCGACTATGCCGATGAGCTGCGTGAAGAGATTGAGCTGGTCAAGGGCGCGTCCCATGAGTTCGACCTAGACGCCTTTCTAAAGGGCGAGCTGACGCCAGTCTATTTTGGAACAGCATTGGGTAACTTCGGTGTGGATCATATGCTCGACGGGCTGGTCGAGTGGGCGCCATCGCCTCAGACTCGGGAGCTGACGCAGCGACCGGTCGAGGCGGCGGAAGAGAAATTCTCCGGGTTTGTATTCAAGATCCAGGCGAACATGGATCCCAAGCACCGTGACCGTATTGCCTTCCTCCGGATCGTGTCCGGGCGTTACCAGCAGGGCATGAAAATCCATCATGTGCGCATCGGCAAGGATGTCCGGATCAGTGATGCGCTCACCTTCATGGCCGGAGACCGGGAACGTGCTGATGAGGCGGTGGCCGGTGACATCATCGGTCTCCACAATCACGGCACCATCCAGCTCGGGGACACCTTCACCGAGGGGGAGAAGGATCGTTTCACCGGGATTCCCAACTTTGCGCCGGAGCTGTTCCGTCGCATCCAGCTGCGTGATCCGATGAAGGCCAAACAGCTCCAGAAAGGCCTTATCCAGCTTTCTGAGGAAGGCGCGGTTCAGGTTTTCCGGCCGGTACGTAACAATGATCTGATCGTGGGCGCGGTGGGGTCGCTCCAGTTTGATGTGGTGGTTGCGCGCCTGAAGGATGAATACGGCGTGGATGCCGTCTATGAACCGATTAACGTGGCAACAGCACGCTGGATCACCTGTGATGATCCCAAAATGCTTGAAGAATTCGAGCGCAAGAATCAGGAGAACCTGGCGCTGGATGGCAGCGACAATCTCACCTATATAGCGCCGACCATGGTTAATCTACAGCTTGTACAGGAGCGCTATCCGGATGTGTCGTTCCATAAGACGAAGGAACGGTAAAGCACACCCACAAACAATGATTGATGCCCATTGTCATATCGACTTTGCGAGTTTTGATAACCAGCGTAAGCAGTTGCTGGCTAGCTGCTTCCAAACTGGTATCCGTCGGATTGTGGTGCCGGGAACCATTCGGGAGAGCTGGCGGAAGATCCTCAATCTGGCTTGGGAGCACCCCATACTGCTACCAGCTCTGGGGCTTCACCCCTGGTGGGCGGCACAGGCCAATGACGACAGTCTGGACGAGCTGGAGCAGCTTCTGGCTGTAAATAACCAGATCGTAGCAGTGGGAGAGTGCGGACTGGACATCCGGCGTGGCCCGCCGCTGGCCCAGCAACGCGGTATCTTCGAAGCCCAGATCCACTTGGCGCAGCGCTATGACCGGCCACTGCTGATTCACAGTGTAGGAACCCACGATACGGTTCTCTCTCTGCTGCGTCAGGCGCACTTTGAGCCGCCCGTTCTGATGCATGGTTTCAGCGGTTCCTGGGAGCAGGCCCGGGCGCTGGTTGATCGTGGGGCGTTCATCGGCGTTAGTGGTGTCATCACACATGGGCGTGCCCGCAAGACCCATCGTGTCATGGCGGATCTGCCTCTGGAGTCGCTGGTGTTGGAAACCGACGCACCAGGGCTTGCGCCCGAGGGGGTTTCGTCAGAAGGCAATACGCCGCTCAATCTGCCCAGAATACTGGATGCGTTGTGCGCGCTCAGGAAAGAGCCCAAAGAACTGGTTGCAGGACATGTTCGGGAAAATACTTTGCGACTGTTCATGCAGCGAATGAACGATGAGGGTTTGCAGGAACAGGGTGCTCCGGTATAATGCCGCACTTGGCTTTTGGCGGGATCCGCAGCCCAGCCCCGATGCGGACCCGGCTGATACCTGGTTGTGATTACACGTCGCGGCCCTCGCGGGACGTGGCGTCATGGCTTATTGATTCAAGGCGGGATTCATGAAAACTCAGAGTGCAAAACCGGAAAGCGTCTCACGCGACTGGTTCGTTGTGGACGCGGCTGACAAGACGCTTGGACGTCTTTCAACGGAAATTGCCCGTCGTCTTCGGGGCAAGCATAAACCGGAATTTACCCCCCATGTGGACACGGGTGACTACATTGTGGTCATCAATGCAGAAAAAGTGCGCGTGACTGGCAAAAAGAGCACGCAGAAGCACTACTATCGCCATACCGGTTTTCCGGGTGGGCTGCGTTCGATGAACTTCGAAGAGATGATCCGGCGTCATCCCGAGCGTGTCATCGAGTATTCGGTGAAGGGTATGCTGCCGCGTGGTCCGCTGGGCCGTGCCATGTACCGGAAGCTCAAAGTCTATGTCGGCGATGAGCATCCGCACGCCGCACAGCAGCCCCAGCAACTCGAGATTTAAACGGAAGGCGATTATGTCAGCTACTTATAACTACGGTACCGGTCGTCGCAAGACGTCTTCCGCGCGGGTGTTCATTAAGCCCGGCAGCGGTAACATCGAAGTCAACGGGGAGTCCCTGGAACAGTTCTTCGGTCGGGACACTCTTCGGATGATCGTCAAGCAGCCACTGGTGGTTGCTGATGCCGAAGATCGGTTCGATATCAAGATCAGCGTCAGTGGTGGTGGTCCCAGTGGGCAGGCCGGTGCGGTCCGTCATGGTCTCACACGTGCGCTCATGGACTATGATGACACCCTGCGCCCGGCTCTGCGCCGTGCGGGATACGTCACGCGTGATGATCGCGCGGTTGAGCGTAAGAAGGTTGGTCTTCGCAAGGCGCGTAAACGGCCGCAGTACTCCAAGCGCTAAGCCGTCCTCGACGGCTGCCCTTGAAGGCCCGATTTATAGATCGGGCCTTTTTGTGTCGGGCTATGGAATGTTGCGAACTTGTAAGCGGTGACTGAATTAAATAACATTTGGTCGTTTTGATACGGGTTATTTACGACCGGATCAGGAGCCAATCGAGTGTGCCGAATGACCGCCTCGGCACGGGAACGCTTAATGGGAGAAGGCCAGTATGAGCAATGGCGACGTGAACCACGGTCGGCGGCGCTTTCTTGTGGGCGCAACGACGGTTGTTGGTGGCGTCGGGGCTGTTGGAGCCGCGGTGCCGTTTGTCAGTTCGTGGTGGCCCAGTGCTAAAGCCGAAGCAGCTGGGGCCCCGCGCAGGTTGAATATATCCAAGATTGATGTTGGTCAGCGGGTAACCGTTGAGTGGCGGGGTAAACCGGTATGGGTTGTGCGGCGCTCACAGGAGATGCTGGACAATCTGGACGGGATTTCGGATCGGTTGGAAGACCCAGAGTCTGAAGAACCCCAGCAGCCTACTTATATTGATGGACATCACCGCTCCCTTAAGCCTGAATTCCTCGTGGTTGTGGGCATCTGCACCCACCTCGGGTGTTCGCCGAGCTTCCGGCCGACGGAAGGTGCGGAGGGACTTGGAAACGAATGGCCGGGCGGTTTCTTCTGTGCCTGCCATGGCTCTAAGTTTGACCTTGCGGGTCGAGTCTTCACCGGTGTTCCGGCACCTACAAATCTTGTGGTTCCCCCCCACCGATTTGAGGATGATGGTCAGACCATCGCCATTGGCGTCGATCCGGAGGATGCAGCATGAGTAAGCTACTTAAGTGGGTAGACGACAGGTTGCCGGTAGTGGACGCTTTCGAGCGCCACATGAGCAAATACTACGCGCCCAAAAACTTCAACATCTGGTACGTTTTCGGCGTCCTCTCGATGCTGGTTCTGGTCAACCAGCTGCTGACAGGCATCTGGCTGACAATGATGTACACGCCCACAGCCGAGGATGCGTTTGCCTCCGTTGAGTACATCATGCGTGATGTGAATTACGGGTGGCTGTTGCGCTACATGCATTCCACCGGGGCCTCAATGTTCTTCATTGTGGTTTATCTGCATATGTTCCGCGGTCTCATGTATGGCTCCTACCAGAAGCCACGTGAGCTGATCTGGATCTTCGGTATGGCGATCTATCTGATCCTCATGGCGGAAGCGTTTATGGGCTATGTTCTGCCCTGGGGGCAGATGTCCTATTGGGGAGCGCAGGTCATAATCAATCTGTTCAGCGCGATCCCGGGCATTGGCGAGGATCTGGCACTGTGGATCCGGGGTGACTACCTCATTTCAGGGGCGACGCTCCATCGGTTCTTTGCACTGCATGTTGTGGCGATGCCCATGGTTCTGATCGGCCTGGTCATACTGCACATTCTTGCGCTGCATGAGGTGGGGTCCAACAACCCCGATGGTATCGATATCAAGAAGAACAAGGACGCCAACGGTATTCCAAAGGACGGGATACCGTTCCATCCTTACTACACTGTGCACGATTTGGTGCCGATCGCGGTCTTCTTTGCTGTTTTCGCCATCGTGGTTTTCTACTTCCCCGAGATGGGCGGCTACTTCATCGAGAAGCCGAACTTCCAGCATGCGGATCCGCTACAGACACCGGATCACATTGCGCCGGTCTGGTACTTCACGCCTTTCTACGCAATGCTGCGGGCAATCACCTTCAATCTGTTCGGTCTTTCCTCGCAATTCTGGGGGGTCGTCGTTATGGGGGCGGCGATTGCGATCCTCTTCATACTGCCCTGGCTCGACCGAAGTCCGGTACGCTCAATGCGTTACAAGGGGTGGTTCAGCCGTTGCGCTTTGGCCCTGTTTGCTGCGAGTTTCGTGATGCTTGGCTATCTGGGGGCTGAGCCGGCGACGCCGATCAAGACGATGCTTGCGCAGATCGGCACGGCGATCTACTTCGGTTTCTTCATCCTGATGCCCTTCTATACACGGATAGAGTCCACGAAACCGGTTCCGGAGAGGGTGACAACCAAATGAAACAGTTTCTGACCGTTCTACTGGCTATGTGCATCCCGGTCGTCGCCTCGGCGGCCGGTGGCGGCGGTGGCAATCTTGACAGCATGGAGCCGGATCTTGGCGATAAGGCCTCGCTGCAACGCGGTGCGCAGATCTTCACCAACTACTGCATGGGCTGCCATTCAGCCCAATATCAGCGCTATAAGCGCAGTGCGAAGGACCTCGGGATTCCCAAGGAGCTGTATGAACAGAACCTGATCTTTACGGATGCCCGCATTGGTGAGTTGATGCACAATGCCATGCCGGATGAGCAGGCGGCCTCCTGGTTTGGTAATGCGCCCCCGGACCTGACGTTGACGGCAAGGGTGAATGGCCCGGATTGGCTCTACTCTTACCTTCGGGCGTTCTATAAGGACGAAAGCCGGCCCCTTGGTGTGAACAACTCGGTCTTCGAGAACGTGGGCATGCCCCATGTGATGGTCAATCAGGGTGGTCTCTGCGCGGAACCGCCGCATTTCGGCCAAGATCCCAAAGTGGATCCATCCACGGGTGAGGTGGTTGGCGATGAGGCCTGCGAAGAGTGGGCCATTGAAGGCAGCATGGATCCCGAAGAGTTTGATCGGGCTATGTATGACCTGACCAATTTCCTGGTTTATCTGGGTGAGCCAGCTCTGATGGACCGCAAGCGGATTGGCGTGTATGTGCTGATCTTCATCGGCGTCTTCTTCATCTTTGCGTACCTGTTGAACCGCGAATACTGGAAAGACATCCACTGAGGGTATCCGGTACAATCCCCCTCCAGTGCCCGGTACATCGTACCGGGCCTTCTGCGTTCCGTCCCTTCTTCCCGACCAGCGATATCATGGGGTAATACTATGGCTGTTGTGACCAAACGGTCATCGATGACGTTCTTTTCTGATCCGCAAAGCCATTACAGCCACCGTGTAAGGATTGTGCTGGCTGAGAAGGGAGTGACTGTTGATGTCTTGAATGTGGATCCCTCAAATCCACCTGCGGAGCTCGCTGACCTCAATCCCTATAATGCCCTTCCAACACTGGTGGATCGGGATCTGGTGCTCTATGAACCGAACATCATGATGGAGTATCTGGACGAGCGTTTCCCGCATCCACCGTTGCTTCCGGTCTACCCGGTCGCGCGGGCACAGAGCCGTCTGATGATGTGGCGTGTGGGGCGCGATTGGTGTTCGCTGGTAGACCGGATTGAAAGGGGTAGCACCAGTGATGCTAACCAGGCGCGCAAAGAGTTGCGCGAGAGCCTCGTAGGGTCAGCGCCGCTATTCCAGGAGATGCCCTTTTTCCTCAGTGAGGAGTTCACCATGGTGGACTGCTGCATCGGGCCGCTGCTCTGGCGCCTGCCGCAGCTTGGTGTTGAGTTGCCAGGGAAGGGTATAAAACCGCTGGAGCGGTATATGGAACGGCTTTTCGAGCGTCGGGGTTTCAAAGCCAGTCTCTCCGATGCCGAAGAAGACATGCGAATCTGATCCGAAAAGGATCAGGCAGACCGGGAGCAAGTAATGAGATCGAGCCGACCTTATCTGATTCGGGCCCTCAATGACTGGGTTCTGGATAACGGCGCAACGCCGCATCTGGTAGTTGATGCGGGAATGAACGGTGTGCAGGTTCCGGCGGATTATGTCTCGAACGGTCAGATCGTGTTGAACATCAGCCCCTCCGCAGTTCAGGAGTTGCTGCTGGGTGACGATGCGGTTTCCTTTACAGCGCGTTTTGGTGGCGTACCGGTAAGCGTCTATGTTCCGATTTACGCGGTCATGGCGATCTACGCGCGGGAAAACGGGCAGGGCATGGTCTTCGGGCAGGAACCGGGTGACCCGGAGCCGCCGGATGATCCCTCGGGTACCTCTGAGGAACAGGGCAGCGACGGTAACACTCCCGGGGATTCCGGTTCGAAACGCCCGAATCTCAAGGTCGTGAAGTAAGTCGGGACTCAGCCATCACTGAACAGGTGAGCCTCAATTTCAGCACAGAGCGCATTGAGGATTACCACCAAAAGTTCCGCAGTGCCGGCCGTACCCACGTCCGGGAGGGTGATGTCGATATCATGTTCGTGTAAGAGAGCATGCATGTCCGTCTCTGCGCGCCCGGTCACCGCGATAACCCGGATGCCCCGATCGTGGGCGGCCTGCAGGGCCTGGATCAGGCTTGATTGATTGCCGTCATCAGTGAGGAGCAGAAGGGAATCGCCTTCATGCCCCAGGGCCTGGATCTGGCGCGAGAATACCTCCTGGAGCCGATTGTTGAGTCCGATAGCCGCCATTGTGGTGGCGTCCGAACCCAGATTCATTACCGGAAGCGCCGGCCTTTCCGTTTCATGGTAGGCCAGCATGCAGCTGGCGAAGTACTGGGCGAAAGCGTTGGCCTTGCCACTGCCGCACACCAGCACCTGTCGTTCGCTCAGCAGTGTTTCCACAATGGCCTCGGCTGCCTGTCCCAGAGCAGGGACAACAATGCTGGCGGTTTCACCGACGCATTCCATGTGGCTGGCAATATGTTGGTTGAAGCGTTGTTCTGTGTCACTCATGGTGTCGCGTCAAAGGCATTGGTGATCCATTCGAACCCGTAGGGCTGCTCTGGTGTGATGGTTACCGCAATCATATCGAATCGGCAGAAGCAGTTGTCCAGGCCGTGGCGGTGAAGATAGAAGCGGGCGGCCCGGATCAGCTTACGCCGCTTGCGTTCGTCGACGGAGGCTGCACCGTCTACAAGGGCATCTGCACGGCGGGCACGCACTTCGATGAAGGCGAGTGAGTCGCCGTCGTGGCCGATGAGGTCAATCTCACCTGCGCGGCAGTTGAAGTTGCGCTCCAGAATGCGTACGCCCTCTGACTCCAGATAGTTGGCGGCTGCTGTTTCTGCGTCCTTTCCCTGGCTGCGTCTGTCCATCCCCGTGTCTCCCTGTTCATTGCCGATTTTTACCGGCTCTCCCGGGTGCGACCTGCGGCTCTGGAAGAGGTTCCGGCCTGCCCTGGCGGAAGGTGGCCCATTCCGGCGTTCGTTCAAAACTGCCGTTGCCAGTGTTTCGGATCACACCTGTAACCCCTTCAACCCGGTAACCTTCGATCTCTCTGAGAAGCTGAATCTGGTCAGTCAGCCGGTAACTGTCAAAACCTAAAGCGAAAAGCCGGTCATAGCGTTCCCCCAGACCAGGAAACAGAGCTCTCAGGGTTCCCCGTTCCGATGGCGCACCACCGAGAACCCACGGAATATCGGTGAAACGGATACCGTCCAGATCGCTGTCCTTGGCTGGATCCGGGGCGCCGCGATAAAGCAGGGAGCTGCCATACACCGGCAGATCGGCCCCGTAATAGAAAGCGAATAGGGGGTTGATGCGGCGCGCGTTTTCGGGCGACGCGAGCAGCACTAAGGCGTCCGTATCCTGGCGCCGGCGCGGTTCGAAGCGCATGGTGGTGCCAGTCAGCCGCATAAGGGCATTGGCACGCCGGCGGCTCTGGTTGATGCGGAAGCCGTCCGCAACGACCCGATTAAGGTTGCTGTCTTCGGCATACTGGACTGTGTCTAGCAATCTGATGCCTTGTTTCTCAGCCGCTTCCCGGAGTGCTTTCTCCATGCGGATGCCCCAGTCTCCTTCAGGGAGAAACACCAGCATGTTGCTGTGGCCATCCTGTCTCAGGCGCCGGACGATGGCGTGCATTTCATCTTCGCTGCCAAGTCCGAACTGGAACAGGTTTGAGGGGGTAATGGTGGCGTCACGGTCATAGTTGAGTGCAAGCACCGGAGTTGATAGGGCGGGCTGTGAGGTCAGCGCCCGAACGGCCTGCTTGCTGAGCGGGCCCACCACGAGATCCGGGTCTGTTTGGAGCAGTCCTGCATAGATATCGCTGAAGGTGGTGGCGTGGGTGTCATGAAGCGTAACAGCCGGCGTTGATCGTTCCGGGTCGGCGAGATCCTGGTAGTAGGCGGCGAGGAAGCCCTCGCGTACGGCCTCCCCGGCACCAGAAAGAGGTCCACTGAGCGGCAGTGCCAGCGCAACAGAAGCCGGGCGAAGCTCATCGAGTTCGCGCAGCAGTGCTAGTTCTCCCGGGAAAGGGTTAGCGGCATCATGATCCGGCCATCTCTGCCGCCAGTCTCTTATGGCACGGGATCTAGCCTCGACTTCATGCTGCTTGTGGGCCGACAGGGCAAGAGCGAGCTCCAGCCAGCCGCGGGTCTCTGAGTCCGAAGTGCGCTGGGCCACCGGTTCCAGGTCATCGCGGCCCACTTCCCGCAGAGCGCTCCAGATGCGCTCATTGAGCGGGTCCGGCTGGCGGGTGTCACTGCCACGCCAGAGGATCAGCGTCCGGGCGTTGGGCAAGTGACGGGCAGTAAGCTCGTAGACCCCTGCTACCGCGGCAAAAGCACTGGGCTGGCGGTCCGGGCCCAGCCTCAGCGGCAACGCTGGATCCAGCTGGTCGGCCAGGCGTTGTGCCAGGTCAGTATCGCCGCGCCTGACGGCATCCTGACTACGCAGCCACAGGTAGCGGTCGCGGGCAGCGTCCCGGAATTGTTCCGACTCTAGGACCTGCAGCAAGGAACGGGCACTGGCGTATTCGCCGCTGAATTGAAGCATTTGCGCCGCCTTGAGCTGATATTGTCGGCGAAGGCTGGCATCATTGGTATCCGACGCGGCATCCAGCAGTCCCTGAACTGTAGAGGGAGATTGCTGTTCAGGCGTGGAGACAGGCTCCACGGCACAGCCGGCAATGAACAGCAGCAGGAAAACAGTCAGGACCGGCAAACGGATTCTCATGGGCGTCTCGGCTGGCGTTGTTGCAGGTGGTTCGGCTTCAGTGCGATCCAGTGATTCTAACAGGTAATGGCAGTCTGAGCATGACGGAGACTTTACAGAAAGGAACCCTTTATGTGGTGGCAACGCCCATCGGCAATCTCGCGGATGTAAGCGCCCGGGCGGCGTGGGTGCTGGCGGGGGTGGATCGAGTGCTTGCCGAGGATACCCGCCAGACCCGACGGCTTCTGGATCATTTGGATCTACACAAAACGCTGACCCCCCTGCATGAACATAACGAAGACCGTCAGCTGGCCCCGGTTCTGGAATGGTTGCGTAACGGTGAGAGCCTGGCACTGGTCTCGGATGCGGGAACACCGCTGATTTCTGACCCTGGCTTTACCTTGGTTCGGGCAGCGCGGGAACAGGGCCTGCCAATGGTAACGGTGCCGGGGGCGAGTGCGGTAACGGCGGCTCTGGCGGTAGCAGGCATTCCCACCGACCGGTTCGTGTTTGAGGGATTTCTGCCGCCGAAGCCTGGGGCGCGCCGAAAAGCTTTGGAAGCACTGGCTCGCGAAGCCCGCACCATGGTCTTTTATGAATCCCCTCGGCGTGTGGCGGGGACATTGGGCGATATGGGGGCTGCCTTCGGCAGCGATCGCCCTGCGACCTTGGCCCGGGAGCTCACCAAGGCCCACGAGCAGTCGGTCTACGGCACCGTGGCGGACCTGGCGGAGCAGGTGGCCGAGGGCCTCATTCCGCTGAAAGGGGAATTTGTGCTCATGGTGGCAGGGGCCGCGGCCTCTTCCTCCGGGCTGGATGTGAACTCCGATCACCTGCTCACCGAGCTGATGACCCGGCTGAGTGTGAGTGATGCCGCGCGCATGGCGGCACGGATTACTGGTCAGGGGCGCAGTGGCCTCTATCAACGGGCACTGGTACTGCAGGAGCGCGAATAAAGCTCTTGTAAAAGCGGCCGTCAGCCGTTATTTTCCCGCCGAGTCCGCTATGCAGTCGCTGTTACTGCCTTTGCGTAGTAATGGAGGAAAGTCCGGGCTCCACAGGGCAGAGTGCCAGGTAACGCCTGGGCGGCGCGAGCCGACGGAAAGTGCAGCAGAAAGGAAACCGCCTAAGCGGCCCACGGGCCGACGGCAAGGGTGAAAAGGTGCGGTAAGAGCGCACCGCGTGGCTGGCAACAGTCCATGGCGACGGTAAACCCCACTCGGAGCAAGGCCAAATAGGAGTCCAGGGGTGTGGCCCGCACCGGACTCGGGTAGGCTGCTTGAGGTCCGCGGTGACGCGGATCCCAGAGGAATGGCTGCACGCGACAGAACCCGGCTTACAGGCGGACTCGAACAGGCCCCGGTGCTTCCCAGGCGGAAGTCCGGGCCACCCTTCCTATTCTATCTATCTATCGACCAGTTCTCTCCTATAGCGAAAAATTCTTGATCTTTACGTGAATTCTCGGAGTTGCCTCCAGGTTTCTGAAAAGGCGGCATTTGTTATCCGGCTATTACCTCACGTTCATCGCTTTGGCCTCTAAATCACTGGCACAACGGCATTTTTTGCCAATCCAGGGCGTCTGGGTTTTCTTGCATTGCCTGGGGAGTCTTCTTATAGTGTCGCCAAGTGGTAAAAAGTGGCATCAGGTGGTGTCTTGTGGGTTGTGAGTGGTGGCAGTGGGATCATGTGGTGATCCGGGCCACTGGATCGGGGTAGCAGAGCGGCCATGACGAACTTTCTCGGAAGTCATGCGATCAGTATGGACGCTAAGGGACGTGTGGCGATCCCCGCTCGTGTCCGCGAGGACCTTGAGAGCCTTTGTGGTGGTCGTATTGTGCTGACTGCTCACACCGAGGAACGCTGCCTTCTGGTCTATCCGGAACCGCAATGGGAAGAAATCCTGCCCAAGGTCGAGGCGTTGCCAAGCTTCAACAAAGCAGTGCGCCGCACTCAGCGGTTGCTTATTGGTTATGCCACTCCTCTGGAACTGGATAGCGCGGGCCGAATTCTGGTGCCGCAGCCGCTGCGTGATTACGCCGGCCTGGAAAAGAAGCTCTATCTGGTCGGTCAGGGCCGTAAGTTGGAACTCTGGAGCGAGGACCGCTGGATGGCGTGGCTTGAGGAAGATGATGGCGATGAGGAAATCCCAGAGGAGATGAAGTCCCTGTCGCTTTAAACAGGGGCTGGAGAATGGCCATGGCACATGAGTCCGTACTGCAACAGGAAGCCATTGATGCGTTGGTCACCACGCCAGCGGGTTGGTATGTGGACGCGACTTTCGGTCGCGGAGGTCACAGCCGCGCCATTCTGGAACGCATGAATGAGGCAGGGCGGCTTCTGGTGGTGGACCGGGATCCTACGGCGATTGAGGTGGCAGAGGCGTTGGCGGCGCAGGACCCGCGGGTGAGCGTTCAGCGCGGTGCTTTCGGAGACCTGTCCCGGCTTCTGCAGGATGCCGGCTGGGGTTGGGTGGATGGCGTTTTTCTCGATCTGGGTGTTTCCTCGCCGCAGCTGGACGAACCCGAGCGCGGTTTCAGCTTCCGCTATGACGGACCATTGGACATGCGCATGGATCCGGATTCCGGGCAGAGTGCGGCTGACTGGCTGGCCCAGGAGGACGAAAAGGAAATCGCGCGGGTTCTGCGTGAGTTTGGTGAGGAACGCTTCGCCAAGCGTATTGCCCGGCGCATCGTTGAGGTTCGGCGGCAGCAGCCGATTACCCGCACCGCGCAGCTGGCGGAATTGATCCGTGAGGCCGTGCCGTTCGAGGATCGATATAAACACCCGGCAACCCGCTCGTTCCAGGCGATCCGGATTCGGGTGAACGAGGAACTGCCACAGCTGGATGAAGCTCTTCGCCAGGGGGTGGATCATCTCAGTGATGGCGGTCGGCTTGTGATTATCAGCTTCCATTCGCTCGAGGACCGCCGGGTAAAGCGCTTCATGCGTGATTGCAGCCGGGGGCCGAAACTACCCAGGGGTGTGCCGGTGACCGCTGAGATGGAGGAAACCGGATTCCGGACCATTGGCCGTGCGGTCCAGGCATCAGAGGCTGAACGCAGCGCGAATGGGCGCGCGCGCAGTGCGGTGATGCGGGTGCTGGAACGTCGCAGTGGCGGGGAGGCCTGACATGGGTGCCACAACGATCAGGCCGGAAACCGGGGGACGCGCGCTGCGCTGGCGCGAAGTGCTGGACGCCGCCGCGCGAATATCCGCACGCATATTCCATGGGCTCTGGGACTCTAGAGTGCTGGTAACGCTGCTGATGCTGGTGACGTTGACTGTCTCCGCGCTGGCGGTGGTGCATGCCTCCCATCTCAATAGAAGTCTTTACAGCACGCTCAACGACCTCCGGGATGAGCGGGATGCCTATCAGCGGCAGTGGACACAGCTGCTGCTGGAACAGAGTGCGCTCAGCGCGCACAGCCATGTGGAAGGGCGCGCGACGCGGGAGCTGGATATGAAGGTTCCCGCGCGCGATGACATTGTAGTCGTGACAACGCGGTAGATTCATGGCGGGACAAAAACACCAACAGACCGCTCGCAACGATAACCGCGTGCCCATGGCACCGTGGCGGCACCTGCTCGTGCTGATTGCGGTGATCGGCACCTCAGGCGCTGTTGCCGGTCGGCTGGTGCAGCTGCAGGTCCTGGATCATGAATTTCTGAGCGAACAGGGTGAGGCGCGCACCGCCCGAATTGAACCTATTGATGCCAATCGCGGCGTAATCCGCGATCGCAATGACGAACCACTTGCGGTCAGTACGCCGGTCAAGACCCTGTGGGCCAATCCTGGAGAGCTGGAGCCGGGCGCTCCTGCAATCGGGCAGCTCGCGGAGGTGGCGGATCTCGATGAAACGCGGCTGCGCGAGCGCCTGGCACAGAACAGTGAACGTGAATTCCTGTACTTGCGCCGCAAAGTGCAGCCCTCTCTGGCACGGGAAGTTATGGATCTGGGCATTGCCGGCGTTTACAGCCGGCGCGAATACCGTCGCTACTACCCGGCCGGCGAGGTGACGTCGCATGTTCTTGGGTTCACCAACATTGATGAACAGGGTCAGGAAGGGCTGGAGCTTTCCTACAACCATTGGTTGGCGGGGGAAAAAGGCAGTAAACGCGTACTCCGGGATAACCGCGGTCGCACCATTCGGGATCTGGGGCCGATTCGCGAGGCACGTCCCGGTAATGACCTGACCCTGAGCCTGGACCTGAGGCTCCAGTATCTCGCTTATCGGGAGCTCAAAGCAGCGGTTGAGGCACACGAAGCCCGGGGCGGCACTGTGGTTATGCTGGATGTCGACAGTGGCGAGGTTCTCGCGATGGCCAACCAGCCAGCGCTGAATCCCAATGATCGTGACCAGCGGGATCCCGCCCGAGTCCGCAATCGGGCTATTACGGATCTGTATGAGCCGGGCTCTACCGTCAAGCCTTTTACGGCGGCTGCGGCTCTTGAGTCCGGGAAATTCACACCGGAGACCATGGTCAACACCAGCCCCGGCTATCGCCAGATGGGCGCCTACACCATCCGTGACCACCGCGATTACGGACGGCTGTCTTTAACGGATATCGTGGTTCATTCATCCAATGTGGGGATCAGTCGTGTTGCCTCGGATCTGTCGGGCGAACAGCTCCAGAGCCTGTTCTACAGCGTGGGTTTCGGCCAATCCACCGGTATCGGTTTTCCGGGTGAATCCGTTGGCATCCTGCCGGCCAGTGTCAATCTGCGCCCGGTTGAGGTGGCAGCGCTTTCCTATGGCTACGGGCTCAGCGTGAATGCGCTGCAGATGGCCCAGGCCTACATGACGCTGGCTAATGGCGGTATCCGTTATCCCGTGAGCCTTCTGAAGAATGATGAGCCGCCCAAGGGCCAGCGCGTGATGGCGAAGGAAACCGCGCGCCAGGTCCGGGCAATGCTGGCAGATGTTGTTGAAGACGGTACCGGGGCGCGTGCGGATCAAGGGATCTATCGCCTGGCGGGCAAGACCGGCACAGTACACCTGGTCGGTGCCAGCGGTTATGAGGCGGATCAGTACAAGGCCCTTTTTGCGGGCATGGGACCGGTTGACGATCCCCAGGTGGTTACCGTGGTCACGGTTGATGCGCCTTCGCGCACGGAGTACTACGGCGGTGAAGTCGCTGCGCCCATTTTTGGCCGCATCATGGGTGATGCATTACGGCTTTTGAACGTGAGCCCCGCCGGGGGAGCTTCCATGGCTGATGACGACGCCACCGATGGCACTGGGGGTCAGGGATGAGCCAGGTCGCACACAGCCTCAAGAGTCTCTTAAGGGACCGGGTGGATATTCCGTCGATGCTGGACGTGTGGATCCATGGTCTCAGCGCCGACAGCCGTCAGGTCCGTTCAGGCGACGCCTTCATGGCGCTGGCCGGGGCCAGTGGCGATGCCTGGGCGCATGTCGATGAGGCTGTGGCAAACGGAGCAGCTGCCGTCCTGCTGGACACCGGTGTCGGGCGCGCGCCCAGCAGACCCAGGGAGTACCGCGACGCGGTACTGGTACCCGTTGCGGGTCTGGCGGACGCCATGGCGGGCCTTGCAGACCACTTCTATCACCAGCCATCCGCCCATCTCACGTTGATCGGTGTAACCGGTACTAACGGCAAAACCTCGGTGGCTGGCTTCATTGCGGCCATTCTGGAGGCGGCCGGGATCCCAGCGGCCACTATGGGAACGCTCGGTTACACCTTCGGTGAATTCCGGGAGGCGGCCAGCCATACAACACCGGATGTGGTCAGGGTTCACAGTCTGTTGGCCCGTTTCCGGGATATGGGCGCAAAAGCCGTGATCATGGAGGTTTCATCCCATGCTCTGGTGCAGGGCCGGGTGGACCGGGTTCGGTTTGATGCGGGTGTGTTCACCAATCTTTCTCCGGAACATCTTGATTATCACCCGGACATGGCGGCCTACGGGGCCGCCAAGGCGCGGTTGTTCACAGAGCATGAGCCACAAGTGGCCGTTGTCAATGCGGATGATGACTTCGGACAGCGGTTGGTCGGGCAGCTGCCGCCGGAAATAGGCCTTTGGCGCTTCGGGCGTACCGCGCCACAGCTCGAATGCCGTCTCCGCAATGCCCGGGCTGCTGCGAACGGTATGGCAGCGATCCTCGACACCCGCATGGGGCGGTTGACGCTGCAGACCGGTCTGATGGGGTACTTCAATCTGGAGAATCTGGCAGCAGCCGGTGCCGCGGCGCTGGCCATGGGGGTTCCCACCACAGTGGTTGAGGCAGCGGCTTGCCAGCTGAACGCCCCGCCCGGGCGCCTTGAAACCCGGAGTACGCTCAGCGGTCTGAAACTGGTCATCGATTATGCTCACACGGCTGCTTCCCTGGAGCAGACGCTTGAAGCACTCAGGCCTCATACAGGCGGTGACCTGTGGTGTGTCTTTGGCTGCGGCGGCAATCGGGACAAGGCCAAACGTGGCGCTATGGGCGAAGTGGCAGAGCGACTGTCGGATCAAGTGGTTCTGACGGATGACAATCCTCGGGATGAGGCGCCTGAGGCCATCGTTGAAGACATCCTGACCGGCATGGCCGGAACCTGCGGCATCCGTGTGATCCATGACCGTGAGGACGCCATTGTGACCGCCTTCCGTGAAGCAGGTCCGGCGGATCTGGTGCTGATCGCCGGCAAGGGCCATGAAACCACTCAGGAGCGTGACGGTTTCCGGATACCTTTCAGTGATGCCGAGGTAGTGCACAGACTGATCAGCGAAGGAGGGGAAGCAGCATGATGCGGGCCTTCTCCTTGGCGGAAATCACGCCCCTGGTCCAGGGCATTCTGCGGGGCGATAACCTGTTTTTCAGCCGCGTCAGTACCGACACCCGGACACTGCCCCAAGGGGCTCTGTATGTGGCGCTGAGTGGCGAACGCTTCGATGGTCATGACCTGATCCGGGAAGCTCAGAGGGCAGGCGCCTGCGCCATTGTTGCTGAGAAGCAAGTGGATGCCGGTATGCCGGTGGTCCAGGTGCGCGACAGCCGTTACGCACTGGGGCGTCTCGCCGGGCTGAACCGTGCTGAATACCCGGGCAAACTGGTTGGAATTACCGGCAGTTCAGGCAAGACCACGACGCGTCAGATGATGCAGACAGTGTTGGCGGAAAACGGTGCTGTTACGGCAACCGAGGGCAACCTGAACAACGATGTCGGTGTGCCCCTGACTCTGTTCAGGCTGGCTCCGGATGCCGATTACGCGGTTGTCGAGCTGGGTGCCAGCGGATTGGGTGAGATCGCCTGGACCGGCTCTTTGGCAGCACCCGATGTGGGTATTATCACCAACGCCAGTGAGGCACATCTCGACGGCTTTGGCAGCCTGGCAAACATTGTTTCCGCTAAGGGAGAAATCATTGATTCCGTGCGTAATGAGGGCACGGTGATTCTGAATCACGACGATCCCGCTTTTGCGGACTGGCGTGCGCGCGCCGGTATGCGCCGGGTTCTCAGTGTTTCCGCTGCGGGTGATCAGGACGCCAGTCTCCGGGCTGAATCCATTCATGAGGATGCCGACGGCGTCGCGTTTACGCTGGTCGGTTATGCGATCACCGCTACTGATATCCAACTGCCTATTCCGGGCCGCCACAACGTGGCTAATGCGCTGCTGGTGGCGGCTGCTGCGCACAGCCTTGAGCTGAGTATGGATCAGGTGGCTTCCGGTCTGGTGAAAACACCAGCGGTGGGCGGTCGGTTGGAGCCCATGAGGTTGCGGCCAGGTCTCTGCATCCTTAATGACAGCTATAACGCCAACCCTGCTTCTATGGCCGCCGCGCTTTGGACTCTGGCTACCATGCCGGCACCGCGTTTCGCGTTGCTGGGTGATATGGCCGAGCTGGGAGCGGAAGCAGAAAACCAGCACCGGGAGATGGGTGAAATGGCCCGGACGCTGGGTATTGAACGACTCATGGTCACCGGCAGCCATGCCAGCGATTACGCCGGCGGCTTCGGCAACAGGACCTACACCGGTGATGTGCCGGAAGCACTGGCCGATCAGGTGTGGGATGAAATGGGAGAAGTTGCCTCAATCCTGATCAAAGGCTCGCGCAGTGCGGGCATGGATCGGGCGGTGACCCGTCTCACAGAGAGGAATAATGACACATGCTAGTCTGGCTTACTGATCTTCTGGCGCAGTATATCAGCGGCTTTGCCGTGTTCCAGTACCTCACGCTCAGGGGGATTCTGGGAGTGCTGACGGCATTGCTGGTCTCGCTGCTGATTGGCCCTGTTATGATCCGGCATCTGGCGCAGTACCAGATTGGTCAGGCGGTCCGGGACGATGGTCCGGAAACCCATCTCAGCAAAGCGGGCACACCAACCATGGGGGGCGCCCTCATCCTGGTTGCGGTGGCGCTGAGCACTCTTCTGTGGTCGGACCTCAGCAACCGTTATGTCTGGATTACGCTGGGTGTAACGCTGGCTTTCGGGGCTATCGGCTGGATCGATGATTACCGCAAGGTGGTGGCGCGCGATCCCAAAGGGCTGCCGGCGCGCTGGAAGTACCTCTGGCAGTCCGTAACCGGTTTCCTGGCAGCGGTCGCTCTTTATGCTACGGCCACGCTTCCCCAGGAAATCACGCTCATCATGCCCTTTTTCAAAGAGTTCGGCCTGCTGATGGGGCCGGTTACCTTTGCGCTGCTGAGCTATCTGGTGATCGTTGGCAGCAGCAATGCCGTGAATCTCACAGATGGGCTCGATGGCCTCGCGATCATGCCGACGGTGATGGTTGGGGCGGCACTGGGGATCTTTGCCTACGCTTCGGGTCACGCGAATTTCGCGGACTACCTCCAGATTCCGAGCCTGCCGGGCGCCGGTGAGCTGATCGTGTTCTGTGGGGCGCTGATTGGCGGCGGTCTGGGGTTCCTCTGGTTCAACACCTATCCCGCCCAGGTCTTTATGGGGGATGTGGGGTCACTGGCGCTGGGTGCGGCTCTGGGCGTGATTGCGGTCATCGTCCGCCAGGAGATCGTGCTGTTCATCATGGGCGGTATCTTCGTGGTTGAAACATTGTCGGTGATCATTCAAGTGGCTTCATTCAAGCTGACCGGTCAGCGGGTCTTCCGCATGGCGCCCCTGCACCATCATTTTGAACTCAAGGGTTGGCCCGAGCCGCGCGTAATCGTCCGGTTCTGGGTGATCACAGTCATTCTCGTACTCGTGGGTCTGGCGACCCTCAAGCTGAGATAGGGCAGACAGTCATGGCACTGATTGTATCGGACCGTCGCACACTGATTGTCGGGCTGGGAGCCACCGGCCTGTCCTGCGTGCGTCATTGCCATGCACTGGGCCGTCAGCTGGCCGTGGCGGACAGCCGTGCCCAGCCCCCTGGCCTGGCTGAGGTCCGTGAGAACTGGCCTGAGGTGGACGTAGTCACCGGGGCGTTTGATCCGGAATGGTTTGGAAGCTTTGACGAACTGATTGTCAGTCCCGGGGTCAGCCTGGACGAGCCAGCGATTACTGCGGCTGCCGAGGCGGGTGTCCGGATTTCCGGCGATCTCGATCTGTTCCGCGAGGCGGTGGATGCGCCGCTGGTGGCGATTACCGGCTCCAATGGTAAAAGCACGGTCACCACGCTGCTTGGTGAGATGGTCGCGGAAGCCGGGGTGAACGCGGCAGTGGGCGGAAATCTTGGAACGCCGGCGCTGGATCTGGTCGCGCCCGATGTGGCGCTCTACATCCTGGAGGTTTCCAGTTTCCAGCTTGAACGTACCACGGACCTGAAAGCCGAGGTGGCCACTGTTCTCAACGTCAGCGACGATCACATGGATCGTTACCCAGATCGGATGAGCTACTTCCAGGCTAAGCACCGGATCTTTCAGGGCGCGCGCAATGCTGTGGTAAACCTGGACGATCCCCTGAGCCAGCCCCTGCTCAACGAGGGCATGGTGCCGCACTTCTTCGGCCTTTTCCGGGTGGATCTGGGGGTGTTCAGCACCCGTGAGGATGAAACGGGGCTCTGGCTCACGCAGGGGCTGGCCAATCTGATGCACGCCCGCGAGCTGGGTGTGGCCGGAATGCACAATATTGCTAATGTGCTGGCGGCGCTGGCTCTGGGCCATGCTGCCGGCCTGGCGATGGCGCCGATGCTTGCTGCCGCGCGCCGGTTCCGGGGCCTGGCGCACCGGAGTCAGACCATTCGGCAACACGACGGCGTGTTGTGGGTGAACGATTCCAAGGCTACCAATGTGGGCGCCACTCAGGCCGCTATAGAAAGCCTGGCTCCCAGCGATGGTGAGTTGGTTCTGATTGCCGGAGGTGACGCCAAGGGAGCGGATCTGTCGCCCCTGGTCAGTGCAATCGCCGGGCGGGTTCGCCATCTGGTCCTGATGGGCCAGGACGCCCCAGCCCTGGAAGAGGCGCTTGGCGCAGGGGCAGCGAGCACCCGAGTCAGCACTATGGAAGAGGCCGTGACGGTTGCCGCCGGAAAAGCCCGGCCCGGTGACCGGGTCCTGCTGTCTCCGGCGTGCTCGAGTCTGGATCAGTACAGCGGCTATGAGGCTCGCGGCGAGGCCTTCGTGCGGGCAGTGGAGGCGCTATGACGGCGGCTGTGGGAACCATGCCCATCCGCGTGCCGCGGCGCGAACTTACAGCGCTGCTTCTGAGCGCGGGTGTGCTGCTGACACTGGGCATCGTGATGATCGGATCAGCCTCCATGGACATTGCGGCTGAGAGCCATGGCAATCCGCTCTATTTTGTGCTGCGCCAGAGTCTTTATGCCGTTCTGGGCTGTCTGGCGGGACTCGCAGCGGCGAATATTCCGCTGGTCTGGTGGCTGCGTGGCGCCTGGTTGTGGCTGGCCGGCGCTTTTGCGTTGTTGATACTGGTGCTGACGCCACTTGGCATTACGGTCAATGGCAGTACGCGCTGGATCTCCATGGGAGCGGTAAACCTTCAGGTTTCAGAGGCCGCCAAGTGGCTTTTGGTCGTCTATCTGGCCGGGTATGTAGTGCGTCGCCATGCGGAAGTGGTGGATACCTGGCCGGGCGTTCTCAAGCCGCTGGCGGTCCTGGGGGCAGCAAGTGTGCTTCTCCTGGCGCAGCCGGACTTTGGCGCTGTGGTAGTGCTGATGGCAGCTGCCTTTGGTGTCATTTTCGTCAGTGGCGTCGGAGTCGGCCGGTTTCTGGTGGTGAGCCTGACCGGCCTGGCCTTGGGCGTAGCGGCCCTGTTCAGTCAGCCCTATCGGATCGAGCGGCTGGTAGCCTATCTCGATCCATGGCAGGACCAGTTCAATTCCGGTTATCAGCTGACCCAGGCGTTGATCGCGTTCGGGCGCGGGGAATGGACGGGGGTGGGCCTAGGCAACTCGATCCAGAAACTGTTCTATCTGCCGGAGGCGCATACGGATTTCATCTTTGCCATCGCCGCCGAGGAGTTCGGGCTGCTGGGTGCCTTATGCATCCTGATGACATTCACCGTGCTGGTGCTGAGTGGTCTGCGCATCGCACGTCAGGCACGAGACGCAGGCATGACCTTTGGAGCCTGTCTGGCTTATGGCCTGACGCTGCTTATCGCGCTCCAGGCCTACATCAACATGGGGGTAAACACAGGGCTGCTACCGACCAAGGGGCTGACCCTGCCGCTGGTAAGCTACGGCGGCTCCAGTCTGGTCATCAGTTGCGTGACCATAGGCGTTATCGCGCGTGTGCAGATGGAAGTGGAAGACCAGCGGGCGCAGGAGGGCGGTGAGCCATGAGCCAGCGGTTTCTGATTATGGCGGGTGGTACCGGCGGTCATGTTTTCCCAGCGCTGGCCACCGCACGAGCGCTGCGTGAGAAAGGGCATGAAGTCGCTTGGCTGGGCGCCACTGGCGGCATGGAAGAAGGGTTGATTGGCGGCAAGGACATTCCCTTGTATCTGATTGAGGTTTCGGGGCTGCGGGGTAAAAGCGGTCTGACGCGCCTAGCCGCGCCAGTGAAGCTGATCCGGGCCCTGTGGCAGGCGTTGGCGGTGGTGCGCCGCGTTCGCCCTGACTGCGTGCTCGGGATGGGCGGCTTCACGGCCGGGCCCGGCGGTCTGGCGGCTTGGCTGCTGCGTCGGCCGCTGGTCATTCACGAGCAGAACGCGATCGCTGGTATGACCAACCAGTGGCTCTCGCACCTGGCTGAGACCACATTGGAGGCATTTCCCGGAGCCTTTGGTGGAAAAACGGTCACCCGCTGCACGGGTAATCCGGTGCGCCAGGATCTGACACAGCTTTCCGAGCCGGCGGAGCGGGTCGGGCGCGAGGCGCGGCTGAAGCTGTTGGTTCTGGGTGGCAGCCGGGGAGCACGTGCTATTAATGAAGTCGTGCCGCAATCACTGGCGCAACTAGGTAATGATCAGAAGGTGGTGGTTTGGCACCAGTGTGGCGGGGACCATCTGGATGAGACCGGCCGGGCCTATGCTGAGGCCGGTTTGGAAGCTGATGTGGTGGTGTTTATAGAGAATATGACTGAGGCTTACCGCTGGGCGGACCTTGTGGTTTGCCGGGCGGGAGCGCTGACACTGGCAGAGCTTGCCTGCGTGGGGGTGGGATCAATACTGGTGCCTTTCCCGCATGCGGTCGACGACCATCAGACCGCGAACGCACGCTACCTCAGCGATGCCGGTGCGGCACTTATGATGCCTCAGTCGCAGCTGGACGCAGCGCGTCTGGCACGCGAGATCAAGCGGCTCGACGAAGACCGTGAAGCGCTGTGCACTATGGCGGCGAAGGCCCGTGAGCTGGCGGTGCCGGACGCCACTGAACGTGTTGCCAATTACTGTCTGGAGGCGGCCCATGGCTGAGCGCAATACCAGCCCCATGGTTCACGATGTGCCCGAGATGCGTCGTATCCGCCGGATCCACTTTGTGGGGATCGGTGGTTCCGGCATGAGCGGGATCGCGGAGGTGCTCTACAACCAGGGCTACGAGGTGACAGGCTCCGACATCCGTGAAAGCGGCGTTACCCGACACCTGGGTGGACTGGGTATCGGCATCGCCATTGGCCATCGTGGCGAGAACAGTGCCAGTGCCGACGTTGTCGTTGTTTCCAGTGCTGTGGACGAATCCAACCCGGAAGTCGCCATGGCTAGGGAAAGGCGTGTGCCCGTGGTGCCGCGGGCGGAGATGCTGGCTGAAATCATGCGTTATCGCCATGGTATCGCCGTTGCAGGCACCCATGGTAAGACAACGACCACCAGTCTGATCGCCTCCATTCTGGGAGAAGGTGGTCTGGATCCGACGTTCGTGATCGGAGGCAAGCTCAACAGCGCCGGTACCAATGCCCAGCTCGGGCGATCGCGCTATCTGGTGGCAGAGGCCGATGAAAGCGATGCCTCCTTCCTGCACCTGACACCAGTGATCAGCGTGGTAACCAATATCGACGCGGACCATATGCACACCTATGGTGGCGACTTCGAGAAGCTCAAGCAGACCTTCGTGGAGTTCCTGCACAGCTTGCCGTTCTACGGTGTGGCAATCATGTGCTGCGATGATCCCCGGGTTCGGGAAGTGATGGATCGAATCTCGCGTGCGGTCATCACTTACGGTTTCAGCGAGGATGCCGACTACCGTGCCACAGATGTGGATACTGACGGATTCAGCATCGGGTTCCGCGCCATACGTCCCGAAGGGTACGCGGATCTCGATGTGCGGCTGTGTATGCCTGGCCGGCATAACGTCCTCAATGCCATGGCGGCTATCGCCGTGGCTACCGATGAAGGGGTCGGCGATGACGACATCCTCAGGGCACTGGCGCATTTCTCCGGTGTCGGTCGCCGCTTCCAAGTCTACGGCGAATACCCGGTAGCCGGGGGTGAGGTCACGCTGGTGGATGACTACGGCCACCATCCGCGCGAGGTGGAGGCGGTTATCCAGGGAGTGCGCGATGCCTGGCCGGAGCGTCGCATAGTGATGATTTACCAGCCGCACCGCTACAGCCGCACCAGCGATCTCTACGAGGATTTCGTGCGCGTGCTTTCCTCCGTGGACGTGCTACTGATGCTGGATGTCTACCCGGCGGGCGAGCAGCCGATCCCGGGGGCAGACAGCCGCAGCCTTTGCCGCAGCATGCGCCAGCGGGGGCAGTTGGATCCGGTTTTCGTAGAGGATACGGACCGGGTCGAGGATCTTCTGGGCAATCTGCTGGAGCCTGGTGACCTGCTCATTACACAGGGCGCCGGCGATATCGGCGGCCTGTCGGCACGCCTGGCCGCGAATGGACTGACGGGCAGCGGGGGTGAGCATGACGGTCACTGACCCATTCCATGTCAGTCGCGAAAAGGCGCGCGCGCTGGGCCAGGTTGCCGTCCTGATGGGCGGTGACTCGGCTGAGCGCAGTATTTCGCTCAAAAGCGGGCAAGCGGTGACAGACGCGCTTCGGGCAGCGGGTGTCGATGCTCATGCGGTCGACGTTCAGGGCACGGCGATTCTCAGGCTGGCCGCGGAAAAGACGTTTGACCGGTGCTTTATCGCTCTTCATGGCCGTGGCGGGGAGGACGGAACCGTTCAGGCCATTCTGGACCAGGCGGGTTTTCCCTATACCGGCAGTGGGGTGCTCGCCTCGGCCCTGGGTATGGATAAGCTGCGCACCAAGTATACGTTCGCGGGAGCCGGGCTTCCGACCCCGTCTTTCCGGCTCATGCGTTCAGCAGATGAGGCGGCGGCCATCCTTGGCGAGCTGCGCGCTCCGCTCGGCATCAAGCCGGCTCGCGAGGGGTCGAGCATCGGTATCTGCAGGGCAGAAACGGTGGCCGAACTGCAAGACGCCTACGCCCAGGCCTGTGAGTATGACCCTCTGGTGCTGGTAGAAGAGTGGATAACCGGCAGCGAATACACCGTCAGCATCCTGGGAGATCAGGCACTACCGGTGATTGGGTTGGCCACGGACCACACCTTCTATGATTTCGAAGCCAAGTACCTGTCGGACGATACCCATTATATGCTGCCCAGTGGCCTGGATGCAGGCGACGAGCAGCGCATACGGAGGCTGTCTTTGGACGCTTTCCGCGTCATTGACGGCTGCGGCTGGGGCCGTGTGGATGTGATGCAGAATGCTGCGGGCGAGTTCTGGTTACTGGAAGTGAACACCATTCCCGGCATGACCGATCACAGTCTGGTCCCCATGGCCGCGGAGGCGGCCGGCATTGGATTCCGTGAACTTTGCGTGCGGATTCTGGAACAGTCACTGGAGGCGCAGCCATGAAAGGGATCCTGCCACCTCTGTGCGTCCGCGATACGCGTGCCAAGACTACGCGTCAGCGCGGCGCCAGCCCCATGGTGGAGGAACCCTCAGCACTGCGCCTGGGCCTGCGTATGGCAAGCAGTGCTGTTCAGCGCGTGCCCTGGGGACAGGTTGCGCTCGGCATAGTCGTAGCGCTTGCTGCGGCGATGCTTCCCTGGGCTGTCGGGCAGGGAGTCCAGCTTCTGGACCGGGATTTCAGTAGTCTCCAGGTCCAGAGTGATCTGACGCGGGTCACGGAGCCGGCACTGGAGAGTCATCTGGAGCCTTTTATTGGAACAAGCTATTTCGCTACGGATCTCTCCAGGGTCAAGGATCAGATTGAAATGCTGCCCTGGGTTAAGAGCGCGGCCGTAGGGCGTGAGTGGCCGGGCACCCTGACTGTCAGCGTGCGTGAGCATGAACCTGCTGCACTCTGGAATGATCGGGCACTGCTCAGCGCTGAAGGCGAGGTTTTCCGGCCCGCGTCGCCGGCCGCACTGGATCTGCCCCGGTTGAGTGGACCAGCGGGGCATTCGCAAAAGGTCCTTGAGCGGACCAGGGCCTTCCGCAGCCAGTTGATGGCGCTGGGAGTCCGGCTTGAAAGCGTCAGCCTGGAGGCCAGGGGGGCCTGGGAGCTGCTTCTGGACAACGGCATCCGCGTCTCACTGGGCCGGGACCGGGTCCGGGAGCGCTTTGAACGGTTCATGACGGTTTACGAATCCCGGCTGGCGCCTGTGGCGCCGGACATTACCGGGGTGGATGCGCGCTATGGCAACGGGGTTGCGGTGCGCTGGAGAGATACTTGAATCACGGGACTCAGATTATGTCATCGGCAGACACAGAGAACATGATCGTCGGGCTTGATATCGGCACCTCCAAGGTAGTGGCGCTGGTCGGCAGGCAGAATCCGGATGGCTCCATTGAGATTGCCGGCATCGGCTCGCATCCATCGCGTGGACTCAAGCGTGGCGTTGTGGTCAACATTGAGACCACTGTTCAGGCAATCCAGCGAGCGGTTGAAGAGGCGGAACTCATGGCCGGCTGCCGGATCCATTCCGTGTACGCCGGTATCGCGGGGAGTCACATTCGCAGTATGAACTCCCACGGTATTGTCGCCATCCGGGACCGGGAGGTGACTCAGGCCGATATCGACCGAGTCATTGATGCCGCCCAGGCGGTGGCGATTCCGGCGGACCAGAAAGTGCTGCACATCCTGCCCCAGGAGTTCGTGATTGATAATCAGGAGGGCATCAAGGAGCCGATGGGCATGTCCGGTGTGCGGCTTGAAGCCAAGGTGCATCTTGTGACCTGCGCGGTGAACGCGGTTCAGAACATCGATAAGTGCGTGCGCCGCTGTGGCCTGGATGTGGATGACATCATCCTGGAGCAACTGGCCTCCAGTTATTCGGTTCTGACGGATGACGAACGTGAGCTGGGCGTATGCATGGTCGATATTGGCGGCGGGACCACTGATATCGCGATCTTCACTGGCGGTGCCATCCGGCACACGGCCGTGATTCCGATCGCCGGCGACCAGGTCACCAACGACATCGCGATGGCGCTGCGAACCCCCACGCAGAACGCCGAGGAAATCAAGACCCGCTACGCCTGCGCCCTGACACAGCTCGCCGGTGCCGAAGAAACCATCAAAGTACCCGGCGTGGGCGACCGCGCGCCCCGGGATCTCTCCCGGGCGGCGCTGGCCGAGGTGGTTGAGCCCCGCTACGAGGAGCTCTTCACGCTGGTCCAGTCCGAGCTGCGGCGCAGCGGATTCGAGGATCTGATTCCGGCGGGGATCGTGGTGACCGGCGGTTCTTCCATGATGGAAGGCGCGGTTGAGCTGGCGGAAGAAATCTTTCACGCCCCCGTGCGCCTGGCTACACCTTCAGGGGTCACGGGTATGAGCGATGTGATCGGCACCCCGGTGTACGCGACCGGCGCGGGGCTGCTGATGTACGGCTTCTGGCAGGCGGAGAAGGGGCACGGGGGCGGCTCCTCTCCGTCTGCGGGAGATTCACTCCTGGCACGGATCAAACAGTGGTTCACCGGGAATTTCTGAATCGGGTATTCATGTATCAATAAAAGCGGCACGAGCCGCTGGATAAAAGGAAGGAGAAAGGGGAATGTTTGAACTGGTAGACAACGTAGAGCAGAGCGCAGTGATCAAGGTTGTCGGCGTCGGTGGTGGTGGCGGCAATGCTGTTCGCCACATGCTTGCTAGCGAGATTGAGGGCGTGGAGTTTCTTTGCGCCAATACCGACGCCCAGGCGCTGAAGGATCTGGACAGTAAGTCTCTCATCCAGCTGGGGGGCAATATAACCAAAGGCCTGGGCGCCGGTGCCAACCCGGAAATCGGTCGCCAGTCCGCTATGGAGGACCGGGACCGCATCGCTGAGGCGCTGAAGGGCTCGGACATGGTGTTCATTACCGCGGGCATGGGCGGCGGCACTGGCACGGGTGCGGCACCTATCGTGGCCGAAGTTGCCCGCGAGATGGGTATCCTGACGGTGGCGGTGGTCACCAAGCCGTTCGGCTTTGAGGGCGGCAAGCGTATGAAGGTGGCGGACGCTGGTCTGAAGGCTCTCGAGGATACCGTGGATTCGCTGATCACGATCCCCAATGAGAAGCTTCTGACGGTCATGGGTAAGGAAACCAGTCTGCTGGACGCCTTTGCCTCCGCCAATGACGTGCTGCTGGGTGCGGTTCAGGGGATAGCCGATCTGATTACCCGTAACGGCATGATCAACGTCGACTTTGCGGACGTGAAAACGGTCATGTCCGAGATGGGTAATGCCATGATGGGCACAGCCCGTGCAAGTGGCGAGGAGCGTGCCCGCGAGGCCGCCGAAGGCGCTATTCGCAGTCCGCTTCTGGACGACATCAATCTGCAGGGCGCACGTGGCATCCTGGTTAATATCACCGCTGGTATGGACCTGAATCTGGGTGAGTTCAGTGAGGTTGGCGATATCGTGCGTGATTTTGCCTCCGAGTCCGCGACCGTTGTGGTGGGTACTGTGATCGACCCGGAAATGGAGAGCGAGCTGAAGGTTACCGTTGTTGCCACCGGCCTCAACGCTGACGCGGATGCGCCCCAGAAAGTGGTCGACAACACCCGCAGCGTGGACGGCAAGACCGACTACAACCAGCTGGATCGTCCGGCCGTGCTGCGGCGGCGCGCAGTGGCCAGCGAGGGTAATGCGGCGGTGGATCAGGACAGTCAGGGGGAAAAGGATACCAACACCGAGTATCTGGATATCCCAGCGTTCCTGCGTCGTCAGGCCGACTGAGATGCGGCGGGAGTCCCGGGACATTGAGCGCCATTACAGCCAATGTTTCGGTTTTCCACAGGCTGTGTAAATGGCACTCAGCGTTGCCATCTGTTATAGTGCGCGCAAATTAGCGGCGTCAGCTTAAGCCGTTTCCATGACGGAACAATGACATCATGATCAGACAACGCACCCTGAAAAACACCATCAGAGCTACCGGTGTCGGGCTCCATTCCGGCGAGAAGGTCTTTCTGACACTGAAGCCGGCACCTGTCGATGCAGGGATTGTATTCCGGCGCGTGGACTTGGACCCAGTTGTGGAAGTACAGGCAAGAGCCGAAAACGTCGGCGAAACCATGCTATCCACCACGCTGGTTAAGGAAGGCGTTCGCGTTGCGACGGTGGAGCACCTGATGTCGGCCATGGCTGGGCTTGGCCTCGATAATTGTTACGTCGAGCTGAGCGCAGCCGAAGTGCCGATCATGGACGGCAGCGCTGGGCCCTTTGTCTTCCTGCTGCAGTCCGCTGGCATTGCCGAGCAGGAAGCGCCCAAAAAATTCACCCGCATCAAGCGGGCGATTACCGTCGAGGAAGAGGGCAAGTGGGCCACTTTCACTCCCTTTGATGGGTTCAAAGTGAGCTTTACCATTGAGTTCAATCACCCGGTATTTGAAGGGCGCAACCAGACCGCGACAGTGGATTTTTCCAGCACTTCTTTTGTCAAGGAAGTGAGCCGGGCTCGGACTTTTGGTTTTATGCGTGACATCGAGGCACTCCGGTCCATGAACCTGGCGCTTGGTGGCAGCGTTGACAACGCCATCGTGGTGGATGACTACCGCATCCTCAATGAGGATGGCCTGCGTTATGACGACGAGTTCGTCCGGCACAAGATGCTCGATGCCATTGGTGATCTCTATCTGATGGGAAACAGTCTGATCGGTGAGTTCCGTGGCTCCAAGTCGGGGCACGACCTGAACAACAAGCTTCTACGCAAACTCATAGCGGAAGAGGATGCTTGGGAGGTTGTAACCTTTGACGACGAAGCCAAAGCCCCTATCTCCTATTTCAAGCCGGGTCTGGCTGCTGCCACAGGCTGACCCGGCTATTGCCCATCATGGGCGTGTGAGGACAGTCGTTTAAGTATACCACTGAGGCCGCTGTCCTCCGTTTCTTCGGCCACCTCCCTCAGAAGTTCCGCATTCTCAGCTGTCATTTCAGGCCGTGTTCTTATCGTTCTCGGGCGTGGGTCATGCCATGGCTGAACCCGGGCGCGGACTCGCCAGACCTGACTGAATCGTTCATGCTGCCTGAGGTCGCGGACAATGGCGCGCTGCTGGAACCGGACCTGGCTGGCGCGTGTACTGTCCGGTACCAGAAGGGTGAGTTCACCGTTGGCATAGCCGCCGAATCGGCAGGCCTCGGCGAGGTTGCCTGGCAGAGCTTCCAGAATCGCCGTTTCTACACGCCGGTGCTGTTCGGCCTGCCTTAAAAGCCGGTTGAGCGGGCCTTCAGGGCTGCTGTCGAGCGGATGAGTGGGGCGGTTTTCCCGGGGCATGGGCTATCTGCAATTCAGGAGGACGTTAAAATTGTAACGGATTCTGCCCGTGATCTGTCTCACAGTTAAGATTCCGTTACACTGATCAGTTAAGTATGCTCGGCATCAATACTAGGATCAACCGACGTACCGGATGCCACAGGCATCCAGAACACAGAGGTTGCATAGACGGAGTTCGGGGAAACCCATGAACATACTTTTCGTAGGCCGCCATCACGGCAAAGCCCGGGTGTTTTCCCCGGGGCGCAATGCGCTGTTTGCAGCCGGTGCCAGCCTGGCACTATTGATGGCTGGTGCTGGCTGGGGGGGGTACCAGCTGGCGATTCACTCGGGAGCCGCTGGTGGAACTGAGAAGAGCCATATGGTTGAGCGCTGGCAGCAGCGGCTGAATGACGCCCGCTCGGAACTGGCGCGGATTGAAGCCAAAGCTGAAAACGAAATCTCGGTACTGACCCGGCGCGTGGGTGAACTTCAGGCGCGGGCGCTGCGGGTGGACGCTCTGGGCCAGAATCTCATGGCCTCTGCGGAACTCTCCGGAGAAGAGTTTGACTTTGAATCCCGTCCGGCCATGGGGGGGCCTGAATCCGAAGGCGCGGGTGAGAACCAGACAACGGGCGCCCTTGAACGCCAGATCAGTGCGCTTGAGAAACGCCTTAGTTCGCGCGAAAAGCAGCTGACCCTGCTTGATCGACTCATTGCCAACCGCGAACTCAAGAGTCAGCGCGAAGTCGATGGCCGGCCAGTGACCTGGGGGTGGACATCATCACCCTATGGTTATCGTACTGACCCCTTCAGCGGGCGCCGGGCTTGGCACACCGGAGTGGATATTGCTGGTCGTGAAGGCGGGGATGTCATCTCCGTGGGCGCTGGCATTGTAACCAAGGCGCGCAAAAAAGGCGGCTATGGATACATCGTTGAGATTGACCACGGCGATGGTTATCAAACCCGTTATGCTCATGCCAAGAAGCTCCTGGTCGAGAAGGGCGATGTTGTCGAAAAAGGCCAGAAGATAGCGGCCATGGGGTCAACCGGTCGCTCCACCGGGCCTCATGTGCATTTTGAGGTAGTCAAGGACGGTACGCGCAAGAATCCAACCGATTTCATGTGACCTGAGCCGAGTCCCTCTCGGCCGCCGCTTTTCCCTTTTAGTTGATTGGCGTTAGAATGCATTGCCTTATTGTATTCGACAGCGCCGTCTCCAACTGTTCCGCCCTGTCCTCATCGCGGCGCCCGTCCAGGCAGGGCTTTTAGGGAAACGAATCAGGATTATGTTCTCACAGCTGGCCACCCGACTTTTCGGAAGCAAGAACGCTCGTGAAATTAAACGCATGCAGAAGCAGGTTGACCGGATCAACCAGTTCAGTGAGAGCGTCGGAGCGCTCTCGGATGAAGCACTGAAAGCCAAGACCGATGAATTCCGGGAAAAAGTTGATAATGGCACGCAGCTGGAAGATCTGCTGCCGGAAGCGTTCGCGGTGGTGCGCGAGGCCAGTGACCGGACGCTCGGTCTACGCCATTTCGACGTCCAGCTTATCGGGGGGATCACCCTTCACGAAGGCCGTATTTCAGAGATGCGGACCGGCGAAGGCAAGACGCTGGTTGCCACCCTCGCAATCTACCTGAACGCGCTAACTGGCAAGGGCGTCCATCTGGTTACTGTGAATGACTATCTGGCACGGCGCGATGCCGATTGGATGAGTCATCTGTACAATTTCCTGGGGCTGAGTGTGGGCGTGATCATGTCCGGGCAGTCCACCGAGGACAAGCGCGCGGCCTATGCCTGTGATGTGATCTACGGCACCAACAATGAGTTTGGTTTCGATTATCTGCGCGACAACATGGCGTTCAGTCTGGAGGACAAGGTTCAGCGCGAACTCCATTACGCCATTGTTGACGAAGTGGACTCCATTCTTATCGATGAGGCGCGTACACCACTGATCATTTCCGGGGCGGCGGAGAGTGACACTGACATCTATCGCAAGGTGAACGAGCTGGTCCCCCATCTGGAGAAATCCTCTGAGGATGCGGATTCAGAGAATGAAGAGCCGGACGGCGACTTCACCATTGATGAGAAATCCCGTTCCGTCGAATTAACGGAAAAGGGCCATGAAAGAGTTGAGGCCCTGCTGCGCGAAGCTGGCCTGCTGGAGGAGGACTCCAGCCTTTACTCCGCGGCAAACCTGAGCCTGCTGCATCACATCCACTCCGGACTGAGGGCCCACCACCTGTTCCATCGTAACGTTGACTACATTGTCAACGAAGGCCAGGTGGTCATTGTGGATGAACACACCGGTCGTACTATGCCTGGCCGGCGCTGGAGTGAGGGGCTGCATCAGGCCGTGGAAGCTAAAGAGGGTGTCGAAGTCAAGGCTGAGAGCCAGACCCTGGCTTCCACCACCTTCCAGAACTTCTTTCGCCTCTATGACAAGCTGGCCGGGATGACCGGCACGGCGGATACCGAGGCGTTTGAGTTCAATCAGATCTACGGTCTGGATGTGGTCTGTATCCCCACAAACAAGCCGGTCAACCGTACTGACTACAACGATCTGATTTACCTTACCAAAGAGGAAAAGTACCAGGCGATCATTGATGAGATCCGCGATGAGGTGTCTTCCGGTCGGCCGGTTCTTGTAGGTACGGCCTCCATCGATACCTCCGAGGTGATGTCACGGCTACTGAATGAGGCGGGTATCCCCCACAACGTTCTCAACGCCAAGCAGCATGAGAAAGAAGCTAATGTCATCGCTCAGGCCGGGCAGCCCGAAACCGTGACCATTGCGACCAATATGGCCGGACGTGGCACTGACATTGTGCTGGGCGGAAATCTGGATGCGGAACTGGCGCAAATGGGCGAAGACGCCTCCGAGGCCGACATCGAGGCGGTTAAGCAGGACTGGCAGAGCCGTCATGATGCCGTGGTCGAGGCGGGTGGTCTGCATATCATCGGCACCGAGCGCCATGAATCCCGCCGGATTGACAACCAGCTCCGTGGGCGTTCTGGGCGCCAGGGTGATCCTGGCTCGTCGCGCTTCTTCCTTTCTCTGGAAGACGATCTGATGCGTATTTTCGCACCGGATCGTGTCAAGAACCTGATGCAGGCGCTGGGCATGCAGAAGGGCGAGGCCATTGAGCACCGCATGGTGACCAATTCCATTGAAAAAGCCCAACGCAAGGTTGAGGGCCGTAACTTCGATGTGCGCAAGCAGCTGCTTGAATACGATGATGTAGCTAACGATCAGCGTAGCGTTGTGTATGAGCAGCGCAACGAGGTGATGGAGTCCGAGGATATCTCGGAGCTTATCCAGCAGGTCCGCGAGGATGTGGTTGACTCGGTGATCAGCCAGCACATTCCGCCCCAGAGCATGCCGGAACAATGGGATATCCCCGGTCTGGAACAGAAGCTTGAGAGCGAGTTGGGCCTGCAGTTGCCGGTGCGTGAGTGGCTTGAAGAAGAGGGCATGTACGAGGAGAAACTGCGTCAGCGTATCCTCGACGAGCACATCCGGGTGTATCAGGAGAAAGAGGACGTTGTCGGGGCTGAGACCATGCGCCGGTTCGAGAAACAGGTTTTCCTTCAGGCGCTGGATACCCTCTGGAAGGAACATCTGGCGAACATGGACCATCTCCGCCGGGGTATTCATTTACGTGGCTACGCGCAGCGTAATCCCAAGCAGGAGTACAAGCGCGAGGCGTTCAACCTCTTCCAGAATATGCTGGAGTCGGTCAAGTTTGACGTGGTGCGGGTGATCTCGCGGGTGCGTGTGCAGCGCCAGGAAGAACTGGATGAGATGGAGCGCCGGCGCCGTGAAGAGCTTCAGCAGGAACTTGCGCGGGCTCAGGCGCGCCATGACGAAGCCACCGGTCAGGCGGCTGAGCGTGCGGATGACAGTTCGCAGGGCGAAGGCGAGAATGGCGGCGATGAAGACAGCGCGGGCGTGGGGCAGCAGCCGTTCGTGCGTGATAACCGCAAGATCGGCCGGAATGAGCCCTGCTACTGCGGCTCCGGCAAGAAATACAAGCACTGTCACGGTAAGGCGGAATAATCACCATGGCGGTCAATCCCGGAGCGCTTCCTGAATTTCATCCGGTTCCCGGCGTGCGGCTGGGTACGGCGGATGCGGCCATTAATAAGCGGGGCAGTGATGATCTGGTGCTGGTGGAGCTGGCCGAGGGCAGTAGCGCTGGCGCCGTGTTCACTCGCAATGCGTTCCGGGCCGCGCCTGTTCTGATTGCTGAGCAGGCGCTGGCGGCGGGTCGCCCCCGCTATCTGCTGATCAACACCGGCAATGCCAATGCCGGTACCGGGGAACAGGGTATTTCGGATGCCCGTGCCTGCTGCCGCGCGGTTGCAGAAGCTTCCGGTGTGGGTGCGGAACAGGTTCTGCCGTTTTCCACCGGGGTTATCGGGGAACCGCTACCGCTGGCCCGTATGCTCGAGGCCATCCCTCAGACTGTAATGGATCTGGATGCCGACGGTTGGGCAAAAGCTGCCCCCGCCATAATGACCACTGATACTGTGCCGAAAGGCGCAACCCGTCGTGTGATGATCAACGGCGAACCGGTACATATATCCGGCATCAGCAAGGGTGCCGGCATGATCCGCCCGAACATGGCCACCATGCTCGCCTTTGTGACCACGGATGCCGCTATTCCAGCGGACGTCCTTAATCCATTGGTCCGCGAGCTGGCGGAGTCCAGCTTCAATCGCATCACGATTGATGGGGATACCTCCACCAATGACGCCTGCGTTCTGGCATCCACAGGCCAGAGCGCCGCTCATGTGCTTGATGCGTCTGGGCAGCTTGTGCCGGCGCTGTATCAGGCGCTGGCATCCGTTTTTCTGGAACTGTCCCATGCCATTGTGCGGGATGCGGAAGGCGCTACCCGCTTCGTGACTGTTGAGGTAGCAGGGGCCGCCGATGGCGATGAAGCCTGCCGCGTGGCCTTTACCGTGGCCGAATCCCCGCTTGTGAAGACGGCACTCTACGCGGGGGATCCCAACTGGGGGCGGATTCTGGCGGCCGTTGGGCGCGCCGGCATTGAGGATCTTGCCCTTGATGGCGTTTCGATCCATCTGGACGATGTCTGCATTGTTCGCCATGGCGGGCGGGCTCAGGAGTACACCGAGGACGCTGGCCAGGCCGTGATGGATCAGGAGGAGCTGGTTATCCGCATTGACCTCGGGCGCGGCAGCGCGCTGGAACGAGTCTGGACCTGCGATTTCTCCCATGAGTATGTCACCATCAACGCCGAATACCGAACCTGAGACCGTGAAAACGGTGCATGTGGCTGTTGCGGCGGTCTGTCGTCACGCTGGTGGGCGCGAAGAGGTATTGGTGGCCCGCCGGCATCCGGAGCAGCATCAGGGGGGGCTTCTGGAGTTTCCCGGCGGTAAGGTTGAAGCTGGGGAGCCCGCTACCACGGCGCTTGCTCGTGAGCTTTACGAAGAAGTCGGGCTGCGGGTGAGGGAAAACGATCTGGATTTCGAGCTGCGCTTGATTCACGATTACGGCGACCGCCGGGTTCAGCTGGATCTCTACCGCACCGTACGTTTTTCAGAGGCGCCTCAGGGGCGAGAAAATCAGCCCCTGATGTGGCTGGCGGTGGCTGGTCTGGATCCGGCCGCATTCCCGGCTGCCAACCGTCGCATGATACAGGTGCTGCAGCTGCCGGCGCGGACGCTGATCACGGGCGGTGATATAACGCCTGAAAGGCTCGCGAACCGTCTGCAGGGCTGGGGTGGCAGCCAGTGCCTGCTGCGCTGCCCGGACATTGACGACGATGCCTACGGGGCTCTGGCTGGCGAATGCCTGTCCGTGGCCCGAGAGGCAGGTTGCCGTTTGCTGCTTCACGGCGCGCCACAGCGTCTGGCATCTCTTTCCGGTGCGGGTGGTCTGCATCTGCCTTGGCGGCAGGCCAATCAGTTGATTGAACGACCCATCAGTAATGCGTACCGCCTGGGTGTATCCTGCCACGATCTTGCTGGGCTGGAGCACGCGCAGGCGCTGGGCGCTGATTACGCACTGCTTTCACCGGTAAAGTCCACACCCAGTCACCCGGAGCGCTTGCCGATGGGGTGGGATGGCTTTGAAAGGCTGGTCACAGCAATGGATCTTCCGGTCTACGCACTGGGCGGGGTTGGTAGCGATGATGTGATGATGAGCCGTCGACATGGCGGATGTGGAGTGGCCGGTATTGGCTTCTGGTGGCATTGAAGGAGGAATGATGAGCGGTCTCAGTCACGTGGATGGAACCGGAGCGGCCAACATGGTCGACGTCGGTAACAAGGCAGTGACCCAGCGCGAGGCGCGTGCCGGGGGCACGATCCGTATGCAACCGGAAACCCTGGACATGATTCTTGCGGACGAACACCCCAAAGGGGATGTGCTCGCCACCGCCAGGATTGCCGGCATCATGGCGGCCAAGCGGACCCATGAGCTGATTCCGCTCTGCCATGCGCTCAACCTGAGCTCGGTCAAGCTCTGGCTCACCGCCAGGGAGAATCGCGATGGTATCGATATTGAAAGCCGATGCCGGCTGAATGCCACCACAGGCGTGGAAATGGAGGCGCTGACCGCGGTTTCCGTAGCGGCGCTCACCCTCTATGACATGTGTAAGGCGGTGGATCGGGGTATGGTCATGGACAACATCCGGTTGCTGGAGAAACAGGGCGGCCAATCCGGTCACTGGCAGGCACCGTTAGAAGCGGGTGGCTGACCCGTTCAGCGCGACTCTGGCTTCTGTTAGAATATTAGCCCTTTACTACCCTGAGAGGATCGCCCGTGGTCGTCCGATTCATCGAGAGCTGTCGCCTTCCCACGCCTTTCGGTGTGTTCGATATGCATGGGTTTGCGGAAATCGAAACCGGCCAGGAGCATGTGGTGCTCAGTCTCGGTGATGTGGCTGACGGGCGCCCGGTGCTTGGGCGGACCCACTCTGAGTGCCTGACCGGCGACGCCCTTTACAGCATGCGTTGCGACTGCGGTTACCAGCTCGAGGAGGCCCTGCGCAGTATTGCCATTGAAGGGCGTGGGGTGCTGCTCTACCTGCGTCAGGAGGGGCGGGGCATCGGGCTTTTGAACAAGATCCGGGCCTACCGGCTTCAGGACGAGGGAGCTGATACGGTGGAGGCTAACGAACGTCTCGGCTTTGCCGCGGATCTGCGGGATTACAGCATGTGCCTGGATATGCTTGAGCACCTCGGTATCCGCCAGCTGCGGCTGATGACCAATAATCCGGTTAAAGTGGATGCGCTTCGGGAACTGGGGGTGGATGTGGTTGAGCGCGTCGCCCTGGAAGTGGGTCGCAACCCGCACAATGAAACCTATCTGGACACCAAGCGTTCCCGCATGGGCCACTGGTTCCATACCCACCAGGACGACGACCCGCCGCCCTCGGGAGGTTGAGGGATCAGGTCTGGGCGACGGCGAGGCCGCTGTCGCTGCCCCGGGAAAGACGCTGGCTTATGGCGTTGTGGATGGTGTCTGCATCCAGCCCGGCGTCTGCCAGCTGCTCCGCCGGCTTGCCGTGGTCGATAAAACGGTCCGGTAGACCCAACTGAAGCAGGTCCACGCCAACCGCGGCGGCATGCAGGTGTTCCGAAACGCCGCTACCGGCGCCACCGGCCACCATGTTTTCCTCGATGGTCACCAGAAGGTCGTGGCTGGTCGCCAGATCCTCCACCAGCGCCGTGTCCAGCGGTTTCACAAAGCGCATATCCGCCACTGTGGCATTCAGTGATTCCGCAACCTCCAGAGCAGGGGTGACCATGGCGCCAAAGGCCAGAATGGCGACCCGGTTACCTTGGCGTCGCACAATTCCGCGCCCAAGCGGCAACGCTTCCATGTGTTCATCCACAGCCGCGCCCGGGCCGGTGCCCCTGGGGTAGCGAACGGCAGCCGGCCCTGCATGGCACCAGCCGGTGTAGAGCAGGTGCCGGGTCTCGTTCTCGTCCGAGGGCGCCATCACCACCATGTTGGGCACGCAGCGCAGGTAGGTCAGGTCGAAGGCGCCGGCGTGCGTCGGGCCGTCCTCGCCCACCTGGCCGGCACGGTCCAGAGCGAAGAGCACGTCCAGGTTCTGTAGAGCCACATCGTGGATCAGCTGGTCATAGGCCCGCTGAAGGAAAGTGGAATAGATGGCGACCACCGGCTTGGCGCCGTCGCACGCCATACCGGCGGCCATTGTTACTGCGTGCTGCTCGGCAATGGCGACATCAAAGTAGCGTTCCGGGAAGCGCTCGGAGAAGGCTACCAGGTCCGAGCCCTCGCGCATGGCGGGGGTGATGCCCATGACCCGGTTATCCTGCTCGGCTATGTCGCACAGCCACTGGCCGAAGATGTTCGAGTACTTGGGCTTCTTGGGAGCATCCGCCGGCTGAACGGGCGGTGCCGGTTCGATCTTGTTGATGGCGTGATAGCCCACGGGATCGGACTCAGCAGGGCCGAAACCCTTACCCTTGGTCGTAACCACATGAAGGAACTGGGGCCCTTCAAGGTGGCTGATGGTATCAAGGGTTTCCAGCAGCAGGGGTAGGTCGTGGCCGTCGATGGGGCCGATGTAGTTGAAGCCCATCTCCTCGAACAGGGTGCCCGGAGCCAGCATGCCCTTGAAGTGCTCCTCAGTGCGGCGCACGAGGGCCTTGAGTCCGGGGGTGTTGGCCAGTGCTCGCTTACTGCTGTCGCGGACCTGGTTGTAGGTCCGGCTTGCCAGGAGACGCCCAAAGTAGTTGGAGAGCCCGCCCACGTTGTGCGAAATGGACATTTCATTGTCGTTGAGCACCACCAGCAGGTTGGCACGCACATCCGCAGCATGGGTCAGGGCCTCAAAGGCCATGCCCGCGGTCATGGCGCCGTCGCCCATGACCGCGATGCCCTTGCGGTTGCGCCCCTGCTGGCGAGCGGCCAGGGCCATCCCCAGGGCAGAACTGATGGAGGTACTGGAGTGGCCCACTCCGAAGTGATCGTAGGGGCTTTCTTCTCGGTTGGGGAAGGCGGCCAGGCCGTCTTTCTTGCGGATGGTCCGCAGCTGTTCGCGGCGCCCGGTCAGAATCTTGTGCGGGTAGGCCTGGTGGCCCACATCCCAGACCAGCCGATCTTCGGGGGTTTCAAAGGCATAGTGCAGGGCCAGAGTCAGTTCGACTACGCCCAGGCCAGCCCCGAAGTGCCCGCCGGACTGACCCACGGACCACAGGAGAAAGGCGCGTAATTCGCGCGCCAGGGGCACCAGTTGCTCACGGCTGAGCGTGCGCAGCTGCTCCGGTGTGTTAATGCGGTCCAGCAGGGGCGTCTCCGGGCGCTGCGTGGGTATGCTGTTGAAAACGGTGTTGTCCTGCATCCGGGCCTTGCTGCCTTGGTGATTCCTGACGATGATCCCGTATTATAGTGAAAACGGCGCGGAAGATCAGTCCCGCGTTTTACAGTACAATAAGTGCACCGCCGAGGCGGTGACAACAGCGTGGCGTCAGTGATTGCGTTCGATGATGAAAGTGGCGAGTGCGGCGAGCAGTGAGGTGTCGCCTGGGATAGGTGCGAGCTGGTCAAGCGCATCGTGATGGAAGCCGTCCAGGCGTTTGCGGGCGCCTTCCAGGCCCAGCAGGGCCGTGTAGGTGGCCTTGTCCGCCGCTGTGTCAGACCCCTGGGGCTTGCCGGTCTCGGCGGAGTTGCCTTCCACGTCCAGAATGTCATCCTGAATCTGAAAGGCAAGCCCGATGCTGCGGCCGAAAGCGCGCAGGGCACCTAGAAAACGCTCATCACCATCCGCGCACAGAGCGCCCAGAACCAGTGAGGCTTCTATGAGGGCACCGGTTTTGCGCCGGTGCAGAGTTTCCAGCGCCTCGATGGAGGGGTGGGCGCCGGTAGCGTCCAGGTCCAGTGCCTGTCCTCCAGCCATGCCTTTGTGCCCAGTCGCATAGGACAGTTCCCTGACCATGGTCACCACGGTCGCTGGCGGCTGGCTGATCCCGGAAAGTGTACCGAAAGCCAGTGTCTGCAGGGCGTCGCCCGCCAGGATGGCGGTGGCCTCGTCAAAGGCCACATGACAGGTAGGCTGACCGCGACGCAACTCGTCATCATCCATGGCCGGCAGGTCGTCGTGCACCAGGGAGTAGGCGTGGACGAGTTCCACTGCGATTGCGGCGGGCAGGGCCTGTTCTTCAGATCCACCACCACAGCGGCAGGCCGCCAGTACCAGAGCGGGACGCAACCGTTTACCGCCACCGAGTACGGCATGGCGCATGGCCTGATGGAGGCGGTTGGGCTCGCTGTCCGATCCCGGAAGCGTGCGCTCAAGGGCGCTTTCCAGGCGTTGCCGGGTGTCGTTGAGAAAAGTGTCGACCGTCATGCCTCGGAGCTTTCCTCCGGGTAGGGGCGGCTTTCAAGCTCACCCTGGCTGTTCTCGATCACCTGTTCCACGCGCTGTTCCGCATCACGCAGAGACTGCTGGCAGGAGCGAGTAAGCTGAACGCCGCGCTCGAATGCCTTGAGCGAGTCCTCCAGCGCCATGTCGCCCTGTTCCAGTTTGCGAACCAGTGTTTCCAGTTCCTGGATGCTGGCCTCGAAACTGGCGGTATTAGTGGTGTTGCTGTTACTGCTGTCATGTTCACTGTCACTCATGCATCCACTCCCGTTACTACCGGCGTTGTTACCCGGTGGACAGACGAATTGTAGCACGCCCTCCGATCCCGTCACTCACGCCAAGTGGTGCGACCTGTCACCCATGACCGTCCCCTGATACCATGCTGCCCTTCTTCGGACAACGGAACGGCAATCGGATGGGCATCCTCGAACCACTGGCTTTCTATCTGGGACTAGGGGCCGTTGCCGGGACGCTGGCAGGTCTGTTTGGGATCGGCGGGGGTCTCATCATTGTACCGGCGCTGGTGTTTGTCTTCGGCTGGCAGGGCATGAGCGAGGGCATTACGGCCCATCTTGCAGTGGGTACGTCGCTGGCTACGGTCGTATTCACTTCTATGAGCTCGATCCGGACCCACCATGGCAAGGGCGCGGTCCGGTGGGATCTGTTCCGGCCCATGGCAGCTGGTATATTGCTGGGTGCGGCGCTGGGTGCGGTGACGGCCGGGATGCTCAGTGGGGACATGCTGCAACGCATCATCGGTGTTTTTGTTCTTCTTGTGGCCGTGAAGATGGTCACCGGTTGGTCCCCCAGGGCCTCAGAGCGCGACCCCGCCAAAACCGAATTTGGCGGCGTGGGAGGCGGCATCGGCTGGCTTTCGGCCTTAGTGGGCATCGGAGGTGGGACCCTGACTGTTCCCTACCTGACGTGGATCGGTGTGCGCATTCAGCATGCCGTAGGGACGTCGGCGGCCTGCGGCCTTCCTATTGCGGTTTCCGGGGCGCTGGCCAATATGGTCGTGGGTTGGGGCCGGGAGGGGCTTCCGGAATACAGCATCGGTTTTGTGTTTCTGCCGGGCCTGGTGGGAATTGCACTGATGAGTGTTCCTTTCGCCCGTGTTGGTGCACTGCTGGCACACCGGTTGGATGAGCGCTGGCTCAAGCGCCTGTTCGCGCTGCTACTGGTGGTGGTTGGTGCGCGTTTTCTGATTTCAGGTTGAAGGTCTCATGCTGGTACATCCGCAATTCGATCCGGTTGCTGTCTCCCTCGGCCCTGTGGCCATCCACTGGTACGGGCTGACCTATCTCGTCGCCTTTGTTGGCGGCTGGGCACTGGCGCGCTCGCGCACGAGCCGCGCGGATTCGCCGGTCAACGCTGAACAGCTGGGCGACCTGCTGTTCTATATGGCATTGGGCGTGATTCTGGGAGGGCGTTTCGGTTATGTGCTTTTCTATCATTTTGATCGTTTCCTGGGGGACCCGTTTTGGCTCGTCCAGATCTGGGAGGGCGGAATGTCCTTCCATGGAGGGCTGATCGGAGTGCTGGTCGCGATGCTGATGTTCGCCCGCCGTATTGATACCCGCTTTTTCAATATCGCGGATTTTATTGCACCGGTGATTCCGGTGGGCCTGGGGCTGGGGCGGCTGGGCAATTTCATCAATGGTGAACTCTGGGGCCGCCCCACATCGCCGGAGCTGCCTTGGGCCATGGTGTTTCCGCAGGCTGGGGATGCCCTGCCTCGCCACCCCTCGCAGCTGTATCAGTTCGCGCTTGAAGGCGTGCTTTTGTTCGTGGTCCTCTGGTGGTTCTCCGCCAGGCCAAGACCGCGCATGGCAGTGTCCGGGCTCTTCCTGGCCGGTTACGGGATTCTGCGTTCCGTGGCCGAGTTCTACCGCGAGCCCGACGCTCACCTTGGTTTTGTGCTGCTGGACTGGATGACCATGGGGCAGGTTTTGTCCGCGCCCATGATCGTGGCCGGTGGTATGTTGCTGTTTCTGGCCTATCAACAGGGGAGGCCCGCCTGAATGGAATCCTATTTGGCGCTGATGCGCGATGTGATCGATAACGGTGTAGACCGGGGTGATCGAACCGGGGTTGGCACACGCTCGGTTTTCGGGCGTCAGCTGCGCTTTGATCTGGGGCAGGGTTTTCCGCTTCTCACCACCAAGAAGGTCCATGTGCGCAGCATCATCCATGAACTCCTGTGGTTCCTGCGTGGCTCCACGGACAACGGTGAGCTGCAGCAGAACCGGGTCGCCATCTGGAATCAGTGGGCCACCGACGACGGTGACCTGGGACCGATCTATGGCAAGCAGTGGCGCAGCTGGCAGTGCCCGGATGGCAGCACCGTGGACCAGATCAGCGACGTTCTCGACGGTATCCGCAACCGCCCTGAATCCCGGCGTCTGGTGGTGACCGCCTGGAACCCGGCGGAGCTGCCGGATGAATCCATGGGCCCCCAGGAGAACGTGCATGCGGGCCGCATGGCGCTGGCACCCTGTCACTGTCTGTTCCAGTTCTTTGTGGCGGATGGGCGGCTGTCATGCCAGCTCTATCAGCGCAGCGCCGATTTATTCCTCGGCGTTCCGTTCAACATTGCGTCTTACAGTCTGCTGACCTGCATGATGGCTCAGCAGGCGGGGCTTGAACCGGGGGATTTTGTTCACACTTTCGGTGACGTACACCTTTATCAGAATCATCTGACGAACGATATTGTCTATGAGCAGCTGCGCCGCTCGCCTGGGCCTGTGCCGAGTCTGGAGCTGCAGCGTTGCCCTCCGAGTCTGTTTGATTACGAGGAAGCGGATTTTCGCATTACCGGGTATGATCCGTATCCGCTGATCCGTGCTCCCATCGCCATCTGAGGTCCGTTCATGCGTCTTGCACTTATGGTGGCCATGGCCCGCAATAGGGTGATTGGCCGAAATAACCGTCTACCCTGGTATCTGCCTGAGGAACTGCAGTACTTCAAGAGGGCTACCATGGGGAAACCCATCATCATGGGGCGCTGTACCCATGAATCCATAGGGCGGCCGCTACCTGGTCGCAGCAATATCGTGATCACACGTAATGCTGAATGGTCGCGGGAAGGTGTCTGCGTGGTACATTCGTTTGAGCAGGCCCTGGAGCAGGCTGAAAGGCAGGGGTTGATCGACGGGGCTGAGGAGACGGTTGTCATTGGCGGGGCGCAGATTTACGCAGAGGCGCTGCCAATGGCGGATCGGCTCTATCTGACCGAGGTTCATGCCGAGGTGGCTGGCGATACGTTTTTTCCGGAGGTGGATCTCAGCCGCTGGGAGGAGGTCTCGCGCGAGGATCACGCCGGCGGCGAGGAAGCCAACCGTTACCCCTACAGCGCTGTTGTCTATGACCGTGGAGAGTACTGAATGAGTGATTTTGACAACCTGATGCACACCGCCCGTCAGGGGCGGGCGGAGCTGACTCCTGACTGGGGCCAGGGTCGGGCCACTTTCGGTGGCCTGCTGGCGGCGATGGCGCATGAGGCCATGCGTGCCGAGCTGGTGGATCAGCGGCCTCTGCGTTCACTGGCCATTTCTTTCGTGGGGCCCGCGGCGCCGGATCAGACGGTCGATGTCAGCGCGGAGATTCTGCGTCAGGGCAAGGCCGTGACCCAGGTGGAGAGCCGTATTCATCAGGACGGTGAAACAGTGATGGTCGCGCTCGGCAGTTTCGGATCCGGACGGGATTCCGAGGTATCCGTTGAGCAGCAATCCGCTCCCGAGGCGGATAAGCCCGATGCAGCGCGCCCGATGCCGCAGATTGAGGGCGTTACTCCGGATTTTCTGCGCCATTATGACCTGCGTTTCTGCCTCGGTGGCTTCCCGTTTACCGGTTCCGCGGACCGCACCATGGGCGGTTGGATGCGTTTTCGGGAGGCGCCGGCATGCATCACCCACTCGCACCTGGTGGCTCTGGTCGATACCTGGCCGCCGGCCGTGCTGCCGCATCTGAGTAAACCGGCACCGGCCAGCACCCTGAGCTGGACCATGGAGCTGGTCCATCCCATGCCGTCCATTGATCCCTCCGATTGGTTGCTTTACCAGGCCACCATTGACCAGGCGCGGGATGGCTATGGCCTGACGCGGGCGGGGATCTGGACGGCGAGCGGCGAGCTGGTCGCGCGCAGTCAGCAGACGGTTACTGTTTTCGCCTGATATGAAAGATCAGCGCCAGGCCATGACCCTTGGCGTGACCACGGTGCTTCTGTGGTCCACGGCAGCGACTGCGTTCAAGGTATCCCTTGAGTACCTGTCGCGTACTGGACTGATGTTCTGGGGGGTCACTTTTTCGATACTGGTGCTGGTCGCCTGGCAGAGATGGCAGAGTCGCCTCAAGGAAACACTGCGCCCCGGGCGGCGTGATCTGCTTCTATCCCTTGGTTTTGGGCTGATCAACCCGGTTCTCTACTACCTTCTGCTGTTCGGCGCCTATGATCTGCTGCCAGCGCAGGAGGCTATGGCCATCAACTACACCTGGGCGCTGACGCTGACCTATCTGGCGGTACCTTTCCTGGGACACAGTCTGAAGGCGGTGGACGGTTTGGCCGGGCTCATCTGCTATAGCGGCGTCTTCGTTATTGCAACACGCGGTCAGCCATTGGCTTTTGACCTCTCGAATGGGGCTGGGGTAGGTCTTGCCCTGTTGAGTACCCTGGTGTGGGCGTTCTACTGGATCTTCAATACCCGTGATACGCGTGAGCCGGTCGCTGGACTGCTGCTGAACTTCCTGGTGGCCTGGCCGTTGATTCTGGCCCTTGTCCTCTGGAGTGGTTGGGAATGGCCGCATTGGAAAGGGCTGGCCGCGGCTGCATGGGTGGGCACGTTCGAAATGGGAATTGCATTCGTTCTCTGGCTCCTCGCCATGAAGAAGGCGACCAATACCTCACGCCTGAGCAACCTGATTTTTCTGTCACCGCCACTATCGCTGGGGTTCATCGCGCTGATCGTGGGTGAACCCATTCGCGGATCGACTGTGGTAGGGCTCGCTCTAGTGATTGCTGGCCTTTACCTCCAGCAGCACTATCACTCGCGGGCTCAGTAACCTTCCGCCGGGCGGCGGTTGGAGCGCGGATCCTCCCAGTCGAGTTCCCGTGGATCGTACCAGCCGAGCTCGTCACGGACCCGCTTGCGTGACGATTCGGAAAGGGATGCCCAGATCGCCTCGAAGCGCTCTCTGGCTTCGCTCCGTGCTCGCCCGCTACGACTCTGGAGACGGTGGATGACGGCAGGGAGGCCCAGCGCTTCGCCGAGCTGGCCGGGCACGATGCATTCCTCACCCAACACCTTGCGTTTATGGGTGCGGCGGGCGAGTACCTGCTGCAGTGCTTGGGCTGCGCTCAGGGCGCTTTGCTCGGAGAAACGGTTGTCAGTCACGGCGGTATGATCTGGGTTAAGAACCGATGAAGGAACTATAACCCGCCAGTAATTCAACTGTCTGCCCCTGGGGAGATGACGAACGACCCCTTGATTGGTACTGTATCGTTCTTCTTTGATCTAGGGAGTGCAGAAAGTGGACAACAACAGCATCAAGGGCGCCTACAAGCGTTATGCCCCGGTCTATGACTGGGTGTTCGGGCTCGTGTTTCGGAACGGCCGGCACGTAGCCATGGACTCTCTTGAGTTTCAGTCCGGCGATCGAGTTCTGGAGCTGGGCGTGGGAACGGGGCTGTCGCTGCCGGAGTATCCTGATGATGTGGATATCCATGTCACTGGTATCGATATTTCCCAGGATATGCTCGATAAAGCCGAAAAGCGCGTTGAAAAACACGGCCTGACCAACTGCGAGCTTTACAACATGGACGCAGAGGCGCTTGATTTTCCGGACAATAGTTTCGATAAGATCATGGTACTGTATGTTCTTTCCGTGGTTCCGGATCCCTACAAGGTGATGAGCGAAGTACGTCGGGTCGCAAAGCCTGGCGCGGATGTGATCTTCGTGAATCACTTCGCCAAGGAAAACCCCCTTGTTCGCCGGTTTGAATCCACACTGTCGCGTTGGGCCGCGCCCCTTGGCTTTGATCCGGACTTCCCTATGGAGCCAGTGCTTGAAAACGTGGGCTTGGACGTGGAAAAGATTGAGTCTGTGAACCTGTTCGGTTACTGGACCATGCTGCACGGGCGCTACCACGAATAATACCGTCCCTGCCGGGAGGCTCTTTCCATGATTCGGGCCCTTTTCCCCCTAAACTCAGTGGTGCTTCCCGGCGGTCGCCTCCCTCTGAGGCTGTTTGAACGCCGTTATCTGGATATGCTCACCCACTCGCTGCGCTCAGAGGAGCCCTTTGTCCTGGTTCTTCTGGAGCAGGGCAGAAGTGATACCAAGGCCGAGGCAGCTTTCCATCCCATCGGCTGCGATGTCTCGGTAGTCGATTTCTCGCCGCTCGAAAACGGGGTTCTGGGTATTACCGTGGAAGGCCTGCGCAAGGTGTCTGTGGCACGCCCATGGCGCGAAAGGGATGGGCTCAATCGTGGCGATGTGGTGCCTCTGCCGGAGGAACCAAAGACGCCCACCCCGCTCAGGCATGCGGATCTGTGCGAGCTTCTGGCAGCGCTCTGCTGTCATACCTCAGTGGCGGAGCTGGCGTTGGGCGTCGATTATGACGATGCACGCCAGGTGGGCTGGCGCCTGACAGAGCTGCTGCCACTGGCAATCGAGCAGCGTCAGTCGCTGGTGGAGATGGATGACCCACTGGAGCGGCTTGAGGTGCTGTCACGGCTGGTTGAAAGCATGGAGTGATCAGCTGCGCTCAGGTGCCAGACCTGATCATGACCACGCCGCTGCGCTTCCTCGAGCGCTCTTTCGCAGCGCTCACGCAGCGCTTCCACCGAGGTTTCACTGGTTGTGCGTGTGGTGCAGCCAATGCTGGCTGTGATGCTTTGCACCGGAGGCCACTGGGACTCATCCAGCAGTCGTCTTACGCGTTCGGCGGTTACCCTCAGGCCCTCTTCCGGTGTGAAGGGCAACAAAAGGAAGAACCTGCCATTACCCAGATGGTAGTGGCTGTCGCCGGCCCGGATGGTGGTCCTCAGGCTCTGGCTGATGGCGGCACTGAGCCCGGAGAGGGCATCTTCGCCGTAGACACCGGTGAGCTCATCCCGGTGGTCAATGCTGAGCAATGCCAGTGACAAGGGGTGACCTGTAGCTTCGGAGCGGCTGGTCTCCCGGCTCAGGGTTTCGTTGAGGCTGCGCTCGTTATAGGCCCCGGTTTCCGGGTCCACGATGGTGAGTGTGTCTACGTACCGGGCACTGGCGTGATAGTGGCGGGCGAACCAGCCCGCTCCCCCTGCCAGAAGCAGGGCTGTTGCGGCGAGCGACAGCTGGTCCCATAGTGGGAGATGCCACATCGCCACGAGCCCAATGAGCAGGCCGGCCAAACAGAGTATGAGGGCCTGATGGAACCGCAGAAGCAGGAAAGCGGCCATCAGCATGGGGTAGAGCCAGTAGATGGCCAGCGCTGGTTCGCGGGCAATGGCCTGGAGGATGACCATGGTCATCAGCACAAGAATTATTGGGTGGCTGCGGGTCTGCAGCTGGCGGTGTCGCCGTATCATGGTGGCTGCAATGCCGGCAGCTGCCAGAGTGGTGATGACCAGGCTGCTGAAAAACAGCTCATAGAAACCGTAGCGCAGATTCCGCTCCGCCAGGACGACAAAACAGAGCAGCATCAGCGCATAGACCACGATGCTGCTGCGGGTGCGCAGGGCGGTTTCAGTCATGGCCGTTGCCTCCGGCGTCTGTCCATGTCAGCGTCCGGTTGCCGCCCTGGCGGCGGGCCCGGCGCAGTGTCTCCAGAGCCTTGTCGCAGAGACTGGTTGCATCGTCGCCAACATTGGCACCGACCACGCCCGCCGAGAGCGTAAGCGCCACCCCTTCGCGGCTGAACATTTCGTGGGCCTGGCTGCGCAGGCTGTTAATGGTCCTTGCCGCATCGGGCGTTGCGGTGACAGGCAATACGATGATGAAGCCGGTCTCGTCGCTGCGGTAATAGCTGTCAAAATCCCTGAGGGTGCGGTGAAGCAGACGCCCAAGACGCACTGTCAGATTGCTCTGGTCCTGTTCCGGCAGGTGCATGTCCGGCTCATCCAGCTGCAGTACGCCGACGGTAACCGGTGTGCCCTCGCGTTCGCCTCGCCGGATCTCACGGTTCAGGTCAGTGTCTAGGTAATCCCGGGTGGAGGCAAGAGTGAGGGAGTCAGTCCGGCGTAACGGGGCAAGCTGGGCTGTTTTATACTCGCGCAGGTATACGAAAACAGCGGCAAGGCCGGTAGTGAGGATCAGCATGGGGACGAACTGGTGGCGGACCATGCCAAGCTCAGGGGCAAGAGCCAGCCCCAGGGTAGCGGCCAGCAAGATCGTGCAGCCAGCACCAGCCAGCCGTAGACTCCAGCCAGCGAACAACGTCAGCGGTACCAGAAACGCCAGTGGCATCAGCCCGGGCCAGTACCCGGCGAAAACCGCAAGGGCGAGCAGTAACAGCAGCAGGGATCCGGCCCGCAGTGTCCACCGCAGCGGCAGGGGCATTGCTGTTTCCGTTTCCATGATCAGCTCCCGGTATTGCGATGTGAGGCTGTATCCGCTGCCCCACGCAGGCGTATAATAGCGTACTTTTCCCGCAATGCCCTGAAAACAGATGCGGAATCCGAAAGGGAGGGGTATGAATACAGAATCCATGATGCGGACCCTGGGGCAGCAGGCTAGGGCGGCAAGTCGGGCAATGGCGCGTGCCAGTACCGGCGCGCGCAATGAGGCCCTGCTGGCAACGGCGCGGGCGCTTGATGCCAACAGGGCGATGCTTGAGGTGGCGAACCGGAAGGATCTGCAAGCGGGCCGTGATAAAGGCCTTGATGACGCCATGCTGGATCGGCTGGAACTCACTGCCGGGCGTATAGATGCCATGATTGAGGGCCTGCGTCAGGTTGCCGGGCTCACGGATCCGGTAGGGGTGATCACGGACATGGAATACCGTCCAACCGGCATCCAGGTCGGGCGTATGCGTGTGCCGTTGGGCGTGATCGGTATCATCTATGAGTCCCGCCCCAACGTAACGGTGGATGCTGCGAGCCTATGCATCAAATCCGGGAACGCGACGGTGCTGCGGGGTGGCTCCGAGGCCGCGCATTCGAATCGGGCAATTGCCGACTGCGTGGCCAGTGGACTACGGGAGGCGGGCTTACCGGAGACCGGTGTTCAGGTTGTGGGCACCACAGACCGTGAGGCGGTGGGGCATCTGATCCGGATGCCGGAATACGTGGACGTTATCGTGCCCCGTGGTGGTAAGGCGCTGATCGAGCGCATCAGTAACGAAGCATCGGTTCCTGTGATCAAACATCTGGACGGCATCTGCCACAGTTTCCTGGACCGTGACGCGGATTCTGAAAAAGCCGTGAATGTGACCGTCAATGCCAAAACCCAGCGTTATGGCACCTGCAATACGCTGGAAACGCTGCTGGTGGACGCACCGGTAGCGGAAACCCTGCTGCCCCTTATTGCTGAAAAGCTGCGGGCTGTTGGTGTGGAACTGCGCGGTTGCGAGGCTACCCGCAAGATTCTGACGGAGGCCGGGGAGGCCACTGAGGACGACTGGGCCACAGAGTATCTGGCTCCGGTGCTGGCAATCCGGATTGTTGACGGTGTGGATGCGGCCATGGAGCACATCAACCAGTACAGTTCCCAGCATACCGATAGTATCATCACCGACAATTACACCCGTGCCCGGCGGTTCCTTACCGAGGTAGACTCCAGTTCCGTGATGGTCAACGCCTCCACGCGCTTTGCGGATGGTTTCGAGTATGGGCTGGGAGCAGAGATCGGTATTTCCACGGACAAGCTCCATGCACGTGGCCCCGTTGGGCTTGAAGGGCTGACCAGCCAGAAGTATGTGGTCTTCGGCGATGGCCATGTCCGTGAATGACCAGGAGTCGGCATGCTGAATGTGATGCTGGGCGGGACCTTTGACCCCGTCCACAACGGCCACCTGCGGATGGCGGTAGAGCTGCATGAACGCCTTGATGGTGCACGCCTGCGGCTTATGCCATGCCATCGCCCGCCGCATCGTGATCAGCCTGGAGCCGATGGCGTTACCCGTCTGGGTATGCTCCGGGAGGCGGTGGCCGATGAGCCGGGGCTGATAGTGGATCCCCGCGAACTGGAGCAGGACCGGGTTTCCTATACCGGTGAGACACTCCAGCAGTTGCGTTCCGAACTGGGGACGGAGACGCCGCTGGCAATGGTTGTGGGCACGGATGCCTTCAATGCTTTTGACCAATGGCAGGGCTGGATGCAACTGCCCGAACTCGCTCATATAATCGTGGTTAACAGGCCCGGTTTCCCTCTGGCGCTGCCGGAGCCTGTCGCAACAATGCTGGAAAAACGCCGGGCAACGGATGCCTCTGAGCTTCAGTACAGCGCCAATGGTCTGGTGTTGGTAATGGAGCTGCCGCTACTGGAGATTGCCGCCACCGACGTCCGCAGCCGGGCTGCTGCCGGGCGCTCAATCCGCTACCTGGTGCCGGACGCCGTATGGCGTATCGTTCGGGATCAGGGGCTGTACCGACCTGGAACAGGATAATTATGGATTCTGAACAACTGAAATCACTGGCAGTGGATGCCGTTGAGTCAATGAAAGGACAGGATGTGGCCGTTCTGGATGTGCGCGAGCGCACCAGTATGACCGATTATATGGTCATCGCCGCAGGCAACTCGAACCGCCATGTGCATTCACTGGCAGAGGAAATAGTGCAGCGCGCCAAGCAGGAGACGGACAGCAAGCCCCGTCTCGAGGGCGGTGAAACCAGCGACTGGGTACTGGTGGACATAGGGGATGTAATCGTTCATCTGATGCTTCCGGCCACCCGGGAGTTCTATGACCTGGAGCGGCTGTGGCGGGATGCCCCGGGGCTGGGCGCCGCGGGTACGGAGTAGCATGCATCTGAAGGTTATCAGCGCCGGGCAGAAACTGCCCGACTGGGCGAATGCCGGATTCGAGGAATACCGCAGGCGCTTCCCCCGTGAGATGCGGCTTGAGCTTACTGAGGTACCCCTGGGCGGCCGTGGTCGCCAAGCGGATACAGCGCGGGCAGTGCGTGAGGAGGGTGAGCGGATGCTGCGCGCGCTGCGTGGCCCTGAATGGGTGATCGCACTGGAGGTTGATGGCCGCCAGTGGTCTACGCAAAAACTGGCGGAACGACTCTCGCACTGGCGCATGGAAGGCCAGGATGTGGCCTTCTTTATCGGTGGGCCAGAGGGGCTTTCGGAGGAATGCCGGGAGCGTTCCAACCAGGCCTGGTCACTGTCACCCTTGACCCTGCCCCACCCCCTCGTCCGGGTGATGCTGGCTGAACAGCTCTACCGCGCCTGGAGCATTAACTGCAATCATCCCTATCATCGGGGCGGCTGACCATGAGCTGGGGGACGCTGCGCAATAGCGGTCAGGAACGGGAACTGTTCAAGCGTCGCTCCTTTGTGGCGATTATCGCGATCATACTGCTGACCGGTGTTCTGGTCGGGCGGTTCTATTACCTCCAGATCATCGAGCATGAAACCTATGCCACCATTTCCGACCGCAACCGGCTTCAGGTTCAGCCAGTGCCTCCAACCCGGGGGCTCATCCACGATCGCAACGGCGTGCTGCTGGCCGAGAACCGTCCGGTTTTCAGTCTTACGGTGATTCCGGAACAGGTATCTGACATGGACGCTCTGATTGAAGAGATCAGGGGGATCGTCCAGGTCCGTCCTGAAGACGTCGAGAGCTTTCAGCGTCGCTTGGGGGAGCGGCGTCGCCCCTTTGAGCCGGTACCGCTGCGTTATCACCTGAGCGAGTCGGAGATGGCGCGTCTAGCCGTGAACCGTCACAGCCTGCCCGGCGTGGAAACCGAGGCGCGGCTGGTGCGGTATTATCCCTACGGGCGGCTGACGGCGCACGTACTGGGTTATGTCGGGCGGATCAACGAGCAGGATGCCAGCCGTATCGATCAGGTGGCCTATGCAGGCACCCACTACATCGGAAAAACCGGGCTTGAGCGAGTCTATGAGGAGGAACTCCATGGGGAGGTGGGGTATCAGAATGTGGAGACCAATGCCCGTGGTCGCGTTATGCGGGTACTTGAGCGGGAAGACCCCACACCCGGGCGGGATCTTACGCTGAGCCTGGATATCCGGCTCCAGCAGGTTGCCCATGAGGCCCTGGGGGATCGGCGAGGTGCGATTGTCGCAATCAACCCGGAAACCGGCGGACTCCTGGCCCAGGTCAGTACACCAGGTTTTGATACCAATAAGTTCGTTACCGGCATTGACCACGAGAATTACTCTGAGTTGCGCGACTCGCTCGATAAACCCTTATTCAATCGCGCCACTCGTGGCCAGTACCCACCCGGCTCAACAATCAAGCCGATGATGGCTCTGGCAGGATTGGCCTCGGATACCGTTACCCAGTCGGATGTTGTGCATGATCCGGGATACTACAAGTTGCCCAACAGCAGCCAGGTGTTCCGCAACTGGAAACGGGGTGGCCACGGCGACACGACCCTCTATGATGCCATCGTTCTGTCAAGTGATACCTATTTCTACAAGATGGCTTACGAGATGGGTGGCGCTGAGATGGCGGACTATCTTGAGCATTTCGGCTTTGGTTCTGTGACCTCACTGGATGTGAGCGATGAGCGCGCGGGGATTCTGCCGGGCCCGCAATGGAAGCGCCGCGTTCATGGTGAGCCATGGTATCCGGGGGATTCGGTGAATATGGGGATCGGACAGGGGTATTTCCTGTCCACCCCCATGCAGCTGGCAGCTACAACCAGTGTGATTGCTAATCGTGGCGCACGACGGCCGCCGCGCCATCTACGCTATATTGATGGCGACATCCCGGCGCGGCACCTGCTGCCGGATGTGGTTCGTCCTCCGGTTGAGATGGGCGAAAAGTCCGATTGGGAGTACGTCATCAATGCTATGGAGGATGTGGTGCACGGTTCCAATGGTACGGCCAGGGGTATCAGTCCGGGGCTCAATTACCGCATGGCCGGCAAGACGGGGACTTCCCAAGTGTTCAGTCTTGAGGGCGAGGAATATGATGAGGATGAGGTCGCTGAGCGCATGCGGGATCACGCTCTTTTTGTCGCCTTTGCGCCGGCCGATGATCCGGAAATCGTGGTGTCCGTTCTGGTCGAGAACGGTGGTAGCGGCAGTGCCACGGCGGCGCCTGTGGCACGTCAGGTAATGGATGCCTGGATCAATGGTTTTCCAGAGGTGCTGACGAACCAGGCTATTCCGGGAGCCATGGAGAATAACGGCCCTAGCGGGAGAGACCCGCAGTGAGTGGTGGGTTCTTGCGCCAGATCACCATCGAGTCGGATGAGCTGCAGCGCCGTGGCAGCTGGATGAGCCGGCTGCACCTGGATCCCTGGCTGCTGCTGTTGCTGTCGCTGATCATGGGGGGCGGGCTGGTGGTGCTGTACAGCGCTGGCGAAAATGGTATGGCGATTGTCCAGAGCCAGGCACTGCGAATTGGTGTGGGGCTTCTGGTGATGCTCGTCTTTGCGCAGCTGGATCCCATGCTCTATCGGCGTTGGTCGCCCTGGCTGTATATGTTGGGTGTGATCGCGCTGGTTCTGGTCCTGCTTTTCGGGGCTGGAGCCCAAGGGGCTCAGCGCTGGCTGGCACTGCCCGGCGGCTTGCCCCGGGTTCAGCCTTCCGAGTTCATGAAACTGGGAGTTCCTCTCATGGTAGCGTGGTTCCTGGGGCGAATGTCGCTGCCGCCACGGCTTTTGTCAACGTTGATGGTGTTGGGAGTGATCGCTCTTCCGGGAGCGCTCATTATTGCTCAGCCGGATCTCGGCACGGCTGTGCTGGTGATTGCGGCCGGGTTGGCGGTATTGTTCCTGGCTGGACTGAGCTGGAAACTGATCATGCTGATGGTCGCGGCCGGAGGGGCTTCCATACCAGTGCTCTGGTTGTTCGTGATGCGCGATTACCAGAAAGAGCGTGTGCTGACGCTGCTCAATCCCGGCAGTGATCCACTCGGGGCAGGCTGGAATATCACGCAGTCCAAGGCTGCGATCGGGTCCGGAGGTCTTCATGGCAAAGGCTGGGGTGAGGGAACCCAGTCGCATCTGGATTTCCTGCCTGAGAGCCATACTGACTTCATTATGGCGGTTCTGGCTGAGGAGTTCGGTTTTGTGGGGGTCACCGTTCTGCTGGTGCTCTATGCACTGACGGTGATTCGCTGCCTGTACATTGCCTCTGTGGCCCAGAGCTCGTTCAGCCGTCTTTTGTCCGGCGGTCTGGCTATTATCTTCTTCATGTACGTCGTGGTGAATGTGGCCATGGTCAGCGGGCTCATGCCCGTGGTTGGGGTGCCGTTACCTCTGGTGAGTTTTGGCGGAACATCGATCGTGACGCTGCTGGCGGGCTTCGGTATTCTAATGGCAGTCCACACCCACAGACGCATGCTGGAGTCCTGACCCAACGCTATGGCCCGACTTGCCGTACTCCTGTTGACCGCTGTGTTCAGTCTCACCGTATCCGGAGCGCCTTCTGAGCGGGAGCATTTCATCGAGCGCATGGTTCAGCAGGAGGGTTTTGATCGAAGCCAGGTCGCTGAATGGCTGGACGATGCCCGCCATGACAAAGCCGTGATCGAACGCATCAGCGCGCCCGCGGAGAAGGTGCTGGCGTGGGGCGAATACCGGGCGATTTTTCTGACTCCGGACAGGGTGGCGGAAGGCAGAGCCTTCATGGACCGCCATCAGGAAACCCTGGCTCGAGCTGAGGCGACCTATGGTGTGCCGGCCGAGCTTGTGGCGGCCATCATCGGTATTGAAACCTATTATGGGCGCCATAAAGGTAACGATCGGGTGCTGGATGCCCTGGTCACACTGGGATTCGGATACCCGCCCAGGGCGGATTTCTTCCGCGAGGAGCTTCGCCATTTTCTGCTTCTGGCACGCGAGCAGGGCTTTGATCCGCGCAAGCCCAGGGGGTCCTACGCCGGGGCCATGGGTTATGGCCAGTTCATCGCCAGCAGTTACCGTCATTACGCCGTGGATTTCGACGACGATGGCATTATGGATCTTTTTGACGATCCGGTGGATGCCATCGGCAGCGTGGCCCATTATTTCCATGCCCATGACTGGCAACCGGGAGCCCCCGTGGTTATGTCACTTTCGCAATGGCGCGGCCCTGTCGGTGATACCCGCTTGTTGCGGTTGCGAGCGCAAGGCAAAGACCAGTTCCGGATCGCCCACAGTAACTTTGAGGTGATTACGCGCTATAATCACAGTGATCTGTATGCAATGGCTGCGTGGTCGCTGGCGCAGCGCCTGAAGGAGTCAGGTTGATATGAGAGGCGGACGTCATCTTCTGGTTGCGTTGTTTGTACTGACGCTGATCGGCTGTGCAGGTGTTGGCCAGCAGCGTCAGTCGGATTCGCGTTACACCCTGGCCAGGGACGCTGGCCCCGAGCGTGAACTGGACATGGCCAGCATAAGCGAGCCGGAACCACGGTATGAACCGCCCAGCAAATCGGGCAATAAATCGCCTTATGAGGTCTGGGGCGAAAGCTATCAAGTAATGGCTTCCGCAAAAGGCTATGAAGCAACCGGCACTGCCAGTTGGTATGGCCGTAAATTCCATGGGCACCTCACATCCAATGGTGAGACCTATGATATGTACGAACTCAGTGCGGCTCACCGCAGTCTGCCTCTGCCCACCTATGCTCGGGTGACGAATCTGGATAATGACCGCTCCACCATTGTCCGGGTAAACGATCGCGGGCCGTTTCACGGTGATCGCCTGATTGATCTGTCCTATGCGGCGGCGCGGGTTCTCGGGTTTGACGGCCAGGGAACGGCGCAGGTTCATGTTGAGGCACTGGCAACCCGGCCACCAGAGCAAAAAGCGCAAAGAAGTCCATCCGCTGATGGGGGTGAGGCGCAAGCGCAGGACAACGCTGCATTACCATCCGGCAAAAAAGAGGATCGTCTCTTTGTTCAGGTGGGTGCGTTTGGTAATTTAACGGCCGCTACCCAGCTCAAGGCTCAGCTTCACATGGTGACAGCGAGTGAAGTGCATCTGGTCCGCAGCGCGCATGATTCCCCGGTCCACAGAGTGTGGGTGGGGCCATTCCGCGAACGGGGCGCCGCAGAGCAGGCGGTACGGGCCATTGAGCGTAACGAACTGGGGCAGTCCATCATCATCAAGCGGCCCGCTGGAAGCGCGGGCTGATACATCAGGACGATTCAACCATGCGCAAGCTGTTCTCGATTCTACTGGCTCTTAGTATGGTCCTGGCGGCAACACCGCTGCAGGCCGCGAGCCTGATTCCCTCGCCCCCCGAACTGGGTGCCCACTCCTACATCCTTATGGACGCCCAGAGTGGACGGGTGCTGGTGGAGCGGAACGCCGACGAGCAAGTGGCTCCCGCCAGTCTGACCAAGATGATGACCGCCTATATCGCTGATCGCGAGACCGAGGCGGGCCGCCTGAGTATGGACGAAGAGACGACCGTCAGCGTCCGTGCGTGGCAGACGGGCGGCTCGCGTATGTTCCTGCGCGAGGGCACACAGGTCTCGGTACGCGAGCTGATGCATGGGGTCATCGTTCAGTCCGGCAATGATGCCAGTGTGGCGCTGGCGGAACACATCGCCGGTGGTGAGGGGTCCTTCGCTCAGATGATGAACCAGCAGGCGCAGCAGCTGGGCATGGCGAACACCCACTTCACCAACGCCACGGGGCTGCCGGATCCGGATATGCACACCACAGCACGGGACATGGCGATTCTCGCCCGGGCCAAGATCCGGGATTTCCCGGAAAGCTATGATCTCTACTCGAAGCGTTACTACACCTATAACGGTATCCGTCAGCCGAACCGAAACCGCCTGCTGTGGCGGGACAAATCCGTAGACGGTCTCAAGACCGGCCACACTGAGGAGGCGGGTTACTGCCTGGCGGCCTCGGCTGAGCGTGATGGCATGCGCCTCGTTAGTGTTGTCATGGGTGCTTCCAGTTCCGAGGCGCGCGCGCGGGAATCCCAGCAACTGCTCAACTATGGCTTTCGCTATTACGAGACCTTCCGCCTCTACGAGGGCGGCCAGAAGATCACCGACAGTCGCGTGTGGAAGGGGGCGAGTGATCAGCTGGATCTTGGGCTTCAGGAGGATCTGTATCTGACTGTGCCCAACGGCGCACGTGAGAAACTGGAGCCTAAAGTATCCGTGCAGTCCGTGCTGGAAGCGCCTGTCGAGCGGGGCAGCGTGCTTGGAGACCTGATTGTCAGCCATGAAGATACAACCCTGGCCGAACGCGAGCTGGTAGCGCTGCACTCGGTGGAAGAGGGCGGATTCTTCCGGCGGATCTGGGATGCCATCAAGCTGTTCTTCTTCGGGCTCTTCCAGTAACCTGTAGGGCATGATTGAAGACCAGAATCGACAGATCGAGTTTCCCTGCGACTACCCGATCAAAGTGATCGGAGACTACAGCGAGGACTTCGCGCTGACGGTGACCCGGGTTGTACAGCGGTTCGATCCGGCGTTTGATCCTGCAGACCTTGCGGCTCAGCCGAGCCGTAACGGTCGTTTCATCTCGCTGCGAATAACCCTGCGCGCCACCGGCGAAGACCAGCTCAACGAATTGTTCGCGGCGCTTAAGGCCACCGGGCAGGTGCACATGGTGGTCTGATGCCGGAGGATTCTGCCATCCCATCCGGGCCCAGAGTTGAGTGGCTCGGGCGTCGTCGCTACCAACCCATCCTCGAGGCTATGAAAGCCTTCACTGACGCCCGGGATCACGGAACTCCGGATGCATGCTGGCTGCTTGAGCATGAGCCGGTGTTCACCCAGGGTCAGGCGGGGCGCGCGGAACATATCCTTATGCCTGGTGATATTCCCGTGGTTCAGGTGGATCGTGGTGGTCAGGTCACCTATCACGGACCCGGGCAGTTGATGGTCTACACCCTGATCGACATCCGTCGTCGCGGTTTGGGAGTGCGGCAACTGGTGAGCCTGCTGGAAGACACTACGGTGGCAGCGCTGGCACACTGGGATATTGAGGCAGCGCCGCGCCAGGATGCGCCGGGAGTCTACGTTGCCGGTGAGAAGATCGCCTCTCTTGGTCTGCGGGTGCGGCGTGGCTGCGCCTATCATGGGCTAGCACTCAATGTGGACATGGATCTTGCGCCTTTTCAGCGGATCAATCCCTGTGGCTACGCTGGGATGCCGGTAACCCAGATCCGCGATCAGATCGGTGGCGCGGTTTCCCTGGATGCCGTATCGGATATCGTCCAGCGGAAACTGCTGGAGCGGTTACAACTGGCCGGGAGCGAGTGAATGGGTTCCGAAAAAAAGCGCAGTTCGGTTTCCCGCATCAAAACAGGTAGCTTCGAACGGCGCCTGAGCCTGACACGGGCTGGCCTCTCTGCAGGTACCCGTATGGCCACGCATTACGCCACCAACTGGCTTGGAAGCCGTGAGGGTCGCCAGAAACGCCGTAGTGACATGCTCTCCCGCCAAGCCCAGTACCTGGTAGAGGAGCTGGGGGAGCTCAAGGGCAGCGTGGTCAAAATCGGTCAGATCATGGCTCTCTATGGCGAACATTTCCTGCCCGAAGAGGTTACCGAGGCGCTGCATACGCTTGAGGATCGTACCACTTCGCTGGAATGGGCGACCATTGAACGAACCCTGAAGGATGAGCTGGGCGAACAGCGGCTTGCCGAGCTGGAAGTCGACCCGGAGCCCCTTGGCGCTGCTTCTCTTGGGCAGGTTCACAGAGCCCGTCGTCGTTCCAGTGGGGAAGAGCTGGTGCTCAAGATCCAGTACCCTGGTGTCGCCAATGCCGTGGATTCGGACCTGAACTCGGTGGCCCAGGTTCTGAAAATGGCCCGTGTGGTTTCCTGGGGGCCTGCTTTTGATGAATGGCTCGAAGAGGTCCGAGCGATGATGCACCGGGAAGTGGATTACCGCCTGGAGGCGCACACTACCGAATCATTTCGTCAGAAACTCGCGGGTGATCGGCGCTTCATCGTGCCCCGCGTCATTGCTGAATACTCCAGTGACCATGTCATCGCTTCGACCTTTGAGTCCGGTCATCCGGTGGGCGCTGATGAGGTGCAATCACTGTCGCTGGAGCGCCGTTCGGCATTGGGCAAAGCCGCGTTGGAGCTGTTTCTGAGCGAGCTCTTTACTTGGAACGAAATCCAGACCGATCCAAATTTCGGCAACTACCGCATTCGTCTGGCCGAGGAAACCGGTGACTGCGACGGCATCGTACTGCTGGATTTCGGCGCCGTTCAGCGCTATTCTGATGACTTCCTGGGCCCTGTGCGCGATATGATCCGGGCCTCTTATGAACAGGATCTGGAGGCCGTCATCCAGGGTGGCATCAAACTCAACTTCATGCAGAGTGACTGGCCTCAGCCCGTTCTGGAGCGGTTCGGCCAGGTCTGCATGAGGGTGCTGGAGCCGCTCAGTGGTGACGCTATGGAAAAGCCGGATTACGCGGTGAACGAACGCGGCGAATACCGCTGGAAGCAGAGTGATCTTCCCAATCGGGTAGCGCGGGAAGCTACGCGCTCGGCCATCAATCGCTATTTCCGGATCCCGCCGCGGGAGTTCATCTTCCTTAACCGCAAACTGGTAGGGGTCTATACCTTTATCGCGGTTCTGGCGGCGGAATTCGACGGCGAGCCCGTGCTGCGCCATTACCTTTACGCGAAACCGTAATGCGCCGCTGGCTGATGGCGTTTCCCATGGTAACGTTGCGCCTCCAAAACGCATGATCCGAGGAGATCGGTAATGGAAAAAGTAACGATCTATGGTCGAACGTCCTGCGGTTTCTGTACCGGCGCACGCCGGCTGTGTGAAACGCGCGGACTGGACCATGAATGGGTGGATATGATCTCAGAGGGGATGGATAAACAGGACCTTTCCGAGATCACAGGAAGCCCGGTGCACACTGTGCCGCAGATTTTTGTCGGTGATCGTCATGTTGGCGGATTCGACGAATTTTCCCGGTACGTGGAACAGAATCAGACCTGAATCACCATGACGGAGGATAGGCAGGTATGGCCGATGAAGAGAACATGCAACGTCCGGAGACCATTCCGGAAGAGCGATGGAAGCAGCATCTGGACTGGATGCAGGTAACCGGGAGCACTCTGGATGAACATCTGAAGGAGCATGGCAGCGGCGATCTCTGGAAACAGTTCCAGCGTCGCTCCATGACCCGGCGCCGCAGTGACGACTCCGGGTCATGATGCACTTCAGAGCTTGAAGTCGGCTTTGAGCTTTTTCTCCACGGGGCGGTTTTCAAGGTTCGCTACTTGCGGTAGGCCATTGTTGAATGGCGGGAAGGCCTCGCCCTTGATCAGTGGCTCCAGATAGTCGCGGCAGTCGGAGGTGATGCCGAAACCCTCATCGGTCGTGAAGTGGATCGGCATCTTCTTTTCCTGGTTGGCAACCTCGTTCAGCGGCGCCTCGCTGATGTGCCAGTGATAGGGTTTGGAAGACTCGCGTTTGATAATGGGCATGATGCCGTTACGGCCCTCGAGGGCATAGTTGACGGCAGCCTCACCCACGGCATAGGCCTGCTCCACATCGGTCTGCGAGGCAATGTGGCGCGCCGAGCGCTGCAGGTAGTCGGCTACCGCCCAGTGGTACTTGTGTCCCAGCGACTGTTTCACCATGTTGGCCAGCGTCGGCGCCACGCCCCCCAGCTGGGTATGGCCGAAGGCATCCTTCTGGCCGGCTTCAGCGAGGAAACGCCCGTCTTCGTATTGAGCACCCTCCGAGGCTACTACCACGCAGAACCCGTGATCCTTCACGCACTGGTCCACTTTGTTCAGGAACGCCTCGCGCTCGAAGGGGTGCTCCGGGAAGACGATGATGTGCGGCGCGTCACCGGGGTTCTTTCCGGCCAGGCCACCGGCGGCGGCGATCCAACCCGCGTGGCGGCCCATGACTTCCAGGATGAAAACCCTCGTAGAGGTGTCGCACATGGACTGGATGTCCAGGCTTGCCTCCAGCGTGGAGGTGGCGACGTACTTGGCGACAGAGCCGAAGCCTGGGCAGCAGTCGGTGAAGGGCAGGTCATTGTCCACCGTCTTGGGAATACCGATGCAGTTGAGCGGGTAGCCCATGCGTTCGGCCATCTGGGAGACTTTGAAGGCTGTGTCCTGACTGTCGCCGCCGCCGTTGTAGAAGAAATAACCGATGTCGTGGGCGCGGAAAACCTCGATGAGCCGCTCGTACTCGTGGCGGTTCTCATCAATGTTACGCAGCTTGTGGCGGCAGGATCCGAAAGCGCCTCCGGGTGTGTGGATCAGGGCACGGATCTGCTCGTCGGTTTCATGGCTGGTGTCGATCAGCTCCTCCTTGAGGGCGCCGGTAATACCGTTGCGGCCGGCGAATACCTTGCCGATACGGTCGCCGTGGTTGCGTGCGGTTTCAATCACCCCCGCGGCACTGGCGTTGATGACCGCAGTCACGCCTCCGGACTGGGCATAGAAAGCATTCTTGGGCGCCATGGTTGTTGAGCCTCCTGCGATAGACTGAAATGGTCAGGCATGATACTTGAAAGCATCGTCGTTGTGCATGATCCAGGTATCAGTCGATTGGGTTTATCCGGGATTTCCAATACCATGGCGTGACCCACGGACAACAGGCCGGAACAGCGGACTATGCACATCCATATCCTCGGTATCTGCGGTACCTTCATGGGCAGCCTTGCGCTGCTGGCACGCGAGCTCGGCCATGAGGTCACCGGCTCGGACGAGAATGTCTATCCACCCATGAGCACCCAGCTCGAACAGGCCGGCATAGAACTGCATCAAGGCTATAATCGCGAGGCCCTCAAGCCCGCTCCGGATCTGGTAGTGGTGGGCAACGCGCTGGGGCGGGGCAATGCTGCCGTGGAATACATGCTCAACCGCAACCTACCCTATATCTCCGGTCCGCAATTCCTGGCCAGGGAAGTGCTCAACGGTCGCTGGGTGCTTGCGGCGGCAGGCACGCACGGCAAGACCACAACCGCCTCCATGGTGCTGTGGATCCTGGATCAGGCTGGGTTCGATCCCGGCTATCTGATCGGTGGCGTGCCCAATGATTTTGAGCAGTCGGCGCGCTTGGGCAGCAGTGATTTCTTTGTTGTAGAGGCGGATGAGTACGACAGTGCCTTCTTCGACAAGCGCTCCAAGTTTGTTCATTACCATCCCCGGACGCTGATTCTTAATAACCTTGAGTTCGACCATGCGGATATCTTTGACAGCGTTGAGGCCATTGAGCGCCAGGTTCATCACCTGGTGCGTACGGTGCCGGCCACGGGCCTGATCGTGCGCCCCGCAAGGGATCGCAATCTGGATGCGGCGCTGGCGCTGGGCTGCTGGACTCCCATACAGAGCACTGCCATAGGCGGGGAAGCGGATCTGGCAGCCTGGCGCGCCGAACTGACCGCTGACGATGGCAGTGAATTCATGGTAGTTCACAACGAACAGCCAGTAGGACGCCTGCGTTGGAATCTCACTGGCCAGCACAATGTGCGCAACGCGCTCGCGGCGATTGCCGCCGCCAAACATGTAGGCGTAACGCCGGATCATGCCATCTCGGCCCTGCAGCGCTTCGGTGGGGTCAAGCGGCGCATGGAACTGGTCGCGGATGTAGGCGGTATCCGGCTCTACGACGATTTCGCGCATCACCCCACGGCCATTGCCACCACGCTGGATGGACTGCGCAACAGAGTGGGTGATGAGCCGGTTGTGGCGGTGGTGGAACCGCGCTCCAATACCATGCGCCAGGGCCACCACAGCGCCCGTTTGCTGGAGTCCACTATGCTGGCAGACCGGGTTATCTGGGCAGACTATGATGAGCAGGATTGGCTCGTGGCCATGCTGGAGGGTGCAGGCGGGCACCACAGCCGGTACACCGTGATGGAAGAGCTCGTCAGTGGCCTCTGTGGCAGTCTGCCAAGACCCTGTCACATTGTTCTCATGAGCAATGGCGGTATGGGTGGGCTGCGTGAACAGCTCCGGAACCAGTTGGAGACCTGCTTTGGCTGAACGCCCTGTAATCAACCTGGCCATGACGGGGGCCTCAGGGGCCCCTTACGGGCTGCGGTTGCTGGAACAGCTTATGCTTGCGGGCTGCGAGGTGCGCCTGATGATCTCAAAGGCGGCTCAGGTGGTGATCAACACCGAGACGGAACTGCGCCTGCCGGGGAGCACGGAGGCCGCCACGCGGCTACTCACCGAGCATTGCGGCGGGGAGCCCGGGCAGTTGACCCTGTTCGGCCGCGAGGACTGGTTTGCGCCGCCGGCTTCAGGCTCGGGGCCGAAAGCCCCTATGGTGATCTGCCCGTGCAGTACGGGTACACTTTCGGCACTTGCCAGCGGCGCCAGTGACAATCTCATAGAACGGGCCGGTGATGTCGCTCTCAAGGAGCGGCGTCAGCTGATCCTGGTGCCGCGTGAGTCGCCCTATTCGGAGATCCATCTCCAGAACATGCTCACGTTGACCCGCATGGGTGCCACCATCATGCCGGCCAGTCCGGGGTTCTATCATGAACCGCGGAGTCTGGCGGATCTGGTGGATTTCATTGTGGCACGCCTTCTGGATCATCTGGGTCTGGAACAGAGTCTGGTCGGGCGCTGGGGCGAGGCGCGTCTGGCCATGAAACGTGATACAGCAGGAGAGCAGAACACCGATGAGCGGGATTGACTGGCAGCAGGTACCAGCGGCCATCTGGCGCCCGAGGCGCCAGGCGCTGAGAGCGGTCACCCAACCGGACCCGGTGCGCTGGGAGGATCTGCACGGCGTCGACGCCCAGAAGACCAAGCTGGCCCACAACACCGAGCGCTTCCTGGCCGGGCAGCCAGCCAACCACGCCCTGCTCTGGGGGGCACGGGGAACCGGCAAGTCTTCGCTGGTGAAAGCGCTGCTCAATCGCTATCAGGGGCAGGGCCTGCGGGTGATTGAAGTGGATAAGGACGACCTGGTGCACCTGCATGAGATTGTGGACCCGATCCGCGAGCGTGAGGAACAATTCATAATCTACTGTGATGACCTGTCCTTTGGTGCCGACGATCCGGGCTACAAACCGCTCAAAAGCGTCATGGAGGGCTCCATCGAACTGCCACCGGCCAATGTCCGGGTTTACGCCACATCCAATCGCCGTCATCTGATGCCTGAGTACATGAAGGACAATCAGGACACCACTATGATTAACGGCGAGATCCACCCCTCCGAGGCAGTGGAGGAGCAGGTGTCGCTTTCAGACCGTTTCGGGCTCTGGTTGTCGTTCTATCCCTTCGATCAAGACACCTACCTTGAGATGGTGGATGCGCTGTTTCCGGGTGTTCAGGACCGCGAAGCGCTGCACCGGTCCGCGCTGCAGTTCGCTCTGGCCCGGGGCGGGCGCAGCGGTCGGACCGCGGAGCAGTTCCGTCGGGCCTTCAGCGGCGAATTTGAATAGTACTTCCAGCCAACCCGTTTGAACGCTTTGGTCATTGTGGCGGCTTCGGCGCATAGCGACACTGAATGCGACTGAAACAACAACACCGGAGCCAGCTTCAATGCTTTCACGCCCGATTTACGACAGCGACGTCAACCAGTTCCGCGACACCGTCGTCCGCTTCCTCCAGAACGAGGCGGTGCCCTACCACGACCAGTGGGAAAAAGATGGCCAGGTCAGCCGCGACCTCTGGAGCAAGGGCGCCGAGTTGGGGTTACTGTGTCCTTCACTGCCCGAGGAGTACGGTGGCGCTGGGGTAGACTTCCGTTACAGCGCTGTGGTCATGGAAGAAGTCAGCCGACTGGGGCTTTCAGGTATTGGCTTCTTCCTGCACTCGGACATTGTCGCCCCCTATATTCACCATTACGGCACTGAGCAGCAGAAGCAGAAATATCTGCCGAAAATGGCCCGCGGCGAGATGATCACGGCCATTGCCATGACCGAGCCGGGAGCCGGTTCCGACCTGCAGGGGATCCGCACCAGTGCCATCTGGGATGGCGAGCATTACGTGCTCAATGGTTCCAAGACCTTCATTACCAATGGCCAGATGGCGGATCTGGTGATCGTTGTGGCCAAGACTGACCCCAAGGAAGGCGCCAAAGGCACCAGTCTCTTTCTGGTTGAGGCGGACTGGGACGGGTTCGACAAGGGTCGCAACCTGGACAAGGTGGGCATGAAAGCCCAGGACACCTCGGAACTGTTCTTCCAGGACGTGAAAGTTCCCGAGGAGAATCTGCTGGGCAGCGCGGAAGGTCAGGGCTTCATGCAGCTGATGCAGGAGCTGCCCCAGGAGCGGCTGCTGGTGGGCCTGGTTGCGCTGGCGGCTTGTGAGGGGGCGTTCGAATGGACCCTGGATTATGTGAAGGAGCGCAAGGCATTTGATAAGCCAATCATCGGCTTCCAGAATACCCGATTCAAACTGGCGGAACTCAAGGCGGATATCACGGCCGGGCGTACGTTTGTAGACCGGTGCCTGGAACTGCATCTGGAAAGCAGGCTGGATGTTCCAACCGCCGCCATGCTCAAGCAGTGGAGTACGGATCTGCAGTGCCGGGTGATGGATGAATGCCTGCAGCTGTTCGGCGGCTACGGTTACATGACCGAATACCCAATCGCTCGCGCCTGGGCCGATTCGCGCGTACAGCGCATCTACGCCGGAACCAACGAGATCATGAAGGAGATCGTGGCGCGCTCGTTCTGATCCCAATAATTGCCAAGCCGATCAAGGTACAGGGGGCGCCCATCCGTTAGAGTCGCGTCAGGACTATGGCGCAATGGGGACAACGGGTGGCGCATCCATGACCAGACATACCCTCCGCACCGGCATCGCCTTTGTGGCGGTTACAGCTCTTGCCGGCTGTCTCGGGAACAGTGATTCCGACGAATACGGTGAAGACATCACGCGTTACGAGGGCCGCCCCGACGCAGGTATGCCCGGCACGTACAACGCTCGGGTCATCAACGGCAAACTGGGCAGTGTCTTCGTCTGGCTCGACATGGACGGCGATCAGCAACTGTCATCCTATGATTATGACGAATACAGCAGTGATTTCCTGACGGAGCGATCTCGCGAGGCGGAGCCGCCTTCCGGAGTTGCAGACGCCTTTCCAGTGAAAGAGCCCTGGGCGCTTACGGATGCTGAGGGCAACGTCTCGATTGATGTGAGTGGGTTTGACCTCCCGGAAACGCTGGGGCCGGACATTGACCCTAAGCAGTTTTCGCTCATGGCCATCGCGATCCCCGAGGTCACCACCATCAATGGGGCTGCCATTGACACGGACAGGGCGTTCTTCCTCAGCGCGCCGCCCGGCATTACCACTGTTTCGCCGTTTTCAACACTGGCTGAGACGCTCCGATGGTTGAATGGTGGGGATATGAGTGCGTCACAGGCGGCAAGCCGTCTGCTGCAGGACGACGTCTTTGGCGGCAGGGAGCGTGTCAGCCCTTATCAGGATTATCTGAAGCTGCAGGATGTCAGCCGGCTGCCGCATTACGCGACTGCCCTTAGGCGGCTTATCCAGGCCCAAATTCCCGACTCAAAGAGTCAGGCGCTGCCCAATCCGGAGGATGCGGCTTCCAGCAGACCCCGGTCGTTTTTTCAGAAGCAGGATCTGCGGGTGATTGGGTCGCTCGCTCTGGACCAGGCGGGGACCGTCATTCAGGAGATCGATGCGGGCATCGGCGGCGGGGATCCCGAGCGTTACACGCTTCCGCCTGATAATCAGCTGGAAAGTATCCGGGATTACGGGCCGGATCTGAGCAATCCCAATATCGCAGTGGAGCAGCGATACTACATCCCGGCTGAGAACCTGGATTCCCCGGCGGATTTTGACCCCGGCGCTCCGGGTGAAAATGGTCGTCTCAGCGCCCAGCTTTTCCTGGAATACGGGCTCGGCGGCAGGTTCCGCCGGGTCAATGTCCGGGGTCAGACCCGTCCCTCGATGAGTGTTTTCCATTTTCTGGCCGGTGGCAGCGGCAGCAATGCCGGTAACCCGGTGGCTCTCGGCCACACGCCTTACCTGGATATTGATACCGCCACCGTAGTGAAGGAAACGCTGAGTCGTGACGCAGTGTCTCCATCCGATCTGGATGAACGCTTTACCGGCGAGGAGGCGGCGATCGATTGGCAGACCCCCAGGATCGGCCTTGATTCGGCACGGATCGGCAATCAGGGCGCTGGTGCCCAGCTCGACGGCACCCTGGAGCGGGAATATGTGGCGCCCGCTGATGAGGCAGGCAATGACTACGACCTGATTCGCCGGCCGCCGGGGACTTCGGGTCCGGGCTCAGAGGGGGCGGCCATCAGTATTGATAATGGACCGGGGTATACGCAGGCGCCGCTTAATTTCCCCTTGTGGTCGGGGCTCTCTGATAGTGGTCCAGTCACCGTGGACTATGGTGCCCTTGAGGACGTCAGCGGTTGTTCAGGGGACACCATTCAGCACATCAACAAACAGCAGCCTGTCACCATCACTAATACTGACAGCGGGGACAGTATCGACGTTACCCGCTATGGCCATTTCAGGGCGAATCCTGATGACGATGAGCTGGCTTTTCGGGTGATGGCTGAAACTTACCCTATTTCTGATCATAGTGGTCTGATTGTCCGGGAATACGAACATGTGACCGAGAGCGCTGAAAACCCGGATGAGGTCGAAGAGCCGGATCGGCTGGCTTCCGTCAGAGTGTTGGCCGTCGATGACGTCAGTAATCCCGGTAGTCGTTTCTGCGGCGGAGGTGACGAGGAGCCCTTTTCGGTAACATCAAGTCCCTCTGAGATGCGTCTGTACATCGGTTATGAGTACAGGCGTTTCGCTGAGTATCTTGAATCAATCGGAACCCAGGGTCAGTGAACCGAAACCAAAAAACGTTTGACAGGGACCCCAGCTGCAATTAAAGTACGCGCCATATTCGGGAAACGTCCCGAACACAGTCAGTTACCTCGTGCCGAGGTGGCGGAAATGGTAGACGCGCTAGCTTCAGGTGCTAGTGTCCGTAAGGACGTGGAGGTTCAAGTCCTCTCCTCGGCACCACTCTTTCCTTCCTTTCTCTCCTGTCTCATTATTGAGATCCAAGAACAAACAGTCACAGGCGGAATCAATGGCCTCAGGAACCCCTCAGGACGACTCCAACGCGGATCGTGAATCCCAGAATTACGAAAAGCCGGTTCATGGTCGGGAAGCGATCCTGGAACACCTTAAAAAGCGGGGTGCTCCGGCAACCCACCAGAAGCTCTGTGAAGAGCTTGATCTCGACGATGAAGACCGCATTGAGGGGCTGCGCCGGCGATTGATCGCCATGGCCCGCGACGGGCAGCTCATCTGTAATCGGCGTGGCGCCTATCTGCCGATCTCAGAGGCAGACCTGACGCGAGGTCATGTTCAGGGGCACCGGGATGGTTTCGGTTTTGTGGTGCCTGAGGGCGGAGGCGATGATCTCTTCCTGAATGCCCGCCAGATGCGCCAGATCTTCCATGGAGACCGGGTGCTCGTACGTGAGGATCAGCGGGACGCCCGGGGCAAGCGTGAGGCTGTCATTGTGGAAGTTCTGGAACGTAATACTACCCAGGTCGTCGGGCGTATGCAGCGCGAAGACGGTGTCTCGATGGTGATCCCGGAGAACAGTCGGATCAATCAGGAGATACTGGTTCCTGAAGAGGCCTGCCAGGGAGCTGGCCACGGTCAGTACGTCACTGTCACCATCGAGAAGCAGCCGTCGGTGCGCAATAAGCCGGTGGGGCGTGTGGTCGAGATCCTGGGTGACCATATGGCGCCGGGCATGGAAATTACTGTGGCTATCCGCTCCTATGGTGTTCCGGATCAGTGGCCGCCAGCGGTCACCGAGCAGGCGCGAAGCATTCCGGAGGAGGTCTCTGAAAAGGCCAAGCAGGGTCGGGTCGATCTGCGGGATCTGCCGCTGGTCACCATTGACGATGAGACCGCCCGTGATTTTGATGACGCCGTCTACGCCGAGAAGCGCCGGGGTGGTGGCTACCGCCTGATCGTCGCCATCGCGGACGTGGCCTGGTATGTGCGCCCGGAAACCCCGTTGGATCTGGAAGCCCAGAACCGGGGCAATTCCGTGTACTTTCCGGATCACGTAGTGCCCATGCTGCCGGAGAAGCTCTCCAACGGTCTGTGTTCGCTGAATCCGGGCGTTGATCGCCTGTGCATGGTGGCGGATATGAACCTGAGCCGTGAAGGGCGCATTACCCAGTACTGCTTCTATGAAGCCACCATGCACTCCCATGCGCGCCTGACGTACAACAAAGTCAGCGCAATTCTGGAGGATCCTGAGTCGGATCAGGGGAAGAAGCTGCGCGACGATTACAGTCAGGTAGTTCCTCACCTGGAAACGCTCCATGAATGCTACCGGATGCTGCGTGAAGCCCGTGAGCAGCGTGGCGCCATTGACTTTGAAACCACGGATACCGAGATCCGGTTCGATCGTGAGCGCAAGATCCGCGAGATCGTGCCGGTTCAGCGTAATGATGCGCATAAACTGATCGAAGAATGCATGCTGTGCGCCAACGTGGCCACGGCGCGTTTCCTGAAACAGCATCGGATCCCCACGCTGTACCGCGTGCATGATTCACCGTCGCCAGAGCGGTTGGCGGATGTACGACAATTCCTGAGTGGGCTGGGTCTGGATCTGCCCGGCGGCGATGATCCGGAGCCCCAGGATTATCAGAAGGTGCTCAGTCAGGTGCAGGATCGCCCGGACGCCCACATCATCCAGACGGTGATGCTGCGTTCCATGAAGCAGGCGGTGTACAGCTCTGAGCAGCGCGGTCACTTTGGGCTTGGCTTTGACGAGTACGCGCACTTCACTTCACCTATCCGGCGCTATCCGGACCTGCTGATCCATCGGGGCATCAAGTCGGTGATCCATCGCAAGGCCAAGGGCGGCGCCATGGCTGGAATCAAGGCACTGTTCGGCAGCCAGAAGAAGGCGAAGACGGTCGTGCCGGCCGAGAAGCCTGATCCGGAGCTCGCACAGTATGGCTACTCCCAGGAGCGCGTTCAGCAGCTGGGCGAGCATTGTTCCATGAGCGAGCGCCGAGCTGAAGATGCAACCCGTGATGTTGAAGCCTGGCTCAAGTGTGAGTTCCTTCAGGGCAACGTGGGCGAGGTCTTTGATGGTGTGATCGCGTCTGTCACGGGCTTCGGGCTCTTTGTGGAGCTGGCCGGTGTCTATACTGAGGGGCTGGTGCACATTTCCGCGCTGGGAGGTGATTTCTTCCACTTCGATCGGGTCCGCCACAGTCTGATCGGTGAACATACCGGTCGCGCTTTCCGTCTGGGTGATCAGGTCCGGGTGCGGGTTGTCCGTGTGGATCTGGATGATCGCAAGATTGATCTGGAGCTGGAAGAAACGCTGCAGGACTCCTCGAAAAAAGGCGGCGGCAAGAGCTCCGGCAACCGCAAGAAAGGCGGTGGTAAGGGTGGCCAACAGGGCGGCCGCGGGAAGGGCGGTGACCAGAAACAGGAGAACGAGACTGCCTCTGGTGAAGCGGCTTCCCCCAAGAAGAAGTCCAGCGGTCGGCGGCGCCGGCGTGGTGGTCGCGGCGGCGGTGGCAAGAGCGAAGGCTGATCCGGAGAGCGACTCATGGCGCAGCATAGTCTCTATGGCTGGCACGCGGTTACCACGCTTCTGGAGCGACATCCTGAACGTGTGCGCAGCCTGAAGCTGCAGCAGGGACGTGAGGACGGCCGGCAGAAGCGGGTGCGCCAGCTTGCGGACGATTTCGGTGTGGCGATGGAGCAGTGCCAGCGCCGGGTTCTGGATGAGGCCTCAGGGGGTGAAAATCACCAGGGGATAGTTGCAGTGATCAAGCCGCCGGTCGCTCTGGATGAAGACACGCTTCTGGCGCGCCTGGACGCTCAGACACACCATCCCTTCCTCCTGCTTCTCGACGGGGTGACGGATCCCCACAATCTTGGGGCCTGCCTGCGTACTGCCGATGCTGCTGGTGTTGACGCTGTGGTTGTCCCCAAAGACAACTCGGCACCGCTCAATGGTGTGGCCATGAAAGTCGCCAGCGGCGCGGCCGAATCCGTACCTGTTGTCCGCGCGACCAATCTCGCGCGCTTCATGCGCCGGTGTCAGGAGCAGGGCATCTGGTTTACAGGCACATCGGATTCCGTCGAGGCGGGCATCCACGATCTGGACCTTACCGGCCCAGTGGCCATGGTTATGGGCGCCGAAGGCAAAGGCATGCGTCGCCTCACGCGCGAACACTGCGACCAGTTGGGCCATCTTCCCATGGCTGGGCTGGTCAGCTCTCTCAATGTGTCCGTTGCAACAGGCGTCTGCCTTTTTGAGGCCCATCGCCAGCGCACGATTGCATCAGGGACACGCGAAGCCTAAAATGTGCGATCCCTTTCAAGGGGTCAACACCACTCCTTGCTTTCGACAACGGGTCGGAAGCTGCTCAAACCGTAAGGAGCGATAATGCGTCATTACGAAATCGTGACACTGGTTCATCCTGACCAGAGCGAACAGGTACCCGCCATGATCGAGCGCTATTCCAAGCTCGTCACTGATGATGGCGGTACGGTCCACCGGGTCGAGGACTGGGGGCGGCGTCAGCTGGCCTATCCGATCAACAAGATCCACAAAGCCCATTACATCCTCATGAACATTGAGTGTACCCAGGAAGCGCTGGGTGAACTGCAGCATAACTTCCGGTTCAATGACGCGGTCATCCGCGATCTGATCGTGCGTAAAGATGAGGCGGTGACTGAACCCTCGCCCATGAAGGCGACCGACAATCGTGAGGAGCGGGGGGACGACAAGCCGCGCCGCCAGACCACCTCCGACGATTCCGGTGAAAAGGAAGCGGACGACACCGCCAATGCCGAAGAAGCCGGCGAAGACGCCGAGTAACACGCATCAGTGAACTGAGGATATAAAATCATGGCCCGTTTTTTCAGACGTCGTAAGTTCTGCCGTTTCACCGCTGAAGGAGTCAAGGAGATCGACTATAAGGATCTCGATACTCTGCGCAGCTACATCACTGAAACCGGAAAAATTGTACCCAGCCGGATCACCGGCACACGTGCCCGCTATCAGCGGCAGCTGGCAACAGCCGTGAAGCGTGCCCGCTACTTGGCTCTGCTGCCCTACGCCGACAGTCACGACCAGTAACGCCATCGAGTTCAGCTGATGCAGCGTCTGGCCGAATTCATACTGCGGGGTCCCATGCCTGCGGCCGCTGTTGCGGTCGGGGGTATGGTTCTGCCGTTTCTGTTCTGGTTAGGTGCTGCGGCGGTAGGGCTCGTAACGCTTAGGCTGGGGCCCTATCGGGGGATGATCACTGGGCTCTGGGCGCTGCTACCGGCAGCGGCCTGGCTCTGGGTTGGAATGGATCCGGCACCGCTGGCGGTGCTGCTGATCACAGGAGCCATCTGCACAGTGCTGCAGGTGACTGTATCCTGGGAAAAGGCCCTGATGGCCGGGGCTGCGCTTGCAATCGGCATCGCACAGGTTCTGCCGCTGGTAGCACCGGCTTTTTTTGAGCAGCTGATCACAACGGCTCAGCAGGTTTACGGCGACATGAACGCCGGCATGATGGAAAACCTGCCTGAGGATGTGGATCCGGAAACCGTGATCCGCACTATGATGGTTGCGGTGCTCGGGGTTCTGAACTTTGCGCTGGCGATCATCGCCTCCCTGCTGGCTCGTGGCTGGCAGGCCCGGCTGTTCAACCCCGGTGGGCTTCAGCATGAGTTCCATGAATTCCGGCTTTCAGCGCCTACGGCGTTGGGGCTGCTGGTGCTCATGGCGGTCGGCGAGTTCGTTGGCATCAACGGGACTCTGCTTCTGTTGGTGCTGGGGCTGCCGCTGGTGCTTGCAGGGCTGGCGCTGGTGCACGGGACCCTGGCGAAACGGGGGCTTGGCACCGGCTGGCTTATAGGCTTTTACATAGCCATGGTGGTGCTGGTTCCATGGTTGTTTCTGGTGCTGGTCTTCGCGGCCGTCATCGACAGCTGGCTTGATATCAGACAGCGACTTTAGATAGAGGTTTTTGGGATGAACGTAATTCTGCTGGAAAAAATCCACAAGCTCGGGGATCTGGGTGACCATGTGAAGGTCAAGCCGGGCTTTGGACGTAACTATCTGGTTCCCTACGGCAAGGCGGTTCCCGCCACCGCAGAGAACATCAAGGCATTCGAAGAACGCCGTGCGGAACTCGAAAAAGCTGCCGCTGAACGGCTTAAGGCAGCCCAGGCCCGCGCCGAGGCGCTGGATGGCAGCACCGTTACCATTCAGGCCAAGGCCGGTGAAGAAGGTAAGCTGTTCGGGTCCATTGGCATCCGTGATGTTGCGGAAGCGGTATCCGCTAACGGTACAGCCATCGAGAAAAGCGAAGTGCTTCTTCCCGAAGGGCCGATCCGCATGACAGGTGAGTATGCGATCACACTGCAGCTTCACACCGACGTGCAGGCGACGATCCAGCTGAACATCGTCAAGGGCTGAATCTGGTCCGGTGTAGGGGAGTGCCTGGCTGATGGCGCAGGAACACGAGACTGGCAAGCAAGCCAGCCGCGTCAAGGTGCCCCCGCATTCCATTGAGGCGGAGCAGGCCGTTCTTGGCGGCCTGATGCTCGACAATGCGGGCTGGGAGCTCGTGGAAGGGCTCGTTACCCCAGGGGACTTCTACCGCTCCGAACACCGTTTGATATTTCACGCCAGCGAGCGCTTGATCGCTAATGACAAGCCGCTCGATATGGTCACTGTGGGTGAGTGGCTGGAACAGGCCGGGGATCTCGATGCCTGTGGTGGGCTGGAGTATTTGGGCCAGCTGGTGGAACAGACGCCGGGCGCCGCCAATCTCCGCAGCTATGCGGAAATTGTTAAGGAACGGTCCATTCTGCGCCAGCTGGTTGAAGTTTCCGGGCACATTGCTGATTCGGCGTTCAACCCCCAGGGACGCTCCAGCGCGGAAATTCTGGATGCCGCTGAAAGCGAGGTGTTCCAGATTGCCGAACACCAGGTCCAGCAGAGTGGCGGTCCGCGCGATATCAATCCAATTCTCCGGGAGACCCTGGAGCGCATCGAGTCGCTTTTTGAGACCGAGGGCGGTCTGACCGGCCTGACCTCTGGTTTTAAGGATCTCGACGATATCACCTCCGGCTGGCAGCCCTCCGATCTTGTGATCGTGGCTGCGCGCCCTTCCATGGGCAAGACGGCGTTTGCCATGAATCTGGTCGAGAACATGCTGATGGCGTCAGATAAGGGCACGCTGGTATTCAGCATGGAGATGCCAGCAGACGCCATTGTGATGCGGATGCTGTCGTCCATCGGCCGTATTGACCAGACCCGGATCCGTAACGGCAATCTTGAGCAGGATGACTGGCCACGTCTCACGTCGGCCATCAGTCTGCTGAAGGACAGACCGCTTTACATCGACGACACGCCTTCTCTCAGCCCCACCGATATGCGCTCGCGGGCGCGACGCATTGCTCGGGAAATGGACAGCCAGGGTACGGAGCTCGGTATGGTCATGGTGGATTATCTCCAGCTGATGCGTGCGCCCGGAAACAATGAGGGCCGGACAGCCGAGATTTCCGAGATATCGCGGGGCCTGAAGGGGTTGGCCAAAGAGCTCAACTGCCCGGTGATCGCGCTATCCCAGCTGAACCGGAGTCTGGAGCAGCGGCCCAACAAGCGTCCGGTCAACTCGGACCTGCGTGAGTCAGGGGCCATCGAGCAGGACGCTGATGTGATCGCCTTCATCTACCGCGATGAGGTCTATAATGAGGACAGTACCGATAAGGGCATTGCTGAGATTATCATCGGTAAGCAGCGTAATGGCCCTGTCGGATCCGTCCGACTTGCCTTCCTCGGCCAGTACACCAAGTTCGAGGATCTGGCCTACGGGGATTATGGAGGCGATTATTAATGCCGCGTCACACCCGGGCCCGTATCGATCTGGATGCGCTCCGGCGTAACTTCCGTCAGGCCCGGCTGAGGGCGCCCCGTTCCGCCTCCATGGCGATCGTTAAAGCGGACGGGTATGGCCATGGTCTTGAACCGGTTGCGCGGGCGCTGGCCCGGGAAACCAGTTGCCTTGCAGTGGCCACCCTGGAAGAGGCCCGGCGCCTGCGTGATGCCGGTATTGAGTCGACGATCGTCCTGTTTGAAGGGGTGCATGAGGCGGCGGACTGGCCAGTTGCTGCGGACCTTGGGTTGCAGCCAGTACTGCACAGCCGTCATCAACTGGAAGGCGCTGAAGGCCTTAATCAACGGGTAGCAGTCTGGATCAAATGCAATACTGGCATGAACCGGCTCGGCGTAGCGCCACATGATGTGGCCGCCTTTCGCCAGGAGCTTGAGGCCCACCCTGGGCTATGGCTGACCGGTCTTCTTTCCCATTATGCCTGTGCGGATGACCTGTCACACCCTATGACCCGCCGCCAGCACGAATGCTTCCAGCACCTGCGTGATGAACACCCGGATCTTCAGGTCAGCCAGGCGAACTCCGCGGCCCATTTCCATGAGCCGGCGCCGGACTGTGACTGGACCCGCCCTGGCATCATGCTCTATGGGGGGACGCCGCTGATCGATACCACGGGGCCGGCGCTGGGGCTCGAGCCGGTTATGAGCCTGGCGTCACGGCTTATTGCTGTGCGGGACCTGGAAGCTGGTGAGCCTGTGGGTTACGGGGCTACCTGGACAGCGCCGGGCCCACGCCGGATGGGTATTGTGGAGATTGGCTATGGGGACGGTTACCCCAGGCATGCGCCCAGTGGCACACCAGTGGCCGTTGGCGGATGCCGGTGTGAACTGATCGGCCGGGTTTCAATGGATATGATTGCCGTGGATCTGACGTCCTTCCCGGATGCGGAGCCCGGGACGCCAGTGGAGCTCTGGGGCGCCCAGGTTAGCGTCGACGAGGTGGCCGGCATGGCGGGTACCATCAGCTATGAACTGCTGACCGGCGTGTCACCACGGGTGCCGCGGACCCATGAGGGCGGGCAGGACTGATCACGCGGTACTGTCGGGTTCGAACAGGACCTCTTCGAGAAACACCAGAATTCCTTCGATGTGTTCGTCGTCCGCTTTCTTGAGTACGTTGTGGATCACCATCCGGGTGCCTTTGAGCATGCTGCTGATACCCATTTTGGCCATTTTCTGGAGCATGGAACCGGCATCCATTCGCCGCAGCGGCTCAAGGAAGAAAAAATCCGTGCCTGTCTCTGTGAGCTCCATGATCAGGTTGTAGAGATCATCCCGTCGCTCCCTGGTGACGCCATTGGTCCGGATGTCCTCGATTACCTCGTGCGCTCGCTGGTACTGCGCGTCGGGCAGGGGGGCTACCAGGTGGTGCTGATCTTTTGGCATGGGGACGCTCCTTTGTGTACAGATGTTTTGTATCGCCGCTATTACAAGGGTTGCATGAATCTTGGGCATTGGCTGAAATGGCGGTTATGCTGTCCCTTCGTGCAACCCGTCGTAATCCGAACCTGCAAGTGATCCTGTTTTGAAAATACTCGTGGTTTATGAACCCGGTGAACTCGGTGAAGCGCTGCTGTCGCGTCTGGACGCCACCGGACTGGAGCCCACGCCTTTGCTGCTGAGCCGCCCCTCGGATGTGGCCCTGGACCAACTGCAGTCCTGGGTGGAGCCCTGTTTTGACATGGTCATCAATGCCATCACTGGCGCCGACCCTGAAAAGGCGGAGCAGGCTCCGGAGGAAACCCGTCACCGATTGTATGATCTGCCTGTGGCGTTGGCGCAGCGGGCTGCATTCCACGCAATTGCGATGATGAGCCTCTCCAGCTGCCAGGTTTTCGACGGCCGCAAACAGCAGGCCTATATCGCCAGTAATCCGGGCAACCCACTGTCCGTACTGGGTCGTTGCCAGTGGGACTGTGAGCAGGCCCTGCGCAGCCATCTGCCGCGGCACCTGATCCTGCGGGTCGGCTGGTCGCTGGCGCGGTTCATGGAGCGGATAAGCCGGCATGACTCGACGGAAATACTGTACCTGAGCAGCCGCTACCAGGGCCAACCCACACCCTGGCCTGACTGCGCCCGGGCGATGACAGCCATAGTCCAGCAACTGGATTGTGGCGCGGAAGCCTGGGGAACCTACCAGTATGCGGCCAGTGAAACGGTTTCTTTGTATGACCTGGGACTGGCGCTTCTGGATCAGTTTCCTGTGAACCAGCGCCCCCATCTGGTTGATGAGGAGGCGACATGGATGCGGCTTGAACCCGCTAATGCCGTGCTTAACTGCCGGAAAATCCGGTATACGTTCGGTGTCCAGCAACTGTCCTGGTCCCCGACGATTGCTGCGCCTGAGGCATGACGAACCTGTAATGGAAGAGTAGACTGGTCGACCTTTCTTGCGGGCGTAGCGATTGCCCTTAATCAACGATTCAGGATGGACGTCATGTCAACGACACGCCGATTCATAGTGGTTACTCTCGGGCTGGTGATCGTCTTCGGGGGCATATTCGGCTACAAAGCCTTCGAATTCCGGATGATGCAGCAGTACCTCAATAAGGAAGAGCCGCCAGCAGTTATCGATGCCACCAGGGCTGGTACCCGTGAATGGGTTCCGTCCCTGCATTCCGTCGGCAGCATCCGGGCTGTCAACGGTATCAAGGTAGCCAATGAGCTCCCCGGGGTGGTTGAAAGTATTCGCTTTGAATCCGGGGACATGGTTGAAAAGGGCGATGTGCTGGTGAAGCTGGATGTGGAGTCTGATCAGGCAGCACTGGAGACCCGCCGAGCGGAAGCTGAAAGGGCGCGGCAGTCTTTTGAGCGCATCTCCAACCTGATTGAGCGCGAGGCGGTTTCCCAGTCGGAGTTCGACGAAGCCAAGGCCGCTTATGACGCGGCGAAAGCGCGGGTTCGCGAGCAGGAGGCGCAGCTGCGCAAAAAGATCCTGCGGGCGCCCTTCGACGGCAAGACCGGCCTGAGGCTGGTCGACCAGGGAGAGTATATGCCCACTGGTACCCCCGCCGTTGAGATCAACATGGTGGATCCCATCTACGCCGAATACACCATCCCGGAAAAACACCTGAGCCGCGTCGAAGTTGGGGATAAAGTAACGGTTTCAGTGGCCGCTTACCCGGAGCGCCTGTTCGAGGGTGAGATCAGCGCTATCAACAGTTCCGTCAATGTCGACAACCGCTCGGTGCGAGTGCGGGCAACTCTGGATAACGCGGATGGCGCCCTGCAACCAGGGATGTTCGCGGATGTTCGCACCCTTGAGCCCCAGCCGCGTGAAGCCGTGGTAATTCCACGTACGGCCGTGTCCTTCAACACCTATGGGGACTTCGTCTACGTGCTCAATGAAAACGATGACGGAACACTGGTTACCGAACGCCGCAGTATCCAGACCGGCCCCGAACGCAGTGATCTGGTGGAAATTGAGTCCGGCTTGGAGGTAGGCGAGCGGATTGTCGCCAATGGCCTGCTCAGGCTGAGCGCCGGCCAGCGCGTGCAGGTCGCGGATGAGGATGATCGGCCGGGCGCTACGGTTGAAGACAATGGTAGCGATGCAGGTCAGGGAGACGGCTGATGCGATTCACCGATATATTTGTTCACCGGCCGGTGCTGGCGACGGTGGTCAGCCTCCTGATTCTGCTGCTTGGCGTGCGAGCGGCTATGGAAATGGAGATCCGCCAGTATCCGGAGCTGGAGAGCACCACGGTTACTGTGGCCACCGCTTACCCCGGAGCCAGTTCGCAGCTGGTCCAGGGATTCGTAACCACGCCGCTGCAACAGGCCATCGCCGAGGCCGATGGTATTGACTACCTGACGGCAACCAGCCGCCAGGGCAGCTCCATCATCCAGGCGAAGATGAAGCTGAACTATGACGCCAATGATGCGCTTTCCGAGATCCAGGCGAAGGTGGCGAGTCAGCGCAACGAACTACCTGATGCGGCGCGGGATCCAGTGATCGAGTCAGAGACCGGTGATTCTACCGCGCTGATGTACATTGCGTTTCACAGTGACTCGCTGCCTGTATCGCAGATCACCGACTATCTAACCCGTGTGGTGCAGCCACAGCTTCAGGCGCTGAGCGGCGTGGGCAAAGCTGATCTGCTGGGTCGGACCTATGCCATGCGCGTTTGGCTTGATCCCGCCCGGCTTGCCAGCCTGGACATTACGCCGCGCGAGGTCGCTGAGGTGTTGCGCGCGAATAACTACCAGGCAGCGGTCGGTTCTATCGAAAGTGATCTGGTCCGTGTGAGCCTGGATGCTGATACCGATATCGCGGATCCGGAACAGTTCCGTAATCTGGTCGTGCGTGAGGTGGATGGCAGTCTGATCCGTCTGGAGGACATTGCAGAGGTCAAACTCGGCGCCGAGAACAACGATCAGATTTCGTACTATGCCGGCAGCCCTGCCACCTATCTGGCCATTGAACTGGCGCCGGGGGCCAACCCACTGGATGTGGCCGAGCGCGTGCGTACTGAGCTGCCCGAGATTGAATCCCAGCTGCCTGCGGGCCTGAAGGTGGACCTTCCGTATGATGCCTCTGAATTCATAGAGGACTCGATCAACGAAGTGATTCGCACGCTGGTTGAGGCGCTGATCATCGTTCTTGTGGTCATCTTCCTGTGTCTGGGCAGCATTCGCGCTGCTGTGGTGCCTTCCGTAGCGGTACCGCTGTCGCTCATCGGCGGGGCCTTCCTGATGCTTCTGATGGGCTTTTCCGTGAACCTCCTGACACTGCTGGCGATGGTTCTGGCCATCGGTCTGGTTGTGGACGATGCTATCATTATGGTTGAAAACGTCCATCGCCACATTGAACGCGGCGAAAAGCGATTTGATGCAGCCATCAACGGGGCACGTGAAATGGCGGTGCCAATCATTGCCATGACCACCACACTTGTTGCCGTATTCGCGCCCATCGGTTTCATGGGGGGACTGGTCGGTGCGCTGTTTACCGAATTCGCGTTCGCTCTGGCGGCAGCGGTGGTGATCTCTGGTATTGTGGCCCTGACGCTGTCGCCGGTCCTTTCCGCCAATGTTCTCAAGCCTTCCGGGCAGTCAGGGCGGTTCGAGCAGATGGCGGAGTCGTTCTTCGAGAGGCTCTCCAACCTCTACCGGCGGGCGCTCACCAGCGTTGTGCAGAGCCTTTCCGTTATTGCGTTTTTCGGGGTGGCCATACTGGTAGCGATCTACTTCATGGTGACCTTCAGCCAGAGTGAGCTGGCGCCGGACGAAGACCAGGGCATTGTGTTCTATCAGGGTACGGCGCCCCAGACCGCGAATCTCGATTATCTCAAAAAGTATGGGGCGCAGATGCAGGAGCGCTTCGAGACGCTGCCTGGTTATGAGGAGTCGTTCATGCTGATGGGCTCCACTGCCCCGAACGAGATTTTTGGCGGTTTCAAGCTCAAACCACACAGCGAGCGGGATATCTCCCAGTTTGACGTACAGCCCATGCTCCAGGAGGAGATGGACCGTGTGACCGGGTTGCGTGTGGCTACCTTTCCGCGGCCACCTTTGCCCGCATCCGGAGGCGGCCTGCCTTTCCAGTTCGTTCTGACAACGGGCAATGACTTCAAGCAGCTCAATGAGGTAGCGCAGGAAATGCTGCAGAAGGCCAAGCAGAGCGGCAATTTCATCTATCTGGAGAAAAGCATCGATTATGATCGTCCGGTGACCGGTATCAAGGTGGACCGCGAGCGGGTGGCGGATCTTGGTTTATCCATGGCGGATATCGGTCAGACGCTGTCCACCATGCTGGGTGAAGGGTTTGTGAACCGGTTCAATATGGAAGGCCGGGCCTATGATGTGATTCCGCAGGTATCGCGGCCTTTCCGCAGCGATCAGGAAAAGCTCAGGGAGTACTACGTGCGGGCCTCTTCCGGCGAGCTGGTTTCTCTGGATCAGGTGGTTGATTTCGAGCAGCGGGTTGAACCCTCAAGTCGCACTCAATTCAATCAGCTCAATTCGATCACCCTGCAGGGTGTACCCATGCCCGGAGTCGCCATGGGGGATGCCATGGGCTATATGGAAGGATTGGCCAGCAACACGCTGCCAAAGGGCTTTGGCACGGACTACAAAGGTCAGTCCCGCCAGCTCGCTCAGCAGGGCAGTGCTCTGATGGTGACTTTCTTCCTGTCGCTGTTGGTAATCTATTTGGTGCTGGCAGCCCAGTTCGAAAGCTGGCGCGATCCGTTCATCATCCTGGTTTCGGTGCCATTGTCCGTCGCGGGCGCGATGATTTTCATCGTGCTTGGTGTGACCACCATGAATATCTACTCCCAGGTGGGGTTGATTACATTGATCGGGGTGGTGGCCAAGAACGGTATCCTGATCGTAGAGTTTGCGAATCTGCTGCAGAAAGATCGTGGCATGGGGGTGCGTGAGGCAGTCATTGAAGCGTCTGCCATTCGACTTCGCCCGATCATCATGACCTCCCTGGCGTTGATCGTGGCCATGGTGCCGCTGTTGATCGCCTCCGGCCCTGGCGCTGTGAGCCGGTTCGCAATCGGGCTGACGGTTGCCACAGGGCTTGGTTTCGGAACCTTCTTCACCTTGTTCGTTCTGCCTGGGTTCTACATTATGCTGGCACGGGATCGAAATGACGTGGCGCCCACGCAGGCGTGACCGGCGTACCAGCAAGGCAGAGGGGGAGCGATGCAGCCGGACGAGTGCATCAACCAGGATGCCACCGGGCCGGCTGACCTGCCCATGGCCGGCGCCAATGACGGCGTCGGCTCCATCCGGATCCCTGCGGCCTATAACGGTCTGTTTGGCCTCAAGCCCTCGCGCGGGCGCTGGGGCAGTTCTTTGTTAACTACGACCTGTGTCTGTCGCCCACGACCGCACAGCCGCCAGCACGGATTGGTGAGCTTGAAACGCCCGCGCATCTCAAATTCGCGGCACGGGTGCTGGTGGGCCTGCGCACGGGCAGTCTGGCGCTGAAAAGCGGTATGATTGAAGATTTGGCTCAGGAGAACCTAGCGCGTACGTCGTTCACGCAGCTTGCCAATCTCACAGGGACGCCCGCGATATCAGTGCCACTGCACTGGTTGCAGGCGGGATCGCCGATCGGCGTTCAGTTTGGCGCACCGCAAGGTGACGAGACCACGCTCATGCAACTGGCAGCCCAGCTGGAAGCCACCCATCCCTGGTGGCCTCGCTATCAGTCCCTTTGGCAGCACCAGTAGCGGCTCAGGCCTTGCTATAGGGGCGCTGAGTCCGGAAGAGCTGGTCGAGCTCGCCTTCGTAGTAGGCTTCAACCCGTGGGTTCATTACCTTTTTCCACAGTGGCGGCACAAGCGCTAGAACGAACATGGCGGCATAGCCGCCAGGCAGCTGCGGGCTTTCATCGTAATGGCGCAGAACTTGATAACGCCGGCGTGGGAAGGCGTGATGATCGGAATGACGCTGAAGATGGAAGAGAAAGAGGTTGGTCAGCAGGTAGTTGCTGTTCCAGCTGTGGGCCGGGGTGACCCGCTCGAAGCGGCCGTTTTCCTGTACCCGGCGATGCAGGCCGTAGTGTTCGATGTAGTTGATCACTTCCAGGGTTGCCGCGGCGAAGAAGCTCTGTGCCAGGAAAAACACCAGCCCGGCCCAGCCAAGGGCGACGGTGAAGGCCACCGCGAACAGCGCTGAAATGGCGTACCACCAGATTAGCTCATTGGCCGGCCCCCAGGGGCTCTTGCCCTTGCGGCGCAGTTTCTTCGCTTCCAGCCCCCAGGCGTTCATGAAATTGCGTGGGAATGCCTGCATCAGGAAAGCGTAGACCCCCTGGTTGTAGCGCGAGGAACTGGCGTCGTCCGGTGTGGACACGTGCACATGGTGACCCATGATGTGCTCCACCTTGAAACCGGCGTAGGTCACGCTGGAGAGGGCGAGTCCGCCGGTCCAGGTTTCCAGTTTCGTATCCTTGTGGATCAGCTCATGGCCGATATTGATGGCCATGATCCCGCCGACGACCCCGATCGAAACGACCCAGCCGATCTGCGCGGCCAGCCCCATCTCAACCGTTGCGAAAGCCCAGCCGGCATAGACCAGAACAGCCAGATGGATGGGCACGCACACCAGGGTCAGGGCGCGGTAGTACCAGTCGTTCGTCATGTCCGGAACCTCAACCTCTTCGTCGGGGTTAGCCGGATCCTTGCCGATGATGTAATCAAGCACGGGAATGATCCCGAAGATGAAAAGCGCAGGGAACCAGGCCCAGAACAGGACGTTCTCGCCCAATGTCAGGCGCCACGTGACCCAGGCGCCAATGGCCGGGACCACAAGCACCAACAGATAGGCGTAACGTTTGATGCGCAGCATTACTTCCGGGGGAACTCGGGAAAGCATGAGGGGATTCTCCTCTGGTTATTATCAAAAATGGCGATCAACGCGGAATCAGGCTAATTCTTGAATTAATGAATTGTCAAACAACTCATGTGTAACAAGCTTTGCGTTTCCTGTAGAATATCGGGAGTCGCATTACGAGGACGCAGATACCATGGCCTTACCGCAGCAGCTCAGTCTCAGTGAGCGGATCGCCCATCATCTATCGCTGGAGATCATCCGTGGCAGAAAACAGCCCCTGGAGCGGTTACCGGAGACCGAGCTGGCGGCCGAACTTGAGGTCAGTACCAATTCCCTGCGCGAAGCCTTCCGCCTTCTTCAGGGCTGGCATCTGGTGGAGATTCAGCCGCGCCGTGGCGCCCGTGTCTGTGACGTGGGCGAGGCTGATGTACGCGACCTCTATGATTTCCTGTTCCTGCTCCTGGGCCGTCTGGCCAGTGATGTGGCCCATAACTGGCAGCCCGGCCAGCTGGAGCCCTTCCTGGCCATAAGCCGGGAATTCGAGGTGCAGGCTGAGCACCGGGATCGGGAGCGGGTGCACGAATTGGCGTTCGAGTTGGCGCGGGAAGGACTGAAACTGACCACCAACCGCTACCTGACGGATGCCATTGAGGATCTGCTACCGCTGCTGCAGCGCTATTCATTCATGGCACTGCAGGAGGAGACCACAGAGCTGGCGCAGTCACTGGACTGCATGCGCGACACCATTGAAGCGGTATTGGCAAGGGATGCCGAGCGGGCCGCGCAGTGCTTGAAAGCCTATGGGGAAAACCAGTGTCAGATCGTGTTGAGGGCGCTGGCGAAGAGAGAGGCCGCCTGAGGCCCAAAGATGGCACAGGGCATTTACGTTTGGGCATTGCCTTGGTCTGGATCCAGCATGACCGGCTGCCCCCAGAAAAAACCCTGTCCCTTTAGATCAGTGAACTGACGCAGCCATTGCACTGTCTGCTCATCCTCAATGCCTTCCACGACCGTATCCAGACTCAGTGACTGCGCCAGCTCGACCGTCGTCCGGAACACTTTCTGACGATCCTGGTCGGCAAGTAGCCGCGTCAGGAAACGCCTGTCGATCTTAACTTCATCCAAGGGGAATTCCGTCAGGGCCGACAGCGAGGAGGTCCCGGTTCCGAAGTCATCCAGTGCCAGACTGAAACCGCTGCGCCTGAGTTGGCCCAATCGCTGCGAGGTCAGTTCGAGATTCTGGATGACGGCGGTTTCGGTGATTTCCAGAATGAAGTCTTGGGGACTACGACCGTGGTTCCGAACGATGTCCTCAAGACTGTCAGCCAGCTCAGGGAGCGCAAGATCTCTGGACGAAATATTGATCGCCACACGGGTGCCCATTCCGTAACGGCTGCGGATCCGTTCAAGGTCCACAGCCGCGCGGGCGAGTACCCAGCGCGTTACGCGGGTAATACTGCCGAGTTCCTCCACAAGAGGGATCCAGTCACCTGGCGGGATCAGGTGGAATCGCGGATGATACCAGCGAATCAGTGCTTCCACGGATTCCGTCTGGCCAGAGCTGAGGCTGACCTTGGGTTGGTAGGCAAGATGAACCTGGTTGGACGTAAAAGCGTCCTCCAGGTCGAGCATCAACAGTTGCTGGTGTCGCTGGTGTTCACCCACCGTGTTGTCATAGAAATTCAGTGTTCCCTCCTGAAGACTGGCGTATCCTGCTGCGGAAAGGGCTTGGTGAATGCTGTTGCCGTGGCGGGGCAATGAGGCGACGCCGATCGAGCAGAGCCAATTAAAGGTGTAGCCCTGGTGCCTGGAATCCGGCGTCACAACGTCAATGAGCGTTTGCCAGAAATTGGACTCGCTGGGTATTTCGTCGGCGAGAATGAACACGGAGTGCATAGTGTCAATGGATATCAGCAGCGCGTTATCGATCCGCACCAGTGAGCTCGGCCCATTGAGTTGGAGATGATTTTCTAGGCTGGTCAGGTAATCGCGTACAAACAGTTCGGCGAGTTGGTGGCCAACTACATGCTCAACCTCATGAAAGCGGGTCAGTCTTAGAACGACGAACTGGAGCGTTTCGCACGCCCGTTCACTCAGAAACGCCTCCAAAGCTGAACGGTTAGGCCTGCCAGTCAGCTTATGGGTCCTCAGGCTTTTTTCAAGCTGATTCTGTAACGCAATCCGGTATTCCTGTTCACTGGCTTTATCGGTGGCGGCGATCCGTCTCAGCTGTTGTTCCCGCAGGAAGAAATGCACTGCAGCTGCGAGTAGAACAATGGCGGCAAGAATCGTTGCGAAGGAAAACGCTGTTTCCGTTGCAACGTTGACGGGCAGAATGCCAACCGTCCTGAGCGCGGTTGCGGTATATCCGGTTGTGAGAATCAAAACCGCGATGGTGAAGTAACGGGCGTACAGCGAGTCTGTGAAGCGGTGGACCGAGATGGCGAACGCCGCAATACAGCCGATTGACCCGAGAATGAGTATGGCCGGCTGGAGTGACAGCGTCGGAGCTGCGAGGTCAATAAAAATCAGCAGTAGTGCTGCAAGAGAGAGAGCGTTCAGGAACCAGCGGTAAGGTCGAGCAGGGTGAAGTGCTGCAACTGTATGCTGCAAAAAGGCGATCAGCACTAACAGCATCGAAGTAGTGAAGGCCATTCCCAGCGAAGGGATTGCTCCCCAGAACAGCCATGCACCAAACCCGTTAAGAACAAGTTGGATATGAATGACGCCCGCGGTGAGCACCGTGAGCCAGGTGAGCATGGTCGTCCTGAATCGCACCATCAAAAACACGTTGATGGCCAACAGGAAAGTAGAGAGCCCCAGCAGAACCCCGTTGATCGTGGCACGGGAAACACTGTTGTAGACCAGACCGTCATCGCCCTCAATGGAAATGGGAAGCAGCGTTGGTCCTGAGTTGGTGACTTCAAAAAATAGCGTGATTGTCTCTCGCCCGGGAATGGTTACAGGCCAGTGAAATGAGGGCAGCGCTATGGTACGGCGGGACAGGGGGGCAAGCTGACCCTGGGTGCGCATGGGAAGCAGCGGGCCTCCTGGTTCATTGAGCCGCGCCACACGGATACGGTCAATATAGGGAGCCGGCACTGACACCCATTGCTGGTTTGGTGTTTTCGCTTCGTTGGTGAGTTCAAGCCTGAAGGTAATGGGATGGTCCTTGAAACCAACAGCTGGGTGAGTTGATTGAATACGTTGCCAGCCCTCACTGGAGCGCAGTTGGCCTGAGCTGTGGAGTTGCGCGATGGAGCCAGCCTGGAAAGCCAGGTCGAGTGGCTCTGATAGCGAGGCGGAGGGTGTGTACCAGCTTGTGTCCACAGGGGTACTTGAGCGCTGCTGGTTGTTTATGACCGTTGCAAACGCCATGAGGACGATAAAAAAGATAAGAGGGGCAAATGGATGGTTTCCTGAAGGCAGACGCGAGGTACCGCTGGAAACGTCGTTTCGCCCATCAGGCATTGGCAGGGTGATCCTCTATATTGGGTTAGGCTCCGTATTACAGATCAGAAAGCTGCATTTTGCAATTCGCAACATGTAAGCCTCAGTATCCACACCGCCTGTGAATACTGGGCTGGTGGGCGGAATCAGCTGTCGTCGGGCAGGTAGGCGCCATCCTCATCGTGAACTTCACGACCCGTTACCGGTGGGTTGAAAGAGCAGATCAGGCGCATGGCCTCAGTGCCGCCGCGCAGAATGTGTCGATCATTGTTGTTCAGCGCGTACATGACACCGTCGTGAATCTGGTGGGTCTCACCAGTGGCCAGATCTTCGATGCTGCCATTGCCGCCAACGCAGTAGACCGCCTCCAGATGGTACTTATACCAGAGATGGAGTTTGGCACCAGCGGGAATAATGGTCTCGTGGAATGAGAAACCCATGCCATCCTTCTTAAGTAGCATCCGGCGGCTCGTCCAGCCCGGCCCTTCAACTTCGCGCTCGGTTCCGATAATGTCCTTGATGTCACGTACTATCATTGCTTTCTCCATCTATCGAATGTGATATCTATCCGAGTCTAGCGCCTGAAGCCCGGGGCGCAATAGCGTAAAACCCCTAACGCCCGTATTTGAAATGCTGTCAGAACCCTGATCGGAACTGGGTTATTCATGTAGAATAACGGTATTCCTTGCCAGTAATCATGCATTAACCCAGAAGGCAGAGCTGCCATGACGGAGCCTGAGAAACGCCGGCGCCGCAGGCTCGATTTTCTAGTTGCGCGCTTGATCGGCGCTACCCGTAAGGACGCGAAACAACTGATCAAGACGGGCCGGATTGAGGTTGAAGGCCACGAGACCGGGGGGCTGAAGGCCCAGACCCGGGTGGGTGTCGAGGACGCCATCTATCTGGATGCACAGCAGCTCGAGCGTGAAGCCGGAGAGCGCTATCTGATGCTGAACAAGCCCAGCGGCGTCGTCAGCGCCACCAAAGACGACTATGACCCCACGGTTGTTGATCTGCTCGAGCCGGAGCTGCGCCGCGGGCTGCATCCCGTGGGTCGGCTGGACAAAGACACCACGGGCCTGTTGTTGCTTACCACTGACGGTGAATGGAGTCACCGCATCACCTCCCCCCGTCATGGCTTTGCCAAGACCTACCGGGTGCGGGTTGCTGATCCCGTCACTGATCAGGAGCTTGCCAGTCTGGAAGCGGGCATTATGCTCAGGGGAGAGGATACGCCTGCCTTTGCCCATGACATCAAGCGGCTGGGTAATACAGAACTGCGGCTGACCCTGACCCAGGGCCGTTATCACCAGATCAAGCGCATGATGGGGGCGATTGGCAACCGGGTGGTCCAGCTTCACCGTGAACAAGTCGGCCCTATTGAGCTGGATCCGGCGCTGGAAGCTGGGGGGTACCGTGAATTGACCGAAGCAGAGGTCATGGCCTTCTATCCGGCCCGGAATCCGCCACAATGACGGTGTCCCGGCCGTTATTCTTGGCCTGGTAGACCGCATTATCCGCCCGGTTCAGCCAGCTTTCCCAGTTATCCTCCGGGGCAGCAAGGGCGGCTCCGATTGAGCATGTGACCGGCTGACCCTCGATGCTGAGGCGGTCTCTGATGGTCTGCTGAAGGTGTCGTGCCGCCAGGATCATGCTCTCTTGGTGGACGTTATTGAGCAGCAGGACAAACTCTTCGCCGCCGAAACGGAACAGCCGGTCCTCGTGCCTTGAGTGTGTGGTAACCAGCTGCGCGAATTTCTTGAGCACGTCATCACCTTTACTATGCCCATACCGGTCGTTTATCTCCTTGAAGTGATCCAAATCCAGCATCAGCAGTCCAGCACCGGATGCGTCGCGCTGAACCCGGGCGATGGCGATGCATAGCTCCTCTTCCAGGGCGCGCCGGTTGCCGATACCGGTCAACGGATCCCGTATGGCCAGCTCCTCGAGCTGCCGTGCCTGGGCCAGGGAGCGTCTGGCAAAGCTGAAAGCGAAAACGGAAACCACAAAGATCGTTGTTGCATAGGAGATCAGGGGCAGTAGGCCCAGTCCCGCCTTCGCGCCCAACGTTGTGGTCGCTGCCATCATGAGCACAACCTTGGGAATGGCTACTGCCGGCGGTGCCAGGAAAAAGGTGGCAATGGTGTCAACATAGGCCCAGAAAAGGCCAACCAACCCGGCTAGATAAAGCACGGCTAGAACCCCGGCGCCGGTGAACAGGACCAGTACAACACCAGTGATTATGGTATGGCCCGTAATCCAGGCGCACGCTGAGATGCTTATCAGAAGCAAGACCAGCATGGAATCCACCACTGTCATCAGGAGGTCGCCGTCCAGAAAGCGGAAAACGCCGAAGCCTCCGATGGCGATGGCGGCGGGAACACAGAGCATCGTGATCACCGAAAGGCGGAAGTCTGCGGCCAGCCGTTGACGGATGCGCGGGAACCGATTCCCAAGTTTTGTCAGCATCATGCAGTCACAGTAGTTGAATTGCGGGTAAAATACATTTTCTGAACCACTGATGTAATGGTCTGTGTCATGCGAACGGAAACTGGCGCGCTGCTGCTCTCCGCCGGGATGTCACTCTTCCTGGGGATGACCGGCCTCATCCTGTCGGTAATCACCGGCTCTCAGGTCATTCTTCTGGACGGTCTCTTCAACCTCATCTACAGTGTCATGGCATTTCTCAGCGTCCGTGTGGCGCGACTTCTTGCCATGCCGGATACTGAAAAGTATCCCTTCGGCCATGCCTATTTCGAATCCTTGGTCAATGCCGCCAAAGGTCTGCTTATACTGGGGATATCGCTGCTGGCACTGGGGGACTCCGTGTTGGTGCTGCTGGCTGGCGGCCGGGAGATCGCTGCCGGGCTGGCTATTGTTTATTCCGTTATCGCGACCACCAGCAGTGGTATTACCTTTGTACTGCTGCGCCGCGCCCGGAGCTATACCAGCAGTCCGCTTGTGGAGGCCGATTTTGCCAACTGGTGGATCAATACCGTTATCTCCGCCTCGGTGCTTCTGGCTTTTTGCCTGATTCCTGTGGCTGAAGCGGCGGATTTTTCCGTAATAACCCCCTATGTGGATCCGCTGATGGTGGCCACGGTGGTGATTCTGTTCTGCGTCAGCACACCCTTCCGGATGGCTTCGGATGCCATCAAGGAGCTGCTCAACCGGGCGCCGCCAAAGCATGTGCGCCAGCCGGTCCATGATGTGGTTGCGGAGGTCATCGCGGAGAGTGATGCCAACGAGTTCTCGTTGAGGATGGTTCGCCCGGGGCGGACCCTCTATCTGCTGGTGCACGTGGTGCTGCCCGAGGAAAGTGGCAATGCAGGCCTGGCGCAGCAGGATCGCATCCGTACCCATCTGGATGAACGGCTACGTCGTATCGTTGGGGCGCTGGTACTCGACGTGGTGTTCACCGCGGATCCCCGGTGGGCCGCACCTTTCAAGGGTGACCAAGCCGCTTTATAGGTGAGAGGCGAGCGCTGCCGCTGGTGTGATATTGTTGAACGGCTGTGAGCAATTGAGGTGACGTGTGACCCCCATCCTTTCGATCGAGAATCTCGACAAGACCTACCGGGACGGGTTCAAGGCGCTCAGGGATATCAACCTGGACATCCACAAAGGGGAGATTTTCGCGCTTCTGGGCCCCAACGGGGCTGGCAAGACCACGCTGATCAGCATCATCTGCGGCATCGTGAATGGCACGGGCGGGAAAGTGACAGTGGATGGTTACGACATCCAGCGCAACTATCGCCAGACCCGTTCACGTATCGGTCTGGTGCCCCAGGAGCTGACCCGTGATGCTTTTGAAACGGTATGGGCCAAGGTCAGTTTCAGTCGGATGCTGTTCGGCAAGCCCCGGGATGACGCCTACCTTGAGCGGGTTCTGCGTGATCTCTCATTGTGGGAAAAGCGTAACAGCCAGCTGCGAATGCTTTCCGGCGGTATGAAGCGGCGTCTGCTCATTGCCAAGGCGCTGGCTCACGAGCCATCAGTGCTGTTTCTTGACGAACCCACTGCTGGCGTCGACGTGGAACTGCGTCAGGGCATGTGGGAAACAGTGGACTACCTGCGCCAGACCGGCGTAACTGTCATTCTCACAACCCATTACATTGAAGAAGCCGAGAAGATGGCGGACCGCATCGGCGTCATCAACCAGGGGGAGATTGTGCTGGTTGAGGATAAGAAGCATTTGATGCGCAAACTGGGGACCAAACAGCTGACGCTGCAGCTGCGCGAGCCGTTGGAGGCGGTGCCGCCTGCGCTGGCGCCGTATGGGCTCCGGCTGACCGAAGACGGCAGCGGGCTCATTTACACCTATGAGACACAGTCCGCGCATACCGGCATTGACGATCTTCTCCTGGCCCTGGGCGAGTCGGGGATCCGCTTCACGGATCTGCACACCACCCAGAGCTCGCTGGAGGACATTTTCCTGGATCTGGTGAACGGCTCATGAACCTGCGTGGCATGTATGCGATCTATCATTTCGAGCTGGCCAGGGCTCTGCGCACCTGGCTGCAGTCGATCATCTCACCCATTGTGACCACGTCTCTCTATTTCGTGGTGTTCGGGGCAGCTATCGGTTCACGGGTGGAGGAGGTGGACGGTGTCGCCTATGGCGCCTTCATTGTGCCCGGCCTGATCATGTTGATGCTGTTGACCCAGAGCGTGACTAATGCCTCTTTTGGCATATTCTTTCCGCGATTCACCGGCACCATCTATGAGTTGCTGTCCGCACCGGTGTCCTACCTGGAGGTGGTGGTGGGGTATGTCGGCGCGGCGGCCACCAAGTCACTGGTGCTCGGGTTGATCATCCTGTTTACCGCTCAGCTGTTTGTGGATGTGCCGATACAGCACCCGTTCCTGATGCTGGCCTTCCTGGTGCTCACGGCGTTCACCTTCAGCCTGTTCGGTTTTATCGTGGGGATTTGGGCGGAAGACTTTGAGCAGCTCCAGATTGTGCCTCTGCTGTTGGTGATCCCGCTCACTTTCCTTGGAGGTACCTTCTATTCCATCGACGTATTGCCGGAATTCTGGCAATACGTTTCGCTCTTCAACCCGGTTGTCTACCTGGTCAGCGGCTTCCGCTGGAGCTTCTATGAGGTTTCCGATGTGCCGCTACTGATCAGCTTGGGCATGACCTTTTTCTTCATGCTGCTGTGCCTGACACTTGTCTGGTGGATTTTCCGGACGGGCTATCGCCTCAAGTCCTGAGGCCCCGGGCCTCAGAAATAGAACTGCATGCCAAGCGTGAAGCCGTTCAGGCGATGGCCGTTTTTTTCCATGAAGCGATTGTATTCTAGGTTGAGCCCACTCTGACGGCTGAAATTGATCTGATAGCCCGCTCCATAGGACCCGGAGAATTCGGTCTCACTCAATTGCCGATCCGGGCGTTCAAAGCGGGCCTTGAACTCACTGAACCCGCCAAAAACATAGAATGATGATCGCGAGCCCAGCGGAATGTGGCCGGTCGCGTAGGTGCCGGCGAAATGCTGCACTCTGGCTCTGACCAGGCTGTCGTCCTTAGCGGTAGCCTGATCACTTTCAACACCGGTGCCATAGCGGGCTTCGATCGCAATGTTGTTGAGCAGGAAGACGCCGCCGCGCAGCATGACCATGGAGGGTGTTGCTGAAGTGACGAGTCGGTCCGATGAAAATGTCAGGCGCGAATACTGGGCCCCGAGATAGGTCGTACCCTGGTCTATCGGCCGTTGTGGGCCAGCCATGGCCAGCGGGTGGGCGGTCAGCATGATCAGGCCGAGGGCGAGAATGCGCTTCATGGGAATACTTTCCTTTTAAGTGGATGAGACTTCCTTGGTATGGAATCATGCCATCCGACATCACCCGGTCAATGCCCGCGCCTTTCTGTGGCTCATAATTGACGACGGCGCCACATTTGAGGCGCGACCCTGGCCGCTCGATTGCCCTGCTGCGGGGCAATGGTGACAATACGCTCCATCGTTGCTGAATCCGATCAGGAGGAGCCATCATCGTGAAAGCTGTTTTTCTGGATGCCAATACTCTGGGCTCGGACGTGGATCTGGAGCCGATGCAGGCCGCCGCCGACCTCACGCTCTACGGAGCCAGTGGTCCCGACCAGGTGGCGGAGCGCATCGCGGACGCCGAAGCCGTGGTTACCAACAAGGTTGTGCTTGGGGAGGCGCATTTTGCGGCTGCGCCGAAGCTCCGGGTAGTGGTGGTGACGGCAACCGGCGTCAATAACATCAACCTGGAAGCGGCGGAGGCCAGAGGCATCCGGGTAGTCAATGCCATCCGCTATGCGCGCCCGGTGCTGGTCCAGCATACTTTTTCCCTGATCCTGGCTCTTGCCAACCGCCTGGTGGATTACGTTCAGGACGTGCGTGGCGGCTGGTGGCAACGCAGTACCATGTTCTGCCGCATGGATCATCCCATCATCGAACTCGAAGGCAGAACGCTCGTGATTCTGGGCTATGGTGACCTGGGGCAGGGCGTTGCCGGGCTTGGGCGCGCTTTTGGGATGGATGTGCGGATCGCGGCCCGGCCCGGTCAGCCGCCGGGGGAGGTTGATGGTTTTACGAGAGAGCCTCTGGCTGAGCTGCTGCCGGTAGCCGATGTGCTGTCCGTGCATTGCCTGCTGAGTGATGACACTCGGGATCTGATTGATGCTCAGGAGTTGAAGGCCATGAAGGATTCGGCTCTTCTGGTGAATACCTCCCGTGGCGGTATCGTCAACGAACAAGCCCTGGCCGATGCCCTGCGCCAGGGCGATATTGCCGGTGCCGGGGTGGATGTTCTGACCCAGGAGCCGCCAGTGGATGACAACCCATTGCTGGCGGACGACATTCCCAATCTATTGGTGACACCGCATTGCGCCTGGGCCAGCCAGGAGGCACGCCAGCGCATGGTGCAGCAGAGCGCGGATAACCTGAGGGACTTTGCTGCCGGCACGCTCGAGCGGTGGGTGGTGTGAGACTGACCCAGAAGGCCCATGAAGGGGTGGCCAGTGTGCTGCGCGAGGGCAGCCTGGTTCTCGATGCTACGGCAGGCAACGGCCATGACACACGCTTTCTGGCGCAACAGGTAGGTGAGTCAGGTCATGTCTGGGCGATGGATGTTCAGTCTGCTGCGGTGGAAGCAACCCGCAGCAGACTGGCCGAAGCCGGCCTTGGCGAGCGCGTAACGCTGCTGTGTGAAAGTCACGCCCGAATCCATGACCAAGTGATAGTACCGAAAGAGCGCAAGCTGGGGGCGGTGATGTTCAATCTGGGTTATCTGCCAGGGGGCGATCACACCCGCATCACTGCGGCGGAAACCACTCTGCCTGCTCTGGAGCAGGCCGCGGATCTGCTCGCGCCTGGCGGCTGCCTGTCGCTGATGGCCTATCGCGGGCATGAAGGAGGCGAGAGTGAATGGCGAGCTATACGGGCATGGTTGGCTGGGTGTGGTCTTGACTGGCGCTTTCCCGTGGAGCCCAGTAGCCAAGCAGGGCCTGTCCTGGTACTGGCTACCCCTTAAATGGTTAATCCAATGAGTAGCTTTTCGACGTATTCGCCACGTGTATGGAAGATATTTTCCTCGGGTGCTCCATCGGGTTCTAAACAGGAGAAAATCATGGGATGGCTGAAAACAGTGCTGTTGGCGCTGGTATTGACGGTCCCACTCTCAGGGCTGGCAGGTGATGATCAACAGGGCAGCGTTGTGCGGATTACCAACGGCGAGTGGCCTCCTTACCTCGGCAGTGAAGAACCCGGTTACGGTATCGCCTCAAGGATTGTGACCCGTGCCTTTGAACGTGCGGGGTATAAGGTGGTGTATGAATTCCACCCCTGGTCCCGTTCCCTCTTACTGGCCCGCAAGGGGCAGCGTGATGGCACGGCTGTCTGGTTACCTTCCGAAGAGCGCCGCGAAGAATTTTTCATCAGCCGACCGGTAATTGTGACGGAGTATGTTTTTTTTTCATCGGGCTGATATGCCATTTGACTGGCAGACCGTTGCGGATCTTGCAGATTACCGGATTGGTCTGACGAGGGACTATGACTATGGCCAGGTCATCGATCGGGTAAAGGCCCGGGGGATCGCTCACACCGAGATTGTGTCATCGGATGAGCTGAACTTCAGGAAGTTGATGGCTGAGCGTATTGATCTTTTCCCCCTCGATCGTGTTGTGGGGCAGCGGATGATTGATGATCTGTTCGGTGCTGATGAAGCCAGCAGGCTGACCTGGCACCCGCATCCAGTGCGCAAGGATAGGCTGCACCTACTGCTTTCCCGTAAGGTCGCCGGTAACGCTGAGCGTATGGAAGCCTTCAACCGGGAGCTCAAAGCTATGCGCTCAGAAGGCGAAATCCAGCACATTCTGTTGAAGGCACTGGGCGCCCACATCACGGGGTTGGACCGGCTTGAACCCGACGACAAGAACTGATCAGGGCAATGGCGAGCGAGCGTCCCTGGGGGAGTCTGGCCGCTGATCAATTATTTTGAACACACTGCCCAAAATGTTCCGCTTGGATGGGGGCAGGGGAGGGAATAGCCTGTTCCTGTGTGACAAACCAGCAGCAACATCACAGGACCAGGAGAGAAACAATGGCGAAAGTATTAGTGCTTTACTATTCGATGTACGGGCACATGGAAGACTTCGCGAACACCGTGGCCGAAGGTGCCAACAGCGTTGATGGCGTTGATGTGACGGTCAAACGAGTGCCCGAAACCATGGATTCCGACGCTTTCACCAATGCCGGTGGCAAGGCCGACCAGCAGGTGCCGGTGGCCACCCCGAATGAACTGGCGGATTATGACGCCATCCTGTTCGGGACTCCTACCCGCTTTGGCAACATGGCCGGCCAGATGCGGACCTTTATGGACCAGACCGGTGGGCTCTGGGCCAAAGGTGCCTTGTTCAGTAAACTCGCCAGCGTTTTCGGCTCTACCGGTACTGGTGGCGGTGAGGAACAGACGCTGACGACCTTCTGGGTAACCCTGGCCCACCACGGGATGACCATTGTGCCGATCGGCTACGGCACTGGTGAGCTGTTCGATATTTCCCAGCCCGGCGGTGGCACCCCCTATGGCGCCACCATGCTGGCCGGTGGTGACGGTTCCCGGCAGGCGGACGAGCGCGAAAAAGCTATTGCCCGGTTCCAGGGCAAGCATGTGGCGGAGCAGGCTGCAAAGCTGTTCGGTTGATGCGCAGCGGCCCCGGCATAGCCGGGGCCTTGCCTTCGGGGCAGGCCTACTTCTGACTCTCTGGAGTGACCCGCATGACCTCTTCCACGGTGGTCAGTCCCGCTGCCACTTTCTGGGCGCCGGAAAGGCGCAGTGACATCATCCCTTGGCGATAGGCTTCCCGCCGCAGCTGGCTCAGGTCGCAATCGGCAGTGATCAGCGCCTCTATCGCCCCATCAACGGGCATGATCTCATAAACGCCGGAACGTCCGAGGTAACCGGTGTTGCGGCATTGCAGACAGCCCACAGGCTGGCAGGCATGTTCCGGTGTGGGCGCTTTCCAGGGCCGGGTGAGATTGCGCCAGGCCTGCGCGTCGATGCTGCCGTCTGTTTTACACTCGGTGCATAAGGTTCGCACCAGGCGCTGGGCCATGACCCCAATGACAGTGGTCCGGATCAGATAGCTTGGCAGCCCCAGCTCCAGCAGCCGCGTAATGGCACTCGGGGCGTCATTGGTGTGCAGCGTGGCAAGCACCAGGTGGCCCGTCAGTGCGGCCTGAACCGCCATGTCCGCGGTCTCCTGGTCACGGATCTCGCCGATCATGATGATGTCAGGATCCTGGCGCAGCAGTGCACGTACACCATGGGCGAAGGTCAGGTCGATGCCGTGCTGCACCTGCATCTGATTGAAGGCGGGCTCAACCATTTCGATGGGGTCCTCAATGGTGCAGATGTTGACATCGTCCGAGGCCAGCTGTCGTAGCGTGGAGTAGAGGGTGGTGGTCTTGCCGGAACCGGTGGGGCCGGTGACCAGGATAACGCCATAGGGGTTGCTGGTGATGCGCTCCCAGCGCTCGCGGTCGTCGCGGGAGAAGCCCATCTGTTCGAAGGGCTTGAGCAGGACCTCCGGGTCGAAGATCCGCAGGACCATTTTCTCCCCGAAGGCGGTGGGCATGGTCGCAATACGCATCTCCACTTCGCTTTCATCCGGCTTGCGCGTTTTGATGCGCCCGTCCTGAGGGCGGCGTTTCTCGGCCACATTCAGTCGACCCAGAATCTTGAGGCGGCTGAGTACCGCAATGCCCACGTTAATCGGGAATTCGTAGACGGTGTGCAGGACACCGTCGATGCGGAATCGGACCTGCGACATCTCGCGGCGGGGTTCGATGTGGATATCGCTGGCGCGCTGCTCAAACGCATAGTGCAGCAGCCAGTCGACGATGCTGACCACATGCTGGTCATTGGCGTCCGCCTTGCCTTCGCCCAGATCGAGAAGCTGCTCGAAGCTCTGTACGTGCTTGTTGGCATCCTCACCCCCGGCCTTACTGACGGAATTGGCAAGCTGGTAGAACTCCACCGTGAAGCGGCGGATAGAGGCCGGATTGGCCACCACCGGTGTCACCGTCCGGCGGGTGATGTGTTCCAGGTTGCTGCGCCATTCGCTCTGGAAGGGTTGTGCGGTGGCGACCTGGATCTCGTCACGGGTCACACTCACCGCCAGGATACCGTTACGCTGAGCATAGGCGTAGGACATGACATCCGCTACTGATGGCACGTCCACTTTCAGCGGGTCGATGTGCACGTAGTCCAGCCCCGCCCAGTGCGCCAGCCACTCAGAGAGGTTATCCAGATCCAGCAGTCTGCTGGTGGTGGCATCCTGCAGCTGGGCCTCTGCCAGCATTTCCAGGGGATGCTTCTGGGTATTCGATCCCAGATTGGCGTTGCGGACATCCTGGGCTTGTTCCCGGGTGATGCGTTCATCCTGAACCAGGCCATCGCAAAGCTGATGCAGAGTGAGTGTGTGATCACGCTCGGGGTTGGATGCTCTCGCCATAGGGATCAGGTCGTACTGGTGCCTGGATTGCGTGGGTCCTGGCGCAGCTTGAACAGGGTCGCCACGAAGAACACCAGCGTCAGTACCGTGGGGATCACGCTGGTCAGCGGCCAGCCATACAGATAGGAACTGACCGACAGAGGCACGAAGTAGATCATCATCATGAAGCAGGCCCAGATATAGGTAATGTTGCGGCCACGCAAGAGTCCGGGTACAAAAATCAGCAACGGCACCAGCTTGATGCCAAGAATCGCCGTCTTGGATGCATCCTCCACGGGATTCGGCCAGAAGGTGGTCAGCGCGAGTATGGCGATCAGTGCCAGAAAGGTGCCGAGGCCAATCCAGTGAGCCAGCGGCAGGTCGGAACGACGGCGTGTGGTCTCGGTCATTACGGGGGATCCACTTCAGAAGGTACGGATTACGGATACCGGTTTTGTCGTTACAATAAACGATCCGGCTTTGCCCGTTACTCTATCAGGAGGTTGGCGTTGATTCATCTCATGCGCGCGACTGTTGTCGTGCTGATGCTCGCGCTCGCGGGGTGTGACGGTATGCCCGGTGGCCTGGGTGGCAGCACCGATTTCGCCACCGCTGAGGGTGGTAGCGTGCGCACCGGCGAGCTGAAAGGCCAGTGGGTTTTCGTCAACTACTGGGCCGAGTGGTGCAAACCCTGTTACGAGGAAATCCCAGAGCTGAATGCACTGGATCAGCGCGACGGAGTGCGGGTGCTGGGCGTTAACTTCGATCAGGTTGAGGGCGAGTCACTGCGCAGCCTCAAGGCCGACATGGGGATCGCATTCACTGTTGTTACCGACGATCCGCAGGCCCATTACGGTTGGGAACACCCGGTCTCCCTGCCTGCTACCTTTGTGATCAGCCCGGACGGCGGGGTGGTCGAGGCCCGCTTCGGGAAGCAGACCGAAGAAGAACTGGTTGAGGTCATGGAGTAGCCCGTGTCGAGCACATTCGTTCATCTTCGCATCCATTCGGAATACTCTCTGGTCGACGGCCTGACCCGGATCAAGCCACTGATTGAGCGTGTGGCGGAAATGGGTATGCCCGCCGTTGGTCTGACCGAGCAGTCCAACATGTGCTCGCTGGTGAAGTTCTACGAGGGAACCACCAGTGCCGGCATCAAGCCGATCATTGGCGCTGACATCTGGCTTCGCAATGAGGAAGACTCTTACAAGCCCTTCCGCATCACCCTGCTGGCACGTAATCAGACCGGTTTCGGTAACCTTACCGAGATTATATCCCTGGGCTATACCGATGGTCTGGCCACCGGCGTTCCGGTGGTGGAGCGCGAATGGGTCGAGCAGCGGGCGCAAGGGCTGCTCATGCTCTCCGGGGCGCGTGAGGGAGACGTGGGCAAAGCCATACTGGCTGGCAAGCAGGAGCTCGCTGAAGAGCGAGCATGCTACTGGGCCGATCTGTTTCCGGGCGCGTTCTATTTCGAGCTCCAGCGCACCGGGCGCGCCTATGATGAGGATTGTGTCCACGGGCAGGTGGCCCTGGCCCAGAAGTTCCAGCTGCCTGTGGTCGCCACTAACGACGTCCATTTCCTGGACGCCGATGACTTTGAGGCCCATGAAGCCCGGGTCTGCATCGGCGAGAGCCGAACACTGGATGATCCGCGCCGGGAGCGGCGCTTCGGCGAACAGCAATATCTCCGTTCCCAGGAGGAGATGATAGAGCTGTTCGAAGACATCCCGGAAGCCATCGATAACACGCTTGCAATCGCCAAGCGCTGTACCGTGCCGGTGCGGCTGGGTGAAATCTCGCTGCCCCAGTATCCCATCCCGGAAGGGATGACCATGGATGAATACTTCCGCAAGGTTTCCGAGGAAGGGCTGGAAAAACGCTTGGAGCGCATCCTGGATCGTTCCGACCCGGAATACGAGGAGAAGCGGGCACGTTACTACGAGCGTCTGGATTTCGAACTCAATATCGTCAATCAGATGGGGTTCCCAGGGTACTTCCTGATCGTGATGGATTTCATCCAGTGGGCCAAGGATAACGGCGTGCCGGTGGGGCCGGGGCGCGGCTCCGGTGCCGGGTCACTGGTCGCGTACGCGCTTCTGATCACCAATATCGACCCGATGCAGTACGATCTGCTTTTCGAGCGCTTCCTGAACCCGGAACGGGTTTCGATGCCCGACTTTGACGTGGACTTCTGCATGGAAGGCCGCGATCGGGTCATCAACTACGTGGCCGAACGCTACGGCAAGAACGCCGTTTCCCAGATTATCACCTTCGGTACCATGGCCGCGAAGGCTGTGGTGCGCGACGTCGCGCGCGTCCAGGGCAAGTCCTACGGCCTGGCAGACCGCATGTCCAAGCTTATCCCCTTTGACCCGGGCATGACGCTTGAGCGCGCCCATGAGGAAGAGGAGCCGCTGCGCGAGTTTCTGGCGCAGGACGAGGAAGCCCAGGAAATCTGGGACATGGCGAAAAAGCTTGAGGGGATCTGTCGTAACGCGGGTAAGCACGCCGGCGGTGTGGTGATTGCCCCCACCAAGCTGACGGACTTCGCGCCGCTGTACTGTGAAGAAAATGGCGGCAGTGTCGTTACCCAGTTCGACAAGAACGATGTGGAAGAGGCCGGACTCGTCAAGTTCGACTTTCTGGGCCTGAGAACCCTGACCATCATCGACTGGGCTCTGGCGATGGTGAACCGCCGTCGGCGTGAGCACGGCGAGCCGGATATCGACATCGACGAGATCCCGCTGAATGATCAGCCCTCCTTTGAGCTGCTCAAAAAGGCCGAGACCACGGCGGTGTTCCAGTTGGAATCCCGGGGCATGAAAGACCTGATCCGGCGCCTGGAGCCGGCCAGCCTCGAGGATATGATTGCCCTGGTGGCCCTGTTCCGGCCCGGCCCGTTGCAGTCCGGTATGGTGGATGACTTCATCGACCGCAAGCACGGCCGCCAGCCCGAGGCCTACCCGCATCCGGACTTCCAGTACGATGGCCTCAAACCGGTGCTCAAGCCCACCCACGGCATCATTCTGTACCAGGAGCAGGTGATGCAGATCGCCCAGGTGATGGCTGGCTTTTCCTTGGGGCAGGCGGACCTTTTGCGCCGCGCCATGGGTAAGAAGAAAGCCGCCGAAATGGAGAAGCAGAAGAAGGCGTTCCTTGAGGGTTGCGAAAACAACGGCATCAGCAAGGAACTAGCCGACAACATCTTCGATCTGGTGGAGAAGTTCGCCGGTTACGGCTTCAATAAGTCGCACTCGGCGGCGTACGCGCTGGTCTCCTACCAGACGCTCTGGCTCAAGGCTCATTACCCCGCCGAGTTCATGGCCGCAGTGTTGACCGCAGACATGCAGAACACCGACAAGGTGGTGACGCTCGTCGAAGAGTGTCGGCGCATGGGGTTGGCGTTGGTGCTGCCGGATGTGAACACCAGTGCGTTCAGCTTCACGGTTAATGATGAGGGCCAGGTGGTCTACGGCCTGGGGGCCATCAAAGGGCTCGGTGAGGGCCCCATTGAGAGCATCGCGGCAGCTCGGGCGGAAGGCGGCGTTTTCCGGGACATGTTCGACTTCTGCGCCCGTGTCGATGTGCGCAAGGTCAACAAGCGCGCCATCGAGGCGCTGATCCGTGCCGGCGCTCTGGATAACCTGGGCCCGAGCCGGGCGAGGATGATGGCCAGCATTGACAAGGCCATCCAGCAGGCCGGCCAGCTCAACCGCAATGCGGATGCCGGCATGGGGGATCTCTTTGGTGAAGATCTGGTTTCCACCGGGGACGAGGATCCCTTCGCGGATGTGGCCCACCTGCGGGAGTGGAGTGACAAGCAGCGCCTGCAGGCGGAGAAGGAAACGCTCGGTCTCTATCTGACCGGTCATCCTTTTGATGCCTATGAGAGCGAAGTCCGGCGATTTGTGCCAACCCCCATTGCGCAGTTGCAGCAGGGCAAGGGCACCCAGAGGATCGCCGGTCTGGTTGTGGCGGTGCGCACCATGAAGAACCGTCGCGGTCAGCCCATGGCCTTTGTCACCCTGGACGATCGCAGTGGCCGTATTGAGTCGACTCTGTTCACGGATGCCTTTTTGGAGTACAAGGATCTGCTTCAGGCCGACAATGTGCTGATCCTGGAAGGGCGTGTCAGCCACGATGATTACAGCGGGTCGCTCAAAATGACGGCGGATGGTGTGATGGACATCAATGCCGCCCGCCGTCAGTACAGTCACGGTATCCGCCTTGCAGTGGACCGGCCGCAGTGCGCCAACGGCTTTCTGGATCATCTGGAGGAAGTGTTGCGGCCTTACCGTGGCAATGGCTGCCCGGTTAATCTGGCCTACTACAGCCCGGACGCCAGTACCCTGATCCGGCTGGGAGAAGAGTGGCAGGTGCAGCCGGATGACGAATTGCTATTGAGTTTGCGCCATCTGCTGGGCGACGATCGTGTTACTTTGGTCTACGATGAATAAACGGTTGCAACGAACAGACGGAGCGTCATGAACCCCCAATATCTGGATTTCGAACAGCCCATCGCCGAGCTTGAGGACAAGATCGAAGAACTCCGTCTGGTCGGCAATGATGCCGACGTCAATATCTCGGAGGAGATCAACAGGCTGCGCAACAAGAGCATCAGCCTGACTGAAAGCATCTTCGGTGACCTCAAGGCATGGGACATCGCGCGCTTGGCTCGCCACCCGCAGCGTCCCTATACTCACGATTACATCGACGAGGTGTTCACGGACTTTGATGAACTCCATGGTGACCGCAGTTTTGCGGACGACCCGGCCATTGTAGGGGGAGTGGCGCGGCTTGATGGTCGGCCCGTGATGGTTATCGGCCATCAGAAGGGGCGTGAGATCAAGGATAAGGTTCACCGCAATTTCGGCATGCCCAAGCCTGAGGGTTACCGCAAAGCAGCCCGACTCATGCGCATGGCGGAGCGCTTCCAGTTGCCGCTGATCACACTGATCGACACGCCTGGTGCCTATCCCGGCATTGGGGCTGAGGAGCGTGGCCAGAGTGAGGCCATCGCCAGCAATCTGGCGCTGATGTCGCGTCTGCAGACGCCCATTATCTCCACCGTCATCGGTGAAGGCGGGTCCGGCGGTGCGCTGGCGATCGGCGTTGGCGACAGGCTCTGCATGCTGCAGTATTCCACCTACGCGGTCATATCGCCAGAAGGCTGTGCCTCCATCCTCTGGAAGAGTGCTGACCACGCGGCGGATGCGGCCGCAGCCATGGGCGTTACGGCTGAAAGGCTCAAGTCGCTGGGCGTCGCTGACCGGATCATACCGGAGCCGCTGGGTGGTGCTCATCGCGACCAGTCGACCATTGGCGCGAGTCTGCGGGATGCCCTGATTAAGGAGCTGGATGCGCTCGAGCAGCTGTCCATCCCGGATCTTCTGGAACAGCGTTATGAGCGTCTGACCCGCTACGATGCCAGTAAGCAGTGACCGGCTGGCCCTGGAGAACTGGCCGTGGGATCTGACCGCGGCCTTCCAGACCCTTCCTGAAAGCCGTCGGTGGTGGCTTGCTCTCAGCGGCGGTTGTGACTCGACTTTTCTTCTGTACTGTCTGTCAACGCTGGCGTCACGTCACTCCATCACCCTCCACGCCATCCACCTCCATCATGGACTGAACAGCGATGCGGATCAGTGGCAGCGGCACTGTGAGCGGGTCTGCGAGGCGCTTCGTGTTCCGCTGGTGACTGAGAAATTGGCTCTGGACCCCGAAAAGCCGGATCTCGAGGCTCGGGCCCGCAGGGCGCGTTATGGTTGCTTCGAGTCCCTTCTGGAATCCGGGGATCGGCTGTTCATGGCCCATCATGCTGATGATCAGGCCGAGACCGTGCTGCTGCGCATGCTGCGGGGCAGTGGTGTGCGTGGCCTGGCCGGGATGCCCGCGCAAAGGCGGCTGGGTGGTGGCCGCCTGGTGCGGCCACTGCTGGGGCTTGAACGGGCTCGTATCGAGGCCCTGGCTGGTGACTGGGGCCTGGACTGGTGCGAGGACAGCTCCAATCAGGATACCCGGTTTGATCGCAACTACCTGCGTCACGAAGTCATGCCGGCGCTGGAAAGACGCTGGCCCCGCAGTGGACCACGTATTGCCCGCAGTGCGGAGCACTGTCGGCAGGCGGACCGACTGCTTGGCGAGCTGGCGGAGCACGATGCGCGAGAGGTGGCCAGCGGTACGGGTGTCAGCGTTCGGGCGTTCGCTGGGCTGGCTGATGCGCGCCGCCAGCAGCTGTTGCGCCACCTTCTGATCCGCCACGGTTACCAGCCCCCGGGCGAGCGGCGTTTGACAACGGGTCTGGAGGCGCTGCTTAAGGCCCCGGAAGATGCCCAACCCGAGCTGCGCGGCGAGGGTTACCGGGTTTGTCGCTATCAGGATCGGCTCTGGCTGGTCCCTGATCTGCCTGATCCGGATGCGGACGCCGCGTTGCAGTGGCGAATCGATGCCGGTCTGGACTGGTTCAGTACCTGGCTGACCGCAGAGCCGCGTGAGGGGGCGGGCATTGCTACCTTTGGGGGCGAGCGTTTCGGGGTCCGCGTTCTGGCTGCAGGGCAGCGCTTCCGTCCGGGGCCGGATCAGCCCCGTCGCCCGCTGCGCAAATGGCTGCAGGAACACCATGTTCCACCCTGGGAACGGGCCTGGCTTCCCCTGATCTTTCACGGTGAAACGCTTGTAGCGATAGCGGATCTGTGGATAGCGCCGGCATGGCGTGTAACGGTAGGGGAAACCGGCTGGCAGCCGGTCTGGCACCGCCCCTGGCAGCTGCTGCGGGCGGTACCGTAACCTGAATCAGCTGCGACGCTTGAGCGCCCAGATCTCCAGCATGGCCCATTCTTCGCCCGGGTAGTTGGCGCGTTCCAGCTCGGACATAAGGCGGTGGCGCGAAGCCATGCTGCCCACGAACTCAAAGCGCTCAAGCAGGATGCGCTTGGTGGCATCCGCTGCTTCCAGTGCGAAGGGGTTGAGGAAGTTGACCAGCATGTAGCCCTCCTCATCCCCGGCCGCGAATTCATCCATCAGCCGCTCAATGGCATCCGGCTGGAGGTAGACCAGTGCCGCTGTTGAAATCAGCACGTTGGCGTTCTTGATGGCCTTTTCAAGCTCAGCCTGGGTCGCCGCCTCCGGCGTGTTGAGGTCCGCCTGGATGATGTCGTCATAAATGCCTGCGGACTTGCCGTAGGCCAGGGCATTAGCAGAGATGTCGATGCCGGTGATGTTGGCACTGAAACGTCGCGGCTGAGCAACGGTCCGGCAGGCGTCCGTGTCCTTCCAGTTTTCGCGGATGCTGTCGTAGTCCATGCCGTTGATGGTTGCCATGGTAGTGTTGCCGAAACAGCCAGCAAGATCCACGACGTTCAGGGCGCCGCTGGCGGCCTTCTTTTCAGCCCAGGGCAGGATCAAGCGATCAAACGTCTGACGGTTGAAGTTGTCAGAGACGTATTTCAGTTCGTCGAGGATGCGTTCCTTGAAGGGGACGGGCGTTTCCGCCACGTAGATATCGTCAAAGTGTTGTTTTTTCTCATCGGTTTTTACGCCTGAATCACTCATGCGCTCATATCCATATTGCGAAAGGGGCGCTTATGATCGTTGGGGGTGGGGTGCTGGGTCAAGTCGGCCAGGCGATAACGGCCTGTACCCTGCCGTCCTCCGGATGCCGGAATTCGAACCGGGCACCAAACCGTTCAGTGATCGCGCGCACGATCGTCAGCCCCAGACCATCGCTGTACCCGGGGTCCGGTTTCGGGCTGTCTGCGGCCTGATTGGTCACCGTCATCACGATCGCATCAATGGTGTGTTGGACGCGCAGTTCCACGGTGTCACTGCTGGTGCCGTGGCTCAGGGCGTTTTCCAGAAGATTGCGCAGTGCCGCTGAAGCCAGGGGCTGAGGGAGTGGCAGGGGTGGCAGGGGTGGCAGGGACGGGATCATCTCGACCCGGATCCGGTTGCGCTCCGGAAGGTCCATCATAGCCTGGTGGATAACAGTTTCCGTGGCTGCCTGCGCATCGCTTTGCGGGCCCGTGCGCTCAGCCCGGGCGAGCATCAGCAGCTGCTCAATGATGCGCTGCAGGCGCTGGATGCCGGCTTGCGCCTGGTCCAGGGCCTGGGTGGCTTCGGGCGCCTGACGCACGGCCACCTGGAGGTTCGTCTTGATGGCGGTCAGTGGTGTGCGCAGCTCGTGGGCGGCCTGGCTGGCGAAGTTCTGCTCCCGCTGTATGGCATCGTTGACCCGCGCCAGAAGACCATTCAGCATTGCGACCACCGGTTGGAGTTCAGCCGGGGCTGAACCGATGGCCACAGGGGTGAGCATGGTGGGGCTGCGCCGGGAGACTTCACGGCTGAGCCGCTCCAGCGGGGCCAGACCCCGGCTGATGCCAAACCAGACCGCGCCAATCATTTCCAGGCCGCTGACCAGCCCGGAGGCCACCAGGTCGTCGTCTTCAATCAGTAACACATGCATCTTAATGCCCACTTAATCGGTGAACTGCATACTGCTTCCAGTTGTGATAACAGCAGGGAGATAGAATGAGATACATCCGGTCTGCAGTGACCGTAATGCCAGCCCTTTTCCTGATGCTTGGAAGCATGATACCGGTTCAGGCCGCCATCGATCAGTCCGAGTTCCTGTCGCCGGAGGACGCTTTCCAGTATGAGCTGGTCTCGGACGGTGATCGACTTGGTCTTGAGTGGACGATTGCAGACGATTACTACCTCTATCGCAAGCGCATGAGCGTTAGCGGGCAGGATGCTGAGCCCGCGTCTGTGAGTTACCCGGAAGGTAAGATCATCACGGATGAGTACTTCGGGGAGTCCGAGGTCTATTACGGTCAGGCCGAGGTGATGATTGATCCAGGAGCGGTTCGCACCTTGAAGCTCAGCTGGCAGGGCTGTGCTGATGAAGGGCTGTGCTATCCGCCCCAGAGTGCCACCGTTCATCGGCGGTCTGGCGGGCATTTTCGTGCTACTGGCGCTGTCGATGTTCGGCGTTTATGAACTGAAGCTGCCGGGGGCATACGCGAGCGTCTTGAGACCATCAACAATCGCCAGGCGGGGGGCACCTGGGCGGAGCTGCCCTGATGGGCTTCTTTTCAGCCCTGCTGGCAAGCCCCTGCATGACGGCGCCGCTGGTGGCGTTTGGAACCCTGGGGGCGAGTTGTCTTCCAAAACCCGGTCTCTGGATGAATGGCGTCAAGGCATTGTTTGGACTGGTCCTTCTGGGAACTGCCATCTTGGTTCCTCGATCGAATTCTGCCTGATTATGCTGTGATGGGTCTCTGGGGGGCTCTGATGCTGGTTGGATCTTCCGCAGGTGGCAGTGAGCCGGCCGTCGCTGCTGTAGAAGCCGATGACGGGATGGCCGGTTTCGACGTCATCAAGTCACACGCCGATCTGGATCAGGCGGTGGCCAGTGCTGGCGAACAGGGCCAGTGGACTCTTCTGGAGTTCTACGCGGATTGGTGCATTACCTGTGAGGTCATTGAGGAAGAGGTTTTTGGTGATCCTGAAGTACAGAAGGCACTGGCTGATGTGCAGCTGCTTCAGGCGGATGTCACCGCGAACGACAGTACAGACGAGACACTGATGGACAAGCTGCAGGTGGTGGGTCCGCCGACGATCATGTTGATCGGCCCGGATGGGGAAGAGCGTCGCGGTTATCGCGTCACCGGTGAGATCAGCAGCGATGCGTTCCTGCAAAGACTGTTAGCCATCGGCGCTTCATCACTTTGAGGGAGATATTGATGTCATCAATCGCCGTGGGGCCGCTGAGCCTTTCGATTGCCCAGGGTCTGATGCTCGTGGCCTTTGGGGTGGCCCTGTTTGCCGGGGCCGTTGCAGGGCGCCGGGAGCAGGTGAGTGTGGGCGGACCGCTGACGGATGTACTGCTCTGGTCGCTGGTCTGTGCACGCATTGGTTTTGTAGCGCTCTACTTTGACCACTACCGGGATGATCCGTTGGGCATGATTGATATCCGTGATGGCGGTTTCCATCTGGTTTCCGGTCTGATCGGATGTGTTATTGCAGCCGCCTGGGAGCTCTGGCGTCATCCAAGGGTCCGCCAAGCCTTGGGGATTGCGATAACGATCGGGGTTGTGGTTTGGGCCCTTCCCTGGGGGCTGATCAAACTGATGCAGGTCCAGGGGCAGGGCATTCCGGATGTCGCGGTTGAGTCACGCGACGGTAAGGCTGTGGCGCTGGAAACCATGGCGGATGGTCAGCCAATGGTGGTCAATCTATGGGCCTCCTGGTGTCCTCCCTGTGTGCGTGAGATGCCGGTGCTGGAGCAGGCCCAGGAAAGCCATCGGAATGTGGCCTTTGTGTTCGTCAATCAGGGCGAGGGCACACCGACCATCAACAGCTTCCTGGATGAGCATGACCTGACGCTGCGCAATGTGGTTCTCGACCGCCAGCGCCAGGTGGCTTCCAACACCGGCAGTCAAGGGTTGCCCACGACGCTTTTCTACAACGCATCCGGTCAGCTGATGAGCGTCCATCACGGCGAGCTCTCCAGCGCGACCCTTGCGGATAACCTTACGGAATTTGGAATCGACACAGGAGATAACAACTGATGAATATTAAAACCACAGCAAAATCCGGTCTTTCTGCCGGGCTTGTGCTGATGATGGCTCTGGTTTTTCCCGTCCATGCCCAGCAACAGACGCAGGATGGGGAAGCCATCTGGCAGACTCTTGAGGACAGCTACTGGGTCCAGGACGGAGCGGATGATGCGGCCAGAATCATCTACACTTTTACCGATCCGAATTGTCCCTACTGCGACCAGTTCCGGGAGCAGGCTGATCCTTGGATCGAGGCGGGTAGCGTCCAGCTCCGCCACATCATGGTGGGCATCATCAAGAGAAGCAGTACGCCAAAGGCGGCCACCATTCTCGGCAGTGAGAACCCGGAAGCCAGGCTGGCGGAAAACCGCAAGGCCTATGAAAGCGGCGGGATCGACCCCGAGGAGGCCATCGTGAAGAAAACGGAAGGTCAGGTGCGGGACAACAACGTCCTGATGCGGGATCTGGGAGCCAGGGCCACCCCAACGACCATCTACTGGGATAGTGGCGGGGAACTTGCGGCCAAGCAGGGCGCACCCCGGCCCCGGGCAATGCCTGATATCATGGGCAGCCCGAAACCGGAATAGTGCGGATCAGTGCTGTGGCACAATCAGGATCTTGCCGTCGCGCTCACCTGATGCGGCAGCTGCTACGGCCTGCTTGATGTCACTGACATCGTATTCACCTGCGATCGGTGCCGTCAGTGCGCCGCTGGCGATCTGTCGGGTTACCTCGCTGTAGATGGCCATCTGCTGCTCACCACTTGCCTGGCTGAACCAGCGTGACAGCCAGAAGCCGCGCAGCGAAATGTCGCGGAAGACCACGTTTGCCGGTGACATGTGACAGGACTCACCGCCCATCATGCCGTAGTTGACTACGGGAGAGCCCGCCGTCAGGCAGTTGGCCAGGTGATCGGTGGCGTCGCCGCCTACTGCGTCGATGCCAAGCCGGATGTCAGCCCCGCCTGTCGCTTTCTTAACGCGCTTGTGAAGATCAGGACCATCCACCAGCGTCACGTCACCACCCTGGGCTTCCACCCCAGCCACCGCGGATTCGCGCCGGACCACGTTAACGGTGCGCAGCCCGCGCTGGGCCGCCAGCCGGACCAGGTAGCCACCCACGCCGGAGTTGGCGGCATTCTGGATGACCCAGTCGCCTTCCTTGAGATCCACAAACTCCTGCAGCATCAGCATTGCAGTGGGTGGATTGATGGTCATCATGCTGAGCTGCTTCGGGTCCGCCTCGTTCGGCAGGGGGATCAAGTCCTTGGCATCAGCCAGTACGTGGCTGGACCAGGTACCAGAGCCCACTGGCAGCAGTGCCGTTTGGCCCTGTTCGACCCCGGAAACGCCATCACCAAGTGCGGCCACACGGCCGACACCCTCGTTGCCGCCAACCGCGGGAAGTGGCGGCAGGATGCCGTATTCGCCGGTCAGGGTCAGTACATCGGAGGGGTTGATGGGGGCCGCTTGAACTTCGAGCAGGACCTGGCCGCTGCCCGGTTGCGGGGTTTCTTCGGAAACAGCTTCGATTACGTCTTGAGGGACGGGACCGCGACTACTGTATTGTGCCTTGAGCATGTAGAGCTCCGTTCGGGGTGTGTGTCTGTTCAGCGTATTCCGTTGTACTGCCATGTAAAGCCTGTGGATCAGGAAAACTTCGACCAAGGTCGGACGCATGATCCAGTGGGAAAGCGTATAATCTGGCACAGGAAATCTGAGCGGACCATCGAGTCTTTCGGTGATCCGCGAAGGCAGACTGGCCGGAAGTCTATTATCATGAAGGTCTGAGCAAGGTCCTATCCGAAAAAGAACACTGCCAAAGGAGTCCGCCGTGAAAGCATTCTTCCATCCCTCGCAGAACCGGCACCGTCCGCTCACCTACCTCACCCGCGGCAAAATGCGCCCGCCGCAGGAAATTCCCGAGCGCACGCCGGAACTGGTCAAGGGTCTGGAAAACGTGGGCATGCAGGTAGCGGAAGCTGCGGATCACGGTATGACCCCCATCAGCGCGGTGCATGATCTGGGTTACCTGCGCTTTCTGGAGTCAGCGCACCGGCGTTGGCCGGAGGATTGGGGCGAAGAGGTCATGTCCAATATCTTCGTGCGCGCGCCCAATCACATGCACGGTATTCTGGCTGAATGCGCCCATTACCAGGCGGATGGCAGCTGCCCCATAGGCGAGGGCACCTGGGAGGCTGCGTACTGGTCGGCCCAGAGCGCGCTCTCTGGCGCGCAGGAGCTTGTCAACGGTGAGCGCCGCGCCTACGCCATGTCCCGCCCGCCGGGACACCATGCCCGCCGTGATGCAGCTGGAGGCTTTTGTTACCTTAATAACGCTGCCATCGCGGCGCAGGCGCTGCGCAGCTGCTTCGGGCGCGTCGCCATCCTGGATCCGGACATGCACCATGGTCAGGGCATTCAGGAGATCTTCTACGAGCGCAACGATGTGCTCTACATCTCGATCCACGGCGACACTACCAACTTCTACCCGGTGGTCAGCGGCCATGAAACAGAGCGTGGTGAAGGTGCTGGATTCGGTTACAACATCAACCTTCCCATGCCCCATGGCTCACCGGAGTCGACCTTCTTTGAACGCCTGGAAGAGGCGCGCAACGCCATCCGCCTTTTTGACGCGGATGTTCTGGTGGTTTCCCTTGGGTTTGACGTCTATCAGGAAGACCCGCAGGCGAAGGTGGCAGTCTCCCAGGGCGGTTTCGAGCGCATGGGCGGACTGATCAGCGAGCTGGACCTGCCCACGCTCGTAGTCCAGGAAGGTGGCTACCATCTGGAGTCACTGGCGGACAACGCAACGGCTTTTTTCACCGGCCTGTCATAACAGGCCCGGTACCATTGAATAACGGGAGTCCCGCGAATCCCTCCCGTCACAACACTGAAGGACAGAGGCACTCATGACAGACAAACAGCCAACCATCACCTATACCGAGACCGACGAAGCCCCGGCACTGGCGACCTACTCGTTCCTGCCCATTGTCAGGGCTTTCGTCTCCCCGGCAGGCATCAAGGTTGAATCGGCAGACATCTCGCTCGCTTCCCGCATCCTCGCCCAGTTCCCGGACTACCTTCCCAAAGACAAGCAGGAACCCGATTACCTGGAACAGCTCGGCGAACTCACCCAGGATCCCGATGCCAACATCATCAAGACGCCCAACATCAGTGCCTCCGTTCCGCAGCTGCGGGCGGCGATAAAGGAGCTTCAGGAGAAGGGCTATGCGCTTCCTGAGTACCCCGAGAATCCGCAGACCGAGGATGAAAAGGCGCTCAAGGATCGTTACGCAAAGGTCCTGGGCAGTAACGTGAACCCGGTTCTACGCCAGGGCAACTCGGATCGGCGTGCGTCGAAGGCGGTGAAGGAGTTCGCCAAGAAGCATCCTCACCGCATGGGTAAGTGGAGTCAGGCATCACGCACCCATGTGGCGCACATGCGCAAGGGCGACTTCTACCACAGTGAGAAGTCCACCGCCATGGACAAGGCCGGCAGTGTGCGCATCCAGCTGGAAGGCAAGGAAAGCGGCAATACCACCGTGCTCAAGGAAGGCGTGCCGGTACTGGAAGGCGAAGTCATCGACGGCATGTTCATGAGCGTGAACCATCTGCGCCAGTTTCTTGAGGAAGAGATTGAGGGCGCACGCCGCGCCGGTCTGCTGTTCTCACTGCACGTTAAGGCGACCATGATGAAGGTCTCGCACCCCATCGTGTTCGGCCACGCGGTGACCGTTTACTTCAAGGACGTGTTCGAAAAGCACAAAGAACTGTTCGAACGCATCGGGGTGAACCCGAATAACGGTATGAGCCATCTTTATCAGAAGATTGCGGATCTGTCCTTTTCTGAGCGTTCAGAGATTGAGGAAGACATCCGGGATTGCTTCATCAATCGCCCGGAAATGGCCATGGTTGACTCCGATCGGGGCATCTCCAACCTGCACACGCCCAGTGATGTGATCGTGGACGCGTCCATGCCCGCCATGATCCGGGATGGTGGCAAGATGTGGGGCACCGATGGCAAGCTCAAGGATACCAAGGCGATCATCCCCGAGAGCACCTACGCCACCATCTATCAGGAAGTCATCAACTTCTGTAAACACCACGATGCCTTCGATCCGAGCACTATCGGCACCGTGCCCAACGTGGGTCTGATGGCGCAGCAGGCGGAGGAGTACGGCTCCCACGATAAGACCTTCGAGCTGCCGGAAGACGGTACCGTCCGCGTTCTGGATGACGACGGCAACACCATTTTCGAGCACGATGTGGAGAAGGGCGATATCTGGCGTATGTGCCAGACCAAGGACGAGCCGGTCCGCGACTGGGTTCGGCTGGCTGTGGAGCGCTCACGCAACAGTGGCATGCCGGCGGTGTTCTGGCTGGATCCGGAGCGTGCTCACGATGCTCAGCTCATCAACAAGGTTGAGCATTACCTGAAAGAGCACGACACCGAGGGGCTCGACATTCGCATCATGGGCTATGACCAGGCGATGCGCTGGACTCTGGAGCGGATGATCCGTGGCAAGCACACCATCTCCGTGACCGGCAACGTGCTGCGGGACTACCTCACGGACCTGTTCCCGATCATTGAGCTGGGAACCAGCGCCAAGATGCTGTCCGTAGTCCCGCTGCTCAAGGGCGGTGGCCTGTTCGAAACGGGCGCCGGTGGTTCCGCGCCGCGTCACGTGCAGCAGTTCCTGGAGGAGGATCACTTGCGGTGGGATTCCATGGGCGAGTTCATGGCCATGATGGTGTCGCTCGAGCACATGGGTAACAAGCAGGGCAACCCGCGTGCCGCCGTTCTATCGCAGACTCTGGACCAGGCAACTGCCCGGTTCCTGGAGGACGACCGTTCGCCTTCGCGCAAGGCCGGCGAGGTGGACAACCGGGGCAGCCATGTCTGGCTGGCACGCTATTGGGCTGAGGAGTTGGCGAATCAGGATCAGGACCAGGATCTGAAGGCACACTTCCAGAAGATGTCGAAGAAGCTGGAAGACAATGCGGATCAGATCCTTCAGGAGTTGATCGACATTCAGGGGCAGGCCGTGGACATTGAGGGCTACTATTACCCGGATTCCGGGAAAATCAAGAACGCGATGCGTCCGAGTCAGACCCTGAATGCCATCATCGACGAATTCGTGGACTGAGATGAGCGAGGTTTCCGTCCCCAAGTCCAGGGCGCGTTCCGGTTTTCCAGACTGCGCGAAGCGGAGGCATACTGCGTCAATCGCGGCAGTGATTACCTGGGCAAGATCGTAATCGTGCCGGACAGCCAGTGGGATCAACAGGGCGCCTGCGTCGCCATTGAGGCTAATCGATGAGCAATGACCTGACCCTGCGGCTCATGGATACCCATGCTGGCGGGGACGTAAGCCGGATCGTGACCGGCGGTGTCGCGCCTCTGCCCGGGGCCAGCGTGCGTGAGCAGATGGAATACCTGCAGGGGGACGGGGACGGACTGCGTAAGCTGCTGCTTTTTGAGCCCTACGGCATACCGGAGATGTCCGTGGATGTTCTTGTGCCACCCTCGGATTCACGGGCGGTAGCCGGCTACATCATCATGGAGGTGATGGGCTATCCCATCTATTCCGGTTCCAACACCATCTGTACCGCTACGGCCGTTCTGGAGCAGGGCATTGTGCCCAAGCAGGAAGGGCATCAAACCTTCCTGCTGGAGGCGCCGGCAGGGCTGGTGCAGATAGAGGCCAGGGTCGAGAATGACGTGGTTGAAGCCATTACCTGTGAAGGGCTGCCCAGCTACATCGACAGCTATCGACACAGTATCCATGTACCCTCACTGGGCAACGTGACCTACAGTGTGGCTTACAGTGGCGGTTTCTATGCATTGGTAGACGCCACCGAGCTGGGGTTTGACCTGACCCTGGACGAAGAGGATGAACTAGCTGATTGTGCCTATCGCATCGTCGAGGCCATCCAGGCGGAGCGTGGGTTCTCGCATTACGCCCTGGGCGATGTAGGGCCACTGCCGTTTCTGCATTTCATGGGGCCGGTGGAGCAGGTGGCAGACAGCTTCTACCGCTCGCGTTCCACGACCTATGTGCATCCCGGCGTCATCTGTCGCAGCACCACGGGCACGGGCACCTCCGCGCGTCTGGCGCTGTTGAATCATGAGGGGCGCATTCAGCCTGGTGATCGTCTAGAGACCGTGTCCCTGCGCGAGACCGGATTCATCGGCACCTTCACTGGCACCCACCATGAGGGCGTGCATCAGTTGGTGGCGAACACAATTACCGGCAAAGGGTTTGTGCTCGCCCGTTCGGACATTGTGGTTAACTGTAATGATCCCATGGTCGAATGCAGCGCGCTGCACCACATAGTGAACCACGAAGAGGCTGGTCAACGCTGAGCCGCTGGCCTTTCAGGTCTTAGTTGTCTGGGCGTTGCGGTGGTAGCCCTTGAAGCGGTCCTGCACCTCGGCCATCTGCGCATCATCCAGAAGCACTGGTTCGCCCAGCGGCAAAAGCTGGCCAAAGCAGCGCGCCAAATGCTCGACTTCCTGCGCCAGTTCCAGCGCCGCTTCCGGCGTGTCCGCCAGCGCCACCTGACCGTGGTTGGCCATCAGGCAGGCGTCGCGCTCCGCCAAGCCTGTTGCTACGTGCTGAGCCAGAGTCTCAGTGCCGAAGGTGGCGTAGGGGACACAGGGGATGTCGGTACCACCGGCAACCGCAACCATGTAGTGAAAAGGGGGGATGCAGCGGTGCAGGCAGGCCAGTGACAGAGCCCAGGGCGAGTGAACGTGGACTACCGCTCCGGCGTCCGGGCGCTGGTGGTAGATGGCAGCGTGAAACGAAGCTTCGCTTGAGGGCTTCAGCGAGCCACGGTAGCCGCCTTCCAGATCCGCTTCCACAACGTGGCGGGTTGTTATGTGATCGAAATGGCAGCCCGAAGCGGTGATCAGCATGCTGTCGCCACAGCGTGCGCTCAGGTTACCCGAGCGGCCCTGATTCAGGCCGGTGGTGTTCATTGCGCGGGCAGTTGCTACAAGCTGTTCATCCAAAGTCATAGTGCGCACTCTCCCTGATCGCCCGGCGGCGTTCAAGCCTTACCGGAATTTTTGCCGGCCCATCTGTCCCGTCCTTAAACCTGCGGGCCGCCTGCCACAGCAAAGCTCAACAGGGCCATCAAGGCCCTGTGACGCCTCTCATGCGCCCGGATGGCGCAGGAGGTCGTGCAGTACGAGTCCAGCATCAATGCCGTGGTCCCCGAACTCGATGCCGCCGTCCATATCCAAAAGTGTGCCGGCACGCTGACGACGCAGTAGTTCAAGCGCCCACTCTGGCGTGCGCAGATCGTCCTCTTCGCGCCGGAGTTCGTCCATCAGCATCTCGGCTTGTTCCGGCGGCAGCCATTGCAGAGCCGGGCGCTGTTGGGCACAGGCCAGCCGGTAGACGGCGGGCCCAGTGACTTTGTACCAGCGCACTGGTTCAATACGCACGCCCATGGCCTCCAGCAGGCGCTGGGCACTGCGGGTCAGGCGGCTTTGCAGGATGAGAGTGTCAAGGCCCTGCGTGGCATCCCCGGTCGGGATACCCTTGGTGTGAACGGGATTGGGATTGGATTGGATTTTAGCTTCCAACACGGGCTTCTCCTCGAGTCTTTACAGGGGGGTATTGGAGAAGCCAACGCGGAGTCGAAACGGAGGGTCGGGGCCCATGAGGATGGTGATACGACGCCCTTTCCGACCTTTCACCCTTGACGCGAAGGCTCCAGTCTCCGTTCCGCAGAGGTAATCGGGCTTAGTGGCAAAACCACCATACCGTTGCGCGACAGCCCCGGATTTTCACCGGTGTTCCCCTCGCTGCGGAACGCTACCAATGTAGGCGAGAGACCCCCTTGCAAGCAAGAGGCATGGGAATGAATAAACCGCAATCAGTCGTGACTTTCAGCGCGCACGGGCTCTGGGTAGGATGGGAGCGTCATCCGTAAACGGAGCAGAAAAATGAGTACAGGCAAACAGATCGCAGGCGTGCTTCTGGCGGGTGTGATGCTCGTCGCCGCCGGTTGCGCCAGTGTTGGAAAAGACTTCGCGACGCACAAAGTGGAAGAGATCACAGTGGGTGAAACAACCCGATCGGATATTGAAGCTATGTTCGGCGATCCGTGGCGTACCGGCTTGGAGGATGGCATGCGTACCTGGACCTACGCGAAGTATCGCTGGTCCGCCTTCCGGGAGGCGGAAACAACGGATCTGGTGGTGCGTTTCAAGGAGGACGGCACAGTCGACTCCTACGTCTATAACACCACTCAGTAACCCGGATCGGGCCCTGCCGAGCCCGTTGCTGTCACTGTTTCAGGGTGTTCAGCACGGCTTTGGCGGTTTCCTCGGAGGAGGCCGGGTTCTGACCGGTGACCAGCTTGCCGTCGCGAACCACGAACGAACCCCAGTCTTCCCCGCAGCGATAATCCGCACCATTGGCTTCCAGCATGTCCTCCACCAGGAAGGGTACGACCTGCGTGAGCCCAACCGCTTCCTCCTCGGTGTTGGTGAAGCCGGTGACTTCGTGGCCCCTGACCAGTGACTCACCATTGGCACCGTTAACGTGGCGGAAAACTCCGGGTGCGTGGCAGACGGCGCCGATGACTTTATCCCGCTTTGCAGCGTTTTCGATCAGGCTGATGCTATCGGCGTCTTCAGCCAGGTCCCAGAGGGGCCCGTGACCGCCGGGGTAGAAGACAGCATCGAACTCATCGATGGAGGTCCCGGATAGCTTCCGGGTGCCGGCAAGGGCCGCTTTCGCCTCTTCATCAGCCTCGAAGCGGCGTGTGGTTTCCGTCTGGGCATCGTCGGCAGCGCTGTTTGGATCCACGGGCGGCTGGCCGCCCGCTGGGCTTGCCAGCGTGATATCAGCGCCAGCGTCACGGAACACGTAATAGGGGGCTGTAAACTCCTCCAGCCAGAAACCGGTCTTGTGGCCGGTGTTGCCCATCTCGCTGTGCGATGTCAGGACCATCAGGATTTTCATGGGAGTGCCTCTGTCTGTTCGTGTGAGTAATTACACTGTCGTGATACGTTGACTCTGCCAGAGGGATCGGGGCTGGCGACAGGCGGCTAATGAGTTATGCTCTAACCGGACAAGGTCCGGAGGAAGCCGGACACAAAAAGGACGCCTGCCATGTTGATTATCCCACTCCATAAAGCTGTTTCGCGCCATAATTTCCCGCTCATAACGCTGCTACTTATTTTGTTGAATGGGGTCGTGTTTGCTGTCTTTCAAGGTGGCGAGAGCGAAGCCATGCGGGAGGCGGCCTCCCACTATCAGGAAAGTGGCCTGGAGGAGCGCGAGTGGGCCTGGCTGGAAGATTTCGTGCCGGGGTATGAGGTGGAATTCCGTAACCAGATGGAAAAACTCGACTCAGCAGCGCAAGAGGGAGTGGACGAGCAGCGCATTGCGCTTGCCCGGTCGCGCCTGGTGGCTTCCCACCCGGATTTCCTGTCCGCAATGCGCTCCGGCGAGATCATTGATCCGGACAGTGAGCGTTATACCCAATGGCAGTCCGACAGAAGCGAGTTTGAGCGGCTCATGGATCAGAGTTTCACGCGCCGGTACATGATGCACTATGACGATGTAGCGCCGATCACCTTGCTCAGTCACATCTTCCTTCATGGCGGCGTGGGGCATCTGGCGGGCAACATGCTGTTCCTGTTGCTGCTTGGAATCCTGGTAGAAGGCGCTCTGGGGCCAGTGTTGTTCCTCGCCTCCTATCTGGTGGCGGGGCTTGGCGGGTCGGCCCTGTCATTGGCGGTTCACTGGGGTACGCCGACTGGCATGCTGGGGGCGTCCGGCGCTATTGCCGGCCTGATCGGGCTGTTCACGGTTCTTTATGGGCGTCTAAGGGTCCGTTTCTTCTATTGGATCTGGGTTTACTTTGATTACGTGCGCGCGCCGGCCATCGTGCTGCTGCCGGTATGGCTGGGGTGGGAGCTGGTGCAGTTTGTGATAGCGGAGGGCAGCAACGTGGCCTATGAGGCTCATGCCGGTGGTATCGTCACCGGGGCATTGATCGCTGCTGGTGTGCGCGCGCTCGGTTGGCAGCGCAATGAGTTTCTGCAGGAGGAGTCCCAGCGCGAGAATGACCGCGAGATTCTGGAAGCGGCGCAGCAGGATCTTGCCGCCCTGAATGTGACCCGCGCCAAGTTCCGGCTCCGGCCTCTGCTTGAGCGTAACCCAGCGGATACCGCTGTTCTGGGGAGTTGGTATAACGCCTGCAAGGTACGGAAAGAGGACCCGGATCTGCATGATGCAGCCGGCCGCATCCTGGCTCTCCCCGGCGATACCGCGCAAGAACGTGCGCTGGTGATGGAGACCTTCGCCGATTACCGCCAGCGCGCCAATCCGAAACTATCGGCCAGCCAGGCCACAGATCTGTGCTGCCGCCTTCTGCGCTGGGAGGCATTGGAGGAAGGCCGCATGCTTTTGGACCGGTTGATGGGGCTGAAAAAGACGCCGGCGGAACTGCCCCGGGCGTGTCTGCTTGCCGCCCAGCAGCTGCGCCGCCAGGGCCGGAGCGAGGAGGCGAAGCCCTTTATGGAAGCCGTTCAGAGGCTGACCAGTGATCCGGCCATGATGCGTGCGTTGCGCCAGATCCAGGATTGACGCTTGTGTTCGCAGCGTGCCCGCTCAGCTGGCCGCGATGCGCTCCGCCCGCTCCGCCAGCTCATCCACACGGTCCCGCAGCTCGTGGTCCGGGAAGTGTTTCTGGAGCTGGCGCAGAATCTTCAACGCCTTCTGCTCATCGCCGCGCCCTTCGAACAGAGCCTTCGCGCCCAGATAATAGTTTTCCGGCAGGTGCGGGTGTTTCGGATTTTCTTTGCCGAAAGGGCTGGTAAGGCGGATAACCAGGTCATGATGCTCATACTGGTCAGCCAGGCGGGCAAGGTCGCGCACCTGTCTCGGATCCTCCGGCTGGAAACTGGTGTCCAGACGTAATGCCTCTTCCGCAATACTCATGGCCTTCTTGGGTTGCTCAAGTCCATAGAGCAGCGTTGAGATGTAGGCGCGGGAGTGGGCGAGCAGATCCTCTGTGCGCCCCTGGAGATGGAGCAGCTTGCGGTAGCGTTCGTGCTCTTGCGGCTGCAGGCCGCTCTGGCGGAATTCGCGTTGCAGCCGGTCAATGGCATCGCCCACGTTACCGTCAGCCACTAGTCCTTCCACTTCTTGCAGCAGTGGGGTGAGATCCGGGTTGGCGGCGCGCGCGCGGTCAGCAGCGGAGACTTCCTGCTCAACACCCAGGCTGTGGTGATGCTGGTACACGAGATAGCCCATGAGGTGGAAGGAGGCCACGAGAAAGTAGCCGCCAATCAGGAATACCCCAACCTGTCCGAGCAGGTTGGGGCCGAAAACACCAGCGACCATGGATTCCGCCATACCCTGGCTGATGGACAGCATCAACAGCAGCAACGAGGCGATGAAATAGGGCAAGCCCACCGAGCGCATGATGCTGACCCAGGTCCCGGGATTGAGCGCCGCCATCAGGCTGTTGCTCATGGCCAGAGTGATGATGGCCGCTGGTAGCGCCGCTACGATGAACAGGCTGGTGGTGGCCACCAGCACCATGGACCCGGTCGCGATGGCAATGCCGGTAACCGCGATCCCCAGAAGCACAAAGAGCCCGAACGTCTTGACCAGCACCCAGCTGTTACTCTTGCGCTGAATCTCTGGAGGTGTCATCCAGCCCCGGGCGGTAGCCTCCAGCACATCATAGGCGAATTTGTAGAGCACCACCCAGGCCACGATCACCAGGATGAGCCCGAGCAGCGGCACCAGCATCCCGATGGCGTAAAGCAGGGCCGCCAGCCCCAGCGTTGTCAGGCAGGCGGGTTTGAAGGGGTAGCCGAAAATCTGTGGCAGACGTTCCCACACCGGCGGAACGCGGCTGCTGTCCCTGGCAATTGAACTCATGGATCCTCCGTGGATGTTCTTGGTTTTGGGGCTATTCCTGGCCCGTAATGGGGGAAATGCGTCATTGTATTCTGGTTGAAAGATAGAATGCCCGAGGCCAGACGGCAAATTGATCAATGATCAGGAAAGTTCGACTTTTCGAGAGCGGCGTCGGGCCTCTCCTGCTGGGTATGCCTGAAGGTGTGGGGGAGGCGCTAGCAAATGATAGAAGAGGGAGATCCGGAGCCTGTCTGCTCCGGATTATAAGTGTTACAAGTTTCTGAGGATCTGGTGGACGAAATCCCGCTGATTGGGTTCTTTTTCACCGGTTGTGAAATCCAGCGAAGAGTCATCCGGTTTCAGCTTCAGCGTATCCCTGAACCTACAGTTAACGGTATCAAAGTCGCCAGCTGTCGACTTGAAATCCTCATCAGAACTGCAGAGGCGCTCCATCTGAGATACAACAATGCCGCAGTAGCCGGAAACACTGAGCTCCTTGAGCTTGCTGTCATCAACGGTGCTCCATTCAACTTTAGTGGTTACGTCGGAGCCGCATGCTTCAGCTGCTGAAGCATCCATGTCAGCAAGGCTGGATTTCTGAGCTTCTTTGTTGGCTTCACGGTCAAAGGCCGCGAGTTTTTCCTGTACTCCATCGTTCTTCTGCTGTTGAAAAGTACTCAGAAGCTCATCCGTTTCGAAGGATTCGCTTTCTTCCTTGCCGCGGGCAAGGTGATACTCATCGCCGTCGGGAATGTAAGCCGTGTAACGATCGGATCCCCAGTGGCGGCTCTTCAACAAGAGAGCTCTCGTTTCACCATCAATCTCGGCCTCGTAGGCGGTCCTGTCCTCCCCACGGCTGGTAATCTCGGTGCGGAATACCACGCCATCGATTTCATGCTCTGTACCGGTGATTCGGAGAAGGGCATAGTCACCGGATTTTTCCTCGACCAGGGTTGCCTTAAGGCTTCCCTCGCTCACGAAAACATCCGGGTATTGGCTCAGTTGAAGGCTGGCCGCACAAGAAACGGAAAACATGACCAGCGTGGTCAGAAACAGTCGTTTCAGCATTGCATCTAATCCTTTAGTTGATTGATTCCGAATTACGGTTCGCGGTGAGCGCGAACCCAGTGTCGTACCCCGACCGATAACGCCAGTGGTCGCAGCGTTATCGGGAAAGGCAATGTCATTGAGCGTCGAAAGCTCCAGGCGAACTGAAACGCTTGTTGGGGCGACTTGAGGACAGGAAGACTGAACTCCTTTCAGCACTTGAATGACATTTCCTTTGCCAAGGTAGGTGGAAATCTACTAGCAGGCGTGGTGCTGAGTCAAGCTGGCAGCTAGCTGAATCATTCGATGGCTTTTTCAAGAACTACAAACCACAAATCCCTCACCCTGGGTTCGCCGAAGCGCGGGGAATCGGGGAATGGGGCGGTCTCTCCGGTACGCTCGAACCCCAGTGATTCGTACCAGTACAGCAGCTCCGAGCGTTGGTGGAGGACGCGGATGCGCAGTGTGCGGCAGCCGAGGCGGGACCGGGCGGTCTGTTCCGCATCGGTGACCAGGCGCCTACCAAGCCCCTCGCGCTGATGCTCCGGCGCAACAGCCAGCATGCCCAGTTCGGCGGTACTGTCGTCCAGATAGTCGATCTGCTGAGTACCAACAAGGGTGTCGCCTTGCCAAGCCAGCCGGAACAGCGAGTCAGTCAGCAGCTCCCGGATCATGGCGGCATCGGTGCGCTGGCCGCCCAGAAGGTCGGCCTCCGTGGTCCAGCCCTGGCGGCTGATGTCGCCGCGGTAGGCGCTGTTCACGCGTTCGGCGATGGCCTCAGCGTCATCCGGGGTGGCATCGCGCAGTAGCGGTTCACTGGCACCGTTCAGAAGCTCATGGGCCCGTGAGAAATCCACGCCGCCGCTGAGTTCCCCGGGGTCATACCGGAAGCCGCAGCCGGAGCGGCGCATGGCCGGCTCGCGGATGGCACCCGGGCTGGGGCGTGTATCGTCCTCATCACTCATGGTCGCCTTTCTCTATCCGGTAATCCTGGTGTTATTATGGCCCGCCGGAGACGGGTTGCACAGGGCAGCGCTGTCTGGGCTGGCGTGGTAGGCTCCCGGGGAATGACTGGTTCTCCGGAGGAGTGCAACGTGCGAGGCAATCCATTCCGTGGCATGGGCTATCTGGGCGAGGGGTTCCGGCTGATCCGCCAGCCGGGACTGCGCCTGTTCGTGGTGCTGCCGCTGATCCTGAACATCATCGTGTTCGGCGTGCTCATCTGGTTGCTGGGTGAGGGCTACGCCATGATGGTGGACGCTGCCATGGGCTGGCTTCCGGACTGGGAGTGGCTCCAGGTTCTGGACTGGGTGTTCTGGATCCTCTATGGCCTGGTGATCCTTCTGCTGCTGGCCTATGGTTTTGTGATGGTGGCCAACCTCATCGGGTCGCCCTTCTACGGTTACCTCTCCGAACTGGTGGAGAAGGAAATCGCCGGGGAAACGCTGACACCGGACGACGGCTGGCTCCAGATCGTGAAGGACATTCCCCGTGCCCTGTATCGGGAGGTCCGGAAAATCGTCTACTACTTGCCCCGGGCACTAGTGCTGTTTGTGCTGGGGCTGATCCCGGTGGTGAACCTGCTGGCTGCGGTGCTCTGGTTCCTGTTCAACAGCTGGATGATGGTGTTGCAGTACGTGGATTACCCGGCGGACAACCACCGTGTTTCCTTCGATGGGCTGCGTAAGCGCGTGGCGACCCAGCGGCTGACGGCGCTGGGCTTCGGGATGCCGGTGGCGGTTCTGGCCATGGTGCCGCTGGTCAACCTGGTGCTGGTGCCGGCCGCCGTCTGTGGCGCCACGGTGTACTGGACCCGGGAGATGCGGGATGCGGACCAGAGAGGAGCCGCCTAGGTATGGCGAGCGAGACCCGTTACCTGCTGTATTTCGGCGGCTTCTGGCTGGTGCTTATCGGGGGTGCCACCTGGTTCTTTGGCGGTATTACCGAGAGTCAGCGGAACCCGAACCAGACTCCTGAAACGGAAATGGTCAACGGTGTCCAGTCCATTGAACTGGAGGCCAATCGGCAGGGTCACTATGTCGCGGGGGGCGGCATCAACGGCGCTGACGTTACCTTTATTCTGGATACGGGGGCCACTCGAGTGACGGTCTCGGATGCGATCGCCCAGCGGGCCGGCCTGGAACGCGAAAGCCGCGGGCGGGCCCGGACCGCCGCCGGCACTGTCACCGTCTGGAGCACCACGATCCCGGAGCTGCGCCTCGGTGATATGCGCTTCCGCAATGTTCCGGGCACGATCAGCCCGTCCATGGATGACGACATGGCGCTGCTGGGCATGAGCGCCCTGGGGCAGGTGGATTTCTCCCAGCAGGACGGCGTCCTGACGCTGCGGCGCGCCAGCCCCTGATGATTCAGGGCGCCAGGAAGCCGTTCAGATGCTCCGCCACCGCCTCTGGCTGCTCCTCCTGCAGGAAGTGCCCGGCGGCCACCTCGCGCACCGTGATGGACTCGAAACAGTCCTCGATGTGGTTCAGGTATTCCGGCAGGATCACGAGGTCCTGGTTGCCATAGATGTAGAGCCCGGGCATCGGCCAGACATGATCGGCGAGGGTGGCCCAGCGTTTGGCGTCGTCATGGAAGGTGCGGTAGTAGTTGGCACTGGTGTGGGGCGTGCCGGGTATCCGGAAGGTGCGTACGTATTCGTTGAAGGCCTCTTCCGGGAAGGGCTCGCGATTGGCCAGTTTCAGGAAAGTGCCCAGCCACTCTGTCTCCGCGCCCGGGATCATGGCCTCGGGGAGCCCTTTCGTCTGCATGAAGTGCTGATACCAGTACTGGGCACCGCCTGAGCCGCGAACCTTCTTGATCACCTCCTGGTTGCCGCGCAGGTTGTTGATGATGGCAATGTTCAGGATGACCATCCGCTGCACGCGCTCCGGCACCGCCAGGGCCATTTCCTGGGCCACCACGCCGCCCCAGTCGTGTCCCACCAACTGGAAGTGCTCGATGCCCAGCGCATCCATCACGGCGATCACGTCCTGAGCGAGGTTCTGCTTGCGGTAGTGCTCCGGGCCTTCCGTGCGCTCGCTGTCACCCAGACCGCGCAGGTCTGGGGCAATCACTCTCAGGCCGGGCTTCAGGTGGTCACTGACCGCCGCCCAGCACCAGGAGCTTTCCGGCCAGCCATGGATCATGACGACAGGTGTGCCGGCAGGGTCACCGCCTTCGCGCCAGGTGAAGCGGCCGCGTTCGGTATCGAGAGACTGGGCAGGGCTCAGGGGCATCTGGGGCCTCCGTAACGGTCTGGATCAGAGGAAATAGAGAATCGACTGGCCGATCACCACGGTGAACAGCAGCGAGGCCAGGGTCCCGATCAGGACGTATTCCGCGAATTCCCGCTCCTCCAGCTGGCGGAAGCGGGCGAAGCCTTTGGCGGCCAGGATGAGCGCGATCACGTTGTAGTTCTGGGCGAAGACCACCACCAGGTAGATGAGCCAGCGTTCTAGCATGCCGATCACGCGGCCGGCGTTGTACTCACGGTCGTCCACAGTGTCCGGCTCGCCGTGGCTGGAGGTGGTGGGCTCCATCTGGAAGCGGTGTAGCAGGGAACGGATGGCGAGGTTGGTCTCGTTCGCCACCAGCAGGAAGCCGAGCAGACCCAGCAGGGCTGGCCGCAGCACCGCCGGTGGATGTGCGGGCAGCAGCCAGGAGCCGGGCATCCCGTAATGGGCGGAAAGGAAGGCCACTACCGCTACCAGTGCACCGCCCGCCAGGCGCCCCTCGTTGAGTCGTTCCTTTGGCATCCAGGCCTCGGAAAGGGCAAGCGAGGCGATCACGGCTGGAATGAGGGCCAGGGTATGCAGCCCCGGTGTCAGCACGCCGATCAGCACCACCTGGACCAGTGCCAGGCCGGTCCATTCATGCGTGGGCAGGGGCCGGTCCCGGAAGGTGAACCAGAGACGGGTGAGCAGCCAGGCATTGAGGAACAGAAGAATGGCCATGGGAACTCCGTTTCAGTCGGTGCGCGCCAGGGCGTTGTTCATGCGCGCGGTCAGGGCCTGGGTCAGCTGGATGGCATGTTCAAGGCCGCCCTCACGAATGTTCTTGTACACACTCTGTTCTGTGATGTCGAGATGGTCGGCAATGGTCCCCGCCTCCCAGCCCTGCAACAGCAGCCGCAGGATGTCGAGCCGGTTGGGCCGCCATTTCCGGAGCTGGTGGTCCAGCAGGCCAAGGGCGCTCTCCTGCAGGCCATCGTCTTCCGGGAGGCCAGCCACAGCAAGTATCCGTCTGTCTTTTTTCATGCGTTCCAGCAGGTCACGTGCCTGGTAGAAGGCGGGGCCGTCCATGCCGATGGCCTGTTCCGGGTTGATCCGGGTGGTGATGGGCCCGATCCCGAGAGCCAAGCGCAGCCCGACTGGATGCAGTGCCCGCAGGATGGCGAGGATGTCCGGGAAGACCCGGTCCGCATCCTTGAATACGGCCTGGAATTCATCGCCGAGGGTGATGGTGTAGGGGGAGGCCAGGCCAGTCCTGTCCTTGTGGAGCGTGTGCAGCTCGGCTTCCAGCAGTGTCTGGACCTGCCCGCGGTTGGCCAGTTGTCGGGAGCCGATGACATCGGCGATCATCACCAGGTGGTTCATGGTGCCAGCTCCAGTGAGCGCGATCAAAGACTAAACTATATCAGGTTATATTTTCCATTTAAACCAAATTGGATTAAATGAACGTTTTAATCCAGAACGGTATTGGAGGGACGATCCATGCGTTACGCCATACACCAGATTGATGCCTTCACCGACCGCCTGTTTGGTGGCAACCCGGCCGCTGTGGTGCCCATGGACGAATGGCTCCCGGATGACACCCTTCAGGCCATTGCGGCGGAGAACAACCTGGCCGAGACGGCTTTCGTGATCCCCGGAGACACCTGCAAGCTGCGCTGGTTTACGCCCACGCTGGAGATGAACCTGTGCGGGCATGCAACCCTCGCGGCAGCCTATGTCCTGTTCCGCGAGCACATGCCCGAGTGTGAACGCATCGACTTCGAGACCCACAGCGGTAAGGTATCCGTCACCCGGTCCGGGGACGTGTTGAGTCTCGATTTCCCGGCGCGGGCCGGAGAGCAGGGCAGCGTGGCGACGGAACTGGCAGGAGCCCTGGGAACCCGTCCAGTGGACGTGCGGGAGAGCCGTGACCGGCTTGCGGTGTTCGAGGATGAGGCCACCGTGTGCAACCTGCGTCCGGACCTGGAGGCGATTACCAACCTGGATACCTTCGCCGTTATTGCAACGGCGCCGGGAACGGACGTTGACTTCGTGTCGCGCTTCTTCGCGCCTGGTGCCGGCGTGCCCGAGGACCCGGTAACGGGGTCAGCGCACTGCACGCTCATTCCCTACTGGGCGGAGCGGCTTGGCCGTCAGCATCTCAGCGCCCGGCAGGTCTCGGCACGCGGTGGTGACCTGGACTGCGAGTGGCTCGGCGAGCGTGTCCGCATTGGCGGGCGCTGCGTGGAGTACCTTCGGGGCAGCATTGAGGTCAGCTGACTTCCCGCCACGCAAGACCCTGAAGCCCGACAAGGCTGTGGACGTACTCGACCTGTTCCGCATTCTCCACCGTTCCCTGGCGTGCTCGGCGTACTGTGGCTATGGCGGATTCCGGGTCATGCCCGAACTCAAGCAGCAGGCGAGCCGCCACTGTTCCCGTACGCCCAAGCCCGGCACGGCAGTGAAGCAATACGTCCTCGCCCTGGCGCAGCCGCTCCCGGATAACCGGCCCGGCCTCGGCCCAGGCCAGCTCAAAGGCACTGCCGGGGGCGCTGAAGTCCAGGATGGGGGCGTGGAACCAATCGAACCCCCGCGCGGGCACGTTGGTGGCCATCTGGGGCACACCCAGCGTTCGGAGTTCGGGCTGTTGCACCAGTGTCACCATGGTGCGAGCCCCCCAGCGGCGGATCTGCTCCAGATCCCTTTCCAGGTCCCGCTGGCCGCCCATCAGCCCCCATCCGCGCAGGTAGCGGCCCGGGCAGTAGCTCATGCCGATGCGCCCCTCGCAATTCGGGGCGCGGACAACATCAATTGGCAGTGGTTCCAGCCAGGACAACGACATGACCCAATAATGGCCTTAGTCTGGGGGGATGTGAAGCGACATTACCGGAGGCACAATGAAATACCTGTTTGAGGTCCATATCCGCGAAGGCCACACGGCGGAGGAATACGCTGATGCCTGGGTGCGGGCCAGCGAGATCATCCAGCAGGCCGCCGGTGCCAGGGGAACAGCGCTGCACCGGAAGATGGACGATCCCAACGTGCTGCTTGCCATTGCCGAATGGGACAGCAAGGCAGATCGGGACGCCATGGAGGCTGCGCCGGATCCGAGGGTGGCCGAGATCATTCGAAGCGCGTCCCATCTGTGTGATATCCGCCCGCTCGGAGAGTTTGATGAACCGGAATGGGTGGTGATGCCTCCGGGGCAGGACGAATCGTAACTTGCCACCCTCGCGAACGAAGCTAGCCTATAGGTAAACGTCTAAGGAATACACGCGGCGATGATCCGACAACTTTGCTGCTGCTTGGCATTGATTACCTTGGTTGGCTGTGCCAGTACTGGTGGCTCCCTTCAGGAGTCAGTCTCCGTAACACCTCGTGAGAATGCGGTGGACCTGGCAGACCGACAGAGGGTCCGCAGCATCCTGTTGGATCAGTACGCGCAGTGGAAGGGCACCCCGCACCGGATGGGGGGTATGAGTCAGAGTGGCGTGGACTGCTCCGGGCTGGTTCACCGGACCTTCCTGGCCCGCCTCGGCCATGACATTCCGCGTACCACCAAGTACCAGGCCACTGTTGGCGAGCGGATCCGTCGTGACAGACTCCGTCCCGGTGACCTGGTTTTCTTCAGAACCGGCTACAAGACACGCCACGTGGGTATCTACACGGGTAACGCCCGGTTCCTGCATGCTTCTTCTTCCGAAGGAGTAACCACCTCGGCGCTGAGTGATCCCTACTGGACCTCCAATTACTGGCAGGCTCGGCGCGTGCGTTGAGCATTGGTGTTAGCGTCTACCCGGATGATGGGGTCGAGCTGGCGACCCTTGTGGGTAAAGCGGATCAGGCCATGTACGCTCAAAAAGAATCCTGTCGGTTGTGCCACGCCTCCTTAATGGACTCACTGATCAGGTAACGGTTAAACGCCGGAGGATGATTGCAGCCGATCGGTCTCCTCTTTGACCGTGGCGTAGCATTCGCAACAGGTCGCTTCCAGCGCTTCCCGGTCCAGTACCTTGATGCGGCCCCGAGAATACTCAATGATCCCCTGGTGCTGGAGTTTACCCGCAGCCTCAGTGACGCCCTCGCGCCTTACACCGAGCATATTGGCAATCAGTTCCTGGGTCATGGCCAGTTCGTTGGTTGGCAGGCGGTCCATGGACAGCAACAGCCATCGGCACAACTGCTGTTCAATGGTGTGGTGACGGTTGCACACCGCAGTCTGAGACATCTGCGTGATCAACGCCTGTGTGTAGCGGAGCATGATCATTCGCATATCCGGGGAATGGTGGAACTCGTGCTTCAGCTCTGTGGCGCTCAGGCGATAGGCGGATCCAGCACTCTGAACAACGGCACGGCTTGGCGTGCTCTCTCCGCCCATAAAAACAGCGATACCGACCAGCCCTTCATAGCCCACCACGGCGATTTCCGCCGAGGAGCCGTTAGCCATCACGTAGAGCAGAGAAATGATGCTGTCCGTGGGGAAGTAGGCGTAGTCCAGCTCCTGACCGGATTCATAGATCACATCGCCCAGCTTGAGTTCGATAGGCGAAAGGTGCGGGAAGATGCGTTGCTGGGCGTCAGGTGCTAGGGAACTTCTGAATAACCGGGCTTGAGCACCGATTCTGGGTTCCGAGCCGGAGATAGGCCGATTTCAGCGGTATATCCCCAGTCATTTTGTTCAACTTCTGTCCGATTTCCGCCTTTTTGGCGGCAAC
>NZ_JBEFNF010000008.1:0-136074 GCF_040196175.1 Salicola sp. Rm-C-2C1-2 | reverse complement strand
GTGGACGTGGACGGCGCCGACCTGGCGGCGGACACCGAGTTCGACGTGGTGGTGAGCTCCACGGATGCGGCGGGCAACACGGTCGAAACCACCGCGACCTCGACGCACAGCGTGGATGAGGCTGCACCAACACTTGAAATCAGCTCCACCAAATCAACCCTGGCATCAGGAGAAGAGGCCGAAATCACCTTCACCTTCAGTGAAGAAGTTCAAGGCTTTGACCTCTCCAGTGCGGGCGTTACGGGCGGCTCTCTTGCCGACTTGAGCGCACGAACAGTGAATAATGACGGCACGGTAAGCTATACCGCCGCATTAACGGCGGATGGTTCGGGCCCGATCTCTATCACGGTAGATGATGGCAGCTTCATCGATCTGGCTGGAAATGAAGGTGTGGGTGATGACCAGAGCATCAATTCTGCGCCGGTTGCAGAAAACGATTCAGCCTCTGCAAATGAAGACAAGTCCATCACTGGAAACGTGCTAGGCAACGACAGTGACAAGGATGGCGATAATCTGACTGTAACGGGTTTCGAAGTCGGTAATAGCTCTTATGCAGCAGGCGATTCGGTTGGTCTGGCTGAGGGGACATTCAAATTAGAAGAAAACGGTGACTACATTTTTGAGCCAACTGCCGATTGGAGTGGTAGTGTCCCGGAGGTGGGTTATACCGTTCAAGACGGCAATGGAGGTCAGGCAACAGGAAAACTGGACCTGAGCATCACGGCGGTTGCCGATAAACCAGACCTGAATCTCTCTGTATCTCAGGGAGTACCTGTACTTAATGAGTTCTACCGCAGTGATCTGGACTCGGAGACAGCTACGGACGGATTTGTCGATGAGGTAGATGGCTGGATTCCGGGCCCCGGTGCTGAGGCGATAGAGCTTCGTGATGAGACCTATGGCACAGACGCGGCGGTTGGTTCCCAGTACATAGAGTTGAATAACTCGACTACTTTTAAAAATGCACCCAGTATTCAGCGCAGCGTTCAAACAGAGAATGACGCTCAATACACCCTAGACTTTCAGTACAGCCCACGCCCTGGCTTCGACGAGTCAATCAATGTTTTCGAGGTTGTAGTGGATGGTGAGGTCGTTGGCACCTTCTCTGAAGATGGTAGTTCACTGAACGAGGCCAGCTGGCGTAGCGGCAGTGTTACCTTTGAGGGAGATGGTACTGAACAGACTATCGTTCTGCGTGAGGCTTCTGACAATGATCAGCCAGACGGGCGAGGCATATTCATCGATGACCTGGCCCTGTCCAAGACCAGCTACAGTTATGATGTGGCGATTGATTCGTCTTTGGTCGATACCGACGGCTCAGAGTCCTTGGCGCTTGTTGTTAACGATCTGCCGGTTGGCTCTGAGTTAACCGATGGTAATGGCCATGCATTCAAGGCTGAGGCTGGAGATACCAGTATCGATGTCACCGACTGGGATATTAGCGCACTGTCGTTAACGGTCCCCAGCGAAGTCAGTGACTCGGCAACGCTGACTGTTGAAGCAATCTCAACCGAGCAATCGAACAGCGATAGCGCCACAACGACGCAAACGGTTGATCTGACACCAGCCACACCCAGCACTGAGCAGACACTCGTTCTGACGAATTACGACGGTGAGGCCGGCTATAACAACAGTCTGGGGTATTACGTGAAGAATGAAGATGGTACGCCCAAAGATGGAAAGGTCATCTGGGCGAACTCATCCAATGCGAATCAGGGCGATGTGTTTGAACTGACTGGTTACGCTGAGAGTGAGGTTGGGTTCTTTATCATTCCCAATGGTGGAACGCTTAATAACAATCTGAGCGATGAAACCGATGTCACCTTTTCCAAAAACGATGATGGTGAGTGGCAAGTTGAGGCTGGCAACACCGTGTTGAGTGGGCAGCAAGCTCCGGCTTTCTTTGACCAGCCAGGACTGAATCCAGACGGTGAAAACTATGTGGAGGATAATGCGGACGCCGTGGGTGATCTGAATTGGGAGGATCAGGTTAATGGCGATAACAGCTTTGACGATGTTAATGCCGACGCGAGCTGGAATTCTGTGATTGTCACCGGCACTGGCGGTGAGGACCGGCTTGAGGGTGTTAGTGCTAACGATATTCTCACCGGCGGCGCCGGCAATGACATTCTCACCGGTGGTCTAGGCGCCGATACTTTCCGCTGGGAACTCGGCGATCAGGGATCGCAAATCACTCCCGCGCAGGACACCGTTACTGACTTTACCAAGGGCAATGTTACTAGTAACAGCGAGGCGGATCGTCTGGACTTTGCGGATCTGCTGCAGGGAGAAGAGGATGAGGCGAGCCTGGAGGGTTACATCATGGCGGAGGAGGATGGCAGCAATACGACCCTGTATCTTAATAGCGACGGTGATCTTGGGGGCAATAAGGCCAACGCCGACCAAATCGTGACACTTCAGAACGTAAGCATGGACGGGGAAAGCTCACAGGACTTTATTCAGGAGTTGATGAATAATAATCAGCTTAATATCGATACCTGAACGGGACAGGCATGGCATGCGTTAGTCAGCCGGCGCTGTTAAGCTGGCTGCAGCGCAGAGCGCGAAGGGCCAGTCCATCAATAAGGAGTGCGAACGGTTGGCTTATTACATCACCAAGCTCGGGATCACCGTTGTTCTCGTTGTGCTCATTTCAGAGGTGGCCAAACGAAGTTCGTTCATCGGCGCGGTGTTGGCCTCCGTGCCGCTCACCTCGGTGCTCGCCATCCTTTGGATCTACGTGGAGACCGGCGATATCGGCAGAATCAGCGATCTGTCGGTGAGTATTGTCTGGCTGGTGCTGCCATCGCTGGTCCTGTTCATTGCGTTACCGGTGCTGCTGACTAACGGCGTGAACTTCTACCTCAGCATGGCGTTGTCCATAGGTGCGACGGCGCTGAGCTATTGGCTCGTGGTGGTTGTACTGGGCCATTTCGGGGTGGAGCTGTAGCGTTTTAGCGAGGACATTCAGGTATGCCTGCGTTATCGTGTCGTTGACTCTGACTTTTTGATCAAATCGCAGTAAGCGCATGTATAACGAATTCTTCGGGTTCAGCGAATCGCCTTTCACCATCGCGCCCGACCCCAGGTACCTCTATCTCAGCGAACGCCATCAGGAGGCGCTGGCCCATCTTCTTTATGGGGTATCGGGCCAGGGTGGGTTTGTGGTTCTCACCGGAGAGGTGGGGACCGGGAAAACGACGCTCTGCCGGCGTTTTCTGGAAGAGATCCCTGAGCATGTGGATATCGCACTGGTGCTCAACCCCAGGGTCAGTGCTCGCGAACTGCTGGCGACCATCTGTCGTGAACTGGGCTTGCCGGAGGCGGAAGAACACTCGATCATGGGGCTGATCAACCAGCTCAATGACTACCTCCTGAAGGCTCACGCTCGGGGCCGGCATACGCTGGTCGTGATTGATGAAGCGCAGAACCTGTCCGTCGAGGTTCTGGAACAGGTACGACTGCTGACCAACCTGGAAACCTCAGAGAAAAAGCTGGTCCAGATCGCGCTGCTGGGCCAGCCGGAACTGGCCACCATGCTCGACAGCCCCCGGCTTCGTCAGCTCTCCCAGCGCATCACCGCCCGCTACCACCTCGATCAGCTGAGCCGCAGGGAAACCTACAACTACATCGCCTATCGGCTGTCCGTAGCCGGCCAGAAGGGCACGATTTTCAGTAGGCGTGCCCTGGCAGCGGTTTACCGGCGCAGTCATGGCATTCCCCGGTTGATTAACCTGATCTGCGACCGCAGTCTGCTGGGCGCCTATACGTGCAACTCCCTCACCATCAATGCCGCCACGGTCCGTCGCGCGGCGCGGGAGGTCCGGGGGGATGGGCGTGCGCGGTGGTTCTCTGCGGGCCGCGTTGGTAATGGCCGGCCTGAATTTAAGCTGGGGCTCACCGTGTTTCTGGTCACGGTGGCAGCCGGCATAGTGACAATGGCGGCAAAGGACGAAGTGGCTGAATGGGTGCCGGCGTTTGCCCTGGTTGGTATGGACGACCTCATGGTTGCGGAAGCTGACAAGCGGACGGATGAAGGCCAGGTCATGCGGGAAGCCAGCCCGGGCAACAACCGGACGTCTGGCCTGTCCCTTGGTGCTTTGAGCTCCGAAGCCTCACGTACCAGGGCCTATGCAACCCTGTTCGATGTGTGGGGCTATGACTACCGTCCGAGTGAGCACGGCCAGGCCTGCGACTGGGGGCAGAACCGCGGGCTGGGGTGCCTTCACAGGCAGGGTAACTGGCGCAGTCTGGCAGTACTCGACCGGCCCGCCGTTCTGGAACTGATCAACCAGCGGGGAGAGCCGGTGCACGCGGTTCTGCTGGCGCTGGAGTCGGACAGGATACGCTTAGAGGTGGGAAACGAACGGCGATGGGTTTCTCGCGATGCCCTGGATGAAGTCTGGTTCGGAGATTACTCGCTGCTCTGGCGCGTGCCGCCTTGGGAGTCCCGGGTAATTGAGCCCGGGACCACCCGCAACCGTGAACTCTGGCTGCATCAGGCCCTGGGCAAGGCAGAAGCGGCCCTGTCACTGGTTCCTGACTCGTCCGATGGCAGCCTCGAACCACGGGTTATGGCCTTCCAGCGCCGGGAAGGGCTGCGGACGGACGGTGTAGTCGGCCCCCTGACGATCATCCGCCTTAACCATTACATGGGGCGTTCCGTTCCAACGCTTTCTAGTGCATCAACAGATGCGTCATCAGGCTGAGGCTATCCCATGTCCTATATTCTGGATGCCTTGAAAAAATCCGAGGCCGAACGCTCTAACACGGATCCGGAGGTGGCGGGTCACCGCGTCTCGTTCGCGTCCACCCCAGGCAAGCATCGTGAGATCTGGCCTTACCTTCTGGCGGTGGCGTTGATGGCCAACGCCGCCGTGGTGGCCTACCTCGTATGGCCTGATTCCGATCCGGGCAATGAGGCTGAGGTAGCGGCTGAACCAGTACCGGTTCCAAGCCCTCAACCGGAGGAAGAGACGACGGCGGCGACCGCTCCGGAGCCGCCAGATCAGGAGAACGCGCGTGCGGATAGAGACGCACCGGCGCCATCCGGCGAGTCGACGGAAACCGGATCCGCAGAGACTGACCGGAACCCGCCAGAGAATGTGCCACCGATCCATGATATGCCCCGCTCGGTCCAGCGGCGAGTGCCCGAGATGACGTTCAATGGCCACGTCTGGTCCTCCACGCCATCTTCTCGCAAGGTAATGATTAATAACCGGATGCTGGGTGAAGGGGCGCGGGTTGGGGAATTGATCATCGAGGAAATTACACCGGCTGGCGTGGTTTTCCGGCTGGACCAGCATCTTTTCCAGATGGCTATTGTACGGGATTGGCAGGGCGGCTCTTAATGGGGCCTTTGTAGAGGCGTTCCCTGAGGCGTGTTTTTGCCAACCCGGCTGGGAACCTTATTCAGAGTCTGATCCCCAACGGCTGATCCAGACCGCGGTGGCGCTCACTGGGGGTGTTAACCACGTGAACCGCTCCATGGGTCTGTCAGACATCTATCCGTTTGTGCTCTCTGAGCATGGCCGCCACAAGTTGGCCTATGTGCATAACTGGTTGCGCGGGGGCACTCAGGGGCTGTGATTACCGGCTGTAGCCCTGAGCAGCTTCTGGCCCGATCCGGTGTGCTCGGTCGCTAGTGGCATTGGCCGGGGTGATTGCCTCCAGGTAATCACCTTTCAGCACCTCAATCCGGCCTCTGTGATCCATGGACTTGAGGCGCCGGTTGAACGTGCTGATCAGTGCCTCAGCATCCGGACGTGTCTTTGGCACCATCAGGTGAAGTGAGACCGTCTCGACCACAAAAGGCAGTGGTCTTATTGCATCAGGCTTGAGATCACTTGCGGCAATGACGTAGTCCGCCACATAGGCATTGATTTTCACGAAATCGACACGCCCTGCCTTAAGCATTCGGAAGCAGCTTTTAAGGGTAGCCGCTTTGATCCGAACCAGCTCGCCGTTTGAGCGCATAGCCTGAAGCGCATCCTCGTCTGTGAAGCCAATAGGGTTGCAATAGGTTCGCCCTCTGAGCCCTTCCAGCGAATCGGCATCCAGCTTCGAATCAGCGGCCACATACGCAAAGCTGTCTACCGCGAAGATGGGAATTGAAAACAGGTAGTCCTGCCTGCGAGCAGGCGATTCAACATAAGGCAGGATGGCATCATAGTGGCCTTTAAGGGTTTCTCGGTAGGCTCGCTTCCAGGGGCGCATGTCAACAGTGACAGTCTGCTCCCTGTCTTCCAGGATCCGGGTAACGATAAAGGGCGCAAGGCCTTTGTAGGGGAGATAATCGGCCGCAAAAGGCGGATAGTGTGGCCCGGTAACAAGCTTCAATCGCTCATTCGGTGGCTTTCGGGTCTCCTCGGCGGTAACAGCGCTCGCCAAGGGGATGAGCAGACATAGAATGGCCGAGTAGCGTATCAGCCGATAGGTCATGTATGGCTCCTGCGCAACAGCACGCTCCGCAGCGGGCGAACGCTGTTCAATCAGTATGTCCTTCAGAACAGAACCGCATCGGCCAGAGCCAGATCAACCGTTCGAGGTGGCTAAGCCCGATCCATGAAGGGCTGGAGTTAAAACGCGCTAAAGGCGTTCAGGGTGGCGTAGGGCCTTTTTTGCTGTATGATTTCGCGCCTTTGATGACATCGGCTCTGCCGATTTCCAGCTCCCTTCCAGATCAGGCTTTACCATGTACGAAAAGTTGAAACTGGGTTGGTTCTCCAACCTTAAGGGCGATGCCCTGGCGGGCATCGTTGTGGCCCTCGCGTTGATTCCCGAGGCAATCGCTTTCTCCATCATTGCCGGTGTTGACCCCAAGGTGGGATTGTACGCCTCCTTCGCCATCTGCGTTGTGATCGCCTTTGCCGGCGGGCGCTCCGGCATGATCTCGGCGGCTACCGGCGCCATGGCACTGCTGATGGTTACCCTGGTTAGAGAGCACGGGCTCCAGTACCTGCTGGCGGCCACGCTTTTGACGGGTGTGCTGCAGATCATCGCCGGTTATCTTAAGCTTGCCGACCTGATGCGCTTTGTCTCGCGCTCAGTGGTAACAGGATTCGTTAACGCCCTGGCGATCCTGATCTTCATGGCCCAGCTGCCGGAGCTCACAGGTGTTACCTGGCATGTCTATGCCATGACCGTGGCGGGGCTGGTTATCATCTACGGGGTCCCCTGGATTCCGGGCATTGGCCGCACCATTCCGTCGCCGCTGGTATGCATTGTGGTGCTGACGGCGGTCTATATGGTGACCGGCATGGACATCCGTAGCGTGGGCGATATGGGCGAACTGCCGGACAGCCTGCCGGTATTCCTGTGGCCGGAGATTCCGCTCAATCTGGAAACTCTGAAGATTATTTTCCCCACTGCCCTGATGCTGACGGTGGTGGGCCTGCTGGAATCCATGATGACCGCCACCATCGTGGATGATCTGACTGACACCCGAAGCGACAAGAACCGCGAATGCCGGGGCCAGGGCATTGCCAACATTGGTTCCGGCCTGCTGGGGGGCATGGCCGGGTGTGCGATGATTGGCCAGTCAGTTATCAACATCAAGTCCGGTGGCCGTAGCCGTATGTCTACTCTGTTTGCCGGCGTGGTTCTCCTGATCATGGTCGTCTTTCTGGCGGACTGGGTCTCGCAGATACCGATGGCGGCGTTGGTGTCGGTCATGATTATGGTAGCCATAGGTACCTTCAGCTGGGAGTCTATTCGCGATCTGAAGAAGCACCCCATGAGTACCAATATCGTGATGCTGGCGACGGTGGCGGTGACTGTGGGTACCCATAACCTTGCGATTGGTGTTTTCGTTGGGGTGCTCCTGGCTGCGATGTTCTTCGCCAACAAAGTGGGCCAGATCCTGTATGTTGGCTCTGAGGAGGCCCATGAAGGGCGGCACCGTATCTACCGCGTGGTGGGTCAGGTATTCTTCGCCTCATCGGAACGCTTCATGGATGCCTTTGATTTCAAGGAAACCGTGGAACGCGTCACCATCGACCTGTCCCGCGCCCACTTCTGGGATATCACCGCTGTTGAGGCGCTGGACCGGGTGGTAATCAAGTTCCGTCGCGAGGGTACGGCCGTGGAAATGGTCGGCCTCAACGAAGCCAGCGCCACCATCGTCGACCGCTATGCCGTGCATGATGATCCGGCCGCTGTCGAGAAGCTGATGGGAGGCCATTGAATGGCTGAAGACGATAACAACAACAGGAATGACATGACTGAAAAGGTAATGGCCGCGATCGACGGCTCACAGTTCTCGCAAGCGGTCTGCGACTGCGCCGCCTGGGCCAGCCTGGCACTCGAAGTGCCGCTGACCTTCCTGCATGTGAACGACAACCATGCCGCCCCGTCGGAGCAGGATCTTTCCGGCAACCTCAGTCTGGGCGCACGCGAACACTTGATGGAGGAACTGTCACGTCTTGATGAGGAGCGGGCGAGGGTGGCCCAGGAGCAGGGGCGGCTGATGTTGCAGTCAGCCAAGGAGCGGGCCACAGAGTACGGCGTGAACGCGGCCGGCACCCGCCAGCGCAACGGCACGCTGGTGGAGACATTGGAAGAACTCCAGGATGAGACTCGCCTGTTGGTACTCGGTAAGCGGGGCGAGGGCGTTGACCAGGCGAGTGAGCACCTGGGCTCTAACCTGGAACGGGTGATCCGCACCCTCCATCGCCCCATCCTGATGGTGCCGGACTCTTTCAACCGTCCGGAAAAGGTATTGATGGCCTTTGATGGCAACAGGACCACTCGCAAGGGCGTGGAGTTGCTGGCACGGAGCCCACTGTTCGAAGGTGTCACCGTACACGTTCTTATCGTGGGCGCGGACCTTGCGGATAACCGAGCCCAGCTGGAGTGGGCGCTCGAGACCCTGCGCGGGGCCGGCCACGAAGCTGAGGGAGCTATCCGTGCGGGTGAAGTGGAGAGTACGCTGCATGCCTACCAGCAGGAGCAGGGCATCGATATGCTGGTAATGGGGGCCTATGGTCATTCCCGCATCCGGCATCTTCTGGTGGGCAGCACGACGACGGATATGCTGCGCCGGACCCGGATACCGCTGCTCCTGCTCCGCTAGCCGCACTCTGCGGTCCAGTGTCTCAACCAGAATCGTCGGGAGGGGTATGCTGCCACCGCTTGGCATCATCGAGGGCTTTTACGGGCCGGTGTGGTCCTGGAGCACACGCCGGCGTGTGATGGAGCGGCTGAGTTATCACGGCTATGGGTTCTACATTTACGCTCCCAAGGGCGACCCCCTGCTGCGCGAGCAGTGGTTTGAGCCTGTATCCGAAAAGACGCAGGCCGCGATGGCAGAGTTTGCCTCGGCTTGCCGGATGCAGGGCGTCCGTTTCGGGGTGGGGCTGAGCCCCCTCGGGGCACTTGCCTCCTTTGACGACATCATACGCCAGGCCCTGCTGCACCGGCTGCAGTTCCTCGATGGGATCGGCGTCCAGGATCTGGTGATCCAGTTTGATGACGCGCTCGCGGATCTTCCGGAGCTCGCAGCCCGTCAGGTGGAATTGGTTCACTGGGTACGTGCGCATTGCGCCGCGGAGCGGATCATTGTCTGCCCCAGCTATTATTCGGATGATCCCATGCTGGATGCGCTCTTCGGTCGCCGTCCGGCAGGCTATCTGGAAACGCTGGGCGCGTTGCTCGACAGCAGCATTGAAATTGCCTGGGCGGGCGAGGAAATCTGTGCCCGCCAATGGTCATCCGGGCATCTGGAACGGGTGGCGGATCAGCTCCAGCGCCGCCCCTTCCTCTGGGATAATTACCCAGTCAATGACAGTAGCGCCTTGGCCGACCACCTGCACCTGCGCGGTTTCACTGGCCGTCCAGCAGCGATTGCGCCTCTGTGTTCCGCCCACGCCATCAACCCCGCCCTGCAGCCCACGCTCTCGTGCATTCCCGCCCTCACACTGGCCGACAGCTATCATCAAGGCAACGCTTACCAGTACATGGAATCCACACTCGCGGCGATGGTTGAGGTGCTTGGAGAATCCCTGGCGGCACAGATGTTTGCGGACCTGCCAGTGCTTCAGGACGCGGGTCGGCACTCGGCGAGTCGTGACAAGCAGCGCCTGCGCGATATCTATGCCCTCTGGGATCATCCCGCCGCGCGCGAGGTGGTGGCATGGCTGGATGGATCGGCATGTTCCGGGCCCGGGCCGTGACAGATTCATTGAAGTGTGCGCCCTGACACGCTGACTTTCTGGCAGTCATGTTAGAAATTAGCTCTAATGCGAACCAGCACGTCATTCTGAACAATAATCCAATACGACGGGGCTCTTAATGAAACGCACGGTGTTATTGGCTATTACGTCGCTCGCCCTGACAGGGTGTGCCGGCGGTTACTGGCAGTCGGATTACAGTGATCAAACGACCGACACCAGCAAGGCGGAATCACGGAAAACCGCGGAGACATCGGGGTCCCCCGAACCACAGATCACGCAAGCCACGGAAGGTCAGGACGAGCGTTCTTCCTCCGGCAATGGATCCACACCTGATGAGCCCGAAACGGGCTCGGATGAGGCCACCGGACAGGCGGCTGATTCCGGGCAGTCCGGGAGTGGCGGCGACGATCAGAACCGTACCGGGGAAAACGGTGACGCGGCTCGGAAACCTGAGGCTGAGCCAGAACCTGAACCCGAGCCTGAGCCGGAACCGGAGCCTGGGCCGGAACCTGAGCCGGAACCGGAGCCGGAACCTGAGCCTGAGCCTGAACCTGAACCTGAGCCTGAACCTGAGCCTGAACCTGAACCTGAACCTGAATCTGAATCTGGACCTGAATCGCAGTCTCAGGAGGAAGCGGACACCACATCTGCTTCTGAGGCCGGGGAGGCTGCTGCAAGCGCCACAGCGTCCGAAAGCGCCAGCAATACAACGGTGGCCGGCGGCAACATCCTGATGTGCAGCGTCGGCGGTGGGCCCGCAGCCTACGTCAATATGAAGCCAGCTCAACACCCTCCGTTGACCGATAGTGAGTATCAGCGCCTGCAGCAGCAGTTGCAGGCTCGAGAGGCTGCAGGTGAGGATGTCGCCGAGTATCGTGAAGAAATCGAGCGTGGGCGCTCGGAGGGCGGCGTGATGGCCTGGTTCTATCGCTGCTGGCTGGGCAGTTCCTGATGCTGGTACCGCACATGCATAGACCGTTGGGTCATTCACCCGGCAAGGCAAGGCGGCCCCGCAATCATGGCATCCAAGCTTACAGTCTCCTTGGGGCAGTGCTCCAGCAAGGGGCAAAAGAGTGTCAACCAGGACTTTTATGGTGCATGCCGTCCGCAAAGCGGTGAACTGGAAACCAAAGGCGTTGCTGTTGCCCTGGCGGACGGCATCGGCAGCAGTGATGTAAGTCAGGTTGCCAGCCAGGCGGCAGTCGCTGGCTTCTTTGAGGACTACTATGCTACCCCCGAGGCTTGGTCCGTCAGCACCGCCGCTCAGCGGGTGATCGCCGCAACCAACTCCTGGCTTCATGCTCAGACCCGGCGCAGCCAGTATCGATACGACATGGACCGCGGCTACGTCTGCACCCTCAGTGCCCTGGTGTTCAAGGGCACTTTCGCGCATCTTTTCCATGTGGGCGACAGCCGCATCTACCGGTTACAGGGCGGAACCCTGGAGCAGCTTACAGAGGATCACCGGCTCTGGATCTCCCGGGAAGAAAGCCATCTGGCTCGGGCGATGGGCGGGGATGAGCGCGTTGAGATCGATTACCTTCGCCTCGGCATCCAGCCAGGAGATGTGTTCATACTGACCACGGACGGTGTGCATGAGTTCACACCGGCGCCAGCCATGGCGCAGGCGATCAGTGAAGGTGGCGAAGATCTTGACGGAGTGGCTCGCCGGATCCTGGATCAGGCCTGTAAAAACGGCAGTGACGACAATCTCACGGTGCAGGTGGTGCGCGTGGACAGCGTCCCGGAACAGGCACAGCCAGTCGAGGCTGTCCAGTACCTGATTGGCTTGCCATTTCCGCCTGCGCTGAATCCGCCCCTGATGTTTGAGGGCTACCGGATCCTGCGGCAACTGCACGCCAGTGCTCGCAGCCATGTCTATCTGGCGGTGAATGAGACTACCGGGGAGTGGGTGGCGTTGAAGGCACCGGCCACGGAAGTGCGTGATAACGCAGGCCAGCTGGAGCGTTTCCTGATGGAGGAATGGATCGCCCAGCGGCTCAATCATGGGCACGTGGCCAGTGCCCGCCCGCCATCCCATGAACGTCATTGTCTCTACACCGTCATGGAGTTCATCGAGGGTCAAACCCTGGCCCAGTGGATGACAGATAACCCGCGACCGACGCTTGAGACTGTCCGCGCTATGGTGGAGCAGATCGCCAGCGGACTGCAGGCGTTTCACCGCCTGGAGATGATCCACCGGGACCTGCGCCCAGCCAATGTGATGGTTGATCAGGAGGGTACTGCCAAGCTGATCGATTTCGGCTCTACTCGGGTTCCAGGCGTCATGGAAATGTTCCCGGGCACCATTGATGAGGGGCCGCTGGGCACTGCGGCCTATTCCGCTCCGGAGTATTTTCTGGAGCGCCAGGGCACGGCCCGGTCGGACATCTATTCATTGGGCGTGATCACCTATCAGATGCTAACCGGTCAGCTGCCGTATGGTACGGAGGTAGCTCAGGCCCGAAACCGGGCTGCCCTGAATCGCCTGCGCTATCACTCGGTTCGCAACTACAACCCGGAGCTGCCCATCTGGCTCGATGGTGTGCTGCGCAGAGCGCTGCATCCGGACCCGAACAGGCGCCACGAGGCGCTATCGGAGTTCACTTTTAACCTCCGCTACCCCAACGCCCAAAAGCAGGCCCCACTGCCTCTGGCAGAACGGGATCCGGTGCGGTTCTGGCAGGGCGTATCGCTGGTGCTGGCAGTGACCGTAGCAGTCCTGTTGGTGCTACTTCTTTGATGCGTCTGTCCTGCGCCCGGGCATTGCTTTACCATGGCGGCAATTTCGCGGGTTACCAATGGAGAGAGTCTGAATGTTCCTTGCGATCCTGATCGGTGGCCTGATCGGTTCGGCGTTTGGGTTGGGCGGTGCCATCATAGGGGCGCTCATGGGCGCTGGCCTGGTCTACTGGGGCCGTCTGAAGCTGTATAAGCGCATCCGCGCTGTGCAATCACGTTTCATGGAGTCCGTCTTTGCGGTCATGGGTGCGCTCTGCAAGGCCGATGGCGTTGTTACCGAGGATGAGATCCAGGTGGCCGAAGGTCTGTTCGAGCGCTTTAACCTGAGCCAGAGTCAGCGTGACGCCGCAAAAACCGCCTTCAATCGCGGCAAGTCCGATGACTTTGATCTGGATGCCGAACTGCGCGAATTTCTGCGCCGCAGCGGCGGCCAGAGCGGGCTGTTGCAGATGTTCCTGCAGGTGCAGGTGGCCGCTGTAGCCGCCGACGGTGAAGTGCACGAGAACGAACACGAGATGCTGGTGCGCATTGCCCGCGGGCTGGGGCTGTCGGAAAGCCAGGTGGAGCAGCTCGAGGCGTTGCTGCGCGGTGGCGCGGCTGGCAGCGCGGCAGAACAGCAACAGTCACTGGACGATGCCTACAAGGTGCTCGGGGTTTCCCCGGAGGCGAGCGATGCGGAACTCAAGAAAGCCTACCGCAAGCTGATGAGCGAGAACCACCCGGACAAGCTCGCTGGTCGCGGCATGCCCGAAAGCATGCGCGAGATGGCGGAAGAGAAGACGCAGGAGATCGCCAACGCCTACGACCGCATCAAAAAGGCGCGTGAAGCCGCGGCCTGACTACAGCGCCACCAGAAGGGCCAGCAGTGACAGTTCCGTCAGGACGATGGACGCACCGAGCGCATCACCGGTATACCCACCGAGAGCGCGGTGCAGCTGCCACCCCCAAAGCACGCCCACCAGTGTGGTAGACACCACAAAGGCCATCATCAGCTCTGGCAGCCAGCACACACCCGCCCCCGTCAGCAGCACGCTGAACACCGTCGCCACCGCCAGGCGGGGCATCGGGAACGTATTGGCTACCGGCTTGGTCTTGCTCGTATCCGACTCCGTCACATACGGCATCACTGCCATGAGAAATAACGGCGTCATGCGCGCCAGGGCTGGCGTAAACAACAGCACCGCCCAGACCGGCAGTGGCGCGAGCTCCACCAGTAACGCCACCTTCAACGCCAGCGCCCCGACCAGAGCGACCGTTCCGTAGGTGCCAATGCGGCTGTCCTTCATGATCGAAAGGCGCTTGTCCACAGTGAACCCGCCCCCGAGCGCATCCACCGCATCCGCCAGCCCGTCCTCATGAAAGGCCCCGGTGAGCCACAGATGGACGATCACCACCCCGATGACAGCCACCACTAAAGGGAAGAGCGCCATCAACGCCTGATACACCAGCGCATAGAGCGCCCCCAGCACCAGCCCTGCCAGCGGGAAATACATACTGCTGTGGTTCATCAGCTGCTGCGAATAATCAATCCGCGCCAGCATCGGAATACGGCTGATGAAGCCCATACAGAGCCAGAAGGCCTGCCATTCGTGTTTCCAGGCAATTTTCATGAGAAGTCCTGGTTGTTTTCCTTAGCAGCGAGACTACCCGGGGATATCACCTCAGTGGGCCTCATCCCAGTTCTTCCCAACACCAGCCTCCACAAGCAAAGGTACCGCCAGATCAGCCGCCCCACTCATCAGCTCCTCCAGCAAAGAACTCAGTTGCGAAACCTGATCCTCCCGAACCTCCACAATCAGCTCGTCATGCACCTGCATTGTCATCCGGGCATCAAACCCGGAATCCGCGATCCTGTCCTCAACCATCACCATCGCCCTCTTGATGATGTCCGCCGCCGTGCCCTGCATGGGCGCGTTGATGGCGGTACGCTCTGCGCCCTGGCGCAGCTGCCCGTTGCGGCTGTTGATCTCCGGCAGGTAGAGCCGCCGCCCGAAAAGCGTCTCCACATAGCCCTGCTCATGGGCTGTCTTGCGGATCCGGTCCATGTACGCCAGCACCCCCGGGTAACGCTCGAAATAGCGGTCAATGTAGCCCTGGGCCTCATCCCGGGGGATGTCCAGCTGGCGACCCAGTCCCCAGGCCGACATACCATAGATGAGCCCGAAGTTGATCGCCTTGGCATCCCGGCGCTGGGAATCACTGACGTCGTCCCGCGACACACCGAACACCTCTGAGGCTGTGGCCTTATGGATATCCTCGCCATGGGCAAAGGCGTTCAGTAGCCCCTGATCCCCGGACAGGTGCGCCATGATGCGAAGTTCAATCTGCGAATAGTCCGCCGCGATCAGCGAGTAACCTTCCGGTGCGATGAACGCCTGACGGATGCGCCGGCCCTCTTCGGTGCGGATGGGAATGTTCTGCAGGTTCGGATCTGAAGAGGACAGCCGCCCCGTGGCCGTCACCGCCTGGTGGTAGGAGGTGTGGATGCGCCCGGTGCGCGGGGTGATCACCTCCGGTAACCGGTCGGTGTAGGTGGATTTGAGCTTGCTCAGGCTGCGGTGCTCGAGGATCAGGCGTGGCAGCTCGTAGTCCTCCGCCAGTTCTTGCAGTACTGATTCCGCTGTGGAGGGGGCGCCCTTGGGCGTCTTCTTCAGTACCGGCATGCCCAGTTTATCGTAGAACACCTTCTGCAGCTGCTGCGGCGAGCCCAGATTGAACTCTTCGCCGGCCTGCTCCCAGGCTTGTTCCTCCAACGCCTTCATGCGTTCGGCCAGTTCGCCGCTCTGAGTTGCAAGCAGATTGGCGTCCACCAGGGTGCCGCGGTATTCCATATGGGCGAGTACCGGCACCAGTGGCAGCTCGATGTCGTGGTAGACCGATTCCAGGGCCTGATCGGCCCGCAGGCGTGGGCGCAGGATTTCGTACAGCTGCAGGGTGATGTCCGCGTCCTCGGCGGCGTAGTGGCCGGCGGTCTCCAGCTCTATCTCGTCAAAGCGCTTCTGTTTGGCCCCCTTGCCCGCAATGCTCTGGAAGCTTGTGACCTCGCGCTCCAGATAGCGCCGGGCCAGAGTCCCCATGTCATGGCGTGAGCCGGAAGCGTTCAGCACATAGGACTGCAGCATGGTGTCTTCAATGCCACCGCGCAGGGTCAAGCCGTGATTGGCCAGGACGTTGATGTCGTATTTGAGGTTCTGGCCGATCTTGATGCACTCCGGGTCTTCCAGAAGCGGTCGCAGCTGTTCCAGTACCGCCTCGCATTGCAGCTGCTCCGGTGCGCCCAGATAATTGTGGCCCAGAGGCACGTAGGCCGCGACGCCCGCCTCAACAGCGAAGGACACACCGACAATGCGTGCGTCCATGTAGTTGAGGCTGGTGGTTTCCGTATCAAAAGCGAAGGCGGGCACCTGGCGCAGGGTGCTGAGCCAGGTGTCCAGCGCTTGCTGATCCAGAACCGTGTGGTACTCGGTGCTTACCTGGGCTGGAGCCGGCGAACCGGATGACTCAGTGTCGCTGCCGTTTTCCATTTCGTTAATCCAGCCGCGGAATTCCATCTCCCGGAATTGGTCCAGCAGTTGATCCTGGTCCACCGGCTCCGGATCCAGCGCCTCGATGCTATAGCCCAGATCCAGCTCCGTGCGGATGCGCGCCAGGTCCCGGCTCAGCGGCAGCTGATCCAGCGCGGCCCGCAGGTTGTCGCCAATCTTGCCGCCCACCTCATCCGCGTGAGCCATCAGGTTATCCAGGTCGCCATACTGCTGGAGCCACTTCACAGCGGTCTTGGGCCCGCATTTGGTCACGCCCGGAATGTTGTCCACGCTGTCGCCCACCAGGGCCAGATAGTCCACGATCTGCTCGGGCTTCACGCCGAACTTTTCGATGACGCCGTCCCGGTCCATGGTGGTTTCGTTCATGGTGTTGATCAGCGAGACATGGTTGCTGACCAGCTGTGCCATGTCCTTGTCACCCGTCGAGATGATCACGTCCACGCCCTTGTCCGTGGCTTCGTTGGCCAGGGTTCCGATCACATCATCCGCCTCCATGCCATCTTCAATGAGCAGTGGCAGACCCATGGCGCGGATGATCTCGTGTATGGGCTTGATCTGCCCTGCCAGCTCCTCGGGCATCGCCGGACGGTTGGCCTTATAGGCCTCATACATCTCATGCCGGAAGGTCTTGCCCCGGGGGTCGAAAACCACGGCAATCGGGGAACCTGGGTAGTCCTGTTGCAGTCGCCGGATCATACTGATTACGCCTTTAATTGCTCCTGTGGGCTGGCCTGTGGAGGTGGCCAGCGGTGGCAGGGCATGGAAGGCGCGGAACAGATAGGAGGAGCCGTCCACCAGGACGACAGGGCGGTCTTTGCTAAGCTCAATCATGGACGTGTCGCTTCAGGGTATGGTGACGCTGAGTGTTACAGTATGGTCGCCATTATGGCGTTATCCCGAGCGCCTGCAACCCCACCTTTTTACACCGTTAGTATGCGTATTCTAATTATTCGCCGTAACGTCCATGGTGAAGTAATCAATTGGCGCAGACGCGTCGAACCGATCGATCCCAAGGAGGTTCATCATGAGTAAGATTCGCGATTATCAACAGCAGGTTCAGGACGTTATCGAAAGAGGCATCAACACGGTTGAGAAGCAGCACAAGAACCTGGCCGAGCGTCCTTTTGAGCTTGCTGAGAAGGTGGAAAAGCAGGCCAAGAGCTACAGTGTGACGTCCGTGCGCTCCAAGCACGACGACTACGCCAATACAGCGTATGAAGCCCTGCGCGTATGGAATAAGCGGCTGGGTGACTATGCTGACAACCTGATCGGCCGTTTTGACAGCGAAGCCGCGCAGACGCAACAGAAGGCTGAGCAGCAGAGCAGCAGCGAGGCTCAGACGAGTGGCCAGAAGCAGGCCAGTGGTGCGAAGAAGGGCACTGGTGGTGCCAAGAAGCAGACTGAGAGCCAAGCCTCGGCGTAAATAGGCAGACGGTTTGAGCTCAGGCGGGCAGTGGCGAAAGCCACTGCCCGTTTTTATGGGATTTACTTACCCACCGTAGCCAGCTCCTCGCGAGCTGTCTCCTCCTCAGGAATGGTCAGAGGCAGGGTCCGGTCCTTGTCAGTCAGGGTTTCCAGGCGTTCAACCCTGTCCCGATAATCCGCCCGGGTTGTTTCGGCTTCGTCGATTTCATTCTGGATCTCGTTCAGCAGAGCGGCTTTTTCCGCACGCAGTCGTTCGAGTTTTTGCCGCAGGGAGTCAGCCACTTCCCGGCCCGCTCGTTCCTGGTTGGCGGCGCGGTTCTGGAGATTTTTGATCTGGCCCTCGATGTTGCGGATGTTGGCGAGCTTGAGTCGAACAGTCCCGAAGCGCTCACGCAGCTTGCGGTGCAGCGCACGCACAGCATCGTCCGGGGCGCTGTACTGGCGCAGAAGCTGGCGGTCGCGCTTTTTCTGCGCCTCGCGTTTCTGTTCCAGCTTTTTTTGGCGTTCGCGTTCGCGGCGGCGCTCGGCCAGCTCCTCTTCGGTAGGCGGTGGCGGTACCGTCTCGATGACCCGTCCGCTGGTGTTGAGCACTTCATAACCCTGCTGAAGCGCTTCCTGCGGCAGGGTGTTGCTCATGACCGTTTTGCCGTCTTCTGTCTCATAACGGTACATCTCGGCCGTGACCGGGGCGGCCAGAGTCAGGCACAGAGCAGTTAGTAACCATCGGTACATCGGCGTTGTCTCCAGTCCGCGTGGTCAGATCACGCCGTAGGTATCTCGGTAGCGGGCCACCTGTTCCGCGTAATCGCCCATGTCAGGCAGTTCCCGCAGGTATGCCAGAATCTGGTTCAGGCTGATGATGCTGACCACCGGGAGGCCGAACTGCGCTTCAACTTCCTGGATTGCCGAGCGCTCGGCGTGGCCCTTCTCCTGGCGGTCCAGAGCCACCAGCACGCCAGCCGGTGTCGCTCCCGCCTGCTGGATGCGCTCGATGGACTCGCGGACAGCGGTACCGGCAGTGATAACATCGTCCACAATCAGAACGCGGCCTTCCAGCGGGGCACCTACAATATCGCCGCCTTCACCGTGTGCCTTGTCTTCCTTGCGGTTGAATGCCCAGGGCAGGTCCAGCCGGTGATGAGTGGCCAGAGCCGAGGCGGTTGCCGTGGCCAGCGGGATGCCTTTGTAGGCCGGCCCGAAGATCATGTCGTAGCTCAGATCACTACGGGTGAGTGCCTGGGCGTAGGCCTGGCCAAGCCGGGCCAGGTCGCTGCCCCGCTGGAACAGCCCGGTATTGAAAAAATAGGGGCTGGTGCGACCGGATTTCAGCTCGAACTCCCCGAAGCGCAGCACCTTGCGGGCGATGGCGAACTCAATGAACTCTCTTTGATAGGTCTGGATCATAAGGCCCTTTATGCTCGGCATGTTTTGTCCGTTGGCAAGCATGGGTATGATACACGCAAATCGGGACTGGAATCATTTATGCGGGTCGTTACGGTTAGTGTCAACGGGTTGCGGGAGGCAATCAAGCGCGGGTTTTTCGAGTGGCTCGCAACACAGGATGCAGACGTTGTCGCGTTGCAGGATCACCGGGTGAGCCTGGCCGAGATCGAGGATGATCCCGGTCTGACCCCCGAGGGCTATCAGGCTTGGTTTGTGGACGCGGAGAACCCGGAGAGCGGCGGTGTTGGCTTCTATACCCGGCATTTCCCCAAAGCCATCATCTACGGCTTCAATTACGGTCCGGCGGATAGCGAGGGGCGTTACCTTCAGGCGGACTTCCAGAATCTCAGCGTTGCATCGGTGCTGACGCCTGGGCTGGATGAGGCCGGTGACGACAGCGCGCGTAATGCGTTTATGGAGGCGTTGTTGAGCCACACCGGCAAGACCGCGCGCAAGCGCCGCCAGTACATCATCTGTGGTAACCTTCAAACGGCCCACCGGGACGAGGATGCGGACTCGTTTTTCCATCGTCAGCCGGTTTCGGGATTTCTGCCCCATGAACGAGCCTGGATGGATGAGCTTTTCAACCAGCAGGGCTATCTGGATGCTTTCCGCTCTCTGGAGCCTGATGACAGGGTGGCCAGCTGGTGGCCCCAATGGGCCCGCAACTGGCTCCGTACGCCCGGCTGGCGGACGGATTACCAGATGCTGACGCCCGGTCTGCATGGCGTGGTGGAGGATGGCCGGATCGACACGGACGCGGGCTTTTCGGACCACGCGCCCGTGGTGATGGACTATCGCATCTCGCCGGAGTAATTAGCCGGCGAGCACGGTCTTCTGGGCCTCAAACAGCTCGTTGATACCTTTGCGGGCGAGCCCCAGCATGGAGTCCAGTTCCTGCTGTTCAAATGCTTCGCCTTCCGCCGTGCCCTGAATCTCGATGAAACCACCCTTGTCCGTCATGATCACGTTCATGTCGGTTTCCGCTGTGGAATCTTCCGGGTAGTCCAGATCCAGAACCGGTGTGCCGTCATAGACACCTACTGAAATCGCGCCCACCATCTGCTTGAGCGGGCTGCGGCTCAGCCGGCCGTTGGCCACCAGCGTGTTGAGGGCATCCACCAGGGCGACGCAGCCGCCAGTGATAGCCGCTGTGCGGGTGCCGCCATCGGCCTGGATCACGTCGCAGTCAATCACGATGCTGTGCTCGCCCAGCGCCTCCAGGTCCACCGCAGCGCGCAGTGAGCGTCCGATCAGACGCTGAATCTCGATGGTGCGCCCACCCTGCTTGCCGCGGCTGGCCTCGCGCCCCATACGGTCGCCGGTGGAGCGAGGCAGCATGCCGTACTCGGCGGTCACCCAGCCCTGGCCCTGGCCTTTGAGAAAAGGGGGCACCTTGTTTTCCACGCTGGCGGTGCAGATGACCTGAGTATCGCCGAATTCAGCAAGAACGGCTCCCTCAGCGTGCTTGTTGTAGTGGCGGGTCAGGCGGATGTTGCGCAGTTGGTCGGGGTTTCGGCCACTTGGGCGCATGCTCGCTCCTCCGGTTTGATGGATGATCGGGATCAGCGAGTCTAGCACGCCAGGCCAGAGCTGCGGGCGTGCGCTTGCCAGCGGTGATACACTCATGGGTTGATTTCCGAGCGTCTGATGCCTCTTGCGACGCAGCGGCGATCAAAGTGCTGATCGAACAAGTACAGAATGTGGAGTAATCCAGACATGAGTGAGCAGCCTTACCTGGGCACGCTATTTGTGGTGTCGGCCCCATCCGGAGCGGGCAAGACCAGCCTGGTGTCGGAGGTGCTGGCGCGTGATCCGGCCCTGACCGTCTCGGTGTCGCATACCACCCGACCGGCACGTGCCGGGGAGCAGGATGGCGTCAACTATCATTTCGTCACCGAGCAGGAGTTTCTGTCACTCATGGAAGCGGGTACGTTTCTGGAGCATGCACAGGTGTTCGACAACTATTACGGTACCTCCGGTGACTGGGTGGATGAGCAGCTTGCCGCCGGGCGCGATGTGATTCTGGAGATCGACTGGCAGGGTGCCCAGCAGATCCGGCATCTGCGCCCGCATGCGGTATCGGTCTTCCTGGTGCCGCCCTCGCCGGAGGCGCTGCGTGAGCGTCTTCAGGGGCGCGGCCAGGACAGTAGTGAGGTGATTGAGCGCCGTCTGCGTGAAGCGGCCGAAGAGTGTCGGCATGTGGCTGAATACGATTACCTCGTGGTCAATGATGACTTCGAGCGCGCCTTGGATGAGCTGCTGGTGGTGTTCCGCGCCCAGCGTCAGTGCCTGAGCCGCCAGAGCCAGCGCCATGAAACCCTTCTCACAGCGTTGTCACGGGCCGATCAATGATGGCCAGAAAGCAATCAGTGGGTTACACTGCGTGATCTCCAGTGACCCACAGACAAACAGAGGTAATCCATGGCACGCGTCACCGTTGAGGACTGTCTGGACCACGTCGACAACCGCTTTCAGCTTGTCATGCTCTCCACCAAGCGGGCCCGCCAGCTGGCGAGCTATGGCAGTAACCCCAAGGTCGCGCCGGAGAATGATAAGCCCACAGTGCTGGCTCTGCGTGAAATAGCGGAAGGCAAGATCAGTTTTGCAACCGTTGAAGCCGATGAGCGTGCACTGGCGGAATCCGTGCAAGCACCTGCCGCCAGCGCCGGAGTACCATTATCCGGCGAGCAGGGCGAAGCCGAGAGCTGAAGCATGCCGGCATTGTTTGCGGAGAAACCGGGCACGCCCCGGTTTTTTTGTGTCCGCACAAGCTATACTCTGGAAAGGGAAGGCAAGGGAATCAGCGAAAGGGCAGGGAAGTAACCGGACAAACATCACCTCGCGGAGCATCCTGAACAGCTCATGTCGACCATCGACGCACTGGCGCAACGCCTCGGAAACTATCTGGATGATCATAAGGTCAACCAGGTCAGGCGGGCCTATTTCTACGCGGAACAGGCCCATGAGGGGCAGTATCGGCGCAGCGGCGAGCGCTATATCAGTCACCCGTTAGCGGTGGCCAACATCCTGGCGCAGCTTAATCTGGACCACCAGAGCCTGATGGCGGCCATGCTTCATGACGTTATCGAAGACACCGGGATTCCCAAGGATGCGCTGGTAGAACAGTTCGGTGCGCCGGTCGCCGAACTGGTGGATGGCGTCAGCAAGCTAACCCAGATTGAGTTCCGTTCACGCGCCGAGGCCCAGGCGGAAAACTTTCAGAAGATGACCCTGGCCATGGCGCGTGACATCCGCGTGATTCTGGTCAAACTGGCGGACCGGCTGCACAACATGCGCACTCTGGGGCCGCTCAACCCCGAGAAACGCCGCCGCATTGCCACCGAAACCCTCGACATCTACGCGCCTATTGCTCACCGGCTTGGCATGCACAGTCTGTGTGTGGAGTTGGAAGATCTGGGCTTTGCCGCTATGTACCCCATGCGCTCACAGTACATCGCCAAGGCCGTGCGTAAGCTGCGTGGTGAGCATCATGAGATTATCGACGAGATCCGTACCAGCCTGGAGGATAAGCTGCAGGAGCGCGGGCTTTCAGGGCGCATAATCGGGCGTGAGAAGCATCTGAACTCCATCTACAACAAGATGAAGTTCAAGCACAAATCATTTGGTGAGATCATGGATGTGTACGCCTTCCGGATCATCACCGACTCTGTGGATGACTGCTATCGCATCCTGGGGGCCGTCCACAGCGTGTACAAGCCGCTTCCGGGGCGGTTCAAGGACTACATTGCCATGCCCAAGGCCAATGGCTACCAGTCACTGCACACCACGCTGTTCGGCAAGCATGTGAACATTGAGATCCAGATCCGCACCGAGGAGATGGAAAGTGTGGCCAACCACGGCATTGCCGCCCACTGGATGTACAAGTACGACTCTGGCGTGGGCGAGGTCAATCAGAAACGGGTGGATCGCTGGCTGGAAGGGTTGATGGAGATGAGTGAGCGGGCGGATGACTCGCTGGAGTTCATCGAGCACGTGAAGGTCGACCTTTTCCCGGATGAGATCTACGTGTTCACCCCCAAGGGCCGTATTATGGCACTGCCGCGCGGCGCCACGGCGGTGGATTTCGCCTATGCCATCCACACGGATATTGGCAATGCCTGTGTGGCCTGCCGGGTGGATCGCCAGCTGGCTTCGCTTAGCCAGCCACTTTACAGTGGCCAGACAGTGGAGATCATCACCGCGCCTGGTGCCAGGCCGAGCTCTGTATGGCTCAATTATGTGGTGACCGGTAAGGCCCGCTCCAGCATCCGTCATTTTCTCAAGACCCAGGAGCGCCGGGAGTCGGTCGAGCTGGGCCGGCAGCTTCTCAGCCGCTCGCTCAAAAGTCTCGGGTCACGTCTGGATGATATTGGTCAGTGGCGTATCGAGCGGGTGCTGGCGCATAACCAGGCGGAGGACTTTGACCGGCTGCTGGCGGACATCGGGCTTGGCAACCGCATGGCTTACATCATCGCCCGCCAGCTGGCGCCGGAGAACGGGGACGACAGCGATATCACACCGGCTCTGGAAGAGACCCGCGCAGGCCAGACCATGACCATTGCGGGAAGCGAAGGCTCGGTGATCCAGTTTGCGGACTGCTGCGATCCCATCCCGGGGGACCCCATTGTCGGCCGTATGAGCTCCGGCAATGGTATGGTGATCCACTCGGAGCGCTGTGAGAGTGTGCGCCACCTGGATGCCGATTCCGCCGAGCTGGTGTATCTGAGCTGGGCCAAGAACATTACCGATGATTTCTCGGTGGAGCTGCGGGTGGAAACCGCGCGTAAGCGCGGCCTGATTGCTGAACTGGCCAACACGGTAGCCCAGGCCGAGGCGAATCTCGAGGGCATCAATGTGGATGAACACGACGCCCGCCACAGTGTCGTTGTTATGACGCTGCATGTGAGCGGGCGTCAGCAGCTGGCACGGATCATGCGCCGCATCCGCAACCAGCGTACCGTCAAGTCGGTTACGCGGGTGCGGCGTTGACAGCGCCGCGCCGGCAGGCGAGCATCAGTATTCCGGTACAGACGACAGGAAAGCCGTAACCCATGACGAACAAGTCCATCATCCAGACGGATAACGCACCCGAAGCTATTGGACCCTACTCACAGGCCGTGAAGGCAGGCGATACCGTCTATCTCTCGGGCCAGATTCCGCTGGACCCGGATACCATGGAACTGGTCCCGGGCGGCTTCGCGGAGCAGGTCAATCGCGTGTTCGAAAACCTGAAGGCGGTTTGCGAGGCCTCCGGTGGTCGTATTCAGGATCTGGTCAAGCTCAATATCTATCTTACGGACATGGCCAACTTCGCCACGGTCAATGAGATCATGGCGACCGTCTTTGGTGAGCCGTACCCCGCGCGTGCTGCCATTGGCGTGGCCGCCCTGCCCAAGGGCGCCCAGGTGGAGATGGATGCCATCATGGTGCTGAAGTAGAGCTCAGACCCGGCTGAGGCAGTTCTTGACCCTGGGGCCGTCACCTCCGTAGTGGCGGGCCCAGGCCATGAAAAGCTCCCCACAGGCCAGAGCATCCTCCAGTGCATTGTGTGCCTTGGTATCCGGCAACCCGTAGCGTTCGCGGCAGCTGTTCAGCCGCAATACATTGCGCGGCAGGTTCTGATCGCGCTGAAACAGACGCTTTTTCTCCAGTGTCAGTGTGTCCGCAGTGGGTTGGAACCAATCCATGCCGAACTGCTCCCGGTAGGCGGCGCGCAGAAATCCCACATCCAGTGGCGCGTGATGCATGACCGCGATCCGCTCGGTCAGCGCCCGTGCCAGCATGCGCAGGGCTGCGGGCAAGTCTACGCCCTCGCTGCGGTCCGCATCCCGGATGTGATGGATGGTGGCGCTGTCGCCCACCAGATTGCGGCTGTCGATCAGCAGGTGCCGGGCGGTATCCAGCCGGATCCGGCCCTGGTCCACGGCCACCCACCCGAAGCTGATGATGTAGCCCGTTTTCGGGTCCAGCCCGGTGGTCTCCAGGTCAATCGCCAGCCAGTCCACCTCGTCCCAGCGGGCGCTGGTGTCCGGCCAGGGCGTTGCCAGCAGCCGCTCCAGCGTCGGCTCCGGGAAGGGGTGACGGGCATAGCGTCGCCGTGCCCGCTCGTGGCGGGCGCGGGTCAGCCACATCAACGCATGCCCTGGCGATAGGCCAGGCGCACGGATTTCTGGGCGCTGTCGACCAGCTGGAAGGCGTCCCGCAACTGCTCGCGTGCAAGCTTGGGCAGATTACGGGGATTACAGTAGTTGCTCAGCTCTTCGCCCTCGCGGATCTGGTCCGCCTGTACCTGCAGCCGCACCTGCATCAGAAAGCGCAGGGCGTCCTGCAGGTTGCGGGCGTCGTAGCGGGTCATGTGTTTGCTCCGCGCCAGCTCATCCAGTCGTTCCAGAGTGTTGATGCGGTCAATTCCGGCCGCCAGCGCATGCAGGCGCACAATCTCAATGATCGGCAGAAGGCCACGCTTCTTCAGGTTGAGCGTATCCTTATGGTCGCCATTACGCTCCACCACAAAGCGCCGGAAAATACCGATAGGCGGACTGCCTTCCAGCACGTTTTCCGCCAGTGCTGCCTGGAAGATGGAGTTCGCCTGAACGCGCTGGAGCATGTGCGACTGGATCTTTTCAGTGAGCGTGAAATCACCGTGGACGGTGCGCAGATCGAAGGCGATGCTGATCTCCATCACATGGTGCGGACTGAAGCTCGCGACCCAGTTATCCACCGCCACATGCCAACCGGAAAGCCGGCGCCGCCAGAAGGGGTTGGTCGCCATCACGTAGCCATCACAGTAGACATAACCGCATTCATTGAGGCTGTCGCTGACTCTGGTCGCCAGCTGTTCGAACCAGGCCATATCCTCGTCATTGGCCTCATCCGAGATGACCAGCCCGTTGTCCTGGTCCGCGTTGAGCAGCTGCTCGGCACGCGCCTGCGAACCAAAGCACAACCAGGCATAGGGCACCGGGGCCGGCCCCAGCTCCGCCAGCGCCATCTCGATCAGCCGATTGGTCACGGTATCGCTGATGGCGGTGAGGATGTGGCTGACCTGGTCTGCGGGAACGCCTGCATCCGTCCAGCGCAGAAGGAACTGGGGAATGTCCCGCAGAACCATCTGCAGGTTGGCAACCGATTCCTGGCGCGAGAGGCGCTGAACGATGTAGACGGGATCGTCCTGGCGGGCGGTTATCAGATCCGATGTCGTCAGGATGCCCACCGGCTTGTGGTCCTCAAGCACAGGCAGGTGATGCATGCGGTGGCGCGTCATCAGCAGGGTAGCGTCAAACAGCGTCGCCTCGTGCTTCAGGCTGACCGGATTCGCCGTCATGATGTCGGCGACCGGTGTATCAGGGCAACGCCGCGCTGCCAGCACCCGGCTGCGCAGGTCCCGGTCCGTGACAATGCCGCTGAGGTTACCGTCGTTCAGTACCAGTGCGGAGGATACCCGTCGGTTCGACATCATGTCCGCCAGTTCGGCCACTGAGGTATCCTCGGTGGTGGTGACCAGATCTGTGGCCATCAGGGCTTTGACGGGTGTCAGCATGCCGTCCGGGGAAACCATGCTCTGGGTCGCGCGGAACAGACGTCGACTGCGCTGACCATGGAAGAACCGGTCGAAATCCCGGAAGCGCCCACGAAGGTCCTGGTAGGCCTTTTGGGGGAGGAAGTAGATCAGGCTGTCCTCAATCAGCACAGCACGCACGCCGGGCTCCTGCTGAAGCAGGCCGCTCAGAGCGAAGCTTTCGCCCTCTGCCAGTCGATCGAGCAGCTCACCATCCTGGCTGCGGATTTCCGCCGCGCCGCTGCGTAGAATGCGCAGTCCCTGATCCCGGGTGTTTTCGTTGAACACATGGCCGTTACGGAAATAGCCGATTTCCATCTCGTGCACAATGCGGTCAATTTCGGGTTCGGGCAGGACATTGAACGGCAGCGTCGTGCGGATGAAATCCGCGACTGAGGCCAGCTCGGGCGGCAGCGATTGGGTTTCAGTCATTTCCGGAAGTCCTCCCCGAAACTGGTTTCGTAATCGATGAAGACGGTCTTTGCATCGCCGTAATAGCTGGTGCCGTCCGCTCTCGCCAGGACCCGCATGCGGGCCTTGGTACTCGCCTCGCCGGGGATAACACCCTGCCAGCGAGTGGCCTTTTCATTGACCGCTTCCAGCATCGTCTGTTTCGTGCTGTCGGCGTCGGGATTGACCCATCCCATGCTCATGGCATCCAGTGGATGGGCCGATTCCAGTCGCACCGCCAGCTTACCCTCGCCGGCGCGGTCCACCTGGATGTCCAATTTGAAGTTGCCGTTGCTCATGGTGCAGGTGCCACTCTCATAGCGGCAGTTGGATTCACCGATGAGTTCGTAGCCCAGACCTTCCTTCGCCTTCTCTTTTTTGTCCGAAAGCATGGTATCCGCTGCGTACCAGGCCAATATGGCCAGAGCCGGAGCAACCAGAAGGGCGACAATGAAATGGAAATTGCGGAACATGCACGGCCTCTGTTCAGGGGAAGGGGAATTGCCGGGGCAGCGTCCCGAAAGCGGGGCGCTCTCCCGGCATCTCCGTTAAGGGTAGCTGAAAACAGACAGTACTGCCGAAGCAGCACTGTCTGAAGTGGTTCCATCAGGGCTTAGTGACCGCCTGAGGCGAGCGACGCGCCCGTCGGCACCCGTACATCGTCCACGATGTGCTGGATATGATCCGGCGGTTCCGGGGTCATCTGGCACACCGCCATGGCGACGATGAAGTTGACGATGGCGCCCACAGCACCAAAGGCGTTCGGCGAGATACCGAAGAACCAGTTCGGGTCCAGACCACCCAGGAAGGAAGTACTGGAAACGAACATGATGCCCTTGTGCTGGAACACGTACAGCAGGTTCACGGTCAGACCCGACAGCATGCCGGCGATGGCGCCTTCCTTGTTCATCTTCTTGTAGAAGATGCCGAACATCAGCGCCGGGAACAGACTGGCGGCTGCGAGCCCGAAGGCCAATGCCACTGTGCCCGCCGCGAAGCCGGGTGGATTGAAGCCCAGGTACCCCGCTACGGCAATGGAGGCCGCCATCGAGATCCGGCCGGCAAGCAGCTCATTCTTCTCCGAGATGTCCGGCTTGAACACCCCTTTCAGCAGGTCATGGGAGACCGCCGAGGAGATGGCCAGCAACAGACCCGCTGCTGTGGACAGCGCGGCGGCAAGACCACCAGCGGCCACGATCGCGATCACCCAGTCGGGCAGCATGGCGATCTCGGGGTTGGCCAGAACAATGATGTCACGATTGAGCTCGGTGACCTCATTCTCTTGCGCGTTAGAGCTGTAGTTGATGGTGCCGCTGTTGTCCTTGTCGGTGAACTCGATGAGTCCAGTCTGCTCCCAGTTCTTAACCCACTGGGGCCGCTCCTCGTAGACCATCTCAGTGGCGTCCGTGGTGCCGAAGGTCTCCATCAGGTTCAGCCGGGCCATGGCGCCAACGGTCGGTGCGGTGGTGTACAGGATGGCGATGAACACCAGAGCCCAGCCCGCGGAGGAGCGCGCCGCCTTGACCGTCGGAACGGTGAAGAAGCGGATGATCACGTGCGGCAGGCCGGCAGTACCGATCATCAGCGACAGCGTATAGAAGAACATATTGACGCGGTTGTGCTCATCCACCGCCACGTATTCGGCAAAGCCCAATTCGCTCAGAACCTGGTCAAGACGGTCCAGCACATAGGTGCCATGCTCGGTCAGAGTGGAGCCCAGGCCAATCTGCGGCAGTGCCCAGCCTGTCATCTGCAGAGAAATGAACACAGCCGGAACGGTATAAGCCGTGATCATGACGCAGTACTGGGCAATCTGGGTGTAGGTGATCCCCTTCATGCCGCCCATGACGGCGTAAAAGAACACGATGACCATGCCAATGGACAGGCCCATCTCATAGCTCACTTCCAGGAAGCGTGAGAAAGCAACGCCGGTGCCGGTCATCTGGCCGATAACGTAAGTCAGCGAGGCCAGAATCAGGCAGATAACGCCAATGATCCGCGCCGTATTGGAATAGTAGCGATCCCCCAGGAATTCCGGCACCGTGAACTTGCCGAATTTGCGCAGGTAGGGCGCCAGCAGCATCGCAAGCAGCACGAAGCCACCGGTCCAGCCCATCAGAAAGACCGAGCCGCCATAACCGAGGAAGGCGATAAGACCCGCCATGGAGATGAAGCTTGCTGCGGACATCCAGTCGGCTGCCGTGGCCATGCCGTTGGCAACCGGATGGACGCCCTTGGAGGCTACATAGAATTCGCGGGTGGAGCCCGCCTTACAGTAAATGGCAATGCCGATATAGAGCGCGAAGGTAGCGCCCACGACAATATAGATCAGTGTCTGCTGGTCCATGGTGAGCCCCCGTTACTTCGCGTCTTCGGTTTCTTGAACGCCGTATTTCCGGTCCAGCCGGTCCATCAGTTTCGCGTAGACAAAGATCAGCACCACGAAGGTGACGATTGAACCTTGTTGTGCGAACCAGAAACCAAGCGGGTAGCCGCCGATGTGGATGGCGTTGAGAGCCTCCGCAAAGAGGATGCCGCAGCCGTAGGACACAAAGGCCCATACCGCGAGCAGCCACCCGATAATGCGCAGGTTGTCGCGCCAGTACTGCTTCTTGAGATCTTCATTTTGGAATGCCATCAGCATTTCCCCCCATTATTGTTTTCAACGCGTGCACGGTGGGATCACCGCTACTGCACAGCTTTGACCCAGTGGCTGCCAGTCTCCATACGACTTTGGTCTAAGCGCTCTGAGATGCTGGTTAAGCGCCTGTCATGAAAGGATTCACCGCCGTTAGACCATGGTCTAATACCCAGTGGCGCCACCCTTGTCGACACTGGGTGGTACGAAGCCTTCCCGCACGAAGGCCCCGAATTGACCAATAAAACCCAATTGAGGAGGTAGTGATGAGTGACGAAGCGGTCTACCCGGTCACGGACCACTTCCGGAACAAGGCGCTGATCGACAGAGAGACCTATGAGTCCATGTATCAGCGTTCCATTCAGGATCCGGAGTCTTTCTGGGCGGAACAGGCCAAGCGTCTTGACTGGATGAAGCCGTTCTCGCGCGTCAAGGATGTCTCTTTCGCCAGTAACGACGTGCACATCCGCTGGTTCGACGATGGCACGCTGAACGCGGCGGCCAACTGCATCGACCGTCACCTAGAAGAGCGCAGCGGTCAGCCAGCAATCATCTGGGAGCCGGATGAGGAGAGCGAAGACAACCGCGTCATCACCTACGCCGAGCTGCACGAAGAAGTCTCCCGCCTCGCCAACGGCCTGAAGTCGCTGGGTGTCAAAAAGGGCGACATCGTCACGCTCTATATGCCCATGGTTCCGGAGGCGGCCTACGCCATGCTCGCCTGCGCACGCATCGGTGCCATCCACAGCGTGGTGTTCGGCGGTTTCTCTCCGGAAGCGCTGGCGGGCCGGATTGACGATGGTGGTTCACGGGTTGTGATCACCGCGGATGAAGCGCGTCGTGGTGGCAAGAAGGTTCCGTTGAAGGCTAACGTCGATGAAGCCGTTTCGCTGTGCAAGGAATCGAACGTCGACAGCGTCGTGGTTCTCAAGCAGAGCGGCAGTAACGCTGACTTCAACGGTAACCGCGACATCTCGTATCGGGACCTGGTGGAGAAACAGTCCGCTCAGTGCAAACCGGAAGAGATGAACGCCGAAGACACCCTTTTTGTGCTTTATACATCCGGCTCCACCGGCAAGCCCAAGGGCGTGGTCCATTCCACCGGCGGTTACCTTCTGCATACCTCGCTCACCCATGAGTACGTCTTCGACTATCGTCCGGGCGAGGTTTACTGGTGCAGCGCGGATGTGGGCTGGATCACCGGCCACTCCTACGTGGTTTATGGCCCGCTCGCCAACGGCGGCACCACCATGATGTTCGAAGGCGTGCCGACCTACCCGGATGTGGGCCGCCTTGGCCGTATCATCGACAAGTACAAGATCGCCACCTTCTACACCGCGCCGACGGCGATCCGTTCACTGATGGCCGAGGGTGATGCCCCCGTGGCCAACGCCGATCTCAGCTCCCTGAAGCTGCTGGGCACCGTGGGCGAGCCCATCAACCCCGAGGCCTGGCGCTGGTTCTACCAGAAGTTCGGCAAGGGGCAGTGCCCGATCGTTGACACCTGGTGGCAGACCGAGACCGGCGGCATCCTGATCTCGCCGCTGCCCGGCGCCATCGACCTCAAGCCGGGCTCGGCCACCAAGCCGTTCTTCGGCGTACAGCCGGCGCTGATGGACCCCGAGGGCAACGAGATGGAAGGTGCCACCTCCGGCGGCCTGGTTCTGAAGGACAGCTGGCCCGGCCAGATGCGCACCATCCTGGGCAACCACCAGCGCTTCGTGGAGACCTACTTCTCTACCTATGAGGGCTGTTACTTCACCGGTGACGGTGCCAAGCGTGACGAAGATGGCTACTACTGGATTACTGGCCGCGTGGACGACGTACTCAACGTCTCTGGCCACCGTATGGGCACTGCCGAGGTGGAAAGCGCGCTGGTGTCCCACGACAACGTTGCAGAAGCCGCCGTTGTGGGCTGCCCGCACGAGATCAAAGGCCAGGGCATCTACGTTTACGTGACGCTGACCCACGGCGCCTCGCCCAGCGACGAGCTGGCGAAGGAACTCAAGCAGCACGTGCGCAAGGAGATCGGCCCGATCGCGACGCCGGACGTTATCCAGTGGGCCGACGGTCTGCCCAAGACCCGCTCTGGCAAGATCATGCGCCGCATCCTGCGCAAGATCGCCGCGGATGAGTTCGACGCTCTCGGTGATACCTCCACACTGGCGGACCCGAATGTGGTCGACGACCTCATCGAAGGCCACAAGGTAGCGGCTGGTTCCGGAGAATAAACCGGGACTGCGCTGTTTTCCCCGGAAAATTGCGCAGCCGCCCAACAGCAACTATGGTCAGTGGGGCATCGGCGATGGGTCGTTGCCCCACTTTTGCTTTCAAGTCAGCGAGCGTGACGCCTGAATCATGACAACCCTGATCGTCGCCGACGACCATCCGCTGTTCCGCTCGGCCCTGAAGGATGTGATCCGTCAGGAAGAGCCTGACGCCACCCTCGAAGAGGCCTCGGACTTCGGTGATCTGCAATCGGTGATGACCCGGCTCACCGAGGCCGCAGTGGTACTCCTTGACCTGCATATGCCCGGCGCCCACGGGTTCAGCGCATTGCTGTTCCTGACTGCCCATTATCCAGATACCCCGGTGCTGATGATCTCCGCCAACGAACGTGAAGACATCATTCGCCGAGCCGCCGACCACGGTGCTGTTGGTTTTATCTCCAAAAGCGCCAGCATGGAAGCCATTGGTGACGCCATCCGTGGCGTTGCCCAGGGTGACTTCTGTTTTCCGGACAGCGTCGACCTGGCCGTCCCAGGGGTCAGCCAGGAAGAATCCGGCGTCGCCGAAGCGCTATCGGAACTCACTCCGCAGCAGTTCCGCGTTGCCACCATGATCAGCCAGGGCCTGCTGAACAAGCAGATCGCCTATGAGCTCAACGTCACCGAAGCCACGGTCAAGGCCCACGTTACCGAAATCTTCCGTAAACTCGGTGTGCACTCCCGAACCCAGGCCGCCCTCAAGCTGGGCCAATTGGATCTTGCGGATGTCTCCCAGGAAGACGGGTGATATGCTTTCTCAACGTTTTCCGTGACCTAACCTGAGGGGATCGGGGAATGCTAAAAGTCCAGTGATATGGGAGTAATGGAGGATGCCCGAAACCCTGAATGAACCTCTGACCAGCCTATCCAGAATCACCCGCAACGCCCGCCAGCGCTTCCTCAACCCGGAAACCCTGGTCCAGGCAGAACAGACCCCCTACGACGTCATCTTCAATGACGACCTTGTCAGCGTGCGCTACTACCCACCGCTGCGCGACAACCATATCCCCGTGGGCGACGACGACACCCCCATGGCCGTCCAGCGCGACACTCACAAGGTCCCGCTCGTGCTGGTTGCACCGCTGGCCGTGAACATGTCCATCTACGACCTCTTCCCCAACCGCAGCCTCGTACGCTACCTGCGCGCCAGCGGCTTCGAACTCTACCTGATCGACTGGGGCACCCCCGGCTGGGACCATAACCATTTCGACATCGCCACCTACTTCGCCGACTACCTGCCCAAGCTTGTCGACGAAGTCGAGAATCACAGCGGTGTCAGTGAGGTCTCGCTCTACGGCTGGAGCTTTGGAGCCCTTTTCAGTTACTGCGCGGCGGCCATCGACGCGGATCAACGCATCCGCAACCTGATTCTGGTGGGCAGCCCCTGTGACTATCACGCCAATGGAAGCATCGGTAAGCAGTACCAGCTGATATCGAAGTCCCTGAGCTTCCTCGAGAACACCCTCGGATTCCGGGTCCACCAGACCAAGCGCCGCTTCTGGCGCTCGCCCGGCTGGGCCAACGCTACCGCCTTTAAGCTCACTTCGCCCATCAGCAGCCTGCGCAACTACCTGGACCTGGTGCGCAACCTGCACTCGGAAGAGTACATCACCCGCAACGCCACTCAGGGCGCGTTCTTGAATGACATGGTGGCCTACCCCGGGAGCGTTATACAGGACACCGTGCAGTACCTGTGGGTGGACAACTGCACCGCCTATGGAAACCTGCCTATGCATGACCCGGATCATACGCTCAGGGATGTCACCTCGGACATCATGCTGGTCTACGGCGACAACGACCCGCTGGTTACCCCGGAATGCAGCCGCGCACTCGTGGACCAGGTCGCCAGCCGGGAGGTTGAGCAGGCGCTGGTGCCAGGGGGGCACATGGGGATCCTTGCGGGCAGCGCCGCACCCACTCACATCTGGCCGCAAATAAGCGAGTGGCTGAAGAAGCGCTCTGACTGAACCTGTTTGCCGGGGTCAGCGCGTCGGGCGTCGGCGTAACAGGCGCCGCAGCGTCAACCGCAGCGAGGCCGCATCCACCGGCTTGGCCAGAAAGCGGTAGCCCGCCTCACGCACACCATTGCGGATAGGGTCGCTGTCGTCGGCGCTGATGATCAGAACCGGCACCGTTACCGCCCAGTTGAGTGTCAGCGCCTGGGCCACCGCCACCCCTGTTTCCTGATCCAGATGATAGTCAGCAACCACAAGGTCCGGAGCTGTCGCCGGCTGTTTCTGCATGGCTTCCCCGAGGGACTTAGCCGTGGTGACCCGGCAGCCGAACTGGGTCAGAAGGGCCTGTAACCCAGCGAGCAGGTGGGGTTCGTTATCAATACAGACCACCTGCAGGCCACTCAGCTGCGGGTCCTCGGTCTGGGGCTGATCGCGGCGGGTCTGTTCGGGAGTACCCCGTGGTGCCGTCAGCGCAAACATGGAGCCCTGGCCCTGAATCGAGCGGCAGTCGATGGGGTGCTCCAGCAACCGGGCGATGCGCATGGCGATCGGCAGACCCAGCCCCAGCCCCTGGACTTCCCGGGTGGCGTCCGTGTGCAGGCGCTCAAACTCGTCAAAGATGCGTTGCTGGTCCTCTTCGGCGATGCCGGGGCCAGTGTCCCAGACCTGGATGCTCACCGACTTCTGGCTCTGGCGGCAGCCCAGCACCACGCGCCCTTCCCGGGTGTAGTTGATGGCATTGCTCAGAAAGTTCTGGATCACGCGGCGCAGCAGGTGTGGATCGGTTCGGATCCAGAGTGAGCAGGGCACATAGTCGAGCTGGATGCCCTTACGCTCGGCGGTCATGCGGAACTCGTTGGTCAGTTCTTCCAGAATCGGATTCAGTTCGACATTGCGCACCTCCGGCTCCAGCCGTCCAGAATCCAGCCTGGAGATCTCACGCAGGTGGCTGATGAGCGTCTCGGCCGAGGCCAGCGCCGAATCAATGTGGCGCAGCTCCGGCGCCGCCTCCTCCCCCTGGCGGCGCAGCAGGGTGGAAGACAGCAGCCGCGCGGCGTTGATCGGCTGCAAAAGGTCATGGCTGGCACCGGCGAGGAAACGGCTCTTACTCGCGTGTACCTGATGCAACTCGCGCTCAATGCGGGCCCTGAGTTCATTCTCGCTCTGAAGGGACTCGTTGGCGGCGGACAGTTCCCGCGTGCGCTCGGCCACGCGTTCCTCCAGAGTATGGCGGGCTTCTTCCAGCTCGGTCATCACCCGGTGATACTCGGAGACATCGTTATAGGCGGTTACATAGCCCCCGGAAGGGATGGGCTTGCCGCGGATCTCGATGACACTGCCATCCGGCATATGGCGTTCCAGCCGATAGGGGCGCCCGGAACGCAGCATTTCAAGGCGCCGCTCCACGGCCGCATTGATGTTGTTGTCGCGCACGTCCGACAGCAGACCGCGGGCAGCGTTGTACTCATAGATGCGGGAAATAGGGCAGCCTACGTAGAGCAGCCGCGGCGGGTAGTTGAACAGTTTCTCGTACTGGCTGTTCCAGGCCACCAGCTCCAGATTGCGATCCACCACACTGATGCCCTGGGGGATGTTTTCCAGTGTCGTCTGCAGCAGGTGGCGTGAGAACTGCAGCTGCTCCGAGGTCCCGCCCATGAGGTCGGCAATGTCCTCCATCTGCAGTGGTGTCTGGCGTTCCAGCAGGCGGATGGCGCGGTGGGCGGAGGCAGCACCAATGACTGACCCCAGCTTGGACTCCGTCATGCGTACCGTGTAGCGGGTCGCCCGGTCGAAGGGCAAAAGGCGCTGTTCCTGGCTCTGCTCCAGCTCTGCCCAGAGCCGTTCGGCTTCTTCCTGGCCGAGCACCGGCCGGATCAGGCTGTGCAGCTGATGGAGAGTGATCTCGGTGGCGGAAAGGTCTTCATCGCTGAGTCCGTGCCCGGGCATCGGGTCCATGAACGCCAGTGCCTGGCGCTCATCCAGGGGGGTGGCCTTGGAAACCTGTGACACCAGACTCATGACCGTGATATTAAGGCCCAGGCTCCAGACCACACCGTGGGTCAGCGGATCAAGGACAGCGCCGAGCCCGAACAGGCTTTCCGGTTGCAGCCAGCCAAGCCCGAATGGCCCCTGGGTGAGCCAGCCATTACTGGACTGGATCAGCACCGGCAGCAGCAGGGTATAGAGCCAGGCCAGCGTGCCGGTGAGCAGCCCCACAAGCACCCCATTGCGATGGGCGCGGCGCCAGTAGAGCCCGGCCACCAGCGCCGGCATGAGCTGGGCACAGGAAGTGAACGCGAGCAGCCCCATATACGAGAGCCCCTCGGTGAAACGTGCCCCCTGCTCCAGGATCCAGCCCAGAAAGAGAATGCCCAGGATCGATGCCTGGCGCACCTGGCGCAGCACTGCGCCCAGGTCATTGCGTGGGCGGTTCAGGCGCTCGCGCACGCGCAGGTACAACGGCATGAAGAGTTCGTTGGAGATCATCAGGGACAGGGCAATGGTCGCGACCAGCACCATGGCGGTGGCGGCGGACATGGCGCCCACAAAAGCCACGGCGGTCAGCCAGGAGTGACCGGTGAACGCCGGCAGTGCGAGCACATAGCTGTCGCCGGGAATCGCCAGATCGCCAAGATGGTAGCGGCCGACCTCCACCAGTGGCAGCACCATGACGGCGAACAGTGCCAGATAGAGCGGGAACATCCAGCGGGCGCAGCGGGCTGAGGCCTGGTCATGGTATTCCACCACCAGCACGTGAAACTGGCGGGGCAGACAGACAATGGCCAGAGCGCTCACCAGCAGCTGGGTGTAGAAGCCCGTATCACCGAAAGTCGAGAAGGAGAATGACGAGCCCTCGCCCAGTGGGCGCATGTCCGTCTCGCCGGCCAGCAGCCAGATGGCGAAGCCTCCCAGCAGCAGAAAGGCGAGCAGCTTGACCGCGGACTCGGCCGCCACCACCGCCAGCAGGCCGCGGTGGCGGTTGGCGCCATCGATGATGCGGGTGCCGAAGGTGATGGCGAACCAGGCCAGAAAGAGCGCGGCAAAGAAGCTCACGTTATTACCCAGGGAAAAGGGCATCTGCCAGTCTGTGATGTTCGCGGAGCTCCAGGCCAGGGCAATGCCGCGCAGCTGCAGAGCAATGTAGGGTAAGGTGCCGATCAGGGCGACGACGGTGACCAGCGCGGCCAGCTTCTGGTCTTTGCCAAAGCGCGAGCCGATGAAGTCCGCGATGGAGGTGACCCGGTTGCGGCTGCCAGCCTGCAGCAGGCGCCGGATGAAGGGCCAGGCAAAGACGAACATCAGGATGGGACCGAGGTAGATCGGCAGGAAGGTCCAGCCGCTGTCCGCGGCATTGCCGACGGCGCCCAGAAAGGTCCAGGAACTGCAGTAGACGCCCAGCGACATGCCGTAGAGCAGGCCCCGCATGCGCTTGGGCCAGCCGCCGGCACGCTCCGCCAGCCACGCGAGAACCACAAGGGTCAGCGCGTACAGGCTCCCGAACAGGATCAGTTCATTACTCGCCATGGTCTCCCGCAGTCAGTGAACGGCCCATTACTATGGCACAGGATGACGGGTCATGCTGTCATAGCCTTCGCGGAAGGTCGGGAACAGAAACTGATAACCGCAAGCCTGCAACCGCCCACTATCCACGCGTTTCGAGCCCACGCGGCTGTCACGGCGGGCATCGGGCCGGACCGGCTCACAGCTCATGGTTTGCCGGACCCAGGCAACCACATCACCCAGGCGGGCGGGTTCGCAGTCGCTGGCCAGATAGCACGCCGCCAGCTCGCTGCCGTTCAGTTCCCTCTCCACCAGGTGGCAGAGCGCGCCCACGGCGTCGTCCTCATGGATGCGATTGGTGTAGCCGCTGTCCGGATCGGGGGCGATGCTGCCGTCGCGCATCTTGGACAGCATGCCATCGCGGTCGTTGCCATAGATGCCCGAGAACCGCACCACCGTGCCCGGAATCGGGCTGTCATGCAGCCGCTGCTCGGCCTCAAGCAGGGCGGTGCCGTTGTAGCGAGGTGGATCCGTGGGGCTGGTCTCATCCACCCATTCATCGTTGTGCTGGCCATAGACCGCCGTGGAGGAAATGAAAAACACCCGCTGCGGGGGCCGGGCTGCGGCTTCAAACACCGCCATCAGGTTACTGGTCCCCTGCAGGAAGGTGCGGTGGTAGCCCGCCTCATCGTACTGGTCCGGTGTCAGGCAGATGATGGCAACAGCCACTTCGGGAACCTGGGCCGCCAGCGTTGCCGGGTCAATAAGATCCGCCTGGACGGGCGTCAGCGGCAGAGGAACCCGGTTTGCCTGGCGCCGCAGCCCGAATACATGGTGGTGTTCGGAAAGGGCACTCCCGATCCGCTGACCAAGCCTGCCGCAGCCGGCCATCAGGATTCGTGCATCGTGCATTGCGCTGTCTCCGCTCATTTCTTATGCTGCAATAGAAAAATTTAATCATTACCGGCCCGGGAGCGGCCATGACCCTTACGGAACTTCGCTACATCGTCACCCTCGCTCGGGAGAAGCACTTCGGCCACGCAGCGGAGCGCTGCCATGTAAGCCAGCCTACACTCAGTGTGGCCGTGAGAAAACTCGAGGATGAACTGGGCATTGCGCTTTTTGAGCGCAGCAAGAATAGTATCCAGGTCACCGGGATCGGTCAGCGTATTGTGGAGCAGGCCCAGAAGGTTCTCGACCAGGCCGGTGTCATCCATGATCTGGCGGAGGATGGCAAAAACCAGCTCAGTTCGCCGCTTAAGGTGGGTGCCATCTACACCATTGGGCCTTATCTGTTTCCCCAGCTGATGCCCAGCCTGCGGGAGACCGCGCCGGATATGTCGCTGTTCATTGAAGAAGGCTATACCGGGGACCTGCGCCGCAAGCTTCGTCATTCCGAACTTGATGCCATTATTGTAGCGCTGCCGTTTGAGGAACCGGAGGTAGTAACGCTGCCGCTCTACGATGAACCATTCGTTGTGCTGATGCCCGCGGATCACCCGCTTGCGGAATTGGAGCGCATCGACAGCACTCAGTTGGCGGATCAGCCCCTGCTGCTGCTTGGCCCTGGTCACTGCTTCCGCGACCAGGTCCTGGAATCTGTGCCGGAGCTGATCGACACCATCAACCAGCGCCGCGAGACCGCTGGCGGGGTGGTTACCGAAGGCAGTTCACTGGAAACCATCCGCCATATGGTTGCCTCTGGGCTGGGGATAACCGTGTTGCCGCTGTCCGCCGCCACCGCCATGAACTATCAGCCGGATCTGCTCGCGGTACGCCCCTTCGTGGACCCGGTGCCTTCGCGGACGGTGGCATTGGCCTGGCGGGTAACCTTCCCGCGGCCCAAGGCCATCGATGCCTTGGCCCACGCGGTTGCCCAGTGCCGCGACAGCACCGCCACCCAGGCGGCCTGCGGGCTGAGCCTGCGCGCGCCCACGCGGGGCTGACATGACTGATCCGGCCACAGTGGATGTGACCGTGCTCAAGGGCGTTGGCAGCAAGCTGGCGGCCACCCTTGAACGTCTGGGGATTACCTGTCTTCAGGACCTGCTCTTCCACCTGCCGCTGCGCTATGAGGACCGCACCCGTATCCTGCCCATGGGCCAGCTGCGAGTGGGGGATGCTGGCGTGGTGGAAGGCGAGGTGGTGAGCGCCGATGTGGTCCAGGGCCGGCGCCGCAGCCTGCAGGTGACCCTGCGCGACAGCAGCGGTTTTGTGGCATTGCGGTTCTTCCATTTCAGCGCCGTGCAGCAGCGCCAGTTCGCCCCGGGCACCCGGGTGCGCTGTTACGGTGAGATCCGGCCCGGGCGCGCCGGGCTCGAGATCTACCACCCGGAATACCAGACCAATCCCGGCCCCCTGGCCACCGGTGACGACGCCACCCTTACGCCGGTCTACCCGCTCACCGAGGGCATTCAACAGCCGCGCCTGCGCCGTCTGTGCGAGCAGGCAGTGGCCATGCTTGACCGTCATCCGGTGCGCGAATGGCTGCCGGATTCGGTACTCGGGGAGTATGAGCTGCCGGAGATCAACCAGGCCTTGAGGATGCTGCACCAGCCACCAGCGAGTGCGGACCTCAGTGCTCTGATGGAACAGCGCCATCCGGCGCGGGACCGTCTGGTGATGGAGGAACTGCTGGCTCACCATCTAAGCCTTCTGAAACTGCGGGCGCAGGTCCAGTCATGGCAGGCATTGGCCCTTAATACCGGTGATGGTCGCCTGGTCACCGGTTTTCTGGAAAGCCTGGCGTTTGCGCTCACAGGTGCCCAACGACGGGTGAGCGAGGAGGTCAGTCAGGACCTGGCCCGCCCAGCGCCCATGCTGCGGATGATTCAGGGCGACGTGGGATCGGGCAAGACGGTGGTGGCGGCCGTAGCGGCCCTTCAGGCCATTGAGGCCGGTGCCCAGGTGGCGCTGATGGCGCCCACGGAAATCCTGGCCGAGCAGCACTACCTGAGCTTTCATGAATGGTTGGCGCCTTTGGGCATCGAGCCCGGCTGGCTCTCGGGTAAAAGCCGGTCCAAACACAAACAGGCAACGCTGGCGCAGCTTGCCAGCGGCGAATGCCCGCTGGTGATCGGCACCCATGCGCTGTTCCAGCAAGAGGTGGTCTTCCAGCGTCTGGCATTGGCGATCATCGATGAACAGCACCGCTTCGGCGTGCATCAGCGGCTGGCGCTGCGGGAAAAGGGCGCCAACACCGAAACCGTACCGCACCAACTGATCATGACCGCCACGCCCATTCCGCGCACCCTGGCGATGAGTGCCTACGCGGATCTGGATACCTCGGTGATCGACGAGCTGCCGCCGGGGCGCCAGCCTATTGAGACCATTGCCCTGCCAGATTCACGCCGGGGTGACGTGGTGGAACGGGTGCGCAGCGCCTGTGCCGAGGGCCGCCAGGCCTACTGGGTCTGCACCCTTATTGAGGAATCCGAGGCTCTGCAGTGCCAGGCTGCGGAAGATACCGCGGCGCAGCTCCAGACGGAACTTTCTGAGCTCAACGTCGGGCTGGTGCACGGGCGCATGAAGGCAGCGGAGAAGGCCGATGTCATGGACGCCTTCAAGGAGGGGCGCATCGACCTTCTGGTGGCGACCACCGTGATTGAGGTGGGCGTGGATGTGCCCGAGGCCACGCTGATCATCATCGAGAACCCGGAACGGCTGGGTCTGGCTCAGCTGCACCAGCTGCGCGGCCGCGTTGGCCGGGGTGAACGCGCCAGCTACTGTGTTTTACTGTACCATCCGCCTCTATCGGAGACGGCTAAATCCCGCCTCCAGGCATTGCGTGAGACCCAGGACGGCTTCGCTATCGCCCAGCGTGACCTGGAGATAAGAGGCCCCGGCGAGGTACTGGGCACCCGTCAGACCGGGCTCATGGGCTTCCGTCTGGCAGACTGGCAAAAAGACACTGGCTGGCTCGAGGAGGTGCGCCGGATCGGACCGGCGCTGATGAGCGATCCGGAACGGGTTGACGCTCTGGTCCAGCGGTGGCTGGGTGAGCGTATCCAATACGGTGATGTGTGAGCTATGCTCACGCGTAACGACGCCCGGATGGCGAACAGGGAATTGAATGCACCCGCATTGGACAGGACCATGAGCGCACCCCAACACCTTGAGACCTATTTCCGCACTGATGACGGTGCTCTCAACCCCGAGCTCATTGCGAGCGATGAGCCCTCAGCCGAACCCCGGATCCGTGCAGCGGTGCTCGCGGATGCGTTGGGCCGCATCCAGGCCTTCTACCGGGAAGACAGCCTGCTGGATATTGACCGGCTGAACCAGGCCCTGGCGCGTGAGCTCCGCAGGCTGACTCTGCGCGACATGGGGCGCTTGCGCCAGAAATACCAGGTGCGCCAGCTGCCCCCGCTGCCAGCGATGACCCACTTTGAAACCACGGTGGACAATCAGGTTACAGCGCTCAACCGGGTGCGGTTCTACAGCGGTCAGGGGGATGATGATGTGGCGCTCTCCCTGGAGGCTTACATGAGCCTTTTGCGCGGCGTTCGCTGGCTGGATTTCACCCGCCCGCTCAGTGAGATTGACGTTAATCGCCAGTCTCCGGATCAGGATGAGGCTCAGCTGCGCCAGGCGGTGCACAGTTTCACAGGCCTGCGCATCAAACAGCGCCTGGATGACACCCTGGAGATCCCGCCGCTGCCGGAAACCGCCCAGCGCATTCTGCATCTGCGCATGAAGCCCAATGCCGAGGTCGGTGACCTGGCGGACATTGTCGAGAACGATCCGAGCCTGGCAGCTCAGGTGGTGAGCTGGGCCTCATCCTCTTTCTATGCCTCGCATACCCCGGTGAACTCCATCTACGACGCCATCCAGCGGGTGCTCGGGTTTGATCTGGTGATGAACCTGGCCATGGGGCTGTCCCTGGGGCGAACTCTTAAGCAGCCCACGGACCAGCCCGAAGGATTCATCGGCTACTGGACCCAGTCCATCTGGATGGCCCAGGCGGTGAGCGTGATCATCAGCTGCATGCCCCGGCGCGAACGCCCCTCGTTTGGTCTGAGCTACCTGGCAGGGCTGCTGCACAACTTCGGCTACCTGGTGCTGGCGCACGTATTCCCGCCGTATTTCTCGCTGATCTGCCGCTATACTGAAGTCAACGGCCATGTGCCCCATGAGCTGGTGGAGCACCACCTGATCGGCATTACGCGCGAGCAGATCGGTGGTGTGCTGATGGATCTGTGGCATATGCCGGAAGAGGTCGTGGCTGCGATCCGCCACCAGAAGAATCCGGATTACGCCGGGGACCATGCGATCTACGCCAATGCACTCTACCTGGCGCGGGCACTGCTGGTTGAACGCGGCGTCCGGCTGGGTCCGTCACTGTCGGTGCCGGCGGAGCTTTATGAGCGTCTCAACGTCTCCTCCGGGCGGGTGGGCGAAGAGATGGACATTCTGGTGGAAAACACTGACTCAGTCGCCAGCATGGCCGGCATGCTGGCCTGAACACCCTTGGTCATTCCGCTAGCCCTGGTACCGGCGCAGAGTCAGGGCTGGAGCGTGGATGCGCCCGGGTCAACGGTACGTGGTTCGCCTGCGGAGGCGCTCACGCTGCCGTCAAAGCGATAGTACCGGATGGCCATGGCGCCTTCCTGAATGGCGTCGGCGTACGCCGCTTCCAGCGCAAAGCGTTCCTCGTCCAGACGCTGGATGAGCCTGGGATCCGCCTGCTGGCGGGCCTCATGAGTAGGCATGTGTTGTGTCTTCTCATAGATGGTCTGGAAAACGTCGTAGGGGCTGTGGCTGAGCAGCTCTGGCTCCACATGGTCGAGGAGGCCTTTGATGCGGATACAGCCCTCGGAAGGCTCCACCTGCTCCTGCTGAAGCGTCATGGCAAGGATGCGGATGCTTTCGATCATACTGTCTCTGCGCTCGGCTTGTAGGGCCCGTGTGCGCGCCACAGCACGCTGGTGCTGGCGCAGCCTCCGCCACTGGTAAATGATATAGAACGTCAGGCCGGCGATGGCAATGACGCCGGCGGCGATGAGAATCCATTGCAGATTCTGGGGCATGGGTGGCTCCTGATCGTCAGTGACTGCTCTGGCTGGTGCTTGCGTCCGGGCCACGGACGTCCAGCTGTGTGTTCAGCGTCCCGCCGTTGCGGAACTCAAGCGTGAGCGCCAGCGTGTCGCCCTGGGTAAGCCGTTCCGTCAGCCCCATGAGCATTAGATGGCGGCCCATCGGGGCCAGTTCAAGTGATTCCCCCGGTTGCAGTGTCAGCCCGTCGGGCAGCGCCTGCATCCGCATCTGGCCGTCGACCTCGCGGGATTCATGGATCTCGATGCGCTGCGCCCAGGTCGCGCTGGCACCGGTCAGGGTGCGGGCCTGCTCACCGGTGTTGTGCAGCGTCATGTAACCGGCGCCACGCTCAATGCCGGGTGGGGTGGCGCGGGACCAGGCATCTTTGATGCGAACCTCCGCCAGGGCGCTGCTCATCGTTGTGAGCAGAATCAGAGCCCAGAGCGTGCGGGTTGCTTGTCTCATGATCAAGTCTCCAGAAAGCCTTTTTGACGGCTCACACCCATGTCAGTACGAATGATCAAGGGCAATCGGATCGCAGCCGTCGAGCATAGCGTTGTTTTCAACTGTAGCCCCAAAGCAGCGCCAGGTTGAGCGAGGGCAGCATGTCTGGCACCAGAGTACTGTGAACGCGATACTCCTCAACACTGGCATCACGCCGCAAGGGCCCCAGGTAGCGTCGGCCCTGGGCATTGAAAATGGCCTGGGCAACAGGTGATCTGGGGCTGCGGCGCCGGTGAGTGACCAGGCCCGTCTCACCGTTGGCGAGCTGCACCAGGACGCCTGGCGGGTAAGGCGTGAGCTGCTGGAAAACGGCCTCGTAGACGACCTGATGCGGGTCTTGCGCCATCGAATGAAGGATCTCATCCATGGCCTGATCGGCGTGGTAGCGCTCGCGGTAGGCGCGCTTGGTGATCATGGCCGTATAGCGTTCCGCCAGGGCAACCACCTTGGCTTCAACCAGAAGCTCGGGGCCGCTGATGCCTTCGGGGTAGCCGGAACCGTCGAAGCATTCATGGTGCTGCTCCACAATGCGTAGCAAAACCTCGTCGTTGATGCCCGCCTGGCGCAGGGCACTGGCACTGAGTTCCGGATGTTTCTGGATGATGCGGCGCTGTTCCTCCGAGAGCCTACGGTTGGTGTTGTTGAGTTTGTCCAGATAGGGCAGCAGCGAGATGTTTGCCGTCAGCGCCGCCTGCAGCAGGATCAGCGTCCGGTTTTCGTCCAGCTCGAAGTGGTAAGCGGCCAGCCAGCAGATGATGGCGTAGAACAGGGTCTGTTCGTAGGCGGTAGGCCGCACCGCGTAGACGTGCACCAGGCCAATGCAGGCATCCGGATCCTGCTGGCACAGGCGCTGAATGCGCCGGGCCAGATGCTCAAGACGTTCGAGCGCGCGGCGATCGGCGTCAACGATCCGGTCGAGCGCACGCTCAAGCTCATAAAGCAGTATGGAGTACTCTGCAAAGGGGCTGAACCGGGGGGTGTCGTCATCCTCCCGGCGTTTTTCAGCCTGGCGCTCCGGCGGCTCATACAGGCCCTGCTCGTAGAGACGCTCAAGCTGCCATTCGCTCTGGATCACATACCCCTGAGCGACCAGCAGATTGCCGGTTCGGTCGTAGACTGGCCAGGGCAGTGGCTTCCCGACGGTCAGCAGCCCAGGTGCGAGTCGTACCAGATCCGACATCAAAAACCTCTTGCAGACTGTATGAAGATGACAATAAACCACAGACAGGGTTCACGGTATAGATCGGAATTCATGCCTATGCCTTGAGCGTGCGGGCATTATCAACTATATCTAGGCGTAATCGTACGTCATACAACGTCAGGAGAAACACAATGAAAAAACTGCCTATGACCGTGGCGGTATCCTTGCTTACCGTTACCGCGCCGGGGCTGGCCGCAGCAGAGAGTGGCAATTATGTTGCTGTCAGAGCGGGTATCAATGATACGCGCGAAAGCGATTTCAATACAGATGAGTCCGCGACCCGAAGTACAACCGTCTCGAGCAAGTACGACACGGGTTACGGCGCGGCACTGGCGATTGGTCGTGTTCTTGATGCAAGCCGCAACCTGGGTCTGCGGACTGAATTTGAGCTTGGTTACAGCGAGACGGAAGCGGATTCCCATCGCGAAGTGGTAACGGATAGCAGCGGCCCTTCACCCCAGACCGTCAGCCGCCAGTCGCTGAGCCCGGCCAAGGGGGATCTGATGGTGACCACAGCCTTTGCCAACTTTTACGGCGAGACGGAGCTTGACGCAATTGCGAACGCCCACTTCCTCGTTGGCGTTGGTGGCGGACTGGCTCAGGTTAATCTGGACCAGGCCGGGGCGCCGGGTAATATCAAGCTGGATGACCAGGCAACCACCTATGGTTTTCATCTGAGCACAGGCTGGTCCTATGATCTGAACGATCAGATTTCGCTGGAAGCCATGTACCGCTATCAATCCATCGAAGACGTGGATCTCGAATCAGTGGCGGGAAACGAAGACAGTGCTCGGCTTGATTCCCACAACTTCCTGGCCGGATTGCGCTACAACTTCTGAGTCGCTCAGGCCTCGCAGGTGGGCCGGGTTCTCAGCCTCAGCCATGCCCTGATCCGTCGTGACAGGGCATCCACCGCGATGTTCAAAAGGGCTGTGATCAGAATCAGTACCATGGCCCGGTCAAAGCGGATCTCCTGGATTGCACCTTCCACATAGAACCCCAGCGTGGTGATGCCGAGAATGCCCAGGATGGCGGTCTCGCGCATGATGATTTCCCACCGGTAGAACAGAAACGCCAGAAAGGGTGGGTAGACCCGTGGCACCAGCTCCCATGCATAACGGTTGAAACCACCAGGCGCACCCTGGCGCAAGGGCACTTCGTCGCTCATGCGTCCGACCAGGTGGCCGATGATGCCACCGTTGTGCAGTGCCAGGGCCACTACGGCCGGCAGCATGGACGGGCCCCAGAGCTGGAGCAGGATGTAGGCCAGCATGTACTCCGGGGTGGAACGCGCTATGACCAGCAGCACGTGACCACTGGTGCGGCGTACCGGCCCGGTGAAGTGGGTGGAGATCAGAGGAAAGGCCAGCAGCGCCAGAACACCAGTGGCCACCAGTGCCATCTGGGTCAGCAGCAGGGTGTTCCAGACGCCCGGCAAAGCCTGGTTAACCAGGATCTCTGTGAGCCAGGGTTCCAGACCCTGCCAGCCTTCGCCTTCGCGCAATGGTCGGGGCACGATGTCCTGGGTGACGAAGCGGGTTACGTTGCCCCAGATGATGGGCAGCCCTTCCCCCAGGAAGAAAGGCGCCACCACCAGATAGACTGGGACCAGGCGCGGCCGTACCCACAGCCGCATGGTGGCGATCAGGAGGTAGAACAGCAGCAGAAGCGCGCCCACCTGGGAGTAATAGCCCTGAGAGAAGGCCGCCTCCAGGTGGAACCCAAGGGTGGGCAGGCCGATGAACCCCAGGATGGCGGACGAACGCAGGCCGCACTCCAGCCGGTACGCGGTGTAGGTGCGCAGGTGCGGCCAGGCCTCGGGCACCTGAGTGAAAAAGTAGCGCAGCAGACGGCCCGTATTCTTCGGTACCGCTCTAGCGGGCAGAGGGTCAGCCTCATCGATGATCTCGGAATACACTTTGGCAAAAATGCCCGAGAACGGAATGGCGATGGCCAGAACCCCGGAAAGCGGATGGATCCCGAAGCACTGGAGAAAGATCAGTGCCCAGAAAATCTCATGGATGGAGCGGATAAAGGCGCAGAAAGCGCGCACCAGGCGCGAGCTGAAAACCGTCGTGAGGAGGAAGCCCGCGACCGCGCCGAGCGCTACCCCGGTGAAGGCATAGGCCAAGGTTCGGGTGAAAGCGGTCAGCAGCTCATCCGTTGCCGTGAAATCCGGGGTGATCAGGCCATGAAGGAGCCGCTGGAGTTCCCGCCACGGGTTAACCGTGGTAATCGCCAGGTCCGCAAACGGCAGGCAGGCCAGAGCCACGCCGATGAACGCCAGGGTTATGAAGCCGGTGCGGGATCGAAGCATGTCAGTAGAGCGGCTGCAGATCGGCGGTTGAAAGTCGACTGCTTGGCTCGTCCAGGGCGATGTGGCCATCCTGGATACCGACGACACGGTCGGAATAGGCCAATGCCAGATCCACGTCGTGCAGCGCGATCACGGAGGTTGGATAGCCCCGCGACAGAGCGTCCATGATGCGTCGCGCCAAAGGCCCATCGAGGGCGGAAACCGGCTCATCCGCCAGCAGCATACTGCCCTGCTGGTAAAGCGCCCGGGCGACCGCTGTCCGTTGGCGTTGGCCACCAGAGAGCTCACCTGTGGGCTCACGCAGTTTGTCGCCAAGCCCGAGTTCATCGAGGATTGTCTGGACTTCGCCACGCGGCTTTTGCAGCGGAAACAGCAGGTTGATCAGGCTATAAATCGCGCTATGGCGGTCCAGCTGGCCCATGTAGACGTTGTGAAAGACCGACAGTGTATCCACCAGCCCCAGATCCTGGGGCATAAAGGCGGTGCCGGAACCGGCCTGATCGTAAAGCAGGCTCAGCAGTGTCGACTTGCCGGCGCCGCTTTGTCCCACCAGGGCCACCCGTTCACCGGCCGCCAGACTGAGCGAGAGCGGGCCCAGGACCCGCTCGCCACCATAGCTGGCAGAAAGGTTGCTGACCTCAAGTGCTGCCATCAGTCGAGCAGGCCTGTTTCCCTGCCGACCCGCCGGATAGTCTTATAGTCGTCATTGCTGGCAGGCACGAACGCGGAGCGCGGGAAGGTCTCCAGCAGTTCCGGATCGTCCATGTTCAGCAGCGCCTTCTGCACCCTTTGCTTGAAACCGTCGCCAAAACGCTCATTCACATCGCCCCGGATGGTCCATTGATAATCGGGATAGGTGGGCGACTTCCAGATCACCTGGGCCTCATCCGTATCAATCTCACCGTTGTCGACCATTTTCTCCCAGACCGTGTAGTTCAGCACACCGACCTCATAGGTCCCTGTCTCAACGAGCCTGGCAGTGCGGGTATGGTTGCCGCTAAAGCCGACGCGGCTGAAAACCTCATCCGGTGCCTGATTGAAACGCTCACGGATGTAGTACTCCGGCATCAACCGTCCCGAGGTTGAGCCGCGCGAACCAAAGCTCAGGGTCTTGCCTGTGACTGCTTTTGGCAGCTTACCCTCGGACGGTTCAATCCCGGTGCTTTTGTGAGCAATGAAATAACTGCGGAATTTCTGGTCCTCAGCGCCCTGTGCAATGGCTTGCGAGCCGGGAACAGCTTCACGCGCCCGGACGCCGGAAAGACCGCCGAACCATGCCAGCTGAACCTGATTATTGCGGAAGGTGGTGACCGACGCCGCGTAGGATTTGACCGGAACAAAGCGAACCGGTACATCAAGCTTGCTCTCCAGGTAGTCCGCCACCTTGGAGAAGCGTTTTTCCAGACTGGTTTCATCCTCATCCGGAATCGCCGTGAAATAGAGCGTCGGTTCGGCCAACGCCGGAGAGCTCATCATCAGGGCCACAAGTAGGCCGGTTATCAAGCGCATCGTATCGTCTCCTTGATCATTATCGTATCTGAGGTAGCGTGGAGTCCTACGCTGGAAAGTCTCTCAGCGTTCATTAGTAATCATCAAATCAGGATCCGGCACCTTGCACATCACATTTGTCACGCCCGCCGTGCGCGGATCACGCGCCGGTAATCGCGCCACGGCCGAACGCTGGGCCCGCCTGTTGCGGGCTGGCGGCCACCGGACGCGCATTATAACGGAATACGACGCCGAACCCACGGATCTGCTGGTGGCGCTGCACGCCTGGCGCAGCAGTGAGTCCGTGCGTGCGTATCGGGCACACCATCCTGCCGCGCCCTTGATTGTGGCGCTCACCGGCACCGACATCTACCGCTTCCAGCACACGGATCCGCAGGCAACAGCGTACAGCATGCACGAGGCGGACGCCTTGATTGCGCTGCATGAACGGGCTGCGGACGACCTCTCGAGGGCTTTTCACAATCGCCTCCATACGATCTTTCAATCGGCTGAGCCACTGCCCCGGCGCCAGTCTCCGGTACAGTCCCGGTTCGATGTGGTGGTCATTGGTCACCTGCGGGACGAGAAGGACTCGTTGCGCACCGCCTGGGCGGCCCGCCAGGTGCCATCGGCTTCGCGGCTCAATGTGATTCAGCTGGGCCGGGCGCACAATGATCATTGGCAAGCGCTGGCGCACCAGGAGGCGCGCGGGAACGCGCGTTTCGACTGGAAGGGCGAACTGCCCCGCTGGCAGGTGCGTCGGCACATGGCCAGGGCCCGCCTGATGGTGATCAGTTCAGTCATGGAAGGGGGCGCCAATGTGGTCTCCGAGGCGTGCGTGGCCGGATTGCCGGTGATCGCCTCCGCGATTCCCGGCAACGTGGGGCTGCTCGGTGACGACTATCCCGGTACCTATCCAGTGGCGGACACGGCCGCCCTGCGCGAGCAGCTCCTGCGCGCTGAAAACGACCCGGGGTTCCTGCAAACACTGCGGGCCCATGTTGAAGCGCGGGCGCCGCTGTTCCGGCCCAAAACCGAGCAGGCGGCGCTGGAACGGGTGGTCAATACCGTCATGGGCCAATACGCTGGCCACCAATCAACGTACACTCTTTAGAATCGAACGCTACGGAGAACGCACGGGATGAACGACCGCGACAGCCTGATCCAGGCCCTCCATCAAACCCGGGACCGCGTGAAGGATCTGGTCTGCAGCCTGCGCGAGGACCAGCTCAGCGTGCCCTATCACCCCGGCGTGAACCCGCCGGTCTGGGAAATGGGCCACGCCACCTTTTTTTACGAGGTCTTCGTCCTTAACCGGCTGGACGGCACACCCAGCTACGACCCCGCCATGGACCAGCTCTGGGACTCCTTCTATATGGACCATGGAGACCGCTGGTCCAAAGAGCTGTTCCCCTCGCGCGCGGCGACGCTCGAATACATGGATACCATCATCCAGCGCGTCGAGGACCGCATCCGTAACCAGCCGCTGACGGATGAGGCACTGTATCTCTATCGCTATGCGATCTATCACCAGAACATGCACGTGGAGTCCATGACCTGGTGCCGCCAGACCGTGGGCTATCCGGCACCGCCTTTCGTGCAACCCAAGGGCTTAACCAGCGAAGGCGTGGATCAGGACGCACGTGGCGATGTGACCATTCCCGCGGGGCGCTACCTGATTGGCCTGCCGGCGAACCGCGATACCGATGCCTACGCTACCGAGGACTTCGGCTTCGATAACGAAAAGCCGGCCTTCGAGGTGGATCTTCCGGAATTCAAAATGTCGCGCACCCTGGTGACCAACGGCGAGTTCCAGAAGTTCGTGGAAGAGGGGGGCTATGAGCGCGCTGAATTCTGGAGCCAGGGCGGACGCAAGTGGCTGGAACGCGAGATCAACCTGCACTTCGGCACTGGCGAGCCGCCGCTGATGGGAAGCCAGACGCAGCCGTTCCATTGGCGCAAGCGCGATGGCCGCTGGTACGAGCGGGTGTTTGACCAGTGGCTGGCGCTGGAGCCGGGGCATCCGGTGAAGCAGATCAGTTACTGGGAGGCAGAGGCGTTCTGCAACTGGGCCGGGCGGCGTCTGCCTACTGAGTATGAGTGGGAAGTAGCGGCTCTCGCCAATCAGCCGGGCGAGCAGCGCCAGCGCTACCCCTGGGGCAATGAGATGGACCCGGAGAAGCTGGATATGGACCAGCGTTACATGGGGCGTGTGCCGGTAACGGCGTTCCCAGCGGGTGAGAGCCCTTTCGGCTGCCGGCAGATGCTGGGCACGGTCTGGGAGTGGACGAGCAACGAGTTCTTCCCTTATGACGGCTTTGCGGTGGATATGTATCCGTTCATGTCGACGTTGCAGTTCGGGACGCACAAGACCACCAAAGGCGGTGGGTGTGCGGCCTCGTCCATGCTGATTCGTGGTACTTACCGGCAGGCTTACCATCCGGATCGGTGCGATGTTTATACCGGGTTCCGGACCTGCGCGTTGTCTCAAGATTGAAAGCTGGTACGGGGCAGGTGCTCGGGTAGTGTTGTACGGGAATCGCCACAAGTACATGCATGTAGGCTGCGCGGTCGCCATCCCTGGCGACCGAGCTTCCCGTGCAATACTACCCGACCCCCTGCCTCAGAGTTTGTTGCTGTACGAGAACCCTATATGACTGACTTCTATGAGTCTGATGAGCAGTTGGGCCAGTACATGGACTTCCATTACGGCCCCGAGCATTTCGGCGTGCCGAATTTCCCGAAAGCCTGTGCCGAACGCTGTCTGAGGGCCAAGCCCGAGGGCAACCGGGCTCTGGATCTGGGCTGTGCCACCGGCCGTAGCACCCTGGAGCTGGCGAAGGGGTTTGAGCATGTGCTGGGTATGGACCTGTCGCATCGGTTCATTGAGGCGGCGGAGCGGCTGCGCCGGGATGGCGAGCTGGAGTACCGGCTGGTGGATGAGGGCGAGCTTGCGCACCGCGAGACGGTTGCCCTGGCGGATCTGGGGCTGGTGGAAGAAGCCGACCGGGTGGCGTTCGAGGAGGGCGATGCCGGGAACCTGGGGCTGGATTACAGCGGCTACGACTTGATTTTTGCCGGTAATCTGATCGATCGCATGCCCAACCCGGGAGCTTTTCTGAGTGGTTTGCGGGAGCGGTTGAATCCGGGCGGGGTGCTGGTGGTGACCTCACCCTACACGCTGCTGCCCGAGTTCACGCCCCGTGACAACTGGATCGGCGGTTACTACGGCGCGGATGGCGAGCCTGTGACGGTTCTGGATGGCATGAAAGCGCATCTGGAACCCGGCATGCAGCTGGCCGCCGAGCCAGAGGGTGTGCCTTTCGTGATCCGCGAGACACGTCGCAAGCACCAGCATACGCTGGCGCAATTGACGATCTGGAGTCGGGTCGAGTAATCACGGAGGGACTGCTCAGGGATTGAGCAGGATCGGCTCCAGTGCCTCGCCCTGAGCCTTGACCCGGCCGATGACCGCTGTTTCCGGGTATCCCATTGCCTGCAGCGCGTGCACACAGGCGTCTGCCTTGTCCGCCGGTATACTGGCAAGCAGGCCACCGGCCGTCTGTGGGTCGAATGCCAGCGGGTAGCGCGGATGGTTGACCATGGCCTCCTGGTTGCGGATGGCGCGGCGCAGGCGCACATTGGCCGGCTGCAGTGAGCTGAGGATGCCGGAGGCGGCGGTTTCCTCGGCGCCGGGCAGGACCGGGATGGCACCCAGGTCCAGTTCCGCGTCCACGCCCGAGGGACGGGTCATTTCCACCAGGTGGCCGAGCAGGCCGAAGCCGGTCACATCCGTGCAGGCCTTGGCCCCGTACTCATGCAGACAGCGCGCGGCCTGCTGGTTCGAAACAAGCATGGATTCAAGTGCTGAGTCGATCCAGCGGCCTTTCGCTTCCAGCCTGGGATGGGCGGCAAACAGGGTGCCGGTCCCGACCGGCTTGGTCAGGATCAGCACATCCCCGGGCTTCATGCCGCCCTTGCTCATAACGGTCTCAGGGTCGATGTAGCCATTGGCGGCAAAGCCCAGAGCCAACTCCTTACCCTCGCCGGTGTGGCCGCCGACCAGGGCGCAGCCGGCGTTATTCAGGGTCTCAACCGCACCGGCCATCATCTGGTAGACCACGTCTTCCACTTTGGATTCCAGCCCATACGGCACGGTCGCCACGGCGGTGGCACTCTGGGTCTCCGCGCCCATGGCGAAGAGGTCGCCCAGGCTGTGGTTGGCGGCAACCTGCCCGAAGATGTAGGGATCGTCGATGAAGGCGCGGAAGAAGTCCACTGTGTGCACCATGGCCATACCCTCTGGCACACGCACTACGGCGGCGTCGTCGGGCGCGTGCAGGCCCACCAGGACGTCGTCGCGCTCAATGGGTTGCAGGCTGTTCAGGGCCCGTGACAGCACCGTGCTGCCGACCTTGGCGCCGCAGCCACCGCAGCGCATGGCTACCGCGGAAATGGCCTGCTGGGCCTCGTCATTGCCGAGGGCAATACCGGAGGTGGGGTCGTCTTTGCTGTCCTCGCTCATTGCGGGCAGCTGATTGAACTTGGCCATGAAGCGCTGGTCGATCCAGTCCTTCCAGCGCCACACCCATTCACCCGCGAACCCGATGGACCCGCGCGAGGCCACGGCGTACTGGTCGCCAGTACTGATCAGGGCCAGCCACTGCTTCTGCGGGTGGTAGTCCTTCAGCTTTTTGCCATGCACGGCCCGGCGCAGGTTCTGCCCCAGCGGCTTACCCTGGCGCACGGCGAAGACGCCCGCCTTCTCACGCGGGTGGTTGATCATGGTGGCGATGTCGCCGGCGGCGAAGATTTTGGGATCCGTGACGGTCTGCAGCGTATCACGGACCTTGATGAAACCGCCCTCGTCCAGTTCCAGGCCGGTGCCTGCCAGCCATGGCGCGCCGCCGGCCTGGGTCACCCAGAGGACTTCGTCCGCATCAAAGGTCGCGCCGCTGGTGGCGGTCAATTGGCCATCGGAAACCTGATCAATGCGCGTGTTTTCATGAACGTTCACACCTCTTTGCTGCAGAACGGACTCGAAGCGGCGGCGAACGCCGCTGTTGTGCGTAGGCAGAAGCTGCCCCGAGGCATTGAACAGATGGAACCGTGCCGCCTCCGGGTCTTTGCCGGCGGCACTGAGCGCGTTGCGCAGCCGGTGCTGCATCGCCAGAGTCAGCTCCACGCCACCCGCGCCGCCGCCGACCACGGCTACATCCAGCGGGCCTTCGTGGTTTTCCATGCGTTCCAGCAGGGATTGCCAGCGGTTATTGAAGCGGTTGATGGGTTTGACCGGCACGCTGTGGTCCTCGGCTCCGGCAACCTGGTCGACCCGTGGCGTGGAGCCGATGTTGATGGACAGCAGGTCGTAGGGAATGGCCGGGCGATCACGGCAGATGACCTGCTGGTTGCTGCGGTCGATGTCGATGGCTTCGCTGCGGTAAAAGCGGGCGCCGGCGAACTCGGCCAGGCGGCTGAGGTCGATGTGGACGTCGTCGTAGCTGTAATGGCCGGCGATGTAGCCGGGGAGCATGCCGGAGTAGGGGGTGTGAGTGTCGCGGCAGATGAGGTTGAGGCGCACGCCTGGGATGGGGTTCATAGCGAAGTTGCGCAGTACGCCAACGTGGCTGTGGCCGCCTCCGATGAGGACGATATCGCGGAGTACTGGCTGATCGGGTCGGTCCATTAGGTGCCTCATCTGTGAATTGCTTTCGGTCTGGGGCGGTGGTGGCGGGGGTTGCTGCACGGCAAGCTCTGGAACCATGGATTCCCGTGCAGCAACCCCGCCGCCGCCTTCTCGCCTGATCCAACCCCTAATCTACGCAGAAGAAGGCGTTGAAGATCGCAGGTTGATTCCCGGCACTGTTAAAAGCACCACGGAATCATCGGGCGCGCTATGGTATCAATGCCGCTCGCGATACAGCGATAGGGAGAGATATCGCATGAGGCAGGCCTTTTCCGTAGTGGCGGTGGCGACGCTGGTGGTGGCGATACCGGCGCAGGCGCAAAGTTACTACATCGGTGTGAACGGCGGCTATTCCGATTTCCGGGATACGCGCTTCAGCTATGGTGATGCGGGGAGTACCCGCGTTCTGGGCGCCTATGAAGGGGGCGAGACGGTGTCCGTGAGTATCGGCCGGGCGTCGGAAGGCAGCGCAACCTTCAATGGTCGGACGGAGCTGGAGTTCGGGTTCCAGCGTGATCGCGTCGACGGCATGGTGTTTGATGACACCACCAATGAAGAGCCGGCGATTGACGACGACAGCCAGGCGGTCGACGGGGATAGCGGTGAGGTTGAGGATGAAGGCAGTCGTGAGCGTATAGGCGATGTATCCGGGCATTCAGAAGCGGCTTTCGGGTTCGCCAATGCCATTGGCGATTTCAGTTTTACCAGCAATACGGCCCTGGTGGGCGGTTTTGGGTTTGGTATCGCGGAGGTGAATTTTGATCAGCACAGCGCCCGTGGGCAGGGAGTGGTGATGGATGAGCGTGACATCACCTACGGCTATCAAATGATTGGCGGGATGGCTTGGCGGCCGTTCAGTATGCTGGATCTGGAGGTGTCGTACCGTTACCGCTCCTGGGAGGACGTCAGCCTGCGCGCCACCAATGGCATCAAGACCAAGCTTTCCGTGCGCTCGCACAATCTCATTGGCAGTCTGCGTCTGCGGTTTTAATCCGGATGGAAACTGCTAGTCTGGGAGGCAATGTTCGTAAACCGGAAGGATAATCATGGTCTGGCTCAAGGCGTTTATTGCTGCATTTCTGGCAACCCTCGTGTTCCATCAGGGTGTATTCGGTCTGATGTATCTGGCCGGGATGGTTCCCGCTCCGCCGTTCAATATGGAGCCGAGGGGGCCGCTGGGCGTGCCCGCAGTGCTTTCGCTGGCATTCTGGGGCGGGCTCTGGGGCCTGGCGCTCTGGGCGGTGGTCCGGCGCATGGGGGCTCTGGGTTACTGGGGGATTGCCCTGGTCTTCGGGGCGGTGCTGCCCACGGCCGTGGCCATGCTGGTGGTGTTTCCGCTCAAGGGACTGGATGTGTCCGCCTCCACCTGGGTCGGTGGTGGCATCCTCAATGGCGCCTGGGGAATTGGAACGGCCCTGTTCATGGTGCTGATGGGGGCCCGCCGGCGCCCTGTGGATGAGATCTGACTATCGCGGGCAGCGGTAGGCTGTGCCGCTTACCTCGGGCGTGACGCTCGTCTCATTGTGCTGCCAGACCACATGCGTGGCATCACGCCGGGCGGCACTCTCGAGCGCCCGGTTACGCGCACTGACCATGGCTTCACCCTGGGACCAGTGGAACCCGGAAGTGCTGCCGTAGACTGAACCCACAGGCTCACAGTTTGCCACCTCCGAGGGATGGGCCTCCACAATCCGTGCCGCTTCGGGACTGGGGCTGCTGGCGCACCCCGCTATCATTGCAACCGCACCTGCCAGCGCCGTGAACCGCTGAATCACTCCCATAACGACCTCCTCGACCTAATTCCTGCCTTGATAACACGATTCCCTCGTGAACCGCTATGCTGGTGGAGCAGTGGCGCTGAATGAAGGCACTGAGCAACCCAGAGAGGAGTACAGAATGACCCATACCGGTGTCGTACTGACCGGCGGAGGCGCCCGGGCCGCCTATCAGGTTGGCGTATTGCGGGCGATTTCGGATATGTATCCGGCCAGTGGCCACCCGTTCGACGTAGTGGTTGGCACCTCAGCGGGCGCTATCAATGCCGCAGGTCTGGCGGGCGGTGGCAGCATTTTCCGCCACAATGTCACGCATCTTGAAACGATCTGGGCGAACCTGAGCGTGGACCAGGTCTATCATTCCGGCTCCATGGCCATCATGCGGAATATGACCCGGGTCGCGCGCAAGCTGATCTCGGGGAGCGAGCAGCGCCAGAGTCTGTCGCTTCTCAATAACGCCCCGCTCAGGCAGCTTCTGGAACAGCAGCTGGACTTTGATGCCGTCCATGAGGCGATTGAACAGGGGCATCTTCGGGCGCTCGGGCTCAATGCCTGTGGCTACACCACGGGGCGCAACCTGTGTTTTTTCGAGACCGGCTCAGACATCAGCAGCTGGAACAACGGCCAGCGTGGCGGCGCACGCACAGAGCTTTCGCTGGATCATGTCATGGCCTCGTCCGCCATCCCCACGCTCTTTGAGCCGGTTCACATCAACCGCGAGTATTTTGGCGATGGCGTGACACGCCAGATGGCGCACATCAGCCCGGCCATCCGTCTGGGCGCGCAGAAGGTGCTCATCATTGGCGTCAGCGGCAACAGCCGGAGCGAGCCCCGACGCCCGCAGAAGCCGGTGATCCCCACGTTCGGCCAGATCATGAGCCATGTGTTCAACGGGCTCTTTCTGGACACGCTGGAGTACGACATTGAGCGGCTGGATGTCATCAATCAGCTGTTGTCGCTGATCCCGGAAGAATCAGTGGCTCAGGCCGGGCTGGATCTCAAGCCCATCGAGCTTCTGGATATTTCGCCCAGCAAGCCACTGGAAGACATCGCAGAACAGTATATGGACGGCCTCCCCGCTATTTTGCGCACCCTCGGCGGGGTGCCCGAGGATGGCAACATCTCCGGTGCCAGCCTGGGCAGCTACCTGCTGTTCGATCAGCGCTTCAGCCGGGATCTGATCGAGCTGGGCTACAAGGACGCCCAGGACCAGAGCGATGAGATCGCGCGTTTCTTCGGCCCCGGCACCCCCTGAGTCAGGGTCGCAGTCCCTTCATCAGGCATTCAGTTGAAGCGGGTAAAATCCGGTGCCCGCTTCTCCTTGAACGCCGCAAAGGCTTCGGTGGCTTCCGGGGACTCCAGCCGCTGCGCAAACTGCTGACCTTCGCGTTCCATGGTCTCTGACACCTCTTCCGCGGTGGCGGCGTTCATCAGTTCCTTGGTGGCGCGCAGGGCGGCGGGTGGCAGTGCGGCCAGCTCCAGGCAGGCGTTCCAGGCGGTGGTCTCGGTGTCCGATGGGTCGCAGACGCCGTTGATCAGGCCATAACGCTCGGCTTTTTCGGCGTCGAAGGGGCGGCCGAGCAGCAGCAGTTCACCGGCGCGCACACGGCCGAGCCAGCGCGGCAGCAGCAGGCTGGAGGCACCCTCTGCGCACAGGCCCAGGTTGGTGAAGGGCATGCGGAAGGTGGTGTTGCTGCCGGCCCAGGCGAGGTCGCAGTGCAGCAGCAGGGTGGTGCCGATGCCCACTGCGGGGCCGTTGGCGGCGGCGACGATGGGTTTGGTGGCTTCAGCCAGGGCGAACAGGAAGCGGCCGACGGGGGTGTTCTGGAATGTATCCGGCAGGCCGTTTTCGAATTCGGAGAGATCGTTGCCGGCGGTGAAGCATTCGCTGTTGCCGGCGATGAGGATGGCGCGGATGGCGGGGTCGTTATGGCCCTCGGCCACGCCGTCCGCGAGGGCGGTGTACATGGCGTGGGTGAGGGCGTTTTTCTGGTCCGGGCGGTTGATGCGCAGGATCAGGATCTGGTGGCTTTTTTCCTGAGTGATGTGGTCGGTCATGGGTTTTTCCTGGAATTCGGTTGTGGCATGGAAAGTGATTCTGAAAGTCTAACGCTGGAAAGGGTGGGTGGATGCTCTCCTCCATGTATTCAGAGGCAATGCCAGTATCTGAGTTGAGCAAAAGCAGAGTATAACGGCCCGCGCCGATTCTGTAACATCATGGTCCACACACTGTCTGGTGCGTATGAGAAATCAGAGAAGTCAGGAACAGAACAGGAATCGATAATGGAAGAGACCGTCGCTCAACCGCTGAAACTGCTGGATCCGCGTAAGTTCCGGGACTCGTGGACGACTGCGGACGGGGAGCCGCGGGCGAGTGTGCACCTGGTGAAGCTGGAGACCCTTTGGTTCTGCACCGGTACCCTGTGCAATCTGACCTGTGAGCACTGCTACATCGAGTCCTCGCCCACGAACGACAGCCTGGTCTACATCAGCGTGGGCGAGGTGGCGACGTATCTGGATGAGATTGAGCGGGAAGGGCTGGGGACGCAGACTATTGCGTTCACCGGCGGTGAACCGTTCATGAACCCCGATATGGTGCCGATCCTCGACGAGGTGCTGCGGAGGGGCTATGAGGTGATGGTGCTGACCAATGCCATGAAGCCGATGATGAAAGTGAGCGAGCCGTTGCTGGCGGTGCATAAGCAGTACGGCGAGCGCCTGACCATGCGCATCTCCATCGATCACTACAGCAAGGATGTACACGAGCAGGAGCGCGGCAAGCGCTCCTGGGATCCGGCGATCCAGGGCATGCAGTGGCTCAGCAGCCATGGGTTCCATCTCGACATTGCCGGGCGTCTGTTCTCCGGCGAGACCGAGGAACAGATGCGCGCCGGTTTTGCACGCCTGTTTGAGCGCGAAGGCATCCAGATGGACGCCTGGAACCGGCATCAGGTGGTGCTGTTCCCGGAAATGGACGAGCGGGTGGACGTACCCGAGATCACCACCGACTGCTGGCGCAAACTCAAAGTGTCGCCAGACGACCAGATGTGCGCCAGCTCCCGCATGGTCATCAAGCGTAAGGGCGCCGACCACCCCGTGGTCGTCCCCTGCACCCTGCTGCCGTACCAGCCCGAATTCGAACTGGGCCAGACCCTGAGCGAAAGCTTCCAGGAAGTCCCCCTCAACCACCCCCACTGCGCCAAATTCTGCGTCCTCGGCGGCGCCAGTTGTTCCGGCTGATCAAGGATGGGAGGGGGAATCCTATCCGGGAGGCTCGATGGCAGGGATGCCATCGCGCCAGCGCCCATGGATGGGTTCACAGCGGTCCCGGAAAGGGTTCCCCCTCCCAGCCGCAGGCAACCAAATCAAAAATGCCCAGCACAAGGCCGGGCATTTCCAAAAGCTTAAAAGGTAGAGCGGACGATCAGTCCAGCGCCACCCCAAAAGCCTCCTTGAACTGCTTCGCAAACTCATCACGCGTCAGCGAATGGTTCTGCGGCCCGGTGCTGGCGACCTTGATGGAGCCCATCAGTGACGCCATGCGGCCCGCGGTCTTCCAGTCCTTGCCTTCACTCAGACCGGTGAGCAGCGCCGCGCGGTAAGCATCGCCACAACCCGTCGGGTCCTTGATGGCGGCCGGCTTCACCGGCTCCACGTGAACCTCCTCATCGGCATAGATCACGGAACCATCGCCGCCCAGCGTCACGATCAGCGCCTCAACCTTATCACCAATCTGCTGGCGGCTCAGGCCCGTCTTCTCTTCCAGCATGCCCGCCTCGTAGTCGTTCACGGCAACCCAGGTGGCTTTCTCAACGAACCACTCCAGATCATTGCCATCGAACATCGGCAGGCCCTGGCCCGGATCGAACATGAACGGAATGCCCGCCTCCGCGAACTGGCGCGCGTGCTCAATCATGCCGTCGCGCCCGTCCGGCGCAACAATGCCCATCTTGATGCCCTGGCCCGTGGGCACGCTCTGGGTGTGCGCATGGTTCATGGCGCCCGGGTGGAAGGCCGTGATCTGGTTGTCTTCCATGTCCGTGGTGATGTAGGCCTGAGCGCAGTACTCGGAATCAATGGTCGTCACGTACTTGTCATTGATGCCGTGCTTGTTCAGCCAGTCACGGTAGCTGCCGAAGTCGGCGCCGACGGTGCCCATGGCCAGACCATCGCCACCCAGCAGGTTCATGTTGTAGATGATGTTGCCGGCGGTACCGCCAAAGTTGCGCTGCAGGTCCGGTACCATGAAGGCCACGTTCAGCATGTGAACGCGATCCGGCATGATGTGATCCTTGAATTTGCCATCAAAGGTCATGATGGTGTCGTAAGCGAACGATCCACAGATCAGTGCTGTCATCGGTAGTCTCCTTGGTTCCCTGCGCCGCTTGCGGCTAAGCGCGGGTGCGCCCGCGAGCGGTGCCAGTTGTGAAGTTATGATTGGGGCTTCCAGCCCCATGGTCGCCTTGCAGGCTACCTTTGTCTGGCGCTTGTTTCAAATCGGAAACATACGGCCGCATCAGGAAATGCGGCTACGCGTCGGCCCCTGAATCATCCGGCAGCTGTGCCTGAGCCTCGTGGTAGGTCAGTGCCTGAATGCCTGAGCCCTGCATGGAGGCACGCAGAGAATGGGCCAGGGCGAAAGCGTAGGCACGCTGGTAGAACGGCATCTGCCCCTGATAGCGCGGCAGCGCGTCCTCCACCGTTTCGGATTCCTCCATGGCTTCTTCGAACGACGCCCAGCGCTGCTCCAGGCTGGCCATCAGCTGCTCGTCCGCCGCGGCCTCCTCGCACATCTCCAGCGACCAGGTCATATCCTCATGCAGCTCACACTCACCGATGTAGCGGCCGTAGACTCGTTCATTCCACTCATCCGGGCGGATGGGCGAGAGCCAGAACCGGCCGTTCTTCTGGTAGAGCCAATAGCTGTTGCCACGCACGGGCTTGAACTTGAAGTCACTCTCCAGCACGAACAGCGACGTGAACAGCTCGAGTGAAATCTGCTTGATCTGCTTGGGCTGGGCCATGAGTGCTGGTGCCCGGCTTTCTTCAAGGAAAGCCAGAACCGGTCGCAGGCCCTTGCCCTGGGGGTTGGGATTATCCGACATAATTGAAACCCTATCATAAAGTCCTGTGGTGTCCCACGTTTACCCATTCCGGGATAGACGGATCAGCCATCGGAGCAAGAGTCAGGATTGGGGCTGACTGCTAGTCTGATTAACGCGTTATAACTTTCCTGTGCGGGCTGATTCTACGGCATGAATGACTGTATGAGCGAAGAAACCGAAACAGTCGCACCACCCAGGCAGGAACAGCGGTGCCGCAACCCCGGCTCTGGCATGGCCCTTCTCGGCCAGCATCCGCTGTTCAATGGTCTTTCCAGAGCCGACTTTGAGGATCTGGCTGACAGTGTGCGCCTGGTACAGCTGCGTCGCGGCCAGGTGCTGTACGAGCAGGACTCACCGGCCTACGAATTCTTTTACGTCATCAGTGGCCGGTTGCGTTTATATCGGCTTGATCCCTCCGGCCAGGAGCGCACCCTGGACAGCCACGGCTCCGGGGAGGTGTTTGCGGATGTGATGATCTACGCCGACCCGGCCCGGTACGTGGCCTATGCCGAGCCTTTGCGGCGAACGGAATTACTGGCGATCCCCACGGCCAGGTTCCGGGAAGTGCTTAATCGCAACCCGGAATACAGCCAGCTGCTGCTGCGCCAGTATGCCTCGCGCATGGTGCAGCGTTTTCAGGATCTGGAAGTGATGACGGTGCGCCGCGGCGTACAGCGCGTGATGCGTTACCTGCTGCAGTTTGTGCCGGAGAGCCAGCGCTACAACATCGAAGTGGAGCTGCCGCTACCCCAGAACCAGATCGCCACCCGCCTGGCGATGCAGCCGGAGACCCTCTCCCGGCTGATGCGGGACATGGCCGATGAGGGTGTGTTCGAGCTCCGGCGCGGTCGGTTGTTCATTCCGGACCGTCGCGCGCTGGAAGAGCGCTGCCGCTAACCTCAGGCAGCGCCCAGAGCCTGCATGACCTCGTCGCAACTGCAGTCGATAATGCTGACATGGCGGAACCCCATGCGCTCGAGCGCCTCCGCCGCCAGCGCCGCCCGGCCACCGGTGGCACAGTGGAGGAAGATCGGTGTCTCGGGGTCCGTGGTGTATTCCGGAATCTTCATCTCCAGAACGCCGCGCGGCAGATTGATGGTGCCGGCGGCCTGTTTCTCGCTCACCTCTAAAGGTTCGCGCACGTCGATCACCAGCGCCTCAGGCTGATCCGCGAGCATGTCGCGTGCCGCCTGTGGCGTGAGACAGCGCAGGTTTGCTTTGGTCTCTCCAACGATCTCGGGAAGGGATCGAATGCTCATCAGCTGGCTCCTCGTTAGTCTATTTAGATTATTCTAATGTAAAGGCGCGGGTGCGTCACTGGTCATCCGTAGTCTCCTCAGTGGGCAAGCCGCCGCAGAATGTGGATAATCGTCATCAATGATTGTCTGTACGGGCTGTTTCAAAGCGACAGCGCCAGTTGTTGTTATACTGTTGAAAACAGTTGAAAGGATCTGCGCATGACTGGACGTCTCAAATCCGTTTTCCGCCATATCTTCGCGCGCTTTGCGGCGTTGGAGCGACCCCATAAACGGTTTGTCTCTGTCATCTCGGATGCGCTTTTTGTCCTGTTTTCCCTCTGGGCGGCTTTTTCCCTGCGCTACGAGACGCTGTTCCGGTTTGATGCCCCGGCTTACTGGGTGCTGTTCGCCGTTACGGCCGGGGCGACCATCTTCCTGTTTGCACGGCTCGGGCTTTACCGGGCGGTCATCCGTTATCTGAGTGAACGGGCTCTGGTTACTGTTCTGGCCGGGATCACCGGCTCGGCACTCATCCTCATCGCCACGGCCTTTGTGCTGCAGGTGGCCATGCCCCGTTCGGTTCCGTTTCTCTACGGCGCGCTGGCGTTCCTGTTCGTTACCGGTACCCGCTTCAGTGTGCGCACCGTGCTTAACCGCCCGCGCCATTTGAGCAAGATGCCGGTGCTGATCGTGGGCGCCGGCGAGACCGGCCTGCAGCTGGCCTCCGCGTTGAGCCAAGGCATCGAGTATCGGCCTGTCGCCTTTATCAGCCTGGAACCTGATAACCACAGTACCACGATCAACGCGCTGCCGGTCTATGACCTGGGCCATGCCCGCAAGGCGGTGCATAAGCACCAGGCGGAACGGATCCTGCTGGCGATTGATGAGCGCGCGGTGGTGGATCGCCGTCAGCTGCTGAGTGATCTTGAGGACCTGCCCGTGCCGGTGCAGACGGTGCCCTCGGTAACGGAACTGGTGACCGGCCAGGCCCGGATCAGCGATGTGCGGGATCTGGCTATTGATGATCTGCTCGGGCGCGACCCGGTGCGCTACCGTAATGAGGAGGTGGCGGAATCGCTTAGCGGCAAGGTGGTCATGGTCACCGGCGCAGGTGGCTCCATCGGCTCTGAGCTGTGCCGCCAGATCCTGAGGCAGGAGCCCGCGGGGCTGGTGCTGTTCGAGCAGTCTGAGTTCGCGCTCTACAGCACGGAGCGCGAACTGCACACCATCTGTGAGAACGAGGAACTCGAGATCCCCATCCACCCGCTTCTGGGCAGCGTCACCCACCGGCGCCGTTGCGAATGCGTGATGCGTGGGTTCGGAGTGAACATTGTCTACCATGCCGCCGCCTACAAGCACGTGCCACTGGTCGAGCAGAACGTGGTCGAGGGGGTGCAGAACAACGTCTTTGGCACCTGGTACGCCGCCGAATCCGCCATCGCCGCGGGCGTGGAACAGTTCGTTCTGATCTCCACGGACAAAGCCGTGCGGCCCACCAACGTCATGGGCGCGAGCAAGCGTCTGGCTGAGCTGGTCCTGCAGGGGCTGGCGCGGCGCCAGAGGCACACCGTCTTCTCCATGGTGCGCTTTGGCAATGTGCTGGGGTCCTCGGGCTCCGTGGTGCCGCTGTTCCGGGAACAGATCCGCAGTGGCGGGCCCGTGACCGTGACCCATCCGGACATCACGCGTTATTTCATGACGATCCCGGAGGCCAGCCAACTGGTCCTGCAAGCCGGCACCATGGGTGAGGGTGGGGAAGTGTTCGTGCTCGATATGGGCGAACCGGTGCGCATCGCCGACCTGGCCCGGCGCATGATCCACCTGATGGGGCTTACTGAGAAGAGCGAGGATAACCCCCGTGGTGACATTGAAGTGGTCTTCAGCGGTCTGCGCCCCGGCGAGAAACTCTATGAGGAGCTGCTGATCGGCGACAACCCTCAAGGCACCGCCCACCCGCGCATCATGAAGGCACGGGAAAGCGACATGGACTGGGCCTCATTGGAGGAGTTGCTGGAACAGCTGATGCTGGCCAGTCGAGGCTTCGACTGCGAGCGCGTGGTTGAGCTGCTGCGCGTCGCACACACCGGCTACCAGCCCAACGACGGCGTCTGCGATCTGGTCTGGCGTAACGGTGGCGATGAGGTCCTGCACATGAGTGACGGTGCCAATGTCAGCGAGACGCTGAGGCGCATTTTTGAATAGCGTCGAGCACGAAGCCCATAGCAGGCTGATCCTGGCAGGGGCAGCGTGCGTAATGGTTCGGCACGAAATCATTCACGGTAGAGCAGTGCTCTGGAGGTATTGTTGAGCGGATCGCTGGTTCGACTGATCTACGCAAGCACAGCCACTTTTAAGGCTAATGAGAAAGGCGGTGTGGAAGTCGCCGTCGGCCAGATCCTGTCTGAATCCCGGCGCAATAACAAACGGCAGCGGGTTGGGGGCGTACTCCACTACGGCAACGGCTATTTCTTCCAGTGCCTTGAAGGTGAGCGCGAGGCGGTGGATGCGTGTTACAACCGCATCAGCGAGGACGATCGGCACCGGGATGTGCAGTGCCTGTCCTATGTTGAGATCGACAGCCGCATGTTCCCGGACTGGTCCATGAAGTACCTGCCGGTGGAAGACGAAATCACCCGGCTACTGAAGCACTACAACACCGACTTCAACCCCTACCGGTTCAGCAATGCCATGCTCATGGAGCTGTTGAAAGCCTGTGCCCGGGGCCATGAGCCCGAGGCGACCCGCCAGACTGCGGCGGATCAGACCCCGGCGCCGAAACGGCCCTTCTGGAAGCGCCTGTTCGGCAAATCCTGAGGGCGGTCAGCCGTCGCGCAGCAGACTGATGATGTTGATGAGCCCGGCGTTGGCGCGCGTCAGGTAAGACGACATCGTCAGCGAATAGTTGGGAACGATCCCGAACTGGGAGCCATTGAGCACCATCGGGCTGGTCAACGAGCGCTGGGTGTACTCCAGCTCGCGGATGATCTGCTCAAGGCTGATCATGGCGTTCTTGTCCTCCAGTACGCTGCGGAAATCGCGCTTGAGGGCCTTGAGGTAGACCAGCATCGTCCAGGTTGTGCCGCGCGCCTGGTAGAACACATTGTCCACCTGCATCCACGGCGTCTGGCTGACGTCCTCCACCGGCTGGACCTTGGCCGCAGCGGCATTGGGGTCGTTTGCCAGCATCGTGGCCCGGCGGTTCTCCGCCACGCTGGCGGCCAGATTCTGGGACATGCTGCCCAGGCGCTTGTTCATCAGGTCGAGGATTGTGGCCAGGTTGTCCGCCCGGGCGTAGAAATCCCCACGGCTGGTATCAGGGTTCGTCAAATCCTTGCGGTAGGCCTTGAGTTCCTCAATGGCGCCGTTGTACTTACTTTCCGCCGAGGGAAAGATCCAGCGCTCACTGTCGTTGTTCAGCAGGATCTGAGCCTGGACCAGGTTCGGATTCTCGTTCGATTGCGACTGAGCGCGTGAAATGTCATTACGCAGCGCCAGTGACAGATCCCGCGCCTGGCGGATCGCGCCCGTCTCCCAGGCCGCGATGTTGTCCATCAGCACAAACGGGGGCAGCACGTCATTGGAAAGGAACCCACCGCGCTTGTTAACGATGATGTCCAACGAGCGGATCAGCGATTCCGTGGTGTAATAGCCCACCGGCGGCTTGTCCTGATCGGATTGCGCCGTGAACGATTCCTCAATGGCACCCTGCTTCGGCGCTTCAGGCGCGGCGTTGGGCCAGAACGAAATCACAAACAGCGCCACCGCAATGGCCAGTGCCAGAACCAGTGGCGTCATGACCAGGCCCCGGGCCGGGAGGCGCAGCCTCGGCATCCGGATCCGATCGGTGATTGCCCGCATCGTGCGTCTTACAGTTCCCATAGGATTCCCGTCATTGTTGATTACTGATCAGCCCTAAGGATAACTGACTTCACTCCATTCGGGCACGGGCGATTCGGTAGACAAGCCGGTGATGACGCCGTGGTGTTTGAAGTTGGGTGGATAGGCCAAACCGGAGAGAAAGACGTTGGGTATTATTTGCCTTCCCGCCCCCAGCGCTCACGGACCTCTTCCGGAGAGGATGGTGGGAACTCGACGCCGCGCTCTTCAAGTTGTTGTTTGACCTTTTGGGCCCATTTGTAGGTTTCAGATTTCGGATCGATAAGGTCCCTTTTGAGCCGCTTATGGATGGTCCATGCGATATCGGCTCCAACTTGATCACGCTGAAGGGGGTCGGCACCCTGACTGATCAAATAGTTGGCAATTTCAAATTGGTTGAGCCGAGCAGCATATCTTGCGCTGGTCGTGCCGGTTTTATCTGTAAGGTCTGGATCAGCGCCGTACCCCAGCAGTGTTTTGATATTATCCCAGCGCTCCTCGCTGATGGCATCAAAAAGGGCTGGCTGGCCATTGCGATTGGTACCGTTAGGATCACCACCATGTTCGAGCAACAGCCGCAGTATCTCGTTGTCATTGCCCCCTGCCATCATCGTGACTGGGGTATCTCCGCTGTCATCGGGGAAGTTGGGATCTGCCCCGAGCTTAAGGGCAAGTTTCTGATACTCAATGCCGGCGATGACTTGATCCATCTTGTGACGCTCCAGAGGTGTGCCGCCGTTCACGCTTGGAAGGGATCGATGATTCCCAAGGGCTTCTGGAAGGTCCAGGAGCATCGAGGTCATGGTAGCTCCCGCGACTCCTGAATCGGGTCCGCCTCGGCGGTGGGTGCTCTGGGGATGGCACCGGCAGCGGAGCTTTTATCACTGTCCTGCGGCGGCCGTTCCACGGATTTCCGGGGCCGGGGTTGCTCTGCCACTTCGGGGGCGGTGTCACGAGAGGACGCTTGGCTTTCCGTGGCGGCGGCTTTTTCAGCCATCTGTTGCCGCATCCCTTCTTCGGTGGGGCTGTATTCCAGATAGACACGCAGGTCGCCCCGCCCAGTGGCCTCGGCCAGGTCCTCAATCACGTCGTAGAGGTCGGTGGGTTGGTCCCAGGGCGTCTGGAAGACGTCCAGCCAGAGCTTCCACAGCTTTCGATTCAGGGTATCATCCCACCAGCTTTCGGCTATGGACTGAAGCAGCTGACGACCGTAGGCAGGGCACTGGAGAATGCCTGGGCGGCGGGGGTAATCCAGGCGCTGGCAGGTGCGCGGGGTGTTGTTCAGTGTCCTGGTGCGCTTTACGCTACCTCTTCATCGGAAACCGTCACAGTCACATGCTTACCCGCTCGGGCCAACACATTAACGAGCTTATCCAGGCTGAACCGGTCCAGACGGCCATGCAGCAATTCATTCAGGCGCGGTTGTGTCAGCCCCAGGCTTTTGGCCGCAGCTTGCTGGGTCATGTTCAGGCTCTCCACGTACTGGCGGATCTGTGTCATGAGTTCGGCACGCAGCTTCATGTTTTCAGCCTGCTCCGGAGAATCCTCCAGAGCATCCCATACGCTATTGAAACGTTGACTGTTACTCATGTCATGACCTCCGATCAGTCATCAACTGTTTGAAGCGCTGAGTTGCAACCTCCAAGTCCCGCTTGCTTGTCTTCTGGGACTTCTTCTGAAACGCATGCAGTACATGCACAGCATCCTCAAAACGGGCTATATAAACGACCCGGTAAGCATTGCCGGATTCCTTTATTCGGATCTCTTCAACGCCCGCTCCGATGCTTTTCATCGGTTTGAAATCGTCCGGCTGCATTCCCCGCTGCAATCGATCAAGCTGATAGCCAGCGGCAGTTCTCGCCCCTCAGGCAGATTCCGAATGACGTCCAGACTGTCTCCCCAGAATTCAATATCCTTCATGGTGTGATTTTATATTAAATTCTGAATAATGTGTACAGCTGGGTAAGGCTTCCCGCTCGTTATTGCGCGGATGCCTCCTGCATAACCACCTTCAACGCATCACACGTCTTCTCAATTTCTTCGTCAGTCAGGGTAAGGTGGCGGAGAAATATGTCTGGCGTTGCTCAGCTCATGAGGAGCGGTGACCCTGGATTCAAGTAATAAATGCAGCACCCCCCGTATGGAGTGCTCCTGAGTATTCACCCCAGAACACTTCCGCCGGTGTGCGATAACCGAGCCGCTTCCGGGGTCGGTCGTTGAGCTGTTCCACCGTCTGTCTGAGCTGGTGGTCGGAGACAGTCCGGAAGTCGGTTCCCTTCGGGAAGTACTGGCGTAGCAGCCCGTTGGTGTTTTCATTCGTTCCCCGCTGGCTGGAGCGGTACGGATCGCAGAAATAGGTTGCGGCACTGAGCGTATTGCCCACACGTTGATGATCTGCAAACTCAAAGCCATTGTCGAACGTCAGCGTCTTCACAGCCCCGCGGATACGGCGGAACTGGCGGATGATCGCCTGGGCGGTGGGCTTCGCCTTCAACTGCGTGAGCCGCTAAGCAAGAAGATAGCCGCTGCGCCGCTCCACCAGGGTCATCATGCCCGATTGTTTGTGCCCGTGAAGGACTGTGTCGCCCTCCCAGTAGCCGATGGTCAGGCGCTGGTCCACATGCTCGGGCCGGTCCTCGATGCCAGTACGGTTGGGGATACGCCCCAGCCCGGCCTGTTTGGCCAGGTGACGCTGATAGCGCCTGTGACTTGGATGACGGCAGTAACGCCACAAATCACCCCCAGCGGCTTTATCCCAACGGATCAGATCATAGATCCACTGGTGGGACACAAGCCGGCTACCACAACGGCGAATGAACCCGGCAATATGCTCCGGACTCCAACGCTCCCGCAGTCGGGCGCTGACCCACACAATGATCGATAAAGCCTGTTTGTGGGCCTTGCGAGCGCTGCGGCGGCGCTTGGATGTGGTGGTCAACGCACCGTCTCTCAAGCGGCTCCCGATCCATGAAATCGCCGAAAGGAAGCAGAACATCTGGAACAGACAGCGGGGCATCTGTTTCCGGCAGACAGGGAGCTGAGTGAGGCAATCGTCAGCGAATGGATCAATGATCTGACGATGTCGGAGAGGCTCGACGCTTTCGTAACCCGCTTCAGTCGGCTTCAGGATACCGTTGGCGATAAGCTGATACCTGCGCTTTTGGTCTACCTGCAGGAAAAGACAGGCCCCGCGATTGATAATCTGAACCACGCGGAGAAGTTTGGGTGGCTTAGTTCAGCGGAGGACTGGATTATCTTTCGTAAACTCAGAAACCAGATGGTTCACGATTACATTGAAGACATTTCTGTATTAACAGATGCGTTGCGTAGTGGCCAATGCTATGTGCCGGAATTAACCCGGGCTGCACGAAAGATTGCCGAGGAAGTGGAGCGTCGTGTGGGGAAGGGGTGGCCTTAACCAGCCGCCTCCTGCATTACCTCAGCCAGAACCTCACAGGTCCTCTCAATTTCGGAATCGATCAGGGTAGGATGGCAAAGAAACATCAGGCTGGTGCTGCCCAGCTCGCGGGCGGTGCGCCAGATTGCCTCGCAGTTGGCCGGGCGCTGTTCATGCCATTGGGGCATGCGCTGGACTGGATGCGGCCGATCACCGCCTGCATCTCCGTCATGCGCCAGTTGGTGCCGAAGCTCTCATGGAGCCACCGGAACCCGGGGGATGCTCGCGGTTGTAGACTGCCTCGTAAATCTTGCCGTGGTCCTTGTAGCTCCACATGCGGGACCAGAGCCCGGGGTCATTGGTAGTGACCCTTCAACAATCCCCAGCCTCTTTACACCCAGATTCAGCACCAGCTTTTCTAAGCGGTGACACTTCATGAAACCCGGATCGAATCTCGTCCACCAGCTCTGGATGGTTCACACACAGCCGAATCAAGCGATCCATCGCCATGCTTCATGGGGAAATCAATGGCCAGCTCCCGACGTTGACCACGAATGGCTCGATTCATGGCAACAAATCCGCGTGTTGGTGAGCGAGCCAGTCCTGGACAGTAACCTCAAGATCTGTAGCGCGTCTGAAGCACTCGTCGACGGCTGACCGAGGCACTGGATCACCAGAGTAATCGGATACGTTGCGCTGTTTACGCAGGGTATCAAGAAGAATCATGGTTTCAGAATCGAGCCCGACGGTCTTGGTCAGCAGCTGGATCATCGTACGATGATGCCCTGGGCGACTGGTCAGTGTCCGGTACCCTTCGGCCTGAAGAGCCAGGTTGGCGAGCTGCATAATGGCTTTGTAAGCGGCATCGGGTTCGATTGCTTCAAGGCTGCTTCCCAGCAGGTTGTGTAAGGTCATCCTTGCCTCCAATTATGCTTATCACGGGGTTGCTCATCACCTCTCTGGCAAACGCTGACGGTTTGGCTGCCTCATGCAACCATTCGTCAGGTTCATAGAGTTTCGGGTTGATTTCGCGCCCGAGAATTTCCTGTGCCGGATACAGGGCTGACACAAGCTCAGCAAAGCTCACGTTACCAATCGACAGAAGATCAATGTCGCTCCCGCTCTGAGCTTTACCACTGGCAATGGATCCGAAAACCAGCACTGTGTTCAGGTTGTCTCTTAAAGGTACAAGCGCATCCCGCAAGACATCGGCGATACCGGAAGTTTTGCGCAGGATGCTGCTCAATTCCTCGAAAATCACACACTCAGAATCGGCCTGATACCAGACCTGGTTGCCGCGGGCACGACGGGTCAGAATGCCCACGTCGGCCAGGGTGCGCAATTCCCTGTGCAAAGTGCCCGGGACAGTGCCTGTCAGGCGGGCTATTTCGCGCACGTGAAATGGCTCGGTGGGCTGCAAAAGCAAAAGCCCCAGCACCTTACGCCGGTATTCCTTGAACAAGACGCCCGGTAATGTCGTTGACGGCATTTTTGTAGCCTTTATAGCTTCACGTGAAGCCTATAGTGCTTCAAGAAATCGCAAGAATCAACAGCCAACTCAAAACACAAAACTTAAAGCGATAACCCCTTTATTATCGTGAGGCGCTTTTAATATCAGGGGGTTAGATGTAGGCAGGGTGGTTCGCTCGGAAATTTTAGCCCCGATTTTGGCGGGTTGGCTTAACGCTAAAATTTCCATCCTCTCAAAACCTTGGAAATTTTAGCGCCCTAAATCGTGGGTTCGCCAAACGCTAAAATTTCCGGCTCAAGAAACAGGCGGAATTTTTAGCGGGGATTCTGGTAGGTTGCTAAAGCGCTAAAATTTCCATTTTACTCCGCAGCCCCGGCCTTAAACCAAACCGCCAGCACCACCAAAGGCACCCAGGCAACAACAAGAACAAGCAACACAGGAAGGGAAGACGTAACGGCGAGAACCGCCAAGGGCGTGAGCCAGGCCAGGTTGATCAGGCCAACGGCGAGGGAGACCGGCGTGTGACTGGCGTAGTGGCGGGAGGCGAACTGGTAGGCGTGGCTGCGGTGGGCCTCGTAGAAGGCCTCGCCACGGAGGATGCGGCGCAGGAGGGTGAGGGTTGCGTCGACAAGAAAGGTGCCCAGAAGAATCACCCAGGCCATGAACAGCTCCGGCTGCAGCGCCCCCTGCCAGACGGCAATCAGGCCCAGGACCAGACCAAGGAAACCACTGCAGGCATCGCCCATGAAGATACGGGCATGGGGGAAGTTCCACACCAGGAACCCGAGCCCGCCGGCGATCAATACCGCCAGCAGCAGGCCGGCGTCCCAGATGCCGGCAATACTGGCCACCACCAGCCCGCCTAGGGCAACGGTGACCAGCTCAATACCGGCAATGCCATTGATGCCGTCCATGAAGTTGTAGAGATTGAGCAGCCACACCAGAAAGACCGCCGCAATTAGATGCCCGGCCAGCCCCAGATCCACCGGCTGCTGCCAGAGCACGATCTCCGGCAGACCCCCCAGCCAGTAAAGCCCCCAGCCCGCCGCTAGAAAATGCCCCAGCAACCGCCAGCGCGCGGGCACATGGGCATGATCATCCAGAAACCCCACAACGGCCACGACCAGCCCCGCGCCCCCCAGAGCCAGAAATACCGGCGTACTGATGTCACCAAGCCCAACCAATGCCACGAGAGCGACCAGTGCAACACTAACGAGGGCGAGACCACCGCCCCGGGGCGTGGGTACCTCATGAGAGCTGCGGGCATTGGGAATGTCGATCAGGCTGCGGGAGAGGGCGTAACGGCGGAAGCCACCCGTCAACAGAAGGGTGGCAACCAGCGAGCCCAGGATCAGAAGGCCGGGGGTCAGCATGTCAGCGCTTCTCCATTGCGTCAGCGGTTTGTTGCAGGCCCTCATCCAGGGAGAGGGGTGGCGTCCAATCCAGGGTCTCGCGGGTATGGCAAATATCCAGTTGCAACGAGCCAAACAGTCGTTGATAGATATCCTCCCGCCGGGCCAGCTTCGCGCCGAATCTCATCAAAGCAGGCGGTACCGGCACCAGGCGGGCTTTCCTGCCCAGTGCCGCCGACATTTTCTGAAGCAGTTGCGTGGTGGAGACGTCTTCCCCGTCACTGGCCAGGAACGTCTGGTTGGCGGCGTTGGGGTGATCCAGGCAGGTGATGATGAGGTCTACCAGATTGTCCAGTGCCAGAAAGGAGCGGACATTCTCCGTGAGGCCGAGGGGCAGGGGAATACCGCGATTGAGCCAGTTCATCATGGCCGCAAAGTTGGCTTTTACACCCGGCCCGTAGATCAGCGGGGGGCGGATGATGACCACTTCCATGTTGGTTTCGGCAGCAATCGAACGCAGCACCTCTTCCGCTTCGGTCTTGGACTGGCCATAAGGATCTTTCGGTGAAGGCTCGTCCTGAACTGTGAATGGCTGCCCCGGTTCCGTGAATTCGCCGTTCACTTTGATAGAGCTGACAAAAATAAAACGCTTAACGCCTGCACTGGCGGCTTGTTTTGCAAACGAACGAGTGCCCTCTACATTGGTGTGACGAAACTCATGGAGCGGATCAGCAGAGTTGTCGTTCATTACATGGACACGGGCGGCGAGATGGATCACATAGTCCACGCTCTGCAACGCCTCATACCAGTCAGTATTAGCGTCCAATTCTCCAACAGGGGTAACTGTGACTGGTTCGGAAAAATGGGCCTGACTGCGCACTGCTGCAGTTAAATAACAGGCAGTGTTTTTCAGAATGGCGGGGAGAAGCCGGGTTCCTATGAAACCCGTTGCTCCGGTAACAAGGATACGGCTCTTATCATCCAAGATATTATTTTGACTCAAGTGAAAGAGTGGAATAGTTCAGGGATTGGCTTCAATGTCTGGAGCCAGCACGTTTACCGGCAAGCTCCAGAAGCTTAAAAGGGATTTTGGTAAGTACGAATAGAAGATTGGTATAGATACCATTGACCCGGCAGGCTTTAACGATTTCCTGGTTGAGCAGTAAGCTACTTTCCACCCCTGAAGTGCTTACACCTCCCGAGCGCATTCGGACGAGCACTTTATCAATGTATGCGTAACTGCATTTACTAACCAAAAGCCAGCGAACAAACATCTCATAGTCCGCTGCGATCTTCATATCCTGGCGGTATTTTCCAGCCGCCTCATAGAGCTCTTTTCGCACGAAAGTAGCAGGATGGGGAGGCATCCACCCAAAACGTAGTTTCCAGGGGTGAAAATGCGCAGCGCGATAATGTCGACTTACAGTGGTCAGGTCGTCAGGTCTTACAAAAACGACATCCCCAAAGACCATGTCCGGGGTTGGAGAGACCTTGAATGAATTGACCACCTTCTCGATGACTTCTTTATCTTCATAAAAATCGTCAGAATTAAGAACGCCGACGATATCACCACTCGCTGTTTCAATCCCCTTGTTCATGGCATCGTAAAGGCCTTGATCCGGTTCACTGATAATCGGCCCCAAGGAAGAGCGATACTCATCGACGATCTCTAAAGTGTCGTCTTTTGACGCGCCGTCAACGATTATGTGCTCTATACCCGTGTGGCTCTGCGCCAAAACTGACTCAATAGTGTCGCGAATAGTTTCCCCGCTATTGAAGCAAACGGTGATGATGGATACTTTCAAGGATATGCCCCTATTAAGTGCGGCCGTACTGATCTTTCAGGCGAACAATGTCATCCTCACCAAGATAGGAGCCGGACTGGACTTCAATGAGTTCTAGAGGGATAACACCTGGGTTCTCAAGAGTGTGTACGCGTCCAACCGGAATGTAAGTCGATTGATTCTCGGTAACGAGGTAGGATTCATCACCATTGGTAACCTTTGCCGTGCCACTGACGACAACCCAATGTTCTGCTCGATGATGATGCATCTGAAGAGAGAGCCGTGACCCCGGATTTACCGTGATTCGTTTCACCTGATAACGCACACCTTGATCAACGGAATCATACATACCCCATGGGCGGTAAACCTCACGGTCGTTCAGATGTTCCTGGCGGCCATCAGTCTTGATTCGCTCTACTACTTTTTTGACGTCCTGAACAGAGTCTTTGTGGGCAACAAGCACCGAGTCCTTCGTTTCTACAACAACCAAATCGTCGATCCCCACGGTCGCAACGAGCCGGCTTTCTGCTCGCACCAGCGAATTATGGGTATCCTGAGTGAGCACGTCACCAGTTAACACATTGCCATGCCCATCCTTTTGGCTGTGATCCCAAAGGGAACCCCAAGAACCGATATCACTCCAGCCCACATCCATCTCTACAACGACGGCGCTTTCGGTATGCTCCATAACCGCATAGTCAATAGAATCTTCAGGGCAGGCGGAAAAAGGCTCTTCATTGACTCTGAGAAAGTGCATGTCTTGATCTGACGCGCCCATAGCTCTTTTGCAGACCTCAAGAATATCTGGCCTGTTGGTTTGGAGTTCATCCAGATAAGCGCTCGGCCGGAACATAAACATGCCGCTGTTCCAGGTATGCTCCCCACTATCGAGATATGTCTGCGCTGTCTCGATGTCTGGTTTCTCGACAAAACGGCGTACAGCGTTGACGCCCTCATCGATTGAAGGTCCCGCTTGGATATAGCCATAGCCGGTTTCAGGCCTATCGGGTTTGATGCCAAATGTGACCAGCTTTCCGGATTCAGCGTGAGGCAGAGCTGTCTTGACGCATGACTGGAATGCTTTGGTGTCCTGAATAGAGTGATCAGCCGGCAATACAAGCATGACGGAGTCATCATTACGGCTGGCCATGTCCAGAGCTACCAGGGCAATGGCGGGCGCTGTATTGCGGCCCACAGGCTCGAGAATGATTCTGGGGTCGTGAATGTCCTGCTCCCTGAGCTGCTCCGCAACCAGAAACCTATGTTCGTTATTGCAAATTACACTAGGTTCAGAGCCATGCAGCCCGCACAATCTTGCCAATGTGCTTTGAAGCATCGACGCTCTATCGTCAGTGACCTTATGGAATTGCTTGGGATTTAGTTGCCGAGAAAGTGGCCAAAGGCGAGATCCCGTTCCTCCGGCCATAACAACGGGTACGAACATATCTTTTCCTGTTAAAGGCGTGCCGATTCCATGTTTTCAGTGAACCACTGATAAGTTGATCTCAAGCCTTCCTCCAGCTCGATCTGCGCGCTCCATCCCAGCGAGTGGAGACGTGATACATCCAGTAGCTTACGAGGCGCGCCATCCGGTTTGCTGGTGTCAAATGTGAGTTTTCCCCTGAAACCAGTCACTGTAGCCAGTGTCTCAGCGAGATGTTTGATTGAGCAGTCTTGACCGGTCCCGACGTTGATATGAGATAGCATTGGTTGTGTATGGGCTTCGTAAAGCTTCTCATCAAGCGTCATGACATGGACACAGGCATCTGCCATGTCGTCAACGTGAAGGAACTCCCTTAAAGGCGAGCCACTGCCCCAGATAACAACTTCTTCCGTATTGGCCTGCACTGCTTCATGGAAACGTCGCATGAGCGCCGGAATGACGTGTGAATTTTCAGGATGAAAGTTGTCATTGGGGCCGTACAGGTTAGTGGGCATTACGCTACGGTAGTCACGGCCATGTTGGCGATTATAGCTTTCACAGAGCTTGATGCCAGCAATCTTAGCGATTGCGTAAGGCTCGTTGGTGGGCTCCAGAGGGCCGGTCAGCAATGACTCTTCGGCCATTGGTTGAGAGGCAAGCTTGGGGTATATGCAGGAAGAACCAAGAAAAAGCAGTTTCTGAACGCCAGCGCAATGGGCGGCATTGATAAGATTGCTCTCAATCATCAGGTTTTCATAGATAAAGTCCGCAGGATAGGTATTGTTCGCGTGAATGCCCCCCACTTTAGCGGCTGCAATATAAACCTGATCAATTGCTTCACTTTCAAAAAATGCACGAATATCGGCTTGATTGGAAAAGTCAAGTTCAGACCTGCTTCGAGTCACGATGTTTGTATACCCAAGCAACTCCAGTCTACGCACGATGGCTGAACCAACCATCCCTCGTTGGCCAGCTACGAAGATACGGGGCGCTGCGCTGTTCATGATCCATTCTCCAGCGACAGAGGAAGTTCAAGGCCGTGTTTCTTCAGCAATGCATAGCGGCGAGCGGTTTTTAGATCCTCAGCTACCATTTCTGCACACATTTCATGGGCAGTAATCTCCGGTTCCCACCCAAGCGTCTCTTTAGCCTTGGTTGGGTCTCCAAGCAGTGTTTCCACTTCAGCTGGACGGAAATATCGGGGGTCCACACGGATAATGACATCTCCCGGCTTAACGGCGGGTGCTAGTTCACCTTCTACAGATCGGACCACTCCTCGCTCTTCCACGCCTTTACCCTGAAACTCAAGAGTAAGACCAAGTTCAGTAGCTGACCATTGAATAAATTCTCTTACGGAGTACTGCCTGCCTGAAGCGATTACAAAATCTTCCGGTTTTTCCTGTTGCAACATCATCCACTGCATTTTTACGTAGTCCTTGGCGTGGCCCCAGTCCCGAAGTGCATCCATGTTGCCCATGTAGAGGCATGTGTCCAGGCCTTGCGAAATATTGGCCAAGCCTCGCGTGATTTTCCGTGTTACAAAGGTTTCACCGCGGCGGGGGGACTCATGGTTGAACAAAATCCCATTGCAGGCATACATGCCGTAGGCTTCGCGGTAATTCACCGTTGCCCAGTAGGCATAAAGTTTGGCCACCGCATAGGGGGATCTCGGGTGAAAGGGCGTATTTTCGCTTTGCGGCGTTTCCTGAACCAGCCCGTATAGCTCGGATGTAGAAGCCTGATAGAATCGAGTAGTCTTTTCCAATCCGAGAAGCCGGATAGCTTCCAGCAGGCGAAGCGTGCCTAAAGCATCGACATCGGATGTGTACTCCGGGGATTCGAAACTAACGGCAACATGGGACTGGGCGCCAAGGTTGTAAACTTCATCTGGTTGAACGTCCTGAAGAATCCGCGTCAGGTTAGATGAGTCTGTCAGGTCACCATAGTGGAGTACAAAGTTCCTGTTTGAGACATGAGGGTCCTGATAAATGTGGTCTACTCTCTGAGTGTTAAATAGCGAAGCTCTTCGCTTTATACCATGAACCTCATATCCTTTCTCCAACAATAATTCACAAAGGTACGAGCCATCTTGGCCAGTTGCTCCTGTTATAAGTGCTTTCTTGATCATTATGAATCCAATATATATCTGAAACGTTGAGGGCAAGAAATGACGCCTGAATTCAAGTTTTCGAATCGTATATGTTTAAAGACTTTGCCGTAGTGTAAATTTCTAAGTCTTTGGGGACTTTCTGTAACACGATATCTTCAACTGTTTTTAGATCATTTTTAGAGCTTGTATTAGCGCTTTTGTTCTCTAGGTTTAGAGCTAACTCATCATGGGAATAACCAAGTTCAGAAAAAATCCTTGTAAAATCGTCTTGTAATTGATCAAAAACCCCTAATTTGTCAATTTTTAATTCGTTTCTGTTATCAGTCAGAAAAAAAGAACTGGACTTAAAAGGATAAAGAGAGGCCCAGGCTTTTAGTGGTAAAGACTGAGCCAAAAGAACTCGCAGTGCTATGCTGATTTTGAAGTCTTTCGTGAAAGGTTTTGCCTGAAATAAACCATGCTGCCTGTGTGCCCTTCCAGATTTGTAAAAGTGATACTTTGAAAGAATAACCTCGCGGGGATCCCGGATAAACGCTACAAAAGTATAGTTATTGGCGTTATCTCCAAGAATATATTGCACCTCAGCTGCGGTGATGTGCGTCCTGACATTGATCCATTCCCCTTGCGGCGTTTTGATCTTATTATGCGCGACATCAGAATCAATATTTTTAAGTTTGGAGTGAATAGACGTCGTTCCCGTCTTCGGAACAGCAATAAATACGAATTTTTTAGTTTCGCAAAAAAGCATTTGATCACCAAAGCAATTAGGTTCGCGGATTATATTTATAAAAAATAAACGAAGCTATCAACATCGGGATAAGAGGAAAAGCGAGTGGTATTGCGCTAAGCAATAGTATATATAAAAAGGTGACTTCTGTTATGCCCCAAATGGTTGGCTTTGCTGCCGTGTAAAATAAAATGGCCAAAGCCAAGATACCAAAAAGCCCCAAGCTGTAAACCCAGTCCCCCAGCCAGCTCATTATTTTAAGGCTTGCGCCAGAATACCAGAAAAAGCCATTATAAAATTTCAATAAGTAGGGCCGTGAATGGTCGAATGTATCAAAGCCGCCTGGCAATAGGCCATTCAAAACTGTGCCGTGAAGGGCGAAGACAACGTGCTCAAGCCTTGCATTCATGCTAGCATCATGGTGAAAAATCATGTAGAAATCGGTTGTTTCTGCGACCCGACCAATAACTGTTATTAGTCTGCTACCTTGAAAATAAGGATATGCAAGTAAAGCGGAAGTTGAAATAAATACAATTGCCGATATCAATATGTAAAAGGCACTTTTTCTTATCTTTAACGACAATAAGGTACCAAGCATTGCAAATATTAAAGCAAGTATTAAGTATAGTGCTCCCATGGTAGATTGGGCTAAAAGCATTATAGATAATATTTGAAGCCAAAATATTACTGACTGATCTCTTAAGGAGTAATTTTTGTGTATAAGTAATAGCCAAGATGAAAAGAATAGATAAATTGCGAAAAAAGTGGGTTCCGGGGAAAGGGATGTAATCCCACGGCTTGCGCTGGTCCTAATTGGAGAAAGTAAATTTATGATTTCGGGGGTTTGTGTCTCAATAATTCCAGCTAAAATCCACAGCGCTCCGGAGAAAATAATCAGCCGGTATGGAAATGCAAAACGAATTAAGTAGTTGTAGAAAAATATCAGAAAAACGAAAAAGCTTAAATAGTTATAAATCGAACGCAGTGACAAAAATGATATTGGTGAATCTGAGCACGCTAATGCTAGTAATAATCCTATGAAAACGAATCCACTGACTAATCCAGTATTGGGGGGGAGTTTTATGTTTCGGTAACATGCTGCGATAAATAGTATAGAGAATACCAGTGGGTAAGGTTTTGAATCAATATTAAAGAGACCAATTCCGACCCAAGGGAATAAAGCCGATAGTACAGCGGCTTGTCCAGTTTTTTTAGTTATATTCATTCTTGAATGCTCTGAAAACTATAGGATGATGTATAGTGCAAGTCGGTTTCGTTTGATAGGCGCCGTTCATAGACTCTTTAGGGCACTGGCTCCGGTTATAAGATTTTTAAATTATTCGTAGCATAAATGTCTATTCTCATTCTGGGATGTCGTTGCCTCACCATGGGCAGGCTAAATAGTTCTAGCGACACCCTCTACGCCAATTTATGTTATTCGATGTAATATTATGTACTAGCATAAGGTCTATTAATATAAATCAATAATTTCTCGATAAAGACTTGTATATTTTTCACCTATTACAGCTGGCGATAGATTATCGTTAACATATTGTCTCGCATTGCAAGAAAACTGATCGTAGTCCAAAATTATTTGTTTGCACTTAGTAGTAAAGTGTAAGCAAACCTCATCTGATTTGTGCCAAAAATCGATCAGCGCACCGTAACTTTTGTCAATGTAGCTGTCCATACCAGTACCGGATTGCGCAATTACAGGTCTGCCATATGAAAGAGCTTCACAAACAGTATTAGGTGAGTTATCTAAGCGTGACGGGCACAATAAAATATCGAATGTATCAAAAACTTCACAGATATTCTCACGTGAAAAAGATCCATGGTATGTGATATCTAATCCAGAGCACCAAGTTTTTTCCCGCTCAGCGATCCGGCCATACACGTGCAGAGATACTTCAAAGCCTTGCTTAGAGAGGGCTAGGAGAGGATGAAGAACACGATAAAACCCTTTCCTCGGATCGGTAACCTGGTTCGAAATAAAGCCAAATCTGATTCTGTACTCATCTGGTCGTGACCCGGGGAAGATCTGGGGCAGCTGTACTGCGTTAGGAATAACTCGTATCGGAGCCTTTATGCTTGGATAAACCCTTAAAGATTTTGCTAGCCAATGAGAAGGAGCCACCCTTACAGTCGGTAAATTTAAACCATTGAAAATAGTTTTTTTGAAAAACCAATTTGCTATCAGCCTACCGTCATTCTCTCCTGGTAAAGCATAATGAGAGGGGCCATGATAAGGCCAGAAATCGCTCATCCTGTGTACTACAGGACAGGGCAGGTTTGAAAGCTCTGAAAACGAAATGACGTTTCCCGATACGTCACCTAGCTGAACTATATCTGGATTGTGCTTTTTGACAATTTTTTGAAGCTCGAAAGTTGGTCTGAATAAACGCGTGCAATGAGTGTTTGCATCGAAAAAAAAATGATCGATTACTCGTTCTATAAAGCGTTTTGTGCGTTGCAGATAACTATTTGTATTCTCGTAACCCCCATAGGGTATAACTTCATGACCCGCGATTTCGAGTGCAGTGATAAGGTTTGATGAGCCACTGGCTGACCCGCCTTTAAGCAACGTTTTTGTGATGAATAGAATTTTCATAATGACGATAAGCTTTATCACAGTAATTGGGGATGGCTCGTTTATCTCGGAAGCCCCTAAGTAACATGGCTTAAGGAACTTCTGAATAACTGGGCTTGAACGCCGATTTCAAGTTTCAATCATTGAGATGAACCGATTTCAGGCACAAATTCCTGGTCTGTTTGTTAATATTTTGTCCGATCCCCGCCGTATCGACCGAAACCGGACACACTTCCCCTACGCGGCGTGGGGAGATAACGTTCGCCTATAAGCACATTGCTGAACGCAGCCAACAGGTAGAGCTGATTGGCGTTCTAGGCCAAACTGCGGTAGCGGGTTTGGCGTAACCAAATTGACGCTTAATGGTGCGAAACGGATGCTCGACCTTTGCCCGAACACCGGCCTTGATCTGTTGGTTCCGCCGTGGCGAAGTCGTTGCTTTCCGGGAGCTGGCGTGTCACGTCGGGGCGTCGGGCGATTAATCAGTTCACGTTGCGATGCTTGTGTTTTTTTCGCTCTTCGATGCCTCGATAATCGGAATCCACAAGGCCGCGCGTCACCCGCATGGAGGAAGGCAGCGGCCGCGTTAAAATCGTGCTCCTGGATTCAAGTAATAAACGCAGCACCCTCGTATTCAATACTCCTGAGTATTCGCCCCAGAACCGACCTCCGCCGGGTGTGCGATAACCTAGCTGTTTCCCGGGGCGGTCATTGAGTTGTTCCACCGTTTCTTGGAGCTGGCGGTCAGAGATCCTGCTGAAGTCGGTTCCCTTCGGAAAATACTGATGCAGCAGCCCATTGGTGTTTTCATTCGTTCCACGCTGGCTGGGGGGTGCGGATCGCAGAAATAGGTTGCGGCACTGAGCTTATTGCCAACACGTTGATGATCTGCAAACTCAAAGCCATTGTAGAACGGCACCGTCTTCACAGCCCCGCGGATACGGAGGAACCGGCGGATGATCGCCTGGGCGGTTGGTTGCGCTTTCAGCTAGGGTAGGTGAGAAGCCCAGCAAGGAAGTAGCCGCTGCGCCGCTCCACCATGCCCGATTGCTTGTGCCCGTGATGGACTGTGTCGCCCTTCCAGTGGCCGATGGTCAGGCGCTGGTCCACATGCTCGGGCCGCCGGTCCTCGATGCTAGTACGGTTGGGAATGCGCCCCACGATGTCCTCTAAAATAATCAGGCGACAACTACGTTGACACATAGGAAAACTGTGCTGCTACTGCTCTGTATCCCTCTCTGTCAGCCTAGTTGTCCAGATGGCGATTTCGCCTGAACCCATTCAGAGAGGGCGGTATGAGAGCAGTCATGCCAAGGTACTCAGAAGAACATAAAGCCGCAGTGCTGAACAAGCTGTTGCCGCCGATGAATCGCACAGTGGTGTCCGTTTCCGCCGAGGAAGGCATCTCCGATGTGACCCTGTATAGTTGGCTGAAACAATGCCGTGAACGGGGAATGCCTGTGCCTGGAAACCGCAAGACCGGGGACGACTGGTCCGCCGATGCCAAGCTGGCTGTCGTCATCGAGACCGCCGCCATGTCAGAGACGGAACTCAGCGCTTACTGTCGTGAGAAGGGTCTGTATCCCGAGCAGATCCAGAGTTGGAAAGAAGCCTGCCTGCACGGTGCTGGCCAACAGCAGAGTCAGCACAAAGAGACTCAACGCCAGCAAAAGCAGAGCAGGAAAAAGATCCATAAGCTGGAGTCGGAGCTGCGGCGCAAGGACAAGGCCCTGGCCGAGACCACCTCGCTTCTGGTGCTGTCAAAAAAGCTCGAAGCCTTGTACGGCAGCGACCGGGACGACGAGGACAGCTGACTCCGTTGACCGAACGTGCAAGGCTGATTGAATACTTTGATGAAGCGGTTGCCAGTGGTGCGCCACGCTACAAGGTGGCGCAACTGATGGCGCTCAGCGAGCGCACGATCAAGCGTTGGCGCGAGGGTGACCACGTGGCGGTGGATCGCCGCCCGGACACACAGCCCGCGCCACAGCCTCATCAACTCACGCCCGAGGAAGAACAGGCAATGCTTGATACCTGCAACCTGAGCGAGTTCCGCAGTCTGCCGCCGTCGCAGATCGTGCCGGCGTTGGCCGATAAGGGCATCTACATCGCCTCCGAGTCCTCGTTCTATCGGGTTCTGAAAAAGCATCGCCAGCTCAACCATCGGGGCCGGAGTCAGCCGCCGCGCCAGGTGCCGGAGCCGACCAGCTTTACCGCGACTGGGCCCAACCAGGTCTACAGCTGGGGCATCAGCTACTGTCCGTCCAACGTGAAGGGACTGTTCTGGTACCTGTATCTGATCCTGGATGTCTACAGCCGCAAAATCGTTGCCTGGGAGGTTCATGACACGGAATCCGGCGAGCACGCCCGAGCGCTGGTTGAGCGGGCGCTGATCCGTGAAGGCTGCTGGGATAATCCGCCCGTGCTGCACTCGGACAACGGCGCGCCCATGACCTCCTACACGCTGAAATCCCGAATGGCGGAGCTGGGCATGGCCATGTCCTACAGCCGGCCCCGGGTGAGCAACGACAATCCGTACTCGGAGTCGCTGTTCCGCACCGTCAAATACTGCCCGAAGTGGCCGCCCAAGGGCTTCAAGTCGCTGGAAACGGTTCGCCAGTGGATGCTGCGCTTCGAGCATGCCTACAACGAACAGCACCTACACAGCGGCATCAACTTCGTGACGCCGGGCGCCCGCCACCGCGGCGAGGATCAGCACCAGCTGGCTTACCGCAAGGCGGTTTACGAGCGGGCCAAACGCAACAACCCGAAGCGTTGGTCCGGGGACACCCGGAACTGGAAAGCAGTCGGCGCTGTTCCACTCAATCCGGGCAAGCGTCAGGAAATCGAGCGCAACCAATGCGCGGCTTAGAACAAACTTTTTGGACAACTGGGTTGAAAACTACCGGTATCTTCCAGGCAATGGTTCGAAGACTGCACTTTTGCTGCAAGCCGGGCCTCCTCCCTTTACCGGTTTATGCTAAAGTGCTGCAGTTATTATCTGAATTTAGGAATGAAGTTCAGGGCTGAAATGGTAACCGAAAGACGGTTAAACGTCCGATTTTGGCACACATTTTAGGTTTCGAAAGGGCCACTATTTTCGGTCACTGATATCGGCATTATTGATGGTTTTTGCAGTATTGATATTGAATATTCATTTTTTTCCACGCTTTTTGCTTTATGAACCCTAAAATTATTCTACAGTTGCTTGGGTTTGTCAGTAGAAGCAAAGGAAAAATTTTTTGGTTTTTGTTTTTTGTTATTAGGATTCTTGCTTTAAATGATTTTTTTTGAGATTTGGTTAGTTTTTTGTGGTATTTTTTGTTAAGTAGTTTGTATGCCGCATGTCGGTTGTTGCGGCCTGATGTTATCCGCGCGAACTGGTGGTCTGTATCCACAAAGCAATTATTAGAGTAGAACAAACGCGATGAGCCAAAACCCTGGATAAGTCTTATCCAAGTGTCATAGTCCTGTGCCGCCGGAAGATTCTCATCAAAGCCGCCTATTTCTCTTAACTTGTAGGTTTCTGTAAATATTTGGTTTCCCACAATATTGAAATGAAGTAGTTGGCATAGATGGACTTTTCGTGTGGCGAACACGATTGGGCTGAAAAAGATATCTTTCACGGAAAATTTGCGTGAAAACACAAAAGAGTATTCCGGATGGTAATGTGAGAATAATTCAGTGATGCGTTCAGGGTAGAAGTAGTCATCGTCATCTAGACCGGTTATGTACTGACCTGTAGCCATTCTTATTGCGAGATTACGGCTAGCGGGAGCTCCTTTGCCCTCCTTTTTTTTTAAGTAGCGTAGGTTCGGATGTTTCTTTTCTAAATTTTCTAGATAACTTGCTGTACCGTCGTCTGATTCATCATCAACTATGATTAGCTCTATATTGGTATAGGTTTGTGTCAAAACCGAGTTGACTGCCCGTTTCAGAAGGCGCAACCGATTGTAGGTCGGAATGTAGACCGTAACCAAAGGGTTTTTGTCAATCATTCTTATACCTTTTTAATAAACGTTTTCTAAGTAGCCGCCCTTGTGAAACCCGTCTTTCAGGCGGTCGCAGGTTTGAGCTGTGGCGTTGATCCGGGAACACCGGTCCCGGATTGATGGATTGTCGCCAGCAGACCCCGAACGAATTGAAGCCCAAAAAGCTGCACCAGCCGGCACAGGATCTTCCTCAGGTTGAACCCGACCACGCACAGCACCGAGTGGACCCGATCGCCTTCGCGCCCACACAGATGGTAGCGGTCCAGCAGGCCTTCGTGTTTCATGTGGCCGATGATCGGCTCAACGCTGTTGCGCCGGTGCTGGGGCTCGGCATACTGGCGCCACAGATACAGCGCCTGGTAGAGCGCCTCATCCAGCCCCTGGCTGCGTTGGCCATGAGGCTGCTGGCGGTCGTCGGCGGGAATCATGGCGATGAAAACTACACGGTTTTGGGTCTGTGGGTGCATTTCCGGGGAGAAATTATACCGGGAAACGACCCCAGGATCCTGTTTTTATTATCAAATTGGGTTTTGCAAGGGCAACTAAGTAAGACCTTAAAGCTATTAGTGATAGCTGAATGCGAGTGCGGGAAGTTACCGGGAAGACTGTGAGGAAGGGATAGTGGGTGTTCGGCTGTAATCCCGGTTTTAGGCGCTTCATATGCTGATTCGGGCGCAGCGTCGAAATATTGAAGCGTAGTTGGTGCCAGCCTCCACGCTCGTTCCGATCTTGAAGTTGGGCTGCGATTGCGATACACAGTAACAGTAGATATTTAATGCGGTCAGAGCGCATAGTAAAGGTTTTATGTAGTCGGGCAATTCGTTGGGGCTTGGGAAACATCTCGATCTTTTTTGGACTGTTTCTGGGCTAGCAACTGTTGAACCACAAACTCACCTTCTCTGCCTTCCCATTCAGTACCGTAGGTTGCGCTGAAGTGCTGCACGGCTTGAGTGTTAATGGTGGCATTACCGTCGTCAATTCTTTTGAGAAACCGTGCCAATTCTTCAACTGTGGTTGCTTGTTTTGAAACCCCCTGCTTAACATAGCCGTAGTAATCTGGGTTATCTGCAGGGGTGAACTCGTAGTAAACCGGTACTGTACCGCTTAGCGCTGCCTCCAGATGAATGCTGCTATTCCCCGCGACCAGTGCTTTGACGCTTCCAAGAAAATCCCCGACTGTCTCTTCTCTTGGGTCACTCTTGGCAACATTACCGTGCTTAGTCATAAGATCTAGCAGCGGCTTCAGCGCGCGATCTTTCAAACCAGGGTGCCAGCGGATTTTAGCCGATATGCCTTTTGACTTGATTTCAGTCAGAAACGCATCGATATCTCTTGGATTATCCAATGCGTTAAGAGCTACGCCGACAGAGTAAATCTCAGGCTTTGGCCTTGCGGCCAGCTTTTTCTTCTGCCCGCTCAGAAAAATATGACGGTCGGTCCTCAGGGCTTTACCTGGAGGGTGATTGGGCTCGCATTGTTGATAGGTCTGAGCAGCAGCTTCTCCGTCAAGAAAAGCATATTTAACATTGATTGCAGGGAAGAGGGACGATACGGAGGCGTGTTGCATATATACCGTATCGATCTCGTGATCATCAGCAATCGCAAGCAAGGCTCGATTTGCAACATTGTGATCGTTACTGACGATGATGAAGTGTGGGCGTTGGTGACGCAAAAGCCGCTCAAAATATGCGAGGTGCGCGTAGACACTGCAAAATGTATCTAACTTGTGCGTGAGCAGAAATTTGTCTGTCGTAACTAATTCTTTACGCAAGAAGTTGAAGCGTGCGATTAGCAGTATTGCAGTCTTCAGAACGTCTAGCGGGCTGAAGCTCAGTGGTTGATAGCCTTGTATTTTAGCGGAATCATCAAAATTCTGATATTTGATGAGCGAGGTTACTTCACATTCATGTCGATGGAAAGCTATTAGCGTGTCTTCAAGCGCGCTCTGTTGGTTGGCCGAGTCCGCATAGACTAGAAACCGTTTAGTATTGGGCTTATTCTTAAATTGGATTGCCTGAAACATCCTAAAGAAGAAAACCGAGACTCTGAGGAATGAGCCTCGTACACGCGGTTTTAATCTTCGTAAATGGGGGATGTTTTCAAGCTGTTGTCCATCCAAGTAGGCGAGCCATGTTTCAGGCTCTTTTTCCAGGATACTTTGTATGCGTTTAAACCATTTAGGCATCTGTAATACGGGCTCTCTTAGGGGCAGGTGGGGCCGTATTTATCCAATGAGATTCCAGGATGCCGGGGTTCCTGCGGCAATGTCGACATTGACTCGGCGCCCAAGCAAATGGTCAAAGAACTTGGGCGGCAGCCCCATTCCGGGGCGGACGCTTCGGAGATTTTCTTCCGTCAACGTCTCGCCAGCTTTCATGTCTTTCGCGATGTAAAGGGAACGCCGGAACTGCATTGAGGTTTTTTCTTTTTCTGTCGGCCCGTATTTAACGGTTCCCAGGCTCTGCCAGGCTCTTTCCGTTTCGGTTACGAGGGTGCGCATTTCTTCTGGCTCCAGGGAAAAGGTGGAGTCGACGCCGCCATCTGCACGCCGCAGGGTAAAGTGTTTCTCGACCACGGTGGCTCCATGGGCCACAGCAGCAACAGCGGCACCGACCCCCATTGTGTGGTCTGATAGGCCAACCTGGCAGTCGAAAAGCTTACTCATGTGCGGGATGGTCAAAACGTTGGTGTTGTCAGGCGTAGCCGGGTAGGTGCTGGTGCATTTGAGCAGCACGAACTGGTCACAACCATTTTCGCGAAGGGTCCGGACAGTTTCGTCGAGCTCTGAGATTGTCGCCATGCCAGTAGAGACGATGATGGGCTTCCCTGTTTGGGCGACTTTGCGGATAAGTGGTATATCAGCGTTCTCGAAGGATGCAATTTTGTAAGCGGGTACGTTGAGGCCCTCGAGGAAATCGACGGCCGTGTGATCAAAAGGACTGCTGAAACAGATCATGCCCAGTTCGTTGGCTCGGCGCATGATGGGTTCGTGCCAGTCCCATGGGGTGTGTGCCTGCTGGTAAAGATCGTGGAGGTTGCGTCCTTGCCAAGGAGTACTGTCATCAGAGATGAAAAATTCCCCCTCTCTGATATCCAGTGTCATTGTGTCTGCAGTGTAGGTTTGAAGCTTCAGTGCATGAGCACCACTTGCTGCAGCTGCATCAACAATTTCCAGAGCTCGGTCAAGAGACTGGTTATGATTGCCTGACATCTCGGCAATAATAAAGGGGGGCTCATCGCGGCCAATGGCACGGTCGCCAATTTTCATGTCTTCACATCTCCATCATCTCTGAACTCGATACGTACGTTCGCTTCAACTGCATCGGTACGCCGGTTGGCTCGGGTAAACCTTAAACGGAAGGGGCCGACATCGATAAATGCTTTAGGGTATCCCTCAGCATCCAGCATTCGAATGTGGTCAAACACAGCATCAAGGTTGGTGGCTTCGGACCAGTTGCTTTCTTTAGGCTTTCGGCGTTTGAAAACAAGTGGTTCTCCTTGTTGGGGGTGGGGCTCAGGACGTTCTTCAATGATTTCAATGATCATTGACTCAATGAGCTTATCTGCTCTCAGGAAAATTTCTTCGGCGTTACCATTGAGGTTAAGGGGGCGCTTCAAATATACAGGCCCCGCATCCATTTCTTCCACACACTGAATGGCGCTCATGACCGTATTTTCATGACCACGGACTATAAGATTCTGAAGGGGAGACCCGCCTCGGCCATACGGTACATCAGTCATATGAAAAATGATGCACTCATAATTGTCGTGAATCGAAGAGGGAATCTTGTAAGACCAGTGAGCAAAGAAGATGGTCTGAATCCCCTCTTTTTCAAGAAACTGAGCGGTCAATTGGTCTGGTTGGTCAATCACGCATATATTACAGTTTAGTCTCTTTTCCAGCCGCCCCTTGAGTTTTGTGTTCCAGCAGCGATCTGATACCAATCCAAGCCTCATGGTGTAGGTACCTGCGTAGGGTGATCTGAGATGTTGCTTGGGAGCATCTTTCTTGTCCCGTTCAATCGTTTAATGATGATTATTGCTCGAGCCTGCCCATTCGCTAGCAAGTAGTCCGAAACGAATGATATTGAGGGTCTTGTCACCACTCCTATATTGTTCTCTAAAAATCCCCTCACGGACAAATCCGCATTTTTCATGCAGTCTCAATGATGCCGCATTCGTCTCAAGAGCCTCGGCGCAAACCTTCCTTAGGCCAAGTGGACCAAACGCGTAATCCAGTGCGGAAAATAGCATGCGCGTACCAGTCCCAGCTGAGGCAGTTGGCTTTGTATAAAAGCCCCAGAATGAGGTTTCATGGTATTCATTGATATCAGTGAAATACACTACTCCCATTGGGGTTTGGTCTGTCTCCTTAGCTATAAACCAGTGCGAGCTTTGATCATCTTGCAAATGCTCAAACCATTGTTCGTGTTCTTTCTGCGAGATGACTCTTTGTGAAAACATAGACGTTCGGGTCTCTGGGTGATTCCGCCACTCCAAGATCAAATCTCGCTCTATTTCTGTAATAGGAGTCAATTGCATAGTAGGTCTCAGCTCGAGTTGTAAATAGTGTCAACCACGCGTTCGGCACCACGCCCATCGACTAAGGCCCTAGCTTTTGAGGACAAGCTCTTCAACTCGTCGGGAGAGGCAATAAGCTCCTTAACCAAGCTATGGATTGACTTGGCGGAGACGGTCTCTCCGTGACCTGCATATCGAATTAAATTGTCATTTGCCAAATCTCTGCAGGCAGGTATTTGGTTATCTGCGATACTTATAATCAGGCTTGGTAAGCCCAGAGCCATCCGCTCCCAGGTTGTTGTGCCGCCAGCTCCTATTGCTAAATCAGCCTCGCTTATAAGATCTGCCAGATGCCGACGTGGCTTGTAGAGTATTACAGACGGGAGTTGTTTTGCAGTGGCTTCAATTGCATCCTTGTTAGGAGCTGAGGCACCGATGACAACATCGATCTGCATGGGCCCAAGGTCAGCGTCCTTAAGAGCGTTGAGAGTCCGACCAGTGAGATTGTCGGGATCCGATCCACCAAAGAAGATAAAGATTCTGTCTACAGACCCTGTATGAGGCTTTCGATGCTTTCTGTAAGCGATGTACTCAGGTGATAGGAGTGCATAGGACGGGCCGATGAGGCACTGTGTTGACGGGGGCACTAGCCCGTTATACCGCTCTTCGGGATTCTGCGTATAGTTCTGATCCAACAGGACATCACAGTCGTGTTTGCGGTTGGCAATGTCATCGATAACAAAGATCCGCCGTGCCCGGGCTCTGCATTTGGCTTCCCATTCTACGCCTAAGGCGTAGTGATCCACGATCAGCCAGTCTACAGGTGCATTCAATGCTTGAATGGTTTCTTCCGCATCCTGTTCGGGCGGCACGCCAAGCCAGATCTTGTAATCCTCTTTGGCGGTCGACGCGCCTGATTCTGGTTTGGGTAATATCGAAACCGGGAAGCCTTCCTCCTTGAGCTCTGAGATAAGATTTCCCGGGTGCTCGCGGCAGACGAACTGTATATGAGCGCCTTGCGCCTGCAGCGCCCTGGCTAAAGTTCGGCAGCGAACCAGGTGGCCGGTTCCGCTCATTCTGGAGGCGTCGACACGGATTGCGATGTTCATTGGCATTGCCTGGCCAGCATGAACGCTTCAGCCGCTTCGCATCCAATAGTAGCACCATGCCACCTTGCTCGGTAATCGACAGCTTTGATTGACCGCGGATGCGGCCATGGGCGCATTTCCTCAGAATAGGCATCCAGGGCTGCCAACTTCCGGTCTAGGGTTGTGCTGATATCCACGTACCAGTGGGGCTCGAACGGTATGCTGGTACACGCAGGCTGCCACTCGGTACTGGACATAACCTCAAAGCACAGCAATGTCTTCACGGGGTGCCCTGACTGGGGCCGACACGCGGTCATCACCGCTTGGTGGACGCGGCGATGGTCAATGTTCAGGTCGCCGGCATGATGAGTCAGCACGGTTTCTGGTTGGTACCGGTTGATGAGCGCTTCAACTCTCTGGGCAATGTCCAGTAACGGGATGCTGTCGAGCTGATTGTCTGGAAGATCATCGAATTTGACGGATGTAGCGCCAAGAATATTGGCGGCGCTGTTTGCGGCGTCTCTCCGTTGGTGCAGCGCCCGTTCCTCTTCTGGGCCAGGGGTTCGGGCGCCGATGCCATCCGCCATAAAAGCCAGATGGACTTCTGCCCCTTCATCTACCCAGCGAGCAATCGTACCTCCACAGCCCAGTGCTTCGTCATCGGGGTGAGCTGCAACAACTAAAATTGGTTTAAGTTTCATGGTGCTGAGCAACCGCTAAGGCGAATTCAAGATCATCCTGATCGTCGATATCTATGGCGCTTTTCCAGGAAAGCGGCTCAAACCTATTGTCTTCTCCGTAGAAAGTTTTTGATTCCAGAAATTGCTTCGCTTGTGCTATCCAGACTGCGCCAGTCGGGCAGAAAAGGTCTGGCAAGTCTTGAGATCGTTGAACTGCGGCCTCTGGAAACAGCTGTGTGGGACGTCCTTCCCCGTCGAGTTTTGTCGCCCACCATGGATTCATCCAGCCAAAACGAAAGCAACTGATCTGAAAGGTGCGCTTCTGAGTGTCAAATGCCTTTACGCAATTCTTGATGTCTTCAGAATCACGTAAAGGACAGTTAGCCATCAGTTGGACGACTATATTGTAGCTTTCTCCCCAATAGGACATGGCCTGGTTTAGCGCATGCCATGTTGCTTCACTGACCGGGCTGTGGTCATCCGCGTTATTTTCCCGCAAAAAAGGAGCTTCGGCTCCAAACTCTTGAGCTGTTTCAGCAGTTTCTGGGTCATCGGTAGAGACCAGAATACGGTCAAAACAACCTGACTCCCGGGCAGCTTCGATGGTCCAAGCAATCATTGGCTTGCCAAGAAAATTAATGATGTTTTTTCTGGGAATGCGCTTGGAACCGCCTCGAGCGGGTATGATTGCGATTCGTTTATTCACCAGATTGTCCATCCACCATCCGCTTGTATAACTTGCCCTGTCATTGAACTGCTCTGCTGAGACACAAGAAAGGCTACGGGGCCAGGGATTTCGTCTTCCGTCAGCATTCGACCGTTTGGTGCCAAGCTGGAGTAACGGTCCATGAAACTCGGATCGACGCGGCCCTCAACTCCACCATAAGCAACAGCGTTAACGCGAATCCCTTCAGGTGCAAATCGCACTGCTAATTCCCTGGTCAGATGGTTCAGTGCGGCTTTAGCGACGTTGTACTGAATCGGAGAAAGCTTATTTGAGTTACCGTAAAGTGCGCGATTCGATGCCACAATTCCGTATTGTGAGCTTATATTTGTGATTGTTTTAAGGTCTTCAGGTTGCTCTTTCCAGAGTGCGATGGAGAGTTCGTATGGTGCGACAACATCCATGAGGTACTCATTCATGAAATTCGAACGGGACGTGGTTCCGTCTTCATTCTGGGCAGCTGATGCCAGGCTGCGTGCATTGTTGACGAGATGATTAATCCGTAACCCCCTGGCATTCAGGGTGGTCAGAAACTTGTCAATGCTTATTTCATCGGTCAGGTCACACGCAAGGCCGGTTACCTTATCAGCTGATTGCGGAAACTCGCGTTCCATTGCCTCTGCACGTTCTTTCGAGGTCGAAGTAAAGATGACGTGCCAGCCGTAATCGACGAAATGTTGAACGAGGCGCTTTCCGAGCTTGCCCGTTCCACCTGTAATGAGAATGGATTCTTTAGTCATTGCATACCTGCTTCAACGAGCTGGACCGTACGTTGGTTATGGCTTTTCGGAGATCGGGTGTCCCCCGCCGCAATTCCCTCGACAAAATCCAGTAGTGCTGACCGGAAGGCTGAGAATGAGTTCTGAAAGGTCAGATCTGTCCAGCTTTCGGTGCCGTGGAGACGAAGGCTCAATGGGCTTGATGCCTTCCCAGTCGCATGAAAGCTTGTTTGCACGCCGCTACTCCAGTTGACGATCAGGCTTCTAGCGCCATCGTCGGGCTTTCGCCGTTTGCTGACCTGAAAGCTGGTCGGACTATCATCGGAGTTAAGATAACCGAGAACAGGCTCAATGATGTGCATGCTGTATTTCGCCCAACTTTTTGGAGTAAAGGCGGTAATTTGCCGAATCTCTCCGATCTTTTCTCTGTCTGCCGGGGTCAGCTGTAAATCGTTGCTGTAGCTTAAAGCGGAGCATGTAAAAATCTGTCCCGGGTACCTTTCGTGTTTATAAAGCTTTTCAAGCGCCTCTAGCGACAGGGCAACAGGTTTGTCTATATAAACCGGCATGCCAGCATCCAGAAAGGTTATGGCATGCTCTATGTGGTGTTCCGCATCGTCACGCGCAAGAAGAATTGCATCACACAAGCTGTGTAGGTCTTCCAATCTGCGACATACGTTGGGTATTCGGGCTGCTTTTGCAATGTGTTTGGATATTTTAGGGTCCTGGCTCCAGACCGCATTAACCTCAGCGCCTTTGACCTGAATTTCAGGCCACTCCTGTTTCTTAAGATAACGAGGTATCACAGGAAAGCCGCAGTTCTCCATCGCCTCCTTATCGTAGCCATTGAAGATCGCCGCCCAGGAGTATGGGTGGCCATTCCCCTCAGACAGGCCGATTACGCCAAGTCGCAGTGTCATAGGTTCCAGTTTCCAGGGTTGATCAAATTGGGTTCTGAAGATTCAAGCTCTTTGGGGGGCGTTAGAGGGCGGTCAGGAATTGCTTTAACGATTGCTTCAAGTTGAGCCGATGAATCTACGCCAACGATGACCCTGTCAACGGGGCTGTGGTATGCGAATCCCAAGCATGCCTCCAGTGGTGATAGTTTTTCAGTTTTGAGCCATTGATCATAGTGATCAAAGGAGTCTGACCATGCCTTAAAATATTGCGGCCTTTCTTTGGGCTGCATCAGTAAGGCGCCCTGGAGAAATGCGGATCTAGCATGAACCTCGATGCCATTGTCCGAAAGGTGTTGCAGCCATCCGGAGGAGATCAAGCGTCTGTCGATGAGGTTAAGTGGTGCTTGAATCAGGTCCACTCGGAAATGGGGAAGAATGAGTTCCAGTTCTGATGGTTCGTAAACAGATAACCCGAATTTCTGGAACCACCCTTTTGCCCTAAGGTCTTGCAGGACCGAATATAGTTCCTCGCCCCCGCTATCCATAAGCTGAAGGGGGCGGTGCAGAAGCACCGCGTATACTGTTGATACCCCCAGGTTCTGTAAGGACTGCGCGATAGTTTCTTCGACCCAGCCACTGATATCATTTGCATGCGATGGTACAGGCGGCAACTTGGTTACAATCTCGAACTCTTCCACTCCGGCCTGACCCAGCACTCGCTCACTTGTCCCGTAAACTGCGGCAGTATCGAGCATGTTTATGCCGGAATTTTTTGCTCTTTGAAGAATCTTCTTAGCCTCTGACGAAGAAATTTGGCCTTCCTTATTCGCTATTCCGTAATCGAGGCCAAACTGAGCTGTGCCTAAAGCGAGCTTCATTGAGAAAGAAGCCTCTTCAGGGTTGAGACCACATGGTTATGCGAGGTGTCTTCCATGGTCGGAAATAACGGTAGGCTAATAGCTTCAGCATAATAACGTTCCGCCTCTGGGAACTGGCCTTCTTCAAAGCCCATGGTCTGAAAGTAAGGCTGGGTATGAACCGGGATGTAATGCAGGTTCACGCCAATGCCTGCCTCACGCAATCCTTCGAAAATTTGGCGGCGTTTGGGAGTAAGCTCCTGGTTCAGCCGAATAACATAGAGGTGCCAGGCTGAGTCGCTCGCCGGATGTTGATGGGGGCGCGTCAGGGGAAGCGAAGCCAGTCCATGGTTATACCATTCGGCTCGCTCTTTCCGACTGGCTACATAGGCATCCAGCCGGTCCAGCTGGCTGAGCCCTAGTGCTGCCTGCAGCTCTGTCATGCGGTAGTTGAAGCCCAGCTCAATTTGCTGGTAGTACCAGGGGCCGTCGGGATCATGGGTCATCAGGTTCGGATCACGGGTAATGCCGTGGGAGCGGAGCCGCTCCATATGCTGTGCGAGATCCGTATTATTCGTGATGGCCAAGCCCCCTTCGCCAGTGGTGATGATCTTGACCGGGTGGAAGCTGAAAACGGTGATGTCGCTGTATCGCCCGCAGCCAACGGGTTCGCCTTTGTAGTGGCCGCCAATGGCATGAGAAGCGTCCTCTATGATGAAGAAGCCATAACGCTGGCTCAGGGCGTGGATCGCCTCCATATCGCAGGATTGGCCACATAAATGAACCGGAACCACCACTTTGGGTAACCGCCGCTCCTTCTCAGCGATTTGCAGCTTTTTCTCCAGCGCTGCGGGGCTGAGGTTATAGGTGTGGGGATCGATGTCCACGAAATCGATGTTGGCCCCGCAGTATACACCGCAGTTGGCGGAGGCAACGAAGGTGATAGGGGTCGTCCACAGCCAGTCTCCTTGACCCAACCCCAGGGCAAGACAGGCGAGGTGCAGGGCGGAGGTGGCACTGTTAGTGGCTAAGCCATGATTTGCCCCTACTTTCTGTGCGACGGCCTGCTCAAAACGTTGGATAACCGGACCCTGGGTGAGGAAGTCTGATTCCAGCACATCACGAACGGCGTCAATGTCCGCCTGCTGAATGTCCTGCTTGCCGTAAGGAATCATTCAGATGGCTCCAATCTTTTCCCAGTTTGAATCAACCCAGCGCCGGAGTTCGTCTTCGCTCATCCAGTCGTCGTTGTTATCACTGGAATAGACAAAGCCTTCCGGCACTTTGGTGCCATCCTTTATCCGGTTGGCGTCTTGGTCCCAGCTGTTAATGGCGGGAAGGATTTTGTAGTGCTCCGAGTATTCATAGGTGTAATAGGCGTCTTCTGCCCCGATCATCTGCTCGTGCAGTTTTTCGCCAGGACGAATGCCAACTACTTCCTGCTCGGCGTGGGGGGCGATAACTTTGGCCAGATCCGTGACTTTCATGGAAGGAATCTTTTTCACGTAGATTTCGCCACCTTCCATGTCCTCAAACGCATGCCAGACCAGCTCAACACCCTGTTCAAGTGAGATCATAAAGCGCGTCATCCGTGGATCAGTGATCGGGAGCTTGCCCCGGTCTCGTATTGAAACAAAAAAGGGAATGACCGAGCCGCGTGAGCCCATGACATTGCCGTAGCGCACGACTGAAAAACGTGTGTCATGACCGCCTGCGTAGGAATTTCCGGCGACAAAAAGTTTGTCCGAGGTTAGCTTGGTGGCTCCATAAAGATTTACAGGGTTGCTGGCTTTATCGGTGGATAGTGCTACAACCCTTTTGACGCCCTTATCGATACAGGCATCGATAAGGTTCATAGCACCATGGACATTAGTTTTGACGCACTCAAAGGGGTTGTACTCGGCGGTGGGGACGATCTTGGTAGCTGCTGCATGGACGACGTAATCGACACCGTCTAATGCTCGATAGATCCGAGCTCTGTCTCTGACATCGCCGATAAAAAAGCGAACGCGTGAATCGTGCTCAAACTTCTTGGCCATTTCCCACTGTTTCATCTCATCGCGGGAGAAGATGATGACGCGGTGAGGATTATAGCGCTCCAGGAGCATCGGGATGAAGGTATGGCCAAAGGAGCCGGTGCCACCGGTGACAAGGATTGATGCATTATTGAACATGGGTTTTGAAAACTCAGTCTATTTACGATTTATAAGGAAAGATTTTACTGGAACTAAACTGCCATCCGTTGAAAGGACTGGCTGTTGTGAAGCAGTTCGTTGTAGGTGCCTTTTGCGCTGATGGTGCCCTGTTCCAGAAGAACAATTTGGTCGCATTTTTCCACTGTGCTAAGCCGGTGGGCGATCATGATGATGGTCTTGTCGTGACTCAGGGCGTTCACGGCATCTATAACTGCTTTCTCCGTCGCATTGTCCAGGGCACTGGTGGCCTCGTCGAATACTAGAATAGCCGGGTCATGATAGAGCGCCCGGGCGATGCCAATGCGCTGGCGCTGACCGCCTGAGAGGCGGACGCCGCGCTCGCCCACCTCCGTTTCATACTGCTGTGGCAACTGGCCGATGATGAATTCATGCACCTGTGCCATGCGAGCACATTCTTCCACTTTTTGATGATCGATTTTGGCTTTCGGGATACCCAGGGCGATGTTCTCGGCAACGGTAGCGTCTACGAGGAAGATGTCCTGTGGCACGTAGCCCAGTGAAGCTTGCCACTGGCGCAGATTTTGGTCGGTGATTGGGATATCGTCGACTTGCAGTTGGCCTTTTGTAGGGAGAAGCAGGCCGAGGATCAGGTCAACCAGGGTGGTTTTGCCGGCGCCTGTGCCGCCAACAAGGCCGATAGCGTTACCAGCTGGAACGTTCAGGTTGATGTTCTGCAGGGCCGGGATTTCAGAACCTGGGTATGTGAAGCTTAGGTTGTCGAGGGTGATCGTGTTCTGGACTTCCAGTCGATCCTTGGGGAGATCGCGGATTTCCGCTAATTCATCGCGTTCGTGTAGGTCATTATAGATTTCGTTCACGGCGGCCGCGCCGAAGCGGAGTTTCGCCACTCCCCCATAAATACGCTGGGCCGCGGGAAGCAGCTTGTAGCCGGCAAAGGCATAGAGCCCAAGGACGGGGAGTGTTTGGCCGAACTCACCACTGCGGACCATCAGTACCAATGCAAGGGCGATGATGCCGCCAACGCCGATGGCTTCAATGAAGTAGCGGGGGACTTCAGAGAGTGTGGCGTTGGTAGCCTGGTGTTTGGAAAAGCGTGCGGACGAGGGCCGGAAACGGGTCAGATAGGCGTGTTCTCGGCCAAGCAGTTTGATGTCTTTTATGCCGCCCAGCGCTTCGCCGGCGGCTGTGAAACGCTCTTTGTTGGCGGTGGCGCGCTCCCTACCAATGCGGGTCAGGTGCTTCTGGACAATGGCATAGATGAGTGCGTAGCTGCCGCCGATGACGATGCCTACACCCAGTGCCAGCCAGGGATCCTGCACGATCAGAAAGCTGATGATAGCCAGCGTTACGACGCTGTAGGCGATGGCGTCAAAGCCTGGTTTGATGACGTTCCCGGTGAGTTGGTCGACCTCAGAGAGGATACTTTTGGCCATGTCGCCGCTGTGGCGGTTTAGGAAGAAGGCGTAGGGCTGGCGTAGGTAAGTTTCTAACAGGCGTTCGCCTACGCTATGCCGGCGCATCTGTGTGTAGTGGTTGATAGCATAGGTAGTCAGGATTCTGAAGGCGGCGCTGAACAGCAAAACGCAGAAGGCACCAATGCCCAAGGCCATCAGGAAACTTTGCGTGGATTCGAAGCCGAAGAAGTTGTACGTGGCGTAGAGGTAGGGGGTGTTTTCCACGGCTTCCTGGTTGCCCAGTACGGACAGGAACGGCATGACTGAGGCGATGCCAATCGTTTCCAGTACGGCCATGATGATGACCATGCCCATAACGAGGGCGCCTCGGCGCCGTTCCCGGGGGGAGAGTAGGGCCAGGACTTTTTCTAATGTGTTTGCGGGTTTCAAGTAATTCGTCTCACCTGTCGGGTTTCAGATTTCATGTTTTCGCTTTTATCGCAGCCATAGCCGCTCCTGCAGGTCGAGGAGAGTGCTACTTATTGTCTGCTGTGCGACTGCCTGCTTCAGCGTTTCAATCTCACGCTGCAGTTGTTCGTGTTCTTCCAGCTTTTGCGAGAGAAAAGCGCTGGGTGATGGTGGCTTTCTCGCTGATGCCGGCGGGCGTGAGTTTGTACAGGTATGCGGTCTTGTTGGTGCTGTTGCGAAAGTTCTCCGCTTTGAACCAGTCCCTTGCCCTTCAGTGCCTGGAGGCAGTAGTTGATTTTGCCCAAGCTATAACCCACCTCTCTGGCCAGCTCGCGCGGGGAGGCCGGAGGTGTTGGGTTTGTCTTCTAGAGCTTTGAGCAGTTGGTAGTGTTGTTCGTCTGAGAGCCTCGGTTGGTTTCCTCGCGCACGCCTTCGCCTAAGGGTGTGTCACCCTGTTACCAGATCGGTGGCGTACCCTCTTCTAACGGGGCTTGGGAAAACTATATCAACTTGACAGCAACCTATTGAGTTTACCTATGTCAACAATTAAGTAATCATTTTTGTTGCAACCTGATTCACAAAATAATGGGCTATAATTGTGCCCCATAACCTTTGAGTAGCAATAAAAACCAAGTGGCACAAATTCACCAAAAAATTCAATTACCTTAATATCATTGCTAAAAATAAGGTTAGTAAGTGCTGAGCCATGAGGACCGACAACGACTTCAGCTTCTAAAAACGCTAAAATCTGATGTTCTAGCGTCATTTCCTCTGGATAAAGAACCTCAAACCCCTTACCAGACAGAAACGTTATCAATTCACTTTCATTTTTTACGCCGCGAGACCCAAATTTATTCCTAGATAAATAAAGCTTTCTACGAGCGTTTTTTTTAACGTCTAAATCAAGGCCTTGAGCAAGTCTCTTTTTAAGCCATAAAAAAGCATCATAGTTTGGAGAAGGGTAGCTCGGGCAATAGAGATCCTCAACATATTCTCTACAAGAATCCCATTCAACGATTTTCTTGCTATCCCAACCCAAAGCGTTAAGTATTTTTATTTTCCAGGCAGGCGGGTTATTCTCTATAATTAGACAGACATCCAGAGCATCCTCTCCTAAAGCATCGAAAAGAATCTTTAACTTCAATAGATGTTCAGGCACCCAATGCCCGTAGTGGTTCCACTTCGAAAATAAAAGCATGCAGTTGCTGATTGACTTTTTGTCTTTTGGTCTCGGACTAAGCGACAGATTATGTTTGAATCTCGATACAAAATTACTTCTAACCTGTGACCCCAACCGGTCATGCTCTTCGCTAAAGAAAACACTTTCACGCAAATAAAGGCCATCCTTATAGATAAGAGGATAATTACCCACAAGGACAGCTTTATCAAGCTTATATAGATAATTATTTGAAGCCAAAGGGGCTTGCGTGAACACTTTGCAAACTGAAGGGATGCCTTCTGGCTTTATAGGTCCTTCCAGCAAAAGATTAGTTAACTCTTGATGCTTTGACGGGTTCACGATTGTTCTTTTATAGATACAAATAGAACTGGCTAACTGAAAGACCCAACCTGACCTCAGCTTAATACGCTGCACTTCAATTTGAGAAAATTTGTGAAGCGTATAACTAAAAAATTCTTTTATGATTTTTTTCATCAAAAAACCTTAGGGCATTAATATGAAATTTAGATAAATAACGATTTTTCACTTAATTGCGCTTCATGGGTGTGACCAATATTGGCATTTAATTCGTACTTTTAAATTTTCCGAATTCCCTGATAAAAGGATAAAATTCCTTCAATAACTTGCGTTTGTTGAAGCTCCGAGATACCGTAAAACATTGGCAATCTCACAAGTCGTTCACTTTCTTTAGTGGTGAACTTGTCTTCACCATAAAAACGTCCGAATGCCATGCCGGCTTTGCTAGTGTGTAGCGGCACATAGTGGAATACCGCCAGAATATCTCGGTTCTTGAGATGATCCAGCAATGCCATGCGATCTTCCAACCCGGATGTTTTAAGGTAGAACATATGGGCATTGTGAGTACACTCTTCTGGTATGGCTGCCAAGTCAATGCACCCCTCATCAGCCAGTGGCTGTAACTTTTCCCAGTAATATTCCCAAGCACTCAGGCGCGCTTTATTAATTTGCGTCGCATGCTCCAACTGAGCCCATAGATAGGCCGCTTGCAATTCGCTTGGCAGGTAACTGCTTCCGACATCTACCCATTGGTACTTATCCACCATGCCTCGAAAGAACTGACTTCGGTTGGTGCCTTTCTCACGAATGACCTCGGCACGCTCGGCAAAGCGTTCATCGTTGATGATCATCAGGCCGCCTTCACCGCCGCTCGTGTAGTTCTTGGTCTCGTGGAAGCTGAAAGCCCCGAGATGGCCAAGGGTTCCAAGCGCGCGCCCCTTGTAGTTGCTCATCATCCCCTGGGCGGCATCTTCAACGACATAGAGGTTGTGGTGGCCGGCAATATCCATGATTGTGTCCATCTCGCAGGCAACGCCCGCGTAGTGCACAGGCACAATGGCTCGGGTGTTAGGGGTGACTGCCTCCTCGATCAGGTTTTCATCGATATTCATGGTATCTGGCCGTATATCCACGAACACAATCTTTGCACCACGGAGCACGAAGGCATTGGCCGTGCTCACGAAGGTGTAGCTCGGCATGATGACTTCATCGCCGGGCTGTATGTCGATCAAGACGGCGGCCAGCTCCAGTGCGGCGGTGCAGGACGGGGTTAGCAACGCTTTTTGGGCTGGAAGGATTGATTCGAACCAGTTCTGGCATTTTTTGCAGAACGGGCCATCACCGGAGAGTTTTTCACCGTTAATTGCTGAGGCGATATATTTTTCTTCGAACCCTGTTCGGGGAGGTTGATTGAACGGAATGTCCATCGGTTAGGCACCAAACCGGGTTCGAAAAGGTAGCCTTCCAATCAAAGAGTCCCCATTTTCATCAATGACGTTAAGTAATTTTATCAATCCCGTACCACAAATAACGGTTGGACAACCGTTATCCATGAATATCACTTTCCCAATGTGAGCATTCCGGCTTTCAACCTTCACATCCTTAACTATGTCCACATCCAAAATCCGAATCGACTTGCCATGTAGCTGTGTTTTGGCTCCAGAGTATGGATAACCCACTGCATCCACAAAACGCTTAAGTTCGTCTGCCCCGCTTTCCCAATTAATTTGATAATCCGACTCGTCACGCCATAAACTAAAAGTTGCTTCGGTTTTATCTTGTGGGGTTCCTTGTAATTCTTCACCAGAAACAATGCGACCGGCTATTCTTAGTAGCGCCAGTTCGTAAAGGTCAGCCACCCTGTCGATTGCTTCCGATATTTTTAATGGGTAAGTGATTTGAATTGATTGCCGTTCAATTATGTGGCCTGCATCATAACTCAGGGAAGCATAGAGGGCTGTAACGCCGATCTTCTTTTCCCCGTTGATCAGCATATTCACGAGCGGAGCAAAACCTCGATATTTGGGAAGGAGTGAGTCGTGAAACACGATCAACCTGTAGCTATCCGGAATCAACCACCGCCAGCCAATCGCAAAACTTACATCAAAGTTATTAGGAACATTCTCAGAACGGTCGTATAGGTTTACAGCATGCTGTCTGCAAAGACTCGATATCTCATCGAAGTAGTCATTTTTGACGCCTCGGTCTCTCGCCAAAACCACAAAGGCAACCGCCTTCCCACCATACTCTTCAAGAAATCGATTCAGGCATCGATAGCCTTTTTTCCCTAGCAGGTAAAACGCAAACTTTTTCACGAATGAAGAATCCTAGCGTATTGATCCATCAACTTGTTCCGGCTGAACTCCAGCTTAACCAGCCGCGCGTTTTGTGTGGGATCCTCAGAAGCTAAGAGCTTGAGATGATCTCGTTCAACATAAATAACCGAAATGTCCTTTTTCTTAAAAAGCTCCCGCTGAGGCACATTACTTCGTAAGAGCACTATCTTCCTAAGATTCAAAATCTGGCTCCACGCACAAGAATTGTTTCACGCCTTGGTACCGGATATTGCTCGATTTAACCCACGAAACAGAATTTTTTCCCTCGTTGGCCTCTTCTTCAATAAGCTTGACGAACGGCGGAATAAATTCATCGAGGTTGCCCGCATGTAAAATCACAGAATACCTTTCAGAGCTCACCACGGACCAAGGCGCTGAGGTATTCGCCGTAGCTATTTTTGCGTAATTCTTGGGCTTGTTGCTCTACTTTTTGCTTGCTTAACCAGCCTTGGTTGTAGCCAATCTCTTCCAGGCAGGCGATTTTGTAGCCTTGGCGCTTTTCAATTGTTTCCACAAACTGTGCGGCTTCCAGCAGGCTTTCGTGGGTGCCTGTGTCCAGCCAAGCGAAACCACGACCCAGAAGATTTACGTTCAAATGACCTTTTTCCAGATACGCTCTATTCACGTCTGTGATCTCCAGCTCACCACGGTTTGATGGCTGAACGGCTCTGGCGACCTCGACCACCTGGTTGTCGTAGAAATAAAGACCGGTTACCGCAAACTGTGATTTTGGATTTACGGGTTTTTCTTCGATCGAGATAGCTTTATGTTCACTATCGAACGCCACCACGCCGAAGCGTTCCGGATCCTTAACCTGGTAACCGAATACGGTTGCTCCGCCCAGTTTTTCAACTTGGTTCACGGCTTCGTGGAGTTTGGGAACAAAACCTTGGCCATAGAAAATATTGTCACCGAGTACAAGGCATACGCTGTCGCTACCAATGAACTCTTCTCCGATGATAAACGCTTGGGCGAGGCCGTCCGGGCTTGGCTGGACTTCGTAGCTCAGGCGGACGCCAAACTGTTCACCGTTGCCCAGCGCACGCTGAAAACCTGGCTGATCTTCCGGGGTGGTAATGATGAGGATATCCCGGATTCCCGCCAGCATGAGCACAGAGAGCGAGTAGTAGATCATGGGTTTGTCGTACACCGGCAGGAGTTGCTTGGAGGTGCCGAGTGTATTGGGGTACAGGCGGGTGCCGGAGCCGCCTGCGAGGATGATGCCTTTCAAACTTTGCTCCTTTGGGATTTGGAATGGGGGAGCTTTATCGATTTCTCTTCTTCCCTGATCCTCTCCCGAAAGGGAGAGGAAATGTCCGCCGCTAACTGAGCGTTAGGAATATTCGACGATCACTTAGGGTTAACTTGTTTGGCCTAAGCGCTCCCGCTGGTAGGTGCCGTCTTGTACTCGTTGGCACCATTCCAAATTGTCCAGATACCACTGCACGGTTTTGCGGATGCCGGATTCGAAGGTTTCTTCTGGCGTCCAGCCGAGTTCTTTTTCAATTTTACTGGCGTCAATGGCATAGCGCCTGTCGTGGCCTGGGCGGTCTGTGACGGTGGTGATCAGGTCGCGGTAGCGTTTTTCCTGTGGGCGCATTTCCTGGAGAATGTCGCAAATGGTGAGAACCACTTCGATATTTTGTTTTTCGTTGTGGCCGCCGATGTTGTAGGTCTCTCCCGGTTTGCCCGCGGTGAGAACCGTGTGCAGGGCGCGGGCATGGTCTTCCACGTAGAGCCAGTCACGGATCTGGTCGCCATTGCCATAGACGGGGAGTGATTTGCCGTCCAAGGCGTTGAGAATGATCAGGGGAACCAGTTTTTCCGGAAAATGGTAGGGGCCGTAATTGTTCGAGCAGTTGGTGATCAGCACCGGTAGGCCGTAGGTGCGCTGCCAGGCTCGTACCAAATGGTCCGAACCGGCTTTGCTTGCGCTGTAGGGGCTGCTCGGTGCATAGACGGTGGACTCGGTGAACAGGAACTCTTCCGCATCAGGGGTGTCGCTTGGATGCGGGAGATCCCCGTAGACTTCGTCTGTGCTGATGTGGTGGAAGTGGAAGTTCTCGCGCTGCTCGGCATCCATGGTTTGCCAGTACTGGCGAGCCGCTTCCAGCAGAGTGTAGGTGCCTACCATGTTGGTTTCGATGAAGGCTGCGGGGCCGTCTATGGAGCGGTCTACGTGGCTTTCAGCAGCGAGGTGCATGATGGCGTCTGGTTGGTGTTGGGCCAGGACGCGGTCGACCTCGCTGCGGTTGCAGATGTCCACCTGTTCGAAAGCGTAGCGATGGCTCTCTGCGGCTTCTGCGAGGCTTTCAAGATTGCCGGCGTAGGTGAGTTTGTCGAGGTTGACCACTTCATCGTTGGTGTTGCGAATGATGTGGCGAATGACGGCGGAACCGATGAAGCCTGCGCCTCCAGTGACAAGGATCTTCATATTGAATTCTTCTTACAGCAAGGGATTGGCTATAGTGTTGTTGCACGACTGATCTATCGAGGCCATAACCTGCTTCTGCAGGGAGAGGTAGAGTGCCCCTTATTGAGTTTGTTCCGCGACTTCCTGTTTCAATGTTTCAATCTCACGCGCCAGTTGTTCATGCTCTTCCAGCTTTTGCGAGAGAAAGCGCCGGGTGATGGTGGCTTTCTCGCTGATGCCGGCAGGCGTGAGCTTGTACAGGTACGCGGTTTTGTTGGTGCTGTTGCGAAAGTTCTCCGCTTTGACCAGCCCTTTGCTCTTCAGCGCCTGGAGGCAGTAGTTGATTTTGCCCAAGCTGTAACCCACCTCTCTGGCCAGCTCGCGCTGGGAGGTGTTGGGGTTGTCTTCCAGGGCTTTGAGCAGTTGGTAGTGTTGTTCGTCTGAGAGCATCGGCCGGGTCCGGGCACGCTACCGCCCCAGGGTGTGTCCCCCTGTTGCCAAATCGGTGGTGCGGCCCTTTGCTTCTTCCAAGCTGGACAAGCAGAGGAGGAAGAGGGTGCGTTCAGGTTGTGAACGTGAGCATAGCACTGTTCGTGCGCTTTTTGAAGTGGCGGATGTTAAGCCGCGAAACAGGGGTTGGCAAGGCCAGTAGGATTGAACGCTGAGGCCAATACGATCGCGCCTGCACAGCGCTACCCCGACTTGGCGCGCCAGAGTGCGGCGGGGAGACTTCGCTGCAAGTCGCATATCCTTCGGGTGAGAAAGTAGACTAAAATCCTCAGCGTTCAAGCGCACCACCCGCTCAGGTAAAGGAGATATCCATGAACATTGCCGTCGCTGGCACGGGTTACGTCGGCCTGTCCAACGCCGTATTGCTTGCTCAACACAACCAGGTAACCGCGCTCGATGTGGTGCCGGAGAAGGTGACCGCGATCAACGCGCAGCGCTCGCCCATTGATGACGCGGAGATTTCGCAGTTTCTGGCGGACAAGCCCCTGAACCTGACCGCCACGCTCGATAAGGAACAGGCTTATCGCAACGCGGATTTCGTGATCATCGCCACGCCCACCGATTATGACCCGGACACCAATTACTTCAACACATCGAGCGTGGAGGCGGTGATTGGGGATGTGTTGTCGATAAATCCACACGCGAGCATCGTGATCAAATCCACGGTGCCGGTCGGTTACACGGCGCAAGCGTGTCAGCGCTTTGAAACCGACAACCTGATTTTCTCACCGGAGTTTCTGCGCGAGGGCCAGGCCCTTTACGACAATCTCCACCCATCACGGGTGATCGTAGGGGAGCGCTCCAGCCGGGCGGAGGCCTTTGCGGGATTGTTGACCCAGGGTGCCGAGAAAACGGATATCCCGGTGCTTTTTACTGACTCCACCGAGGCCGAGGCGATCAAGCTTTTCGCCAATACGTATCTGGCCATGCGCGTGGCCTATTTTAATGAACTCGATACCTACGCAGAGACCCACAACCTGGATACGCGCCAGATCATTGAGGGCGTCGGGCTCGATCCCCGCATAGGCGATCACTACAACAACCCTTCCTTTGGTTACGGCGGCTATTGCCTGCCCAAAGACACCAAGCAACTGCTCGCCAATTACCACGAGGTGCCGAACAACCTGATCGGCGCCATTGTGGATGCCAACAGCACGCGCAAGGATTTCATTGCCGAGTCCGTGCTGCGTCGCCGGCCTCAGGTGGTGGGCGTGTACCGGCTGATCATGAAAACCGGCTCCGATAACTTCCGCGCCTCGGCGATGCAGGGCGTGATGAAGCGCATCAAGGCCAAAGGCGTGGAGGTGATTGTCCATGAGCCGGTGTTGGAGGCGGATACCTTTTTCAACTCCCGCGTCATCGCGGACCTGGAGGCGTTCAAGGCCGAGGCGGATGTGATTGTAGCCAACCGCCTTACCGACGAACTGGCTGATGTGGCTGACAAGGTCTACACTCGCGATCTGTTTTCAAGCGACTGAATTTGTTTGACCTTTCACAGCCCGATCCCCTTGGCGTTACCCGTTAAAAGGCACTTTTTGCATGTCGTTCATTCCCGAATTGATCAGCGCCTACTTCCAGATCCTGCCCGACGCCCAGGACCCGCAACAGCGGGTGGCGTTCGGAACGTCCGGACATCGCGGCTGCTCCCGGACCGGCTCATTCAACGAGACCCACATCCGCGCTATTGCCCAGGCGGTGGCCGAGTATCGCAAAAACGCCGGTGTGACCGGACCGCTGTTTCTGGTGGCGGACACCCACGCCTTGTCGACGCCCGCGCTGGGCACCGCTTTGTCGGTGCTTGTGGCCAACGGGGTGGATGTGCGGCTGGATAGCGCGCAGCGCCCGGTGGCGACACCACTGGTCTCACGGGCCATTCTGTCGCATAACGCTGAGGCCACCGAGCAGGCCGACGCGCTGATTCTCACACCGTCGCACAATCCCCCGGAGGATGGGGGCATCAAATACAACGGCCCGGACGGCGGGCCGGCTTCCAGTGACACGACCGGCTGGATTGAGCGCCGCGCCAACGAGCTTCTAGCCGATGGCGGTGAGGCCATACCCACTGTCGCGCTGGAGCGTGCGCGGGAGCGGGCCGGGCATTATGACTTCGTTACTCACTATGTGGCGGCTCTGAGCGAGGTGGTGGACATGGAAGCCATCGCCGGCAGCGGCCTTCGCCTTGGTGTGGATCCCATGGGTGGGGCCACACTCAGCGTCTGGGAGGCCATTCGTGAGCACTATGGGGTGGCCATCACGCTCACCCAGCCGCGAGTGGCGCCGGATTTTGCGTTTCTCGATCCCGATCACGACGGGCGCATCCGCATGGACTGCTCCAGTGAGCACGCCATGGCCAGCGCCATTGCTAAGCGCGACGACTTCGATCTGGTTGTGGCCAACGATGCCGACGGGGACCGCCATGGCATTGTGGATGCCGGTGGGCTGCTCAATCCCAACCACTTTCTCAGTGTGTGCATTGATTATCTGCTGACGCACCGACCGGACTGGCCCGCAAGCTTAGGGGTGGGTAAAACGGCCGTTTCCTCAGCGATGATTGACCGGGTGGTGAACGATCACGGGCGTGCCCTTGAGGAGTGCCCGGTGGGCTTTAAGTGGTTTGTGGAGGGCCTTCGGGCGGGGCGGATCGGCTTTGCGGGCGAAGAAAGTGCCGGGGCGAGTTTCCTGGATCGCCAGGGGCGGCCCTGGAGCACGGATAAGGACGGTCTCATCCTCGCGCTGCTGGCCGCCGAGATTCAGGCGGTCACGGGCGAGACGCCCGGTGCCTGCTACCGACGATTGACCCACCGCTTCGGCGAGCCGCACTACCGCCGCGTGGATCAGCCCGCCACCGCCGAGGCGAAAGCGGCGATCAAGGCACTTGGCCGCGGCGATATGGAAGGTCGCCAGTTTGCAGGTGAGACCGTGACCCATGCCTTCAGCCAGGCCCCAGGTAATGGGGCACCGCTGGGCGGGATCAAGGTGGTGCTGCCCTCAGGCTGGCTGGCCCTTCGCCCCAGCGGCACCGAGGCGCTTTGCAAGCTTTACGCGGAGAGCTTTCGCGATGAGACGCACCTGGAAGCGTTGGTGGGCGATGGCCAGCGGTTGCTGTCGCAGTTGGTTGGTGAATGAGCCTGGTAAAAGACGACCGTCTGGAAGGCCCTAAAAGTACGCAGTGGCTGTGCAAAGGGCGGATGGACACTGATGTTGCAACAAAGAACAAACACTCAAGGAGTACACTATGAGGCAGGTCCGCAAAGCCGTTATCCCCGTCGCCGGATTGGGCACACGCATGCTGCCGGCGACCAAGGCCATCCCGAAAGAGATGCTGCCCATCGTCGATAAGCCACTGATCCAGTATGTGGTGGATGAGTGCGTGGCCGCCGGCATCAAGGAGATTGTGCTGGTCACCCATGCCAGCAAGAACTCCATCGAAAACCACTTCGACACCTCCTTTGAGCTGGAATCCATGCTTGAGCGCCGGGTTAAGCGCCAGTTGCTGGATGAGGTTCAGTCGATCTGCCCGGATGACGTGACGCTTTTGCACGTGCGCCAGGGCGAGGCGCTGGGACTGGGGCATGCCATCCAGTGTGCGGGCCCAGCCGTGGGTAATGAGCCCTTTGCGGTGGTACTGCCGGATGTGCTGATTGATGAGGCAGCGGCAGACGCGAGCCGGGATAATCTGGCGGCGATGGTACGCCGCTTTGATGAGTGCGGGCACTCGCAGGTGCTGGTGGAGCCGGTGGCGCATGAGCAGGTTTCCAACTACGGCGTTGCGGACGTGGCCGGTGAAAAGATTGAGGCAGGGCAGGCCAGCCCGATGGGCGCCATTGTTGAAAAGCCCGCCGTGGATGAGGCGCCCTCCAATCTTTCGGTGGTCGGGCGCTATGTGCTGTCCGCCGCCACCTGGCCGCTGCTGGCGCAGACCCCTGTCGGTGCCGGGAATGAGATTCAGCTGACCGACACCATTGCCATGCTGATGGCGGATGAGACCGTTGAGGCGTTTCATATTCAGGGCTATTCCCATGACTGCGGGAACAAGCAGGGCTACCTGGAAACCTTTGCCACCTACGCTCTTCGCCATGAAAGTTTGGGGGCGGCTTTTGAGCAGTTTCTGCGGGGGCAGCTTGGTGTTGCTGACGCCGGTGATGCGGAGCAGCAGGTGAGTGGCGCCGCTCCTGGTGTCGCCGAACAGGCGGAGCCGCCTCATTGAATGAAGCCTGAGGGCCCTACGTCACCAACCACCGGAGGCGTGTGAGGTGGAGGGTTATTGCCGCTTATGCCCTTGCTGTGATCAGCGCCAACGACGCGAATACGATTGTGCTCACCCGTGAGGGCTCCCCCTTGGTGCTGGGCGTGAGTGACCAGGGCACTTACGCGGCCTCGGATACCTCCGCGCTGCTGGCACTGACCCGGGAGATGGTGTCACTGGACAATGGCGATAGCGCGAGCATTTCGGCCTCGGGCTATCAGCTGTATGACCGTGAAGGCCACCCTGTGGTGCGTCAGCGCTTTATCAGTGAATTGAGCCTCGATGCGGTCTCGCTCGGCCAGTACCGCCACTACATGCAAAAGGAAATCTTCGAGCAGCCCAGGGCGATTGCCGACACCGTATCGCTGCTTGAAGGGGCTGAGGTGGTTTCACCCAGGCTGTTTGGCAATGGCGCCGAGGCGCTTCTGGGTGAGTGCGACGCGGTGCTAATTCTCGCCTGCGGTACGTCGTTCTACGCCGGTCTTGCGGCCAGCTATTGGATTGAGGCGACCGCCGGTGTGCCCTGTCGCGTTGAAATCGCCAGTGAGTACCGCTACCGGCGCTCGGTGGCGAACCCCAACCAACTGGTGGTTCTGATCAGCCAGTCCGGGGAAACCGCCGATACGCTTGCGGCGTTGCGCCATGCCCAATCATTGGGGCATGACAAAACCCTGGCGATCTGCAATGTGGCCGGCTCAGCACTGGTGCGTGAGTCGAGCCTGGCATTCCTGACCCGAGCGGGCCCGGAGATTGGTGTGGCCTCAACCAAGGCGTTCACTACCCAGCTCAGTGCGCTGTATGTGTTGAGCTTTGCGCTTTCGAAGGCAAAGGGCAACCTCGACTCGGCTGAGGAGTCCGAGGCGTTGGCAACCCTGCATGCGCTGCCCGATGTGCTGCACCAGGTGTTGGCTCTTGAGCCTGCGATTGAGCACTGGGCTTCCGCCTTTGCGACCAAGGCGCATGCGCTGTTTCTCGGGCGCGGCCACCACTACCCGGTTGCCCTGGAAGGCGCGTTAAAGCTCAAGGAAATATCCTACATCCACGCCGAGGCCTACCCGGCCGGTGAGCTCAAACACGGCCCCCTGGCGCTGGTGGACGAGACCATGCCCGTGGTGATGGTTGCGCCCAAAGATGCGTTGATCGACAAGCTCAAGGCCAACATGCAGGAGGTTCACGCCCGCGGTGGTGAACTGTATGTGCTGGCGGATAAGGGCACCGGTATCACTGAGGAGGATTCCGGGATCCATGTGCTGGAGATGCCCGAGCACCAGGGGTTGCTGTCGCCGGTTGTCCACGTCGTGGCGCTGCAGCTGCTGGCCTACCATGTGGCCTGCGTGCGGGGCACCGATGTGGATAAGCCGCGGAATCTGGCGAAGAGTGTGACGGTTGAGTGAGTGTGGTTGGGGGTTGGCATGGCGGCGGTGGCTGGCCGATAGGGTTACAGTCCGGTAACATCGCGGTTCTTATGCCGTGAGGGCTCAAGTGCAGCTGGTCTGATAAAGGGCCTTGCACAATGGCTCAGGCGAACGGTGGGGAACATGAATAGCAGTGCATCAAGGAGGAAAGATGCGGGTAACGATTGGAGCGGTTGGTGGAGCGCTTGTTTTGCTGACCGGTTGCATAACCGGAGGTGGTTCAAGCGATGATTCTCGCGACCAAGTAAGCGATGCGCCCAGGGAAGAGGCGTCTCAGGAAGAAGGTTCAGTCCGCGTCCAGTTCCAGCGTCGCATGGAAACGCAAACAGCGCAGGTGTTCACGCAGGCACTTGATGAACCGTCCATGGTTCGAATCGTGATCCGGAACCCAGAGACCTCGTTCCGTGTGATTGAGGACTACCCAGTGCCGGATACCGTTGATGCAACGATTTCTGTGCCCGTGGGTAACGGCTATGAAATAGCTGGCATCTCCTATAAAGAGGGAGCTGCGCAGTTTGGTAATCATTTGGTTTTGAAAACCGAGGTAAAAGATGACATTTCGGTCGCATCGGATTCTGTGACGAACGTTGCACTGGTTCTGGAAGAGCCCACTGTCTCCTTTACATACCCGGATTCTGTCAATGAGGGAGCGCTTACCAGCGTCTCGTTCAGCGAGGAACCTGGTTTTTTCAGACCGACTTTCTGGGTGTACTACGATTTTGACCACTTGGCATTTCCCTCTTTCGATGGTGCGGAGCGAGAGGTCGGCACCGATGAAGTTCAATTCAATGCCCCGTCTGTCGATACCAAGGACACGCTTCACGCAATGCTCGCATTGTTACTGCAAGAGCAGTATCGAAAGGGTTCGGAAGGGATTAACTCTTTCCGGTATTACGTTCCTGATCAGCCCACTTCCCAGGGCCAGTTGGAAATCGAGGTCTTGCCGGAGGAGGGTGAGATTGGCGTGGACATAGAGTATTAAGGTGTTCCGGCGTCATACAGCGGATGCAGCGCGGCCCGTTAAAACTGAAAGGCTCAATCACCGTGGCAGCAAAGAGCTCAACCGAAGTAGTGACCGGGCGCGTGCGCTCAGTCAAGGCGATCAGCCAAAACGTAGCCCTTGTTTCGTTGGAGGGGTACCAGGCGGCGATAAGATTGAGGCTGGACTGCCACTGGTACCTGGATAAGGGAGACGAGGTTGCTTTGGCGGCTACCCGCCAGCGCGATGGTGTATGGCTCAGCCACGCCTACCGCAATTTCACAAAAGGCATTGGCGGCGGGCTTCGCCAAGCATTCTTTGCCTCCTACTCACTGTTGATACTTGTCCTTGCGGCGATGCTGTGGAGCTTTACGGTGATGGGGCTCAGTGATGGAGGCGGTGCGGTTGTTATTACCTTCCCGCTGGCGCTACTGTTCACCTATGTCGGCGGCAATCTCGCCATTGATGCTTTCAGAACAACTCAGCTTGCGGCTTATCAGATCCGTCACCTTAATAAGCATCTCCGCCGGTTCAATGCTGAGCCTGAGGCATAAAAGTAGGCATGGAAATGAGGCGGTTGTGGTCGTCGTAGTACATTCTTATGAGAATGCCGAAAAAATCGCTGATCGTTGGCATTGTTTTCAGGGGGTTAGGAGCAAGGAGGTTTTCTATCCGCTGCATCCGAGGTAGTGACAGAATCCCTCCTGGACCCGGCTGTAAGTCTCTGAAGCAAGCCGTCCGTACTGTTTAACGATGATTCCCTCGCTCAGCGTGAACACCTTGTCGTATCGTATCCAGCTTGGCTTCGGGAGTGCGCCCTCAGAGAGATCGCTGGTCTTAATGGCCACGGCGTTCTCGGGCGTTGGGGCCGATGTGACGGCGAGCGCGATGAAGTCGCCGTGCCGATCCGGTGGCGTGATGATCACCACCGGCCTTCGTTTGGCGGTTTGCAAATTTGTGTATGGGAAGGGGATGGCTACGAGGCTCCCCGGCTCACCACTCATCCCAGACCTCGTCTTCCGTGTTCTCCCATAGTTTTTCCATTACCTGTTCCTGCGCTTTCTTGATCTCTTCAGTATTTCGTTCTGTTAAACCGTGCTTGGTTTCCAGGTACCCGATAAAGTCGGACACCTCGTGCGCGAGAGGTTCTGGAAGGCGTCGTACTTCCTGGTAGATATGTTCGGCAATGTTCATCTCGGTACCTTTACCGCTTGATGGTATTCCATTGAATCATAATATCCCATTGCTGGGTTTGAGTTGTAGTAAATAGAAGGACCAAGGAGCTACTTTACGCCCTCGATTAGATCGATGTCTTTCTTCAGCAGGTCATTGATTAGGGTGTTCAGATCGACGCCCTTGGATTCTGCTTGAGCTGTGAAGTACCTGAGGACTTCCTCTTCGAGGTAGAGAGGCATGTTGTACTGCGCTTCCGGGTGATGGAATTTGCCTCGTTCAGCATTCGAAAAATCATATTCATTCCGCATGTATTCACCCTGCTCGTACTGCGTGATCTCATGCCTCGTTGCGCGCCGGGCTGATATCACTCTGATGGTTACACTCTCTTGATTCTGAACTCTATAGGTGTGCACTACAATCAGATAGTGCTGCGCTGCCGCCATTCACAATCTTATCCAGCGGTTTACGCATCCAGGCTCTGAATCTTCTTGCTCGAACAGACTCACCCTCTCTGTCAGCCTAGTTGTCCAGATGGCGATTTCGCCCAACTGCGTATTCCGGTTCACCGTAAAAGTGATTCAGCGCGTCTGGAACGCACCCAGCTGCAGGGGGCGCCAGGGGCTGGTCAGAACCTACTGCAGCCTCGACAGCCAGATCCGGGGGGCTTTGTGGTTTTGTGAGCTCGAAACAATCGGTTGCCGGGCGGCGACCGTTCCTGATGCAGCGAGATCAAATACGCAAATCTGCAGTATCTAATATAAAATATGCAAAATTGCCCAAAACGGCGAGGTCCGATATACTTTTGGTGTGACCAAAAGGGGGATTTATGGGTCGTCAATCCTTAGCTCAGTCTTCTGAACAGGCCCAGGTGCCGGGTGCATCAAGCCAAAGCGTCCATGATGGACTCACCCCGCGCCACGCTGCGGCAGGACTCAGGTGGTTGTTCGATCGCTATCGTCGGTGGGGATTGAGCATGTCGGATCTGGCCACCCTTCTGGGTGGGCTCAGCACGCGCCGCCTGTACGACTGGAAGCGCCACGTTGAAACAAAGGATGAGATCGAGATCCCGCGCGATACGCTGGAGCGGATCAGCTTGCTTCTGGGCATACACAAGGCATTGACACTGATAACCCCGGATGGGCACGAAGAGGAGGCGTATGCCATGTTCCAGCGTCCGCTCGATCTGTTCGGGCTGCAGGGACGCTCGGTACGCGACTTTTTGCTCGAGGACGGCTCGATTGGCGCGATGTACTTCGTGCGCCGTAGCCTGGACGGTATGAGGGCCTGACTGGATGGCGGACTGGCCGAGGGAGCATCCTCAGTGGACGCACCACCGCGTCATCCATACCAAGCATCCGCCGATTGACCTGTTCGAGAGCCCGGAGCACATGCTGCTTGGTGAGCTGGAATCAGCCACCAGCGATCGGGCGGTGCACTGGCATCACTTCGTGAATAAAGCCGATGCGCGCTTCGGTCCCGGGTGGTCACCGGTGATGGCCGCGTTCTGCTACGGCCGAGAAGCCCGGTTCAATACCGGCGAGCGAGGCGCCTACTACGCTGCGGATAGCGTGAGCACCGCTCTTCGCGAGTGGGCACACCACACGGCCCGTGCATGGCGTCAATTCGGTTTCTCCCAGGAAGTCTCTGCAACGGTGCGCTGTTATACGGGAGTGATCGTTGAGCCGCCGGTGGATGTGCGTGGCGACACGACAGTCCACGACCCTGACAGCTACACCGCGAGCCAGAATCTGGGCGCCAGACTAACGGCTGCCGGCGAGTTCGGTATCCTTTATGAGTCGGTACGAGATCCCGGGCACGAGGCGGTGGCACTTTTGCGACCACCGGCGACAACGCCTGTTACACAGGCAGGACTCTATGTATTGCGATGGGACGGAGACCAATTCATCGAGTACGCCTACACCGAGGAATTTAAGACGCTTTGACATCCTTCATCCTTCAATCGCTCAAGCGGTGTTGTGGCGGGGCAGGTGGGTTGAGGCGGTCGCCAGCTGCAAGGCCAGGTGAATAATCAGCCCCATGACGGCGGCGGCCGCGAACCAGAGCAGGAAGCGCCTGCCGCCATGATGCCGACAGCCAAAATCAGTATGGGCTTGGGGTAGTGGCGTGTGGCCTTGGCGCTGGGGGCGAATGCTTCCGAGTCCGGCAGGCTGAAGGCGTACCAGAACTGGGTAAGCACCAGAAGCCCGACGAACAGCAGCCACAGGCGCACCAGCGGGGCGTCCCGGAACCAGGGGCGCCAGAATCGGACCATGGCGGCCAGAAGCAGTGGCGCCATGAGGAACTCCGCAGACCGGTAGACCTCATGCCAGGGAAGCCAGAGCAGTGCGTAGAGCAGCAGTGTCCCGGCAGTGGCGGGGAGTAAGAGGTGTTTCCAGTAATCCACGTTGGCAGTCTTGATCCTTGAAGTTGCGGCGCGATTCTAGCGCAACTTGATGCTGCTGGGCAGGTTTACGGTCGTTGCCTTGACGCCTGCCCCGCCATCGGAGTCTTACCTACCCGCACTTTTTCATCGGTATTCGCCCCAACTCGCGGCCACCCCTGAGCCTTCCCAGGTCCGGCTCATTCGCATCTGTAGTAAAAAACGCGCTTTCTCGCCCCAAAACGCCATGGCTGGCCCCGACAATCACTCCAGGCACCGGTTGGCAGCCTTGGTTTGTCGAGGACCAGGCGTTGTACAACAAAGTGCCAATTTTTGCCCGTTGTTCTGAGAAGACACCCGAACCGAGGCAGGTACCCTTAATAAAGTTCAGCCAGTGCTGGTGCATAAACCGCAGTTTCAGGCATGTCCATGATTGGAGGCGTTAGAGCATGCAGCAGTGGAAATTTTGCTGGGCCGTAAACCGTCGAGGTACCGCAAACCCGCCTTTAAAGCTGGGTTTGAAGAGCCTTCTTGGCCTCAAAATAGATGAAAATGCGTCCCATTGGATGAGGTGGCCACGGCCATTTTGAGGGGGTGATTCGAGTTAGCATTTTCCGTGAAATTCACAGTCGGAGAGACCAATGCAGTACACAATTTTTCCAGATCCGAACCTAAGGTCACTCAGCATAGAAGCTGATGAGCGCTGGACTCGCGCTGACGACCTATTTCGGGGTAATTATGACAGTTCGGTCCATTCGACTAGGGAGTCAGTACACATGCTGGCCGCGCACCCAATTATCGGATGGACTATTGAAGAACAGACACCCAGACTCCTGAATGCCCGCATTGTCGATCCATTGCTCCAGAAAGTTCCCGGAGAGCAGTACGTGCGAACGATCTGGTATGAAGCGCGTGATCAACACGCGCTGGACGTTGTTCAATTCGCCACCGTTGAATTGTACCTGGCACGTGAGAATGCTTTAGAGCAGTGTGTCGATATGCCGATGAAGCTCAGTAATCGTGAGTACCATGAAATCAGCAAAGCGCGTAAAGGGGAGCTGGGTAAGCGGCCTGCGAAATTCTACTCAGGGTGGCAGAACGCCGTACGGCTTTTGAATAATTCGCCCGCGCTTGCCGAAAGAGTCGCGGAATGGGCATTCGATAAAGATAATCTTGATCACTACGACTACGAAACGTTGATCAGTAAACGAGTGAGTGCTCAGCGAATCGGGCAGGTATTGGCGGAATTCAACAGCCAAGATGGAGATGCGTGATGACCGGTGAGCTGGGGGCTGAAGATATTCCACTCACTCGTTCTCAAGCGAGCGGCAAGATTTGGCCTTTTGAAGCTGTTGAAGGCATGTGGCAGCACCGTGTGCTGCCCATGCTGATTGAGCGCGATGCCGCGCTGTTTGAGCGGGTTATGACCGTAGTGCGCTACACGTATCCCCCGCCGAGTTGGGCCGCGCTGGAGCACTCTGGCGCCATCTACGCAGCCGATCATCCTGAGGCAATGCCACTGGAATTGGAGGCGTTGGAGTCGACCTGGCTTGCTCAAGGTTTACCAGGCGAGAATAAAAACATAAGGGTAAGCTTCGCGGGGTATTATACATTTCAATGCCTCTATCAGAAATCAAGCGACAGTCACTGTTGGCGAATTGCACGCGGCCTTCTCGCGCAGCTCATAGATGCACATTGTGGCGCGGATAGCGAGCAGATAACCGTCCCCCAGACGTATACGCATGTGCTGAAGCTACGCAAGGCGCTTCTGGAATTTGTGCCGCGTATAGCCCAGCAGGGGACCGTCTGCGACGAGACCTCTTTGGCGGATGCGGTGGTGCAACGTCTCGAAGAGGCTATGGAGCAACTTGCCAGTGATGATAATGAGCGTACGCCCACTCGACAGGTTATTGAGATTCTGACAGGGAATCGGACATTGGGGGGAGCGAACCCCCGGCGCAAAACCTACAGTAGCGGTACGGATGCTGATCAACCGGCGCTGCCACGAGAGTTGATTCAAACCGCACCGCGCGAGACAAACCCACAGACCCGAGAGCGTCACCAGGCCCGTCCCGAGACGGTCGTCACCCGAACGGAGTCGGGTCAATTCTGGCCCAAAGCTCAAACGGTCGGGACGGGGACCGGGGCGTCAGAATTAGAGGAGCCGGCTCCCAGTGTCGCTACTCAAAAGCTTGTGCACCAGCTCGCTCGCTGGGAGGGCCAGGATGAGAGCCCTGTTGCGGATGATCCCGAGCAGATTGATAGGGTTATCGCTGAGCTTCCAGTTGAGCAGAGACAGCCTGCTCGCACCCGCGCCCGCAAAAGGCGCCCATTGCAGCGGCTTCGCGGTTCGGCGGATGTCCACCGGGTGAAATCCGGAGTGGTTCGGGCACTGCTTCAAAGCGCCGATAGTCCCGAAGAATTAGTGTTCATGACGCTGGTGCACCTCGGTCGCTCACCGAAGCAGGTTGAGAAGCTGGCCATTGTTGAGCAGCTCGATGCGCAATCAAACGTGGCAACCCTGAGGTACGAACGAGCCCGGCATTGGTTGTGGATGCCTATCGATGGTGGACCAGACTCGCACTGTCGGGTGTTGGTTTCTGGTTTGTTGAGACAGGCACTGGCGCGGTGTTCTAGCTCAGATCAGCCGCTGGCCGGACTGACTCGAATCATTGATCAGCGGGGGCGCTCCAGGGCGTTCCGGCGCCTTGGTGGACTCCCGATCACCGCGGAGCGGCTGCGCGCAGCCGGCTGGTTGGCACTGCGTCCGATTGCCGGCGACGATATGATTACGGAGGCGCTTGGTGGGCGATTAAGAGCTGCGAGTGCAACGGATATTGCGTATCGTCGGATCGCCAATCAATCCCTACAGGACGCGTTTGATGGGTTCGTGCATCAACTGGGGTTGGCTCCGCGACAGGAACCGGGACTGTTTGAACTCTACGATGAGCACGGCACGGATAACATCGGCTCCCAATCCGGATTTGGCCTCGATGATGCGTTCGAGCTGATTGACCAGCTGCGTCTGAGCACTGAATCACTCAAGCATGGCGATCGGTCGGCGCGAGCCAATGATGAAAACCGCCGGATTATTAATTTCATTAACCGCACTACCAGCCTGTTGTATCTGTTGCTGGCGCTATGTACTGCTTCAAGGCCCTGGGGGGCGGAAACCGAAAACAGTCTACATTGTGATGGCCGGTACCATTTTATTCTGCATAGCGAAAAAAACACGAAAACGCACACTGAAAGGCGCTGGTTGCCTGTGCCGCCGTGGCTGGCCCGCTGGCTGCATTGCTGGCGTGGCTGGGTAGAGGACTGGAAGCGGCGGCAAACGCGCACTGGGTGGCAGTGGCAGGGGGGCGGTGCGTTGCGGACGGTTCTGCCAGAGCGGATTCATATGACCGCTAGCCGCCAACAGCTCAAGGGTAATGCGTTCACCCACGCTGATTTCAAACGCGAACTCGATGCGTTGATGCCCCAGTCTTCGTCCTGGCGGGCGTATCGGGACAAATCGCGTGGCAATGCCCTGCGCCACTTGGTGGCGACTCGTGCCCAGACAAAGCTTGGGCGCAGTGCACAACACTGGTTGCTGGGTCACATCCGTGAATCAGATGCCAATCTGCATTGGAGCAGCAGCCGCTCGGTATGGACGGATGAGCGCGACATCCGTCGGTTCCAGCAAAATTTGGTCAGCACAGTTTGCCCACTGGAGCTGGCTTTGCCAGCAGCTGAGGATATGCAGCTTCGGGAGGTGGACCGTGGCTGAGCAACGACAACCTCTGCGGGATGCGGTCACACCGGGGAGTATCGCTGAGCGCACGGCACTCGAAGATTTTCGGGAACTATCCCGATGTTGGCAGAGCCAGCGCGTGCGTGAAAGCGTCGGCTGCGAGTGGGATGCGCTGATCGCCCTAGTGTGCGCGTTGGGTTTAGGGCTTGAGCAGGCAGTGGCCAGCCTGGCGGCACTTTGCCAGTGGCATTGGAACCGCCAGACGGGACGCCTGCGATTGCCGGCTTCGCCCATGGATGCTATCGCGAACACGGCCGAAGCGGCTCATGAGGTGGCGTTACCTCAGTTTACGCATGCACCACTCAACCGATTCCTGCGTGTCCGCGGCAATGATGCTGCCGCACTCGACCGCGATGAAGACGATGCCAGCGCCTGGCAAAAACGCCAGCAAGCACGTGATCAGATGATGGCAACGGTCTGTCAGCAGTGTGAGCGGTTTGTAGTACATAACGATCTGCTCCCTACTCTGTCATTGAAAAGCTTCTCGCGTGCTTGGCTGCGGCGCACGCTCGATGGAGCGGCTCTGGCACTGATCCAGCGTGGCATGCCCTCGATCTGGGTCTCAATGATGCGCGGCGCTCCGCTGCCGACGACCACACCGAGCCCAGTGTTCGAAGATGAGGCCCGATTGGGGCAGGGCAGTTCCCTCGATCTGGCGAGCGTAGCGACCCGTTCCAGACGCGGTGCAGGCAATGAGACCGCCGTGTCACTGACCATGACTCCGGACAAGGAGTATTGCGAACGCTCTCCATGGCTCGTGGAGGCCATTCGTCAACGGATGTCGGCGTTGTTGAAAAAAATCGAGCCGATGATGAACAAACACTCGCAGAAGCTGATGGCGCGGAAAGAATCGACGGTGCAGCGTCTGTGCGAGGATACACTCAAGCAGTTGAAAGACATTGAGCAGGCCGACAACACTCTAGCTCAGCTGACAGTGTTGTGCCTTGCCGCCGCCCTGGATCAGCGCGAAAGCACGTTTTCAACGCTCTGTACCTATATGGACCACTTGCGTTTGGGTGAACTTCTGTCTGCACCGTTGTCACTCAATGTCGCCGAATGGGATGGCGATGCGGTTGGTGACATTGCGGAATTGATTGATGCCAGCCGCAACTGGGCCTCCGCCACCTGGACGGTATTCTGGGCAGCGCTGGGCTGGTTCGTGCGTTATGTCCAGAGTTTGGGTTATGCGGAGGAGGTTGCAGTTCCGGGAGGAAATCAGGGACCGCGGGCGAGCATCCACCGGAATAACCTGCTGCGCCCGCCGGCGGTGGATGCGCTGGTGCGGGACTGTCTCGTCTTTGACGAAGCGGGGTCCGAGGGTACTGATGTGGGGCTGTTGATCGCGTTGGCTTACTATTGCGGCTTGCGCTCCGGCGAGCTGGTGCAGTTAACCCTGGCGGATATAGTGGTGGATGAGTCCGATGAGCCGGTGGCGTTCAGTTCTGAACAGTTGCGACGCCTGCTCGGCTCTGCGAATCTGGCCGTGGCTTGTCCGGATTCGTTCAAAGCGGACAACGTGGACTCTAGGACGGTCTACATCAATGTCCTGTATGGTAAAACGGCCGCTGCTCGACGTTGCATTCCGGTCCATGCGCTGGCGCCGTCCTGGATCGTTTCAGCTCTGATTGATTACTGGCGTGAGCATAGTCAGCGGACAAGGCGACTCGATAAATTTCCACTCTTTGCACCCCATCGCTATGTCGCCGGCTATAAGCGTGACCTTACGCGATTGGCGATCGAGGCGTTGCAGCGGCGTTATGGCAACGGGCGCGACCTCCACCTGTTGCGCCACTGCGCGGCGAGCAATCTTGCGTTGCGGATACACGGTCTTGATCATCCTGAGTTCAGGCAGCAGTTGGCTGAGCGCGAGCATGAGCTTTTCAGTGATACTCATCAGGCGCGTCTTCAGACGGAGATGGAAAACCCTCTGGGAGACACACTGTGGGGCGACGGTCTGCCATATCACTGGATGTCACGGGTTCTAGGCCATAGTAACGCGGAGACCTCTTTCAGAGTCTACGTGCACACGGCTGGCGTGATACATAGTGACTTGCTTTGGCGGGTGTTCTCGAACCACGCGAAACGCAGTGGCGGATCAGTGCCTTAAGACATCGGTCTGGCATCGGTAACATCCGGTGCATTCGGAGAAGTCGTTAAGCTAGAGAGGAGCAGGTCAACGGCTCCGTAGGCCACCTGGGCAACCAGCATCGATGAATCGCGCATCTTGGCTGCGTCATGAATTTCCTACCGTTCATCAGGACTGGCGGCTTTCTTCCACATCTTCAGAGAGCCATGCCTTGATTAGCGACTGGTAAGGCATATCGCGTTTGTTCGCTTCGACCTTGATGCTGTCTAGAAGGGATTCAGGTAGCCTCAGAGAAATAGTCTTGGTAGATGGTTTCAGTTTTGGGAACTGGGCCCGTTGGGCCTGTTCCCAGTCCACGAACTCTGTGGAGTCGTGACTTTCCCAGAAAGCACGCTCTTCGGCTTCATTCTTGAAATCAGGCGTCGTTTTGGTTTTGCTCATAAATTTGCCGCTGCTTACGGTGCATATTACGGGCGGAAATCACTCTGACCAGACTGCCAGCACCCCGTAAGGTAAATGTAATGTGTAGCCGCTGCCGGTCATCCGTAACACCCAAAGCATGATACCGAGGCTCCTCACGGCTGTGCTTGTGGTCAGGCACTACCAGCAGAGGTTGGTTGAAAAACACCTGCTCGGCCTCCGGCTGGAACACTTCGTGCTTTTCCGCGCTCTTTCGGGCATTCCGTTCTGAAAGACTTACCCGAACCTGATCATCAGGTCCAGTGCTTACTTCTGCATTCGTCGATGCTGGTTGCCCGGGTGGCTTACGCCGCCCGGGCAGAGCCGTCATCTCCAGCAGCGTTAATTCCGGCTGAACGAGCCGTACTGTAGTGCTCCAGATTGATGCTGGCGTTGGTGTCACGGCACTGGCGGTGGCCGCACTCGCCGCAGTGATACACCCGATCCGCTAGCGTGAGATCCGGTTTGTGGCTTCCGCAGTGTGAACACAGTTTGCTTGACGGGTACCAACGATCGGCCACGGTTAGCACGCCACCGCGCCAGTCCATTTTGTAGGTCATCTGGCGACGGAACTCGAACGCGCCGACATCGGCGATGTGGCGCGCCAGACGCCCATTGGCCATCATGCCTTTGACGTTCAGGTCCTCGATGACCACCTCGGCAAAGTGGCCGGACAGATAACTTGTGAGCTGGTGCAGTGTATTGACTCGGATGTCGGCAATGCGCTTGTGCAGCCGTGCGATGCGCATCCTGAGTTTCCGGTAGCCGTTGCTGCCTTTGACCTTCTTCGCCAGCCGGCGCTGGTAACGCGCCAGTTTGCTGAGCGCGTTTTGAAGGGGTTTGGGCGACTCCCACTCCGTTACCGGACCCCGGGAGATCGTGGCCAATGTCTTGATGCCGAGATCCACACCGCAGCGTGCTTGGCTTTCGCTTGGCAGCGGGCAGAGATCGACAGTGAGTGAGAACGCCACAAACCACTGATCCGCCTGGCGCGAGATGGTCATGCCGCTGATATGGCCACCGTAGGTCAACGGCTCTGCCATACGCACCCAACCTAGGTTGGGCACTTTGACCCAGTGACCGTCCACCCTCACCTGGTCACCGCCGACGTAGAACGAGTCGGTGGCCTTGCCCTTTTTCTTGAACCGCGGCCGGCGCTTTTTCAGGTGCGCGGGCTTGGAGGATTTGAGGTCCTTCATCCAATCCGAGAAGGCCCGCTGAAGGGCGATGAATGGCTGCTGGGAGGCGTACTTGGTGACCTCATAGACCCACGGGTATTCGGTCTTTTTGAGGCCATTGAACTGGCGTTTGAGCGCCATGCCGGAGGGTAGATCACCTTGCCCGTCCCTGTGCAGTTCGTATTGCCAGTTCCACTCAGCCAGCCCCCAGTTCCAGCAGAACCGGGCGGTTCCGCTGGCCTTGGCAAAGTAGGTCCTCTGCCGGTTGTTGGGCCGAAGCTGGGTTTTGAAGGCAATGTCCATACCCAGAGCATAACGCACGGAGCTGTATATGCAACCAGCATCAGGCCGCCAGCTTTCGATTGTGGTGGGAACGTCTACCGTAAAGCCACCGCCATCAGTGTCAGCACATCCTGCGTCAGTTCCCGCTCAAAGCTCACATCCTGCTCATCATCCAAAATAACCCCATCAGTGCCCGCCCACCGGCACGCCTGGAAGATAAGCTCGTGGCAAAGCGCACCAGGCGGTCTTTGTGCGTGAGATACAGTGTTGATACGTCGTGATTCAAAATTGCCGTCAACAGCCGCCGCAGTCCTGGCTTTTTACAGTTCAGCCCAGAGCCCAGGTCTTCGATGACACCATCACAGACACCGGCCAGCCGGCTGGCCTGGGGCACCAGATCCGATTTCTGGTCATGGGATGAGACCCGGGCATAACCGACCCGGGAACGTGAATCAGGTCATCCCAGGAGCTTGCGCACCTGATTGGGAGCGAATCGCCGATGCCCACCCGGCGTACGGAAAGCCTCGCGAACCCTGCCAGCTCGGCACCAACGTCGAACCGTGACCACGGAGACGCCAACCGCTGAAGCGAAAGCGCCGATTGAAAGCGGGGAGTGGCTGTGCCTGATCATCGGATTGCTCTCCAAATGATCAGGTTTAACCATTTTTTGGAAAACTAGCCAGTGCCCCTCGCGCGGGGGCAGCGTGCCCGTGCGCCTGCTCGATGACTTCAATGGCATCCTTCAGGCCGATGGTTACTCCAGCTATGGGAAGGTGTGTCGGGATAACGCCATCACCCGGATCGGGTGCTGGGATCATGCCCGTCGCGAGTTCGTCGAGGCCTCGAAAGCGGCGCCGGCGAAAAAGAAAGGCAAGGGCCAACAGCAAACGTCCAAGGCCGATGTGGCACTGAACCACATCCGCAAGCTCTACGCCATCGAACGCCGGATCACCGATCTTGGCGATGACGAACGCTATCGCATCCTTCAGGCCGAAAGCCTGCCCCGGCTGTAGGCGTTCAAGAGCTGGCTGGACGACAACGCTGACAAGGTCGTAAAAGGCTCACTGACCCGCAAGGCGATGGACTACGCCCTCAACCAGTGGGAGACCCTGGTGGGTTACTGCGAGCGCGGGGACCTGCAGATCAGCAACGCTCTGGCCGAGAACGCCATCCGCCCGTTCGTACTTGGACGCAAGGCATGGCTGTTCGCCGATAGCACGCGAGGGGCTAACGCCAGTGCGAGCGGCTACTCGCTGATCGAGACGGCCAAGGCGAATGACCTGGAGCCGTCGGCCTACATCCATCATATCCTCAAGCACGTCGGCGAGGCGGACACCGTCGAGAAGCTGGAAGCGCTGTTGCCCTGGAATACCGACCTGGAGCCGGCTCCAAAAAAGAGCTGATCAATGCGCCTGGGGCAAGTGGGTCGATTTACGGGCGCTTACCGCTTTGGTGGACATCCGATTCTTTGATATCAATGGAGGGAGAGAACGCCACAAAGCGGGTCAACGCCATATCGAATCGATCGAGCTTGCTCGCGAATGGCGGCGACTCAGTCCAGCCGGATGGTAAGGCGCGCCCCAAGCACCCGCAGCACGCGGTGAACGGTGTCCAGGGTGGCGTTGCCACTGTCGCGCTCGAGCCCGGAAAGGGTTGTTACCGAAATGCCGGCAAGCTGAGCCATCCGCTTTTGGGTAATGCCAGCCCAGTTCTGGCGCATTCGTTTGATGGCCTGGCCCAGGCTGATGGTGCCTTCGGCCAGTTGGTGTTCAAGCTCCTCGCGCTGGGCGATGCGGGTCTGGGGGTCAACGGGGCTAACTCTGGGCATCGTGGGCTCCTGCAAGCTCGTCAATCACGGTTTCCAGCAGCTCGGGCCTTACGGCTGGATGGTCCAGCATGGCGCGGGGCGCACCCTGTTCGGCGAGGCGACTCCGCAAGTTGTCGGCACTGCGCAGTGTTTCGATCATGTGCTCAGCTGCAGCGCTGGCATCCAAGGCGAGCGCCTGGACGATGGTGGCGTAGGCACCCCGGGTCCCCGTCCGCCATTCGCTCTCCCAGGTTGAGGTACGGGACAGACCCTCCGGGTCCAGGACCATCGGTGCCAAGTCAAAGGCCGGCGCCATTCGCAAGCGGCCTGCGTCCTTGAGGATGGCGGTGTTGCGGCCATGGTTGTCGCGGTTGCCGATGGCTTCGTTAATGACATCGTTCACCAGGTAATCCACCAGCATGTCGTCATCCCTGAAACGCGCCATCAGGGTCTTTGCCACACGATTGTGGGAAAGAGCCGCGCCATCACCGCGCATGCCCATAAGGCTGTAGATGGACTCAACGCCCAGCCTGTGTACCTTGCCTTCGTCGGTTTTGCAGCGATCAAAGCGCAGGAGCCAGAGGGCGGGGCCGCGCTCGCCCTCAGTCAGGTGGGCCTGCTGGATGGATCGTACCCTGGTTTGTGCCAGCGCCCGGTAGACGGCGGCCTCTCCCCGGAGAACATCCTGGTCACGGCTGCTGCGATTGCCTCTTGCAAACTTGATGATCCAGTGGCGTACGGCCTTTGTATCGCTGCACGTGCCTTCCATGTAGAACAGTCCGTCTTCGGCTTCGGTCATCATCAGCTTGGGGGCATCACCACCGACACCGGAGGCACTGCCAATAGCGAGATGGAGGTAGCGGGCGTGTTCAATCAGCTCATCCGCACGATTGTTGATTTCCGCGGCGGTGAAGCCGCGTGCATCACTGTCTTCAAGCCTTTGCTGGAATGACTCCGCCGCTTCCCGGATGCGCAGATTGCCGATGGGCGCGATGCATCCGGCCCTGAGCAGGGGGATGTCCGCGGACTGCTCCACGTTTGAAGGGTACCCAAGGACGCGTGCCAGATGCCGCCGGCCTGCCCCCTGGGGGATGATGTCGCGCAGGAAGGCGGCAACCTCTGCTCCGAGGTAATCGCCCATGAACGAGGCGGGAAGGTTGAACGAGAGGGCGCGTTCATCAAGCAGTGCCAGGTGTTCGCCTTCTGGAAGAGGGCGCAGATCCAGTGCCTGATTGACGTAGTCAGCCCGGTAGGAAAGCCTGATGCGGTTGCTGATCAGGCCCTGCTCAGGTTCGCTGAAAACCACGTCGGCAGCTGTATGCCACTGGTCACCCCAGAAAATCTGCAGTGTGAGCGATTGGTGGTCAGCCATTGATGCCCTATTATTCAAGTAAACTGGTTATAAGGTATCAGTGACCCGTATTTTTTGCCAGTAAACTTGAAAAATAAAGCTTCATACATGCGTGTGGCCTTTTAGATGTCTTTGTTCTGGCTGGCCTAGTCGCCAACGATCAGCAGCGGCTAAATCGAGTCTCTGCTGGGTTAAATGCGCCCGGTAATCTGGTCCGACGCGGGACGCGCATCTCCCAAAAGTGTCGGTTTCGCGATTGCGATTGCCCCTATAAGGCGTTTCACAGTGAATGCCTCCGGAGCAAGTGCACTCAATGCCCATCTCAATGTAAAGGTGTGAGGCTCATAGCGGTGTCGCCGATGACTGCTGGAAGATTGTGGGCTGGGAAGGGTAGATCGTTCCGCTGTCCTGTGGGCCGCTATAAAGACCGCCAGTGGGGGCATGAGCCAGCTTGGCGATAAAGCGATATTCGGCCACTTTCGCACCGGCGTGCCGTGAGCACAGAAGTGTGGGCATAGCATTGGGGAAAGAGTGGGCACGGCGTTCAAATCCCAACCTGACTCTCCATGAGGCCTGCTTGTCTTCTGCTGCCACTTTCAGGCACGCACCGCTACCCAGTGTTGTCACTGCTGATAACTTTTGATGTACTCCCGTTCTGAAAGGTCTACTCAAACCTAATCATCGGGCTCACCGCTTTCTCCTGCCTTTATCGGGCTGAGGAGTTTGGTGTCTTTGAGCTCATTAAAGAGATTGGCCCGGCGCTCCAGCCACTGCTGATACCGTAGTTCGCGGATTTCGTCTTTACTCAACGGCTTGTCGGCGCGCACTTCGGGATAGCGCTGGATTAGTTGGCGCAGCTCATTAAGTTCATTCGAGAAATCCTGATTCGTGCTGCGTTCACGCTTGGTCATTGTGCAGTTGGGCTTGGAGGAAGAGGGTTACGTTTGCCTCGATAATACCAAGGTGCGTGGGCCTGGGCGAGCCATCGCCGCCTCAGGGTGGCTAATCATTGTCTTTTCAGCTTCGCGAAAGTTGATTAAGTCAGCGGGGAGCACTAAACTAACCTTACCAGACTAACCCTTGAAGGCGGAGTGAATGATGGAGACCGTCAACATGCATGAGGCTAAAACACGCCTGTCCTCGCTCGTTGAGAAAGCCATGAATGGCGAGCCATTCATCATTGCCAAAGCCGGCAAGCCGGTAGCGCGAGTCAGTGCTATCGACAGTCCAGAGACCGGTAAAGAGCGTCGGCTGGGCTTTATGAAAGGCCATATCCAGGTACCGGATGATTTTGACCGCATGGGTGAAGCCGAGATTGTCGAGATGTTTGGAGGATAGACGTTGAATCTCATCCTCGACACTCAGATTCTGCTGTGGGCAGCGGGTGCGCCCGAGAAGCTGTCCTGTGAGGTAACCGCATGGCTTGAAGATCCCCAGATTACGCCGTATTTCAGCTCAGCCAGCATCTGGGAGATCGTGATTAAGAGGAATCTGGAGCGGCCTGATTTTCAGGTTGATCCACACCTTTTTCGCAGAGGCTTACTTGAAAATGGCTATATGGAACTGCCAATCACCTCCTCTCACGCCCTTGCGGTTGCCCACTTACCTCAGATTCACAAAGATCCCTTCGACCGCATTCTGATCGCACAAGCTGAGCAAGAGGGCTTTCTACTGGTAACCAGCGATGCCTTAGTCGCTCAATACCACGGGCCGATCCGAAAAGTGTGATGCTTCCTGACCTGAACGCAGATGAGACGAATTCAAAGTGGCGGTTGAGAATGCACTGCACAGTCAGGCGCGCACTCTGGGTAATGCAGTCACTGCGCATGGCTTATGCAGTGAGAATCATCGCAAGTGCTCGGTAGTCACTCTCCCTGTTCGTTCTCGGTCAGTCGATGCTCTGGATCATCGCCAGCATGGCGCTTGGTGGCTCGAGACGCTACCAGCACACCAGCAGCCGCCATCAAACCCAACAGAAAAAGGAAAAGGCCAGGTAGGTTCATCGCGCGGCCTCGGTCTTGAAGCTGTATCAGAACCCAACAAGATATCGGTTGCGTTCAGACTGACACACGAAAAACCATCTGCAAGCGGTATCTACCTGGTGGTACCTGAGACGACAATTATACCGTTCGAAACCGGGACCATGATCCTTCCGAGTTGGTGAGGCTGGCACTGTGTTGGTGTTTGATGTGCCGCCAAAAGCGGCGTGTTGAGAGGTGGTTGCAGGTGGATGAGGTCATGGGAGGCTGGTGGTAAGTCCTCCAACCAGGAGCAGTGTTATGTCGAACTACCAGCCCCTCCAACTTGCCATGGATCTCGATCCCGTCCGGCCGGATGCCGCTGGCGCCAACCTCATAGAGGCTGAATGTGAGCGCCAGCGTGTGCGTCTTTTCCAATGCATGGGTGATCTGCGGGTTTCGAGCGCAAGCGCCGCGACAGCCGCCACCGCTGATACGAGTACGATGCTGGCACCGTTAACGGTGCTTGAAGAGGAGTACCTGGCTGGTGGCTGGGAAGATCTGGATCTCAGGCTCGATGTTGAGCAGTTAATAGTCGACAGTGCCGCTGTGGGTGAGCCGCTCGATCAGTCCGAGCTGTGTGATGAGCTTTCACAGCTGTTTCTGTCACTGCGCCTGCCCACTGAGGATGGCTTTCGGGCCTGGGAGGCGATTGAACGGCTCATCCAGAAGCTACGCCACGACCACTACGATCACATGGTTGATGTTGATAACCGCTGCGTGTTGGCGGCGACATTAGCGCCGGCGGATATGGATGAGCCGGCCACCGGGCTGGCCCGCTGTATGCGCCAGCTGGCGGCTTTGCCGAAGAGAGTGCGGGAGTGCTTTGGCCTTTATCGAGATGACGAGCTGCGAGCGCCAACACTGTCGCCTTTTCGAATTGGCACAGGCTGGCACTTTTGATCGTTGACTTCGTTCAATGCGAAAGTAGGTCGAGATTGATTCGATGTAATGCATTCAGTGGACTATAATCAGCGTCGTTTCAGAGCGGCCCCGTTAAGCGGCTGAGGATGTGACGTTCCAAGCTCAGTGGAAAGAGGGTAACTCACAGCTATGTTCCGCAGATTGAAGTCCGGATTGGGATACCTGCTTCATGGGTTTGCCGCGCTACAGCGATCCCATAAGCGCCTGGTCTCGGTGGTCTCGGATACCGTGTTTGTGCTGCTCTCGCTATGGGCTGCACTGTCGCTGCGCCACGAGACTCTGTTCCGCTTTGATACTGGCGCCTACTGGGTACTTTGCGCCGTTACAGCGCTGGGCACGGTCTTTCTTTTCGCACGGCTGGGCCTCTACCGCGCCGTCATCCGCTACCTCAGCGAACGGGCGCTGATCACCGTTCTCGGTGGCGTGACGGGCTCCGCGCTCATTCTCATCGCCGCCGCCTTCATCCTGCGGGTCGACATGCCCCGCTCAGTCCCCTTCCTGTACGGGGCCCTGGCATTCCTGTTCGTCACCGGTACCCGCTTCAGCGTGCGCACCGTGCTCAACCGCCCGCGCCACCTGAGCAAAATGCCGGTGCTGATCGTCGGCGCCGGGGAGACCGGCCTGCAGCTGGCCTCCGCCCTCGGGCAGGGCATTGAGTACCGCCCCGTGGCCTTCATCAGCCTGGAACCGGACAACCATAAGACCACCATCAACGGCCTGCCCGTCTATGATCTGGGTCATGCCCGCAAGGCGGTGCACAAGCACCAGGTGGAGCGCATCCTGCTGGCGATTGACGAACGTGCGGATGTGGACCGGCGCCAGCTGCTGAGCGACTTGGAAGGACTGCCCGTGCCGGTACAGACCGTGCCCTCCGTAACGGAGCTGGTGACCGGCCAGGCCCAGATCAGTGATGTGCGCGATCTGGACATTGATGATCTGCTCGGCCGCGACCCGGTGCGCTACCGCAATGAGGAAGTGGCGGAATCGCTGAGCGGCAAGGTGGTCATGGTGACCGGCGCCGGTGGTTCCATCGGCTCTGAGCTGTGCCGCCAGATCCTGAGGCAGGAGCCCGCGGTGCTGGTGTTGTTCGAGCAATCTGAATTCGCGCTCTACAGCACCGAGCGTGAGCTGCTTACCATCTGTGAGAACGAGCAGCTCGAGATTCCCATCCACCCGCTGCTGGGCAGCGTCACCCACCGGCGCCGGTGTGAGAGCGTGATGCGCGGCTTCGGGGTGAACATCGTCTACCACGCCGCCGCCTACAAGCATGTGCCGCTGGTGGAGCACAACGTGATCGAGGGGGTGCAGAACAACGTCTTCGGCACCTGGTACACCGCCGAATCCGCCATTGCCGCGGGCGTGGATCAGTTTGTCCTGATCTCCACGGACAAGGCCGTGCGCCCCACGAACGTGATGGGCGCCAGCAAACGCCTGGCCGAACTCGTCCTGCAGGGGCTGGCCCGGCGCCAGACACACACGGTCTTCTCAATGGTGCGCTTCGGCAACGTACTGGGCTCCTCCGGCTCCGTGGTGCCGCTGTTCCGGGAACAGATCCGCAGTGGCGGGCCCGTGACCGTGACCCATCCGGACATCATCCGCTACTTCATGACGATCCCGGAGGCCAGCCAGCTGGTCCTGCAGGCCGGCACCATGGGGGAGGGTGGTGAAGTGTTCGTGCTGGACATGGGCGAGCCCGTGCGTATCGCGGACCTGGCCCGGCGCATGATCCATCTGATGGGGCTTACGGAGAAAAGCGAGGACAACCACCACGGCGACATTGAAGTGGTCTTCAGTGGCCTGCGCCCCGGGGAGAAACTCTACGAGGAGCTGTTGATCGGCGACAATCCCCAGGGCACCCGCCACCCGCGCATCATGAAGGCACGGGAAAGCGATATGGCCTGGGCCTCACTGGAGGAGCTTCTGGAACAGCTGATGCTGGCCAGCCGCGGTTTCGACTGCGAGCGCGTGGTTGAGCTGCTGCGCGCAGCCCCCACCGGCTACCAGCCCAACGACGGCGTCTGCGACCTGGTCTGGCAAAACGGCGGCAATGAGGCGTTACGCATGAGCGACGGTGGCAACATCAGCGAAACCATCCGCCGTATCTTCGAGTGACACCGCCCGGTTGAGTCTGGCCTGATTCGCCGCTTAGTGGAACTCGCCGCTGGCAATCGAGTTCAGCACCTGTCGAACCCACTCGCGTCCCTTGAACGTATCGAACCATGCCGCAGGTGGCTCGCCGGCAAGTGCTGGTATGGGCGTGGTCAGCCATTGCAGTGCATCCTCATCGCAGCCCCAGAGTGTGCTGGCCTGCTCCAGGGTCCTGAGCGTGTCCATTAGCTTTTCAGAGTCTCTCCGGTCGAGGGCTTTGCGTTGATAATAGCGATGGAGGCGGGCGCTGGATGTATTGAGGGCCTGAGCGAACAGCTGACGATGCCCAAAGCGCTGCACCGCCTGGCGCAGGTGTGAGCCCGGGAGTCCATCTCGAATTTGCAGGATCGTTGCCAAGGGGCTGGCCAGTGCCTGAGTGGTTGTCGCGGCCTGGGTTGAAGGTTCTCGTGCTTGTGGCATGGCAGTAACGACCTATGATCAACTCTCACCCACAAACGGGCGTTGCCAGATTCGACTTAGCGTTGGCATCGGATCGAACAGCATAAAAACCTTGCCGGAGAGGGCAAGGCTCTGGCTCCTATTATTTATGGTGCCTCTCAACACGCAAGAGGTCACGCCGGATCTGCAATCGACGACGCAGATCGCTCGAAACTTGACATCCTCCCCGCCCTAAAGTGCGGGGATTCCTCCTGCGAGACGGCCATGCCCGGCCGCGAGAATGTTGCGAGCCGCGTTCACGTCGCGGTCGTGATGGGCACCACACGCATCACAGCACCATTCTCTTATTCCAAGCCCTGCTCTACCTTTCGGACTGCTGTCGGGTATCGACCCGCAGCACGAACAGGACTGGGTGGTGTATCGTTCATCGACAACCTCGAAAACCACGCCTGCGTGAGCGCATTTGTATTCCAGCATGGTCTTGAGCATCCCCCAGCCAGCGTCTAGGCTCGACTTTGCCAGCCGGGTCCGGGCTATGGCTGAGGAATTGACGTTGCCAACAATGATGGCGGAGTTGTGGTTGACCAGCCGCCGCGAAAACTTGTGCATCGCATCCTTGCGCCGATTTCGGATCTTGGCGTGGATCGCCCGGACCCGCTGCTTGTTCCTTGCCCGTTGGGCAACCGCCAGTTTGGCCTCCTGGTCGCGGTACCAGCGTCCGTCGAGCCCGTCGCCATCGGAGCAGGTGGCGGCCTCCTTGCAGCCCAGGTCGATGCCGACCGCCCCAGTGCCCTGACTGGGTTTGTTGGCCACCTCGACAGTGACGTTGAAGTACCAGCGTCCACGGGCGTCCTCGTTGAAGCTGGCGGTTTTGAACCGGTACTGCGACAGCCCGTAGCTGTCCCAGACCTTGTAGTGCTGGCCGTTGAAGTGCACCTGACCGTGCTTCCATGTCGCGGCCCCGGTGTTGACCGGGATCCAGCCGAGCGAGCGTCGAGCACCGAAGGTCTTGCGCCACGCCAGTCGCCGCTTTCGGAACTGGTTGCGCCGGGTGACGTACTCTTTCCCAATTCGCTGCACGGTGTGACTGTGCAACCCCAAGCACTTGGCAGCACCGTCCGTGTACTTCTGAACATCGTAGGCCGACAGAAATTGCCCACGCTCGCGGATCGCTCGCCAGCTCAGCTCGTTCACGTAGTTCCAGACGTAGTTCACCGCCGCCGCCTGCCGCCGTAGCGCCTTGGCGTGCTTGTCGCGAACCCGGACTTTCAGGGTTTTCGTGACGGTATTGGCCACACTGTACATTTTAACAGTGTTTCGGATTTGCGGGGAAGGCTTCGCCTTCCGCGCTATCCTTCCCCGCCCTGAAGGACGGGGCTTGTCGCGCTATTTGGTCAGTTTCAAGGCATCGGTATGACGACATTTGGACCAGAGAATAAGAGAGGCCGCTGAATGCATTACTGGAGAGCTTGTTTTGACCGGCCAGCCTGACGTCCGTAGCGCACGCATTGCTTTTATCGGTGACACCCACGGCCGCAACCGCCGGACCGCCACAGATCTCGTTGAGTTGGCGCCAACAGTGGCGCTCCATGTAGGGGACTTTGATGCGGACCAGCCGATCAACCACCTCTACGACGAACTTAAACGGGCAGGAATTGACTTCTACTGGATCCACGGTAACCACGACGTCGATCGCGAGCACTGGTACGACAATACGTTGGGCTCTGATTGGGCGCGGTACTGCCTGCATGGTCAGGTGATGGATTTTGGTGGCGTTCGTGTGGCCGGGCTGGGAGGCCACTTTGTCGAAAAAATCTGGCATCCTGAACTCGCAAAGCCCCGATTCGCCTCCCGCCGGGATTATTTGGCGGTGTGTGGTAAAGGCAATCTCTGGCGCGGCGGCCTACCGCGGAAAGTCCGCGGCGCGATCTGGTGGGAGGATATTGAGGCCCTTTGGGACCAGTCCGCCGATGTGTTGGTCACTCATGAGGCGCCCACGCCGCACCGCTATGGCCACTCAGTGATCAGCGAACTGGCGGAGGCAATGGGCGCGAGACTTATCGTGCACGGTCATCTTCACGAGGCGTATCAGTCAGTGACGCCGGGTGGCGTTGAGGTGATCGGCTTGGGTGAGAGCGAGATCCGATTGCTTGGCCAATCCTTTTGAACAGAGGCCTTTCCCAGGCGATCAAACGTTCAATGCTTGTCATCATTCCGCCGATTAGTAGCAATTAGTACCGGGGCTTACTGAATTAGTAAACGCTTTTACTAAGAGCTACTAATTGCTGTCTGGCCAGGTCCTTCGCAGATCACCACGTGCCCATCGACGTTGATGGCCTGGCCGTTGCCGAGAGTGATTAGAAAGGGGTTATCCCAATGGCAGTGGCCAAACACGGTCAGTCCCCGATAGCTTTTTTCGAGGGTGGCACGGGTCGCCGCGTCTCCGCGCTGGCCGCTCGCCGGATCATCCGGGCCCTGGTGAAGGATCAACAGGTGAGGGCAGCCAGCAACGGCGCGCTGGAGCGCGCGGGCGTATGTCTGATCCGACTTACGTTGATTGCGTTTGGGATCGCCCGTAATGCCACTGACACCACCAACACGCAGCCCGGCAATCTCGACAACGGACCCATCGAGGATCAGCGTGTTGTCTGGTAGCGCGTCGGGCACATTGAGCTCGTCATGATTGCCCATGACCCCAACGACTGGGGCCAGCTTGGCGCAAGCATGCCAGACGGAATCGACCGGGCCTGTCCCGCCGCGCTTTCGCAGATCCGGGTAGTCGTAGAGATCGCCGGCAATAACAATTAAACGGATACGGCCAAGCTCACCGACCGACTGAAATAGCGCAAGTTCCTCTGCAACGACTTCACCGAGCAGGCGATTGCCGGATGCTTGCTCCCGCCCCTGGAGGTCGCTGATGAGCACCACGGCACCGTCCTCTGGTGGGAGCCCCTCAACCGTTGCTCGATAAAAGGGAAGGTGGTTGGTTTGTGGGCGGTTACTCTGCCCGCTGGTGAGAAACGCTATTTGATGCGGCCATTCCCGGATTTGGGTTATTCGTAGCATTGCAAGTGTTCCGACAAGCCGAGAGGATTCCAGCACTCAGGCGTAAGGGCTGTTATAACCGGCTCTATCGCCACGCTCACCGGATTGTTGTAAGCGGTCCACGAACTACGCGGTAACCGCCCCTTCCTGCCGCCAGGGCAGCAGCCGATCCAGTTGTTCATCGGTAGTGGCGGTTGGCAGCTGGTTCAGAACTTTGACCATGTATTCATAGGGTTCGAGCCCATTGGCCTTGGCCGTCTCGATCAGGCTGTAGATGCGGGCGCTGGCATCGGCGCCTTTCGGCGTGTCACTGAACAGCCAGTTCTTGCGCCCGATCACGAACGGGCGGATGGC
>NZ_JBEFNF010000007.1:0-207305 GCF_040196175.1 Salicola sp. Rm-C-2C1-2 | reverse complement strand
CAGGTGCCCCAGCCAGAACGCCTGGGTGTCGGTCAGTCGGTGCGTCATGATTACCTCCGTTGAAACCACGGAGGCAGTCTGGCGAATCCGGCTCAGGCCGTTAAGATGGAGTTCGTGGACCGCTTACTTTTATCCTAAAGCCGCTGGAGACGGGGATTTGCAGCAATCACAGCAGGATTCAAATTTCCAAGCCCACGGAATAAAGGAACGCCTGGCGGCCTCACCAAAGGTGTAATAAGTACCGAGCCAAAGCAGGAGAGCTTGACGTCTAAGCCCCTTCCACGAGAGGGGGCTATATTTTTTAACAAGTGTGCTTACCCGGGGGATCTGGGATTAGTCGTCGAGCTACTTTGGAGCTTGTTCTTTCTGTTCACGCGGATAAGATAGATGATGTGAAGTGCAACAATAGCCTGTTTTAGCTCAGGGGTCAGTTTTTCGACAACCTTAACGCTTGCAGCATGCGCGCCCTTGGCATGGAGGTGAAGGCGTAATGGAGGAGCTGCCGCCGTGCCTAGCCGTTTTAGAGTCCACTGGTTACAGGAAACAGGTCAGGCAGGCCGCGAATCCTAACTCTGGTCCGACTCACCTACCCATTAGAAGTTTCTCCAATCAATTCCCGCATAAACTCGTCATGGTCAGACCAGTACCGCCGATTCTCCAAGATCCAGCACATGTGTGCGGATAAGCCGTCCAAATCCCCCACTAAAGTAAGCTTGTTGACGCCGTAATGGTTGAGCTCGAAAAGCATTTTTTTCTTGTAGTCCGCACTGATGGTGTGAACTTCAAGCTTGTCTTCATCAGTAAGTGCTTTTGAAAGTTCTTCATCTGGATCTGGGTGAGCTGTAAACAGGCCACTTTGCCTGCCAATCCTCGAGGCCACCATAGTGGGTTTAAACTTGCTGATATTGTCATGGTTCCCAGGTTCAGCTTTATCAGGAAGGATTTCCCAATATGGAAGCAGACAATAAACGACAGCATCTTTTTCCGGCTCTGAAAAACAAGAAAAAAAGGCAGCTACCAATGGGTTGTAGGTCCAATCAAGCAACCTGGTTGGTAAACCATGATGCTGTGCAATCGCCATCCACTCCCAGTCATTTTCGGGTTTGGATGTAATGAATTCGGATGCCTTCCTCTTCCAGCTTGCCAAATAATCCAAGTCACTACGCTCTTTGTAGGGATGCCGGCCTGCCTTCGGAACGACTGGCCAATCGGCATCAGCTTGGCCCCTGAACATCCATCGGTTGTCTCTTCGATATCCGGAAAAGACTTCATGAAATTCTGAAAACGAAGTGATTCTCATAAATGGATACTGCTAATTCTCTGGTTAAGCGACGACCTTCTTCAGCGAAGCGGAGAGAATGGCGTCCGGTGGAGGGCTGGACGCGCAGAACGAACTACAACTACTGGTCACAGGACTTAGAGCTATGCTTGATAGCTTTCAGGAACTCATATCCCAGCACTGTTCTATGTACACGACTCAGCATAGCGATGCCTCCCCAGGCCATAGCCGAACTTATCAGTCCCAGTCTAGCTAAATTGCCCAAAGATAACTCGACAGGTGCTGACGGACGTAGGTCCTCTGCTTCCGGCTTCGTTCCCAACGCCTGCTCAGGTAAGCTGGTCGTCCACACCTCGTTCTTGTCTCGGGGAACCGCAGAGATATCGTATATTTTTTCGAGCACAATCGCATCGAGGGGGGAAAGATCTTCGAGTATACTTATGAAAGCTCGCCTTACCTCAGACCCTGATGACTCATCGGCGACATTAACAAGTAGAGCAGCCCACCGATCTTGAAGTGAATCGTCTTCTTCTAGCGAGCCCCCTTGCATAATAGGAATTGCGATCTGCATTGGAACCTTTCGGGTTGGCTGCTGAAGGCCACGCTCCGATAAAAATTTGTTCGCGCGTTCCATAAGTCGAATCTGACGTTCCCACCGCAAATATTTGAGCTTGTCCTCCACTATCCCCATTGCCTGGTCTAAAGGACCACCCACGTACTTGGATATAAAGCTACCAAGCTCTCTGCCTGCATCGATAGCTTTTCCCGACGTTTTTGCAACCTCGTCAATTGCCTTCGAGTCATCTGTCATCGCGAATCCCTAAATTCTTAACGGCAGCGCTCACCGCACGTTCGCTGCAGCGATTTGTTGGGCAGTCCTACTCAGCAACGGCCTTGAGGTCAACGAGAACCCACTTTTCTTTTTCTTCTCCTGAGGCTGATTGAACCTCAAGGAATTTTCGGACCGTGGCGACGTAGCGCTCTTGCAGTGTTGCGTGCGAGACGCGATCGGGGACCTCATCCGCCAGCTTTCCGGTGTACTTTTCCTTTTCATCCAACGACCACAGCTCAAACACCCCTGTTCGCACATTAAGTCCATATAACGTTCCGGGAACTTCAACTTCCTCCGCCATCTGCAAGTCAATCATGTTCACAATTTTTAGGGCCGCGTTGATCGTTTCCCTCGTAAGGGTAATGTCCGCGTGACTGTCGGGGCTTGGTGACCGCCAGCGGACGTGTACACCGGCGGATGACGAACCGAGTTCTTGCAGTAGGTTCTTATATTTTGACGCCACTCGACCACGAAGCTGGTGGAGTTTATTGCTGATACGATCCTCATCGGCTTCAGTGCCTAGGAGGTTGGCCAGCTCACCTAGGGCATCACGCAGAAGCGTCTCGCCAAATATGTCTGAGAGATTCTGTGCCCGGATTTGGACTCCAAATGAACTCTTGAAAGAACCTGCAACATTAAGGCGGGTCTGCCGTAGGATTTCACCAGGTATCGCCCCACGAAGAGTCGCCTCTCCCTTGCAACTTTGACCTATTGCATCGATAAGCTCTTGGAAGGTACCAAGTAATGATGAGAGCACGCGAGCCGGTATTTCATGGTCTCTTCGATCTGCCAGATCAAAACCGAGATTAACGATTTCTCGATTGCTACCAGCTGATGCACTATCAACATCCGATAGGTCTTCGAAATCCTCTAGTGTCCCCTCCGTTTCAAGGTATACGTCGTTATCTGGCAACCAGTCGTCCGGCACTTGAGACACGTTGATAATGTCCACGCTTGATGAATCACGGTATATCGATCGCCCAACTCGAAGGACTACACCCTCTTCCGCATGAGTTATCGCGCTTTGCAAGTCCAGATCTTGCCGAATTAACGCGTTCAGCCGCCACGGAGACACGGCGACAAAGACAAACTCTAGCTCGTTGTCACCGTCTTCAACAGAAAGTCCTAGATACCGTTGTCCCACCTTGTTCCGACACAGGAATAGCCGAGGAAAGTCAAAATGGATAAAAACTTCCTCCATCTGCATCGCGCCTAACACTGTATTCTGCGGAAGTACGTTCATGTCACTATCCATTGTCTTCCGCAATAATGAACAGATCTTCTGGAGCGTCCACCGTGTCAGGAAGCCACCATGTATGATGCCGTTCTGTCATTTTACTCGGGGTTGGCATCACAGCGCCGTGATCAGGAGTAAGATCGCCAAATGCAATTTTTTTCTTTTTCAGAGCCGGAACGACTTTTTGGGAATAAAGGCACACAGCCCAATCGCGAAAAACTGAAAGGCCACACGCTTGACAGGCCATGCGGCCATAGCTATTTGTGGGATTCTCTAACTGTAAACTCACAAAATCGTCATGAGTAGGCGCTTCACCCGAAACAAACCGGTATATCCGGCCTGTGGCGAGTTCGGATTCCTCCGGAGGGCATCCAGCAGGAAAATGTTCGGGCCAAGAGCGTGGCATTTTTACGATATCCTTTTACGACGTGTCTAGTCCTGCCCAATGGAAACAGTACGTGTGGAATGAAGGCGAAATGACAATGGAATAGCCGTCGCCATTACTGTACTTGTTAAGTTTCCGTCGTGATGCTAAGCGTGCAAGGGTTACCAGTTTCTTGAAGTACGTATCCATGTCTGATTGCGAGCGCGTGGGCACACAACGGTAGTTGTATAAGTAGAATCGGTCACCTTCTGCCGCCCCTGTGTATGATAGGTTCTTACATCTACTTTGCACGATTCCTGTCAGTTTCGCTGAGACTGGGGATTCCTCATAATGGACGAAGTTACTGGTGTTGAAACCAACAGGCTTATACTGGCGGCTCAACACCACCCATGTCCCAATTTTTGGGGTTGCAGAAGTCCCCAATAAGCTTCTGTTAGAAGACGTCATTGTGGTAGAGCAAACCCGCATTTTCTACTCTAGCCGTCAACCGCATTCGGCCGCTGATGCTTATCCAGCAACAACCGCAACACCAGATGCGCCAGCTTCACCTCGCTCTCCGGCGTTTCCATCGCCCGCTCCGCCATGCTCTGGTGCTCGTTCATGTCATCCAGCACCAGGTCCTGCAGCTTCTGCGGGAAGGAGCCGTGCATGATCTGGTTCGGGTCGTTGTTCAGCACCTGGTTCATTACCGACTCTTCCCGTTCCAGTCGGCCCGCAAGCCCCTGGGCATAATGGAGCTGGTCCTTTTCGCTGATGTCGCTTCCGAAGATTTCGTTCAGTGACTCGATGATCTCGGAAAGGCGCTTGGTTTCCGGATCGTGCGCCTTGCTGGAGCCCACGGAACTGACCGGCGTCAGGTTGTACTCGCCCTGTTCGTCACCTAGCTCCAGACGGTTCTCGGCCTGTTTGGTCAGCCGGTAATGAGTGAGCTCCAGCCCCGATACATCAATGTCCTCTTCCAGCCTTTCAACGCGCAGGAGGCCATGCAGATTTTTGGCGAAGACACAGAGCTGCTCCAGGTCCCGGTCGTCGTAGAACACAATCTGGGAGAGAAACTCGTAGGCGCGAACAAAGCTCTGCAGGTCCTTGCGGAAGGTATCCAGAGCGTCGCGTTGCTCCCCGGCCTGTTTGAGGTCGTGTTCGGCGCGTTTCTGGGCGCGTTCGTCGCCCTTTTGCTCGGCTTCCCGGGCCTGTTTTCGGGCTTCCTGCATCTGCTTCTGGGCGTCGTCGTAACGGGCCTTGAATCGATCCTTCGCGGGTCGGCAGGCATTATCGAGGCGGGCTGACTTAGCCTTGGGGTCGAAGAACGCTGTAGCGAATGCTTCCACCTCGCTCCAGGTGTAGATGTCGGACTCGTTGAGCTTGTCGAACAGGTCGTAGACCACCTGGGCGTCGGAGACGTTGGCCAGTTCGGTCTGCTGGTAATAGGGCTCGAAGGCTTCCTGGATGTCCGAGGCGTCATTGATGAAATCCAGGATGAAGGTTTCCTTGCCCGGAAAGACGCGGTTCAGGCGGGACAGGGTCTGCACGCATTCCACGCCCTGCAGCTTCTTGTCCACGTACATCGCACAGAGCTTGGGCTGGTCGAAGCCGGTCTGGAACTTGTTGGCCACCAGCATCACGTTGTAATCGTCCTGGTCGAATGCCTCGGCGTGGTCGCGGCCGTGCAGGTCCGGGTTGAGCAGCTTGCTGGTTTCGGTCACTGGCTCCGGAATCACGTCATCGGCGGGCACCTCGCCAGAGAAGGCCACCAGTGGGAAGACATCCTGGTAACCCTTTTCCTGAACGTACTTGCGCATGGCCAGCATGTAGCGCACCGCTTCCTGGCGGCTGGCCGTCACTACCATCGCCTTGGCCTGGCCGTCAAGCAGGTGGCGCACATTGGCGCGGAAGTGCTCGACGATGACTTCCACCTTCTGGTTGATGTTGTACGGGTGCAGCCGTACCCAGCGCGCCAACGTGGCCGAGGCCTTGCGGGACTCCACTTCCTCTTCATCCCCGTGGGGGTGCGCCAACTTCCAGGCCACGTTGTAGGTCACGTAGTTTTTGAGCACATCCAGGATGAAGCCTTCCTCGATGGCCTGGCGCATGGAGTACAGGTGGAACGGCTCCGGGAGGTTGTCCTCGCTTGCCGGCTCGTTACGATTGGGTCGGCGCCCGAACAGCTCCAGGGTCTTGGCCTTGGGCGTGGCGGTGAAGGCGTAATAGCTGAGCTGGGTCGGTGGCTTGCGGGAGGACACCGCCGCATCCAGCAGTTCCTCGGCGCTGACCTCGCCTTCGTTGTCCTCATCGCCACCGCCCAGCAGGGCCTTCAACTTGGTGGCCGAGGTGCCGGTCTGGGAGGAATGGGCCTCGTCGGCGATGACCGCATAACGGCCCTGGGCGAGCGCTTTATCCTTCTCCAGGGCATCGTAGAGCGCCGGAAAGGTTTGGATGGTGACCACGATGATGCGCGTGCTCTTGCGAAGCGCATCCGCCAGTTGCTCGGACTTGCTCTGGGTGGTTTTCTCATCCCGGGTGATGGCGCGGACCATGCCCTCGGTGCGCTCGAACTGGCGGATGGTGTTCTGGAGCTGGCTGTCGAGCACCGTGCGGTCAGTGATGACGATGACGGAGTTGAACAGCTTGGCGTCGTTGTCGTCGTAAAGGCCGGCGAGCTGGTGCGCCGTCCAGGCAATGGAGTTGGACTTGCCGGAGCCGGCGCTGTGCTGGATCAGGTAGCGCTCGCCGGCGCCTTCCTGGCGGGTCGTCTCGATCAGCCGGTTGACCACTTCCCACTGGTGATAGCGCGGGAAGATGAGGGCTTCCTTTGTCTGGATGTTGCCGTGGAAGTCTTCTTCTTCCTTTTGCTCCAGGTGCAGGAAACGCTGCAGGATCCGCAGCCAGGCATCCGGGGCAAAGACGTCGTTCCAGAGATAGCCAGTGGCGTATTCGTTGGGATCAGTCGGCGTTGGGTTGCCCGCGGCGCCTTCCGGGGTGCCCTTGTCGAACGGCAGAAAGCCTGTGTCCTTGCCGGCAAGGCGGGTCGTCATGGCCACCCGGTCCTGGCTGACGGCGAAGTGCACCAGCGCGCCGGTCTTGAACGACAGCAGCGGCTCCACCTGTTTGTTCGTCGGCGCCTTCAGCGGTCGGTCGTGCTGGTACTGGCGCTTGGCCCGCTCCACGGACTGCTTGAACTCACTCTTGAGCTCCAGCGTGGCCGCGGGGATGCCGTTGACGAACAGCACCAGATCCAGCCGGGGGTTGTAGTTCTCCCCGGCATGGGGCGAGTAGGACACCTCCGGCACCACCCGCAGGCGGTTGGCGTGGTAGCGCTGCTCGGACTCCGGGTTCATGCCGTGGTCGGGCTTGAAAGCGCAGGCCTCGATGTAGTGGCCGGGCAGGCGCACCGGATTGCGCAGGACGAAGAGCGTGCCTTTCTTGCGCCGTTCCCGGTCCACCGCCACGCACAGCTGGCGTTCCGGATCCCCGGGATAGGCCTTGGCGAACTTCTCCCAGCGATCCGGGTAGGCCTCCTTGAAGAAATCCACCAGGTCCTGGGTGTAGAGCGCCAGCTCCCGGTCATAGCCGTCCGCCGTGCCGGTCTGCCACCCCTGGGCGGTCATCTCGTTGATGATGTCCTTCTGGAACTGGTGCTCTCGTTCGTCGGCCATGACGCTACACTTCGACCTGTTTTATCGGATTGCTCTCACTGTAGACCATAAGCCGCATTCCTTGAATCGGGCTCAGGCTGGCGCTTCTTCGCTGGCGGTGGATTGGGGGAAGGTTTCGGAAACCGGCGGTTCCCAGTCGCGGACATCGATCTTGCCGGTGACGGCTGCGGAAATCAGGGCGGAACGGCGCTCCTCCATAAGCTCTACAGTAGCGCGTGCTTGATCTGACATTTCGTCAATCTGACTCAAGCGTTTTTCAAGATAACCGACAATGTCTTCTATCTCAGAATCTGGAGGAAGACCGATCTTGATTCCGCCAATCGTTTCGGTATTCAAGTTTAGTTGGGTACCTAACTTCCCTAAACCCTTGTAGCAGAGTTCAGACTCAAATATGTAGTACAAGAACTTTGAATTGATGGCTAGCTCAGGGAAATACACAAAACCGTCGTGAATACAGGCTTTTATATTCGTGATGCAAGGCTTTCCCACTGTACCGGCTATACTCACGAAGAGCGCCCCTGGTTCAAGCTTGACACTCAAAGAGCTGCCGAGCGCAGACAAGGTTTGTGTCGTAGATTCTAGATAACCGCTCGAAGCCGATACATCCGCGATTCGGACCCAGCCGTATTCTCCTTCCTCTTCGAAGTATACCGGGTCATCAATAGGTCGAGGTGAAGCGCCACGCTGAACTACAGATAACCTTTTTATTGCAGGAACATTCCAGTGTTCCGGCACTTCACCTACCCACTCCACCCCGGAGTCCTTCATCACCACATCCGGATCCAGCCCCTTGGTCACGGCATGGGAAATCGCCGCCTGGCGCTTTTCCTTGAGCAGCTCGATCAGGCGCTGCTGTTCGGCGATCAGGGCGTCGATGCGGGCGGTTTGGTGATCGAGGAAGCGTGCGATTTGGGTTTGTTCTTTTGATGATGGTAGAGCTAATGAAAGGTTCCCAAGACGTTCAGCATTTAGAATTCTAAGGACGTTGCCGGTGGCTTCTTGGTCAAGCTCGGGCTTAGCGGCGTTCATGCAGTAGAACAGAAACCGAGGGTGGCATGCTGGCTCTAGCGCAGTTATCTGCTGATTTGTAGATATGACTCGATTGGAAAATCCGACTTTTCCGATGCTTCCTATACAGCAAACTAAAGTTGCTCCAGGTTTTACTGGCCTGCAGTACCCCCAACCCTGTTGGGTGACATATTTAGATGCGGTTATAGGTTTCCCTGCTTCATCTAAATCATCTGGAGTGACCCAAGGCCAGCCATCTTCAGAGTAATTATCCAAATCATCACTTGGCGGAGTAACGCCGGTAATCAAATTAGCAGCACGCTTTAATTTCGCTGTGAACCAGTCCGTTGGAATGTCCCCGAGCCAATTCACATCTGAATCTTTGTACCCCGGATAACTCGAATAGCTCATACCGCCATCTCCTCAATCATCCGCTTGATCGTGTCCGTGCATTCCTTGAGGTCCGCGTCGATCTCTTCCAGCGGCCTGGGCGGCTCGAACACGTAGAAGTGGCGGTTGAAGGGGATTTCGTAGCCAACGATGCCGACGTCGCCGTCCTTCTCGTCCGTCTTGGACTCATCGATCCAGGCGTCCGGCACATGGGGCAGGACTTCGCGCTCGAAGTAGTCGTAGACGGACTCACCGAGCGGCACGTTTTCGTTGTCCCGCAGGTCCGGGTCGGCTTCCAGGTTGCCTTTCTTATCCCGGCAGTAGTCGGCTTCCGGGTCGTGCTCGCCCAGCGCCTTCCAGATGTTCTTGAGCTGGGCGGCGCTGGGGTAGAAGGTAGCCTTGGTGCATTCGCCCTTGAGCGCTTCCAGGAAGGCTTCCCGGTTACGGTAGAGGGTGTCGCCTAGGCTCTCGCAGGCGCTGATCAGGTTGGCCTGGTCCGTCTCGGAGAGCTTCTCGAAGAACTTCTCGCCCTTCATACGCTCGATGCGCTCCGGTGAGGCCTGGAAGTTGAGCTGCAGTGGGCGCTCCACGGTGATGCGCCGGTAGCCGAAGGCCTGGGTCGGAAAGATCTTGCTTTCGTCCGTTTCCTCGAACCGGCCGTACTGGCGCACGATCTCGTCCTGCTCGGACTCGGGGATGTAGTTGCGCTTGCTGCCCAGCGATTTGCGCATCTTGGCGTAGCGGTCCGCCGCGTTGATGAGCTGGACCTTGTTGCGCCGCTGCTCGGGCTTGTCGTTGGACAGCACCCAGACGTAGGTGTTGATGCCAGTGTTGAAGAACGAGTCCGACGGCAGCGCGACAATGGCCTCCACCAGGTCGTGCTCCAGCATGTAGCGCCGGATCTCGGATTCACCGCTGCCGGCGCCACCTGTGAACAGCGGCGAGCCGTTCAGGATGATGCCGATGCGCGAGCCGCCCTTCTCCGCAGGGCGCATCTTGGCAACCAGGTGCATGAGAAACAGCAGCGAGCCATCCGAGACCCGTGGCAACCCGGGGCCGAAGCGCCCCTCATAGCCGCGCTCCTTGTGTTCCTTCTGGACCTTGTCCTGCACCTTCTTCCAGTCCACGCCGAAGGGCGGATTGGTGAGCATCACGTCGAACGTATTGCCGCGCAGCTGATCGTCCGAGAGGGTGTTGCCCAGCCTGAGGTTCTCGACCTTCTCGCCCTTGATGAGCATGTCGCCCACGCAGATGGCGTAGGACTCGGGGTTGAGCTCCTGGCCGCTAACGGAGACATCCACCTGCTCGCTGATAGACTTCACGTAGGATTCCGCCTCCGACAGGAACCCGCCGGTTCCGCAGGTCGGGTCGTAGATGGTCAGGATCTTGCCGGGCTGGAGGTGGTCTTCCTCGCCGGTCATCACCAGGGAGGTGGCCAGGTGCACAATGTCGCGCGGGGTGAAGTGTTCCCCGGCGGTTTCGTTGGAACTCTCCGCGAACTTGCGGATCAGCTCCTCAAACACACTGCCCATGCCGAAGTTGGAGATGCGCTTCGGGCTCAGGTCCACCGCTGCGAACTCCTGGACGACCTGATACAGCAGGTTGCTGCTCTCCAGCTGCTGGACGAAGTCCTCGAAGTTGAAGTGCTCAAAGATGGCGCGGCCTTGGGCGCTGAATGAGTGCACGTAGCTCATCAGGTCTTCGCCGGTCTGCGTGTCCGACAGCGACGCCAGGCTCAGCGGGGAGCTGTTGTAGAACGGTTGCTCTGAGGCGCGATGCAGCAGGCGGTCCCGGGCGGTTTCGGATTTGTCCGCGTATTGCTTGGCGGCATCCAGCACCGCGTCCTTCGTTGGCTCCAGTACGCACTCCATCCGGCGCAACAGGGTGAATGGCAGGATGACGCGGCCGTACTGGGACTGCTTGAGATCCCCGCGCAGCAGATCGGCGATGGACCAGATGAAGGACGCAATCTCGGAGTGGTTTTCCGTGTTCATTCGGGCTCCGGGCAAAGGGGCGTTGGATCGGTGCGATTGACGCGATTCTGGGCGGCGCCTGCGACAGGTGGTGTCGGAGGCATAGATGCCGTTTTGGGGTAAGGGTGCAGTGAAAGGGGAGGGGCGTCAATTTTGCGGTATTGAGGGACGCAATCGAAAAGGATCCCCGGATTGCCCGGGGATCACATTGCGCTTGGTTTGGTTGGTTAGTAGGCGGGGCCTTTGAAGTAATACCGGCCCTTCGCATCGACCGTTACCGTTGACACCTCTGCCTGAGAGCCATCGAAGCTGCCGTTCGGGCAACCGATATCCGAATCACGGAGCTCAAGCGTCTTTTCAGGGTCAATGTTGTGCCCATCAATCTGAAGCCTATAGCTGCAGCTCCCGGAAGTGGGCACGCTGATTGTCATCTCCTGGATGCGCGTGGTTGGGTGAAGATCCAGGGCCACGGTAACGCTGTCTGCATCGCTGCTGAGATTATCCAGAGCCTGCTGAGATTCATCCGTCAGCGTCGGGAAGCGGTTTGCGTAGGCTTCCGGGGCGCCCATGAAGGGCAGCGAGTCCAGGGCAATGTCGGAGTAGGTTTTGTTAACGTCCCCCGTTAGGTCGTTGGAACTGAAGAGCTCGATCTTGTAATGGCCGTCGTCTTTACGGACATTATCCAATTCAGACTCGTTCATTGCGATACGGTTGTCCTGGCCATCTTTCCAGGTAAAGACGCTCTGATCAGAACCGGACTCGGTGGAGAAGACTTCCGCACTCCCGAAAGATCCGCTGTTGAGCTGGAATTGGACGCCGAGTTCTGGCGCCTGTCCGTCCTGGTACATGGCGTAAGGCTGAAGCTCCAGATCATGCTCTCTCTGGTTGCCCCAAAGCTTCCAGCCGTCTGCGGTCTGAATGATGGCAACATCCAGGGGATGCAGGCGGTTGCCGTTCGCGTCGAGCATCATGACTTTCGCCTGGCAGACCACACCTTCCTGAGCGGTCTCACACCCATTCACATCGAAAGACGCGGCAAGGTTTTGAACGCCGTTGAACAGAAGTTTCTCGTTCCTCATCTCATCGATGACAGTGGAGCGATCCATTCCCAGGTCCAAAAAGTTCTGGTGAACCAGCGGCTCATACTCAGAGATGGCAGCACCTTCACCCAACAGTGCACCGAGATCGCTGAACAGGTCGCGAATGGCAGGAAGGTCGGCATTGGCTGCGTTGAGAGCGCCGCCGAAGTCGCTGCTGGCATCATTCAGCTGAAGGGCGCCGTTGGTTCGCTCAAGGACCAGACGCTGGGTGCGGTTTCCGAGGTCAGTGATCTGGATACCGACATTACCGTTACCGTCAGCCTCGTAGGTGGAAATATCGACAAGATCCAGCAACCGGTCCAAGCCAGTACGGTCGGCCTGGAAGTTGGCGTCACCGACCAGGTCGATGTTGGACGCGATATCCAGCTTGCTGAGAACGCCCGCGTTCTCGAGGATGGCCCGGATGGCCTGCTGTGTATTCCCGATGTTCTGTTCAGCGGCAGCGCCGGGATCCAGATTACTGAGATCCGCGTTGTTGAGGGCGCCTGAAAGCACCAGTTCTGAGAACGGGGTGACGTTTGCTGTGGTGCCTTTTTTGCCTTCCGCAATGGAGCGCAGAACTGCCGGGTCCCCGCCAGCGTCTTCACCCTCTACGGTAATGGCAAAGGGCGCCTCCAGGCCCTCTAGATCGGACTCACTGAAGCTGTACTGGCCGTTTTCATTGGTCGTGGTGGATGCTGCACAGCCAGCCTGACTGCTGGTAGATAGGCAGACTTCAGCCCCTGCCAACGGTGCGCCTGTGGCGGCGGTGCCGGACACCGCGGTTGAATCCGAGTCACTGCTGGAGCCGGAGGAGCTTCCTCCAAAGCAGCCTGCGAGGGAGAGTGAGAGAGCGCCAACTACGGCAAGGCTGAGGGGTGAAAGACGGTGGTCCATGACCATCTCCTTTTACTGAGTGTACGTTGAGAGAGGTAGTTGAGAAGGCTGTCGGGGGCAGCGATGCTGACCCCGACAGCTCCTCGAAGGAGGTCAGCCGCCTGTGTTGCGGGTTAGAGTACCGACAGTGTCACCATCCACCCAGTTGATGACATCCGTGCCCCGGATGTGGATGTACTGCACAGTGTTACCGTTGCCGTCGTCGTAGCTGTCATTAAGCTCTGACCAGGTGCAGGCTTGGAATCCATTCTCCGCGCAGTCCAGGGCGATGTTGCTTTCATCTGACGGAAAGCTGTAGGTGCCGCCATCGATGGTCTGATCGTCCGTGGCAGAGATGAGCTTCTCCTCCCATTCACCCTCAGTGAGATCCACGGTGTGATCGAGGGCTTCTCTGCGGTTCATGACATCCAGTGAGAAACCATTTTCACTGAAGTTGGAGGCACGCTCTGCGTCTTCAGCAGGAGCCTGAGACGCGTAGAAATCGCGCTTGAGTCGGAGGATGCGGTCCCCACCAAGGCGGTCCACGTAAGTGACTTCGGAAAAACCTACGACAGGCCCATTGTGATCATCGCTCTCCTCGCAATAATCCGCATCCTGAAAGTGATCGATCCCGTCCCCTTTGTTTTTGTACGTGTAAAAGTCATTTGCAAGGCAGGTTTCTTCCCAGTCGTCGATGGTGCCCCTGAGTTCAGCGAGGGTGCATTCCGGGCCGCAATCGAAATCCAGAGCACCATTTTCTGCGATTGACCACTCAACACCATCTATGCCGTTACGAGTGGCTTGATCGACACCAGCCCAATCAGATGTATCCTGGCTACCGTAGTCTCTGCCTTCGCAGGTAATGCTTCCATTGTTGGTTTCGCTGTGGAGTTCATCGCCGTGGAGGAAGACCGTCTCATCACCCACGACCCAGGTTGCAGGCCCTACATCGACACATGATGAGTCAGGCTGATCGCCAAATTGTTTCATGTAGGTAGAGGTGGCAACCCATTCGCCCCGCAGATCGATGACATTGTTGTCGAGGTTTGCCAGGGTTTGTTTGAGATGCTCTGCAGCATCGCCTCTTGCTACCAGGGGTTCACCTTGTTGGCCTGCAGTGGTGAGGATGCTGTCCAGTGTTTTGCCTGCATTGGCAAAGCCTGCGGTATCCTGGGCAAGATTAAGCCCTACTGAAGTGCTATTGCGATCCTCATGGAAACTGTCGGGGACGACGATGGTTGAGTCTTCGTCACTGGAGTCGATTGTTTGCAGGAGGCGCAGTACGTTGATGCCTTCGTGCGGGTGCCCAAGGCCCTGCTCTTTGATTTTGCGCACGGAGAGCGTGTCCATCGGCGTTGAAAAGAGCTCCGCATCGGTCAATGTGACCAGTTCATTGCCCAGGTAAAGGGCAACAACCTCGCCGGGTTTAAAGTTGAAACTGCCATTTTTCCCGGTCTGACCGAGCCCGTTTGAAGCAGTCCAGTAGGTCAACCCCTCAACAGCGGCATCCTGAAAACTCCCTGTTTGCTCGCCCTCGAGGTCAGCTGTGCGAGTCATCTCGTTGCTGCCTGAGTCGTCGTTAGTGCTGGAGGAGCCTGAAGAGCTACCCCCGAAGCAGCCGGCAAGGCCAACTGACATGGCGCTGACGACCGCGAGAGCAAGTGGTGAGGGGATCCGGTTCATAATTTTCTCCATGGTTATATCAATAAGACCACCGTCGATCCTAGTCGCGGTTTATAGACACTTCCTTAATGACGACGTAATGATATGTTAATTCGAGTAAGGCCTATAGGCCTCTAGGAACTTCGAGGCCTGAGCCGAGCGCGCGGTTTAGCAGAGCCAGTAGCTATTTGAGGGGTTCTATGATGGATGGATCGTTTTGGTCAGGACGGTTCATGGCAGGTGTGACTGACCAGCATGTGAGCCGTTCGGGATCCAAACGATGCGCCGCCTCTTTGATCTGCTCTCGCTCTGTGAGGGCTGAACTAAGCCAGTCGTACCGGCACTCAGGATCCAGGACAACTGGCTGCCGGTTATGGATGTGTTGCAGGTTTGAGGCGGCTGGTTCAGTAAGAACCGCTGTGCAGAAACCAGTTTCTGTAGATCCCTCCCAGATGCCTGCAAAGAAGATCACGTCCTTGGGGCCGGCATCGACTTGCGTTATGTAGTAAGGCTGCTTCCCGTTCGGACCCTGCTTCCACTCAAACCATCCATTCGCGGGGATAAGGCAACGTTGACGCTGGAAGGCGGAGCGGAAGTATTTGCTGGTCGCCACCGTCTCAGCTTTGGCGTTGATCGGCTTGGGGGCATCATCCCCAGCCCAAGGTGGTCGATAACCCCAGTGAGCAAATTCAAACGCGATCACACCATCGTGTTCTCGGATTATGGTGATGGATGTGCCTGGCGGCGTGTTGTATCTGGCCACTGAATCGCCCAAAGGGTGGGTTATGCCAAACCAATGTTCAGCGATCCATGGGCGTGGCGTGTGGAGGTCGAAACGTCCGCACATTCTTCTCTTCCCCAAAGTAGCTACCGAGAAGCGATTGGTAGGCCCCAAAAAAGTAGACGAGTGGTGGCATCGCGCTCACCCGGGCTGGTGCGTCAGTCTATTGTTTTTTGAATGCGTTTTATTCTTTGGTTTAGGTGAAATAACGAGTGTCTGGTACAGAGTCAGAATTGCTGCAGGCGAGTAATCGCGTGCTGAAGCATTGCATCGCTGAATAGGCTGGCTTTTCGGGTTGCTGCCTGTTCGCCCGCAGGCCATTGTTTCAAACCTGCTTTAATGCTCTCCAGGTTCGGTTCGCAGCCCTCACGCGCGATGAGCCAATCCACCGTGGCGAGCACTTCCATACCTAGGGGAGACTGGAATCCGTCGATCAGGCTGGAGACTTTATCCAGAGCTGGCGTATAGGCCTGTGCCTCTCCAGACTTGAGGTAGACGGCTACTTTCTCTTTACGCGATTGATCGAACCAGATGACATCTTCTGGCTTGGCATCCCCCAATCGTTTTTCGCACTGCAGGTAGCTTCCATCAAGTGAATCCAGCAGATGGCGTAGCCGGTCCGCATACGGCCCGTACCGATTGGCTTCAAAGCGAAGGTCCATGGGATCTTTCAGCCCTGTCTTGTTGATCGCCCGCTCCATGAACCAGGCCAGTTTCTGGATTTCGAGCAGAGAGCATTCAATACCAAGCACCCAGTAACGGCGAACCAGCTCTGCGATCAGCGCTCGTGGTGGGGTTAGCTTCTCAACCCCGGTTCGACGGGTGACGTTTTGGTACTGTGCTGTCGGCTCATAAACGACAATACGTACCTCTGCGAGATCGCCTAGAGTCTCTTCAATCATCGGCTTCACCGTGGACCAGTCGAGTCCACCATTGCCGCTCCCCAGAGGTGGGATGGCAATAGACTTGATGTCGTTTTCCAGGATGACCCGTTTCAGGTCATGGAGGCCGTCAGCTATCCACTCCGGTTTCGAGGGGGACCGCCAATGCTGCTTTGTGGGAAAGTTGATAACCCACCGAGGCCCTACGAGGTCTGAGCGCTCCGTAACGAACATCTTACCCGGCTGTACCGTTTGGGACTTGCAGGCCTGGGCATAGGCTTTGAAGTTTTCCGGGAAGGCTTCCTTGAACATCAAAGCGATCCCTTTGCCCATGACGCCTACCGTGTTGACGGTGTTCACCAGGGCATCCACATCGGCTTCCAGTAAATTGCCTTCTGTGTACTCGATCATCAGAAAAACCAACTCGGTTTGCTGTATACGCTCAGGTCAAGCTGTCGCTCGTCGGCCAGTGCCTGGATCTCAGCTTTTACGGTTTCATTGTAGGTTACTATGCCCTTGAGAGCATCCACCGGTAGGTGTTGATGGATGAGAGCTTCTGCCTGGTAAAGCTCCGACTTCTCGGGATCTTCAGGATCTTTCTGGAAGTCCCGAGCCTGGAGAAGGTCCCATCGGACCATGGTGGCAAGGTCTGCGATGTCATCACTGAACTCTGCGTTGATCAGGTAGGCATGACGATCACTGAACAGGTACTGGACGCCCGCTTCCTCGACCTTTGGGAGTGAGCTAACCAGTATCACAATGTCGGATTTAGGCCGTTTCTGGACATTTCGCCCCGTCACAATATTGAGCAGCATTGGCGAGTACGGGGTGAAATAAAATGGGATATAGTCGGCAAGCACCCCGCCTGGCGCCATTGGGACCTGGTGCGTGGCGCGTCCCTGAATGAGGTCTTGGCTGCCAATGGTGATGAAATCGTCATCCAGGATTTTACTGGACGGGCAATGCAGCCCATGATCCAGCAACCACGGTAAGTTTCGGCGATGGGTAATACGGAAAATCAGAGCCTTTTCGGGTTTCAGGTCCTTTTCAAAGCCCATTGGTCCCTCGGGGGTGTTGTTGTCTCGGTATCCAGTTTACCCGTTGCGATTCCAGCGGGCACTCCATCCGTAGCAGCACAGTGTAGGACCGCACGCCCACACCGAGCATCTCTCTGAGACAGTTTCAGTCCAGCGTCACCCCATAATCGCGGATATCGTCTAGACGTGTCGCTCCAATTCCGTTGATAGCGGTCAGTTGGTTCAGATCTGTGATCGGCCTCATGGTGATGAGCTCGCGTGCACGCTCTGACCCCAGGTGCGGGATGTTCTGCAGTTCCTGCTCGGTAGCGGTATTCAAGGCGACGTAGGCGTCATGAGCTGCTGGCGCCGGTCCTCTATTGCCCCCCGCTGATTCGGGCTGGCTTTGTGTAGCATTCGTTGCAGAGGCCACCTCTTCCGGCTCCTGAAATCGGATCCCTGCGAAATCCGCGTAGATCTCGATCAACGCTTCCTGACGTTGCGTGCGGTCGCCATCTTCCAGTGCGAGCTCATCCGCCTGCAGAATCGTTTCAGAGACGGTGTGCTCGGGGGCTTTCTCCGTCATTCGCTGGGCCAGGGCGGCCATCACCATAGGAGGCGCCTCCCGCCGCTGTTCATCGTCATTGTCCTGCACCTCCTGGAGGCGAGCAGCCACTGCAGCAAGGTCTTCTGTTGCGCTGGCCAGCACGGGCCAGGTCTCAGCATTCGAGGCCACGCGTTCCTGCATTGCCTGCGCGACCTCATCTGGATCACGCTCGCGCCCCCACGCCACCAGAACCAGAGCGGTTCCAGCGATCAGTGCCTCCTGGGTCCAGGCAGAGGTGGGCGGTTCCAGCCCCTCCATGCCTTGTGAAACCCGACGAGCCAGACGCCAATTGCGAAAGCGCCGTTTCGTAACCGCCACCGCGTAGGGTGTCGCCAATGCGAGCCTATAGACGATCCCGCCCAACAATACGCCAAGTCGAAACAGCACCACCAGCGCCTGAATCAAAACTTGCACGGCCATCGCGAGGCCTACGAAGAGCATATAGATCATCTGCAGGAAGGCCGCGTTCCGTCCATGCACCTGGACACCGGCTACCTTGGCCGACGAGCGGTTGGGCTTGATCCAGTTGAACGAGCCCAGCGCGTTGCGGGTAGATACCGTTGCGCCGGTCTTGGAGACGTTGAGTTTGGTGGGCCCGTCACCGTAACGCCCCCGCAACACAAAGCGCCCGTTCTGCAGGGCGACCTGGGTGTTAGTCATGGGCGTTCCGGAAACACGGAATCCAGTGCTGGTGTTGGCAGTGACGTTCACGCCGGCCGCTTTGGCCTGAGCCCGTAAAGCCACACCACCAGTTCGGCTCGCACGCAGGTGGCGTCCACGGTGCTCCACCCGGCGCTGGCGGCCGTACTCATCTTTTTTGCCCAGATTGAAAAGGCCCATCAATTCGGCTCCTGCCATCCACCGTTTTAAATCACGCTAGGAGCCCGTCGAGGTTTTCTTTTGGGCGATTAGTTGCACCGGAAAGTAAAGTAAACATATTCACTGGTAAAACCGTAAGTGGTTGCTGTACCAGAGCTTGCCTGGGTGTAATAAGTGGGCTCGCTTGTGGAGGTGTCCTCATCCAGCAGCGTGTAATCGCCACTACACCGGTTGTGCATCAACTCGTATGCGTTTTCTCGGCGCCATCCGGGGATCGGCCATAATCCCTCATTGAGGTAGCTGACGATGCCTACCCGATCGCCCGTAGCATCACGGGTGGGCCCATATTCCGATGAGTGTTCCACAGGGCCAGGTTCCTGGACCATCGTTGCGCTGCAGCTAGTGAGGATAGGTAAAGACAAAAGTACGGTGAGCGTCCGCATCGCCAAAAGCTCCTTTTACGGCTTATATGAAGCAAGTGGAAATGTAGCAGACAGTTTGTACGTGTCTACAATATCAACTGGTTATCAGCCTTTAGTCCTGAATTACGCTGGCAAGTCCCGGGTACAGTAGACGCCTCGATGCGTGATATTGATCGTTCAACGGTTCCAGGATCCAGGGCTGAGGCGCTCACCAAAGAGCGGTACGGGGCAATGAGAGGGTTGATCACCACGACCGAGGACGGCGACTGGCACAACGCGCCCCTGGTGTGTGTGGATACACCTCATAGAGGGGTGCTTTGTGTATCGCAGCCGAACTCTGGCGTGCAGTTGCCTCACGGATCGTGTACGAGGCGTGCTTTAACGTTACGTTGAACGTCCTCGATCATTTTGGAGATCGGTATACTTCCGGGAGAGTACGGTTGACCGTAGCGCATCCGGAGGTAGGACTGGACCTCAATTGTGCGCTGCTCATCAAACAGGTAGGCAACAGCGTCAATCATCTCCGGCTGACCTCGGAAGATTGGGTCAGCGGCATTGCTAAGATCACTGGGGCGAGTTTGTCGCAATGTGGCTATTGCCTCAGGCGGGCACGTCTCGGAAGAGAGGCGTGAGCCAAGACGCACTGTTCTCTCGGTGTTAATCCAGTCCTGATAGTTTTCGTAAGCCTGCTTATTCAGGTTGAAGGCAACACCGAGCAGGCCTCCACCTTTAGCCCGTTCTTCCCAAGTCTCACGGTTCCAGTCCTTAAGGTGGACTCGGTAAACATAAATCAGGCTGTTGCCGGGTATTTTCTGGTACACCATTGCGGCCACGTAATCTCCGGGGCAGCTGTTTCGTAAACACTCTATCTCCCCTCGACGGCCCAAGGCTGGCAACAGTCTCTCATCAAGGTGATAAACGGTGTCGTCCGCTTTCAATTTGAGTTTCTGACAACCTGGAGTCAGGGTGATGAACTCGATTTCACCCTCTATCTGCCAAGGTTTTGCCTTGCCCGGCGGAGATGGCAACTCCTGCAAGCTCTGTTGCGTTTGCAGTTCGTTTCGATGCATCAGGCCTGAAGCGTCAACATCCGCGTCATCGTCCCAACCCCAGTCAGCGTCTGAAGGTGCATTCCCTCGACCTCCACCCGAGGGCGCGCCGGTTTTTGAAGGCCAATTTCCTCCTGGATAGCCTTCCACTGTGTCATTTTTACTCATCCCGCTCTCCTTGAATTCGAATCGGGTCATTTATTCTTTGTATAGGTCGCTGACCAAACTCTGGCAGCAATCCCACTGTACTGACCCTGAACCCGTTCCAGTACCACCCATTATTGGAAAAATCTGGCTTTCTCCCGCCCCTTGATTCGTTCCTACTTCTCCGCAATCACCTTCAGATAGGCAATGATTCTGGCAAACCCCATGAGCAGTAGCGCCTGGAACAGGGCAGCTCCGGCAGTCGTAAAAGCAGGAATTACGCCATTAGGAGTGCGGTTAACCAGGTAGAGCGCGAACAGGGCACCGACCAAGAGAATGAGCCAAGCTAATACATTCAAAGAATCTGCAACAGGGTCAGATTTCGACATATGTAATCCACCTGATGAATCAGATGAAGTTGTATCGGGTGTTTCATAAGTCTGCGTCTTGCTGGTTCCGAGATGTTCAGCACCTTGCTCTAAGGCTTCTACGTCAACATCATCGACGTACCAATTCAAAAATCGCGAGTGGCCTTTCAACTCGCCAGACTTGATCTTCGCTACAACGTCACCGATCGAAGTGTTGGAAAGGTCTGCATAGCGCATCGCCGTGATTGTCTCTGCCATATCCGTGCCTCGTTCCCTTGCGCTTTATAGAAAATGACTGGCTGCGGTGCATATTTCGTCATGCAGCCAGGGAGAGTACCCGCATACTCCCTTAGGTTTGGTCAATTGCCGTTGGATTTTTCGAGCTGGAAATGAATTGCCTTCAGGTAAGTCAGACCTTGCGCACCGGCAATCAATATGGATCCTGAAACAACTCCTCCGGCGACCAATTGAATCGCATAGAGCCCTGCGTTGAACTCCGAAGCGACATAAAGGGCAGCGATTGCCGCCATAGCAATGATCGCCCAGCCAGCTGCAGTCAATGTTCCTGATACAGCAGGGGGATGGACGGGTAGACGATCTCCTTGAGTGCCAGCTGATTGAGTGCGTTGAGATGCCGGTTCAACCGTGCTTTCATTAACTTCACCTGACCCAAGATCTTCTACTCGGGCTACCTCGGAGTATGGCCTGCCCACCCTCGCTCTCTTTTTGGCCGATTCGGTTCCATTGGCTTCAACCTCAACTGGATATTCTTCTCCATCTTCTTGCAGATGTACCCTATAGTGCGCCATTCAGAATTCTCCTTGGTTTTGCGAGCAGTTGAAGCTGATGTTCAAAGTAGACGGGCATGCATGTGGTGTAAAATCCTCTCAGCGAGTGGATTGCTGGTGATTGGTAACAAAGAAGCTGGGAGAGCACACCCTTGGTAAGGGTGAGGTCGGCGGTTCAAGTCCGCCCATGAGCTCCAGTTCTAAGGCTGAAGGCTGGCTGTAACGTAACGAAGAAAGGCAACGGCACGGGAGATAGGTCAAAAGGAGAGATTCAATGTGTGGACGCTTTGATCAACATACTCCGCGCCCAGTCATCGCTCGTCGGTGGTTTGGCCTGTCGTTACCAGAGCAAGAACGTGGTGGCTGCTACAACACCGCACCCGGCATGGATATCACGACTGGAGCAGGCAATCGTTTGGGCAGCCAACCATGATTGTTTGGCAGTAAGTCGCCTCTTTCCGCCCAGCCTCACAGAGGCGCGCCCACAAACCAGGCCCCGGCTTGTCTCTGGGCTTCTTTTACCTGCCCCCGATCAAGGCGCTCCGAGATTTCGTGGCACATCTCCCTTTCCCTTCGCCCGCTACGAATTTCTGCAATTAGTAACAGCTTCAGGGCCTTCATTAGGTCCTGCTCAACTCGCTTGCCTAGGTGGTAATGTGCAGACAGACGTAAAAAGGCTGGAGGATATCCTTGTTCTGCCGCCTTGGTGTACCAGTAAATGACCGCCTCGTCATCGCGATCGATCTTGAGCCTGGCAAGTTCACACTGGGCCCAGGCATACCCAGCATTCGCAAGCTTTTCGATGACTTTTTCTTTGTACGACATGGACCTCCCCTCGAACCAAAGCAGAAGCCAAAACTCTTGGGATCGCCGGTTTCAGGCATATCCCAATCGAGATACAGCAGCCAACGGCGAACCAATTCTAGGAAGTCGCCCTCTACTCGCTCAATCGCCTAATGATTGCACGCTCGGTTCTTTCATCACGAAAGGGTCAGTGTAGGCATAAGCGTTTTTAGGTTCCGCTTAGAAGGGCTGGCCCCGCAGTCGGTCCAGCGTCTGTGTTTGATCTCGACAAGTACATCCATTCAGGCGCCATGGCACAGCCTTTTCAGACCACCCTCATTCAGTTGCATCTGTAGTGGAATAAGGAATTCATGATGCACCTGATGGAATCGCCCATGAGCATGGATCAGCAGATCTGGAACGAGACCACGGCCAGTTTTGAGCTGACGGCCACTGTCAGTGATACCCAGGACCTGAGGTGGTGGCTGACTGCCCAGGGCCAGCATCTGGATATACTGGCACCGGACTACCTTCGGGCAACGATTATAGAGACGATGGAGGAGGCGTTAGGCCGACAGCGATCATCAGGATAAATCCATGCTGGCACTTGGAGGATGGAGGAACTCCAGTGGCTGTAGGGCTAGGGCGGCATTTTCAGCTTTAGGCCCTACACCGAATTCAAGCGGTAACGCGCGTAAGGGGCCGCCAAAGACAACCCCTGGATACACTTGATGTGTTTGTCGGTGGTTACCCGTCGGCTTTAGAGTTGCGAAGGCGATCAATCTCTTCCTCGATTCGAACCGATTCGTCTTGTAGCTCCAACAGGCGGTTTTCTTGCGCTGCTTCCGCCTCTTCGAGAGTCTCATAGTTAATGGAATTAAAGTTATAGACGATATCGGAACCGATCAGGGAGCGCTTGGTTTTCTTAATCCCATTTTTCCTGATCGAATCAATCTCGTTGTGAACTGATGCTTTTTCACGCTCGAGCTCATTGACCTGCTGTTCAATTTGGCGTTTCTGCTCCTCGATCTGGCGATTTCGCTCCTCAGCCTGTTGTTTTGACTCTCTCTGTCTCTCCCGTTCTGCGCGAATCTTTTGCTCTTCTTGATCAATCTCGGTCTGGCGCTTCCCCTGTTCGATGCGAGCTTGAATTGCCCCAAGAGCCGCTTCGCGGCGATTCAGATATTGTCGGTATGTGATGTACTCGACTTGCTCGTAAAAAACCTGAATACGATCAGGAACGGATACGCCCCAACCGAAACCCCATCCACCACCAGATTCAGCGCCAAGCCTCAAGCTTTTTTTGGTGAATGCCTTGCCTTTCTGAAAGATGATTACGGATTTGATTTCACACTGGAGGTCGTTCAACACAGCAAGAAAATCATCGATTTCTGCCTGGTAGTCGTCGAGATTCGCGCAGACGGTGGTCCTCTCTTTTGAGTTAGGTGAATCCTTCGTTTCCTTGCCATCCAATACAAACCAACGTGTAAACGTCTCTCGCCAGCAAACAATCTGATTAAGAGTCTCCTCGCTATAGGTGGTTTCTCCGTCGCTCACTGGCATCCTCCAGGCTGATTTTTGGCTAGGGAGGTAAAAGTAGTTCAGGGGCTCAGTCGGCTCAACTTTGGATCCTGAGCCCCTTTTACTTGCCTCATTGATGTTCAGACTTCCACGTAGAGGCCCTGCTCTGGATCCCAACGGTAGCGCGTACTGGGATCCTGGTCTGGATCGACAGTCAAGGCATCCAGGCACTGGTTTTGGTTGGCTGCTTTGAAGCGGTTGAGCCAGCTCTTGAGCTCGCCGGTCACCGTTACGCGTTGTGTGTAGCGCAGTTGCTGGACCATCTCCAGAAACCAAGATTTCTCAGGTAGGTGCAGTCGAGGCTTAGACGAGTAAGACACGCGTTTAAGCACCTCCAGGTCGGCTGATTGACCGTCCGGTGGCAGCCGCTGTACATCGACTTCCGGCGTGTAATGGACCTGAAGGCATTCCTGCCAGAGTTGGGCCCAGCGCTCTTGGGAGAGGTAGTTCTTACCCCCGTGCATTGAGGGAGTCACCAGAAGCAGGCAATGAAAGTGCGGATGCGCTGTCTCCGGATCGTCCTGGCCTCGGTCTACTTCCAGGAATCGGATGGATCCGCGCACATGACGCCAGGCCTTTCGGTTGGTCATGCGGCTGAAGGCCTTGTTCATCGCGTGTATTTGATGTCTCAACTCCGTGACTGGGCAGTTACGCACCGTCAGGGTCAGGAATAGCCAGTGTGGACGATCTCCCTCTGCCATCATCTTACGCACGATCCACTTCATGCCAATGAACCATTGGGCTGAGAAACGCTCCTGGCAAATGGGGCAATGGCGATGCTTGCAGTGCCAGGTGACATTGATGGGCTGTTTTGCTGGGGAGCGGAAAGTATGGACGTTATCCGCGCACTCCTGAATGCGCACTGCCGCTTTCCGGTGATTGGCGTCTTTGAGAAACAGCTTGGCGGTATCCTCAGCGAATGGTTTGCGCTTCTCTAGATCTGCCAGCTTTTGGTTATTTTGTTCGTCGTCGTATCGATTCATCGGAATGACCTCTTGATTGGTTGGTTGCCATTTATCTGGAAACAGGCCATTAATTCGGCGTAGCGATACGCAAATCGCCCGAATAAGCCGGTGAAAAAGTGACCTGTTGGAGTAATGGCGTAGAGGTTATGGAGTAGAGAGAAGGTATCTAATAATAAATATAAAGCAGGGACTTACATCGCATTAGGATCATGGCTGCCTGCTATGAGACGGCGGAGATCCCCAAAGCTTTCCATCCACCTGAAAGAGTCCATCTGGGGCATGGCGGTCAGGAACCACCCAGGGGAAGTAGGGGGTGTGCGTGGCCTCAACGCGCGAATCGTCGCTTGCTGTATCTGGGTGCGGACATCCTGGTCGATCGGTTCCACGTTTTCCGGATGTACCTCGGCAATGAAGTCCTCCCCAAAGCAATCCCGCCACAGCTGGTGCCAGACATCCTCCCGGAAGCCGGCTGGGTCCTTAGAAACATCCGGCCGGAGTAGCAGAACGCACTCGAAACGCGGGTGAGCGACCTTGGTGTCGCTGAAGCCTTGGTCCACCCGTAAGATACGCAGAGCACCCTGGACGTGACGCGACCAGAACCGCCGACGGGTCATGCGACGGAAAGCGACCTTCATGGCCTCCAGGCATTCGCTGAGCTCGGTCACTTGGCACTGACGGACTGAGAAGGAAACGGCAACCCACTGGCTATCGCCTTGCCAAGGCTTCTCTCGAAACAACCAGTCCATCTGGTGCCCGTGGTCATAGGCCTTCTGGTGCTGACAGCTCGGGCAGTGTGGGTGATGGCAACCTGCCTGGCTGGTGTCCTTGGTGCGGAGAGCGCAGTTGTGAATCCGCGCAGCAACCTTCTTGGTCCAGGGATCCTGGATGAGGTGTTCAGCCAGTTGCAGCGCGGCGGCTCTAACGTTCTGGGGAGTGGATACATCCCTCGTTTCTTGAATGACAGTCATCGTGATAACTCCCACGGCAATAGTTGGGCGCAGGTGTGACGGACATACGGGTGCAGCTGCTTGTGGCAGGGCCACGGCAGGGTGTGCGGGAAAGTCCGCGATTGTGTGTCGTCACACGGCGTTGATCGGGTCTCCAGAACGGAGACGAGTTAGAAAGGCTGTGAATTAGCCGGTTGAGTGGAGTGGTGTTGCTGGGGTGCTACCGGCAGCGTCTCGCTCCTCGATGCGGGCAAGTACCCAGTCCTCAACTTCCTGCTCGACCCAACCAACCGAACGTCCACCAAGCGGCACGGGCTGGGGGAAGGTGCCTGCTTCGACGTACTTGTAGATGGTGGAGCGCGCCAGGCCGGTAAGCTCCATGACGTCGCGTAATCTGATGATCCTCATGACGGTCTCCTATGGTTATTCCGCTCATGAGATCGGGGAGGGCTGTCGCAAATGACTTGAAGCGGTTTCAGGTAGCTGGTTTCCACTCGGCAGAGGGAGGAGTTTTTAGCGTGGGGTCGACCAAGGGGGGTGTTCTCAGAGAGGTGTCTTCGAGCAGTGAATTTGCTATGGCTTCGATTGCCTCTGGAGTAGCGTCAGTCCCGTCCGGGCGGAACTTACTGGCCAAAAGGACATATACCCGGTGGGGAGTTCGATCAGCATCACTGGTATATGTCTCAACTGCGATCCGGCGGGAGTTAAGGGCTCCATCAGGCTGAGGTAAGATCAGGTAGTCCTCTGACTGTTTCCAAGATTCTCCGGTGCGGGACAGTATGTTGACCGCATTGGTTGCCTGTTGAACGATACATGCAACCAAAAAGGCTTGGGCCCTACTGCGGCGATCACCGCCAATCAGGGCAAGGTCAAAGGGAGCGTCATCAAGGGAGACCCTCTTCCACGCACTTTGAATTTGACCTGCATATCCTATCGGCATTTCTCTGTAATCAACTCCTCGTCCTTCTGCACGCGGCAGCGTGTCTGCGACCTCCGCGTAAAGATTCTCCAGCAGATGTGCGGGAGGAGGATATGTTAAAAGCTCAGGATTTCGCAGCGTTGCGCTTGCCAGCTCATCGATGACCCAAGCGAGATAGTGAAGCTCGGCAAACTGCGGCTTTCTCCCGATTAACTCAATCAGGTCCTCGTCTGGACGACAAAGGTCATTGCTGGGCTGGCTTGAGTTGGCAATTCGTTGTCGCTCTAGGGAGTTTCTGCGTGCTCTTGCTATTGGGTGCTGAAGAGCAGGATAGATAACCGTTAAACCACCCGGTTTGTCCTCACCAAAGGTTTGGTGGTGTAACTCAATGAAGTAGGCACCAGACCGTCTCCCTAAGAGTCTATCGAAATTTCCGCCGTCAACTGTGCTTCTCAGGTATCCGTAGCGCTTTAGGTTCTTGCACTCGTATCGAAGCCTTGGGTGACTAATCCCGGTCTGGGTGGCCAGCTCTGCGCGCGTTATTGAAGTTACAACACCTGCTGGTGAGGCATGAGCCAGTAACACCATTAATAGCACTCGCTGCTGGATGGTCAGTTGGTGTCTGCGCCTATTAGGGGGGACTTCATTGTATTCGAGAAGCTGTTGAATCTTGGATCGGTGAGGCGAACTGGCAAGTTCGTTATAGCCGTTGGGCCAGGTTGTTTCTGGATTGAATCTGAAGCAGTGGTGTGGCGGTCCCGGGTGCCAGTGCTGTCGGAAAGATTCAATGATGCCTCTGGCCTCTAGTTCGCCGAGTGGCTTAAGCGCTTTATTGGGTGGTACTCCAAGCTCCCTCGTGAATGCGGTCCTCGTTAGAGGGTGAGTTGAGGCAGTCCCAAACTTCATCGCCATCCGAACCGCCACAAACTTGCCGATTGGATGGTCCATTCGAAGGTTGGTCAGGGCGGCATGGGCTAGGGTATACATAGTAGAATACTCTATTTCTATAGCTATAATTATAGAATACGTTAAAGTCATATGACTTGTCATATTCAGTATCTATGAATGAATTTAGTAGATAGTAAGCGAATATATGCAGAATCCAACTACATGGGTGAAGGGTCTATCATCGGAAGGGAGGCGGTGGGCATTTCGGTATTTGCAAAAGCGGGTCGATCAGTTCCCCGGACTGAATCATGTCTGGCAGCAAATGCCTCAATCACTTGGTGACTCGGTAGCCGATGCCCAACTTGAAGTCGAGAGACTGATAAGCCTGGTAGCGACTTTGCAGGGTGCCTATGGAGGTGCCGAGCAGTTCAGGAAGATGGAAAATGCCTGGAATAAGAGGCTCTCGCGGGGAGGTGGTAAGCGGGTAGAGCGCAACGTGGTTCTCGATCGGGAGTACGACAAAGCTCTCCAGGAGATAATGCGACAAAGCAATGTGGATCGCTCCACGGCGATTATGCGCTGTATTGAGCAGACTGCAGAGCATCGGAGTGATGAATGGGAAGATATCAAGTATGAGAGATCTAGATTACAGGAACGCCGGGATGCGCCTCTCTGAAGGCAGAGACAATCTAAAAAAGTCGCGTAAAGAGCTTGCGGACAAGATTCAGAAGTTACGGGACGAGCGGTATCAAGCACGAAAGGAGCTGAAGAGGGCAGACGAAGAGCGCAAGACGGCCTGGAGTGGCCTTTATTCCCTTGTTTGGGGTTTATCGCTCGCGCCGAATGATGCAGCAGTGGTATTCGAGTTTGACGACGACAAGCGGATTTCCGACATCAATTTTCAGGATGGCAGTTCTCAGGTGAAAGTATGGAGTAAACCCGTGCAGAAGAAAGTGAGAAAAGCACTTGAGCCCTTTATGGGGAAGGAGCCGGAAAGCGCTGATCAAGATGGTGCTGACCAGAGCGGTAATGGTGATTGATCGTTGCTCCAGACAGGCTTGCTCCAATCAGCTTCAGGAATTTACTGCAGCTTAAGCTTGTCCAAGTAGTCTGCCCACGTCTGCATCATCTCCCGTCTTTCGTTCAGAAACTCGGTCCGGTTATACGCCCTTCCGTGCATGTCGGCTACCTGGTGGCCGAGCTGCATCTCTATCAAGTGCACAGGATAGTGCAGCTCTTCCTGTAGCAGGGTTCTCGCCATGGCGCGGAAGCCGTGTGCCGTGAAGCGGCCGGCGTAGCCCATGCGATCGAGTGCTGCCTTAATGGCGGCATTGCTCATGGGCCGCTTGGCATCCCTAGCGTTGGGGAATACATAGGCGCTGCGGTGCTCTGTGATCGGCTGAATGCTTTCCAGTATCTCCAGAGCCTGCCTGGAGAGCGGAACGATTAGGGGAAGTCCGTTCTTCGTTTTGGGGAGCTCCCATTGAGCCCGCTCAAAGTTGATGTGATCCCACTGCATTTGCCGGGTGTCCCCTGGGCGGGTGAAGACCAGGGGCGATAGCTTGAGCGCCTTGCTGGCGGCGAACTGGCCCTGATAGGCCTCGATACCCTTGAGGAGCTCGGCCACCTCGGTGGGGGTAGTGAGTGAGGGTTGGTGCTTCACCTTGGATGAGGGCAGGTAGCCATTGAGGTCGCGTGTAATGTCGAATTGCACCTTGGAGGCAGTCACGGCATAGCGGAAGACCTGACTCAGTAGGGTCTTCACGCGGTGGGCGGTCTCCAGGTGGCCGCGCTTTGCGATCTTATCCAGTACTTCACGGACGTGGGGTGGCTGGATTTCGTTGATAGGGCGTTTGGCAAGGTCGGGGAACGTGTAAAGCTCCAGCCGACGCCAGTTACGCACGGCGTGGGACTCTGAAACTTCCAGGGCGTGTTTCTGGTCGTACCATTCCTTAGCGACAGTGCTGAAGGTGTTCTCGCTGTCCTCCTTTCGCTGGTCAGTTTGGAGTTGACGATCAGCAGCGGGGTCCGTCCCTTGGGCAAGCAGTCTTTTCGCGGTGTCACGAGCTTGCCGGGCGTCGGCCAGGCTGGTGTGTGGGTAACTGCCCAATGACAGGGTGCGCTCGTTACCCGCAAAACGGTACCGCAGCCACCAGTACTTGGCGTCGCCTTTGACGACGAGGGTCAATCCGCCGCCATCAGCGAGTTTCCGTATCTTCCCGTCACACCTGGCGTTTTTAACCTGGCTGGCGGTGAGCTTGTTGAGCTGGCGAGACATGGGCGATCCATTTGTGGGTAACAGCGAGGTGCGAATGCCGCGTTACCCACAATGTTACCCACACCTGAGCGTGGACCTCAATGGATCCCGATGAATGCTCTGGACATAAAAAAGCCCCGTTTCCGGGGCTTTGGGGCGTTTCAGTAGACTTCGGTGGATCTCCTGAAACTGTTGGATGGTGGAGACGGCGGGAGTTGAACCCGCGTCCGCCGGTACTCCGCCTTTGGCTCTACATGCTTAGGTTCCTTCTATTCTTTTAACCCCAGGCGACCCGAAGGTCAGGGTGCAAAGGGCGAGCTCACCAGGGTTTAACCGTTACGCTGCGAGCATCACGCGACGGCGATCCTATCTTCTATGACTGCCTGTGAAACGCGGGGGACAGGCACCCCGGTCAGGCAGGCACTAGCGGTTTTTACGCCGCGAGCGCGTAGTTGTCGTCGTTTGCGACTATTTTAAAGCAGCTTTGATTTTTCGAGACTCGCTGCCGTCTCGGCATGCACCTCAGGTTTCGTCACCGGCGTCGAATCCGGATCGTCCCCGTACGTGCCAGTATAGGGGCGGCCCAGGGCCGACTCAAGGGGAATCCTGTTTTTAAGCGCCAGATCGCGGAGCTGGTGGAACGCATCCGCAAAGGCCGTGGCCATGCGCTCCGGCGAGGCCATCAGATCACGGTCGCTGATGATACCGAACTGAACCTGCCCGGCGTAGCTGAAAATGCTCAGGCCAATGCCTACATCGCCCGTCTGGGGCACCCAGAACATCGGCGTTCGCAGGCGGCAGCCGCAAAGGTGCAGTGGCTTGTCCGGGCCGGGCACATTGGTGAGTACAGCCGAGGCGCGCCGACTGAGAATCGAAAGCGCGCGGCGTTCCATCAGGTCCGGTCCCCGCCCCAGGATGTCGAGTAAGCCGTAGGAGACCTGAGCCTGGTAAGACCGTTTGATGTCGTCCATGTGGCGCTGGACGGCGTCAAAGCGTGCCCGAGGGCATAAAATCTGTACCGGCAGGGGAACGAGCACCAATCCGAACTGGTTGCCAAGGCGGGTGATTGGTTGATCCAGTGGCCGCAGGTTGAAAGGAACGGCCACATGGATGCCGGTCTCGGGCAGGGGGGTGGCGCTCTGCTGCAGATGAGTTTGTGTGGCGCCGGTTGCTGCCGCCAGAAGCACATCATTTACGGTACCGTTGAGCGCTTGGGCAGTGGCTTTGACTTCACCCAGATCCAGCGGTTCGCTCCAGGCCACTTGCTTGTATCCACTTTGTGGCCCCCTCAGTGCCGTGGGCGGATCCGGCGGACGAACGGCAACCTTGAACAGATCGCGGCCCACGAAGGCGCATTCACGCCCCAGACGTGCCAGGTAGGCGGGATCTTCGCGCATGGTGCGCCACGTCTGGCGGACTTGCCAGCGCGCAAGACGCAGGTTGCGGCGGATGCGGAACAACGTCTGGCGCCACTCCGGTGTTTGTCCGCGCACGCGCTTGTGCCGTTTCGATGGCTTGTAGGTGTCTCCGGTGGCGGCCTGTTCATCGGTCAGCGAGAGTAGAACCCGGACCAGTGAGATGCCATCCGCAATGCAGTGGTGGATACGCACGATAAGCGCACAGCCGCCCTGATAGTTGTCGACATAGTGGATCTGCCAGAGAGGGTGGTTGAAGTCCAGTGGCGTGCTGTTGAGGTCGCTGGTGAGCTGTTGCAGCGCGGCCTGATCTGCATTACCGGCAAGCGCGGTTATGCGCAGGTGGTTATCCAGGTCAAACCAGGGATCGTTTTCCCAGTAAAAACGGTCATTCTGATAGATAACCCGCTGGCGGAAGCGCTCAAAGTGCAGGAATCGTTCTTCAAGCAGGTTGCGGAACGCCCCGAGGTCGATCGGCTCGTCGAAAACAAGTACGGCGCCGATCATCATCGGACTTTCTGGCGACTCCATCCGCAACCAGGAGGTATCGACTGAGGACATGGCTGTTCGTTGAGCAGGCATCGTCCCTCCCTGGTTGCAGTGATGTTGAACTGATGAGGAGTAAGTATACCGCTATGTAAAGCCAGGTAAAATAAAGGTCCGGTGATCAGCGTAGTGTCTCACGCAGGATGCGCTGCTTCTGGCGGTTCCAGTCCCGTTCCTTCTCGGTATGACGCTTGTCGTACAGCCTCTTGCCCTTTGCCAGCGCAATCTCGCACTTGATCAGGTTCTTTTTCCAGTAAAGCGCCAGAGGAATACAGGTGTGGCCTTCCTGTTGGGTTTTGCCAAGCAGGCTCGCCAACTCGCGGCGATGCAGGAGCAGCTTGCGTGTGCGTGTCGGGTCCGGATTGATATGGGTGGAGACCGAAGGGAGCGGCGGGATGTGTGCGCCCAAAAGCCATGCCTCTTCGTTTTTGAGCAGGACATAGGCGTCTGTGATCTGGGCTTTGCCGGCACGCAGTGCCTTAACCTCCCAGCCGTGAAGCTGGAGACCCGCCTCAAACTTCTGTTCAATGTGGAATTCGTGCCGCGCCTTCTTGTTGAGCGCGATCGTACTGCCGCCCTTGGAGGGCTTCTTTTTCTGAGCCATGGGAATCATCCGGCGTGGCGGAATGGGTGTCGATGCAAACGCTGTATTGTAGCCCATAGGGCCTGCCTGAGGGCAAAGGCTGTAGTGTTGCAGCTGAATGAAAAGGCGGTAGTGGGCTATAATTTCGTTTCATCCGATCGGGAGCCTGTTAATGCCCTCTAATCCGGTAGCGCCGGCCACTGCCTGGGGCAGCCGCTGGACCTTTGCGCTGGCACTGGCTGCGGTTGTGCTCGGTGCCGGCAATCTGTGGCTGGTACCGTCTGCGGTGGTCGCGCACGGTGGCGGCGCGTTCCTGATGGTTTACGCCCTGGCGTTGATGTTCGTTGGCGTGCCGTTGGTGATGACCGAGCTCGCTATGGCGCGACGCTATCGCCATAGTCCGGATCGTTCGCTGCAGGCTGCCGCAGCGGCCTCGGGGTTAAGGTCGCGCAGTCTGCCTTGGGCAGGGCGTGGCATGGTGCTGGCAGCAGTATTGCTGTTCGGGCTGTATTCGGTACTTGGCGGCGTCTCCCTGGCCTGGCTCTTCCGGGCTGCTCTGGGTGAGCTGCGGGGTACTAGCGAGGCCTCGGCGGCGGCGTTGTTTAGCAGTTTTGCCAGTGATGCGCAGCAGGTTGCTCTATGGCAGGCGGTGTTCATTGGGCTGGTGATGGCCGTCGCTGTGCGCAACCTTGGGCGGGGCGTGCAACGGTCCCTGCGCACCGTTGTGCCTCTGCTGGCGGGCCTGCTTGTGATCATGACGGCGGTGGCGCTGTCCTCCGGTAAGGCTCAGGAAGCGGCCTGGTCCCTGTTCTGGCCCCGTTGGCACGATTTGGGGTGGTATGGTGCTGGTCGCGCTGTACAGCTTGCGCTTTATTCGCTCGCAATCGGTGTTGGCGTTGTCATGACCCTGGGCAGCTACATGCCGGGCAACGCCTCCATGCCCCTGTCTGCTATTGGGGTAGCAGTGGTGGATCTGTTGGTCACACTCGTTCTCGGACTGGCGGTTACAGCGTTTGTGCTTGTTGAACAGGTGCCGCTGACGTCCGGTTTCGAATTGGTTTTCGTGGCATTGCCTCAGGTGTTCGAGGCAATGGCGGGTGGCCAGCTTATTGGCAGCCTTTTTTATCTGATCATGGTACTGCTGGTATGGACATCGGCCCTCTTCACGCTTGAGGTGGTGGTTACAACGGTGACAGAGCGCTTGGGCGGCTACCGGCCGGTTGCAGCATTGGTGGCAATGCTGCCCGCAGGCGCAGCGGCCGTTGCAGCATTGTTTGGGTTTACCGGGCAGGGTGCGGTGGATGTTTGGGCGCTGATGGAGCTATCCGTCATGCTGGTGCTGGTGCCGATTTCGGTGCTGGCGCTGGCGAGGATGGCCGGTTGGCAGCTGCCCCCACGGCAGCTGCTTGCTTTTCTGGGCGTGACGGGGCAGGGGTACCGGCTCTGGCGCTGGCTTATGGCATGGTTAGTGCCCCTGGGAGCAGTGATCGCTGTTGGGCTGACAGTGCTGGATTATAGAGAGGACTTCTGCAGGCTGGCGGGCCCGGAACTGTGTGGCCATGGTGGTCTGGAGCAGTCAGTAGTGCCGTTGCAGAAAGAGCCTTATGGGGTAACGCTTCAATGAGCCGACAGATTGAACGCAGCGCGCTGGTGCGCCATTCCGCTGAAGAAATGTTTCGCCTCGTTAGCGATGTCGAGCGCTATCCGGAATTTCTCCCCTGGTGTGGTGGCGCGGTGCTGCATGAGCACGATAGTGATCAACTGGTGGCGTCGCTTGATGTTCAGCGGGGTGGGCTCAAACAACGCTTTACCACCCGCAATCATCTGGTACCTGCACAGTCCATTCATATGGAGCTTGTCGATGGGCCTTTTGAGTATCTCAAGGGGGTGTGGGAGTTCCGGGCGCTGCGGGCGGATGCGTGCAGGGTGACCTTGAGCCTGGAGTTTGCCGTTGAGAGTGGGATTGCCCGGATGGCGTTCGCTGGCATCTTTGCCCAGGCAGCGAATACCATGGTGGATGCGTTCTGCGAGCGTGCGAGATCCCTTTATGAGGATGCGGGATGATCCGTGTGGAAGTGGCATACGCGCGCCCTGAAGCGCAGCGTTTGATTGCACTCAGTCTGTCTGAGGACAGTACGGCGCTTGAGGCCATCAGGGAATCCGGGATCGAAAACGTCTTTCCCGAGATTGATCTGGCGTATCAGAGTGTGGGCATATTCAGCCACGTGATTGCGGAGCCTGGTCGATACCGTCTTCGCGATGGTGACCGGGTCGAGATCTACCGCCCCCTTGAGATTGATCCCAAAGAGGCCAGGGCAAAGCGGGCCGGGACGCGGCGTTGACCGAGGTTCAGTTGGCTGGCGTTTCCTCCAGAAGCTTGGCCTCGTGCCGCAGATACTGGTTGCCCTCATAGATGATGGTGACCCGTTGTTTGCGAATCTCGCCGCCACCCTCCTGGAACGTGTAGAGATAGTATTCGCGGTCCGGGTTAAAGCTGCTAACGGTAATAGGGGTGCCCAGCAGGTCGCGAACATCGGCCCGGCTCATGGTTGGATTAAGGTCGCCGAGATCTTCCTGATCGATAATGTTACCCTGTTGAACATCGATCCGGTAAACGCCCGGAAAACTGCACGCTGCGAGGCTGAGTGTCAGAGTGACCGCAGCCAGGCAGGCGGGAATGGAAGCCTTTTGCATCGTGGAAGGAAATCCTCTATCTTGAGTGCCGCTCCGAGGCGCGCTGCCCGCCTGAAGACGAGCGCACATGGTAACGAAAGCCCACTCCATCACCAACGGTTAGGTTCAGCATGGCACCAGAAAACGTCGAGCTGCGCAAGGTAGGCCTCAAGGTTACGCTACCGAGGGTCAAGATTCTGAGTATCCTCGAGAGCGCGGAAGCCGCAGAGGATGCCGAAGGCGATCATCACCTCAGCGCCGAGGATGTCTATAAGAAGCTTCTGGAGTCTGGTGATGATGTGGGTCTGGCCACAGTTTACCGGGTACTGACGCAATTTGAGGCGGCGGGGCTGGTGCTGCGCCACAACTTCGAAGGCGGTCATGCGGTGTTCGAGCTGGCTGGAGAAGAGCATCATGACCACATGGTCTGTACCCAGACAGGGCGTGTTATCGAGTTCTATGACGAAGTCATCGAAGAACGCCAGCGTCGTATCGCTGAGGAGCACGGCTTTGATCTGGTGGACCACAGTATGATTCTTTACGTGAAGCCAAAGGAATAAAGATTGACTGCTCATCCTGGCGAAACAGGGTCGCGCGCACGACGCTGTTTCAGTCTCAGTGATGAGTCGCCTGCCCCTTCTGCAGCATCTCGCTGGCATGGGCCATGGTCTGCTCGGTAAGATCCACACCGCCGAGCATTCGCGCCACCTCGCGGATCCGTTCCTCGGAGTCCAGGCTTTCCACGGTTGAGTAGGTCTTTTCGTCTTCAGTGAACTTGCTCACTGAGAGGTGCTGGTGCGCTTGGCTGGCCACCTGGGGTAGGTGGGTCACGCACAGGATTTGGCCATTGTCACCAAGCTGGCGGAGCAACCGTCCGACTACTTCCGCGACACCACCGCCGATGCCGACATCCACCTCGTCGAAGACCAGTGTCGGAATAGTCGATGTCTGGGCTACAACCACCTGGATGGCCAGGCTGATGCGTGAGAGTTCGCCGCCCGACGCCACTTTGGCCAGCGGCCGGGCGCTCTGGCCGGCATTGGTGCTAACCAGGAATTCCATTTCCTCATGGCCGCAGCCTGCGGGCTGTCCTTCGGCGGAAGACGGGCTAAAGTAGGTCTGGAACTGGATGTCCGGCATGCTCAGCCGTCGAAGTTCTTCTCCCACGCCCGCATCCAGGCGTTCAGCCGCGTGGCGCCGGGCGCTGCTGAGCCCATCCGCCAGTCGTGCCCATTCAGCGCGCGCTGCTTCAGCCCGCTCACGGAGTTGTTCCAGGCTTTCGGAGCCATTTTCGAGTTCGTCCAGCTCGGCGCGTAACGTCTCCTGATGTTCCGGGATCTCAGTAGGCTGGATCTGGTGTTTGCGCGCAACCTGGTAGATCCAGCTCAGACGCTCTTCCACATCCTGCAGACGCTGCGGATCGCAGTCATAGTCATCAATGAAGCGCCGCAGATTGTCGCCGGCTTCCTCCACCTGGATTCGGGCCTCTTCCAGCATCTGGCAGGTTTCGGCCAGCTGGGGCACCTCGATGGGTAACCGTTCCAGCTTCTGTCGAGCTTGGTCCAGTAGCCCGGCAGCGGCGGGTTCGCCTTCGCCGCAGCATTGTGCAGCCTCGTGACACTGCGACAGGATGTTTTCGGCGTTGGCCAGCTGCTTCTGTTCGGCTTCAAGCTGCGTCAGTTCGTCGGCGCTCAGCCCCAGCCGGTCGAGTTCTTCCACCTGATATCGTAAAAGCTCAGTGCGGGCGTTGCGCTCATCACGTTGGTTGGTGGCCTGTTCCAGGCGCTGGCTCAGGTCGCGCCATTCCTTGAAAGCGTTGCGGACCTGTTCGGCCTGTTCATGATTGCCGCCGAACTCGTCCACCAGCCGATGGTGGGTTTCGCGCTTGAGCAGGGATTGATGCTGATGCTGGCTGTGGATGTCCATGAGCATGCTGCCCAGGGTTTTCAGGTCAGACAGTGTGCAGGGCTGCCCGTTGATGTAGCCCCGTGAGCGACCGTCACGCCGGATGACGCGCCTCAGCACGCAGTCCCCGTCCTGATCCAGGTCGCGTTCCTCAAGCCAGGTTCTTGCCTGCGGGATGCGCGAAAGGTCGAAAACCGCGCTCAGGTCGGCTTTATCCGCTCCTTCACGGACAGCGCCTGCATCCGCACGCGCGCCTGAAACCAGGTTCAGGGCATCCATGACAATAGACTTGCCGGCTCCGGTTTCGCCGGTGAGTGCGGTCATGCCTTTCCTGATGGTCAATTCCACTTTTTCCGCAACAGCGTAGTTGGCGACGGTCAGGTGCGTGAGCATAGATGGCTCCTAGCGTGTATCGATATACAGTATATGGTTATTTGTACAGTTACTTTCTGCAGGTTTCAAGTGGCCGTAACGATCCGGTTTGTGACGAAAGTGGCCAATGGTGGTTGAAACCAGCCCAAACAGCCCCATATTGCTCCGCAGACGTCCCGCAGCGGGCTAAAGAATCTGATACCGAGCAATGAGGTTGATCATGAGTGATGACGAAACCCGTAAGGATGAAGCCGTGAATGAAACGGGCGCGGATGACGGCGCCGACGCGGGAAGCGCGGAAGCGGCCTCCGATGCTCCGGAGGAAGCTGAGAGCGGGGGCAGCGAGGCAGAGCAGTTGCGCGCTCAGCTCGAGGAGCAGAAAGAGGAAGTGATGCGCGCCAAGGCTGAGATGCAGAACATCCGGCGGCGTGCTGACATTGATGTCGAGAAAGCCCACAAGTTCGGGGTCGAGAAGTTCGTGAAAGAACTGCTGCCAGTAGTCGACAGCCTTGAAAAGGCGGTTGAAAGCACTCAGGGCCAAGAAGTCCAGAGTGAAGAAGTGCTTACCCGCATCAAGGAAGGGGTCGACATGACGCTGGATATGTTTGTGGGCGCACTGGAGAAGTTCAACGTCGAGCAGATCAACCCGGTGGGAGAGCCCTTCGACCCACAGAAGCATGAGGCTATGTCCATGGTTCCGAGCAATGAGGCTGAGCCCAACACGGTGATCGCGGTTATGCAGAAGGGCTATCTACTGCATGACCGGGTGGTTCGCCCGGCGATGGTCATGGTGGCCAAGGCGGATGACTCCGGGGGCGGAAACGTCGACGAGCAGGCTTGAAATTGAGTCGTTAGGCCCAATTTAGGGATTAACGGCAACTGGAAACCGGATCTGAATTCAACGAAATAATTGGAGTGATTTCCATGGGTAAGATTATAGGTATTGACCTGGGCACCACGAACTCCTGTGTGGCCATCCCGGATGGCGATGGAGTCAAGGTGATTGAGAACGCGGAAGGCGATCGCACGACGCCCTCCATTGTGGCTTATACCGATGAAGGCGAGACGCTTGTCGGTCAGGCGGCCAAGCGCCAGGCGGTCACCAACCCGAAAAATACGCTTTATGCTATCAAGCGTCTCATCGGGCGTGCTTACAACGATGATGTTGTGCAGAAAGACATCAACATGGTGTCTTACGACATCGTCAAAAATGACAACGGCGATGCCTGGGTACAGGTGAAAGACGAGAAAATGGCACCGCCGCAGGTTTCTGCTGAGGTGCTCAAGAAGATGAAGCGCACCGCTGAGGATTATCTCGGCGAGACCGTGACCGAAGCGGTTGTTACTGTCCCGGCCTACTTCAACGACAACCAGCGCCAGGCAACCAAGGATGCGGGCCGTATCGCCGGGCTTGAGGTTAAGCGCATCATCAACGAGCCGACCGCAGCCGCGCTGGCTTACGGGCTCGATAAGAAGGGTAAGGATCGCACCGTTGCGGTCTATGACCTTGGCGGCGGTACCTTCGATATCTCGGTTATTGAGATTGCGGACGTTGATGGCGAGAAGCAGTTTGAAGTGCTGGCCACCAGTGGTGACACCTTCCTGGGTGGTGAAGACTTCGACATGGCGCTGATCGAGTACCTTGCTGACCAGTTCAAGAAGGATCAGGGCATTGATCTGCGCGGTGACTCCCTGGCCATGCAGCGTCTGAAAGAAGCGGCAGAGAAGGCGAAGGTTGAGCTTTCCAGTGCCCAGCAGACTGATGTGAACCTGCCGTACATCACGGCGGACCAAAACGGGCCCAAGCACCTGAACGTGAAGGTGACCCGCGCGAAGCTTGAATCACTGGTCGAGGACCTGGTCAAGCGCAGCATTGATCCCTGCAAGACCTGCATCGACGATGCCGGCGTGAAAGTGGGCGATATCGACGAGGTGATTCTGGTCGGTGGTCAGACCCGCATGCCCAAGGTTCAGGAAGCGGTGAAAGAGTTCTTCGGCAAAGATCCGCGTAAGGATGTTAACCCGGACGAAGCAGTAGCCATGGGTGCCGCCCTTCAGGGCTCCGTGCTTTCGGGCGACGTCAAGGACGTGCTGCTTCTGGATGTGACACCGCTGACTCTGGGCATCGAGACCATGGGTGGTGTGGCGACACCAGTAATCGAGAAGAACACCACGATCCCGACCAAGAAGTCGCAGACCTTCTCGACCGCTGAGGACAACCAGACCGCGGTGACCATTCATGTGGTTCAGGGCGAACGCAAGCAGGCGAACCAGAACAAGTCGCTCGGGCGCTTTGACCTGCAGGATATTCCGCCGGCACCGCGCGGTACTCCCCAGATCGAAGTCACTTTCGATATCGACGCCAACGGTATCCTGAACGTATCGGCTAAGGACAAGGCAACCGGCAAGGAGCAGTCCATCGAGATCAAGGCTTCTTCCGGTCTGACCGAGGACGAGGTCGACCAGATGGTCAAGGATGCCGAGCAGAATGCTCAGGAAGACGAGAAGTTCGAAGAACTTGTTCAGGCGCGGAATCAGGGCGACAGCATGATTCATGCCGTGCGCAAGAGCCTTGAAGAAGCTGGCGATCAGGCGTCCGAAGAAGAGAAGACCGCCATCGAAAATGCCATCTCCGAGCTGGAAGAGGCGATGAAAGGTGACGACAAAGAGCAGATCGAGGCTAAGACCCAGGCTCTGACTGAAGCCTCCTCAAGCCTTGCGCAGAAGATGTACTCGCAGGAAGGCGAGGAAGGTGCTGCCGGAGCTGAAGGCAGCCAGGAGCAGGGCGGTGGCGATGATGCCGTCGATGCTGAATTCGAGGAAGTCGACGACAATGACAAGCGGTAAAACCGCTGGCATTATCCGTACCCTTTGATCGACGCACGCGGGAGTCCTCTCCCGCGTTCGTCGTTGTTGTGAACATTTGAATTACGGTTGACAGACTGTCATGGCCAAACGCGACTATTACGAGATCCTTGGTATCTCCCAGAGTGCCGACGACAAGGAGATCAAGAAGGCATACCGGAAGCTGGCAATGAAGTATCATCCGGACCGGAATCCGGATGACGAAGACGCCGAGGCGCGCTTCAAGGAGGCCAGTGAGGCCTATGAAGTCCTGGGTGACCCCGAAAAGAAAGCCGCGTACGACCAGTTCGGTCACGCCGGTGTTGATGGCTCCGCCGGTGGCGGTGGTGGCTTCGGCGGCGGTGGTGGCGCCAGCTTCTCCGATATCTTCGGGGATGTCTTTGGCGATATCTTTGGTGGCGGTCGCGGCCGCGGCGGCCGGGGCGCTGACCTGCGCTATACACTGGAGCTGGATCTTGAGGATGCCGTGAGCGGCAAAGACGTCAAGATCGAGATCCCGAGTGCCACCGAATGCAGCAGTTGCAAAGGCAGTGGTGCTGAACCCGGGACTCGCCCGGAGACCTGCGGAACCTGTCGTGGCATGGGTCAGGTCCGGATGCAGCAGGGCTTCTTTTCTGTACAGCAGACCTGCCCGAACTGCCGTGGCGCCGGCCAGATTGTGAAAAATCCCTGCAAGGCGTGCCGTGGCGAAGGCTTCGTCGAAGAAGAGAAAACGCTCTCGGTCAAGGTGCCACCGGGCGTGGATACCGGCGATCGTATCCGCCTCTCGGGCGAAGGTGAGCCCGGTATGCATGGCGGTGGACCGGGCGATCTCTACGTCCAGATGGCCGTCAAGGAACATCCGATTTTTGATCGTGACGGCCGCAATCTGCACTGCGATGTGCCGATCAGCATCACGGACGCGGCTCTGGGTGGCGAACTGGAGGTGCCGACGCTTGATGGAAGAGTTAAGCTCAAGATTCCGGCAGAGAGTCAGAGCGGTAAGACCTTCCGCCTGCGCGGCAAGGGTGTAACACCTGTGCGTGGTGGTGCCCCTGGTGATCTGCTGTGCCGCATTGTAGTGGAAACGCCGGTCAATCTCACGAAGAAGCAGAAAGAGCTGTTGCGTGAATTTGAATCGACCCTTCAGGAAGACAGCGATGGTAAGCAGCACGGACCACGCAAGAGCTCCTGGTTTGAAGGCGTTAAGAACTTTTTTGACGATATGAAGTTCTAGGTTGCAGGTCTCAGGTGTGGAGGGGGTATGACGCGTATTGCAGTGACTGGCGCCGCTGGTCGGATGGGCAAAACACTGGTTGAGTCGGTGACCCTGACCGAGGGAGTGTCCCTTGGAGCGGCAACTGTCCACCCGGAAAGTTCTCTGATCGGTTCTGATGCGGGCGAAGTGGCCGGCGTTGGCCGCAACGGGGTGATGCTGAGTGGCGGCCTGGAAAAAGTGGTGGAAGATTTCGATCTGGTGATCGATTTCACCTTTCCTGAGCTCACACTGCAGCATCTCGATGTGTGCCGGGAGGCCGGCAAAGCGGCCGTAATCGGGACAACCGGTATGGCTGAGGCTGAAAAACAGCAGCTCGAAGCCAAAAGCGAAGGTCTGAACGTGGTGCTTGCTCCCAACATGAGTGTGGGCGTTAACCTTCTCCTTCAGATCCTGCAGACGGCTGCCCGGGTCATGGGTGATGAAGCCGATGTGGAGGTCATCGAAGCGCATCACCGCCACAAGAAGGATGCTCCTTCAGGTACCGCCCTGCGGCTGGGGGAGGTGGTGGCGGACACGCTCGGGCGTGATCTGCAACAGTGCGCTGTTTACGGTCGCGAAGGGTTTACAGGCGAACGCCCGCGTGAGGCCATTGGTTTTGAGACGGTCCGTGCCGGTGACATCGTGGGTGAGCACACCGTGATGTTTGCTGGGTTGGGGGAGCGTATCGAGATCAGCCACAAAGCGAGCAGCCGCATGACCTTTGCCCAGGGAGCCGTCAGGGCCGCCCAGTGGCTGGTGCAGCAGCCTGCGGGGCTGTATGACATGCAGGATGTACTGGATCTCAAGTGACATTCGAGCCAATGGCCGCTGTTCGGCGCCATATGGGATCTCGCGGATGACAGTAGCGTCGGTTTCTCTATATAATGCGCCGGATTTGTTAAGCGCTTACTCCACCGGCTGTTAAGGAACTTCTGAGAGTCTATTAAGAAGTTCCTGGAACCCCTGCAGGAGCGGGACGGGTGTACGACACCGTCCCGCTTTTTGCAAATGGGCGCCGGGGTTTCGTGATGCGCGTCCTACCCGCCAGAGACGCTAGAGGGGCATGGCTTTGACGAAACCAGCGATCCTTGCACTTGAAGACGGCAGCATCTTCAGAGGCGAGTCCATCGGTGCTGACGGCACCACCAGCGGTGAGGTCGTTTTCAACACGGCCATGACCGGCTATCAGGAAATCCTGACTGACCCGTCCTATACCCGCCAGATGGTCACGCTGACCTATCCGCATATTGGTAATACCGGCACCAATCCGGAAGATGTGGAGTCCGACCATGTCTGCGCATCCGGACTGATTATCCGCGACCTGCCGCTGCTGGCCAGCAACTGGCGACGCAGTGAGTCGCTGCCGGATTATCTGCAGCGCGAAAAGGTTGTGGCTATTGCCGGAGTGGATACGCGGCGGCTGACTCGACTTCTGCGCAACAAAGGCGCCCAGGGCGGTGCCATCGTGGCGGGGGAGAACATGAGTGAGGAGGAAGCTCTGCGTCTGGCACGGGACTTCCCCGGTATCAAAGGGATGGATCTGGCCTCCGAGGCCGGCTGCAAAGAACCGCGCACCTGGACCCAGGCCGCTTGGACCCTGGACCAAGGCTATGGTGAGGGGCTGGAAAAACGTTACCGCGTCGTCGCCTATGACTACGGCATCAAATACAACATCCTGCGGCTTTTGGTTTCGCGAGGGTGTGAGGTAACACTAGTGCCTGCGCGCACGCCGCTCGATGAGGTGATGGCATACAACCCGGACGGCGTTTTCTTTTCCAATGGCCCGGGCGATCCAGAGCCCTGTGGTTACGCCGTTGAGGCCCTGAAGAGCTGTATTGAGCGTCATATTCCCACCTTTGGGATCTGTCTCGGGCATCAGCTTCTAGGTCTGGCGGTTGGCGGCCGCAGCGAGAAAATGAAGTTCGGTCACCATGGCGCCAACCATCCTGTTGAATGTGTTGATGATGGGACAGTGGTTATTACAAGTCAGAATCATGGTTTTGCGGTAGATGAGAAGTCGCTGCCGGAGAATGTGGCGGTGACGCACCGCTCGCTGTTTGATGGCACTCTGCAGGGTATGCGTCTGCGTGATGCGCCGGTGTTCAGCTTTCAGGGACATCCGGAAGCCAGCCCCGGGCCGCGGGACATGATCCCGCTGTTCGATGAGTTTACCCGTCTGATGGACGAGCATAAAACCACGCAGGCCGCCAAGTGAGAACAACGGCTTCGAATCACGGCTCGAGACGAACAGGATAAGGGTTCAATGCCGAAACGAGACGATATCCAAAGCATTCTGATTCTTGGTGCTGGCCCCATTGTGATCGGCCAGGCGTGCGAGTTTGATTATTCCGGTGCTCAGGCCTGCAAGGCGCTGCACGAGGAGGGCTTCCGGGTCATTCTGGTTAACTCCAACCCGGCGACCATCATGACCGATCCGGTGATGGCGGATGCTACCTACATTGAGCCCATCACCTGGCGCACCATCGAGAAGATCATTGAGCAGGAGCAGCCAGATGCGCTGCTGCCAACCATGGGCGGCCAGACGGCGCTGAACTGCGCCCTGGACATGGAGCGCCACGGCATCCTGCAGAAGCATGGCGTGGAAATGATCGGTGCCAACGCGGACACCATCGACAAGGCTGAGGATCGTGACCGTTTCGATAAGGCGGTTCATAACATCGGTCTGGAAACACCGCGTGCATCCATGGCACACAGCATGGAAGAGGCTTATCAGGTTCTGGAGCACATTGGTCTGCCCTGCATCATCCGGCCCTCCTTCACCATGGGCGGTTCCGGTGGCGGTATCGCCTATAACCGGGAAGAATTCCACGAAATCTGTGAACGCGGCTTAGCGCTTTCGCCCACCAATGAGCTGCTCATCGACGAGTCACTCATCGGATGGAAGGAATACGAGACCGAGGTTGTCCGCGATAACAACGATAACTGCATCATCGTGTGTGCCATCGAGAACATGGATCCCATGGGCGTGCACACCGGTGACTCCATTACTGTGGCACCGTCACAGACGCTGACCGACAAGGAATGGCAGATCATGCGTGATGCCTCGCTGGCGGTGCTGCGCGAGGTGGGCGTTGAAACTGGCGGCTCAAACGTCCAGTTTGGCATCAACCCGGCTAACGGGCGCATGGTGGTGATTGAGATGAATCCGCGGGTGTCACGCTCGTCAGCGCTGGCGTCCAAGGCTACCGGGTTCCCCATCGCCAAGGTCGCCGCTAAGCTGGCCGTAGGCTTCACGTTGGATGAGCTGAGTAACGAAATCACTGGTGGCGTTACGCCGGCCTCCTTCGAGCCGTCCATTGATTACGTGGTCACCAAGATCCCGCGGTTCACTTTTGAAAAGTTCCCGCAAGCGGATCCGCGCCTTACGACCCAGATGAAATCCGTGGGTGAGGTCATGGCCATTGGTCGTACCTTCCAAGAATCCTATCAGAAGGCGCTGCGCGGACTTGAAACTGGTGCCTCCGGCCTGGATCCGATCCTTGAAGATAAGGAGGATGCCCGGGATACCCTGATCCACGAGCTCAAAGTGCCCGGCGCCAGCCGCAGCTGGTACATCGGTGAAGCCTTCCGCCGTGGCATGAGTCTGGAAGAGGTCTTTGAGTACACGTTCATTGACCGCTGGTATCTGATCCAGATCCAGGATCTGATCGAGGAGGAGAAACGGCTGGAATCCACGGGTATGGCGGATCTGGATTACAGCACTGTGTTCCGGCTCAAGCGCAAGGGCTTTTCCGATACACGCCTGGCCAACCTGCTGGGCGTTTCCGAGCAGAGTTTCCGCAAGCTGCGCCATGATCTGGGCGTACGGCCGGTGTACAAGCGCGTCGACACCTGTGCCGCTGAATTTGAGTCCTCCACGGCCTATATGTACTCCAGCTATGAAGAGGAGTGCGAGGCCAACGTCAGTGATCGCCAGAAAATAGTGGTCATTGGTGGTGGGCCCAACCGGATCGGGCAGGGCATTGAGTTCGACTATTGCTGTGTGCATGCGGTGCTCGCCATGCGCGATGATGGCTACGAGACCATCATGATCAACTGCAATCCGGAGACGGTTTCCACCGACTATGATACCTCTGACCGGCTCTATTTCGAGCCGATCACTCTGGAAGACGTATTGGAGATTGTGCAGTCGGAGAATCCGGATGGTGTCATCATCCAGTACGGTGGCCAGACGCCGCTCAAGCTGGCACGTGGCCTGGAGGCGGCGGGTGTGCCCATTATTGGCACCAGCCCGGACGCCATCGATCGTGCCGAGGATCGGGAGCGCTTCCAGCAGATGATCAATCGGCTGGGGCTTAAGCAGCCGGCTAATGCCACGGTACGGAGCCTCGAGGAAGGTATTCTGGTGGCGCGTGATATCGGTTACCCGTTGGTGGTCCGTCCTTCCTACGTGCTGGGCGGTCGCGCTATGGAGATCGTCTACACCGAGGAAGAGCTCAAAGAGTATATGCGCAGCGCGGTGCTGGTCTCCAATGACAGCCCCGTCCTTCTGGATCACTTCCTCAACTCCGCCATCGAGATTGACATCGATGCCGTGTGTGACGGTAAGACTGCGGTCATTGGCGGCATTATGCAGCACATTGAACAGGCAGGTGTGCACTCGGGGGATTCCGCCTGCTCACTGCCGCCTTATACGCTGCCGGAGAACGTTCAGGATCAGATGCGCGACATGGTCAAGCGCATGGCGCTGGAGCTGGATGTAGTGGGTCTGATGAATGTGCAGCTGGCCTGGCAGGACGACGAGATCTACGTGATCGAGGTGAATCCGCGGGCCTCCCGGACAGTGCCATTTGTATCCAAGGCCGTAGGCCGCTCACTGGCGCGTATCGCCGCGCGCTGCATGGTGGGCTTCAGCCTGGAGGAGCAGGGGGTCATCACCGAGTCCGTGCCCCAGTACTATTCGGTGAAGGAATCCGTCTTCCCGTTCCCGAAATTCCCGTCTGTGGATCCAATCCTCGGGCCGGAAATGAAGTCCACCGGCGAGGTCATGGGCATTGGCGACAGCTTCGACGAAGCCTTTGCCAAGGCCGCGCTGGGCGCCGGCGAAACACTGCCCACCTCGGGAACTGCCTTCATCAGTGTGCGTGATGCCGATAAACCGGATGTTGTGCGCCTGGCGCAGGATCTGGCGGACGTTGGCTTCCGGCTCATCGCCACTGGTGGTACGGCCCAGGTCCTGTCCGAGGCAGGGCTTGAGGTTGAGAAGGTTAACAAGGTCCGCGAAGGCCGGCCGCACATCGTGGACGCTATCAAAAACGGCCAGGTCGACCTGATCGTGAACACCACCGAAGGGCGCAAGGCGATCGCGGATTCCGCACAGATTCGCCAGTCCGCCCTTCAGCGCAAGGTCACCTACGCCACCACATTGACCGGCGGCGAAGCCTTCTGCCGCGCCATCCGTTTCGGCTCTGAGCGCCAGGTTCGCCGCCTTCAGGACTTGCACGCGGGGTATCAGTAATGAGCAACAACCGTGTTCCCATGACCAAGCGGGGCGAAAAGGCTCTGCGTGATGAGTTACACCGTCTCAAGAGCGAAGACCGGCCCAAGGTTATTCAGGCGATTTCCGAGGCGCGTGAGCACGGCGACCTCAAAGAGAACGCCGAGTATCACGCTGCCCGGGAGCAGCAGAGTTTCATCGAGGGGCGCATCCAGGAGGTCGAAAGTAAACTGGCAGCGGCTCAGGTGATCGATGTCACGACCATCGAAAAGACGGGCAAGGTGATCTTCGGCACAACGGTGCGCCTGATCAACACCCAAACCGAGGAAGAGGTGACTTACCAGATCGTCGGCGATGAAGAAGCCGATATCAAAGAAGGTCGCATTTCGATCTCTTCACCGATCGCGCGAGCCCTGATCGGCAAAGAGGAGGGCGAAGAGGTCACGGTTCAGGTGCCCTCAGGCACCGTTGAATATGAAATCGACGAGGTGAGCCATATCTAGCGCTGGCGCAGGTTGGAAAGCTTGGTGTTGGGCTCGGTGGCGCGACGCAGCAGCACCGCTACCTTGCCGATTATCTGCACCAGCTCCGCGCCTGTGCTTTCGCAGGCCTCGTCGATCAGCTCGCGCCGTTCCTCGCGGTCCGTGGAGGCTACTTTGACTTTGATCAGTTCGTGATCCTCCAGGGCCCGCTCCAGTTCCTGCTGCAGCCCCTCGGAAATGCCATTGTCGCCAACCTGTACGACCGGTTTGAGATCATGGGCGATAGCCCGGTACTGGCGGCGCTGTGCGGCGGATAGTGACATGATGGCGTCTCTTGCTCGTATGATTTGGAGGAAAGACATGATACCAGCCGGCATAGCCCGGTTGCACCGGTTCGGAGGCCGCTTTGGGGCGTACCAAAAGCAGTGATCGCTGGCTACGTGAGCATCACCAGGATCCCTATGTCAATCAGTCGCGGGAAGATGGCTACCGTTCTCGGGCCAGTTACAAGCTGATTGAAATCGATCGCAAGGATGGTCTTTTCAAGCGTGGGCAGACTGTCGTCGATCTGGGCGCTGCGCCTGGTGGTTGGTCCCAGGTGGCCGCCGAGAAAGTGGGTTCAAATGGTACAGTGCTTGCCAGTGACATCCTCCCAATGGAGCCAATTCCGGACGTGGATTTTGTTCAGGGGGATTTCACAGAACAGGCTGTGCTGGATGAGCTGTTGCAAAAGCTCGATGGTCGTCCAGTCGACCTTGTTATTTCTGATATGGCGCCCAATATGAGTGGGGTGCCATCAGTTGATATCCCCAGTGCCATGCATCTGGTGGAGCTGGGGCTGGAAATGGCAAACGAGGTGCTGCGCCCCGGCGGCACCTTTGTTACGAAGGTTTTCCAGGGTGAGGGATTCGACGACCTGCTGCGTACCATGAAACGGGATTTCCGGCGTGTAGCGAGCCGTAAGCCGGATGCCTCAAGGGACCGTTCGCGGGAACAGTATCAGGTGTGTATGGGATTCCGGGGGCGTTAAAGGGCGGTAACCGCGAGGGCTGCGCTATGGCCGCTGGCCCGCGCATTGGTGTAACCTTTGATTCAAAACCGTTCGAATTCGGAACGGGCAGACAGTATGGGTGAGTGATCTTGAACGATATGGCAAAAAATCTGGTTCTGTGGCTGGTCATTGCAGCCGTTCTGCTGATGGTATTTCAGAACTTCAGCCCGGAACCACAGCAACAACAGCTTAACTATTCCCAGTTCATTGAAATGGTACGCAGTGGCCAGGTCGAGGAAGTGACCATTCAAGGCCAGACCATTACCGGGATGCGCCAGAACGGGAACAACTTCACCACCATCCGGCCGGCGGTCGAGGACCCTAACCTGATGGATGACCTCTACAACAACGAAGTGGAGGTGACCGGCAAAGAGTCGTCCGGCCAGAGTATATGGACTCAGCTCCTGGTGGCCTCGTTCCCGATCTTGATTATTATCGCCATCTTCATCTTCTTTATGCGGCAAATGCAGGGAGGTGGCGGTGGCGGCAAAGGCCCCATGTCGTTCGGTAAGAGCAAAGCCAAGCTCATGAGCGAGGAGCAGGTCAAGACTGGTTTCGCAGATGTCGCTGGTGTTGATGAGGCCAAGGAGGACGTCAAAGAGCTGGTGGATTTTCTGAAGGATCCGAGCAAGTTCCAGCGGTTGGGCGGTCATATTCCAAAGGGCGTGCTCATGGTGGGGCCGCCTGGTACCGGCAAGACGCTGCTGGCGAAGGCCATCGCCGGCGAGGCGAAGGTGCCCTTCTTTACCATTTCCGGTTCGGATTTCGTGGAGATGTTTGTGGGTGTGGGGGCTTCCCGTGTCCGCGACATGTTTGAGCAGGCCAAGAAGCAGAGCCCGTGCATCATCTTCATTGACGAACTTGATGCGGTCGGGCGTCATCGTGGCGCCGGCATGGGCGGCGGAAATGATGAGCGTGAGCAGACCCTGAACCAGATGCTGGTCGAAATGGACGGTTTCGAGGGTAATGAAGGCGTTATCGTCATCGCCGCCACCAACCGGCCCGATGTGCTGGACCCGGCGCTATTGCGCCCGGGCCGGTTCGATCGTCAGGTCGTTGTGCCCCTGCCTGATATCCAGGGCCGGGAGCAGATGCTCAAGGTTCATCTTTCCAAGATACCGTTGGCGGATGGCGTCGAGCCCAGGAACATCGCGCGAGGTACGCCCGGATTCTCCGGCGCGGATCTGGAGAACCTGGTCAACGAAGCGGCGCTGTTTGCCGCCCGGCGCAACAAGCGGCTGGTTTCCATGGATGAGCTGGAGGTGGCCAAAGACAAGATCATGATGGGCTCCGAGCGTAAGTCCATGGTCATGTCCGAAAAAGAGAAGCTCAACACGGCGAACCATGAATCCGGCCATGCCATTGTCGGGCGGCTGATGCCCGAGCATGACCCGGTCTATAAAGTGAGCATTATCCCGCGCGGTCGGGCTCTGGGTATTACCATGTTCCTGCCGGAAGAAGACAAATACAGTCACAGCCGGCGCTATATCATCAGCCAGCTCTGCAGCCTCTTCGGTGGCCGTATTGCCGAGGAACTGACGCTGGGCAAGGATGGTGTGACCACTGGTGCCCAGAACGATATCAAGCGCGCTACCGAGCTGGCGAGGAATATGGTCACCAAGTGGGGCCTTTCCGACAAGCTCGGCCCGCTGATGTATGATGATGATCGCGAAGAGCCGTTCGCGGGCTACGATTCGGGGGCCAGTGCTAAGGGTGTATCCGGGCCCACAGCCCAGGCCATCGACGAAGAAACGCGGCGCATCATTGATGAGTGCTACGGCACCGCCAAGCAGATCCTCGTTGATAACATGGACAAGCTGCACCTGATGGCAGATGCCCTGATGAAGTGGGAAACCATTGATGGCGGCCAGATTGATGACATCATGGCTGGCAAGACGCCGCGCCCGCCCAGTGGCTGGGATGATGATGATCCCGATGATGATACGGTTGTGGCCGACATCAACGCCAAGTCTGATGCCGACAGTGAGGAGTCGGGACACCCTGCTGGCGGTCACTGACCCCTGACTCACCTGCGGTCCGAACGCTCCCGAGCTTTGCCCGGGAGCGTTTTTCGTTGCGAGGAGCCGATATGATCGATTTGCCGGATCAGATGCCGTCCCCTGCTGTTATGGGGGTGATCAACGCCACTCCGGATTCGTTTTCTGATGGTGGTCTTTTCAGTGCCCCGGAGCAGGCTGTGGCACAGGCCAGGGCTATGGTTGAGGCCGGCGTTGACTGGGTGGATGTGGGGGGAGAGTCCACGCGCCCAGGCGCGGCGCCGGTTCCTTTGCAGGAGGAGCTTGATCGGGTCTGCCCAGTGATCGAAGCGATCCGGGCTGAACTCAATGTGCCCATCTCGCTTGATACCAGTGCGCCCGAAGTGATGCGTGCAGGCGCGCGCCTGGGCATCAGTATGCTCAATGATGTGCGCTCGCTGGAGCGTGAGGGCGCTGTCGCTGCGGCGCGCCAAACCGCTTTGCCGATCTGTATTATGCACCGACAGGGTGAGCCGGCAACCATGCAGGATCGGCCTGAGTACGGTGATGTCCTTGAAGAGGTTGTGGGCTACCTGGATCGCCGGGCTGCTGAACTCCGTGCGGAAGGCATCAACGGGGATCGACTGCTTTATGACCCCGGGTTTGGTTTTGGTAAGACCCTGGCCCACAATCTGACCCTCCTGGACAATCTGGAAGCGATTGTGGCCCGGGGCTGGCCGGTACTGGTGGGGATGTCGCGAAAGAGCATGGTTGGGCATGTGACCGGGCGACCGGTTGAGGAGCGAATGCCGGGTAGCGTGGCCGCAGCAACCATGGCCATGATGAAAGGCGCCGCCATCGTCCGAGTGCACGATGTGCCGGAAACAGTAGACGCGGCACGCATGGTGCGCGCGGTGCGTGATCAGGGGAGTCACTGGAATAATGGGTAAGGAACGCAATTATGGGTGAGTGCAGGTATTTTGGAACTGACGGGATTCGTGGCGAGGTCGGGGTTCACCCAATCTCCCCGGATTTCATCCTCAAGCTGGGTTGGGCTGCGGGTCGAGCCTTCCGTCGCGAAGGGCAGGCCAACACCATGCTGATTGGTAAGGATACGCGCCTTTCCGGTTATATGTTTGAGTCAGCGCTGGAAGCGGGGCTGTCTGCTGCCGGTATGGATGTGCGCCTTCTTGGCCCCATGCCCACCCCCGCTATCGCCTATCTTACGCGTACCTTCCGCGCCGCAGCGGGTATTGTGATCAGCGCCTCGCATAATCCACATCATGACAATGGCATCAAGTTTTTCTCCGCGGACGGTGCCAAGCTGAGCGATGCTCTGGAAGCACGCATTGAGCAATGGATTGATGCTGAGCTCGAGGTGGTGCCTGCTAAGGGATTGGGCAAGGCAGCCCGTATCGATGATGCCCCGGGGCGCTATGTCGAGTTCTGCAAGAGCACGGTGCCCGGTCAGTTCAGTCTCGAAGGCGTCCATCTGGTGGTGGACTGTGCGCATGGTGCGACCTATCACGTGGCGCCATCAGTATTCCGGGAGCTGGGTGCTCAGGTTACGCTTATCGGGGCAGACCCCGATGGGCTCAACATCAACGACGGCTGTGGATCTACGTCGCCAGAAGCGATGCGTCAGCGTGTTCTGGAATCCGGCGCGGACCTTGGTGTAGCGTTTGATGGTGACGGTGACAGAGTGATCATGGTCGATCATACCGGGCATGAAGTGGACGGCGATGAACTGCTTTATATCATCGCGAGAGAGCGCCATGAGGCCGGCGGGCTCGATGGTGGCGTGGTCGGAACCCTGATGACGAATCTGGGTATAGAGCAGGCTCTCGGGCGGCGTGGTATCGCGTTTGCGCGGGCCAGGGTCGGGGATCGCTATGTGATGGAGGAGCTGGTTAACCGCCGCTGGTTGATTGGCGGCGAGGGCTCTGGGCATATCGTGTGCCGGGATCGCACGACGACCGGCGACGGCATTGTCTCCGCTCTTCAGGTGCTGGTAGCAATGCAGCGGCGAGAGTGCGGTCTTGCGGAGCTTCTTTCGGATGTCACCCGCCTGCCTCAGGAGACAGTGAACGTGCGGGTTGGGCAGCGCTTCAATCCGGACGACGTAGAGGCAATTCAGGCGGCGGTACGTGCGGCCGAATCCGAACTCGGTGAGCGCGGGCGGATCCTGTTAAGGGCCTCGGGCACAGAGCCCGTGATCCGGGTTATGGCCGAAGGCGAAGACGCGGATCATATTGGGCGTGTTGCCCGTGAGCTGGCGGGTGTGGTTCAGCGTGAGGCGCCCTGAGCGTCCTTGCGCTGCTACGGCATCTTGGGTATAGTGCCGCGTCCCTAAAAAACGGCTTCATGTATGCGACGTCGGCTGATAGCAGCAAACTGGAAACTCAACGGGACAGGCGCCTTTGCGGCGGAGTACGCGGCAGAGTTGGTGTCTGCACTGGAAGGGTTGGATCCCGCCGTTGAAGTGGCGGTGATGCCTCCAGCCATTCTCGTCCCGGCGTTGCGTGAGTCATTGAACGAAAACAGTGGTCGGCGGATCATGGTTGGCGTTCAGGACGTTTCTGCTTGGGAGGAAGGCGCCTATACCGGTGAGATCGGGGCGTCCATGGCAGCGGATCAGCATGGTAGTTTTGCCGTCGTGGGTCACTCGGAGCGGCGTCAGTACTGGGCGGAATCCGACGAGCGAATCAACGCTAAAGTTCTTCAGGCGTTGAGTGCAGGGCTTGATCCCATTCTCTGTGTCGGTGAAACAGAGGCGGAACGGGAAGCCGGTGAAACCGAGGCGGTCGTTGCCCGCCAGGTCCGCTCAGCGCTGGCAGAGGTTCCTGGTGCGGACTGGCGTCATGTCTGCGTTGCGTATGAGCCGGTATGGGCCATCGGAACAGGGCGGAGCGCGACCGCGGAGCAGGCGCAGGCGGTGCATGCGCATATCCGGGAAGTTCTCGGGTGCCTGGACTCTGCAGCGTCCGAGGCACCGGTGATTTACGGTGGCAGCGTCAAGCCTGATACGGCTGAAAAACTGTTTGCACAGCCCGACATTGATGGTGGCCTGATCGGTGGCGCATCCCTGAATGCGAGCGATTTTGCCGCCATCTGCCGGGCCGGTTGAGAGACGGAATTATGGATTGGGTTGAAACAGGCATACTGCTGGTGCACGTAGGTGTTGCGGTCGCTCTGGTGGTACTGGTGCTGGTGCAGCAGGGCAAGGGCGCTGATGCCGGGGCGGCTTTCGGGGGTGGATCCTCGCAGACGGTGTTCGGAAGTTCCGGCGGTGTAGGCTTCATGGTTAAGCTTACGGCGGTACTGGCGGCGCTGTTCTTCGTGACCAGCTTCACTCTGGCCATGTACGCCAAGCAGAGGGCTGAGGTTGGCGTGCAGGCGGGTGTACCTTCGATGGAGGAGTCAGCACCTGCTTCAGAGCAGCAGGGCGGTCAGGCGCCGGATATTGCCTCAGACAGTGGCGCCAGCGAAGGTGAATCAGGGCCGGAAAGTTCTGGAAGCTCTGAAAGCGGTGGCGGGCAAGGCAACAATGAGGTCCCGTCGATCGAATAAATCCTCCAGGGTATTGGAAATACCGGGGCTGTCGGTTAAGATACGCCTCGCAAAAGATAAGCCGAAGTGGTGGAAATGGTAGACACGCTAGCTTGAGGGGTTAGTGGCGCAAGCCGTGCCGGTTCAAGTCCGGCCTTCGGCACCAACACAGGGAACGGCTTGGAAGGGGTAACGCTGCTTTCCCCGTCCAAGCCGTTTTTATTGGTCAGTGCTTGACCAGTTAAGGGGCGGCGATTACAATTCTGCCCCTGTGCAGTGCGAGGTATGCGCTGCTAAAGCGTTGTTTCGGCGGTGTTCGAAGCATCGCGCGGGGTGGCATTACCAGCCCGCGGCGCCCTGAGGGTGCCAGGCCGCCAAGAGGTGGCTGGCTTTTCGTTCGGTGGCTCCGCAGACCGGAAGCCACGTTTTGAAAAGGGGCTGGTTAGAGCCCTTTTTTTGTTTCTGGGCACCGCCAAAAGGTTAGCTCAGAGTCTCATGGCAGCGGAGGCATATTGTCCGCGAAAGTTCGCAAGCTTGAAGAAATGCTGGCTCCGGTGATTGAGGGGCTGGGGTTTGTGTTCTGGGGGATTGAATATCTGGCCCAGGGCAAGCACACCACGGTAAGAGTCTACATCGATCACGCCGACGGCATCTCCGTGGATGACTGCGAGCAAGTCAGTCGCCAGGCCAGCGGTGTTCTGGATGTTGAGGACCCGATCGGAACCGGGTACACCCTTGAGGTTTCCTCCCCGGGGATGGATCGACCGCTGTTCCGGCTGGAGCAGTACCATGACTTCATTGGTTCCAGGTTGAGCGTGCGGCTGAACGCGCCTTTTGAAGGCCGGCGCAAATACGAGGGTGTTCTGCGTGCGGTTGAGGGCGGGGAGATCTGTCTGGTCGTGGGGGAATACGAGCTCCAGCTCCCGTTTGAGTCCATCGAGAGCGCACGCATCGTTCCGGTATTTGAATGATTCGCAGTATCAGGCTTACAGGAAAGGCAGGGCTGTTCAATGAATAAAGAAATCCTGATGGTGGTCGAAGCCGTCTCGAACGAGAAGGACGTCGAAAAAGACGTGATCTTCGAGGCAATCGAGATGGCGTTGGCAACAGCGGCTAAAAAGCGGTATGAGGACGAAGAGGCTGATCTGCGCGTCAGTGTTGACCGCAAGACCGGTGAGTATGAGACCTATCGCCGCTGGACCATCGTGGACAACGACGCGGTTCCGGCCCTTGGTACGGAGTTGACTCTCCAGGAAGCGAACGAGATCGATGCGTCCCTGGAACCAGGTGATGTGTACGAAGAACAGGTCGAGTCGGTCTCGTTTGGCCGCATCGGTGCCCAGGCCGCCAAGCAGATCATCTTCCAGAAAGTCCGCGAAGCGGAACGGGCACGAGTAGTCGACAGCTATCGTGAGCGTGTGGGTGAGTTGATCTCCGGCTCAGTCAAAAAGGTGACCCGGGACAACGTCATCGTGGACCTGGGCAGTAACGCCGAGGCCCTGCTGCCTCGTGACCAGCTCATCCCGCGCGAGACGTTTCGTATGGGTGACCGCGTGCGCGCTCTGCTCAAAGAGATCCGCACTGATCACCGTGGCCCGCAGCTGATTCTGAGCCGGACCAGCCCCCAGATGCTGATCGAGCTTTTCCGCATCGAGGTGCCGGAAATCGCCGAGGAGCTGATCAATATCAAAGGCGCGGCACGTGATCCAGGTTCCCGAGCCAAGATCGCCGTCAAGACCAACGATGGCCGTATCGATCCTGTTGGCGCCTGCGTTGGGATGCGTGGTGCACGGGTGCAAGCGGTTTCCAATGAGCTTGGTGGTGAGCGGGTGGACATTGTCACCTTTGACGACAACCCGGCTCAGTTGGTTATCAACGCCATGGCGCCGGCTGAGGTGGTATCCATTGTGATCGATGAGGATACTCATTCCATGGAAGTGGCGGTCGCCGAGGATAACCTGGCTCAGGCTATCGGCCGCGGGGGCCAGAATGTTCGTCTCGCCAGCGAGCTCACTGGTTGGGAGCTCAATGTCATGACCGAGAGCGAGGCGGAACAGAAACAGGAGCAGGAAGCGCAGCGGCTGGTTGAACACTTCCAGCGCTTTCTGGAGGCGGACGAGGAGCTTGCTCAGGTGCTGGTGGAAGAGGGTTTCACCACGCTTGAGGAAATCGCCTACGTGCCGCGTGACGAGATGCTCGCCATCGAAGGCTTTGACGAGGATCTGGTTGAGCAGCTGCGTGAGCGTGCCCGAGATGGCATGCTCAATGAGGCACTTGCTACCGGAGACGAGAGTCAGCAAAGCGGCGGCGAACCTCAGGAGGACCTTCTGGGAATGGACGGCATGGATCCCGAGCTGGCTCAGACGCTCGCCGGCAAGGGCATCTGCAGCATGGAGGATCTGGCGGAGCAGTCCGTGGATGAGCTGCTCGACATCGAGGGTATGGATGAGGATCGCGCGGGTCAGCTTATTATGACCGCGCGCGCACCCTGGTTCGAGGGCCAGGAATAATCGGGAGAGGAGGACCAGTATGGCCGAAGTAACAGTTAAGCAATTGGCCGAAGACGTAGGCGCTCCCGTTGATCGCTTGCTCCGTCAATTTGAAGAAGCTGGCCTGAGCAAGCGGGCGGAAGACGATGTGGTCACGGACGAGGAAAAGCAGACATTGCTTGCCTATCTGCGCCGCAATCAGAGCGGCGCTGAAAGCGGTGGGCCGAGCAAGGTGACGCTCAAGCGCCGTACCACAACCCAGTTACGGACTGGCGGAGGGAGCCGTGGCAGTAGCGCTAAAACGGTAAACGTTGAGGTACGCAAGAAGCGCACTTACGTCAAGCGTTCCGAAGCACAGGGGCAGCCCGAAGAGGAAGCGTCGCAGCAGCAGGCTGAAGAACCGGCAACGGACGAAACCCAGGTTTCACCGGAAACGCCGGATACTGGCGATGCCGCGGAGCAACAGCAGCCGCCTGAGGAGTCCGGCGCGGTTGCGGAAGGTGCCGAGCAGGCCGGAGATGCAGCCGAAACGGAGGCAGCAACCGCTGAATCCGCGGAAAATGAAGCTGAGCCCGCGGCTGAAGAACCTGCGCCCGCTCCCGAGCCCGCCAAAGAGGATTCGCGCAAGCACACTAAGAAAAAGAAAGGTAAGCCGCAGCGCGAGGACGAAGAAGGCAAGCAGAAGAGCAAGGGCGGCAAAGCGGCTCAGAAAGGGGCCAAAAAGCCGCGTGTTGAGGAAGAGCTGGCTGAACTGGATACGCCTGAGGGCGAGGTTGAGGCCGAGGCCGAGGCTGAAGAGGCTGCCCCCGCCGCTGCGGAAGAGCCGCGCAAACCGCTGCGTTCATCCCGCCGTAAAAAGCAGCAGCGCGAAAAGCGCCATGTTTTTGAAAAGCCGACCAAGCCCAAGGTGCATGAAGTGGAAATTCCGGAAACCATCACGGTGGCTGATCTCGCCCAGCGCATGGCCGTCAAGGCAGGCGAAGTTATCAAGACTCTGATGGGAATGGGCGTCATGGCTACCATCAACCAGGTACTGGATCAGGAAACCGCGATTCTGGTGGTTGAGGAGATGGGGCATAAGGCCAAGTCGGTCCGCGAGGATGAGATTGAAGAAGAAGTTCTCAGCGATATCGAATACGAAGGTGACGCCCAAACCCGGGCCCCGGTTATCAGCGTTATGGGCCATGTCGACCACGGCAAGACCTCGCTTCTCGACTACATCCGTAAGACCAAAGTGGCCAGTGGTGAGTCCGGAGGCATCACCCAGCATATTGGTGCCTACCATGTGGAGACCGGCCACGGCATGATCACCTTCCTGGACACCCCAGGGCATGCCGCGTTCACCGAAATGCGCGCCCGCGGTGCGCAGTCTACGGATATTGTCATCCTTGTCGTGGCGGCTGACGATGGCGTCATGCCACAGACCAAGGAAGCAGTCCGGCATGCGCGGGCGGCTGGCGTGCCTCTGGTGATTGCGGTTAACAAGATGGACAAGCCGCAGGCGGATCCGGACCGGGTCAAGAATGAGCTGGTGGGGATGGAAGTGGTTCCCGAGGAATGGGGCGGCGAGACACAGTTTGTGCATCTCTCGGCTCAAACCGGCGACGGCATTGATGGCTTGTTGGAGGCGATCCTGCTTCAGGCCGAGGTTCTGGAGCTGACCGCCGTGCCCGAAGGGCCTGCCAAAGGTACCGTGGTCGAATCCCGCATGGAGAAGGGGCGCGGATCGGTGGCAACGCTGCTGGTCCAGAACGGAACCATGCATAAGGGCGATGTCATCGTCGCCGGTATGTACTATGGCCGGATCCGGGCCATGGTGGACGAGACCGGCAAACATATTGAAACCGCAGGCCCCTCGATTCCGGTCGAGGTGTTGGGCCTGAATGGCACGCCCAGTGCTGGCGACGAATTCGTGCGTGTGGCCGACGAGAAGAAGGCCAAAGAGCTTGCCGAGTACCGTCAGGAGAAAGAGCGTGAACAGCGCCTTCATCGCCAGCAGGCAGCCAAACTCGAGAACCTGTTCGAGAATATGGGCAAGGAAGAGGCCAAGACGCTCAATCTCATCGTCAAGGCCGACGTTCAGGGGTCTCTGGAAGCCATTACCGGTGCCCTTCAGGATCTGGGTAACGAGGAAGTCGAAGTCCAGGTGATTTCCAGCGGTGTTGGTGGTATCTCCGAATCCGACATCAACCTGGCGATTACCAGCGAATCCGTGGTCTTTGGCTTTAATGTCCGTGCGACACCGGCGGCCAAAAAGCTCTCGGAGCAAGAAGATGTGGACCTGCGCTATTACAGCGTCATCTACAACCTGATTGATGATGTTAAGGCAGCGCTTACCGGTATGCTTAAGCCCGAGTTCCGTGAACAAATTCTGGGTATTGCCGAAGTTCGCGATACCTTCCGCTCGCCGCGCTTTGGTCAGGTAGCCGGCTGTATGGTTACGGAAGGCCACGTCTACCGCAACAAGCCCATCCGCGTGCTGCGTGACAACGTGGTTATCTTCGAGGGCGAGCTTCATTCCCTGCGCCGCTTCAAGGACGACGTTAACGAGGTACGTAATGGAATGGAGTGCGGTATCGGCGTGAAAGGGTATGACGTAAAAATTGGCGACCAGATCGAGGTCTTTGACCGGATCCAGGTCGAGCGCAAGCTCAACTGATCGGGAGTATTCATGCCGCGTGAATTCAGTCGTGCCGACCGTGTCGCCGACCAGATCCAGCGGGAGCTGGCGCAGCTGATCCAGCGCGAGGTCAAAGACCCGCGGCTGGGTATGGTTAATATCAGTGAAGTGCGAGTGAGTCGGGACTTCGGTTATGCGGATATCTACATCACGCTGCTGAGTACTGAGGAGCTGGACGAGAACAGCGAACAAGTCCAGACCAGTCTGGAGGTGCTGCAGCGCGCCTCCGGCTTCCTGCGCGGGCACCTGGGCAGGTCCATGCGCCTGCGCGTCGTGCCCCAATTGCGCTTCCGCTTTGACCGCCTGGCTGGGCAAAGCCGTCACATGGAATCGCTGATTCGTGAGGCTGTCGCGAGTGACCAGCGACGGCATGGTGAGCAGGACCCGGAAGACGGAGACGGGGATTGAGTCGAAGACGTCGTGGTGACGATATCAACGGCGTTCTGGTACTTGATAAACCGGCAGAGATGACCTCCAAGGCTGCGCTGCAGCAGGTCCGACGGCTTCTCAATGCTGCCCGTGCCGGCCACACCGGTGCTTTGGATCCGCTTGCCACCGGGATTCTGCCGCTTTGTTTCGGTGAAGCCACCAAGTTCGCCCAGCGATTGCTGGAAGCAGACAAAACCTACTGTACCGTCGCCAAACTGGGCCAGCGAACTACCACCAGTGATGCCGATGGTGAGGCCGTCCAGACCCGTGCCATACCGTCAACGCTGGATCCAGCGGCGCTTGAGGCCGCTCTGGAGGGGTTCCGGGGAGCTATTGAGCAGGTGCCGTCGATGTATTCGGCGCTCAAATACCAGGGTCGGCCACTCTATGAGTATGCCCGGGAAGGACAGACAGTTCCCCGGGAGGCACGGTCCATCCGTGTTGATGAGCTGACTGTGTTGCGGCTTGAAGGCGATGAGTTGGAGCTGCGCGTGCGCTGCAGCAAAGGCACCTACATCCGCACGCTCGTGGATGATATTGGTGAGGCACTGGGTTGTGGTGCGCATGTGGCTGAGTTGCGCCGGGAGCAGGCTGGGGCTTTTGAGCTCACGCAGGCATTGGACCTCGACGAGCTTGAAACTATGGGAAGGATGGCGGCGCACGAGCACCTGTTACCGCCGGATGTGCTGCTTTCGGACCTGCCCGCCACAGTGCTGGAAGGTGAGCGCGCTGTATCGATTTCCCACGGCCAGGCTGTTACCATATCGGGTTCTGAACCGGGGGGCGAGGGCTTCTGTCGGCTTTATGATCAGGATCAACGCTTCCTCGGTCTAGCAGAAAAGGCAGGGGATGCGATCAAGCCTCGGCGGCTGATGAGTGCCCGCGGCTGACAAACCGTACGGTCGGGCTGTAGATATGCGCGGTCCGGCCCGTTTTCATTCAAGGCATATTCGGGAGAGAGTGAATCATGGCACTGACCAACGAAGAAAAGCAGAAAATCGTTCAGGATTACCAGCGCGCCGAAGGCGATACTGGTTCTCCTGAAGTACAGATTGCGCTTCTGACGCACAACATCGTGAAGCTGCAGAGTCACTTCAAGGAAAATAAGCAGGATCACCACTCGCGCCGCGGGCTGATCCGGATGGTCAACCAACGCCGCAAGCTACTGGACTACCTCAAGCGCAAGAATGCGGATCGCTATCTAGAGATGATCCGCAGCCTTGAGCTCAGGCGCTAACGGTCAAAACAATGTCGGCCAGACCTCCGGGTCTGGCCGTTTTGGTTCTGAATAACGAACGTCTGGAAAGGAGCAAGTGTGAATCCAGTCAAGAAAACCTTCGAATTTGCAGGGTCCACCGTTACCCTCGAGACCGGCCGAATTGCACGGCAGGCCACCAGCTCCGTCCTGGTAACCATGGATGATACCTCCGTTTTGGTTACCGTCATGGCGGAGAGGGAACAGAGCTCGATGCCATTCTTCCCGCTTTCTGTCCACTATGTGGAAAAAACCTACGCCGTGGGTAAGATTCCAGGTGGTTTCCTTAAGCGTGAAGGGCCGCTCTCGGAAAAAGAAACGCTGACCTCACGTCTGATCGATCGGCCTATCCGGCCGCTGTTCAAGGACGGGTTTAAGCACGAAACCCAGGTCATCTGCACCGTTATGTCTTCAAATAGAAATGTCGATCCGGACATTCCCGCAATGATCGGCGCATCCGCAGCGCTGTCCATCTCCGGGCTGCCTTTTGAGGAACCTATTGGCGGTGCTCGCGTCGGCTTTACGGATGAAGATGGCTATTGCCTCAATCCGACCTACGAAAAGCTTGAGGAAAGCCGCCTCAACATGGTTGTGGCAGGCACCAAGGACGCCGTTCTGATGGTCGAGTCTGAAGCGGACCGTCTGACCGAAGACCAGATGTTGGGCGCTGTGCTCTTCGCCCATAATGAGATGCAGACAGCGATCCACGGAATCAACGAGTTCGTTGAGGAAGTCAAGCCGACGTCTTGGGAGTGGGAAGCTGAGCCCGAGAAAACCGAGCTCAAGAACCGCATCAACGAGCAGTTCGGCAGTGAGATTGAGGCCGCCTACCAGGTCAAGGATAAGCTGGAGCGCCAGGATCAGCTGGGTGAGCTGAAGAAGCGCGTAGTCGAAGCGCTGGCATCTGCCGAGGAAGGCGGCGAACCCACCGAAGATGACGTCAAGGAGTACTTCGGTAAGGTAGAAAAAGAGATTGTGCGCGGGCGAGTCCTGCGTAACGAGCCGCGTATTGATGGTCGGGACAACCACACCGTACGCCCGATCAGCGTGGAGGTCGGACTGCTTCCGAACGCCCATGGCTCAGCGCTGTTCACTCGGGGTGAGACCCAGGCCATCGTAACCACAACGCTTGGTACAGCCCGTGATGCCAAGATTGTGGATTCCCTCAAGGGGGAAAGCCGGGATCCGTTCCTGTTTCACTATAACTTCCCGTCCTATTCCGTGGGCGAGACTGGCCGCATGGGGCCCCCGGGGCGCCGTGAGATTGGCCATGGCCGGCTGGCACGCCGGGGTGTTCAGGCGATCATGCCCAAGCATGACGACTTCCCCTACACCGTGCGCTGTGTGTCCGAGATCACGGAGTCTAATGGCTCCAGCTCTATGGCGTCGGTCTGCGGCAGCAGTCTGGCACTGATGGACGCTGGTGTGCCGGTGAAGTCGCCCGTGGGCGGCATCGCCATGGGCCTTGTGAAGGATGGCGATGATTTCGCCGTCCTGACCGACATTCTCGGTGATGAGGACCATCTCGGCGATATGGACTTCAAGGTGGCGGGTACGCCCGATGCGGTTACGGCCCTGCAGATGGACATCAAGATCGCCGGTATCACCGAGCAGATCATGGAAATCGCGCTGCAGCGCGCCTATGAGGCCCGCCAGCGCATTCTCGGCGAAATGGCTAAGGTTATTGGTGAGCCGCGCTCGGATGTGGCGAACAATGCGCCCAAGATGCACACTATGCACATCGACTCCGAAAAGATCCGCGATGTGATCGGCAAGGGTGGCGCCACCATCCGGTCGCTTTGTGAGGAGACGGGCGCATCCATCGATATCGAGGATGATGGCACGGTCAAGATCTACGCCGACAATTCCGAGCAAGTCGAGAAGGCTACGTTCCGCATCATGGAGCTGACCGCGGACGTGGAAGTTGATCGGGTCTACCGTGGCCGTGTAGAGCGCATTGTCGACTTCGGCGCCTTCGTTAACCTGCTGCCCGGCAAAGACGGACTGGTGCACATCAGCCAGATTGCCGACCGGCGCATCGAGAGCGTGCGCGAAGAGCTTACCGAAGGCCAGGAAGTGCTGGTCAAGGTCCTGGACGTGGACCAGCGCGGCCGGGTCAAGCTCAGCATGAAGGAAGTAACTGGTGACGAAGAGCCGGTGGACTTCCGTCTGCCCGGTGAGGCGTAAACACCGGTACAGGTGCCAGCCGGTACGTGATAAAGGGGTGGCTATGGCGACCCCTTTTTTGTGAGGGGCTCAAAAGCACATAAAAAAGGCCACCGCGTCGGTGGCCAATGGGCTCTACTCAGATGACAGGAATTCTGAGGATCGGATGCGCCGCAACCGATACTCATTAGTATAGCCTTCACAGCCTGAAGCGCTATAGCGGTTTGTCCTTATCCGTCAGGTCGGCTTGTGTCGCGGCGAGTCCTCGAAGCAAACCCGATACACGTCGGTGTATTCCTTGGCGAAATGCACCTCCATATCGTCTTTCAGGTAGTCTGGAAGCTCTTCGTAATCGCCGCGGTTGGCTTCCGGGAGGATCACGGTACTGATCTTCTGGCGCCGCGCGGCGATGATTTTTTCCCGGATGCCCCCCACAGCCAGAACCTGCCCCGTCAGTGTCAACTCACCGGTCATCGCTAATGTCTTGTGGGGCGCCTCGTTGCGCGCCAGCGACAGCAGGGCCGTGGCCATCGTCACACCCGCACTAGGGCCGTCTTTGGGGGTTGCCCCTTCCGGTACATGCAGGTGAATGTAGGAACGGTCGAAGAACTCCGGGTCACCCTTGTATTGCTTCAGATGCGAGGAGACAAAACTGTGTGCGATGGAGGCGGATTCCTTCATGACATCGCCAAGCTGGCCTGTGAGCTTGAAACCCCGATCCTGGCTGTGGACGCGTGAAGCCTCCACTGCCAGTGTTGCACCGCCCATGGCGGTCCAGGCCAGGCCGGTCACAACGCCGACACCACGCAGGGCCTTTTCTTTACGGAAAAGGGGCTGACCCAGATAATCCGGCAGGTTTTTGACGCCCACCCGGATCGGTCGCTGTTCCCCTTCAGCCTCGATCATGCGGACGATGCCTTTGCGAACGATCTTGTGCAGCTGTTTCTCCAGGTTGCGCACGCCCGCTTCGCGGGCATAGCCTTCGACCACTTGGCGGATCGCACCGTCAGTAATGTCGAACTGCTTTTTCTTGAGTCCGGCCCGCTTCAGCAGCTTGGGTAGAAGGTGGTGCTTGGCAATGTCCACCTTTTCGTCCGTGATGTAGCCCGAGAGCCGAATGGTATCCATGCGGTCCAACAGGGCCTGCGGGATGGTGTCCAGCTGGTTGGCGGTGCAGATGAACAGCACCTTGGACAGATCCACCCTAAGATCAAGGTAGTGGTCCAGGAACTCGCCGTTCTGCTCCGGGTCCAGACTCTCCAGTAGTGCGGAAGCCGGATCACCCATGAAGGAGTTGCCGATCTTATCGACCTCGTCGAGCATGATCACAGGGTTATTGGTCCCTGCTTCCTTCAGCGCCTGCACAAACTTGCCCGGCATGGCGCCGATGTAGGTGCGCCGGTGACCTTTGATTTCGGCCTCGTCGCGCATGCCGCCCAGGGAGAAGCGGTAGAATTCGCGCCCCAGGGCGCTGGCCACGGACTTGCCGATGGAGGTCTTGCCGACCCCTGGTGGGCCCACCAGCAGCAGGATGGAGCCGGAGATCTCGCCCTTGAAGGTGCCTTCGGCCAGAAACTCGAGTATGCGGTCCTTGATGTCGTCGAGCCCGTCGTGGTCGCGGTTGAGCACCCGCCGCGCCTCCTTCAGGTCCAGTTTGTCCTGGGAATGCTGCCCCCATGGCATCTGGGTCAGCCAATCCAGGTAGTTACGGGTGGTGCCGTATTCCGGTGAACCCTGCTCCAGGACCTGAAACTTTTCGATCTCGTCGTCGAAGCGCTCCTGTACGTTTTCCGGCGGTGCTTTCTCCGCCATACGCTTGCGGAACATGTCGACGTCCGCGGTCTTGTCGTCCTTGGCAATGCCGAGCTCACGCTGGATGATCTTGAGCTGTTCGCGCAGGAAGAACTCGCGCTGGTGCTTCTGCACACGCTCATTCACCTCCTCGGTGATTTCCGCCTGCATCTGTGCGACTTCATGTTCCTTGCGCAGTAACAGCAGTACTTTTTCCATCCGGTTGAGCAGCGGGATGGTGTTCAGTACGTCCTGCAGCTCCGGGCCGCGGGAGCTTGTTATGGCGGCGCCGAAATCGGCGAGGGGCGAGCTGTCATCTGGCCCAAAGCGCGAAAGGTAGTGCTTGACCTCCTCGCCATAGAGTGGATTGGTGCGCAGTAGCTCTTTGATGGAGCTGATGATTGCCAGGGTATAGGCCTTGACCTGCTCATGGTCCTCGGAGGGTTCATCGGGATAGCTCACCTCGGCCAGATAGGGCGGTTCACGGCGCAGCCAGTGATCAATCCGGAAGCGGCGGACTCCCTGAGCGATGAACTGGATCTTGCCGTCTTCACGATGCACGTGATGCACACGCACGGCGCAGCCCATGCTTGCGAGCTGCTCTGGTGCCGGCTGATGATCCTCGTCCTCGCTCTCGCCGCTCTCATTCTCCACAAAACACAGGCCTACAGTCATGTGGCTGCTGTCGTCCAGTTGCTGAAGCGTCTCATCCCACGGATCCTGGTCCAGGACCACGGGCTGAACCTGGGCCGGCAGGAAGGGGCGGCCGGAGAGCGGCATAATGTAGAGCCGCTTCGGCATTACCTGGTAGGGCAGGGCCAGACCACTTCCTTTACCGGCCTGGTCATCTCCATTGTCGTCCCTGCCGATGTATTCGATTGCGTCGCTGTCTGTCATGATCCCCTTTCCGTCGCCAAACTTCATTACTCCTGCAGATATGAAGGCTCAAACCCGCAAATCAAGGGGGCCGGCCGGGTTGAACAACGTCCACTGGATCCCCATCTTCACGACAAGACGGACGATCGCCAATTACAGGATCCAGCGCTATGAGCAACTCCGAGTTCATTTTTGATGCCACACTCGAGAACTTTCAGCAGAAGGTGCTGGAAGCGTCCATGTCCACCACCGTGGTCATTGATGTGTGGGCGGAATGGTGCCAGCCCTGCAAGCAGCTCAGCCCCATTCTTGAAAAGCTTGCCGAGGAATACCGAGGGGCCTTTGTGCTCGCCAAGGTCAATGCCGAGGAACAGCAGGAACTCGCCGGGCACCTGGGCGTTCAGAGCCTGCCCAACGTTAAGATCGTGAAGCAGGGGCAGTTGCTGGATGAATTCAACAGTGCGTTGCCCGAGGGCGAGATCCGGGAAAAGCTGGATCAACATGTCGACGCACCACCGGAAAGCGACCAGGAGAAGGCAAAGCGCCTGTGGTCCGAGGGGCAGCTTGAGGAAGCGGAGGCAGTGCTGGTTCGGATGAATCAGCAGAACCCCCAGGATTACGATGTGCTGATCGACCTGGCCCGCCTGCGGTTGGAGCAGGGTCAGCTCGAAGAAGCCCGCGCCATCTATGAAAGCCTGCCCGGCGAAGAACGCCTTAAGCCCGGGGCAAAGCAGGTTGAAGCCCGCTTCGAGTTTGAGGAGCAGGCACGGGACATCCCGCCGGTAGCGGAGCTACAGGCCCGCGTAAAAGAGGATCCGTCAGATGTGGCCGCCATGAATCAGCTGGCTACGCATGGAATCCTTGCTGGTGACTACGAGGCGGCTATGGAGCTTCTGCTGAAATCGGTTCAGACGGAAAAAGACTTTGAGGACGGAGCCGCCAAGAGCACACTCATCAAGCTTTTTGACCTGCTTGGTAACGAGAACTCGCTGGTGCGCCAATATCGGCGGCGGCTGTTCGCGATGATGTACTGAGCAGCAGGCTTGAATGTTAACGAGATTTAAGCTTGAATGAGTGTGCTGTGTGGGTTGCTGCACAGAGGCTTTAAGCTTTTGGAGTAAGAATTCAAGGAGACACGATGAAAAAAATTGCAATTGCTGCGATAGCATCCGGGGCGCTGGCTCTGGGAGGTTGCTCGGCGACTAAGGTTAGTACGAATTCAATGCCGCTCACGTCACCGCTTCAGACAAATGTCGAAGCAGATGTCGAGGTGGGCGGAAAAATCTCAGGTGAAGCTACTTTCTCAAGGTTCCTGGTTTTTCCAATTGGAGCTGACGACTCTACTTTGGCAGAAGGTGTGTCTTACGGAGGTGGCGTAACCTCTGGCTATGGCTATTTTGGGCAAGAAGTTCAAAAGGCTAAAGCTGCGGCAGCATATGAGGCTGTTGAAAGCAGTGGCGCTGATATTATCGTTGCTCCGAAATACGAAATTGACAGGAGTAACTATCTGATCTTTAGTACGACTCAAGTTAAAGTTTCGGGATATAAAGGGACGATTAACTCCATCGAATGATGAATTGACCCGCATGGGGTGGACTATTGCCCCATGCGTGCCTTCTTCTAATATTTTCTCGGCTGTACTTCAGCTACCTAGTTAGTTCTCCTCTTTCCGGCATTCAGAAGAATGCACGAACCTTCTTGATAGGATGATCAGTGGGATCATTATTACAAGGAGTTTCGAAATGAAGAACAAAACTCTCTTAGAGAAGCCTTTACGAAGCTGGAGCCCCAACGCCAGAATCTGGTGGCCCGTACCGCCTACGCCCACCTGCGCCTCCAGAACCGTGAAAGCGAACGCAGTCAGGCGGTTGCCCAGCGTGGCATGGCGCTTCTCAGAACCATCAATGATACGCCTACGGTTTCTGGGATTGAACCAGAGAGACCGGCCTCGCCGGAAAAGGGCCATGGCACCAAGATGCTGGCCGCCGGCGGTGGCATGCTGGGTGACCGCGGGTTCGGAGAGCTCCAGGCCCGCTTCACTTATCATGACTGGCTGGATAACCCGGAGGGTTACCTGAATGGCGCGGCGATCGAAGCCTTCCATGCGCGCATCCGGCGTACGGAAAGCGATGACCTGAGCCTGGAACAGCTGGATGTGGTCAACATCAAGTCGCTGGCCCCACGCAACCGTTTCCGTAACCCCATATCCTGGTTCGTGAACGGCGGATTGGACCGGCGGTTCATCGGTGATAAGCGCCATCTTACGCGCCATATCCAGGGTGGCCCCGGTCTGGCCTGGGAGCTGGGTTCGGTCATGCCCTATGCCTACGCCATGGCGCGGGCGGAGAATAACAGCGCCCACGACGTGCTGGTCTCCACGGCGGCTGGCGCGCGAGCTGGTCTGCTCTGGTATGCTGAACACTTCCAGCTGGGGCTTGAAGCGGAGGGTCTGTACTATCATAACGATGACCGCCGCTATCGACCCTCGGCTACGCTTAACGTGCCCCTGGGTCGCAACCATGCTCTGCGCGCCCGTGTTGAGCGGGATGGCGGACCGGACCGGGCTGAAACGGAGTTCCACCTCTCATGGCGCTATTACTTCGACTGACCCTGCTGCTGACGCTACTCGGGGTGGGTGGCTGCAGCGGCCTCTTCTTCTATCCCATGAGCGACTGGGTTCAGAACCCGTCCCGCCAGGGCCTGGATTATGAGGATATCGTTCTCATCCACCCGGATGGCCAACGCATCCATGGTTGGTGGCTACCCTCGGCCACGGATGAGGTGCGCGGCACGGTGTATCACCTGCACGGCAATGCCCAGAACATCAGCACCCACCTGATGAACGTGGCCTGGCTGCCCGAGAAGGGCTACCAGGTACTGTTGATCGACTATCGTGGTTATGGTCTCTCCGAAGGGGAGCCGGATCTGGCCGGTGCTCGCAAGGATATCCAGCTGGGGCTGGACTGGCTCTATGCGGCAGACCGTGTGAAACCGCCTCTGGTGGTTTTCGGGCAGAGCCTGGGGGCGTCACTGGCGACTGGTGTACTGGCGCGCGCGGGTAATGCCGGTAAGGGTGACTGTGTCATCCTGGAGGCACCGTTCACCAGCTACCAGAGCATCACCCGCGATGTGATGCGTAAGAGCTGGGTACTCTGGCCGTTCAGCTTTCTGGTTGCTCCGCTGATGCCGGACGAGGCCGATCCCATTGACCGGATTGCCGATATCGCACCAAGGCCACTGCTGGTCATGCACAGCATCGAGGATGGCATCATCCCGTTTGAACATGGCAAGGCGCTTTATGAGGCGGCAGCGCAGCCTAAAACCTTTCAGCGTCTCAGGGGAAAACACATCCGCAGTGCCCAGGCGGAAGACGTGCGCGGGCGGCTTCAGGATTTCATTCGGGAAGATTGCCCCTAGCGTCGCGGATGCCGTTTTTTCGGCACAAAGCCCGGAGGTTTGGTGCTAAGCCAGTTAATAAAATCGGCCAGTTCCGGGATGGCCAGCAGTGACTCCCGCGTATTGTAGAACATGCCCAGCTGCTGTTCGCTGCACACATGATGAATCATGTTGTGACACGGACGGCAGACCCAGCAGATGCGCGTTACCAGCTCCTCTCGTGAAAATGCCTTGCGGAACCGCTTTTTGCGGTGCAGGCGCCGTGGCACGAGATGGTGCTGGGTAAGCTCATCCACTTCCCGCCCGCACAGCTCACAGAATCTGGGCCTGGGTGGTTTGGCGTTCATCGGGTGTGCAAACAGGGCTCGGTTTGGCTATTATCATTAAGCATTCTACCGAGGAAATGCTTGATGTTCGAAATCCGGCCCGCGACGGGGCCTGATGTGCCCGCTATCCACCGTCTTGCAGAGCAATGGGTTCTCCAGGGTCTGAGCAGTAAAGAGGCACGTGATTATGGATTTCTGGTCTCCAATTTCACGCCCGCCGAGTACCGTCGTTTTACTCAGATCGCCAATGCCTTCTATGTGCTGGAACACGAGGGGCAGGTGGAGGCGTTTATCCTGGCCTTCACGGATGACCGCATCAGCCCTGATGATCCGGTGAGCCTGTCGGTTTACGACTGTGAATCCGGGCGCTTTCTTCTGGTCAAGCAGATCTGCAGCCGGCGGGGCGGTGGGGTTCGTGGTGCCGCTACGGAGCTCTACCGGTTCGTAAGTCAGGAATTCAGCGGGGTGCCGCAGTATGCAGCCATTGTTCTGGAGCCTGAAAACGTGCGCTCAATTCACTTCCATGAGCAGCGTGGTTTTGCCAGGTGTTTTGAGCGCGATGCACCTGATGGGCGCCGTCGCGGCATCTGGGCCAAGCGTCCTGCCTGATGCAGCTAAGCTATGCTGGTGTAACGGCGCGTGCAGCGTTTCAGTCAATACTGCGCATCATGCGCCCGTTGCCCTGAAATTCCAATCCATAAAGGGTTTGATTGAAGCCGTCACGGGAGATGGCCTGTTTGGGAAAGCGCACCCCCTGCCACTGAATCTGTTCCACCCGTACATCGAATCCCATATTCACAACCGGTCGCCCCTGAATGGGTTCAATAAAGCTCTGGAGGCGGTGCTCGCGGGGGTCGATGACTGTCAGCGTCTGGCCGTTGCTGGCAGGGCTCGGCACTGAGCGTTCGCGGGGAATTGAAACCTCCGGTTCCGCGAATACCAGCGAAAGGATGCTGCGCTCGTCCTCGGCCCGGCGGCCAGGGCGGTTGGGTTCAGTGTCTGCCACGCCCAGCGCCATGCTCAGACTGGCCTGTTTCCCCGCTGTTTGCTGGATGGGCGGCGCTTCCCCACCACCGGCTGCAGTGGGCCCGACAACGCTGAGCACATTGCCAGCGTCGATATGGACGCCTCCAAGGGCTGATTCATCCATCATTTCCACTGCCTGAACGGACCCCCCCAGCAGGGTACTGACGAGGGCAAGAGCCAGAGTTTTGGTTACCTTTTTCATGATGGCGCTCCGGATCCGTGGGCAAGATTTCTACACAAAGTGTAATGTTCCGTTAAAGAAGGTCAAATTCTGTTCAGCGCTGTAAGGGTGGTCTATCCGGAAACTGTGAACTAATCCGCGCAATCGCACTGCAATGAGCTATGTTAGTGTTAGGTGATGTACGGCGAGATGCCCACGACGGAGGAGGCCCTGATGCGCGAAGACGAGGATCCGGTCGAAACACGGGAATGGCTGGAGGCACTGGAATCGGTTATCGAATACGAGGGCGTTGAGAGGGCGGAATACCTGCTCTCGAAACTTTCAGACAGGGCCACCCGGGCGGGCACGCCCATGCCCTACGCCATCACCACGCCCTTCCGTAACAGCATCCAGCCTACAGACGAGGCACGGATGCCCGGCGACATGTTCATGGAACGCCGCATTCGCTCGCTGATCCGCTGGAACGCACTTGTAATGGTGATGCGGGCGAACATGAAGCCGGGGGATCTGGGCGGCCACATCTCCACCTTCTCCTCGGCCGCCACTCTATACGATGTTGGGTTCAACTATTTCTTCCATGGCGGCAATGAAAGCCGTGAGCCGGATCTGGTCTATTTTCAGGGCCACGCAGCACCGGGCATCTACGCCCGCTCCTTCCTGGAGGGGCGGCTGAGCGAGGAGCAGCTCGACCACTACCGTCAGGATACGCTGGAAAACGGCATCTCCTCCTATCCCCACCCCTGGTTGATGCCGGACTACTGGCAGTTCCCCACTGTGTCCATGGGGCTGGGGCCGATCCAGGCGATCTACCAGGCCCATATCATGAAGTATTTGCATAACCGGGAGCTGGTGGAAAGTGGTGACCGCAAGGTCTGGTGCTTCGTCGGTGATGGCGAATGCGACGAGCCCGAGACTCTGGGGGCGATTGGTCTGGCCGGGCGCGAGAACCTGGACAACCTCATCTTCGTGGTCAACTGCAACCTGCAGCGCCTGGACGGGCCGGTGCGCGGCAACGGCAAGATCATCCAGGAGCTGGAAGGCATTTTCCGCGGAGCCGGCTGGAACGTGCTCAAGGTTGTCTGGGGCCGCCACTGGGATACCCTGTTCGAGAAGGACACCGAGGGGGTGCTCCAGGAAGCGCTGGATCGCACCTGTGACGGCGAGCTCCAGAATTACCTGAGCCAGGGCCCGGCCTACACGCGCAAGCATTTCTTTGGCCAGACCCCGGAGCTGGCGGCGTTCGCCAGGGAGCTGACCGATGACGACATCCTGGCGCTTAACCGTGGCGGCCACGATCCGTACAAGGTCTATGCCGCCTACAACGAGGCGGTGAACAATAAGGGCCAGCCCACGGTCATTCTGGCGCACACCATCAAGGGCTATGGATTCGGCAAGGGCGCGGAGGCGCAGAACATCGCCCACCAGGTGAAAAAGTTGGATAAAGAGGGGCTCAAGGCATTCCGGGATCGCTTCGCCGTGCCGGTCAACGACGACGAGCTGGAGAACCTGCCCTACTACCGCCCGGCCGCCGACAGCCCGGAGATGCAGTACATGCAGAAACGCCGGCGTAACCTTGGTGGTCATCTGCCGCGCCGGCGCCGCGATGCCCGTCCGCTCAAGGTCCCGGAACTCAGTGCCTTCGACAAGCTGCTCGAGGGTACCGGTGAGAAAGAGATGTCCACGACCATGGCGTTCGTGCGCATGCTCACCATCCTGCTCAAGGACAAGCAGGTGGGTCAGCGCGTGGTGCCCATTGTGCCGGACGAGGCCCGCACCTTCGGCATTGAGGGGCTGTTCCGCCAGACCGGCATCTACACCTCCGAGGGCCAGAAGTACACGCCCGAGGACCGGGACCAGATCATGTACTACCGGGAGGACAAAAAGGGCCAGATCCTTCAGGAAGGCATCAACGAAGCCGGCGCCATGTCCGCCTGGATCGGGGCAGCCACGGCCTACAGCAATCACGATTACCCATTGATGCCGTTCTACATTTTCTACTCCATGTTCGGTTACCAGCGGGTGGGCGACCTGTGCTGGGCTGCTGGTGATATGCGTGCCCGGGGTTTCCTTCTGGGCGGTACGTCTGGCCGCACCACCCTCAATGGCGAAGGGCTCCAGCACCAGGACGGCCACGGGCTGATCCTGCACAACGTGGTGCCCAACTGCCTGACCTACGATCCCACCTACGCCTACGAGGTAGCGGTGATCATCCAGGATGGGATGCGGCGGATGTATCAGGAAAACGAGAGCATCTACTACTACATCACGCTGCTCAACGAAAACTATCAGCACCCGCCCATGCCCAAGGGGGCTGAGGAGGGCATCATCCGCGGCCTCTATCAGTTGGAGACCGTGAACGTGGCGGGTAAGGCGAAGGACAAAGCGCCCCGGGTTCAGCTGCTGGGCAGCGGTGCCATCCTCAATGAAGTGAGGGCCGCAGCGCAGATGCTGAAGGAGGAATTCAAGGTGGGCTCCGATGTGTGGAGCGTAACCAGCTTTGGTGAGCTGGCCCGCGATGGCCAGCATGTGGCGCGCTGGAACCGCCTCCACCCGGACAAGACAAACCGGACCTCCTGGGTCCACGACCAGCTCAGGGACCAGACAGGGCCGGTGATCGCCTCCACGGATTACATCCGGCTGCAGTCCGAGCAGATCCGTGCCTTTGTGCCAGCCCCTTACCACGTTCTGGGCACTGACGGTTTCGGGCGCTCTGACACCCGCTGGAACCTGCGGGCCTTCTTTGAGGTGGATCGCTACCACGTGGTGGCTGCTGCGCTGAACGCGCTGGCTGAGGAAGGCCGCGTGGAGCACGCGACGGTCATTGAGGCCATGAACCAGTACGGTATCGATGGCGATAAACCCAATCCGGCGTCCAGCTGATCCGCCAGTAAAAGGAGACACGGCACTATGAGTGAACAGCAAATCCGGGTTCCCGAGCTGGGCGGTGCGGAGTCAGTAGAAATTGTCGGCGTTCTGGTCAGCGTTGGGGACTCAGTCAATGCCGAGGACCCGCTGCTGGAGCTTGAGTCCGACAAGGCGACGGTGGAACTGCCGGCACCGGCAGCCGGAAAGATCACCCGTCTGGATGTGAAGGAGGGCGATTCCCTCAAGGAAGGCGATCTTGTAGGCATGATGGAAACCGCCGAAGCCGGCGCCTCCGGCGACAGCGACCAGTCCGAAAGCGACGAGGAACCTGCAGGAGCGAGCCCCGCTCGCGATGAGGCGCAGGAAGCGGATACCGACTCGCAGGCCGGGGATGCGGCTTCCGAGGCATCCGGAACTTCCGCCGGCGAACAGGAGATCCACGTCCCCGAACTCGGCGGCGCCGAGTCGGTTGAAATCGTTGGGGTTCTGGTCGGTGTTGGCGATTCAGTGAACGCCGAGGACCCACTGCTGGAACTGGAATCCGATAAGGCCACGGTCGAAATGCCATCTCCGGCCACCGGGAAGATCACCCGTCTGGATGTGAAGGTGGGCGATTCCCTCAAGGAGGGCGACGTCGTCGGCATGCTGGAGGCTGCAGACAGTAGTGCGCAGGGCACAGGTGCTGATAAACAACCAGAGCACAAGAAAGAAGCTCCCGCTGCAGGAGCGAGCCCTGCTCGCGACAACACCAAGGCCGATGCGTCTCAGAGCGCTTCTTCCGACACCGCCTCAGGCAAACGCGTCCATGCCGGGCCCTCTGTGCGTCGTATCGCCCGCGAATTCGGCGCGGACCTGCAGCAGATTCAAGGCAGTGGGCCAAAAGGACGCATCCTTAAGGAAGACGTTCAGGCTTGGGTGCGCAACCAGCTCCAGTCCGGCGCCAGTGCGCCTGCCGGTGGTGGTGCCGGTATCCCCGAGGTGCCCCTGCCTGATTTCAGCCAGTTCGGCGAGGTCGAGCGTCAATCCATGACCAAGATCCAGCGGCTGACTGCCCAGGGCATGCATCGCAGCTGGCTCAACGTGCCGCACGTAACCCAGTTCGAGAAGGCGGACATCACCGATTTGGAAGCCTTCCGCAAGGACCACAAGGCCGAGGGCGAGAAGCGGGGCGTGAAGATGACGCTGCTGCCTTTCCTAATGAAGGCCTGTGCCCATGCCCTCACCACCTATCCGCAGTTCAATGTGTCACTGGACATGGCGAACGAGCAGATCATCCAGAAGCACTACTGTCACATCGGCATCGCGGTGGATACACCCAACGGGCTGGTGGTGCCCGTGATCCGGGACGTGGACCGCAAGAGCATCTGGCAGCTGGCAGCGGAGGCCCAGGAGCTGGCGGGCAAGGCGCGCGACAAGAAGCTTACGAACAACGACATGAGCGGTGCCTGCTTCACCATCACAAGCCTCGGTGGCATTGGCGGCACTGCGTTCACGCCCATTGTGAACTCGCCCGAGGTCGCGATTCTTGGCGCCTCAAAAGCCGCTATGGAGCCGGTCTGGGATGGCGCCCAGTTCCAGCCGCGGCTGATGCTGCCGCTGTCGCTGTCCTACGACCACCGCGCCATCAACGGCGCAGACGCGGCCCGCTTCACCACGTTGCTGTCGACGACGCTTGGGGATCTCAGGGAGCTGCTGCTCTAGCTCCCCGGTTGTTGGGCATTCATCTGACCCCGGCTTCAGCCGGGGTTTTTTGTGTTCATCCGGTAAGCCATTATTAATTATCGGTAAAACCCATAAAAAAACATTCATGGATGGGTTAAAGCGATAACTTATCGCTGTTACCCTTTAGGTCATCGTGCTATTGGATAACAGGTGCTTATTCCTGATGACGCTATCATCGAACAACTCACCCCTGACTGACGAGCAGGCTCGCCAGCTCAACGACGTGCTCGGTGCCCTTGAAAGCCACCAGGTTGATTGGCTTTCCGGGTATCTGGCCGGCTGGCGTGCTGCCCAGACCGGCCAGCCCTCCGCCGGCGGTGCTGCAGCGGCCAGTGCGGAGACCCCTTCGCTGACCGTTCTTTACGGCTCCCAGACCGGTAATGCCGAGGGTGTGGCCGAAATGCTCGGGGAACAGGCCAGTGCCCGGGGCATCAATGCCACGGTCGTGGATATGGCGGATTACAAACCACGCCAGCTCAAGAGCGAGAGTCACGTGGCGGTGCTGGCATCCACCCATGGCGAAGGTGATCCGCCGGACGGCGCGTTGGACTTTCACGAGTTCATGCACAGCCGCAAGGCACCTGGGCTGAAGGGCGTCCATTACGGCGTTCTGGCACTCGGAGACACCAGCTACGAGCATTTCTGCCAGACGGGGAAAGATTTCGACGCCCGGTTTGCCGAACTGGGGGCCACCCAGCTGGTGGAGCGGGTTGACTGCGATGTGGATTACGACGATCCGGCAGAGGCCTGGGTCAGTGCGATGCTGGACGCGATCGAAGCCAGGGCCGGGGCGGCAGTGTCGGCGGCTGGCAGCCAGGCCACAGGATCCGCGCCGGGTAAGTCCCAGTACGACCGTAAGCATCCATTCCCGGCTCCGGTGCTTGAGAACATCGTGCTCAACGGCCGTGGTTCCAACAAGGAAACCCGTCATATTGAGCTCTCACTGGAGGATTCAGGGCTGAGTTATCGGCCGGGCGATGCGGTTGGTATCTATCCGCAGAATACGCCCAGGCTGGTGGCGGCAATCATCGAAAAGCTGGGGCTGAGTGCGGATGAAACGGTTTCGCTGGGGGAAACCCAGACAACCCTGGCGCAGGCGCTCCAGCACTACCGTGAGATCACGGTGCTGACCAAGCCCTTGATGGAGCAATGGGCGGGCTACAGTGGTGATGCTCAGCTGCAGAAACTGCTTGAGGATCAATCGGCCTTGAACGAGTGGATGCGCGGCCGCGATCTTCTGGATCTGGCCGAGGCATGGCCTGTGGAGGGGCTGGGCGCGGATACCCTCACTGGCATGCTGCGCAAGCTGCCACCACGGCTCTATTCCATTGCGTCCAGCCAGGCGGCAGTCGAGGACGAAGTTCACATAACTGTGGCCGCCGTACGGTACGAATCGCACAATCGGGAGCGTGAAGGAGTGGCTTCCACCTGGTTGGCGGACCGGCTGGAAGACGACGCGAGTGTGCCCGTCTACATCGACCCCAACAAGAACTTTAAGTTGCCGGACGATGATGACGCGCCCATTATTATGGTTGGGCCGGGGACTGGCGTGGCTCCCTTCCGGGCTTTCCTGCAGGAACGGGAAGAACGCGGCGCGAATGGCCGTAACTGGCTGTTCTTTGGAGAGCAGCAATTCCGCGCGGACTTCCTCTACCAGAGTGAATGGCTGGCGTGGCGCCGGCAGGGGATGCTGGAGCACATTACCGTCGCCTTCTCCCGCGATCAGGCGGAAAAGGTCTATGTGCAGGACCGGATTCGGGACTACGCCACTGAGCTCTGGAGCTGGCTCCAGGACGGTGCCTATATCTATGTGTGCGGGGATGCCGACGCCATGGCGCCGGATGTGAACGAGGCCCTGATCGACATGATTGCCCACGAGGGCAACAAGAGCCGTGATGAGGCCACCGAATACCTGCGGGATCTTGCCCGCGAGAAACGTTACCAACGGGATGTGTACTGATGGCCGATAAACTGCCAGAAGCCGAGATCATCAAACGCGAGAGTCACTACCTGCGGGGCACCATTGAGGAAAGCCTGGCGGATGAGGCCACGGGTGCCATCGCGGAGGCGGACACCAAGCTGACCAAGTTCCACGGCAGCTACCAGCAGGACGACCGCGACGTGCGCGACGAGCGCCGCAAACAGAAGCTGGAGCCGCTGTACATGCACATGGTACGTCTGCGCCTGCCAGGTGGTGTGCTGACGCCCACACAGTGGCTGGGGCTGGACGAGGTGGCCGATGAGTGCGCCAACCACACACTGCGGCTGACTACACGCCAGACGTTTCAGTTTCACGGCGTTTTCAAGAACAAGATGCGAACGCTCATGCAGCGGGTGAATGACCTGGGCATTGACTCCAAGGGCGCCTGCGGGGATGTGAACCGAAACGTGGTCTCAAACGTGAATCCCCACGAGTCGCAGCTGCATGCCGAAATTCACCGCTTGTCCGCTGAGATCAGCGAGCGCCTGATGTGGCGCTCCAGTGCCTATGCCGAGATCTGGCTTGGTGAGGAATGCGTGCACCGTGTGGGTGAAGAGGAAGAGGATTTTTATAGTTACTACTATCTGCCGCGTAAGTTCAAGATTGCGCTTGCGGTGCCGCCTGAGAACGATGCGGATGTGTTCGCCAACGACATCGGTCTGATCGCCATTGTTGAGGGCGGTGAGCTGCGCGGCTTCAATATCGCCGTCGGTGGTGGCATGGGGACCACCTATGGTGAGCCTGAAACCTATCCACGCCTGGGGGAGGTGGCCGGCTTCGTACCGGCGGATCAGGCCGCAGATGCTTGTGAAGCCATCACTGCAATCCAGCGGGATCATGGCTGCCGCACCAACCGGTCCCATGCACGCTTTAAGTACACCATGGATGACTATGGCCTGGATTGGTTGCGCGAGAAATTCGCCGAGTACCACGGTCAACCGATGGAGGAGGCGCGGCCCTATGAGTTCGAACATAACGGTGACCGTTTTGGCTGGGTTGAAGGCGAAAACGGCAACAGCCATCTGACGGTGCACATCGACAGTGGCCGGATCGCGAACTGGGACGGTTACCCGTTGCGCACGGGCCTTCGGGAGATTGCCAGGGTGCACACGGGCGAATTCCGGGTTACCTGTAATCAGAATCTGGTCATTGCCAACGTAACGCCGGAACAGAAGAGCAGCATCCAGGCATTGGTGGACCAGTATGGGCTGCGTGATGGAACCAAGAGCACGCCGCTGGCGCGTAACGCCATGTCCTGCGTGGCCTTTCCGACCTGTGCTCTTGCCATGGCAGAGTCAGAGCGGTATCTGCCGGAGCTGGTTGGGAAGCTGGATGCGCTGATGGCGAAGCATGGGCTTTCGGAGCAGGCTCTCAATGTGCGTGTGACGGGCTGCCCTAATGGTTGTGCGCGGCCCTATCTGGGGGAGATTGGCCTGACTGGCAAGGCGTTGGGTAAGTACAACCTGTATCTGGGCGCGGATCACCGTGGTGAGCGGATGAATCGGCTGTACCGCGAGAATATTGACGAGGAAACCATCCTCGGGATTCTGGATCCGATGCTGGCGCGATATGCGGCTGAGCGGGAGTCTGGTGAGTACTTCGGGGATTTCCTGGTGCGTGCTGGAATCGTCGAGGCGGAGCGCACGCCGGCGATGTTCCATGAGGCATTGTCGGCGGAGTAAGCTTTAGGCCCTGCCGCACTCTCCTCTCCAGACTGTTGAGCTTCCAGAAATAAAAAACCCGGCTCGGAAGCCGGGTTTTTTGTGTCGTGCCGTCGGAGTGGTTACTTCGGCTGCTTGACCGTACGCAGGTAAGGCTTGTGCGTGGTGAAGCCTTCCGGGTACTTTTTATGCGCGTCTTCGTCGCTCACGCTCGGCGGGATGATGACATCGTCACCGCTTTGCCAGTTCACGGGTGTGGCTACGGTTTCTTTGGCGGTCAGCTGGCAGGAGTCCAGCAAGCGCAGCACTTCGTCGAAGTTACGGCCAGAGGTCATGGGGTAGGTGAGCATGGCCTTGATCTTCTTGTCCGGCCCGATGATGAACACCGAGCGTACGGTGGCGTTGTCGGCCGGTGTGCGGCCTTCGGCTTCCGCTTCTTCATCAACGGGCAGCATGTCGTACTTCTGCGCAACGTTCAGGTCGGTGTCGCCAATCATAGGGTAGTTTGGCGCGGTGCCCTGAGTTTCCTCAATGTCTCTGGCCCAGCCCGCGTGGTTGTCCACCGGGTCGACGGAGAGGCCGATGATTCTGGTGTTGCGCTTATCGAACTCCGGCTTCAGCTTGGCCATGTAACCCAGCTCGGTGGTGCACACCGGTGTGAAGTCCTTCGGGTGCGAGAAGATGATGGCCCAGCTGTCGCCGATCCATTCGTGAAAGTTGATCTTGCCTTCGGTGGTCTGGGCCGTGAAATCCGGTGCTGTCTGTCCGATTCTGAGAGTCATTGGGCATTCTCCTGAGGGTTGTGGTCATCTATGTCTAGGATATATAAGCAGCTGTTCTTATCAAAATGGGTTTTATAGATAAGGTTATGCGGTTCCTTTGGTGCCATCCATTCAACGCTCCGTAGCATCTCGTATGTGCCTGAAATGGGCAATCCCCGGAGCACTGCGGCGCGTAGACCCGTTACAGGTCTGTAAGGATATTGCTTTATGAAACTCGCCTTCATCGATCTTGAAACCACGGGCGGAAGTGCCTCGCGCGACCGCGTCACCGAGATTGGTCTGCGCCTGTGGGAAGACGGCGAGGTGGTTGGGGACTGGCAAACGCTGGTGAATCCGGAGCAGACCATCCCGCACTACATCGAGTCCCTGACCGGCATCACCAATGCCATGGTGGCGGATGCACCGCGTTTTGAGGAGGTGGCGGAGACCTTCCGTGAAAAGGTGGGTAATGCGGTCTTCGTGGCGCATAACGCGCGCTTTGATTACGGCTTCATCAAGGCGGAGTTCCGGCGGCTGGGGAAGGCGTTTGCGGCGCCGGTGCTGTGCACGGTGAAGCTATCCCGCCGGCTTTATCCGGAATACCGGCGCCACAATATGGATGCACTGATCGAACGCCACGGGCTGAATCCAGGGCCGCGGCACCGGGCCATGGGCGATGTGGTGTCCATGGTCCAGTTCTTTGAGCGTACCCGGTCCGAGCAGGGCGTTGATTCGGTTGAGCAGGCCATCCAGGCGTTGCTGAAACGCCCCAGCATTCCTTCCCATATTTCGCCGGATATTCTGGATGAGCTGCCGGACACGCCTGGGGTCTACCGTTTCTACGGTGAGAATGACGTGCTGCTCTACGTGGGCAAGAGCACCAACATCCGCCAGCGGGTGGCGTCGCATTTCTCCGGGGATCACAACAGCAGCCGCGGTGTTCAGCTGTCCCAGAGCATGCGGCGGGTGGACTGGACCGAGACAGCCGGTGAGCTGGGGGCGTTGCTGCTGGAGCTGCACCAGATCAAGACGCTCAAGCCGCTGTACAATCGGCGCTCACGGGCGGCGAAACGGCTGGTCAGTATCGCGCTGGCGGAGACGGAGGCCGGGTATCTTGGCGCTGAGATGAGCTGGCGGATTGATCCTTCAAGTCTGGATCAGTATCACGGACTTTTCCGGTCTAAGAAGGATGCGCAGAAAGCGCTTCAGGGGATCGCCCAGAAGAATGAGCTGTGCAACCGGATGCTGGGGCTTGAAAGCGGACCAGGGCCCTGTTTTCAGCGGCGGCTGGGGCGGTGTCGGGGTGCCTGTGAGGAGGTGGAGGATGTCACCCGTTACAATCTGCGCACGAAGATTGCCTTCCACAGTCTGCAGCTGACGACCTGGCCCTGGGACGGGGCGATCGGGGTAGTAGAAGAGAATGAGGCCACGGGTAGAACGGATGTCCATGTGCTTTATAATTGGGCGCATCTTGCGACGGTTCAAAGTGAGGCGGAGTTGCGGGATCTGGAGCTGGGGCGCGAGGCGCTGGCGTTTGATCTGGATTCTTACAAGCTGCTGGTAAAGTATGTGATGGCGCCTTCGCATCGGTTGCGGGTTATTGAGTGTCCTTGGGTGCCGCGGCCGGAGGTTGTGTGGCCTTCTGTTGCGGAAGACTGAGGGTCAGTTGCTGGGGAGTGGTGCTGGTACTGCTTCCCGGGAAACGCTGTAAATACGTCCCTGTACGCTCCTCTTCCGCCATCGATGGCTCCAGAGGTTCCCGGTAAGCAGTACCAACACCACTCCCTTTGAGCGTGCCGCCATGCGCTGTGAATGGAAATTTTCCGAAAGAGAGCGATTGAATGAGTGATTCCTCCGTAAACCGAGCCACCTTTGACGAAGTCATGGTTCCGACCTACGCGCCCGGTGATGTGATCCCGGTGAACGGCGAGGGCGCCCGTGTCTGGGATCAGGAGGGGCATGAGTACATTGATCTGGCCGGAGGGATTGCGGTGACGGCGCTGGGGCATTCGCACCCCGGGGTGATGGCGGCGCTGCAGGAGCAGGCGGCGAAGATCTGGCATGTGAGCAATGTCATGACCAACGAGCCGGCGCTGAAACTGGGGCAGTATCTGTGTGAGCACACCTTCGCGGAGCGGGCGTTCTTTGCGAATTCCGGAGCGGAGGCCAACGAGGCGGCGTTCAAGCTGGCGCGGCGCTACAGCTGGGATCATCACGGTGATGGCAGGCACGAGATCATTGCCTTTGATGGCAGCTTTCATGGGCGGACGCTGTTCACCGTGGCCGTCGGCGGTCAGCCAAAGTATCTGGATGGCTTTCGGCCAGGGCCGGAGGGTATCCGGCACGCGCGCTTCAATGATGCGGATTCGGTAAAAGAGCAGATCTCGGATAAGACCTGCGCCATTGTGGTGGAACCGGTGCAGGGTGAGGGTGGTGTGCGCCCGGCGGATTACGGGTTCCTGCGCGAACTACGCCGGATCTGTGATGACAACGGGCTGCTGCTGATCTTTGATGAGGTTCAGTGTGGCGTGGGCCGTACTGGGCGGCTCTATGCCTATCAGGATTATCACGTGGAGCCGGACATCCTGACCACCGCCAAGGCGCTGGGTAACGGGTTTCCGATCTCGGCCATGCTCACGCGGGCGGACATCGCGGCGAGTTTCACGGTCGGTACTCATGGAACCACCTATGGCGGTAACCCTTTGGCCTGCGCCGTGGCGCGTCGGGTTCTGGAGCTGGTCAACACGGATGAGATACTGGGTGGTGTAGTGAAGCGCCAGCAGCGGTTAACTGAGTGGCTGGAGGCCATGGCCGAGGAAACAGGATTGTTCCGCGATGTGCGTGGCCGTGGCCTGTTGATGGGAGCGGAACTGGCCGAGCCCCACAGCGACAACATCAAAACCTTCGTGTCGGCCGCGCTGGAGACGGGCGTTCTGGTGCTGGTGGCGGGCGGCACGGTGCTGCGATTCGCGCCGCCGCTCAACATCCCCATGGCGGATCTGAATGAGGCACTGGGTCGCCTCGAAACGGCGTGGAAGGCGCTCAGCTAGCGGACTCGTCCTGAGCCTTTTTGGCCCGGCGGCGCTGCTCGATCACGTCGGAGGCTTCCGCGCCCACATGCGCCTCGCCACGTTGCTGTGCCAGACGGATCTGGCGCTCCCGTTCGGCGAAGCGTGCCATCTGCTCTTCAGTGAGTGACTCATAGCATCTGGGGCAGCTGATGCCTTTCTGGTATTGGGGCGACTGCTTGTCCGCTTCCGTGATCGGTCGACGGCAGGCGTGGCACTGGTCGTACTGACCGCGCTCCAGGTTCTGGTTCACTGCCACGCGCTCGTCGAACACGAAGCACTCGCCATTCCACAGCGACTGCTCCTCCGGCATCTCCTCGAAATAACGCAGTATGCCGCCTTCCAGGTGATAGACCTCCTCAAAGCCCTGTTCCCTGAGATAGGCCGTGGACTTTTCGCAACGGATGCCGCCGGTACAGAACATGGCCACCTTGCGGTGTTTCTGTGGGTCCAGATGCTTGGCCGCGTATTCCGGGAACTCGCGGAAGGCATCAGTGCCGGGGTTGATGGCGTTTTCGAAAGAGCCCACTTCCACCTCGTACTCGTTACGGGTGTCGATCACGGTCACTTCCGGGTCCTTTAGCAGCTCGTTCCATTCATGAGGCTTTACATAGGTGCCGGCGGACTGCTTCGGGTCGATCTCCTCAACGCCCATGGTGACGATCTCGCGCTTGAGCTTCACCTTGGTGCGGTTGAATGGCTGGATGTCCGTTTCGGAATCCTTATAGTCAATTCCGTCGAAACGCGGGTCCTCAGCGAGGCGCGCCTTGAGTGCGGCAATGGCCTCACGGGAGCCGGCCACGGTGCCATTAATGCCCTCGCGGGCCAGAAGCAGGGTGCCGCGGATGCCGTGGTCCAGCAGAAACTGGCGCAGTGGCTCGCGCAGCTGTTCGTAATCGTCGAGGCGCACAAAGCGGTAGAGTGCGCAAACGGCGTAGGGCGTCGTCATCGGGGATAGCCTCCGTTGCGGGCTGGAACGTAAAACCAGAGCAATGGTGAATGCGGATTGTACCCAATGTGCTTCACCGTTCGCCATGCAATCGGTATTCTGAGTGGTTACAGTGATAACTGATGTATAAGAGCAGAGCCCTTGCGTCCCATAGATCCCAAGTACTATTACCGGCGTTTCCTTCATCCACGCTACTGGCCGACCTGGTGTCTGATCGGGGTCCTGCGCCTGCTTGCCTATCTGCCGCTTCCCGTGTTGCAGGGAATCGGGCGAGTGCTGGGGTGGGGGAGCTATCTCATTGGTGCCGAGCGCCGGACGATTGCCCGCACCAATATCTCACTGTGCTTCCCAGAGTTGTCTTCCCGGGAGCAGGAGAAGCTGGTTCGGGAAAGCATTATCGCCACCACCAAGGGCTATGTTGAGAGTCCCAAAGCCTGGTGGGGGAACATGAAGCCGCATGTTGAAAGGCTTGAAGTGCATGGTAAGGAGCACCTGGAGGAAGCCCGCCGCCGAGGCAAAGGCATATTGATGCTGGGTGGCCACTTCAGCATTCTGGATTTTGCCGGGCCCTTTGCGAATGCCGTCTTCGACTTCAACCATATGTACCGGCCGAACAACAATCCTCTGTTTGATGCTGTTATTGAGCGCAACCGGCGCAAGTTCAGTGGCGCGGCCTTTGATAAGCGCCAGATGCGGGAGATGATGCGCTTCATTGAGGAAGGCAACATTGTTTGGTACGGCTGTGATCAGGACTTTGGCCCGCGCTACAGCGTTTTTGCACCCTTCCTTGGTGTGCCGGCGGCAACGCTCACAACACCTGCCTGGATCGCCCGGCAAACCGGTGCAACGGTCCTGTTTCTGAGCCAGTTCCGGGAGGGCAATGGCGTTTACAGCGTGCACTTTTCCGAGATTTTCGAGGACTACCCCTCGGACGATGAGGTGGCGAACGCAACCCGCCTGAACAACGAGATTGCGACCATGGTCAGGCGCTACCCGGAGCAGTATCTCTGGGTGCACCGGCGCTTCAAGACACGGCCAAAGGGTGAACCCAGTGTTTACCCGCCGAAGAAAAAGACATTCACGAAAAAGCTGCGAAAGATGATGCGGGGCTGATCAACCCGGAACCACTTTCCAATCAGGAGCCGCTCAATGGCCAGAACTGTTTTCTGCCGCAAATACCAACAGGACCTGGAAGGCCTCGACTTTGCCCCGCTGCCGGGCGAGAAGGGCCAGGACATCTTCAACAACATCTCAAAGCAGGCGTGGGAGGAGTGGCAGGCCCGCCAGACCCGCCTGATCAACGAGAAGCACCTCAACATGCTGGACCCGAAGGCGCGGGAATATCTGCAGCAGCAGATGGAGGCGTTCTTCAACAACGAGGAGTCTGACGAGGCTGATGGCTTCGTTCCACCAGAAGAATAACCTGATTTGAGCGCCAGCCCTTGACGCTGGCGCTCCAAATCGGTTTAATACCGCTCCATTGGCCCGGATAGCTCAGTCGGTAGAGCAGTGGATTGAAAATCCTCGTGTCGGCGGTTCGATTCCGTCTCCGGGCACCAACCTTTCCCGCGATTTTGCAAACCCCTCGGCGTCAGCCGGCATGAACCAATAATGCAATCCCTGAGCACCCAGTCTGTTCTAAGCGCTACTTGAGCTTCGATGCCCAGATTGCCAGCTTATGCTTCATGGCTTTTTGTGACACCTGATCCTCCGGGATGGGCTGAATCATGTTGTCGTGGACCAGCAGGCGGTAAATGTATTCGATTTTCTGCGCCTGTGAATCCGTGGCCTCGAATTCCACTACGCCCCGGTTTTCGCCATACTTCATGCCTTCCTCAATGGCTTTTTTGACCATTTCCTTTTCGTTCTTGAGCTGTTTCATCGTGCCACCTCGCTGGTGAATGCCATTCGGCGTTGGGAACCACCATAACGCCCTGACTATGCGTGGGCCACTGTCTGTGAGCACAGTTTTGTCGGCGTCTTTGAGCGGCTGAGGCGGAGATGGCTGATCGGGCTCAGGGCGTTTCGTAGGCGTCAGCCATGTTCTGGATGACCGAGAACGCGCCGCGCAGCTCGCCCGCTTCATAACCCACCGCTTTGTCCGCAGGATACTGTTCCTCAAGTGTGGTGCGTATGGCTTTGGGCTGGTTCTCAACCGGGCCATGGCAGCCGAGGCACTGGGGTTTAACGCCAATGGCCTTCATGTACCGGAAGTAGCGGTCGTCGCCGGCTTTTTCCACGCTGGCGTGCTCCAGCTTTGGCATGGCGGCGCCGTCGTCAAGCTCGCTTTGGAAGCGGGACAGGATCTCCGCCTCGTGCGCATCCGGCATGCCCAGCAGCGGATTGCGCACCCGTGTTCCCACTCGGGTGATCTGCCAGCCTGTTTCGCGTGAAAGCCTGGATTTAATCGCTGGGGCACGGTCACGGCAGACGCGGATGGCGGCTTTCGGGCCACCTTCCTTCATGGCGGCCTTAAGCTCGGATGAAAGTTGGTCGGCCAGCTGTGTCACAACGTCCCTGGCGCCCGCCTTGCGCTGCTCAAGCTCGCTGGATTGTGGCGGCTCAGAAGCGGGGACTGCGGTTGGAATAATGGCAACAAGCATCAGTACAGCGATAAAGCGGTTCATGACGGGCCCTTTACTGTGGTTAATATTAGAATAATCTAAATTGTTTGGGCCCGTGAATCAAGGTGGTTTCAGGGTGTGCGCCTAACCGCTGGGCTCAGGGGCGCAGTAAAGCTCATACAGGTGCGACATGAGCTCGATGATCCGAGGGTCCTTGATCCGGTAGTGAACCGTCTGCCCCTCTTTGCGTGAGATCACGAGGTTTTCCGCTCTGAGGCGTGCCAGGTGTTGAGAAAGCGCGGACTGGCTGAGAGGCACCTCGTTGTTGATGGTGCCCACTGTTTTTTCCTCTTGAATAAGGCAGCACAGGATCATCAGCCGGTTGGGGTTGGCGATGGATTTCAGAACCTGACTTGCCTCTTCCGCATGCACCGCCATCTCTTCGGCGGTGAGGTTGGTGGCGTTGCTGAGATTCTGAGGTGCAGTGGCGGACTCTGGAGATTTCATTTGTCGCTTCCCGACTTCTGTATTAGTTTATTCTAAACTAACCGCGTTGAGAGAGGAACTGGCTATGACTGTTAATGATGCGCTCCGGTTGATCGCAGGTGCCTTCGTGCTGATTTCCGTACTGCTGGCTCATTTTCTGCACCCCGCCTGGCTTCTTTTTACAGGGTTTATTGCGCTGAATCTGATGCAGTCAGCATTCACAGGCTGGTGTCCAATGATGACTCTGCTGCGGAAAGCAGGTCTTAAGGAATGCTGAGTGAGTTTACTGTCAGAGCGATGATATCAAAGGTTTGGTGGCGATGGGTTGCTTAGAAAGGCCGGACCTGTAGCGTTATGGCACAGGTCCGGACCGACCACGCTAGTTCTTACCAGCTTGAATCACCGGCATGCTCGTCGCCTTGGTCATCGGAATGCGCTTCCTCGCCTGCGTGCTCATCCGATTCGGACCTATCGTCTTCACTGGAACTGTCGTCTTCTCCAGAATCGGCTTCCTGATCAGTATGATCGTGCTGCGCGTGTTCTTCAGCCTGGGCATTGTCACCCGCATGTTCATCGCCATGGCTGGATGCCACTGCCAGTCCACCCATAGTGAGCCCTGCCATCATTGCCAGGATGGTAATGGTTGCCTGAAAACGTTTCATTGTTTTTGCTCCTCATCGCTGCCGTACATGCAATCAGCATGCTTTCGATACCTTTGACGCTGTCGTTCTCACCGTCAATGACCATCTCGATTTACGACGTCGTTCGCCGCTCCGGATCAGCCTGATTCGCGTTGCGCGGTGATAGTGGCTCAGTGAGCCAGGCCAAAAATGACAGATAATCGTCGCGCCCCTCGGGCAGTCCCAGGTGCTCCAGCTCTTTGCCATCGGGCTCCTGATAGGTTCCAAACAGACGGTCCCAGACGATGAAAATCGTCGCAAAATTGGCATCGCCTGTGCGGCGGGAGACAGTGTGGTGGCTGGTATGGAATCGCGGGGTCACGATGAATAAACGCAGCATACGCTCCCAGCGTTCAGGAAAGTCGATGTTTGAGTGATGGAACTGGCTGGCCAGGCTGACGCCAATCTCAAAGGCCACAAACCCGGCCAGGCTTGGTCCCCAGGCACCAATCCAGACGAGTTTCACGAAGAAGGAAATGAACAGTTCCCCAGGGTGGAAGCGCAGAGCGGTGGTGACGTCTACATGGGTATCTACGTGATGCACCTTGTGGAAGCGCCAGAGCAGACCCACACGGTGATTGAAGCGGTGCCACCAGTAATCGAACATGTCCAGCACGATGAGGGTCGCGACGATGCCGCCAACGCCGCTGTAGCCCAGCATCGGTGCCAGCCCCCAGCCCTGTTTGGCAATGTATTCTGTCCAGTAGAGAAACGGCGCAAGGATGAGCAGCTTGAGGACGACTGTGTTGAATACGGCCACGGCGGCATGCATCCGCAGGCGTTTTCCACGTGGTTCCTGCCAGGGCCGCTTGGCCGCTATCCCCTCGATCAGGAAAAACAGCGCAAAACCGCCGAGGAAGAGGGGAAGCTTTAAATCGTCCATAGTCTCAGCTCCAGTGTACTGCGGTGCCGCTCTTTAGCCCGTAGGCGGCTACCGAAGCAGGTTGATCCGGTCATCCACAAAGTTGTATCGGGGTTGTTGAACCCATCGGCCGTTTTGATGCACGGGCAGCTTGTGGACGTTCTCCTCGTACACGATTAGCTCGCCATCATGCACCTGCAGCCAGAAATCCAGGTCATAGGTTTTATAGGGGTCGCCGATGGCCGCGAAGTTGGTGCATGCGAAGTAGTGGCCATCGCCCATGGTGCGCACCGGGTCATGGATTTTCTGGAATCGCAGGTCCAGGGTCTGGCTGGTCCGCGGGTCCGTTATCTCGAATACGCCGGGGTTGCCCATCCGCGTGCGATTGTCGATGTGCTCGCGCATTGCGGCCTTGATGTCGCTCGCGGTGAATTCGTCCCGTGCGGGCTCACTGTTTTTGGCCGGTGCCGGCTCAGCGGTGCTCTGACTTGGAGCCGAGCCATTCGTTTCATCGCCCGAGGTTTGGTCGCTGCTGCCGGCGGTGTCACCGCCGCATCGGGCCAGCACCAGAATCAGGATGACGGGCAGGGCAATCATTCCCTTGCGAAGCAGCCACGATAGCCGATCGTCTTGCATGGGGACTCCTTTTAAATGAAATTATGCAATAGGTACGTTCATTTGTCGGGGTACGTGCACTGTCCCCCTGGGGAGGGACTCGATGGGGCTCCGTCTGTAATACTAGGAGAACCGCAGAGCCGTGCAAGGCGTAGGGATCTGTATGACTGAAAACAATCCCCGCAATCTTATTCTGATCCTCGGCGATCAACTCACTCCGTCACTCACTGCATTGGCGGAAGCCGACCCCAACCGCGACCATGTTGTTATGGCCGAGGTCGCCGAAGAGGCTGGCTACACCAATCACCACAAGCAGAAACTGGCGCTGATTTTCAGCGCTATGCGCCACTTTGCAACGGAGCTGGAGCAGGCGGGGTGGTGTGTTCATTACCATGCGTTTGATCCAGACAGTGCGCATCAAAGCCTTGGCGACGTAGTCCGCGAGACGGCTGACGCCGTGGGAGCCGAGGGCGTGGTTGCCACCGAATGCGGTGAGTGGCGGTTGGATCAGGCGATGCGGCAGTGGGAGTTGCCAGTATCGCTGAGCATTCGTCCGGACAACCGCTTTTTTGCCACCGTTGAGCGCTTTCAGAAGTGGACCCGTAACCGCAAGCAGTGGCGCATGGAGTACTTCTACCGGGAGCTGCGCCGGGAGTCGGGCCTGTTGGTGGATGCCGATGGTCAGCCCGAGGGCGGTGAGTGGAACCTGGATGCGTCAAACCGTAAGAAGTGGAAAGGTGATCCGCCGGCACCTCCGGCGTTCCGGGTTGAGCCGGATGCCACGACCAGGGCCGTTATTTCGGAGGTCGGATCCCACCTGGGTGGCCACATTGGTAACACGGATTCCTTCGGCTGGGCAGTCACCCGGGAAGACGCGCTGGCTGCCCTGGACCACTTTCTGACACACCGGCTGCCGTGGTTCGGCGATTTCCAGGACGCCATGGCCGATGACGAGCCGAATCTGTTCCACGCGCTGCTTTCGCCCTATCTCAATATCGGGCTGTTGCTCCCGAGGGAAGTCTGCGAGGCGGCCCAGGCGCAATATCATGCCGGTCGCGCGCCGTTGAATGCCGTTGAGGGCTTTATCCGCCAGATCCTGGGGTGGCGGGAGTTCGTGCGCGGGCTCTACTGGACGCTGATGCCCGGCTATGCGGATGAAAACCGGCTCGGCAACACCGCGCCTCTGCCAGCTTTCTACTGGACCGGCGACACCCGGATGCGCTGCATGGCCAAAGCCATCGGCAACACCCTGGAGCACGCCTACGCCCACCACATTCAACGGCTGATGGTGACGGGTAACTTCGCGCTGCTGGCCGGCGTCCATCCCGAGGCGATCTGCGACTGGTACCTGGGCGTCTACGCGGATGCGTTCGATTGGGTGGAGCGGCCCAACACCCAGGGCATGGTGATGCATGCGGACGGTGGCATTCTGGGATCGAAGCCTTACGCGGCTAGCGGTAAGTACATTAACCGGATGTCCGATCACTGCCGCCACTGCGTCTACAACGTGAACGCCACCACCGGCCCGGATGCCTGTCCGTTCAACAGCCTTTACTGGCATTTCATTGATCGTCACCGCGAGCACTTCAAGTCCAATCCGCGCATGGGCATGATTTACCGGAACTGGGAAAAGCAGGGTGAAGAACAACGCGCAGCGGTTCTGGCGAAAGCGGAAGAGGCATTGGTTAACGTCAACGCGCTTTAGCGTGGCTCATGCAGCCGTTACTCAAACAGGTCCATCTGAGCGTTGCTGCCTTTGCGGCGCTTGGCGCGTGTCCCGGCGCGCGGCCTGCGCGGCTGGTTGGCACGGCTGCCGTGGCGCTGCAGCACTTGGTTGGTGGCTTCTCTGCGAACATGCTGCTGTCGCCACGCTTTGATGTGGGCCCTGGCCTGGCGCGCGCCTTCCTCATGATCAATAACAGGTAAAGGATACGCCCCGGCACCGAACTGGTCGCGCTGTGTGGATGACAGGCCCCAGGGGGTATGAACCCATTCTGCGGGTAGACCGGCAAGTTCTGGGACCCAGTCGCGGATGAAGACACCTTGGGGGTCCAGTTTCTGCGATTGAAGCACCGGGTTGTAGATGCGTAGGGCGTTGATGCCGGTCAGCCCTGACTGCATCTGGGCCTGCGGGTAGTGGATGCCAGGCTCGTAATCGGTGAAAAGCCGTGCCAGATGCAGGGCCGGCTCACGCCAGTGTTGATGCAGATGATAGCTGGCGACGGCCATGAGCATGGCCCGCATCCGGAAATTGATCCATCCGCTGTGGTGGAGTGCCCGCATGCAGGCGTCCACCAGCGGCCAGCCAGTGAGGCCCTGGCACCAACGCTCAAGCGCCTCCGGCGATTCGCCGGGCTGGCGTAGTCCTTCCAGGTCCGGGTGGATGGTCCGGAACTCAATGGCTGGCTCATCTTCCAGCTTTTGTATGAAGTGGCAGTGCCAGTGCAGGCGCGAACGGAAGGCTCTGAGGCTGCGGCGATGCCCGGCTGGTATCTCCGGGGCGGCTGCTATGGTCTGGCACTGTTGCACGATGCGTCGCAGTGAGACCGTACCGTGGGCTATGTGTGGGCTCAGGCGTGAGCTGGCCTCCCAAGCGGTTACCGGGCTGGAGATCCGCTTCTCGTAACCCTTGCTCCGCTGTTTCAGGAACTCTTCAAGCAGATTGTCTCCCTGGCTCATGCCGCCACGCTGGCGTCCGGGGCAGGGGCGTTGATCCCAGCACACCGGTGTGATCACCGATTCAGGAGGGTGAAGGTTATCCGTCAGTGATGGGGTGATGCGTGACGGCGCAGGGTAAGCGGGCGCTTGCATTACTTGTCGCCATGCCTGGTCCCAGTGATCCCGGTCATGCGGGCCCCGGACCACGCCGAATTGCGCGTATTCCCGCCATTGAACCCCATTCTGCCGGCACCAGCAGGCAACAGCGCGGTCCCGTTGGAAGGTCCAGTCATTCCCCGTCTCCTGGTGGCTGACCAGATGGGTGAAGCCAGTCTGTTGTCGCAACTGCTCCAGAACTTTGATTACATCACCGTGTTTGATGATCAGGGGGGCGCCCAGAGCACGCAGGGCAGTGTCCAGCTCATGCAGCGAGTCACGGATGAAGGCCCACTGGCGCTCGCTGGTATCCGCAAGGCACCAGTAATCCGGCTCGACCACGTAGAGAGGCAGGAGGTTGTCTTCGACCCCATCATACAGCGGGCCATGATCATCCACCCGCAGGTCTCTTTTGAACCAGACAACGGTTGTCATCGCAGCACTTGCTCCGGGTGTCGGCGGTGGCGCCGGCAGCGTTCACTGCAATAGGTCACCTGATCCCAGCAGCGTGCCCATTTACGCCGCCATTTGAAGGGGCGCTGGCAGACCGGGCAGATTTTCTCGGGAAGTGGTTTGTGACTCATGCCTTGAGGTACGGTTAAAGGGGGAATATGGACTGCCAGGTGGTCCCTGCGCTGGCGATTTGACGTATCATGGGGGAAAAATCAAAGAGGGCAGGTTTCGGATTGATGGATGAGCGCAAAAGCAATATTGCGTTGATTGGTATGCCGGGCTCGGGCAAGAGCACCGTTGGTGTGCTACTGGCTAAAGCCAGTGGCCGGGATTTTGTGGATACGGATCTGCTGATCCAGAGTCGGACGGGCTCAAGCCTTCAGTCGATTGTCGATGAGCGGGGCTATGAAGCGCTGCGCGAGGTGGAAGAGCAGGTGTTGCTGTCGCTGGCGGTTTCCAACCACGTGATTGCTACTGGCGGTAGTGTGGTCTATAGCGAGGCGGGCATGGCCCATCTTAAGACCAGCAGTGTGGTGGTCTTTCTCGACGTCTCGCTCAATACGGTCCGCAACCGGATCGGTGACTACAGCCTGCGGGGCATTTCCAAAAGGCCGGACCAAAGCATTCAGGATCTGTTTGAAGAACGCCTGGATCTTTATCGACATTATTCAGACATCGTCATTGCCTGTGATAACCGATCCATGGAACGGGTGTGCGAGGCAGCGCTCGCGCAGCTTGAGGAATGCCCTTAGCGTCGTAATGACGGCCTCTGGTTTGAACGGGGTCAATTTTCTCTGGCAGGTGTTGTTCTATCCTGAAGGTGAATCCTTTAGTCCGGAGGTAGCGTGCCCCCTCTCAGCCCTGTTGACCAGCTGTTTCTCTGGCTTGAACAGCGCCAGCAGCCTATGCATGTGGGGGGACTCCAGCTGTTCTCCTTCCCGGAAGGGGCGCCTGATGACTACGCGGTCCGTCTCGCGCAGTCGCTGCGTGAGTATCGGCAGGTGTCACCACCGTTCAATCAGCGCCTTTCCCATCGTTTTGCGCAGCCAGTCTGGGTTCCGGACGACGATCTGGACCTGGGGCATCATTTCCGTCGCGAAGCACTGCCGGCACCAGGGCGGATCCGTGAGCTTCTGGCCTTCGTGTCCTCCGAACACAGTCATCTTCTGGATCGTGACCGTCCCCTCTGGGAATGCCATCTTATCGAAGGGGTAACGGATCGCCGGTTCGCGCTTTACACCAAGGTCCATCATTCGCTGGTCGATGGCGTCTCCGCCATGCGCATGGCCCAGCGCATGCTGTCGGCTGATCCGGATGAACGGGAGATGCCGCCAATCTGGGCCATGCCACCGAAATCCAGCGGCAGCCTGGATGAAGGGGGGTCAACGCTGTGGCGCAGCGTGGCGCGCATGCTTGAGCGCTCCGGTAAGCAGCTCGGGACCGTGCCCACTGTGGCGAAAGAGCTGCTGCGCACCATCAACGAATCCCGCCAGCATCCAGGCTACGGGTCCATTTTTCATGCCCCGCGCTGCGTGCTGAACAACAGCATCTCGGGATCCCGCCGTTTCGCGGCCCAGTCCTATTCACTGGCTCGTATCCGCAATGTTTGCGAAGCCACCGGTACAACCGTCAATGACGTGGTCATGGCCATGTGCGCGACTGCCCTGCGCCGTTATCTGCTTGAGCAGGATGAGCTGCCGGATAAGCCCCTGATTGCCATGGTGCCAGTAAACCTGCGCCGCGATGACAGCGAAGGCGGTAACCAGGTGGGCATTCTGCTTGCCTCTCTCTTCACCCATCTGGCGGATCCGCTTGAAAGGCTCAGGCACATCCATGAAGAGGTGCACAGGCAGAAGGCGCGCTACCGCGCCATGTCTGCCGAGGAGGTCATCAACTACACGGCTCTGACTCTGGCGCCAGCCGTTTTCCAGCTTCTGACCGGGATGGCCCCTAAATGGCAGACCTTCAACGTGGTGATCTCGAATGTGCCCGGGCCGGAGTCAACGCTGTATTGGAATGGCGCCCGCCTTGAGGGGATGTACCCGGTCTCGATTGCCATGGACCGGCTGGGTCTGAATATGACCCTGGCGACCTATGGCGATCAGGTGGAGTTCGGGCTGACAGGCTGCCGGCGGACGCTGCCGAGCCTCCAGCGGATGCTTGACCATCTGGAGACCGGGCTGCTGGAACTTGAGGATAGGGTCTAGCTGAGCAGCCGGCGTATTGGTGCAGGCAGTCCGGCCTCCAGAGCATTCTGGCGCGGGAGCCACTGATGACGGCCGTTATCCGAAAGAACGCGCGTTCTGATGGCGGTCAGCTTTACCGGCTGGATCCAGAGGTGATAGTGGCTGAATGTGTGGCGGAAAGGCGCCAGTGTTTCGGGCTCGGAGGTCTGCAGCCCGAGCGAGGTCTCGCAGTGCTCGGGCAGCTCCTCCGGCTGCAGTGCCGGATCAGCCTCCGGGAAACTCATCAGACCGCCCCATATCCCGCTGGGTGGGCGCTGTTCTAGTAGAATCCGGCCCTCGCCGTCTTCGATCACCAGCATCCAGACGCTTTTTTCCGGCTTTTCTTTTTTGGGCTTGCTGCCAGGGTAGGCGTCGGGGTTGTTGCGGGCGTAGGCAAGGCAGCCTTCGCGCACCGGGCAGGCCGCGCATCCCGGGCGCCGGCGGGTGCAGACCATGGCGCCGAGGTCCATGATGGCCTGGGTGTAGGCTTGGATGCGTTCATTCGGCGTGTGGGTCTCGGCATGCTGCCAGAGCTGGTTGGCGACGGACGTGCGCCCGGGCCAGCCCTCCACCGCGTGGTAACGGGCCAGTACGCGCTTGGCGTTGCCATCAAGGATGCTGGCACGTTGAGCATGGGCCTGAGCAACGATGGCTGCGGCGGTTGAGCGGCCAATGCCAGGGAGCTTCTGGAGTTCGTCCTGCGCCTGGGGGAAGGTGCCTGCATGGTCTTCCACAATGGTCATCGCTGCCTTGTGGAGGTTGCGCGCCCGAGCGTAGTAACCAAGACCGGACCAGTAGCTCAGCACCTCATCCGTGCTCGCGGTGGCCAGATCCTGAACCGTTGGGAAGCGTTCCATGAAACGCTCGAAGTAGGGGATGACGGTCGTAACCTGGGTCTGCTGCAGCATGATCTCGGAGATCCAGATCCGGTAAGCGGAAGGGGATCGGTGCCAGGGGAGATTCCTGCGGCCATGCTGGTCATACCACTGAAGCAGCTGTTGCGCGAACCAGTCTGTCATGATCAGTTGAGTAGATTCCGGATTCTGTTCTTGGTCTCGTCGTCCACGCGTTCCTTGATCTCTTCCTCAACGCGTTTGCGGGCCTTTTCCTTGGCTTCTTCTTTCTTGCGGTCGACTTCCTGGCGCGCCATGGACTCGAGCACGTCACCGAAGCGGCGGCCATCAAAACCACAGAGCCCGGCCGGATTATCCCCGAAACCACCCTGGCAGCGCACCGGGATGACCACATTCTGGATGCGTTCGTTCACGCGGCAGGCGTTGTCACGGTGGACCTCGCCCACAACACGCAGGCCCACGCGGTAGTCCAGTATGGACTCAATCAGGTCCACCACACCGTCACCCTCCAGGCGCAGTCCGGCAAGGTCGGCGGTCAGGTTTTCATTTTCCAGTACCCCGCTGTTGATGGTGAAGTTGCCACTCATGTCATTGAAGGGCGTGCTGTCGCCCCAGTCTTCCACGCTCAGCGATTCCCCGTGCGCCTGGCTGATGCCTTTGCAGGCCATGCGCGTCATGTTGACGTTCTCAATGGCGCCTTCCTCGATGCGGAAATCGGCTTTGCCATCGGAATTGTCCAGCAGGGAATCAATACTGTTGCCCTGTGAGGAGGCATTGGCGCTGACATTCACAGCGCCTGACAGCAGGTCCAACTCCGCCAGATCCATCAGCAGGGGCTGGGTCTGAACACCGGAAAGCTGTTTGCTGAACTGCCATTGCGGGTTGTTGCTGCGTGCATCCAGCGCTGCCGTCATGTTGAAGCTGCCCTCGTACAGGTTGGCGCTGAGCTCATCCAGTGATAGACGCCCATCGCCGCCCGTTATCCTGGCAAGCAGGTCAGTGAGCGTGAGATTGCTGGCTACAAGCTCGCCCAGGCTGAGCCGGATATCGAGGTTGAGGCTGCGTAGCGCCTCCAGTGGCAGAAGGTCGCTGTCACCGGCTGTTGCGGTCTGGCTGTTGGGAGCCTCTTTGGCGGTGTTGTCCTCGCTCTCTGTCCTGGGAGGCAGGTAGCGGTCGAGGTTGAGGCGGTTGCCCTCAAGATCCACAACCAGGGCTCCGTTTGTCAGCCCGTAGCCGAGCTCGCCGTTGAATTCAGTGTCGTCCAGCTGCAGGCGGGTTTTCTCAAGATGGACCATGTCATCGCGGGTGGCCAGGGCTGTTTGGAAAGCCGCCCGTGACAGCACAGCCTCATCACTTGTTTTAATCGCCGGCTGGCCAAGCCGCTTCAGCAGCACTGCGGGTGAGAATTCGGCCAGTTTCAGGTTACCGCTGATGTCGGGCGTAGCACTGAACCCCTGCATGTGAAGGTTGGCGGTCACCGCCAGGTTTTCCAGGCTCGCTACCAGATCGCTGACGCGAGCGCTCTGCGCCTCAAGGTCCGCTTTTGCCGAACCGTTCAGTCCGGCACTGATGGTCTCGCCGTTGAAGGCGGCGCCGGCGAGCGTGAAGTCGCTATCAAGGCCGCTAACGCTGAACTGCTCCAGGTTCCGAGCGGCGTTAAGCTGCATGCTGAGCGTGCCATCCACATTCAGCTCAGGCTCATTGAGAGACACACTGAAGCCCAGCTCCAGGGGGAAGTCCTGTCCCAGTGCAATGTCACTGGCTTCAAGACGGGCGTTACTGAGCTGTAATGATTGGCCGGACCGACGATCTTCGACGTTCACCTGAGCGTTGGTGATCCGCACCTGCTGCACATTGAAGCTGATCATCTCGTCGCCGGATTCATCGGTCAGGGTCTGCTGTGTGTCTCCGTTGGTGGCTTCTTGCTGCTGCTCCGCTTCCGGCATGACCCGGGTCCAGTTGCCGGTGCCATTGTCATCCATTATGAGGTTGGCCCTGAAACCATCCAGCTGAAAGGTGTGTACCGCCGGAGCCATCCGGATCAGCGACCAAAGGTCCACGCTGGCGACCAGCTCCTTCAGTGCCACGAAGTCCTCTCCTTTAAGAGAAGCCGTCACATCCGCCACAGACAGTCCCAAGGGCATGAACGACCACTGGATTTCGCCGTTGAGACTGAGTTCCAGATTGGTGTTGTCCGTGGCGGCCTGTTCGATGTGCCCTTTATAGTCGTTCGGGTCGATCACCATCATGGCCGCGCCCACGCCAGCGACAAGCAGGAGAACCAGTGCGACAATGACAATGAGTGCGATGCGGAGGGCTTTCATTCGGCGTTCTCTGACAGTGGCTTCAACGGCTTAAGATAACTCATGCCGGGGGATTGACCAAGGTTATGGAATTGGAGAAGGTGCGCGCACACTGAACAGCTCCGGACCACAACAACAGGAAATCAACCATGTCCATTACAATAGCCATCGAGATTCAGCGCGAGTTTACGCTGGACGCGGACTACGACGCGGTGTTTGAGCTTCTGGCCGATGTACCGCGTTCTGTGTCCTATTTCCCCAAGGTGCACGCGTTGACGGATCTGGGCGACAACACCTACCGCTGGGAAATGGAGAAGGTCGGTGTGGACAAATACAGCATTCAGACGGTCTACGCCTGCCGCTATGAGGCCGACCGGGAACACGGCGTGATCGAGTGGACACCGGTGCGTGGCGACGGCAACGGCCTGGTTGGTGGCCGTTGGGCTATACGCGATGCGGGTGAGGGGCAGACCGCGCTGGCCTTCCAGACTGATGCCGAGTTGACCCTGCCGTTGCCCAGGGTGATGAAGATGGCCGTCTCGCCCGTGGTCAAGCATGAGTTCAACGGCTTCGTTGATACCTATATCGACAACCTCAAGAACGCTTTCCGCGACGCCTGAGGCGCTGAAAGAGGGCGTGGTTTCGGGCTATAATGGCGGCTTTGAACGCCAGTGGATGAATAACATGGCTGATCGGACGGCGCTTGTTGAGCGCGATACGCTGGAAACCCGGATCTGTGTAAGCCTGAATCTGGACGGCACCGGGCGGGCGGTTTTCAGTACCGGGGTGCCTTTCCTCGAGCACATGATGGAGCAGATCGCCCGGCACGGCATGGTGGATCTCAATGTCCAGGCCAGCGGGGATCGTCAGATTGACGACCACCACACTGTGGAAGACATCGGCATCACACTGGGGCAGGCACTGGCCCAGGCCGTGGGTGACAAAAAGGGTATCAACCGTTATGGCCATGCCTATGTGCCGCTGGACGAGGCCCTGTCGCGAGTGGTTCTGGATCTGTCCGGTCGGCCGGGCCTGACGATGGAAGTGCCTTTCACGCGTCCGCGAGTGGGGAACTTCGATGTGGACCTGTTCGAGGAGTTTTTCCGTGGTTTCGTGAACCATGCCATGGTCACCCTGCATATCGATAACCTGCGCGGCACCAACAGCCACCATCAGATCGAGACGGTGTTCAAAGCCCTGGGGCGTGCCCTGCGTATGGCGGTAGCCGAGGACGAGCGTGCTGCCGGGGCCATGCCTTCCACCAAGGGAACGCTCTAAGATGCATGAAGTCGCGATCATCGACTACGGAATGGGCAATCTCCATTCGGTGGGCAAAGCTATTGAACGCGTGGCGCCAGAAGTGCGCGTCTCCATCACGGATCAGTACGAGCGCGTGCGTGCGGCGGACCGTGTGGTTCTTCCGGGTGTCGGCGCCATGCGCGACTGCATGGCCGAGATTCGCCGCTTGGGCGTGGACACCTGGGTGCGCGAGGCGGTGTCGGAAAAACCTGTGCTTGGTATCTGCGTGGGTATGCAGGCGCTAATGGCCTCCAGCGAAGAAAATGAGGGGACCGAAGGCATCGGGCTGTTGCCGGCCAGCGTGCGCTTCTTTGGTCATGACCTCATGGCGGAGGGGCAGCGCCTGAAGGTGCCTCATATGGGCTGGAACCAGGTGTTCCAGACAGCGGTGCCGGCTCTCTGGCGCGATATTGACGATGGCACCCGCTTCTACTTCGTGCACAGCTATTACGTGGAGGCCGAGGGCAACGCCAACCTTGCCGGGCGTTGTCATTACGGCGTTGATCTTGCCGCCGCAGTGGCCGCACCCAACCTGTTCGCGGTGCAATTCCATCCGGAGAAGAGCCATGATGCCGGACTCCAGCTTCTTCGCAACTTCATTGACTGGGATGGTGCTGTTTAATGCTGATTATACCCGCTATTGACCTCAAGGACGGCGAATGCGTGCGCTTGCGCCAGGGCCGCATGGAGGATTCCACAGTCTTCTCCCGGGATCCGGTGGAGGTGGCCGGCCGCTGGGCGGAGGCTGGAGCCCGGCGCCTGCACTTGGTAGATCTCAACGGCGCCTTTGAGGGCAAGCCGGTCAACGGAGACATTATCAATGCCATTGCCCGCAACTACCCGAATCTGCCCATTCAGATCGGCGGCGGTATCCGCTCCCGTGAAGTGGTTGAAGCTTATCTGGACGCAGGCGTGCAGTGGGTCATCATCGGTACCCAGGCGGTACGGGAACCGGATTTCGTCACCGCCATGTGTCATGCTCACCCCGGGCGCATCATTGTAGGGCTGGATGCCCGTGACGGTATGGTGGCCACCGAGGGCTGGGCTGAGACCTCGAGCGTGGAGGCCACGACCCTGGCCCAGCGCTTTGCCAACGATGGTGTGGACGCCATTGTTTATACCGACATCACCCGGGACGGCATGATGGAAGGGGTGAACGTGGATGCAACCCGACGGCTGGCTGAGTCCACGTCGATTCCCGTGATCGCCTCTGGTGGTGTTTCCAGTATGGTGGACGTGCGGGCTCTGGCCTCAGTGGCGGACTCCGGGATTACCGGTGCGATTACCGGCCGCGCCATCTACGAGGGGACGCTGGATCTTGCCGAGGCCCAGCGCCATTGCGACTCGGTGGCCAGGACATGAGTCTGGCGCGGCGTATTATCCCCTGTCTGGACGTGGACAAGGGGCGCGTCGTGAAAGGCGTGAACTTTGTCGAGATCCGTGATGCCGGTGATCCGGTGGAAGTCGCGCGGCGTTACAACGAGGCCGGTGCGGACGAGATTACGTTCCTGGATATCACCGCCAGCCATGAAAGCCGCGATACCACCTATGAGACCGTGGAGCGCATGGCCGGTGAGGTGTTCATCCCGCTGACCGTGGGGGGTGGCGTGCGCCACGTTGATCATATCCGCAATCTGCTCAATGCCGGGGCGGATAAGGTCAGCATCAATACAGCGGCCGTGCATCACCCTGAGTTTGTGCGCGAGGCGGCCGAGCGCTTCGGCTCCCAGTGCATTGTGGTGGCCATTGATGCCAAGCGCGTGAGTAATGAGAGCGAGGCGCCGCGTTATGAGATCTTTACTCACGGTGGCCGTAATGCCACGGGGCTGGATGCGGTTGAGTGGGCCCAGCGGATGGCTGACTACGGCGCGGGTGAGATTCTTCTGACGAGCATGGACCGGGATGGTACCAAAAACGGCTTCGATCTGGGCCTGACCCGTGCCATCAGTGATGCTGTGCCGGTGCCAGTGGTTGCCTCTGGTGGTGTCGGCGATCTGCAGCATCTGGTGGATGGTGTTCTGGAAGGCGGAGCTGATGCGGTGCTCGCGGCGTCCATCTTCCACTTCGGAGAGTACACTATCGTCGAGGCCAAGGATTACATGCGCGACCACGGTATCGTGATGCGCTGAATCAGTCCTGCTGCTGGACCAGGCGTGGATTCGGCAGACTTGGAAAAACGGGCTGGTTGTCATGGCGCATGGACCAGACCGTGCTCACCGTGGCAATGGCGTAACCGTGGCGGTCCAGTTCCGGAAGCACCGCTTCCAGGTAATCCAGAGTTTCCTCATAGGGATGACCAATAGCGATGGCGGTGCCGTTGTCGCGTGCTTTTTTAAGGAGCAGGCGGAACTGCTCGTGGATGCTGGCCGTGTCCCGTCGGTTATCCAGGAAGACATCCCGGCTCATTGCGGGCACATCCTGTGACAGTGCTCTGTCTTCAGCGACCGTGGCCGATGTGGTCCGGCTGTCGATGAACAGAAGGTTGCGCCCCGCGATTGCCTCCATCACCCAGTCCATGGGTTTCCTTACCTGTGTGAGCAGACTTCCCATATGATTGTTGACGCCGGTGGCACCAGGTACTGAGGCGAGGGCCCTTTTAAGCGTGGTATGCACTTGCTTTCGCGACATGTCGGCAGCCAGACCGCCCGGACCCAGGCCGATGCGAGCTTCATTGGCCATGGGGGCGTGCAGAAGAACCTGCTTGCCGTTTGCGGCGGCTGCTGTGGCCTGCTCACGGGTATAGGGCCGGTGTGGCAGGAACGCCAGCGTCAATGGTTGATCCATAGCCAGCAGACGTTCCCCGGCGCCCCGATTGAGGCCAAGGTCATCGATGATGATGGCGATGGTTGGCGGCGGCCCCTGGCCTGCAGCGGTCCCGGAACCGCCCAAAAGCACGGCGCACAGGACGAGGACAAGCACAGACCGCATGGTCGCTTCAGTCCTTCCCGGTATTGCTGCTGCGTTCCGGGTTAAGGATCCGCATGCCTTTGAGCAGGTTCAGAGCCGAACGCAGCTGGTAGTCGCGGCGCTGGGCCTCGTCCTTGCTTTCATCACTGCTGCTGTTATTTGAGTCTTCAGCCTGGCCATTCTTGAGATGGCCGGGCAGATCCGACTCGCTGAAGCGGCGTGCGGCTTCCACGTCGCGCAGCTCCGCGGGCCGTACCTGGATGTCCGGTTCGATGCCCTTGGCCTGGATGGAGCGCCCGTCCGGCGTGTAGTAGCGCGCGGTGGTCAGCTTGATGCCATGGTTGTCGCCAAGCGGCATGACCGTCTGCACCGATCCCTTGCCAAAGGACTGGGTGCCCATGATGACGGCGCGGCGCTGATCCTGGAGGGCGCCCGCCAGGATCTCTGAGGCGGAAGCGGAACCTGAGTTGATCAGCACCACGATGGGTACATTCTCCGCTATGCCGCCAGCGCTGGCGTCGAAGCTCAGCTGGCTGCTCTCAATGCGGCCCTCTGTGTAGACAATCCGACCTTCATTGAGCAGCGAATCCGCAACGTTTACAGCCGCTTCCAGCACACCACCGGGGTTGTTCCGAAGGTCAAGGACCACGCCGTCAAGGTTCTCGCCATGGTCTTTGACCAGTTGCTTGTAGGCGTTACCGAAATCCTTGCCGGTGTTGTTCTGGAACTGGCTGATGCGGATGTAGCCATAACCGGGTTCGAGCATGCGTGAGCGCACGCTGTCGACTTCAATAATGGCGCGCTCAATGGTGACCTCGAGGGGGCTGCTTTCGCCATCACGCCCGATCGTCAGGTTGATCTCGGTGCCCGGCTCCCCGCGCATTTCCTTGACCGCCTCTTCCAGGCTCATGCCTTTCACCGGGGCACCATCGATCTCGATGATCATATCGCCTGCCTGAATACCGGCTTTCTTGGCCGGGGTACCATCAATAGGGGAGATGACACGCACAAAGCCATCCTCCATGCCGACCTCGATGCCTAGGCCGCCGAATTCGCCTGAAGTGCTCTCCTGCAGCTGGGAGAAAGCATCGGGTTCCATGTAGGCGGAGTGGGGATCAAGACCGGATAGCATGCCCTCAATGGCTTTGTTCAGAAGCTTGCGGTCACTGACTTCTTCAACGTAGCCACGCTTGATGCGCTCAAAGACCTCAGTGAACTTGCGCAGCTCGTCCAGCGGCAGCTGTTTCTCCGGGTCCGCGAGCTGGACTTCCAGCTCACTGGTCTGGCCGTCCACGGGCGGCTCTTTCTCGATGTTCTGCGTAGGATTATTGCCGTCGCTGTCGATGGGCTCGGCTGCGATGGCGCTGAGGGCGGTGAGCGCCAGTGCCAGGCTGATACTGACGGCGGTGATGGAGTTCCGGGAGCTGTGTCGCATGGGCGCTGCGTTCCTGTTCAGTGCTGTTCGAGCCAGGCTTCGGGGTTTTCCGGCTGGCCATTATGGCGTATCTCAAAGTAAAGACCGGATTGCGAACGACCGCCGCTGTTACCTGTCCGGGCGATCGTCTCACCGGCCTGTACCCATTCACCCGCCGAACGGCTCAGGGTGTCGTTGTTGCCGTACAGGCTCATGTAGCCGTCACCATGATCTATGATGATCATGAGTCCGAACCCGCGCAACCAGTTGGCAAACACAACGCGGCCGTAATGAACAGCGCTGACGGGCGTGCCTTTGTCCGCGCGGATGCGGATGCCGTTGGCCTGCATGCCGCTGTTACCGACCGCATCGCCGAAATGGTTGCTCACCGTTCCTTTCAGCGGCCATGGCAGTTTAGCATGCAGATCGGCAAATGGCCGGATATCCTCTGGCGCTTCGATGCTTGATATCGACGCCGTCATCTCCTCGATCAGTTCTTCCAGACGTTGCCGGTCCTCACGGAGGGCGGCTAATCGGTTTTCCCGCTCATCGATACGTGCGCGCAGCTCTGTCAGCCGCTGTTCCCGTTCGCGGCGCCGTTGTTGCAGCTTGTCACGCTGCTGACGTGCCTGGTCGCGTTTCGAGGCCAGCTGTTCACGGGTGGTCTGCGCTTGCTGGCGGTTGCGTTCCAACGCTTTCAGAGTATCGGCGAGATCCGCCAGCTGCGCTCGCGTGTGGTCGCCCAGTTGCTGGTGCCACTTCAGCATGCGGGCGGCTTTGCCGGGATCCTGCTGGGAAAAAAACAGTTGAAACGCGGGCTGATCCCCTTGGCGCCAGGCCGAGCGGACGACATTCTGTAGGGTTTCCCGGCCACGCTCGGCCTCGGCTTCAAGTTGCTGATTGCGCTGTTGCAGTTCGGCCAGCTTGCCGTCCAGGTGATCAACCTCGGTGTTAAGCCGGTTGAGTCGCTTCTGGCTTTGGGCGACGGCTTGTTCAGCATCGCGCAGGCGGCTCAGGTGGGCATCCTCGTCAGCGCGGGCCGTTTCGAGCCAGTGTGACACCGACTCGATAGCCTGTTTTACCTCATCCAGTCGCTCGCGGGCGGCCTGCTCATCCTCCTGTGCCGGAGCCGCAAGCGCCGTTCCGAGCAGCATCGCCAGAACGACGCGTCGCATCTCAGGCCCCGGGCTGGATCAGCGTCTGGCCGGTCATTTCCGCGGGCTGTGGCTGATCCATAAGGGACAGCAGTGAGGGCGCGATGTCGCAGAGTGCACCGTCCTCCCGCAGGCTGAGCTCACGCTTGCCGACATAAACCAGCGGAACGGGCAGGGTGGTATGCGCCGTATGGGGCTGGCCGGTTGCGGCATCACGCATCTGCTCACAGTTGCCGTGATCGGCGGTGACCAGAGCCTGGCCGCCATTGGCTTCAAGGGCTTCCAGGACCTGGCCGACGCTTTTGTCCACGGCCTCAGCCGCTTTGGTCGCCGCTTCGATGCTGCCGGAGTGGCCTACCATGTCACAATTGGCGTAATTGCAGATCACCAGGTCGTACTGACCGCTGTTGATCGCCTCAACCAGGCGCCTGGTCACTTCCGGGGCGCTCATTTCCGGCTGGAGGTCGTAGGTGGCGACCTTGGGGGATGGGACCAGAATGCGCTCCTCGCCCGCGAAAGGTTCCTCACGCCCGCCATTGAAGAAAAAGGTGACGTGGGCGTATTTCTCGGTTTCCGCGATGCGCAGCTGTTTCAGTCCCAGATTGCTGGCGTATTCGCCTAGCATGTTAGGCAGCGGCTCGGGCGGGTAGGCACAACTGGTATCAAGGTTGGCCTCGTATTCCGTCAGCATCACGAAGTCCGACAGGCGTGGTTCGCTGCGGCGTTTGAAACCACTGAAATCCTGGTCCACAAAGGTGTGTGCCAGCTGGCGGGCGCGGTCAGCGCGGAAGTTCATGAACAGGACCGCGTCGCCATCATCAATGGTGACCGGCGATTCGTTTTGCGCCGCGATCACGCTGCTGGTGACGAATTCATCGTCCTCGCCCCGCTCATAGGCAGCTTTCAGTGCTTGCACGGCGGAATCGGCGCGGTGTTCGGCCTCGCCCAGGGTGAGCAGGTTGTAAGCCTTTTCGATGCGGTCCCAGTTGGTGTCTCGGTCCATAGCGAAGTAGCGCCCGATAACCGACGCAACACGGCCCACGCCGGCTTCACGCAGCAGCTCGTCCGCTTTTTCCAGCGATTGGCGGGCACTGCGCGGTGGCATATCCCGGCCGTCCAGAAAGGCGTGGATATAGACACGGCGCGCGCCCTGTTCCATGGCCATGCGACAGGCAGCGAAAAGGTGCTCCTCGTGGCTGTGTACGCCGCCAGGGGAGAGCAGCCCCATCACATGAACCGCGCCGTCCGCTGCAATGGCGCCGCGGATGGCGCCGCCCAATGCCGGGTTCTCTGCCAGGGCGCCATTATCAATGTCGCGGCTGATGCGGGTCAGGCTCTGGTAGACCACGCGCCCTGCACCCAGGTTCATGTGGCCGACCTCGGAGTTGCCCATCTGGCCCTCGGGTAGTCCCACGGCGAGACCGTCGGTATTCAGCAGCGTCCGCGGGCATTGCGACCAGAGCCGGTCCCACGCCGGGGTTTGGGCAAGACTGACGGCGTTGTCATCGGTGGGCTCGCGCTGGCCCCAGCCATCCATGATGATGAGCGCGGTTGTCTGACGTCTGTCACTCATGTCGTCGGGTTCCGGGTTGCCTCGAAAGGCCCTGATTCTAACCTGATTACGTACGCCCCGGCCATTGGCGCACCTGTCGTCGCCGCCGGGCCCTGTGTATAATCGCCGCTGAACGAACAGGGCCAGGTTGGCCCGCACACAGGTGTGGCGGAGAATGATCCAACAGATATTCGAATTTGCCCTCAATCACTGGATTCTTGTCAGTGCCTTTTTTGTACTGCTGCTGGCGCTTTTCTGGGTGGAAAGCAGTCGCGCGGGGCGTAAGGTGGCACCGCAGGAGGCCGTGCTCATGCTGAATCGGGATGAGGCCGTGGTGGTCGATGTCCGCGAGAAGAAAGAGTTTTCTGAAGGCCACATCCGTGGCGCCGAGCACATTCCCATGGCGAAACTTAAAGAAAGTGGGAACCAGCTCCGGAAACACAAGGACAAACTGATTATCCTCGCGGACAAGGCGGGCCAGCATTCGGGCATGGCCGTTAAGGAGATTCCCAATCGTGAGGAGCTTCAGGTGGCGAGGCTTACGGGTGGTATGGTGGAGTGGCGGAACGCCAATTTACCGGTCACCAAGTAAACAGCCCGCCGGTGACATAATGGGCCGGATCGGCGGCCCTGGCAGCAACAGCACACAGGAATAACGCAATGGCGGAGAATAACGAGACACAGGCTGGCGCCGCGGGTGCTCAGCAGGGCGATGACAACCAGCCACAATTCGCACTGCAGCGCGTCTACATCAAGGACAGCTCCTTTGAGGCACCGAACACGCCCAGTATCTTCCGGGAGCAGTGGAAGCCCGAGGTCAGCATGGACCTCAATACCAGCCATACCGCGCTGGGAGAAGACCAGTACGAAGTTGTACTGCAGCTGACCCTGACGGCCAAGATCGGTGAGCAAACCGCCTATATCGTGGAAGTGCAGCAGTCAGGAATCTTCGTGGTGCGCAACTTCGACGAGGGTCGCCTGGGCCAGATGCTGGGTGCCTATTGCCCCAACGTGCTCTTCCCCTATGCGCGCGAGTCGGTCGATACGCTGGTCACCAAGGGCAGCTTCCCGCCGCTGATGCTGGCCCCGGTCAACTTCGACGCCATCTATCAACAGGCGCTTGAGCGTCGCCGTCAGGAGCAGGCGGGCGAGGCGGAGCAGCAGAGCCACTGAGCCGCCTGCTCCGAGCCCGCGCACGTCTTCCCCATACCGGTGGCGTTAATGGCGGTCGTTAACTCACGATCGTTATTCAATCCGCCACACGGTTGCCGGCACTTCGCAGCTGGATCCGGCCGTACCAGGCGCGGGTCTGGCCTTTGTGGTTGTCGCAATCAGTCATGATGGCCAGAGCCGTAATGCGCTCCGGGACCTCGCCATGCTGTTCTTTGAAATCCGCCCGAAGGTTCCTTGTGACGGTCTGCCACTGATTCTCTCCGCCGGCTTTTCCTGAGTCGACCGCGATCATCCGGGCACGGGACTGGAAAGGGTTGGTCCAGCTGCTGCCTTCAGGCTCTGTGCTGGCCCATACGTAGTTGAGCGCTCGTGTTTTCCAACGCAGCCAGGTTGGCTCGTGGACCGCGTAGATCCGGGCAGGAAAGTCGTCACCGTCCCGGCTGCGTTCGTCGATGCCGCTATAGACGGATTCCACCCGCCAGCGCCACTCGATAATGGGCGTTTCGTCGAGATTGATCGATTCTTCAAGATAGAGCCCTGATGCCGTGCCAGCTTTGCAGGTCGCGCGCACCGCTTCGCGGCCATCCACTGTTACCAGCTCGTAATCGGTTTTGCCTGCGAAGCTGTGATGCTGCCACCCGGCAATGGCCTCGGGGGAAAAGGTTTGATCCGCCATACTGGGCGTACTGAGTAGAATCAGGATAATCAGTACAGCTCGCCCCATCCTCAGATATGCCCCTGGAGCCAGGCCCAGGCAATCCCCAGGTACTCATGGATGGCGCTCTCACTCATCTCCAAAGCCTGGGCGGAAGGCAGCCAGTAGGCGGGGTCATTCGCCACGGCAGTGCCTGCGGCACGGCGGGCGGTGGGCGCCGGAATCGGGTTAAGGCCAGCCTTGCGATTGAGCAGCATGGCCCGTGGCATATGCGACGCGGATGTGACCAAAAGGAAGGGGTCGTTGCCTGCGGCCTCGCGCATGAATTCAGCCTCCTCACGGGTGTTGCGGGGATTGGGGTGAATGCGCAGGCGCTCCGGATCCGCCCCCATAGCGATGGCAGCACGGCTCATGACGGTGGCGCTGGGGGCGCTGCCGAAGACGCTGCCCCCGGAGAGCACCAGGGTACTCTCGGGCAGTGCGCGTTGCAGTCGCAGCCCTTCGGCAAGGCGGAGACTGGCAATGCCGCTGAGTCGGGTCGTCGGTGGTGCGTCGGCATCCCCAGAGGCGCTGGACCCCAGAACCAGTATCCAGCGGATGTCGCGGAAGGCTTGCGGCTGGCTGACGGGATCGTAGCGGGTTTCGAGGGGCAGGATCAGCCAGCGGGCCAAGGGCTCGACAGAGAACACCAGAAACAGGATGACAGCCAGGCCGGCGGCGGTGGCCGCAAGACGAGTGCGTCTCAGCAGGCGCAGGAGACCTGCCATTAAAAGGATCAGGCAGACCAGTGGCAGGGGGCTTAAAAAGGCGGCAATAAGTTTCGTCAGCAGCATACGGGAAGGGTACCCGATCCTGTTCCATGCGGGAAATATTTGACACTACGGGTGGGCCCATCAGAATTGGGGCATGTCTAAGCCTCCGAACCGTCTCCCCAGCCTCGATGTGCTGCGTGGCCTGGCCATTCTTGGCATCCTCGTGGTCAATGTTCGTACCTTTGCGGAAGTGTCAACCGCCCAGCTGAATCCTGGCGTCACTGGCAGCTTTGAGGGCGCGCAATTCTGGGTCTGGTTCGTCTCCCACCTTCTGTTTGAATACAGTTTCATGCCATTACTGGCAGCGCTTTTCGGGGCAGGACTGGTCATTCAGGGTGACCGGCTTGCCGCTGAGGGGCTTCAAGCGGGTCGTTTGATACGACGTCGAATGGGGGCACTGGGTGTCATTGGGCTGGTCCATCTGGTGTTCATCTGGTACGGCGACATTCTGTTGTTGTATGCCGTTGTGGGGGTCATTGCAGCGCGATTCAGGCATCTGCCGCCCGCCCGGCTCATGGGGTGGGCATTGCTGTTCTATCTGGTTCCTTTCGCCTTTGGGCTGCTGATGAGCGGAATACTGAACTGGATTCCGGCTGATGAGTATCAGGCCTTCCGCGAACAGTTCTGGAGCGCCGACTCCACTCTCGTGCAGCAGGAGATTGAGGCTTACCGGGGAGGTTGGGCCGCTCAGTTTGAGCATCGGCTGATGGTCCTCTTCGAAAGCTGGCCGAGCATGCTGGTGACTGAGTCGGGGTGGCGTGTGCTGGCACTGATGCTGGTGGGTATGGCTCTTTACCGTAGTGGCTTTTTTTCCGGGAGCTGGCCGGAATCGCCCTATCGCCGCCTTGCGCTGCTGGGGTTCGGCCTCGGTCTGCCCTTATGTCAGTGGGGCGTTCTCTACAACATGACCCATGAGTGGCGGATGGCGGAATCGCTTTATGCGGGTCGTCAGTTCAATCTCTGGGCGGGGCCTCTGGTATCACTGGGGTGGGCATCGCTGGTGATGCTGGCGCTCCGGCGGGGGTTCCTGAAAGGGGTTACTGAGCGCGTCAGGGCCGTCGGCAAGGTTGCGCTCAGTGCCTACTTGCTGTGTTCCGTTCTGGGAACAGCGTTTTTCTACACTGGCGGGCGCTTTGAGGCCACGCCCCGGCTGGTTCAGCTGCAGTTCGTTTTAGCGGTCTGGCTGGTGTTACTGGTGCTTGCGCCACTGTGGCTTCGGTACTGGCGCACTGGACCTGCCGAGTGGCTGTGGCGGCGATTCACGTATCAGGTGGCGCGCCGGTAGGCGGGTCAGCCGTGGAACCCCCAGATCTGGGGGATCAGCGTGATGGCGGTGGCGGCAACCAACAGACTCAGTGGCACGCCCATACGCATGTAGTCCGTGAAACGGTACCGGCCAGGGCCGTAGACCATGAGATTGGTCTGGTAGCCCAGCGGTGTAATGAAGCTGGCGCTGGCGGCAAACATGACCGCGATGGCAAATGGCAGGAAGTTCACCCCCAACTGCTCGGACAGAGCGAGAGCGATTGGGAACATGAGTACGGCTGCTGCGTTATTGGTGATGACTTCGGTGAACAGCGCCGTCAGCAGGTAGACAATAGCCAGAGCGACCCAGGGTGAGAGGTCACCGCTTCCCAGAAGGCTGCCGGCCACCCACTGGGCAGCGCCGGTTTCATCCATGGCATTGCCCAGAGCGAAGGATGAGGCGATAACCACCAGCACTGGCAGGTCCAGACTTCGGCGGGCGCGCGAGGCGCTGGTGCAGCCGAACAGGATCATGGACCCTCCGGCCAGAAAGGCCGCTTCCATGATGCTGAGCAGGCCGCTGGCGCTCAGCGCCACCATGCCCGCAAGAATGGCCAGAGCTGCCGGGGCGCGGCTGAAGTCCGGCGGCGTCGAGTCGTTGAGCGCGCTTACCAGCAGGAAATCACGACGGAAGCGGTACTGTTCCACGAACTCGTGGCTGGCCTCAAGCAGCAGGGTATCGCCCATGCGCAGGCGGATGTCACCCAGCTTGCCGGAAACCCGCTTGCCTTCGCGTGAAACCGACAGAATGGCGGCATTGAACCGCGAGCGGAAGCGGCTCTCGCGCACAGTCTGCCCCAATCCTGCAAACTCTGGCCCGAGAACAACCTCCACGAGACAGCGCTGATGGTTGGCCAGCTCCAGCTTCTGAACATTGACATTGGCGGGCCGCAACCCCTGAATGCGGCGCAGCTCGCTGGCACATTCGGGGGCGCCCACGAAATACAGATGGTCTCCTCCCTTAAGGTCGCGCGTGGGTTCGACCGGCGAAATCAGGTGGCCGTCACGCTCAATCTCTGTGAGATAACCATAATTGAGGGCGCGGAGCCCCGCTGAGGCAACTGTTTTGCCGGTCAGCGGGCCCTTTTCATCGACTTCCACCTCGACGCCGTATTCGCGAACGGCGTCGAGGTCCTCGCTGATGCCTCCGCGGTCGGGCAACATACGGTTGGCGAAAAGCACCAGAAACGTGCCGCCGATCAGCAGCAGCGGCAACCCCACCCAGGCCAGCTCGAAGAGGCCAAGCTGGATCCCCAGCCGGGACTGGAGCAGGCCGTCGACCACCAGATTGGTACTGGTCCCGATCAATGTGCAGGTCCCGCCGAGAATGGCGGCGTAACTCAGTGGCAGCAGAAGCCGTGATGCGGGAATGCCCAAGCGCTGCGCCCAGTCCTGGACTGCCGGGATGAACATGGCCACTACAGCCGTGTTGTTCATGAAGGCGCTCATCAGGCCAGTGGGGACAACAAGCCGTGCCTGGGCCCGCCAGGTACCCGAGGGGTGACCCAGAAGGTGGCGGGCCAGCCACTGTATAGCGCCAGTTTCCTTGAGCCCGGCCGCGACGACATAAAGAGTGGCGATGGTGACCACCCCCGGGTTGGAAAATCCGGCGAGCGCCTGGGCCGGGGAAAGAATGCCCAGAATCAGCATGACCGCCATCGCCGTCATCAGCACGAGGTCCGCGGACAGACGAGTGAAGATCAGGGTGCTTAGAACCGTGACCAGGGTGGCCAGGGTAAACGCCGCTTCCCATTCCATAGTGGTCAGGTGTCATCCCTTTGTTTGAGCAGGTCACGCTCTTTGAGGTAGGAGAGCAGGTTGTCAACGCAGGCATCCACGCTCAGGTTGGAGGTGTCCAGCGTGATTTCCGGGTGCGCCGGCGCTTCGTAAGGGGAGTCAATGCCGGTGAAGTCCCGGATCTCGCCGCTGCGCGCCCGCTGGTAAAGGCCTTTGGGGTCGCGTTTCTCACAGGTGGCAAGCGGCGTGTCCATGAAGACCTCGATGAATTCGCCAGCAGGGAACATGTTGCGTATCAGCCGGCGGTCGCTGGCAAAGGGAGAAATGAAAGCACTGAGCACGATCAGGCCGGCGTCCGCGAACAGCTTGCTGACTTCCCCGATGCGCCGGATGTTCTCTTCCCGGTCCTCGTTGGAGAATCCGAGATCACGATTGAGGCCGTGGCGAACATTGTCACCATCCAGCAGGAAGGTGTGATAGCCCTGTTTATGCAGCGCGACGTCCAGGGCATTAGCTATTGTGGACTTGCCTGAACCTGACAGCCCGGTGAACCACAGCAGGCAGGGATGCTGGTATTTGATACTGGCGCGCTCGGTGCGCGAAATCTTGTGATCATGCCAGACAATTTGGTCGCTCACGATGGATCCTTCCTCAACTGATACCGGGGTCGCAAAGGCGAGTATTTTCATCCAGTGTCCATGCTCGGTGCAATGCCGGGGCGGGGCCGAGCCCTGCCGGCATCTGATAAACTATCGCAAAACCGGGTAAACAGGAGCACTCAACTATGCGTGATGTTGTCATTGCCGCCGCAAAGCGTACCGCCATCGGCACTTTTGGAGGGGGCCTTGCGGGTCAGAGCGCGGCCCAGCTAGGCGCCACCGTTATTCGCCAGTTACTTGGCGATACTGGGATTACCTCAGATCAGGTGGATGAGGTGGTCCTGGGACAGGTTCTGACCGCCGGCGTTGGCCAGAATCCCGCACGCCAAGCGGCGATCGGGGGCGGGCTTACTGAGGCTGTGCCCGCCATGACCATCAATAAAGTCTGTGGTTCCGGGCTCAAGTCTCTGCATCTTGCAACTCAGGCGATCCGCTGTGGGGATGCGGACCTGATTATTGCTGGTGGTCAGGAGAGCATGAGCCAGGCACCGCATGTGCTGCCCAACAGCCGTAATGGCCAGAAGCTCGGTCATTGGCAGATGCTCGATTCCATGATTCAGGACGGTCTCTGGGATGCGTTCAACGATTACCACATGGGAGTGACCGCCGAGAATATCGCCCGCGAATACAGCATCACCCGCCAGGAGCAGGATGCGTTTGCCGCTGCGTCTCAACAGAAGGCAGAAGCGGCCATCAACGACGGGCGCTTCAGTGATGAGATTGTTCCGGTCAGTATTCCTCAGCGCAAAGGTGATCCCAAGGTCGTGGATACGGACGAGAATCCCCGACCGGGTGTGACCGCGGAGGGGCTTGCCGGCCTTAAGCCAGCGTTTCAGAAAGACGGCGGGGTGACTGCCGGTAATGCCTCGGCTCTGAACGACGGGGCTGCTGCTGTGGTGGTGTGTTCCGCCGAAAAGGCTCAGGAGCTGGGGCTTGAGCCGTTGGTGACCATCCGCGGTTACGCCAATGCCGGCGTAGCGCCAGAGATCATGGGAACCGGCCCCATCCCCGCAACCCGTAGTGCTCTGGAACGGGCAGGCTGGGGGGTTGATCAGCTTGATTTGGTCGAAGCCAATGAGGCGTTCGCCGCTCAGTCGATTGCCGTCAATCGGGATCTTGGCTGGGATACCTCACGCGTGAACGTCAACGGTGGTGCCGTTGCCCTGGGTCACCCCATCGGCGCTTCGGGGTGCCGGATACTGGTGACCCTGTTGCACGAGATGCGTCGGCGCGAGGTGCAGCGTGGCCTCGCCACGCTGTGCATTGGCGGTGGCATGGGGGTTGCGCTTGCGGTGGAGCGCTGAATGCTGAACATTGCGCTTTATGAGCCCGAGATCCCTCCTAACACCGGCAATATTATGCGGCTGGCAGCCAACACTGGCTGCCGCCTGCACCTGATCCAGCCTTTGGGCTTTCAGCTGGACGACCGGCGAATGAAGCGCGCCGGGCTGGATTATCGCGAGTACGCCAGTGTCCAGGTGCATGACAGCTATCGCACCTTTCTGGAATCGGAATCCATTCGTGGGGGCCGGCTGTTTGGGATTTCCACCAGAGGTACGCAGGGTCACCATCAGGTGGCGTTCTGCTCCGGAGATACACTGATGTTTGGCCCCGAAACCCGTGGTCTTCCGGATGAGGTACTGACCGGCTTGCCGCAGGGGCATGTACTGCGCCTGCCGATGGTGCCTGAGCGGCGCAGCCTGAACCTTTCCAACGCGGTTGCCGTCGTGGTCTTCGAAGCCTGGCGGCAACTCGGTTTTGAGGGAAGTGCCTGATGGCGATCTATGAGGTGGGTGGCGCAGTCCGTGACCTGTTGCTTGGGAACCCCGTGAAGGACCGTGACTGGGTGGTGGTTGGCGCCACCCCGCATCAGATGTTGGAGGCCGGCTACCGGCAGGTGGGGGCTGATTTTCCCGTATTTCTTCATCCAGAGACGCATGAGGAATACGCGCTGGCTCGCACGGAGCGTAAGAGTGGTCATGGCTACCACGGGTTTGAGGTGCACAGCGCCCCGGATGTCACCCTGGAAGACGACCTGCAACGTCGGGACCTGACCATTAACGCCATGGCCCGGGATCCCCACGGAAACCTCGTGGATCCTTTCGGGGGTGAGCAGGACCTTGCGGACCGGGTGTTGCGCCATGTCTCTCCGGCTTTTGCGGAAGATCCGCTGCGTATCCTGAGGACGGCTCGTTTTGCTGCCCGTCTTGCCCCGATGAAATTCGCAGTGGCGGATGAAACCATGGCCCTGATGCGCTCGATGGTGGCAGCGGGCGAAGTGGATCATTTGGTGCCCGAGAGGGTCTGGCAAGAAACCCGTCGAGCCCTTCATGAGCCGTGCCCTCATGTCTTTTTTGAGGTTCTGGACGCTTGCGGGGCCCTGGCGGTGGTGATGCCGGAGATCGTCTCACACGCCGAGGTCCTGGAAGAGGGTCTGGCAGCGCTGGCGCAGGCCGTATGCCTTAGTGACGCCACTGAAGTGCGTTATGCGGCGCTGCTGGCCAGGCTGGATGAGGACACGGCTCAGAAATTCAGTGATCGGCTGCGGGTGCCCAACAGTTGCCGGGATATTGCGGTGAGCGCAGTGACTCTGCCGCGCTGGCCGCAACCACTGACAGCGGACTGGATCGCGCAGTTGCTGGAAAAGGCGGATGGCTGGCGGCGCCCGGAACGATTTGAACAGCTGTTGGTGGTGATGGAAGCCTGTGGTCTGGGCGAACAGGCAGCAGGCCGGGTGCGTGAGGCGCGCGCGTGGGCCGCTGCGGTGGATCCTCAGGCTCTGATGGCGGAAGGGTATCGCGGTAAGGCACTGGGGGAGGCCATATCGGCTAACCGGCGACAGGCGATTGAACGGGTGGTTGATGGAGACGCCGAGGATGAATGAATACCGGGGGGTGGCGCTGGTGACCGGCGCGGCGAGACGGCTGGGTGCCGCTACGGCAAGGGCTCTGCATGAGCGGGGCTATCGGGTGGTGGTGCATTACCGCAGCGGGGCCATTGATGCGCAAGCGTTGGTGGCAGACCTTAATGATGAGCGCGCTGGCTCTGCCGTGGCGCTGCAGGCCGATCTGCGAGACCCGGAGGCGGTTCAGGCGCTGGCTCGCGAGGCCGCAGACTATTGGTCCCGGCTCGACGTTCTGGTGAACAATGCCTCTGAGTTCTTCCCTACACCTGTGGGCGAGTTGAGCATGGAGCAGTGGGGGCGTCTGATGGACACCAATCTGCGTGCGCCTGTGCTCCTGGTGGAAGCGCTTGCCGCAGAGCTGAAACATCAGCATGGCTGTATCATAAACCTGATCGATGTGTATGCTGAGCGCCCGCTGCCGGATCACCCGGTTTACTGCGCCACCAAGGCGGCTTTGGCGTCGCTGACCCGTTCGTGGGCAAGAGACATGGCGCCCGCGGTGAGAGCCAATGGGGTAGCGCCGGGCGCGGTGTTATGGCCGGAGGGTGACGCTGGTGATGCGATGTCAGAGGAGACCAGGCAGACAATTCTCGAGCAGGTGCCTCTTCACCGAACCGGCCAGGCGTGGGACATTGCGAGCGCCGTGGCCTGGCTGGCGTGTGATGCACCCTATGTCACCGGGCAGGTTCTGAACGTGGATGGCGGCCGCAGCGTTTCCGCCTGACGTCTGGTTTCTAGCCCGGCTTGACCTGATCCAGATCCATGGATACCCGGTGCTGCTTCTGCAGGAAGTCGATTAATACCATGGCCCGGGTTTCCCCATCGTATTCCTGGAAAACCGCATTGAGCCCACGAAAGGGGCCTTCCAGAATCTCAAGTTTGTCGCCCTTGTGGATACCACCAGCGTTAGCGGCTGACTCCAGGCCTTTACGGATGCTCTGGATGATCTCGTCGGCGATCGGCGCGGGCTTGTTGCCGAAGCTCACCACCCGCACGACGCCCCGGGTTGAGCGCAGCTTGTGCCATACAGGATCCGTCAGGTCCAGGTTGATGAACAGGTAACCACGGAACAGCGGCTCGCGCCTCAGGCGGCGTTTGCCGCCCTGAATTGTCTCCACGTCGATCTGCGGGAAGAAGCACTCAATGCCCTGATTATCAAGGTTAGCTACGGCGCGCTCGGCCTGCGCGGGTTTGTGCTGTAAGGCGTACCATGCCATAGAAAGAAATCCCTTCCGTTACTGCTTAATACTTCATTCTAGTGTGCAATTGTCAGCAGGTTAAGACGGATATTGATAAAAGGGCCTTTTTCAGGGGCGGTCAGAGCCCTATGGTGGATTATATCCGCCGCAAGGGGCGGGGATATCGGTAGAAAGGAGGTGATCATCATGAGTGTTCTTCTATGGCTTCTGGCGGGGCTGGTACTGCTCTATCTCGGGGCCAACTGGTGGCTCGGTACTGCTGGTCTCGTTATTGCAACGGGCGTTGGGTTCTGGCTGGACGGCTGGCACTGGCTGAGTGTTTTCATCGGAACCGCGCTTTTGTTGGGAACGCTGGTGGTCATTATCCCCTCGCCTGTGCGCCGCAAGCTGATCAGCAGCCCGCTTCTGGGCGTGGTCCGGGGCATGCTGCCAACGCTTTCAGACACGGAACAGCAGGCTCTCAATGCCGGCAGCGTTGACTGGGATGGTGAGTTGTTCTCCGGCCGGCCCGACTGGAACCATCTGTTGAGCTTGCCGCATCCCAAGCTGACCGAGGAAGAGCAGGCTTTCATCGATGGACCGGTGGACGAGCTCTGCGCCATGCTGGACGACTGGTCCATTACCAATGAGCGTTACGACCTGCCACAGGAGGCCTGGCGGTTCATCCGTGAGAAAGGCTTCTTTGGTCTGGTGATTGACAAAAACCACGGCGGGCTCGGGTTCTCGAACACGGCGCACTCCGAGGTGGTGATGAAGCTCGCCTCCAGGGGGGTCTCCGCGGCGGTTACCGTCATGGTGCCCAACTCCCTGGGCCCGGGCGAGCTGATCACCTATTACGGCACGGATGACCAGAAGCAGTACTATCTGCCACGCCTGGCAAAGGGCGACGAAGTCCCCTGTTTCGCCCTGACGTCACCTGTGGCTGGCTCGGATGCGGGGGCCATTCCGGACCGGGGCGTCATCTGCCGGGGCTACTGGAACGGCCAGGAAGTGCTCGGTATGAAGGTCACCTGGAACAAGCGTTACATCACCCTGGCACCGGTGGCTACGCTGATCGGTCTGGCGATCAAGGTCTATGACCCGGATCATCTGCTGGGCGATGACCACGATCTGGGCGTGACCACGGTGATGGTGCCGGCGGAGACGGAAGGTGTGAATCACGGCGCCCGGCATCTGCCTATGAACACCGTTTTCATGAATGGCCCAACCTGGGGCGATGATGTCTTCATTCCCCAGGAGCAGGTCATTGGCGGGCGCGAAATGATCGGACAGGGCTGGCGCATGCTGCTGGAGTGCCTGTCCATCGGGCGCTCCATTTCGCTGCCGGCTTTGGGTACCAGCGGGGGCAAGATGGCCTGCCTGACGACCGGATCCTATGCGGCGGTGCGAGAACAGTTCGGGCGCTCGATCAGTGACTTCGAGGGTGTTCAGGAAGCGCTGGAGCCTATGGCCGGATACACTTGGATGATGGACAGCGCCAGACTCTTCACCTCCGGCATGCTTGATCGTGGGGTGAAACCCTCGGTGCCCTCGGCGCTGCTGAAGTATCGCAACACGGATCTGATGCGCAAGGTCGTGACCAACGCCATGGATGTGGTAGCCGGGCGTGGCGTCATTAAGGGACCGCGCAATTTCCTGGCGCGGATTTACCAGGCCATCCCCATCGCCATAACCGTTGAAGGGGCGAACATCCTTACCCGCAGCCTGATGGTCTTTGGCCAGGGCGCCATACGCTGCCATCCCTACATCGTGCAGGAGATCGAGGCAGCTGGCATGGACAATTCCGGTCAGGCTGTGCGTAAGTTCGACGGTGTCTTCTTCGCGCACATTGCCCATACTAGTCGTAACGTACTGCGCTCTGTGATCCTCGGGGTGACTGGCGGGCGTGTACAACCGACGCCCGGCGAAGGTGGCCTTCGGCGTTATTATCAACAGCTTTCGCGCTTCGCCGCCGCCTTTTCGGTGCTGACGGATGTCAGCCTTCTGACGCTTGGGGGCAGCCTCAAAGGGCGCCAGCGGTTCACCGGTCGCATGACGGATGCGCTGGTCGGGCTCTATTACGCGTCGGCCTCCATTAAGCAGTGGCATGAGGAAGGCTATGACGAAGCCACCCGCGACCTTGTTGAATGGAGTCTGCAGCAGTCGCTTTACGACATCCAGAGCGCGCTTTACGAGGCTGTGACCAATTTCCCAGTCAAGCCTCTTCGCTGGCCGCTGAAAGCGCTGGTGTTTCCGTTAGGCGTGCGCCTGCGCCGGCCTGATGATGAGCTGGGGCAGCGTGTGGCGTTGAGTATCGTGAAAGAAGGCGGTGCCAAGGAGCGGATTCCGCGTGGCGTCTATCACACCGAGGACCCGGAGGATGCGGTTGGGCGCATTCTGCATGCGCTGCGTCTGGCGCGGGAGACAGAACCCGCCCGCCAAAGGATCAATGATGCCATCCGCAAGTCGGACCCGGATGAGCTCCAGGACATCGAGATGCTGCTAGGCCATCAGCGTGAGGAGCTGCTCGATTGGGCTCAGGAGCGTGAGTTGTTGGATGATACGCAGCGTGAGCGCGTTTCCGAGGCTATGGCCGCCATGTACGACACCATCCGTGTGGATGCCTTCTCCAAGGAGAGCCTTGAGGCATTGGCCAAGGATTCAATCGGGCGTCTGGAGCTGGTTGAGCGGCCCAAGGCGGAAGATGAACCCATGAATTAGCGGGCGGGCTCGGGTAGCAGGGTCGCCCTGCTACCATCGTCTAATTCCCGTCGGTCTCCGGAGGCGTTAGGTTCAGGGTAAATGCGACCCGCCAACCACAACCGTTCCGGGGATGATGACCATGACCTCAATCTTCGATCAGAACCTCCCGCAGACAGCCGCTAACCACAGTCCGCTGTCACCTGTTGATTTCATTGCCCGCACCGCCAGCGTCTATCCTCAACGCACGGCCGTTATCCATGGTGAGATCCGCCGTGATTGGCAGGAGACCTTCCGGCGTTGTCGGCGCCTGGCCTCCGCACTTCAGGGTCGAGGTATCAGTCGTGGCGAGACTGTGGCTGCGATGCTGCCGAACATCCCGGAAATGCTTGAGTGCCATTTTGGCGTTCCTGCGACGGGGGCAGTTCTGAACGCGCTCAACATCCGGCTGGATGTGGATGCCATTGCCTATATGCTTGAGCACAGCGAGGCTCGGGTGGTACTGGTGGATCGTGAGTTCACGGCGGTGATCCGGGAGGCTGCAGCAAAACTTGAGACCCAGCCCCTGCTGGTGGATGTGTATGATCCGGAGTTTGGTCAGGGAGAACCGGTCAGTGACCTGAATTACGAGACCCTCCTGAGCGAGGGCGACCCGGATTTTGAGTGGACCCAGCCGGAAGATGAGTGGGATGCTATTTCACTGAACTACACCTCAGGTACTACGGGGAATCCCAAAGGGGTGGTTTACCATCACCGCGGCGCCTTCCAGAACGTGGTTGGCAATCAGATGATCTGGTCCATGGGTGAGAATCCGACGTACTTATGGACCCTGCCCATGTTTCACTGTAACGGCTGGTGTTTCCCTTGGACGGTCACCGCGCTTGGTGGCACCCATGTGTGTCTGCGCAAGGTAGACCCGGAGAAGATTCTCAATCTCATCCGTGAGCATCAGGTAACGCATATGTGTGGTGCGCCCATCGTGCTGAATACATTGCTGAGTGTGTCAGACGGGGCGCGACTGAGTATTGATCATCCGGTACAGGCCATGACCGCCGGCGCTGCTCCTCCCGCAAGTGTAATCGGCGCTATTGAGGCAATGGGCATTGAGGTGACGCACGTCTATGGCCTGACGGAAACCTATGGGCCCGTCACCGTCTGCGCCTGGAAACCCGAATGGGACGATTTGCCCCTGGAAGAGCGGACCGCAATAAAAGCGCGGCAGGGTGTGCGTTACCAGACGCTTGAGGGGCTGATGGTAGCGGACACGCAAACCATGGAGCCGGTCCCGAAGGATGGCGAAAGTGTCGGCGAAATCTGTATGCGCGGTAACACCGTGATGAAGGGGTATCTCAAGAATTCCAAGGCCACGGAGGAAGCGTTTCGTGGTGGCTGGTATCACTCTGGCGATCTGGCGGTTTGGCACGAAGATGGGTACATCGAGATCAAGGACCGTCTCAAAGACATCATCATTTCCGGTGGTGAAAACATCTCAACCATTGAAGTGGAAGGCGTACTCTACAAACACCCGGACGTACTTGAGGCTGCGGTAGTGGCGCGCCCGGACGAGAAATGGGGCGAGACCCCCTGCGCTTTCGTCACCCTTAAAGACGTAGCTGGCGAGGTTAGCGAAGAGGCCATCATTGAGTTCTGCCGTAAGCATCTGGCCGGTTTCAAAGTGCCCAGGACAGTCTGCTTCCAGGATCTCCCCAAGACCTCGACAGGCAAGGTTCAGAAGTTTGTGCTGCGGGATGAAGCCAGAAACGCCTGACGGCGGACTCAGGACGACTGCGCCAGCGGTGATCAGGATCCCGGACGCTGGCGTAATATGGCCTGGCAATTGCTTATTGGGGCATTGGTATGAGAATACTGGTCAGGCTGTTCGCCTTCGGGTGCCTTCTGGGCGCAGTCCAGGGGTGCAGTACGTTCACGGAGCAGCCCTCCTATGAGACCGTCAGACAGCAAGCGCCATTTGAGCTGCGGGATTACGACAGCGTGATCGTTGCCGAGACCCAGATTGAGGCAACACTGGAAGAGGCAGGGGGCGAAGCCTTCGAGCGGCTTTTCGGGTACATATCCGGTGAAAACAGGGTTGAGCAGGACATCGCGATGACCTCACCGGTGACTCAAACTGCTGCGTCAGAGGAGATCGCGATGACGGCCCCTGTTGGCCAGCGACGGGCTGAGGGGGGATGGGTCGTGTCTTTTGTGATGCCTGAGGCGTATACGCTCGAAACTCTCCCCGAACCCACTGATCCAGAAGTGACACTGCGTGCTGTCCCCGAGCGTCGTGTTGCGGTTATCGAATATTCCGGAACCTGGAGCAGCGAGCGCTATCAGCAACATCTTGCCAGGCTGACGGACTGGGTTGAGAAGGAGGGGCTTGAAGCTGACGGTCAGCCCATCTGGGCCCGCTACAATCCCCCCTTCACACCCTGGTTCCTGCGTCACAATGAAATAATGATCCCGGTTAAGCGTTGATAGCGTGAAACAAAGCGCTTGTGCCTTGTAGTTATGCTGTTAGCCTACCTACGAGTAGGTAGTTGGTTCATTAAATACCGAGAGAATTAATGGAGATTAATGCGGATTTTTCACGATCGGCTTTGATCCATACAGAGACTGAGCCCTGGGTCGGATCTCCGATGCCCGGGGTAGAGCGTCGGATGCTCGACCGTGTAGGCGAAGAGGTGGTGCCATCGGACGCCATTGAAATCCTGGTACTGGGGGGATCATTAACGGATAGCGATTACCAGGCAGTTGCGGGTCAGGATGGTGCCAGCCTCTGGATGAAGACAGGCCATCTGCAACGCATTCAGCAGTCAGGGGCGTAACGCATGGCATCTGAAGAGCATGGCGCCGCGTGCAGGAACCACACTCAGGTAGCCGTTGTGGGCGGCGGTCTTGCGGGGTTGGCTCTGGCTGAGCGCCTGCAGCAAGCGGGTTTTGATTTCCAGCTGTTTGAGGCGCGGGAGCGGCTGGGTGGGCGCGTCGAATCCGTGACCTGCATGGGCGTGGGCTTCGATCTTGGGCCGGCCTGGTTCTGGTCGACACAGCCGCGCATGGCTGGGCTTTGTGATCGTTTGGGACTTGCGGTCTTCGAGCAATACAGCACGGGGGATCTGCTGTTTGAAGACACACAGCGTCAGGTCCAACGCGGCAGAGGGTACGCCAGTATGGAGGGATCTCTTCGCATCGAGGGCGGGGCCGGCGCGCTTACTGACGTCCTGGCGTCGCGACTGCCGGAGCAGAAAGTGCATTTGCAGGCACCTGTTCGGAGGGTTTTCGCCAACGGACAGCTGACGTTGGATGACGGATCCTGCTGGCACGCTGATCGTATCGTGCTGGCATTGCCGCCACGGGTTGCCGCTGAGCTGCATTTCGAACCAGCGCTGGGTGCCAGTGAACGCCGGCTTCTGGCTGATACGCCGACCTGGATGGCGGGTGTCGCCAAGTTTCTGGCAGTCTACGATGAGCCGTTCTGGCGACAGGAGGGGCTTTCCGGTGACGTCATGAGTCGCAGTGGGCCGTTGATGGAGATCCACGATGCGACGCCACGCTCGGGCGGTCCTGGTGCTCTTTTTGGCTTCTATGGGGTGCCGGCTCACATCCGCCGTGATCACCCCGATGAGCTCGTCGCTGCTACCCAGGCGCAGCTGGAACGGCTTTTCGGTTCCCAGGCCCGGGCACCGGTGCAGACCTTTCTGCGTGACTGGGCGGTGGCACCCGAAACCGCGACAGAGGCGGATCAGATCCCTCCCACCCAGCACCCGACCTATGGCTTGCCACACTCGCTCACCGGTGCCTGGGAGGGGCGGCTGCTGTTTGGTGCGTCTGAGATGGCAGGCGTTAACGGCGGCTACATGGAGGGCGCTCTGGAGCAGGCTGAGGCCATCACGCGGGTATTGCTGGAGGCGTATTCGGATGGCTGACACTCGAACCCGTCTTCTGGAAGCAGCAGAACAAGCGGCGCGAGAACAGGGCGTTGACGGCTTCAGCTATGCCGATCTGAGTCGTGAGGTCGGCATTCGCAAGGCCAGTATCCATTATCACTTTCCGGCCAAGGCTGATCTTATTGCAGCCCTGGTGGCACGTTACCGGGGGCATATTCAGGCGGAACTGGTACGGATTCAAAGCACCAGCTCTACAGCAGCAGGGGCCATAAACGGGTTCCTGGATCTCTATCGCCAGGCGCTGGGCAATTGCACAACTCTGTGCCTGTGTGTGGCCTGCGCGGCGAATCCTCAGGCACTGGACGAGCGCGTCCAGGCCGAAATCAGCCAGTTCCGGCGCACAATGCTGGCCTGGCTCGAGGCCCGGTTCACTGCCGCCCTATCTGACACCAGTTTGGGGCTGACTCAGGGCAGTGACCAGGAGGCGGCAGGTGCACTGGCAGTCGCTGAAGGCGCTCAGATAGCTGCTCGGCTGGCGGGTGATCTGTCAAGTTATGACCAGGCGGTCGCGTCGCTGCGGTGCCGTCTCAGCTGAGTGGTTTGCCCGGTTCTACGGGCCAGTCCGCCGCATCCACCGTGTGACGCGCCGTGGGCCTGCCAGTGGTGTGGCCCTGCCAGCGTTCGATGAAGCTGCCGTCCGGATCGAACTGCGCCTGCTGCTTTTCCAGATTGAACCAGCGTTGGTCTTTGGCATCCGCACCAACGCCAGCGAGGTACTGCCAGTTACCCCAATTGCTGCCCACGTCGTAATCGACGAGCTGCTCCTGAAACCAGGCTGCGCCATAGCGCCAGTCCAGCTCCAGCTCATTCACGAAACAGCTGGCGACGATCTGGCGGGCACGGTTGGAAATCCAACCAGTCTCACGCAGCTGATTCATACAGGCATTAACCAGTGGCCACTCGGTGGTGCCCTGGGTCCAGGCCTTGTATCGGTGAGGATAGAAACTCGTCTGAACGCGACGACCTCTTACCCCAGAGCCGGTAAACAGTCGCTGATGATGCGCAAGCCCGTACCATTGGAAAAACTCCCGCCAGAGAAGCTCGAACCAGAGCCAATAGGTTGAGTCATTGGCATGATGCTCATCTTCATAGCGGGCGATCTCATTAGCGGTGCGTCGTGGCGATAGTGTGCCGAGAGCCAGCCACGGCGAGAGGCGGCTGGAAGCATCAACCTCATCCAGCGCATTGCGAGTCTGCTTGTAGGTGGTGATGCGATGACTTTCGAACAGGTAGTACCGGAGTCTTTCCTGAGCAGGTCGCTCCCCGCCTTCAAATAGCGGGCATGCGACAGGGTCAACGTTGGGCACTTGCGCGCGATTGTCCTCGCTTAACCCGGGCGGTGGCGGTAGTGCCGTTGGCGGGGCGACCGAGGGTGTATGCTTCAGATTCTGGGTCTCGACGGCTTTGCGGAACTGCGAAAAGGTCCCTGGCAGCTGACCCAGTGAAAAAGGCAACGATGACTCGTTGAACAGGCTTGCCGTCTCAACGGTATGCAGCTGCACTCGGTCTGTTAGGGTCTGTTTCACATACTCTTTTTGGCTGTGCTCCTCAGTCCCTGGCTGTTGGGATACAAATACGTCATGGATACCGTGCTGGCGTGCCAGGCGCGTTATGACCGATGAAGGCTCGCCGATGGCGATGTGAAGACGTTGACCGTATCGGCGCAGATTCAGGTCAAGCGCATGCAGCGACTGCCACAGGAGCCGCCAGCGATGCCGGCCCATGGGCTTGGCTTGCCATTTCGTCTGCTGGAACCAGTAAGAATCAATCACAAACACACACAGCAGCATATCGGCTTGCGCTGCCCGCTGAAGTGCCGGCTGGTCATCCAGGCGCAGATCCCGCGTAAACCACATCATTGATCGCAAGGCGGCCTCCGGTTCGCCAATCCAATGTCATTGGTACGACAGAGCGCCTGACACAGTTCTTCTGGAAACAGCGTCCAAGCATCTGAGCTAGCGGCAGACAGCTCCCATCTACCGGCCAACGTTTTCTTGATTCGGGCCGGCGGGAAGTCATGCAAGTGATCTGGCCCGAGGAATGCTAATCAGGGTTTTCAAACCAGGTGTCGCCCTCCGTCCAGGCTGATGCTCCGGCCCGTGAGGTAAGGGTTGTCCAGAAGAAACTGCAGGGTTTGCACCGCCGTTTCCGCGCCGGGTTCAATGCCCAGAAGCGATTTATTGAGCGTCTTCTCGCGATAAGCGTCACTGTCGTGTTCGTTGAACACGATCAACGAAGGGGCGACGCTGTTTACCTTGACCCCCGGGGCCAACAGACGGGCAAAGGAAAGGGTCAGGTTGTCCAGCGCCGCTTTACTGGCGGCATAGGCGATGTGTTTGGCACTGCCTTTTTCTACAACATAATCGGTCATGTGCACAATGTCAGCGGTACCACCACTGTGTTCCAGCAATGATTGGCATGCCAGATTGATTCGATAGGGAGCCATGGCGTGAATCTGCATCATCGCCGCCATTACCTCTGCGGGATCGGAGTCCGGGTGCTCGGGCAACCAATCTGAGGCATTATGGATAATCGCCCTCAATGATGATGTCTCATCCTTTAATGCGCTGATGAACGCATCAACGCCTTCGTTGGTGGCAAAATCGGCACAGATACAACTGGCCCCAGCCTCTCGCAGGGTATCGATCGCTGGTCGATGCTTGCGGTATGTAGCGATGACGGGTGTGCCATTACTCAGGCAGTGTCGCGCGAATGCCAGCCCGATGCGCTGACCGGCCCCGGTAATCAGAATGGGTGAACTCATTGCATCCTCATCAGACAGTCTGTAATAAACATTTACAGCTACGACGATGACGGCTTGAAAGCTCACCTGCGTCATGCGTAAGCGAGGCTGACCGCCAGCTTCTCCGGTCCAGCTTCGCCTTCCGATCCAGAGCTGACTCGTACTGTGGAGGCTGATCTGGTGGCGTAAAAGGGGTAAATCACTCGGAGCGTTCTCGTTGTATACCCTGCAACACGACACTGCGGCGTATCGGTCGTGATTGTCTGATTTCAGGGTATTATTGAAGCAGCAGCAGTGCTCTGTGGTGGCTGCATGGGAGGGGTGGTGGGCCTGGCTTCCACCTAAAAATTAATTCAAGCTCTTGAAAATAAATGGGTTATTATCGTGCTTATAAAGCCTTGTACCCCTAATTATACCCCCAAAATTTTTTACTCTTTCGCTTTTAGGTGACAGTAATTCTGGCCAGTCGACCACAGCGAGTCTGACCTGTTACCGCTTTTGTGGTAGCGCCCTTGCTATTTGACGTACTGGTAGTTGTCCGGCAACGCTGGGTGATAATCTGAAATCGCCTCCATCCGTTTTCTTACACTGTCATGGATACAGGCACCGGACGGGATGCTCCTTGGATTACCGCCATCCCACGAGTGTCCTGCGAGCCGCGCTAGCAGCTGCCACTTCAAGGTTAGAGAAGTGTGCAAGTCTTCGTGTGGGTTGGAGTGGAACTGAAAGTCCGATCGGTTGAGTACTAGGCCAGCATGCTCGGCTTTGTCGAGCATCCATTCCAGTGCAATATCAGAAAGCCCTTTGCGCGCGTATCCACCTCCAACATCAGAGTGGACGCCGGCAAACCAGACCTGCTCAATTGTCTGATCCGCCTCAGCTTGTTCCTCATCCCATAAGCTTACTGGAAACTGTGGGCGTTTCTCGTCTATTGAGATGGCATGGTAGCCATATCTGACGCCTGAAGTCAGTTTTTGGTTAAAGAAGCGCAGGCGGCTGTACAGAAGACCTAGGCTCGATACGGTATCGAATACGCCAATCATGTGAGGGGTACATGAGAGGGCGAAGTGTTTCTTAAAAAAGGCGGCGGTCTCTTCGTTGTTGGTCTCGTTATATAGCCTGGCCGCATATGGAATAAGGTTTTCGCTTCCTGTCGTCGGGAGGCCGCATTTTTCGAGCATTCCGGAAAGTGCTCGGACGGTGAAAGCACCGCGGCTGAAGCCGAACAGGTAAACGTAGTCACCCTCTTCATAGGTGTTCATGAGATAGCGGTAGGCATCGTTGATGTTTTTCTGGACACCCCAGCCGAAGGCGCTTCCCAGAACTTTTCCTAGCCAGCCGGTCGGGCTTAACCGCCAGGCGCTGAATGTCCCGACGCCCGGATCGTAGTAGGTGCGTTGTTCTAAGTTGTCATCGAGGTATCCGTGAGGTATGCAGCGAAAAAGCCGGACGATATTGGTGTTGTCTTCCTCGATCTCGTTATTGGTGCCGTCGCAGCAGATGACGATGCTTTTGGAAATAGTGACCTCCTCATTGAGTGGTCCGAATCTATAACCAACCTATCAGATCGGTGGAGGATGAGTCATGGAAAATGTTAGGGAGAGGAATTGGCGAAAAATGCCGTGGTGCTACCTTAATGTACTCGGGCTGTTGATGCTCATTGAATGGCAGCGCAGGAGGATGACTCGCCCTACTGATTCTTGGACAGCAGTGTCTCTACCCAAGCACAAACACAACGTCACTGCGCTCCAGTAGGTCGAACGTATCGCAATAGGGCACGCTGAATTCCTGGCAGATGTTTGGAATCTTCACCTTGGTGCTGTTGCTGGCTTCCAGCTTTTCATGGGTCACCAGGGTGGCACCCAGAGTCATTGCTTTGGCGATAAGCCACGGATCAGCAGCATCCAGGAATGAGGCTTTGTGGCGCTCCTGGAAAATCTCGTGGCCTGCAACGAACTCAGCAATGCCCGCGAAATAGGCCTGGGTGTTTTCGTCATCCACTGAAGCGAAGAATCGAGCGTTGTTTTTGGCCCACCCGGAAAGGTCATCTTCGTAGTATTTGAGTTCCTCGAGCACGGGCTTAACGCTCAAAAGTTCCTCCGGGTGGGACTCGCTCGTGAGCCAGTGCCAGAACCCCGGGCAGATATTGAAGCGGTAATAACGCTGTTTGGCTTCCAGGTAGGCGTTTGTATCGAGAAGGTAGGTCAACGCTGCAGTTCCTTTTCAGCGAATTGCCGTAAACGTGCGGGCTTAACACCGGTGAGCCGCCATGCGTCTCGGTAGAGAACGCGACCACTCAGTGTCTCGCTTGTAAGCGCCTTAGCGAAGCGGGGACTAACCCGGTGCTTCTGGAGTAAGCCTGGGGGAGGTGCGCCATCCTGGTTCTTTTTGTTGTTCTGAAAGGCCCGCTGGATCTCTCGTACATAGGGCCAGTACGCATGATCGTTGATCAGACCCAATTCGAGAGCGCGTCGGGCAATAACCCAGTGACTGACATGGAAGTGCTTAGCCAGCTCAGGTACCTGGTCGCGCCAGTCTCTGTCCGGATCACTGTTCCAGAATTGGGAAAACTCATCGGCCGGCGCCAGGAACTCTGCGGCCACCTTATTGCAGAATCGCTCAACGGCCCTGCTGTTCTGAGGGCTCGCATCAGAAACGCCAGACTGGCCCAGCCAGATATGCGCCAACTCATGGAGGAGCGTAAACAGTCTGGCCTGGGGGGCATCCTGTGTGTTTATGAAGATAACCGGTGCGTAGTCATCCGTCACCGCAAAACCCCGAAATTCACTGATGTCCAGCAGGCGGTGAGTATTGTTTCCCACCATGCTGTTGCGCATCACCAGCACCCCAGCGTCTTCGATGTGCTGAATCAGGGTACGGAGGTAATCATCAAAATCGCCATTAGCGCGGCGGACCGTGAGACCGAGGCGGTCTTTAATCGTTCCGGCTGTTTGTTCAGGAGTATGACTTTCCAGAGAGACCGTCCCTACGAAGTCGAGTTGTTCCGTTCCCTGCTCCATGAGGTAATCCCGGTACCAGTCCTGGCGGGCCAGTGTCCCGTGCACGGTGTCCCTGAGGTTGATACTGAACTCCGGGACGGGTTCATCACCTATGGTGCGCAGATCTGGTAATAGGTCATCTTCCTTGGGAGGCTGTTGAAGGAACAAGTACCCGAACGGCTGATAGGTCTTGTGGGCGATGGTCTGGGCCTGCTTGAACGTAGGCTGCTCTTGCCCGTCCTCCCAGCGTTCCAGCTTCTCTTCAGGCTGATTCAGTTTGGCTGCAAGCTCACCCAAGCTGAGACCGGCGCGTTCGCGTGCCCAGCGGATCATCTGTGGATTGATCATTGCTTTGGCCATGGGGCTTACCTGAAAGCGGGGTACTGAAAATTGCTGGCGAAGTTTGCCGGTTCATCCACTGTTTTCCAAGTGAACGACCCCGGTGCATCCTCTTATGAAGATTGCACATGCGGGGTGGACGGTCAATTTATTCCCGATACCGGTGTGATGAACCGGATTATACCCTTGAGGCGGTATGCGTGAGGGGCTAAAGGAAGTGCAGATTCACCCTCACTCTCCTGGGAAGTGTTTCTAACTATAAAATTAGAAACCTAATAGGTAGCTTTAGAGTCGAGTATCTCTCAGACACATATAACCTCTGTGAGGACGGACCAGGAGTCCGTCCACCATCGATCGCACAGAGGAGATGATCATGTCGCTTGAATGTCCGCGCTGTCAGTCCACCCGGATTGGCAGCAACAACTATGGGAAGAAGGGCGCCGGAGTGGTCGGCGCGGGGGCCGGTACTGTTGGCGGCATCAGTGCCGCCTCTTCCGGTGCCGCTTATGGCGCCTCCTTGGGCTTTTTCGCTGGGCCCGTTGGCGCCACGGTCGGCAGCCTTTCCGGGGCCATCATCGGAGGGCTGGTGGGTGGTACCACCGGGGCGTCCGCTGGCGTGGCCCTGGGTAGCGTGCTCGATGAGCAGGTGCTGGATAACTACCGGTGCCTGGACTGCCGCTATTGCTTCCGTAATGCCCCATCCGAAGAAAGCGAGGCATCCGCAGACCCCGGGTAACTGACCGCCCCACCAAGTTCGCACAAGCAAAACGACATAGAGGCCGTGCTGGAGCCCAGCACGGCCTTTTCTATTTCTGGGAGGACAATTCAATGAGTCACTTAGTTGAAGCAATGGCCTACGTCTGCCGCACGCCCTGGCATGGGCTGGGCAACCAACTTGACAGCGGTCAGCCGCTGGACGTCTGGGCGCGCCAGGCAGGTTTGAACTGGTCCATTGAGGAAAGCCCCGTGCAGTTCCCTGTGGTAGACGGGGAAGGGAACGAGGAGCTGGCGAGTGTGCCGGGCAGCAAGGTGCTCTACCGCTCGGACAACCAGGCACCCCTGTCGGTAGTGGGGGATCGCTTCAATGTGGTCCAGCCCGAAGAGGTCCTGGAGTTCTACCGGGATCTGACCGAGATCTCTGGCTTTGAACTGGAAACCGCCGGCTCGCTCAAGGGCGGGCGCAAGCTCTGGGCCCTGGCCCGCACCGGTCAGTCCACAACGCTGAAAGGCGGTGACCAGACGGATGCCTATGTCCTTCTGGCCACGGCCTGTGACGGCAGCATGGCCACAACGGCTCAGTTCACCAGCGTGCGGGTAGTGTGCAACAACACCCTGGCGGTGGCAGTGAAAGGGGCGGGCGGTGCCGTGAAGGTCAAGCACAGCACTCAGTTCGACGCCGAAGCGGTTAAGAAGCAACTGGGCATCTCGGTCACGGCCTGGGACGAGTTCATGTACCGGCTCAAGACCCTGAGCGATCGCAAGGTGAAGGACCGCGAGGCTCAGGACTTCTACCGGGAGCTGTTCACCGACATCCCGGGCCAGCCTGCAGGCAAGACCAACGAACGGGCCATGAAGCAGGCTCTGTCCATGTTCGAGGGCAACGGCACCGGCTCACAGCTGGCCTCTTCCAATGGTACGGCCTACGGCCTGGTCAACGCGGTAACGGAGTTCATCGACCACGAGCGCCGGGCCAAGAGCGTGGATCACCGGCTGGATTCAGCCTGGTTTGGCAATGGCGCCGCCATCAAGGAGCGCGCCTTCGAGAAGGCCCTCGCACTGTTCGCCTGAGCCCACTCAACCACTACTAACGACATAGAAGCCCGTCGGAGCCAAGCGCTCCGGCGGGCTTTTTTCGTCTGGAGGAAATCACCATGGAAATGCAGCAACCCGAACAATCCCACAAGGCCGCCCTGCGGCTGGTCTCTACCAAGTCCATGAGCCGGGATGAGTGGCTCGCCATCCGGAGAAACGGCATCGGCGGTAGTGACGCGGCCGCCGCCGTGGGGCTCAGCCCCTACCAGTCCCCGCTGGAGCTGTGGATGGTCAAAACGGGAAGGGACGCGACGCTTCCAAAGCCCGATCCGGATGACCAGGGCTCCCCGGTGTACTGGGGCAATGTCCTGGAACCGATCGTGGCCGAGCACTACAGCAAGCGCTCCGGCCGTAAGGTCCGGCGCGTGAATTCAGTGCTTCAGCATCCGGATGCCAATAAGGCCTGGATGCTGGCCAACTTGGATTACGCCGTGGTCGGTGACGACGAAGTCCAGGTCCTGGAGTGCAAAACGGCCGGGGAGTTCGGATCCCGCAAGTGGCGCAATGGCGTACCGGACTACGTCCAGTGCCAGGTCCAGCACCAGCTGGCGGTCACCGGCAAGAAGGCGGCGGATGTGTGCGTGCTGCTGTGCGGTCAGGAGCTCAAGATCTATCGCATCCAGCGTGATGAGGAGCTCATTGCCGAACTGATCCGCCTGGAGCGCCAGTTCTGGAGCTACGTTGAGACGGATACCCCGCTGCCGGCGGATTATTCCGACTCGGCTGACCGGGCCCTGCGCCACCTCTATCCCAATGACAACGGTCAGGAGCTGGACCTGCGGGATGACCGGGAGGCCTGCAAGACCTTCGACCAGCTGCAGTCCGCCCGCCGCCAGATGGAGGCACTGAAGCAGGCGGAGGCCCAGCTCAAGCACACCCTCCAGCAACGCATGGGCGAGGCCACCAAGGCGATTTTCCCCCAGGGCACCGTGTCCTGGCGAAAGAGCAACGACAGCGTGGCCCTCGACACCAAGCGGCTGCTGAGAGACCAGCCCCAACTGCTGGATCAGTACCCGGTGACCAAGCCGGGCAGTCGGCGATTCCTGATCAACGACTGATGCCATTCATCCACACCACCGAGGCGGCTTCAGGCCGCCTCACCCTAATCACCACCAGGAGGTAGCCGCCATGATTAAAGGGCTTGCCATCACACCACCGGTACTGGGCCGGATCAGCATTGGCCGGATCGTTGAGAAAAACGGCCAACGCCTGCCCCAGAAAGACAACCAGTTCACAATCACGACCCAAATCCAGGAACAGGGCGAGTGGATACTGCATCCCAAAGATGAAGAGCTGAGGGAGGCCGCCCCCAACAATAAGCTCCGGACGATCCCGGTGCGGATGCTGTTCAACGACGCCGACCTGAACCTGCGGGCGGAATACACCATGTTCGACCGCACCAATGGCCGGCCGGTCTGTGTGGGTGATGGAGAGAGCTGTCGCCGTCTCACAGAATCCGGTGTGCAGTCACTGCCGTGCCCCGGGCCGACACTCTGCGAGTTTGGCAAGGGAGGGCTGTGCAAGCCGTACGGGCGGCTGAACGTGCGCATTGGGGATGACGATGAACTGGGCACCTTCATCTTCCGGACCACCGGCTACAACAGCATCCGGACCCTGGCGGCGCGGCTGCGCTACTACCAGGCTGTCTCCGGCAACCGGCTGGCGTTCATGCCGCTGGAGCTTCGCCTGAGGGGGAAAAGCACGACCCAGAGCCACCGGACGCCGATCTACTATGTGGATCTGACGGTGCGGGAAGGCCAATCCGTGCAGGGGGCGATCCAGGAAGCCAAGGAAGGCGAGCAGACGATGCAGCAAGCTGGTTACGACCAGGCTGCACTGGATGAGGCCGGCAGGCGAGGGTTTGAGAATGCTGAGTTTGAGCACGCTGAGGACGAGACGGCTGCCGTTCTGGAGGAGTTTTACCCTGAACATTCTGCCGGAACGGATCAGCATGCGCCGTCCAGCGTATCTCAGGAATATCAAAGCTCGGGTGTTCAAGCTATCCGGGAACGCTTGGCAGATTCGTAAGGCCCCAGAAGGTGCCCACAGAGGGTATGAGGAGGCCTTTAGGAACTCAGCCTCTTCCATTGGAAGAGGCTTTATTTTTTGTCTTGGGTGTTGCCCTCAAGCCCCGATTAAGGCCTTGAGTGAATAGTGGTATCTGGATTTCTCCTTTCTGGTTTGCCGGGTCTTAGAAGAGGGGGCAGCCACTTGGGGGCAATTCTTCAAAGCGCAAGCGTGCAGGGCAGTATTTGAGGTAGATGGTCCTCAATTTGGAGGCGTAGTATGCTGGCGCCTACAGCCCTCCGCCGGACGCGCTAAAGCGTGCCTCGGAATATTTGCTTTACGCATAAATGGGGTAGTTTTTCATGTATTTGAAATCTGGTCATGAGTACGCTGACACTGAGTTGCAACTATTGTCAGAGCTCCTCGCTACCCTTGATGACAAAGTGGTTGAGGTTACGAATTTGATCTCTGTCTCAGTTGACCCTGAGTCAGCTGGCCTGACTGATCGTGGAGAGTATTTCATCGGAGTTGGATTTTCTGCTATCCAGCAATATTTGACCGATACCCTTACCCTTACCGGCATAAGCAAACGTCGTGCTTTTGATATTGGACCACGCCACTCGGACAGGTTTACTTTCATTGCGGTAGTGAATGCCGCTGCCAATTGGTGGAAACACTCGGCGGAATGGGTGGGGCAACCAACACAAAACGCGCTGGCGCTGAAGACCCAAGAAGTCGTAATTGAGGTGACCGGCACAGAGTACTATCCGTTGAGTAATGTGCTCGCGAAACTGCAGGGCACACGCGAACTTAGGCTAAGTGCGTTGCTGTCAAACCTGGTTTTATGGCGATCAGCAGTAGACGAGGAGCGTCTGCAAAATGAATAACAATTCCCAGCAGTATGCTGCCGTTGGACGTCTTTGGCGGCCCGCTACTTTGCCCTGCATAAGTCAACACATGAGGGCTTGGGATAGATTTGCGGTGAATCAATGACGGACTATTTTAGTGATCGTGAGGGTGGTCCTAGGGCTCGGACGAAGGTTCAAATCGAGGCCCCTGAGTGGGGTGGACTGATTGCGCTCATCGGGAGCTATATTTCCAATGGCGGGTTCGGGGTCGACTTTCCTGAGCAATGCCCAGACGGGCGTGGCCCGACGGGGGCCGACACTCACGCCTTAGGTCTTGCGCTGCGTGCTGAAATACCTGGCGTCGACTGGCCTCTCCAAGCTGACATGGTTCCTCAAACTCTCAGCACACTTGATCTGCTCGAGTTCTGCCACAGTCACGTGGCAGAACCCGTCGAGGACAGTTATCACAGATACTTTGGCCATTCGCATCTGAGCTTCGATCGGTCAAAAGGCCAAGAGGACTTCAGGGATCGAGTAAACCGTATTCTGAGTCGTAATGGTGTGGGTTTTGCTTTGGAATCAGATGGAACTGTTGTGCGATTGGTGTCGCCCATTCTCGACGACGAGATTCGCCAATCGGCTTTCGACACAGGAGACCTCACGCTTAATGCGCTATTGGAAACCGCGCGGACCAAATTTCTTGATCCAGATCCAGCGATGCGTCGGGAGGCGCTCGAGAAACTCTGGGATGCCTGGGAACGATTGAAGACTCTCGAACCAGGGGCTGGCAAGAAGGAATCCGTAACAGCGCTACTCGACAAGGCGGCTGACGAACCTAACTTCCGGCGGGTTCTTGAGGTTGAGGCAAACGCGCTAACGAATATCGGCAACACCTTCCACATCAGGCACAGTGAGGTCTCACAGGTCGAGATACGAAGAGAGGAGCAGGTGGACTACCTATTTCACCGGCTACTTTCCTTGATCCTTCTTCTGGTTCGAGCTAGATAACGCTTCTAACCACCATTTGGATGTAGCCGATGGTAAGCAGTGCTGCCACGACTGACACAGAGAGTCACTTGCTCTGTGATTGTGGTGGGTCGAGAAAGCCTCCCCTACAGCCGAGTACCAAAACACGAGGAACGAATGCACCGCCTAAGCCATCTCGTCATAAAGAATTTTCGCGCTTGTCGCGAGGTATCGTTGCCGTTGGAGGGGTATACCCCTCTAGTGGGCCAAAATAACACCGGAAAATCCACCATTCTTCAAGCGGTTGAATGGGTATTAAAACCAAAGGCATTGTCGACTACTGACTTTGCTGATCAAGACAGACCCGTTGAGGTAGCGGCCTGTATTGACGGTGTAAGTGACGAGGTACTAAATCAAATCCCCGATGCGAATCATCGCAGAGCAATCGCGCCTTATTGCAGGGAGGGCAGGCTGTGGATCCGAGTTACAGCAACCGGCACAAGCGCTAAGGCAATCCGTAAGGAGGTCTGGGATGTAGACCAGTGCGCACATGACGGCCGACCGGAACATTGGCGTAATTATCCCACCGGCCTTCCAGAGGCTGTTTCAGCACTTTTGCCCGAGCCGTTGGTAGTGCAAGCCATGCACGATGTCGGGGAAGATTTAGGGAAGGCGAAGGCAGGGACTACGATCAAAGGCCTACTCGACGAAATTATGGGGCCGTTGCTGGAGGCTCATGCTGAGCTTACATCCGCGCTGGAGACCATTCATCACGTACTGAGTGCTGATGGTGATAATCGGTCCGACTATTTGCAGCAATTTGATACCGACGCCACGGATGCGTTGACTCATTTCTTCCCGGGTCTCGCGCTAGATCTGGATTTGCAGGTGGTGGACGTCAAAGAGTTCTTCAAAGCCGGAGACTTGCACGTTACCGAGAGAAGCACTGGCGATCGGCGGCGGTTTGATGAGATGGGTTCCGGCGCCCAAAGAGGCATTCAGATGGCCTTGATTCGCTACCTGGCGAAGATGCGCACCAGCGAGGCCGATAATCCCGCGCGCCGGCTACTTTTGATTGACGAGCCGGAGTTGTACTTGCATCCGCAAGGTGTTCGGCGGCTCCGGCACGCGTTGGCCAGTCTGTCTGACGCGGGGTTTCAAGTGGTGTTCTCTACCCATTCTCCCTTAATGCTCAGTCGGGACAATGCGGCGGATACGGTTGTGGTGGGTAAAACGGCTGAAGAAGGCGTTGAGACCCACAAGCCTCTGCGTCAGACCGTGGAAGAAGCAATTGAGGGCGCCGAGAGCCAGTCACGGACGTTGTTCGAGTTGAGTAATCTGGCCGAGATTTACTTTGCGGAGCGAGTGGTTATCTGCGAGGGAAAGACCGATCGTCGTTTACTACCACTTGCTTATGAACAACTCTATGGGCAACCTCCGGAGCTTGATCACATTGCCTTTGTATCGCTTGGTTCCTGTGCGGACATCCCCAAGGCGTTACCGGTTCTTACAGCCATGGGTATTCGCGCCTGCGCCGTGGCCGATCTCGACTTTGTTTATACCCATGCCCGTAAGGGCGGCCTGTTGAGGCGGGAGGCACCAGACATGGCTGACGCCCAGCGTGTGCTGGCGCGTCTACAGCCTGAACATGGCTTCGTTCTAAACGGCAACGGTTTTCCGCAGAGTGACAAACAAAATGGGTGGCTAGCTGCCGATGCGTGGGCCTGCTTCGCTGCAGACGGCGAAGGTCGCGCGATTGCCGAGGGCAGCCACGCCCACTTGAAAGAGCAAGGTGTCTGGGCCTGGCCGCAAGGCTGCATCGAGCAGATCACCGGCATTGATGCCAAGGGTGAGGAGGCCATCATCGAACAGGAACAATGGTTGAACGAGATGAGTGCCACTGATATTGAAAACCAGATGCCTGCCTTCAAGGCCTGCTTTGACTGGGTCAGGGCGCTTTAATGCTTAAGCGCCAACAGCTTTTGTGCCCCGTCAACTTGGGATGCCACTCTGTGCGTTGAAGTGAGGGCTCTGCGTAATCCAGTGCTTATGATGGAAAAGGGGTGGAGTTGACCCGTTTTTTAGGAGCCGAGTCTGTCAATATGAATGAACAATCAATTCAGAGCCAAGACATAAAGTTGGCCGATGTTTTCCAGGCTTTCTACACCGTCCCGGATTACCAGCGTGAGTACGTATGGGAGACCGATCAGGTTGAACAGCTGCTAAGTGACATTAACTCTGAGCTCGCAGGAAACGAGCCAACGAGTGCGCCCGAATACTTTATTGGCAGTATTGTTGTTTGCCCAGGCGGTGACGGGGTCTTGGAGCTGATCGATGGGCAACAACGGATGACGTCGCTATTCATAACTTTGTGTGCGATTCGTGACCGCATGCGGGAAATTGGAGAGGCTCCCCCTGGGGCGCTTGGTTACCAGATCGCAGCGACATCCACTGACGCTAGCGGTTGTGATCATTTCCGCTATCGACTCGACCTTCAATATGAGGACAGTGGTGACATCCTTGTGAAGATTGCTGAAGGTTGCACCGAGCAAGCGGATGCTACGAGGACTCGCTCGATTGCAAATATCCTCAATGCCTACCAGGTGACACTCGCCTTCTTGAAGGCGGAGTTTGGGGTCGACACTGGAGCTCTGCGTGCGTTCTACGGCTACTTGAGCAACAAAGTAAAGTTGATCCGCATACAAACCAAAGACGTCGCCAAGGCGCTTAAGATATTCGAGACGATAAATGATCGCGGCGTTGGTCTCGACTCGATGGATTTGTTAAAAAACCTCCTGTTTATGAAGGCCAGTCGCGATGAGTTTGAAAATCTAAAAAGCCAATGGAAAGAGCTTCAAGATACTATCTTCGAAATGGGCGAGAAGCCGCTTCGGTTTCTCCGCTATTTTATTTTTAGTCGATACGACGTTGAAGCTCTGCGCGAAGATGAAATCTACGGCTGGTTTTCTAGGAATGAGAGTGCATGCGGCTATGCCAATGACCCGCTGGGGTTCGCGAAGGAGCTTCTCCGGTCAGCAGAAGCGTATAAGAATTTCTTAAATGGTCGTGATCAGTATGGCGAAAAGAACCGCCACCTCGAAAATCTACAGGTTTTGGGAGGGAAGGCAGCTCGCCAGCATTTAATTTTGCTGCTCGCGGGACGTCACCTGCAAACAGAGCATTTCGACCAGCTTGCGCGGGAGGTTGAAAATCTATTTTTTGTTTTCGTCATCACGCGCGAGCCAACACGTGAGTTTGAGAGAAACTTCGCCCAGTGGGCGATTGAAGTCCGCAAAATATCCGACGAGAGTGATTTGAATCACTTCATCGCTCGGCGGTTTGTGCCAGCCAAGTCTGAGCTTTCGGATCGTTTCGAAGATTCGATCCGCCGGCTCCACATGGGCGCGGTGCAGCAATACCGGCTTCGATATATTTTGGCTAAGTTGACGCAACACATTGATATGAGAGCTTACGGTGTAACTGAGGGTACTAAGTGGCTTACTCGCTATACCGGGGGCGGATTTGAGATTGAACATATCTATCCCCAGCAACCAAGCCAGAAAGCAGAGGATGAATTTGGGGCGTTTGAAGACGTATACATCGCTGAACGGCTTGGAAATCTCGTCCTTGTAGAGAAGTCGATTAATGCATCTCTTGGAAATCGCCCGTATTCACAGAAACGAGATATATATCGCCAATCTCAACTCCTCCTGACCAAGGCTCTTGTCGAGCGCCCTAAGGTCGGCGCGAATACTAAAATCGATATCGCCGTTTCAGAGCTGGATCCATTTGTCGAATGGAATGAGGCTGCTGTGCTCGATCGTCAAGACAAGCTCACCCTGCTCGCTAGAGACGTCTGGGAACTACCAATAGGAGACTATGTCGATCCGTAGTAATGGATGCGCCGTGCATCGACTGCTCAAGGAGGCACCCCCGGTGACAAAGGTAGGGACGCTTATACCCACAAGGGCCCCAGGAACGACCATCCTGGATTCCAGTGTTTCTCCCAAAACCGGCGGTCGGTACGTCCACTTTGGAGCTTACCTTAAAGCAGGTTCTCGAAAATCCGGTTTAGATAGCTTTTATCATTACGCAGGAGCTTTCCTGGATTGCCTTGTTCGTCACGTTTATGCCAATCCAATCGAAGAACTCCGCGGTTAATCATTTCCTCCGCCCTCGTCAGCTCGGGCTCTGTAGGGGCACTTCCTTTGAACCGACCAAGCTCAGATGAGTCCCGCAGCAGAATATAGGAGTGAATGCTCCAGTGACGGCCTGTTTGCTGCGTTAATTGGTGAGCCAAATCCGCGAGTTGGCCGCTGTTGGACAAGCGTACCTTGTCATTCATGGCTCCACCCCCGGAGAGACCAAGATCTCCTCGGTTCATAATCCCGCTTTCCCCTTTCGGGTCGAAAAACGCCAGCGTGGTTTGGTTAGTTTTGTCATCCACGATCCAAAGAACGAAATCGGGGTGAAATACTCTTGTTTCGCCGTCCAGATAAATACCAATGGATTTAAGGCTATCCACATTACGCATTAGATAGAACTGACGTCGGTCGTGGGCGTAGTTGTTCTCGACGAACTCATTGAGGTCCTCTAAGAATTTTCGCTCTCCGTCATTCAAACGGTCAGGGGAAATGCTTACCCGGCGGATCTTCTTGATGTTGGGGTTAGTATGTTTGTGAGGCCGGTTTCCTTCGGCGTCACCGAAAAGAGGCTCGTAGATATGATAATGCCCCGGGCTTTCTTGGAGGTTCATCCGAAGCTGATTCCAAGCTTGGCTGTCGCTTTCGAAGGCTTGGCGATCGGATTCTGTATCGAATTCGCAGGTGATTCGGTAACGGTCGATAAAATCACCGGGCTGCCCGGGAAGACTTTGCGTTACAGGTTCATAACGGTAATGGCGCTTGTCGATGTCATAGCGCACCTTGTGGAATACCTTTTCCATGGTATCGCGTTGAAGTTCTGCCAATAACCGCTCTACTACCGCTGTATCACATGCATTCAACGGCCAGTCGTAGCGAACAGCTCCTACGACAGATAAGAGGTCTCGAAGACTGAGAGGGGTCACTGAGCTATTACGAGCCACGTAAAGCTGTACTTTTTGCTGGCGGCTCCAAGCTCGAAGCTGTTCTTTCAGATGGTCCACATTAAGGAATGGCGCTTGTTTATCGATCCATTTTGCCAACGGCTGGATAAGATCATGCCCTGTCTCCTCTGGTGCTATTCGGTAGTCGAAACGCAACTCCGGCGCATGCAACTGTCCTGCATACACATGGCCATCTATCACATACTCCCAGTGCCAGGAATTGTCAGTGGCGTCTAGAGTTATGCGTAGCAGTGCGTCAAAATCTGCCCCCCCCACTTTGGGAGCGTGAAGCCAAGGTTGGTAGTCGTCGTAGTGCCTAAGCTTGCCTCCTGTACTCACTTTGCGAGGCGTCACGTCCACAGTGAAAGGCCCGGCTAGGGCAGGGATATCCTTTTCAAGCCCTTCCAGGAAGGTCTTGAGCCATGACTGGTTAAGGCTAAAGACGTTCAGTGTTTCCAGGCGCCGTAGGCGGTCTTCCGCCTCATCCCGCCGCACCAATTCATCATAGTCAGGGCAATGATCGCGATAGCGCCGCTTCCCGTCCTTGTTCAGTCCTTCTAGTCGAACCCCGCGCCCGAAGATCTGGATAATCTTGTTTCCTTTATTGGAGCCTAGGTTAATCAAGCCGATGATTGAGACGCGGAAGCAATTCCAGCCTTCAGCGAACTTCCGGCTTCCGACCAGCAGGTTTATAGGCGAGGTTGGCTCGTCAATGGCGGCAAAGCGGTACTGCCGGCTAACAATACGTGCTTTGTCTAGGTCCATAAGGGGAGCGCCATGGTCGTCACGTAACTCCTGATGGGTTTCGCAGTCCCTAAAGAATTTTTCACCATTCCCGACATTGATAAGTCCCCAGAAGTCGCCGTTGCCCCAGGACAACCAGATTTCGTCGATGATCCCGGGTGAGCGTGTAAGCCTAAGGCGACCCTCGGCTTCCCCCCAAACTTTTTTAAAGGCGTAGCGTTCTGATGGAGAGAGATTGGCGAGCCAAACTAAAAGCTTGCGGATGTCGGAGACTTCGTCGCGTGCGCCACCCTCCTTCTTCGGGTCCTCAACCGTACCGCCCATGAATGCCAATAAGGGGCGATCGGGGAAACTGCCGGTAAAGGGGAGTTCCCCGGCTCTCTGGGTGCGGCTAACCGACAGGTTGTCGAACGCTGTCAGCTTCTCCGCTAAGGTACCGAATGTGGCTGTAAAGAAGGGCGCCGTACTCGCTGCAGTGTCGGCGAAGCGATCATCGTTGAGGCTCTGAAAGGCATAGTCCTTGCCGTAGCCGTCACGGAAGAACCGATAGTAATTGTAGTCATAAACGATCTGTTCCTCGTACTCACGCACGTGCGTTTCGGCGATCCCGTGGTAAGTGGCAGAGTATTCGAACAGAAAGCTGTGGGTTGGGTGCAGAAGCTCACTACGAAGTGCTTTGAATGCGCCGGTTTCACTGTCCGTTGATAACCCGATATGTCCCTCATCTACAAGCACCAGACGGTGAATCCTGGGATTTTCCGGCATCTGGAAGAAGCCCTTTTCGCGGTTGAGCAGGGCGCCGGTGGTGTCAGCGATGAGCTTGATACGGTTGTTATGTATGCGGTTGAGATGGCGCACCACCTCGCCGAGCTCACGCTGATGTTGCTCGATTAAGTTGACTCCTGGAGTGGTGAGGATGATTTGTAATTCATCAAATGACTGAGGGCCGCCAATATGGTCAATGTACTGGAGGATGTTCAAGTGCATGAGCAGTGTCTTACCGCTGCCCGTGGCCATCCAGTACGCGAGGGCTTTCTGGTCGTTATACCGTTTGCCACCGCGCTTTTCTTTCAACACATGCTCTGTAAAGTAAAGCGCTAGAATCTGGTAATAGCGCAGTGTGACTGGTGGTCCAGGAAGCAGGCGGTTGTAGGTTTCTAGCCAGCGCTGGATCTTGCGGCTTTCCCTTTTGGAAACACCGCTGTGCGGTTGAGCCGCGTAGCTCTCCACCTGTTTCTGGTAATCAGGATCGTGGCCCTCGCTGCGGCCTGCCAGATCACCTAGAAGCTCGTGTTTGAGGCGGTTGTATAGCTTCAGCTCCATTGCGCGCCCCGCAGGAAATCTTCAGCACTAATAAGCATTGCCTCTATATTTTCTGGAAGGCGTCGAAGATCGGCCTCGTGATTAAGCTCTAGGCGCCTTATACGGGTGACCCCGTGCTCGTTCCGATAGTTGTCTAGTAAGGCGTTCAGGTTGTCCGTATCGACCTCGGCATTGTTGATGTTGCGAAAAACCACCAAAGTGCCATGAGTGGTCTCCACTGCCACATAGTTACGATCGAGGTTGCGGAAAATTCGGCGCGAGTAGATCCAGTAGCCCTGCAGATAGCACCAAGTCTCCATGAGGTCGATGGCACGCCCCTGCCGCGCCTTGCCCACGTGGATGGTTTGGGAAAAGGGCTGACGCAGATCCAGAGAAGTGCTCAGCGCGTTGCATTCCGGGCGGAAAAGGTAGTGTACCGGTATCTTTTCCGGTAGGGCGGCGTCATCCCAAATAGCTTCAAGGTTATCTAGTACGTCCTCGTACTGTTCCAGGTGCTGAACCTTTATTAGAAAGCCCCTGTTGCTGGGCGTTGTAGGGGAGCCAGCTTTCCAGTTGGGCGAGTACATGACCCGTTTGATGCGGGGCTGTAGCACCGTTTCGACATAATTGCCCATCTCAACGAGCAAGAAACGGCGGTTTTGATTACTCCGCAAGACAGCCTCGCCGGTAGGTCCAGAGCCGGCAAAGAAGTCCATTATCCAATCGCCTGAAACAGTAGTTTGGGTGACCAAGCGCTCTATGAGGGTGGTGGGCTTAGGGTTGGGAAAAGAGTTTACCTTTCCCATCAATTCCGTAAGCTCCCTTTCCCCGTCGGTATAATCCTTAACAACTGATTTACCAACTGAAGTCTCTGATTCGTGCAAAAATCGCTTTACTTGGGGGATTTTGTTTTCATTTGGCCCCCAAGCTATCCGGTTATCATTGTCAAGCTGGGTAAAAGACAATCTCCCTGCATGCTGCGCAAAAGGCCAAGCCCACCCCCTTTTCGGCATATTGCATTCTTGCCCTGTCTCTTTATGAACAGGACGATAAAATCTATAGTTTGGATCTGAGGGATCCTTTGTTGATTCGGATTGCTTGCCAGCGGGCATGGAAGGGTCACTCTCACGCCAGACCCAGATTATTGCCCCTTTATCTCGTGCTTCTTCCTCAGGAATATAATTTCCGTCTCTATCTCTGTACTCTGCATTTTTATAGTTATACAAACCTTTCCAAGGATCTAAATCCTGGCTGAATTCGATTCCTTGCTCTTCGAGCTCAGCTCGAAAATTACTTTTATGGTCCTCAAACAGATCTGCTAGCGCCTGTTCGACCTCCGCGAGGGGCGGATACTCCGTGTTCAACCTCTCCACCAGCTTCATGATATCGGTATAACCAGGTTTAGGCTCGCGAAACATGTTCGGCTCCGCTTTAACCCGCTCTAAATCGCGGGCGAAGACTTCTACGTATTCATGATTAGTGGAGTAAGTAGGCGACTGATTCTTGGTAGCGTTCTGCGCCCAGATCAGCTCCTCCACACGGTTGCCCGAACCGAAAACTCGCCTCAACAGCATATCCAGGGAGGTTCGCTCCTTGTCGTCGATGCTGCTGAACAACACACCGTTGTCGGTAAGGAACGGATAAGCTTGCTCCAAGCGGTCGTGCACCATGGACGCCCAGCTCGAATGTCGGAAGGCGTCCTTGTAGAGAAAGCCGTCGCCGCCAGTGTTATAAGGCGGGTCGATGTAGATACACTGGATCTGCTCGCGGAATTTTTCTTGAAGAAGATTTAGGGCCTGCCAGTTCTCAGACGCGATAAGGAGCCCGTCGGTCTGCACATCCAGGTTCTCGAACGTATGGTGACTGAGGAGGTCGTCCTGTAATTCAGGGTCTGAATCCGTGTATAGGCTGGTGTCCACCACTAGGGATGGATGGTCGGTCAGTTGTCTGGAATCCGTAATTTCAATGCCATAGACTTGCCGCCATTCGGTGAGCTGGTCTGCGTTGTTGCACACGCGGTCGTGGAATTCCTCGGGGATCTTGCTAACCGAAATAAGGTAGTGGGTGTCGACCACCTTCTTCTTCATCTCAAACAACCCCTTCTGGAAATCCTCGATAGCGGCAAGGAAGTCGATGAGGGTATCGCTCACCTGATTGAAGGCGCGTCCAATAAGAGTGGTAGCGTTGTCTTCGCCGGCGTGCAGCAGGCCACCAAGATCGGCGAAAATCACCTGCTTGATGAAGCGCTCTTTCTCCCGCCGCAGGAAGCCGCGCAGGTCCTTGTGAATGAAGTAGTCGGCATCATTGCCCACATAGAACCGGTTCAGGTTTTTGTCCAGCTCCCACAGGGCGCGCGCGGTGGTATCCTCCTGCAAGCTTTCTTTGCGGGCAGCAGAGTTGCTTCCACGCCTTTTGAATTCCTCTCGTTTGGCCAGTTCCTCAGTATATTTGCCGAAGTCGAGGCGGAGTTGGCTAATACCCTTTAGCTGGCCTCCCTCGGCCTTGTCGTAGTCGGTGGTTAAGTCTTTGAAGGCAGGCTTGCCCGGCTGCTCTTCCCCGTTGCCGGGCTGCTTGTGGAGGTATGGCGTCAATTCTGTGCCCTCTCCAAAAAGCACTCCCCAGATCTTGGGGTATAGTTCGGTCTTGGGGGTAGATGCGGTGGCAAGAACGAAGTGCACCTGCCAGACGGTGGTATCTGTGCCGTCCGCGCAGGTTTCGTGTACCGACGTGATGTCTACAAATCGATAGTGCTTGATACTGTCGTCGCGGTTGTTGTTGCGTTCCCCCGTTTCGGCTCCCTCTTCTGCGCCAGCGAGACGGAATTCCACCCACTTTCCGCCCAATTCGAACCGTACGGTGTGGAAACCGTTACCAGTCTTTATGTAGTAGCTGTCCTTATGCTTCCAGTGGAATAGGGTGTCCGCGCCGTCGTAGTCAGCTTCGTAAGGCACTTGGAAGGCGGTGGTGGCGCGAGTGTTGTAGCCGAAATCACCGTTCTGGTAATAAAGCTCGAAGAAGTTAAGCAGGTGGTTGTAGACCTTAACGGCCAATTGATCCTGCGACTGCTGGTGAGTTTCAACGTAGGCCTGAAGCTGTTTCTCAGCTTCTTCACGCTCTCCTGCGGCAAGAGCTGGCATGTCCATCAGCCCCTTGAACTGGCTTACTGCCTCAGAATCATCGGGGTCTGCCTCTACCGCTTCCCAAAGAGGGCGGCCCATGTCTCCAAATTTCGCGGCGAAGGCTGCCAGCCAGTTGCTTGCCGTTTTTGCCCTGCTGTTCTGCACCCCGCTGAGGGCTCTCTCTACTGTGGCCCGCAGGCTGTGCTCGTCCTCACCATCGATGAAGTTTTGGATGAACTGGCGTTTGAGGCGCGTGATGCGGTAGATCCCGAAGTCTAGCTCGTGATCCTCAAATTGGAACAAGTCTTTGAGGAAGGCGCGAAGCTGGTTGAATTCGGTCTGCGGGTCTGCCATGCAAGTTTCTCTTTTAGAAATTGGATTCGAGCCAGAAGCCGGGGTGTAGCCGGAACAGGTGCCCATAAAGCATTCCTAACCACTGGGCAATGGATGATAGCGTTTTTAGGCACCCTTCGCCTACGTCGTGTAGAGGATGGGAAATATAACTAATGGTCATATTTTGAGTGGATGAGAGTCGAAAGTTATAGATAAACCTCCGTCTGTGTTGAGCTGTAGATTCAGAGCGGCTATCCGTTAACCAATGGAATTGTTAATGGAATACGGAGCATATTTGAGGGGCCTGAAGTCTTCCTCTGCAGTGAGGGTTACCCAGTGCATCAGCGCTCATTATGGCCAGCATTGATGCCTATAAGCACGGGTGCTTTAATTTCCTCTTGCTAATTTAATGTGTGACGGAAATCCTTATGAGCGGTTTCGGGCTTGAACAGATCATCCTCCACGATAGCTTTAGCAACGTGCGAGGGCGCACCATCAGCATCCCCTGCCGGGGGCGTACTCACCTCGGGGGTGGCAACGGTGCCGGTAAGACCTCAACGCTGTCGCTGATTCCCGCTTTCTACGGCCAGGAGCCGGAACGGCTGGTGTCACGCACCGGTGGGAAGTGGAGTTTTCTCGACTACTTTCTGCCGTCCCTCCAGAGCATGATCATCTTTGAGTATTCGCGCGAAGACGGGCTCTGCTGCGCCGTCATGTTCCGCCATCGGGGCACCAGCGGCGGCCAGTTGCGGTATCGGTTCGTCAAAGCCAGTGCCGAAGCCAGCTTCCTGCGAGAGGATGTCCGACAGGCCATGGCCGACAGTGCAACGGCTCAGGAGGTTTTCGACCTTCTGCAAGAGAGCTTTGACGTTTCGGGTCCAATCCGCACCATTAAGGAATACCGGGCGATCATTCAGCGCACGCCACCGTTAAGCCGTGACAATCCCTCTGAGGCGCGCAATCTTCGCCGGCTCGCGAATCAGTATGGGATGGGTAGAAGCAACAGCCAGATGGCGCATCTTGAGAAGCTGACGAATGTGGTTCTGAAGAAGAATAACCTCATGAGCAGCTTCAAGCAGATGATTTGCGATACACAGTTCCAGGACCTCCATCTGCGCCAGGCACGGAGCGCGATCAACGGCACCGACCTTGCTAAGAATATCCGCAGTCTGTCGGAGTTCGATGCGGAAACCGATCGAATGCGCGAGCTGCTTGAGCGTGACGCGGAGCGCCAGGGCGTCTCCGAGCGTGTCCATGGTACGGCTCGGCAACTTCAGAGTACCATCCGAGCCGAGGGCGATCGCCTCACCGGGTTCAAGCAGGCCATTGAACAGAACGAAGCCCAGCAAAAGGAAAAACGCGAAGCGTTTGAAGCGCTCGATCGCGAACGGGCCCAGGGGATCACCGACGCTGAAGCCCAGCTGACAACGCTCGACCAGCGTATTAAAGCGCTTTACCAGCGCCGGGATGAGTACGAGCGGGATGGTATCGCTGAGTTGGCCGGCGAGGCGCAACACCTGGGGACTTATCGCAAGCGCCTCCAGGATATCCAGCGCGAGTACAACCATCTCACCGGCAAACTGAACGAGATCCGGGATAATCACCAGCGAAACAGGGATGGCGAAATTGAGCACTACCGTCAGACACACCGGGATCTGGAGGCCCAGGTCAGCCAGCTCGATAACCGGATTCAGCAAGGTGATAAGGTGCACGAGTCGGAATTGGCCCGGAAGGACCACGAAAAGCTCACCGCCATTACCGACTATCGCGACAGCCGACGAGAGCAGGAGAGGCTTTTAACGGACCGTGTTGTCGAGCTTGAAACCCGGATCAAGCACGAGGGACCTGATGACGAACAACGCCGGCGCCTGAGTGACAGTAACAAGCGCCTTCACGACGCTGAGGCCACCCTGAAACAGGCCAACGCCGAGCAGCACGAAAGGCAGAGCCAGCTCAATCAAGCTCAGCAATCCCACGTGAGTGCGGTTGAGGCCTATAACGATGCCGTGAAAACGTGCGACCAGCACGCCGCCAAGCGTGATGCACTGCGTGACGAGATCAACGTTGATTCGAGCAGCTGGCTTTATCGCCTGAGATCGCACCCAAAGGAGGAGGTCGCTCAAATTGCGCAGCTTATCAATCCCGAGATTCTGCGGCGAAGCGATCTCTCGCCTGAACAGATCGAGCACCATAGCGAGACAGTGCTGGGTTGGCAGCTTAATCTGGAGGCGCTGCTTGGAGAGCCCACCCCCGAAATCGCCCTGTCGGTAGAGGAGCTCACCAAGCGCCTTGAGGTTATTGATCAGGATGTGCAGCGCGCCGAGCAGAAGATCAAGGACGCGGAGAAAGACGCGGAGAAGGCCCGGGCGCACCTCAACGCGTGTCAAAATGCGCTCGAGACCGCGAAGGTCGCATCCAGGCAGGCGCAGAGCGAATATGACAGCGCACGGGCCCAGCGCGACACGATCGCTCAGCAGATCGAACAGGAAGTCGAACAACGTCGCGCCCAGGCACAGCAAGAGCTTGAGCGCAAACGCGAAGAACTCAGGCATTACAACCAGGTCACCGAAGATACGGTTGTGTCACTGACGGAGCGTTACAACGCCGAGAAGCTGGAGGCCAAAAGCCGGTGGGAAGATGCACGGCAGGATCTTGAGACTCAGCGCTCGACGGTGCAGACCCAGATCAAGGAGGCGGAGACCGACCATAAGCAGCGGTTGAAACGCATGGATGAGGCATTCCATAAAGCATGCCGCGATGAGGGAATTGACACCAAGGAGCTGGAGACTGTTGAGCGGCGCCTGAGTGATCTGAAAGACTTCATTAAACGCGTTGAGGACAGCCAGGACGCCATCGCTGAATACAACCGCTGGCTGGAGCAAGACTGGGGGCGGCTCGAGCAACTTGAGCGTGATTGCAATGCCCAGAAAGCTGAGGTTGATCGGCTAACGCGCGAGCGCGAGGAGGCGACTGCCGCCCATAACCGCGAAGTTGACGCTATCAAACGTGATCGCCAAGACCTCGAAGCCAAGGCAAAGAAGCTCGAGGCGCTTCTAGGTCATGCCCGCAAAACGCTGTTCAACGCCGAGCTCGATATCGACCCGGCCGATGACACAGCCTCCACTGGGGATCTCCAGTCACTGACCGATGAGCTGGGCACGCTGCTTTCCCAGCAGCACAAGCTCCACAAGCAGGTCAAGGAGATGTTCTCCCAGGCGCGAGCGACCATTCAGCGCTACCACGGCTCAGACATCCAGCAGGAATGGGCGAACAAGATGAGCAGCCGGGCCGAGGCCCGCCAGGTTATGGCAGATGATGTGAACTTTGACGAGGACAGACTGGAATATGTCGAGGACATCCGCTCGTTGCTGGATGACACCGTGCCGCACCTTCGCCGCCACCTTATTGAGTCCTTTCGCAGCGAAGCCCAGCATTTCCATGGCTATTACGAGAGCCTGCGCCAGTTCGTCAACGAGGTTGAACGCGTCTCACGAAAGCTGGGATCGAAAATCAACCTCACCATGAACATTGATTCGCTGCAGGATGTGGGTATTGAGTTGATCCCGCGCATCCACGAAGACGAGGCCTGGGCGCCGCTCAACGACTTTGTGCAGGCCTGGGAGCAGTGGCAAATGAGTTCTTCCGGAACGCTGCCGCCAGAGGCATTGGTGCGCCAGTTCCAGCAGGTGGATGATGCGCTCAAGCAATCACGGGTTGGCGATACCATCGAGTCGCTGCTCGATATGCGGATCCACATCCGCGAAGCCCACCGTGATGCGGTCATCAAAAACGACAATGATTTCGTGGATGCGAGCTCCACCGGGCTGACCTATCTGGCGATCATGGGGATTTTCATGTCCATGACGCGCTACCTGTGCCCCGATGACGCGATTCGGATTACCTGGCCGATCGATGAGCTGGCAAGCCTCGACGACCGCAATATCGCCGCGCTGACGGACATGCTAGAGCAGTACAACCTGACCATGCTCTGTGCCTGCCCGAAGCTCGATCACAATCTGCGCAAGTTCTTCGAGAACAAGTACCGCCTGCACAACGGACGTCTGCAGAGCTTCGCGGCCGCCTCCGGCGAAACTCCGGCCAGCAGTGTTGCCGACTACCTGCAGAGCACCCAAGTCCCACAGGAGAGTGCTGATGTCGAATAACCCGCTGTTCCAGCAATGCGTCAAGGCGCTGCTCGAAGGTGAAATTCTTTGCCAGTACCGCCATGAGGCACTTACCAACTATCTGTCGGAGCAAGCCAACCTCGATAAGGTGGACGCCTATCTTGAGCCCCTCAATCGCCAGGTCCGCCAAACGAGCAGCAAAGACGCCTGGCTGTGCGCCTACATTCATCTCGACAGCGAAGAGGCCAAAGCCAACGTGAGGGCCGAGTTCAGTGAGGTGGTCAATCACATGGAGGCGCTGGTTCACTGGCTTAGGCTGGCGAAAAACGCGGACAGCCACGGGATGGTTATTACCCCGGGCGATCACATCACCCAATCGAAGCTGCTTGCCAGCCTGGAGAACGCCCAGGATCTGTGCCGGTCGCTCGATGCGCTGACTGAGAAGGGACTTTTCAAAAGCTCTGCCTCAAAAACCGAGGCAAAACTTGCGGCCGTTTTGAACAAGCTTTCTGAAATGGGCTATCTCAAGAAACTCTCCGGAAGCGGCACGGTCTACCAGGCTACTGGCAAATGGTCTTGGCTTTACGACACCCTATCGTTCATCCAGCGCCACGAGGGTATTGAGGCGGCCGATGAATCGAGCGATGTCGACCAGGTGGAGGCGTTTTAGCGATGGCGTCCAAAGACGATGCCAAGGCGGGGTTGCGCTCACTTGCGCGCCACGCGGACTTTGTGATCGACACATACCTGACCACCGGTTCCGGCGTTGATGAGACAGATGAAAACGCGGCGGCAATCGAGGCACTGCGAAAGCACCGCTTAATCTGGCGGATGGATGCCAGCGAACCCTACCAGCTGAAGAACCCCGTTGTCCGGCTCCTCGACCAGCAGACGCAAGCTCACCGGCGCCAGCTTGCCAACGAGAACATCGCCCAGCTTTGGAGCACGGTTACAGATCGCTTCGAGAGCTACCGGGCGTCCGTCCAGCAGGGTGCCTTTGAGGACCGGGAACGGCTGGAGCGTGAGATCCGGGAGCTGATGCACGAGATCATCGATGACATCAGCACCACAACCGCGAACTACCTGAAATACATCCACGGTGGCTTCTCCTATGTGACTAATCCGGAGCTGCGCATCCAGGAAAATGAGAAGGTGATCCGCCAGGCTCAACGCTTGAATGATCTGCTGGGCACGTTCCGGGTGAGCGATCTGGCCGAGCAGGCAGGCAACACCCCATTTCTGAAACGCCTGTTGCTCAAGCACCTCCAGGCTGAGGTTGAGCAGGCACAGAACACGCTCTCCGTGGCGCTGGAGCACCTCGGTCGCATGCTGGTGCAACAGCGCGAGAGTCAGCGTCTGAACCAGATGATTGACGCGATCGGCGAGCACTACGACAAGCACCCGGGATTCACACCCAGCATCGAGGATATGGACCTTTCCAGGTGCCCGACACCGATCAACCGGGCACGCCCGATGACTCTGAAGGCGTACAACAACCCCGAGGACTTCCGGCAGGACGAGGTGGCGGTACCGCTGGCAGCCAAGGCCCGCCGCCAACCGGCTGCCTCAGCACCAACGCAGGAGTACGAGCCGCAGCCCATCGATGATTGCGTTGAACCGGAGACCGTTAACGAGCAGCATGATCCACTTGATGAGGCGGTGGAGCAGCTGATCTCATTCATCCTCGAGCGGGGTAGTGCCTCGGCGCAGGTCAGCGCCGCCGATTTAGCACGCAATCAGCTTCCGGATCACGATCGTTCGGACTGGCTACAGGCCGTCGCCAGCGCGGTGGACGCACTGCATGTACGAGATCAAGCGAGGATCCACATGTCGTTCGAGGTCACAACCAGCTCGATATTCGATGGCAATGATTTTGTCAGCGATATATGGCTCGGTCCCGCCGCAGAGGCCCGCTGATCATGTTGCAGAAACGCCACTACCAGGCTGCCCGACAGGCCTTGTCGCAAGGCAAGTCGTGGGTTCGTCGCTCAAACGTATGGGACGAAATCGCGGAACATACTGGGATCGGGCGTCTAACCAAGGGCGGTTACAGGATTTCCGAACCTGAGTGGAGCCAGTTGCGCCGCGCCCTGGAGCGCGATACCGGTAGGGATCCGATGCTGCATGAGCTTGGCGGTGATCGAATGGAGCAGGTGCGCTATGGAGCCAATGAGAAGCTGGCCAGGCAGGGAGTTTTTGAGCAGTCAGTGATTGTCTCTACCCTTGGCGAGGCAGCAGTACCAATGGTTGACGGTGACTTCCGCCTTCCGCGCTCGCTGAGCTTTGTTGGCTTGCGTGGTGAGCAAATTGATCTTGAGCGTTTGTCTCAACAGCGGCTGGTGGTCATTGAAAACGGAACATTATTTCACTATTGCCGCCAACTCTCATTCCCCTCACCTTGGGATCATAGCGTTTTGGTATATCGCGGTCATGGAGCAAGTGCTCGCGATGTTCGTAGCTTGATTAACAACCAGCCTGCACAGAACTTAGCGATGTTTTTTGACTTCGATCCTGCCGGCATTGCGATGGCCATCGACGCGGGGAAAGGGTCCATCGTCATCCCGCGGAACTGGTCTTCCATGACTCACCAGTTCCAGGGGAACAAGGTTGATGCGTTCCATGCCCAACAGGAGCAGCTTCAGCGCGCGATAGGTGCAAGTGGCTCTACAGAACTCGGTGACGTGTTGCGCCATATGTCGACCCAACAATTGGCGGTTACGCAAGAGGCGCTGCTTTCCCATAAGGTGGCGTTAACAACCTTAAGCGTTCCTTGAGTCAGTAGGGGACCCATAAACCAATCGGGAATTTTGTCCCTTTCGTGTTTATACAGGTTGGAGTGGCTTTAGCGGCGGTTGGTGTTACGGGCAGATCAGAGTTACTACAAGCTAAGGGGAATAGCTCAATTGCTTCGTAGATCTTGATAGCTCTCATAGGGCTGATATAGCTTATTCCAAAAGTATTCCCTTGCCAGCTCTACTACTTGCTCGGTTGTCGGAATGGAGGGAAGTGGCCTCTCAAGCCCGCCATAGTACACCATTGATAATATATATTGATCGCATGCTTCTAGGTTAAACCAAGGATGTCTTCCGCTAGCAAATACAGCCAGCGCATCACGAGCGACCTCGCCCCGAAGGTCACCAAAGCCCTGCTTGCGTAGATAGTGATGGGCCTCGCCAAGCTTTTTCCTGGACTCCTTTATGCGGTTTTTCGAGAGTTCATGTTTGGCTTCAAGCTGCATAACCAAGGGATCAAGGCCACCTGCTGAGTCAAGCTGTCTTAAACGGTTGAGCAGTGAATCAGCCATCTTTTCAGTGTCTACAGAGCGGTAGCGTTTATCCGGATCATTCAGAAGTTGTCCGAGAAGGCTAACGAGCGCGTAAGCACGCTTTACTTCAGACTCTGCGATTTCTAACGTTCGCCATGCTGCGGCACGCCTCACGGCCAAGGAAATTGTGTCGGAGCCAACGACACTGTTCAGTGCCTGCCAATTTCTGGATCGATCTATCCGACGGTACAACTCCGCATCAGATGGCGCGTTATTTAGCCAGCGACTTTCCTCAAGATCATCATCGCAAGCTTGCAGAAATTCGAGCTTTCGCTTCCACACACCCTCGAACCGCTCTTTCGACAGATTGAAAAGAGCCTCATCCTCTATGGAATGAGCTTCATCCAGCTCCATGAGCTTCTTATTCAGTTGGTTAGCAAGAAGCTCCAGATGCCCATCAGATGGATTTATAGCCAGTAGCGATGTGCAAGCCTCCAGCGGAAAGCGTCTTTCTAGGGATTCTCCAAACAAACGACGTTCTTCGTTTTCGTCGTTAGTTTGACTGCAGCTGTCGACCGTGAGGTTGTACACAGTCTGAAACAGTGAGACCACCTGTATGGCTTGATTCAGCTCCGGGTTTGCAAGCCTTGCATTTCGTTCAGGTACTTCGATCGCCTTGACGAGCTTCCAGTAGGTTGCTTGGAACGCTCTTGCGTATAGAAGGCGCTTTCGAATGGTTTTAACGGAGGGTGTGTGATACCGCTGAGCGAGGAGGCTGCAGAAGTGGCGTTTGTCTTCGGCGCTTGGTTGACCACCTTCAAGAAGCTCTGCTGCCTTCGCCTCTGTAATAGGTATCTCACGTCTCAGTGATTGAGGCGTGAGTTCTTTTTGAATACAGAAATCGAGCGCTCTCCTAAAGTCCTCATCGGTGTTTTCGCCCTTGTTCCAATCGAAAGTGCCACTGAAGTTGAGGTGGATTTGGTTGTTGAAGAATTCCTGGATCTTACTAATTCCAGGCGTCCCAGATACGTTGTACCAGTTCCATAACGTTTTCCGAATCGAGTTCGTGTCGGCAACTGCGTCCTTTTCTCGGCCGGGAATGGTATTTGAGCTTGAAAGCGTTTGTGCCAGCTTATCCAGCGAGCATGAGAGCAGATCGAGAAGCCAATCCATCACCTGCGTTATTGGCATTGTTAGCTGGTCATCATCCTCCTGAACCACGCATGGTAGGTACCAGAAGCGACCTCCTGGCATACCAGGGTCCGTCCTTTGAGCAGAGTCCCAGAAAGCAAGGTGTCTACCCAGACCGGGCGCGTAAACATGCGTTGCCATGAGCCACAGAACGTGTTTTTGGCTGGCACTTGAAACCCAGATGTGGCGCTCGAGGAAGTTGTTAACGCTGTAAAAGGCATCGTAATTACTTAAGGCATGGCGCTGAGCAGTGGGATCGAGGGCTAGCGTGGCCGTGATTTCGTCCAAATAATCCTGTGTGGTTGCCAACTGCTTGTCGCTTTGACGTCGAAGCTCTTCATACTCCTTCCTCTTCTTATCCGCAGGGCCTGCATCGAGGATGTCGCGGATGAACGCGAGGATGGCCTCTTGTGAAGGGATGTTAGCCATAAACCTTAGGAAACCTCAGGGGGTGGGAAACCGTTTTCCACCTGCCGGTCAGCTCAAAAATTATCGTTCCCTCTCAAATCCTAAAACGTTAGAGGGACAACGATGCTGCAGAGTAACGCTCACAATCAGAATCAATTGGTCATTAATTGGCACCTGACAGAAGCCTGCAATTTCTCATGTCGGTACTGCTATGCCCATTGGGAGCGCCATGAGTCCGTAAAGGACCTGATTCGCCAAGACTACCAGATACGTCAGCTGCTGTTGGAGCTCAGAGAGTTCTTCAACCCGAGTAATTCCCGGAATCCGTTGGCTTGGGAATTATCATGGTTTAGTACGCGGTTGAATATCGCTGGGGGTGAACCGCTTCTGTTTCCTTCTGTTGTTGAAGAGACCGTGAGGTTTGCTCGTCGAGTCGGATTCAGAGCTTCCCTGATTACCAATGGAAGCCTCCTGACAGAACAGATCGCACGTCGCATCGGTTCAGGGTTGGAGGTGCTTGGTATCAGCATCGACTCAGCTCAACCGCTCAGCAATCGGCTTATTGGACGTGTGGATTCGCAAGGGGAGTTCCTGGATTTGGAACGGCTGCGAAAGGCGGTTGTAGCTATCAGGGAACGCAATCCGGCGATCAAGATCAAACTGAATACCGTTGTTAACCAGGTTAACTGGGAAGACGACTTTTCGGATCTCATATCTCTGATACAGCCGGATAAGTGGAAGATTTTGAGAGTTTTACCTGTGACGGATCGATCAATGACCGTGACGAGTGAGCAGTTTGCGTACTTTGTTGACCGTCATCGCAAGTACCGGAGTATCAGTGTCGTTGAGGATAACCAGGACATGGTGGAGTCATACCTCATGCTCGACCCACAGGGAAGGTTTTTCCAAAACTCTCCCTGTTCTGCGGGCTATGAGTACAGTCAGCCTGTCTTAGAGGTCGGTGCGGAGAAAGCGTTTAAGCAGATAAGCTTCAACGCCAGCAGGTTCTGCTCCCGGTATTCTGGTGACAGTGGAGGTGCAGTATGAAAATCTCCTCTGATAAGGACGTAGACCTTTTTGCCAAACGGTTAGTCCGTGAGGGATGGAGGTTTAAGCGCGGCCGGAAGCATGGGAAGCTATTGGCCCCTGACGGGGAGGGGATCGTGGTGATTCCTTCGACTCCAGGAAAGAAACGAGCTTTGGTGGAATTGGAGTCGGTCGTGAAACGGGTCGCTAGCCAACGGTAAGAAGGGTAGGGAGCCATTGGTTACAACCATTTCAATGGCTCCCTGCTGTGACGCGGAGTTCGAGAATTATGTTTGGGCCCCTGTCAGTTAGAGACCCCTCTTAGGTTGCCCGTCGTCTCCGGATTCCCGGATCTGATCAAGTTCTTTTTGAAGCCTCTCCGATTCGTCGTGTAGCTCCTGGAGGCGCTGCTCTTGGGCTGACTCCGCTTCTTCAAGGGTCTCGTAGTTGATCGAATTAAAGTTATAGACGATATCGGAACCGATCAGGGAGCGCTTGGTTTTCTTAATCCCATTTTTACTGATCGAATCAATCTCGTTGTGAACTGATGCCTGTTCACGCTCGAGCTCATTGATTTGCTGTTCGGTCTGGCGTTTTTGCTCCTCAGCCTGTTCCTGTGACGCTTTCTGCCTCTCCCGTTCCGTGCGGATCTTTCGCACTTCCTCGTCAATCTCGGCCTGGCGCTGTGCCTTCTTGATGCGAGCTTGGGTTGCGTCTCTAGCCGCGCCACGGCGATTCAGATATTCCCTGTATGTGATGAATTCGACTTGTTCGTAAAAGATCTGAATTCGGTCTGGCACAGAGACACCCCAACCGAAACCCCAGCCACCACCATTATTAACACCCAATTCAAGGTCTTTTTTACTGAAGGCCTTGCCCTTCTGAAAGATGATGACCGATTTGATCTCACACTGGAGGTCGTTGAGAGCGACGAGAAAATCGTCAATTTCTGTCTGGTAGTGGTCGAGACTCACACAGACGGTGGTCCTCTCTTTTGAGTTGGGCGAATCCTTCGTTTCCTTGCTATCCAATACAAACCAACGTGTAAACGTCTCTCGCCAGCAAACGATCTGATTAAGAGTCTCCTCGCTATAGGTGGTTTCTCCGTCGCTCACTGGCATCCTCCAGGCTGATTTTTGGCTAGGGCGGTAAAAGTAGTTCAGGGGCTCAGTCGGCTCAACCTTAGGTCCGGCGCCCCTTTGACCTGCCCCTTTATGTTCAGACTTCCAGGTAGGAGCCTTGATCTGGACCCCACCGGTAACGTTTATGGGGATTACTCTCAGGATCAACATTGAGCCCATCGACGTGCCAATATTGGTTGGCCGCTTTGAAGCGCTCGCTCCAGTGCTTAAGCTGGCCTGTGACGATGGCGCGTTGGGTGTGGTGCAGCTGCTCGACCATCTCCAGAAACCACGCGGGCTCCGGAATAGTCACTCGAGGTTTGGTGGAATAGGAAAGCCGTCTTAACACTTCCTCATCCGCAGATTGGCCTTCCGGGCTCAGTCGCTGGACATCGACCTCCGGCGTGTAATGGACCTGGAGGCACTCTTTCCAGAGTTGAGCCCAGCGCGCTTGGGAAAGGTAATCCTTACCGCCGTGCATCGTCGGTGCCACGAGCAACAAGCAATGGAAGTGCGGGTGCGCTGTCTCCGGGTCGTCCTGGCCCTGATCCACTTCCAGGAACCGGACGGACCCGTGCACATGTCGCAAGGCGTTGCGCTTGATCAAACGACCGAAGGCTTTATGCATTGCCTGGATTTGGGATCTCAGTTCGGTCACTGGGCAATTACGCACTGTCAGTGTCAGGAACAGCCAATGCGGTTTATAGCCTTCTGCGCGCATGGTTCGCAGAATCCACTGCAGACGAACTCTCCATCGGGCTGAAAAGCGGTTCTGGCAAATCGGGCAATGGCGATGCTTGCAGTACCAGGCCGCGCTTGTTGGCTCTTGGGATGGATTGAGGTGGATGCGGACGTTACTGGCACACTCCTGAAGACGGGTGGCCTCCTTGCGGTAGCGGCGGTTTGCTGAGAAAACACCCGCTGTGTCGTCAGCAATTGGTTTGTATTTCTTAAGGCTGATCAGGCTGTTGTTCTCTTGGTGATCGTTGAACTGATTCATTGCGTGGTCCTCTTGGTTCGTCGGTGGCCATTTATCTGGAAACAAGGGTCTGATTCGGTAATGCGACTCTGAAATCGCCCGAATAAACCGGTTAAAAGATGACCTGATGGAAGGGTGTCGAAGGAGTTATGGAGTAGTGAAAAGGTGTCTAATAATAAATATAAAGCAGGGACTTAGATCGCATTAGGACCATGGCTGCCTGCTGTGATGCGGCGGAGAACCCCAAAGCTTTCCATCCACCTGAAAGAGTTCATCTGGGGCATGGCCGTCAGGAACCATCCAGGGGCAGTTGGGGAGGTGCGTGGCCTCAACGCCCGAATCGTGGCGTGCTGAACCTGAGTGCGGACATCCTGTTCGATCGGTTCCACGTTTTCAGGGTGCACCTCGGCAGTGAAGTCCTCCCTAAAGCAATCCCGCCACAGGTTGTTCCAGAGATCCTCCCGGAAGCCGGCTGGATCCTTAGAAATATCCGGCTGAAGTAGCAGAACGCACTCGAATCGAGGGTGAGCGACCTTGGTGTCGCTGAAGCCCTGGTCCACCCGTAAGACACGCAGAGCACCCTGGACGTGACGCGACCAGAATCGTCGACGAGTCATGCGACGGAAAGCGACCTTCATGGCCTCCAGGCATTCGCTGAGCTCGGTCACTTGGCACTGACGGACTGAGAAGGAAACGGCAACCCACTGGCTATCGCCTTGCCAAGGCTTCTCCCGAAACAACCAGTCCATCTGGTGCCCGTGGTCATAGGCCTTCTGGTGCTGACAGATGGGGCAGTGTGGGTGATGGCAACCTGCCTGGCTGGTGTCCGTGGCGCGGAGTGCGCAGTTTTGGATCCGCGCAGCGTCCTTTCGGGTCCAGGGATCCTGGAAGAGGTGTTCAGCGAGTTGCAGCGCGGCGGCTTTAACGGTCTGGGGCGTGGATACAAGCCGAGTTTCTTGAATGACGGTCATCGTGACAACTCCCATGGCAATCGTTGGGCGCAGGTGTGACGGGCATGCGGGTGCAACTGCTTGTGGCAGGGCCACGGCAGGGTGCGCGGGAAGGTCCGCGACAGTGTGTCGTTACACGGCGTTGATCGGGTCTCCGGAACGCAGACGCGTTAGAAGGGGGGTGAATTAGCCGGTTGAGTGGAGTGGTGTTGCTGGGGGGCTGAGGGTGGCGTCTCGCTCTTCGATGCGTGCCATTACCCAGTCCTCTACCTCCTGTTCGACCCAACCAACGGAACGTCCGCCAAGTGGCACGGGCTGCGGGAAGGTGCCTGCTTCGACGTACTTGTAGATGGTGGAGCGCGCCAGGCCGGTGAGCTCCATGACTTCGCGCAATCTGATGATCCTCATGACGGTCTCCTATGGTTATTCCGCTCATGGGATTGGGGAGGGCTGTCTCAGATGAAAATCCGACGCAGGATCCAGGCAATGCGACTCATATAGAAACCTGTCGCGGACTCCTGTGTTGGTTTGCATCCCTTTCGCTAGGGGTGGTCAGGGCTTGGTTTGTGGGCTTTTCGGCTTTGCTGTTCAGTCCTGGCCTGGGTGACTCGGTCGGCGATGGTTTTTCCATCATCCAGGGGGTGGGCGAAGGCAGTAGGTGAGCAGCGGCCGATAAGCGGTGATGAGGCCGAAGCATTGATCAGGGGGCTGGAGCAGCGGTTGGCGTGTCAGCGGATGGCGCTGGAACCGGGTACGCCCCCTATCAAGGCTGTGAGTGGAGGTGTGACAGGGCATGACATAATGATGTTGGAAGACGAAAATATACTGAAGCAGAGTGTAATGCTGCTTATTTTCGTATTTTTTTAAAATTTAATGTCACAACGTCATGCACATAAAAGATTCATTCTCATTCATTCAGAAAGGGCGTTGTCGTCTTTTCGGCCCGCCAGCGCCTCCTAGGCCCTCGGCGCCCACTCGAAGTCAAGGAGATCCCAACATCCCGCAGCAAAGGCTTTATCTGCTTGAATCTTGATCCCAACCCTCTTGTGTTGGCAGGCCACATATCGGTAGAAGCTTCTTTTTCAGAGGGCCTCTTTTCAGAAGAATCCTCCTTTTGGGGGCGATATCTTTCCAAGAGTTCCTTCCACTCGGTGACTGAGAGGTCCAATACTCCCGATGGTTCATCAGCCAGTGCGCGAGCCACGGCAGATGCGACAGGTGATTCTTCTAGCTCGAACTCGCGCCGACCTTGCTGATTGACCCAGAACTGCTGCCAAAACGCATCAGTGTCTTGGTGCAAACATTCTGCCACCAATACCCCTACGCGGCAGAGATCGGCCAAGTCACCGCAATGATCAAACTCTTTGTCATATTCCACCGCTTCCCATCGCGCATTGACGTGTCCGAATATCATTAGCAAGCCGGCCACGATTGCCGGTTCCATGGCTGACATTTGTCCTGGCATGGCGGGTTGAAGATTGTCCTCTTCCACCTCAATGCTTAAGGTCGCATCGGCGAGCTTCGGCGTTGTCGCAACGCTTTCGGTGCTATTAAGCATCACCGGACACTGGGCAGTAATGTCCGCAGCTACCTTTTTGTCCTTCCATTGCCACTGGATTTGCTTACCCCGCATCAGGCTGAAGATATGATCTTGCTGAGTTGGCGTGAGAGTTTCGACTTGATTAAAGCTCAGGAGGTAGTGCTTGAGCGCTAAGTCATTAAATTGTTTGACGTTGCTTGGCAAATCGTTGCGAAAGGCTTCCTGGGCAGGGTCGACCACATTCTTAACAAGGGTGTGCGCGTCCTCAAGAGCCGCAGAAGGCTCTCCAAGCAGCTCTAGCATGACCTGCTTTCTGTCGGGCATCCAGCTTAGTATCATCCACGCGATGAGCAGAAGATTCGACTCCCGACACAATGCGGTACAGTCGAATAAAGCGTTTACCAAACCAGGGTGCAAGTTGCCAATATGAGGCGCCTCGCGAAGGGGGCAGCTTTGGGTGGGTCGAATACGCGGTAGACCTTTATCTACTTGGTAAAATAAAGTGTAATTATCAAACCTAAGGCATCTTCCAGGTGCTGCATCAATAAAGCGTTGCCGACTTAGGGGATTATAACCCGCCCGACCAAAAAAAACCTTGGTTTGCCACGACAAGGATAATTGATCAAAGTGATCGAAGGCCCGCTTGATCTCCGATTTGGAAACTTCGGCATCGTAAGCCATCCGATACTGAGTCGCTAATGGTGCAGAGATGGCATCAACCACCTTATGCATCACCTCACCGGTATGAGTGTCCAGTAACAAAGCACTGTTAGTCTCATTGGTAATTTTTTGGTAGCGGTTTCTTAATAAATCGGAGACACGATCAATACGGCGCTGACGGTATTTTTGAGGGGATTTACTTTCACTGCCCGTCGTCTGCGAGTGGTCTTGTTGTTGGGTAGGTTGTTGGTGGGACGCAGAAAGTGGTGGCGAGAGGGGAGTTGAAGTTGGAATCGAGTTTTCGGGCTGCGCGGTCATCGGCACATTGCCGTTCCGGATAGTTGGCTGTTGCCACGGTGATTGCAGTTGAGTTGAAGGACCCCAGTCTTTGACTTGCTCGTTCATTTGATGGTTAGGCGCGTGCTCTTGCCCAGATATTGCTGTTTGGTTCAGATTAGGCTGTTGGGAAGTCTCGGAGGGGGCAGACTGCGAGGATTGGGGTCCGATATCTTCCCCTGCCGCTACTTGCTTGGCCCATCGAATATGACGTTGCCTCATTTCCTCATCAGCGGACTGAGTATGATCGTCATTGTCATGTACGGCCATAGCGCTACCTCATTATGCGTCCCAAAAAATTTCACCTTAGCAAATTCTGAGGTGGACCCAACCCAAAAATGTCCCTTTTGAGTAAGTGGCGTTTATTTTTGAGCAGGCTAATCCATTGCGATCCGGATCCAAGTGTGGGGCGTGCGGACTGCATAAGCGAGCAGAGCGCGCCAAGCTCACTAATCGTCACCAGCAGGGGACGTCAGCAGACGGGGCAAACACAAAGCCCTGAGCACGGAGCGCCCAGTTGGTCTTTCGTGGCGTTCAATGATTCGATTCCTCCGGATAGAGGGAGAGGCGGTCATCACCGAACATGTCTCGATGAAGAACCCTGTTATAGCCAGAAAGATACAGTATAACGTATCGTTAAGAGAGAATTTCAGTAAATTATTGGTGGCAACCTGGTAATCTCCAGATGTGGTGAATACGTGAGCTTACATTGTGGCACGTCATTGGATTACATCGGAGGCGGGGTCAACCCATAACTCACCAGGGGTGGAACCAAGAGCTTGCATGAGGACTCCGGTAGTGGTCTTATCGAAGCCTGAGAAGCCCCGGCCAGTCCGGGCATCAAGTGCTGGCTAGTCGTTTTAGGCTTGCTTGAGTTCATCCAAGTAGTCAGCCCACTTCTGCATCATTGACTGTCGCTCTTCGATCCATTGAGCGCGGTTGTAGGCTCGACCGTGCACGTCAGGAACCTTGTGGCCGAGCTGCATTTCGACAATGTTCTCGGGGTAACCGAGGCGTTCCACCAATACGGTTCGAGCCATCGCCCTGAATCCGTGAGCTGTCATCTGCCCCTCGAATCCTAGCGCTTTGAGAGCGCCGTTAACGGTGTTTTCGCTCATGGGTCGGTTAGGCCTGCCGGTGCCCGTGAAGACGTATTCAAAGCGCCCGGTGAGCGGCTGTAGTTGCTCGAGGAGCGCAATAGCCTGTTGTGCTAGGGGAACGATGAGAGGGAAGCCGTTTTTCGTCTTGGGAATGTTCCACTGTGCCCGCTCAAAGTCGATTTCTGACCAGCGCATCTTCCGTAGATCGCCGGGGCGCGTGAAAAGCAGCGGTGACAGCTCTAGTGCAATCGTAGTGGTTGGTTGTCCTCGATAGCTGGGGATCGCCTTGAGCAGCGGGATTATCTCTTCCGGTGTTACCAGTGCAGCCAAGTGTCGGGGCGTCGGGGAGGCCAGAGCCCCTTTGAGGTCGCGGGTAACGTCGGACTCGGCTCGACCTGTCGCAATTGCATAGCGGAAGATCTGGCCGATCAGGGTCTTTACGCGGTGGGCGTTGTCCTTGTGTCCTTTCTTTTCGATTCTTCTGAGGGCTTCCAGGACTTCGGGGGTGCGAAGCTCGGCGATCGGTCGTTTAGCGAGCAACGGGAACGCATGATTCCGGAGTCGATTCCAGTTTTTTTGGGCGTAAGTGGCTTCAACCTCGGGTTTGTGCTTGTGCTCGAACCATTCCTGGGCGACGGCCTCAAAGGTATTAGCATTATGGATCGCCCGTTCCTGGTCCAATTGTGCGCGCTGAGCGTGTGGATCGATGCCCTCTGCCAGCAGTTGGCGAGCCTCATCCCGCTTGGCTCGAGCCTGTTTGAGTGACACGTCGGGATATACGCCCAGGGCAAGCGTGCGTTCTTTTCCGTCAAAACGATACTTCATCCGCCAATAACGCCCATGACGTTGGACATGCAGGTACATGCCGCCACCGTCAGAGAGTTTTTTGGTCCTGCCGAGGTGCTCAAACGTTGCTTTCTTGAGCGCTGTATCGTTGAGCTTGTTAAGTGCCCGTGCTGTCACGTTTTTTGGCCATTTGGGGGTATAAGATTTTCAGTTTTTGGCATTATACCCCCAATTATACCCCCAAGTTATCGCGTGTCTATGGGGATCTATGGGTGTCCTCGGAAGTCCATAAATGGTAATAACCTCCTGTCTTTAAAGAGGAAAATGGATCCTCGTGGACTTCGGTGGAAGGATAGGTGGTGGGCCTGGCTGGACTCGAACCAGCGACCAAAGAATTATGAGTTCCTTCCGTAACACTTTGAATCCGTTTTAGGCTACACACAAAACCCTTGAATGACGGGCCTTTAGGTGATATAAAGTCCCCTGTTCATAAGCAGAAAACTACCCGTTTTTTGAAGCCTAAAGTAGCCTATGCGTAGCCTAAAGGGGTGTGGGGATGAGCGAAGATAAGCCGCAGCGTAAGAGTCGAGAGCAGATCGACTGTAAGGTTAAGGCTGTCCAGGATCTGAAGCCGGAGGCCAATCAGTACACCGTCAGATTCCAGAACATGAATGGCTTTGGCGTCAGGGTGTCGCCTGGTGGCCGTAAGACGTTCGTTTACGAGTTCCGCATCAACAGCAAAGTGCGCCGGATCAATCTGGGTGTTTTCGGTGGTGATGCCACGCTGAAGCAGGCGGCAGACTCTTATCGGGCCTACCGCAGCAAAGTCTATTCGGGTATTGATCCAGTCGAGGAAGGGAAACAGCAAGAGCGGGAAGCGATCACGCTGCGTGATGCTGCCGAGGCATACAAGTCTCGTGACCTGAAGGACACCACCCGCGAGGATCTGCGCAAGGCCATGTTAAAGCTGGAGGACTGGCTCGACACACCCATCCGGGAGATCACTCCGGCAATGGTCGAAAAGCGCCATTCAGAGATGACAAAAGAGGCCAGAGGCTCAGGCGCTCGCGCCAATCTCACAATGCGGTTTCTGCGGGCTGTACTTAACCACGCGAGTGAGCATTACGGCTACGACGACGGAACCCCATTCCTTAGTTACAACCCGGTGAAACGACTCTCAGCGGCGAAGAAGTGGAACAAGGTAAAGCGGCGCCGGACGTTCATCGAACCCAATATGCTGGCCGACTGGTGGAAGGTAGTCACCGGCGGATTGATTGGGCTGAAGAATGCGGACGAGATCCGCGATTGTCTGATTCTGTCCATGTTGACAGGGGTACGCCCCAATGAGGCAAAGGATCTGCGCTGGCAGAACGTCAACTTCAAATCCAAAACGATGACGTTCCCTGACACCAAAAACCACGAGGATCACGAGTTGCCCATCACGGAATGGCTTTATGGGATGCTGAAAGGGCGCTACAAAATATCAGGCGCTAACGAGCGGGTATTCTCTGATAGCGAAGGCAACTATCCGAAAGACAACCGCAACGCGCTGAAGCGTATCGACGAGGCGCTAGAAACCCACGTTATTCAGACGGATCTGCGCAGGACGTTCATCACAATGGCGGAAAGTCTGGACGTTGGTTATTACTCGCTGAAGCGGATGCTGAATCACACCATCACCAACGATGACGTAACCAGTGGGTACATTATTCCGACCACCGAGCGGTTACGCGAACCCATGCAGCGTATCGAGGATGCGATTCTCCGCCATGCCGGCGTTAAGTCTGGCGAGGTTGTCGAGTTGAGGGCTGGGGCATGAGTGACAGCAAGAAAACCGCCCATGAGGTAATGGCGGAGATTAGGCAGCGGTACGCGGATAACTACTGGAAAGCTCACCATGAGCACGAATTGAACAAACGATCATCAAAACTGCGCGATATGGGCCGCAAAGGCGGCAGCGTGAGCAAGCGCAAGCTGTGGGCTCAACAGGTCGCGGAGTTTTTAGCGGATGAGTTCAGCGGTTACTCATTCAAGGAGATATGGGCAGCGATCCCCGAAAGCAGCGCCCCCCTATGTATCGAGGGCGACGAGTACGATTTAGGAGTGTATCGCGACGGGCAAAAGCTGATCGCCACCAATTATGAAACCACGGCAGAGCTAGGGGATCTGGGCTACGACACGTTTGAGAAAAAATATTTCAGACCCGCCCGGAATACCGGAACGTAAGCCGGCTTTCCGTCCATAACCCATTGATTTACTGGCCTTGATTTCAAACGAAACGAGGCCAGTGCAATGCAACAGCAAACCAACCAAACCTATATCCAGTCAGCAACACCTGACACCACGCCCGACGCGCAGGAAGTCAGTTCCGCCCCTAATGACTTCACCGTCACCATGCCGAAACTATGGAACCAGAAGAATCTGGCCGCTTATTTGGGCAAGTCCACCTACTGGTGTGAACGAGCAAGGTGGGCAGGCGAGGGCCCCAAGTTCGTCAAAATCGGGCGGTGCATCCGGTACAAGCCGGAGGACGTACTCGAATGGCTGGAAGAGCAGACCCGCCGGTCTACTACGGATAACGGGGGTGCTGCATGAATATCGACACCATCCTTCGCCATGATTTCAAAAACATCTGCTACCACGAAGCCGCACACCTTGCCGCGCTGAAATACTTTGGCGGTGACGGCTTCATTCGCATCAATCCCGAGCCCGACACTTCCGACCCAATAAATCAGAGTTGCTTTAACGGCAGCGTCATCGTTGCAGAAGATGCCGCCACACCCTGGCATCGGCGCATTGTAGGACTGGCTGGAGCCATTGGCGAGATGATGCTCCACGATCCCGAAATGACTGCCGATGACTTCATCGACGCCCATGCAGTAGGTGATTCAGGTCTGAGCCCTACTGACGCTGAAAAGGCTGGCGAGTTCACTGAGATCGACGTCGAGACAACCATCCGCGTGCTGCGCGACCGCTGGGACACCGTGGAGCATTACGCGCATTGCGAACTGTCAAAAGGATTTGAGGGGGCCGAACATGGAGAATGAGAGCATGGCCCCCGCTGCTGGGCTGGCAGTCGAGGGCACAAACGAGACGAGCGGGGCTGCTCAACAACAGTATAGCACCACTACTGCTGTTCAGAAACTGTGCAGCGGCTTTGGGCAATATCACAGCCCCGATGCTAAAAAGAACCCCAAACCCCTGACCACTATCACGCTGGCAGAGATCCAGGACCTGACAGCCGAACCCCTTAGCGTGGCTAAGGATCAGGCGCAATGGATTATCCCATCCACCCTACTGAGTCGCAGCCATGCGGAACAGCACCGGGATGGGGAGTTCTGGGCACTGTGGTCAGACTTTGACGAACCGCAAGGGCTGACGTTCGCCATAATCGTGGAGCGTGCCCGCGCTGCCATTCCCGGCGCGTTCATGGCCTATGCAAGCCGAAGCGCAAACGAGCAACGCCAGAAGGCAAGGCTGATCGTACCGCTGGCGGATGCGGTTTCCGGAGGCGAATGGCTGGCCCTTCAGAAGATCCTGAATGACAAGGTGGAAGAGCAAGGCGTCACCCCCGACCGCGTGACCGAGCGAGCGGGCCAGCTCTGCTATCTGCCCAACCGTGGCGACTTTTACGACCACCACATTGAAGGCGACCCGCTGGGCGAACCATTCGACGCTGCCCAATGGGATGACGAACTGGCGGAGGAAATGGAACGCCAGGAACGGGAAGAGCAGGAGCGCAAAGCCCGCCAGAAACCGGAGCGCGATTTTTCGCAGGCTGTGACCGTCCCTGAAGGTGGCGTAGTGCCTTCCGAGTTCATCCGCACCCATTACAACGTGCGCGAGATGCTGGAGGCTCAAGGCGCTGTATTCGTTTCCGAGACGCGTTTCTATGCCCCAGGCCGTACCCGTGACGGCAACGCGGGCGGAGTATACGAGCCGGAGAATAACCGCTTTTACATCCACCACCACAATGATCCGTTCCATGATGGTTACTGGCACAGCCCCATAGACCTGCTAATGGCCCAATACGGCCTAGACTGGAACGACCCGGAATCATTCGTGGCCCTTTGCCGGGAAGTCGAGATAGAGCCTGGCGTCACCATTGAACTACACAACCGCCGCGCCTATATGGCCGCACAGGATAGCGAGCCAGTAGACGTTAGCGCCCTGACCGAAGAGCCGGAAGAGGACGCAGCAGAGCAACCTAGCCCGTCTGGTGTGGATCTGATGCAACCGCCCGGCCTTGCCGGTGAAATCTGCAAATACATATCCCTGAAAGCCCGTAGACCGCGCCCGGAGCTGTATCCGTTCGCAGCCTTGCACCTGATGGCACTGGTGGGCAAACACCGCCAGAGCGTCTACACCAGCAAGCTGAACCTGATGACACTGGCGATTGCCACCACAGCAGCCGGGAAAGAAGCACCACAGAGTGCCACCAAAAGCCTGGCCCATGATGCGTACTGCTCCGGCCTGATCCACGGCGATTCCGGCAGTTTCAAGGATCTGGTCTACAACCTGCTGGAAGGCGACGGGTCGAGCCTCTACATCGTGGACGAGGTTCATTCGTTTCTGGACTCCATGAAGAGCAAAAACGCGCAGACCTACGAAACCAAGATGGAGGCGGAGATCCTCAAGATGAACACCACGGAACTGTATACCTTCCGTGGGATGGAAAAGCGTCAGCTCCGCAACTTGATAGATCAGGACATCAAGAACCTGGAGAAAAAGGCGGAAGGCATGGAGGAAGGCAGCGAGGATGCCGACAAGATCCAGCGGGCACTAGAACGCAACCGCAAGCGCCTGGATTGGCTGGATAACGGCCTACCAAACCCGTTTTTCAGTCTGATGGGGCACTCGGTACCGCAGAACCTGGATCAATTCATCCAGCCGGACAATATCGCCAGCGGACTACTCGGGCGGACGTTGGTTATGCGCTGCCCGGAAACCCGCGCCAAACTGCGCCGCACCCCCGTGGATGAACAGGCGCTGACGTTCGCAGAGTTCAACATTGAGAACGGGCTAACCAATATCCGGCGCAACAGAAACACCATCGACGTGGACGAGGATGCCGCCGATTACATGGATGCGTGCATTGACTGGTACGACGAGGATGAACAGCTCAACCACTACCTAGTCGGCGGCATCTACGCCCGCGCCCCGGAACACCTGATGCGCGTGGCCTCCATTCTGGCACTGGATGCGGGAACCATCCGGCTGGAACACGTCCACTATGCCCACGCCCTCGTTCGCCAGTCCATCGAGGATATTAAGCATATTCTTCTGAAGGCGTATGCTGAGTCCCAAGGTGCGCAGGAAGAGAACGTGATGGAGCACGCCCGCCAGGTCATACACCGTCACTGTAAAGGCCAGGGGCAACCCATGAGCCGCATTAAAACCATCGTCACCAAGCCCAAGGGCTGGCAGGAAATGCAAAAGCGTGACGTGAAGCGCGACCGATTTCAGGAACTGATAGACCGGATGCTCGACTCCGGGGAACTGGAGAAGGTTAAGGACGGCAAGCGGGAACGATACCTTAGCCGGGCTGAGGTGTGACGAAAGGGGCTCCGGCCCCTTTTTTTTGTGTCCAAACCCGCAACCGTACAACCAACTTACAACCATTCTGGTTGTAGGCAGAGCCCTTGCGCCCCAAGGGCTGAGCCCGAATCTACAACCGTACAACCAAAATCCAGACAGAGAGAATGTAACAGAGATTTGGTTACATTCAGTTACATAAGGGAAGAAGAAGAAAATTGGTGTAATGGTTGTATATTTGCCTTATGGCCCTCTATGGCGGGGGTTTTGCGTACAACCACCGTGGTTGTAGATGGTTGCGGATTCGCCTTCAGCCCTTGTCTCCCAAGGGATTACCGTACAACCAAAGCCCGGCTAAGGGATCAGACAAGTGCTAGGCATGAGAGGGGAAACCCCCGCTCTGAAAACAGGCCCTGTCAGCCACGGTACCCTCTGAATCACCCCTTCATCCGCAATATCTCACTAGACCACAGAATCACTAGTTCCCTGTATACGATTTCAAAGTGTTGTTATATATAGGGTTAATGGTGAGGGTGTTATAATAGGCTACATATAGGCTACTAACGGCACCTAAACAGGCACCCAACAATGCCCAAGCAAACCACAGCGCCGGATCAATTTAGACCCAACTGGATAGAGCAGCTCGACCAGCGTTACGGCTTCGCGCATGAGATCCGCGCCCGGTATCAGCGTTACGCGGATGATCTGGGAGGCGAGGCCTCGTTATCGTACGCCCAACTGTCCCTGATATCCCACGCGCTCTTTATGCAGGTGTGGCTGAACCAACAGGAACACGCCCTGGCGAAGGGACAAGAGATTGATATGGGCCGCTATACGCAGGCAATGAATAGCCTTCAGGGAATTTTCACAAAGCTGGGGCTGGAGCGCCGTGCAAAAGAAGTGCCGTCCCTCAGTGAGTACATCAACCGAAAGGGGGCGAAGGCATGAACCCCCGTGACGTACGCGAGCTGTACGACCACCTCAAAGCCGCAGACGACGCGCTTAAAAAGGCAATGGCCGCGTCTGGTGGTGACGTTCCCATTAAATGGCCCGTGGACATAGCGAAGGCCCACCAGCTCGTTCACCCCATGCGGAAGCGTTCAGAGGCTATGTGTGGTCTGTCGCGTTCGGATGAGGACACCTACGAATGAGCGTCACCATTCGCGACACCATGACCGATTCCGCCCTATTCGGGAACCAGTTTTCCGGCGATTCGTGGAGCGCGTGGCGTGCCCTACTCGCTGGCTTCTACGGCCTGGAACTAGACGAGGCAGAACAGGAACACTGGCAGTCCCTGACAGGCCGCACAGAGCCCACACAGCCGCATGATGAACTGTGGCTTGCCGTGGGCAGGCGTGGTGGCAAGAGCCAATGCGCGGCGCTGCTGGCCGTCTATGAAGCGGCTTTCAGGGATCACACAGACAAGCTGTCTCCGGGTGAAGTCGCGACCGTTGCCGTTTTGGCGGCTGACAGGAAACAGGCCCGGACAGTGTTCCGTTACGTTTCCGGCCTTCTGCGCTCCAACCCCATGACGGAACAGCTCATCATCCGCGAGGATAAGGAAGCGATCGAACTGGCGAACCGGACAGCTATCGAGATCACGACCGCCTCGTTCCGTGCCACGCGTGGTTATACGTTCGCCATGGTAATCGCTGACGAGATCGCCTTCTGGAGATCCGAGGATAGCGCCAACCCTGACAGCGAGATCATAGCCGCCGTTCGCCCTGGCCTTGCCACATTGGGCGGGCCGCTGGTGGCCCTATCCAGTCCCTACGCCCGCCGTGGCGAGCTTTGGGAGCACTACCGGAAACACTATGCCCAGGAGTCCAGCATCCTGGTTGCGCAGGCGTCCAGCCGGTACATGAACCCCGGCCTTCCTGAGCGCGTGGTCAGTGAGGCATACGAGCGTGATCCCGAATCAGCAAAGGCTGAATATGGGGGCGAGTTCCGCACCGACGTTGAATCATTCGTTACTCGCGAGGTTCTGGAAGCGTGCACCCGCCCCAACCCTCTGGAGGCGCCCCGCGATAGTGACCACACCTATCACGCATTCATAGACCCCGCTGGCGGCGGCGCTGATGAGTTCTGCGTCAGCATTGGGCACGTTGAAGGCAACCGCTTGGCTGTGGATCTGGTACGCGGGCGCAAGGGGCAACCCGCAAGCATTACGGCAGAGTTCGCGGATCTGCTCAAAGAGTATGGCATCCGCAAAGCCCAATCCGACCGTTACGGCGGAGACTGGCCGCGTGATGAGTTCCACCGTCACGGCATCACCGTCGAACCCGCTGGCCGTGCGAAGTCTGAGCTATACGGGGACTTTCTAGCCGTGCTCAACAGTGAGCGCGTGGAGCTTCCGCCGGATACCGTGATGTTCAATCAGTTTCTGAACCTGGAACGGCGCACCTCAAGAGGTGGCCGCGACTCAATAGACCATGGCCCTGGTGGGCATGATGACCGCGCCAATGCCGTTGCCGGACTCGGTGCGGCTGTACGGCAAACGCGCCCCAAAGCCGGGGCGTGGTGAGCAACTAACCAACGACAAAGTAAGGGGGAACCAATGGGTTTCTACACAATGAGAGGCGGCTGGGCCGGAGACGGTCAGCCGGTAAACAACTGCGAAGGCGGGCGCTGCCAGTGCGGCACCAGTCCGGCTAAACAACCAACCAAACAGGACCAGTCCAAAGCGGAAGCGGAGTGGCTACAGCAGCGCGTCGACGCGGAGATTGCCCGCCGATTGGGCGAGCCAGTGCCGAAGATGCACAGCCAACCGTCTGGCCGGGACGGTATCGCGCCGCGAGGTGTGATTGATAACCCGCCCTCTGGTGGCGTCGTTGATCGCAGCAATCGGGCACCTGCTGGCCCTCTGGTCCCTCGTGGTGCACTTCAAAAGGAGGCGAAACGATGAGCGCAGCCGAACAGATCGAACCCGCTGATGTTGGCCTTCCGGGTTACATGGCACCAACCGTATCGCAGGCGGATGATGAAACCCTGAAGCAGACGCGGGCCGATGCGTACAAGGCCATTCGCGCAATCCTGGAACAGGACGAGGAAGAGCCCAACGAAAACGGATTCGCGCCGGATCGCTGGAAAGAGTCTATCCCGCGTGGGCGGATCAATAACCTCAACGTGGCAGAGCGTCACGAGCGGTTGATTCAGGCCGTTGGTGTGGAACTGGAGCGCCGGGAATCGGAGCGGGCGGAACAGCGTCAGCAGGAACAGGAGCAGGCACGGCATTCGCTGGAGTCCCTGTTAGCCGAAGCGCCCGCGAAGGCTCAGGCGCTGGTTGATTCAGCCAACGAGGCTCAGGCGTCTGTTGATCGCATCCGCCAGTTACTACGTGACGTGGAGGTAGCCGGACAGATTGCCGGTATCGCTGAGGTTTACGAACAGGTAGCCCGTGGTGCCCACCAGGCCGCAGAGGCCCTTGGTCAGAAAGCACCGAAACTGGCGGAGATGCCCACGGATACGTTCAGCAAGGAGGAACTCAAGGACGTGAAGGCGCTGTTCACCGGACGCAGAGCGGCCAACGGCTGGGACCGAGCGCACAAACCGGGCGAGTTCGCGAAGGTGCCGGACATCAAGCAACGACTGTAACAACCCCTGGCCGCCAACGTGGAGGCGGTTGCACTCGGGCGGGGCCGCCTGACCCGCTAAGTATCCACAATCAGGCAGCAGCCTGCCTCGCCACACTCACCGGGGCGGGCTGCACCTTCCCACCATTGCGGAGTTCTAGCCCATGCTTGATGTCGTTGATGCTGACCCCGATACCGCAACCGAGACGCCTACCCGAACCACGCCAGAACAATCGTTGTGGCTGGGCGCTGTCGAGTGCTACCTGATGGACGTAAGGAATCCCCGTAACGACAACGGCGAAGCCCTCAACGACTTCACCGGGCCGCAGCGCATCCTGAGTTATCTCTGCGAAATGGGCGGCATGGATCACCGGGCACTGGCTCGCGTGGCCGTGGATGACTTGCACGGTGCCACCTTCAAACGGACAGGCTGACGCGGGCTTAGGACAAATCGTTCTGAGTATGGTTATTGCATGGCGAACCCCATAGACCGGCTAGAGTCTGGCGTTAGTCCTTTCGCTTCAGTGCCTTGTAGTGCCATGCAACTTCTGTTCTTGACCATAGAGACATATTCCATATTGATCTAAGGCCCGCGCCTTGGTGGTGCATGATATGAGGCAGCGCCGCTGCTACAGTGGCCATACAGTCAACGCACGCAGAGGAGAAAGTCATGGAGCGCATCTACGCATGGGATAAGCAAAACGGTCAGCCGGTTTATCGTGAGCCGGGTAAGCGCCACGGCGACGGCCAGCAAGACAGCGACGACTCGCCGATCTGGTTACTAGCCGAGGAAACCGACCTGCCAGCCAACGTGGCACCCGAACACCTGCCGGAAATTTAGCCGGATCTTTGCATGCACGTGATGACCCGCCCGTGATGGCGGGTTTTTTGTGTCTGGAAGGTGCCGGTCTCTCCCTGGCAGTCACACCACTGGGCAGGTGTCGCGCCCCGTCGGCATCCGTGCTAATCGCATCCGTGCATAGGGGCATTCACCCGGTGAGATCATGTAAACGATACAGAGCGGGAGCACTGGCCGGTATAGGTGAATTGCTCAGGGGCGTGTAGGAGATCGCTTACGTAGGCTTTTTTTGTAACTGAATATCAGGCTACAACAGGCTTCAACTGTAGCCTATGAGTAGCCTAAGAGGTTGAGGCGAGGCCCTAGATTTTTCCTAAGTGCCTGATTTTAATGGTGGGCCTGGCTGGACTCGAACCAGCGACCAAAGAATTATGAGTTCTCTGCTCTGACCAACTGAGCTACAGGCCCGAAAAGGAAGCAGGCGGACGCCATTCTAGCCGGGGAAGCCGGCGCCCGCCAGTCCCGCGATCAACCTTCGTCGATGAAGCTGCGCAGGTGATCGGAACGGGAAGGATGACGCAGCTTGCGCAATGCCTTGGCTTCGATCTGGCGGATGCGCTCGCGGGTCACATCGAACTGCTTACCGACTTCCTCGAGGGTGTGGTCGGTGTTCATCTCGATGCCGAAGCGCATGCGCAGCACTTTGGCCTCGCGCGCGGTCAGACCCGAAAGCACGCCTTTAGTGGCTTCGCTGAGGCCTTCGGCCGTAGCAGAGTCCACCGGCGACAGAGCCAGGATATCCTCGATGAAGTCACCCAGGTGTGAGTCCTCGTCATCGCCGATGGGCGTCTCCATGGAGATCGGCTCCTTGGCGATCTTGAGCACCTTGCGGATCTTATCCTCGGGCATGTCCATGCGTTCACCCAGCTCTTCCGGCGTCGGTTCACGCCCCATCTCCTGCAGCATCTGCCGGGATACCCGATTCAGCTTGTTGATGGTCTCGATCATATGCACCGGGATCCGGATGGTCCGGGCCTGGTCCGCGATCGAGCGGGTGATGGCCTGGCGGATCCACCAGGTGGCGTAGGTGGAGAACTTGTAGCCGCGGCGGTATTCGAACTTGTCCACCGCCTTCATCAGGCCAATGTTGCCTTCCTGGATCAGGTCCAGGAACTGCAGGCCGCGGTTGGTGTACTTCTTGGCGATGGAGATAACCAACCGCAGGTTGGCCTCGACCATTTCCTTTTTGGCGCGGCGTGCCTTGGCTTCGCCGATGGAGACGCGACGGTTGATTTCCTTGATGTCGCTGACGTCCAGGCCGACGCCTTCTTGAACGTTGGTAAGCTTCTTCTGCAGGCGGACGATATCGTTGGCGCGCTCGCCAATGGCTTTGGCGTACTTGCGGTCGCTGCTGGCCAACTCTTCGGCCCAGTTCAGGTTGGTCTCGTTACCCGGGAATTGCTTGATGAACTCCCTGCGTGGCATGCCGCATTCCTGCACGCAGATGGCCATGACGCTGCGTTCATGCTGACGCACCTTGTCGTTGGTGGATCGCACCACGTTGACCATTTCGTCGAAATGGCGGTTGTTCAACTTGAAAGGCGCGAAAACGCGGCCGAGTTCTTCCAGTGCCTTCTGGGCTTCGTCACTGGAGCGACCGTGCTTCGTTACCGTATCCATGGCGGTATTCAAGCGGTCCCGCAGCATATCGAAACGCTGGCGGGTTTCCTCGGGATCCGGACCACCATCGTTGTCCGAGCTGTCGTCCGCATCTTCCTCTTCGACTTCCTCGGTTTCGCCTTCCGCAGCGACGGTTGTTTCAGGGGCCGGTTCGTCACTGGGAGTGGCAGGGAATTCGGGCTCTTCGCCTTCAGGGTCAAGGAAGCCGGAAACCAGGTCGCTGATGCGACCCTCGTTCTCAATGATGTTGTCGTAGTTGTTGATCACCGCCGCAACGGTGCCCGGGAAGTGGGCAACAGCTGCCATCACATCGCGGATGCCTTCCTCGATGCGCTTCGCAATGACGATCTCGCCTTCTCGGGTGAGCAGTTCAACGGAGCCCATCTCGCGCATGTACATGCGGACCGGGTCGGTGGTGCGCCCGGCGTCGCTCTCCACGGCAGCCAGTGCGGCAGCGGCTTCTGCGGCTGCGGTATCGTCCGCGGAAGAGTCCCCATCGGTGATCAGAAGGTCGTCGGCATCCGGGGCTTCTTCAGTGACCTGAATGCCCATGTCTTTGATCATCTGAATGATGTCTTCCACCTGGTCCGGATCAGCGATATCCTCCGGCAGGTGGTCATTGACTTCGGCGTAAGTCAGGTATCCCTGCTCTTTGCCACGAGCAATGAGATCCTTGAGTCGCGATTTCTGGGAGTTGGCTGACATAGTCACCCTTTGGGCTCGGTGTTGTCTGGGGCAGGATTAATCGAGCATTATAGCGCCGACTCATCCATTCTGCCAGTCAGTGGATTCCGTTATTGGCTATTACTTTGGCCACCAGCTGATCGCCTAAGTTGGGGGCGATACTGGCGGATTTCAATGCGTGTTTCAGTGAGTGTCTCTTAATCGGTCCGCGCGCAGGCGTTGAAGCTCCTGGCGTTCCTCGTCAGTGAGCTCGCTGGGTTTGCGTCCGGCCAGTATCTCGCTGGCTTGCCGGGCTTGCTGGCGTGAGCGTGCACGCCCCAGCATCTGGCGCGCATCCGCGAGCAGAAGGTCGTGCTCGGGAAAGTGTTCGATCCGGTTGAATAGCCCGGCGAAGCGCTCCCGCCCCGTTGCAGAAAATGCCATTTCCTCCAGTAAGGCACTTCGGTTTTCGATTCCGTGTTCCTGAATCCATTGCGCGAAGGCGTGTGCTGAAGGGTAGTGGCTGGCTGCTTCCGGTACAGCCTGTACCTCCTGGGCCAGTGGTGGCTCATAGTACAGAGCCAGCGCCAGGAGGGTATCCCTGTCCAGGGCCATTGCCGGCTGACCGCTTTGTAGTGGATGGGCCTGCTGGGGGTGACTGGCATTATTGCCGTGACCTGCCCCTCGACCACCGGGTGAACGGCGGGTCAGGCGCTGGAGTTCTTCCCAGAGCGCATCCCTGATGGCGGAGCGTGGCATTCGCCGCAGCATGGGCTCAATACGGCTGCGAAGCTCGCCCCGGTGTTCGGCCAGGCTGAGATCCAGACCTTCGCCCTGACGCTCAAACAACATGCGCGACAGAGGTGTGGCTGTCTCCATGCGTCGGCCGAATGTCTCTCCGCCTTCGGTGCGCACCAGCGAATCCGGATCCTCGCCTTCCGGCAGCATCAGGAACTGGATGTGCATGCCGTCTTCCAGCATGTTCAGAAGGTTCTCCATGGCCCGGTCTGCAGCTCGATAGCCAGCGGTGTCACCGTCAAAGCAGAAGATCAGATGATGTGAAGCCCGCAGCAGGGTTTGGAGGCTCTCTTCGTTGGTTGCAGTTCCGGAGGCGGCTACCGCGTTGTTGATGCCCATCTGGGCCAGAGCGATGACATCCATGTAACCCTCAACCACTAGCAGCGATTCCAGTTGGCGGCTGGCCTGGCGGGCTTCATAGAGTCCGTAGATCTCGCGGCTCTTATGGTAGACCTCGGATTCCGGCGAATTGATGTACTTGGCCTTGTCGTCGCCCAGGGTGCGTCCGCCGAAGGCGATCGTGCGCCCCCGCGTGTTGCGGATAGGGAACATCAGCCTGTTGCGGAACAGGTCCCGTACCTGACCGTTACGCTCGGTAAGAGCCTTGACGGTCAGCAGCGCGCTCCGGGTCTCACCAGTGACCCGCTTCGCCAGGGCATCGCCTTCCGGCGGTGCGAAGCCCAGGGCGAAACGCTCGACCATATCGTCGCTGACACCGCGACTGACCAGGTAATCGCGCGCCAGGCTGCTCCAGGGGTGATTGCGGAGTGAGTCCCGGTAGAAGCGGGTAGCTTCCTCCAGGGCACCTGTCAGGCTCTGGCTGCGCTTCATGGTTTCCCGTGTGGCCTGGTCATAGGGAACGTCCAGGCCGAGGTGGGCTGCCAGTGCCTCGACCGCTTCAGTGAAGCTCTGGTTTTCGTATTCCTGCAGGAATGCGATGGCGTCGCCGTGAGCGCCGCAACCGAAGCAGTGGTAGAAGCCTTTGTCGGGGCGTACGTTGAACGAGGGCGTGCGTTCGTCGTGAAAGGGGCAGCAGGCCTTGTAGTTGCCGCCGGATTTTTTCAGAGGGATACGCTGACCAATGATTTCAGCCAGATCAATCCGGTCGCGCAGGGTCTCGATGAAGGTCTGGGGGATCATGCCGGCCATTATTCCGGTCCCCAAAGCAGGGACGCCCGCTCGGGGCGGGCGTCCAGGCGATCAGTAATAGCGCTCGAAACGCTTCTGTTCACGCTGCAGCTTTTTGAGATGACGCTTCACCGCCGCAGCTCGTTTGCGCTTGCGCACCTCGGTGGGTTTCTCATAGTGCTCACGACGACGCACTTCCGAAAGAACCCCCGCTTTTTCACAGGAGCGCTTGAAGCGGCGCAGGGCCACGTCAAACGGTTCGTTATCTCTCACTTTCACAGCGGGCATGCGAAATCACCTACCTTAAAATCCGTTGTCAGATTGATGCTCTAAAGGCACTGCCTTTTCAGGATCAGCAAGTCTACGCATTCGACCCCGCCCTGTAAAGGGAGTGCAGGCCTTTGCGGTGCAGGGTGGTTGCAGGCGGGAGGTCAGCTGCCAGCTCTGGTACACTGTAAACATCCTTTCAGGAAGCGGTGATCATGCGCGTACTCGGTATCGAAACCTCCTGCGACGAAACTGGTATTGCCCTTTACGACAGCAATAACGGTCTCCTGGCTCACGCCCTGCACAGTCAGGTAGCGGCGCATGCAGCCTATGGCGGCGTGGTGCCGGAGCTGGCCTCCCGCGATCACATCCGCCGGTTGCTGCCGCTGTGTGAGCGTGTTCTTGCAGAGGCCAAGTGTGGCCGGGAGGACATTGACGCCATTGCCTATACAGCAGGCCCGGGCCTGATCGGAGCCCTGCTGGTGGGCAGCACTTTTGCTCATGGCCTGGCACGCGGTCTGGGGGTGCCGGTACTCGGGGTTCATCACATGGAGGGGCATCTGCTGGCCCCTATGCTGGAGGAGCGGGCACCGGCGTTCCCGTTCATTGCCCTTCTGGTTTCTGGCGGGCACACCCAGCTGGTAAAGGTTGAAGCACTGGGCCGCTATGAATTGTTGGGGGAGTCCGTGGATGACGCGGCTGGCGAGGCGTTTGATAAGGCCGCGCGAATGCTGGGGCTGGGCTACCCTGGGGGGCCGGCTGTGGCTAAGATGGCAGTTTCCGGAACGCCGGGGCGCTGGCGTTTCCCGCGGCCTATGACGACCAAGCCTGGCCTTAACTTCAGTTTCAGCGGTCTTAAGACATATACTCGCAATACTCTGCGTGATGAAGCCGGCCCTGATGGCCCTGATGAGACCCTGAGGGCGGATGTGGCGTTAGCGTTTGAGCAGGCCGTAGTGGACACCCTGGCCATCAAATGCCGTCGGGCGATGGAGCAGACCGGGGTGCGGCGGCTGGTGGTGGCAGGTGGTGTTGGTGCCAATTGGGCGCTGCGTGAGCGGCTTGCCGCGTTGCAGACCAGCCACAACGCGGCGCTTTTCTTTCCTCGTCTGGACTTTTGCACGGACAACGGCGCCATGATTGCTTACGCCGGCCACCAACGGCTGGTTGCCGGGCAATGTGATGGTACCGAGATGCTGGCTGTGCCGCGCTGGCCACTGGTCGAGCTTCCGGGGCTGGACGAAGTCCGTCATGAAGGGCTGCGCCAGACGGGATGATCTCAGAGACGGTGCTCGCTTCCCTGGGTCAGTCGGATAAGATTGTCTCTGTGGCGGACGAGAAGAACCAGTGTAATGATCAGGAAAAGCCCAGTATGGGCAGGGTTGAGCCAGGCAGCGATGAGTGGCCCGCTGGCGGCGGTGATGACCGATGCGAGTGAGGCTGTGCGCCAGCGCTGGAAAACAAGCAGCCAGATAAGTGCCATGACAACAATAGTACCCGCGGCCAACGCCAAGCCAGTTCCAAAGGTGGTGGCAACGCCCTTGCCGCCGCGGAACCGGGAAAACGCCGGCAGCATGTGCCCGGCAATCGCAGCCAGGGCAACCACCGTCTGAGAGGCGGGGCTGGCATCCAGGTATTGCGCCAGGGTCACCGGTGCCCAGCCTTTGAGGGCATCCCCCAGGAGCGTGAGCGCGGCCGGGCCGGGGCCTGCAATCCGGTAAACATTGGTGGCACCGGGGTTGCGCGAGCCATAGAGGTGCGGTGGCGGTGCATTGAGAAGCTGGCAGACCAGCGGCGCGAACAGGACCGAGCCGCCCAGGTAACCCAGCGCGCAGAGCAGCAGTGCGACTAGCAGTTCCATTGAATGCCCTGAACCGGAACCAATGAAATGTCAGGATAATGGATCAGATCGGGAGTTGGAATGGATAGCGTTTTCATTGAACGGCTGGCCGTTGAGGCTGTCATTGGTGTCCTTGACTGGGAGCGGGTGGTGGATCAGCGCCTGCTTGTGGATCTGGAGCTGCGCTGGGATAATCGCGCGCCGGCTGCCGGAGAAGATCTGACGCTGGCACTGGATTACGCGACGGTGTCTGAGGCGGTCGCCGCATGCCTCAAAGAAGGACGCTTCCGTCTTCTGGAGACAGCGGCAGAGCGGGTGGCAGCGATGCTTGCCGATGATTTCGGTGTCAGCCACCGTAGGATAGTGCTGCGCAAGCCGGGCGCCGTCAGCGGGGCCGAGGCTGTGGGCGTGGTGGTGGAACGGGGAGAGAGTGAATGAGTCGGGTCTACATCAGTATTGGCTCCAACCAGAACACCAAGGCAAACGTTCGGGCTGCGATGGACGCCCTTTCAGCTCAGTTTAGCGAGCTGGTTGTCTCCTCAGTGTACGAAAGCGAAGCGGTTGGTTTTGAAGGGGAGAACTTCCTGAATCTGGTTGTGGGCCTGAGCACTGATGTGCCCGTAGGGCAGCTGGCGGAATGGCTCAAGCAGGTTGAGGACGACAACGGTCGAGAGCGCAATTTGCCGCGCTTCAGTTCAAGAACACTGGATCTGGATGTGCTCACCTATGGGGATGCTGTGGGCACCATCGGCGGTGTTGAGCTGCCCCGCTCCGAGATCCTTAGCAATGCGTTTGTGCTCCAGCCCCTGGCTGAGATTGCGCCGGACGAGCGCCACCCGGTCAATGGCCAGCGCTACGCGGATCTGTGGCAGGCCTATGAGCGTGATCAGCGCTTATGGCCCATTGAATTCGAATGGCAGGGGCAGCGGATCTCACCCCGAGGCTGAAGCCTCGCCCTGCACTGCACGAAAACGGGCAATCTGGCCAGCGGTGGCGCTGTCGAGCGCGCTGTCGGATCCCTGATCGCCATTAAGCGCTTGCAGAATCTGGCCGCCGATTTCCTTGCCGAGCTCAACGCCCCATTGATCAAAGGGATTGATATCCCATAGGGCTGCCTGAACAAAGGTGCGGTGTTCGTACAGCGCGATCAGCGCCCCCAGTGTGGCTGGCTCGAGCCTTTCCATGGTGAGCAGGTTGCTGGGGCGATTACCGGGGATGGCCCGGTGCGGCGCTATCCGCCGGGCTTCTGCCTCCGGCGTACCCTGGGCGATCATCGCCTCACGCACTTGCTGTTCACTGCGCCCAATCATCAGAGCCCGAGCCTGGGCCAGGCAGTTGGCTGTGAGCATGGCGTGATGGCCGTCGACCGGGTTATGGTTGGTCAGCGGTAACACAAAATCCACCGGCACCAGCCGTGTGCCCTGATGCAGCAGCTGGTGGTAGGCATGCTGGCCATTAACGCCAGGGCCACCCCAGATGATCGGGCCGGTATGAGGGCGCACCGGGCTGCCGTCCTGGCAGACGCTTTTGCCATTGCTTTCCATATCCAGTTGCTGGAGGTGCTCAGGCAGGTGGCGCAGGTTGTGGTCATAGGGAATCACCGCGTGGGATTCGGCGCCGAAGCCGTTCAGGTACCACACGCCCAGAAGTCCCATGATCATGGGCATGTTGTGCTCAGGCGGCGCCTGCCGGAAGTGCTGGTCCATGGCGTGGGCGCCGGCCAACAGTTCACGGAAGCGCGGCATGCCCACGGCCAGGGCCACCGGCAGACCAATGGCCGACCACAGCGAGTAGCGCCCCCCCACCCAATCCCACATGGGAAAGATGCTGTTCCCCGCGATACCGAAATCACGCGCACGCTCTGCATTGGCGGTCACGGCCGCGAAATGATGCTGGATCGTGGCTTCACTGCCACCGCCATCGAGGAACCATTGGCGTGCTACCCGGGCATTGGCGAGCGTTTCCTGGGTCGTGAAGGATTTGGACTGGATCAGGAAAAGGGTGGTTGCGGGATTCAGGTCTTTCAGTGTGGCCTGGATGTCCTCACCGTCCACATTGGCCACATAGTGGCAGCGTGGGCGGTCTGACTGAAAGGGCGCTAGCGCGTGCGTGGCTGTCAGTGGGCCCAGGTAGGATCCGCCAATGCCGATGCTGACCACATCTGTGATGGCTTCCCCGCTGACGCCCCGCCACTCACCGCCGCGCACGGCGTTGCTGAAGCTTTCCATCCGCGTGAGTGTAGCGCTGACCGCCGGTATGATGTCCTCGCCCTCAACATGAACAGGCGCATCGCTGCTCTGGCGTAGGGCGGTATGAAGAGCTGGCCGGTTTTCGGTGGTATTGAGCCGTTCCCCTCTGAAAAGAGCCTCTACCCGCTCTGGCAGCCCGCGTGCCCGAGCCAGCGCCGTGAGCAGCTCCAGCGTCTGGTCGGTAACGCGGTTGCGCGAATAGTCCAGGGTGAGGCCAGCAGCCGTGAGCGTCATGCGGGGGTAGCGCTGGGGGTCGCGCTGGAAGAGTTCCCGCAGTGGCAGCTCCTCCAGCTGCGGTCGGTGATTCACCAGCGCGGCCCACTCGGAGGTTTCGGTAAGCGGTGGCAGAGATGGAATTGTCACTGGCTCATCTCCCTGAGCGGTTCAGTTGTCGTCCAGAATCAGGCTGACGTTATCGATCAGCCGCGTCTGTCCCAGCCAGGCAGCGGCGAGAATTGTGATATGGGGATCTTTGAGCGCTGCCGGCTCCAGGGTCTCGCTGTTGACGATGTTGAGGTAGTCCGGGTGAAAGCCCTCGTTGTCGAGGGTCCGGGTGGCCTCGTCGGAAATCGTGCTGTAATCCCTGCGCCCCTCGAGAATCACTTGGCGTGCCCAGCACAACATCTGGTAGAGGCGCACGGCCCGCTCACGGTCGCTGGCGCTCAGGTAGTTGTTGCGCGAGCTCATGGCCAACCCGTCGGATTCGCGGTAGGTAGGGGCGCTTTGGATCTCCACGGGCAGGTGGAGGTCCTGCGTCAGCTTGCGGATGACCGCCAACTGCTGGAAATCTTTTTCCCCGAAAATGGCCACATCCGGATGCGTCATGTTGAAAAGCAGAGTCACCACGGTGGCGACACCGGTAAAGTGTCCGGGCCGGCTGGCGCCGCAGTGCAGCTCTGTGATGGCGGGTACGGTTATGTGGGTGTGGTACTCCATACCATGGGGATAGACTTCGCGCACACTGGGTGCGAACACCAGGTCATTACCTCGGGAATCAAGCTTTTGCTGGTCGTCTGCAAGAGTTCGTGGGTAACTGTCCAGGTCTTCATTGGGGCCAAACTGGAGCGGGTTCACGAAGATGCTGGTGACGACGAAATCCGCCTTCTGACGCGCCTCTTCCACCAGTGCGAGGTGGCCGGCATGGAGATTACCCATGGTGGGGACCAGTGCGATGCGTGCGCCGGCCTCCCGCTGTGACTGGAGTTCGGATCTGAGCTCGGAAACGGTATGGACGGTCTTCATCCGCTGAAACTGTGCCTGCTTTCGGGGAATTTGCCGTTTTTAACGGCCTGATCGTAGGCGCGCACGGCGCCTTCCACTGAGCCACCTTCCTGCAGGAAATCCTTGACGAACCGCGGCTTGTGACCACGGCTGATACCGAGGATGTCCTGCAGCACGAGAACCTGGCCGTCAGTATCCGGCCCGGCGCCGATGCCGATCACTGGCACGCCCACCTCGCGGGTGATGCGGGTCCCAAGGGATGAGGTGACACACTCAAGCAGCACTATGTCCGCTCCGGCCTCAACCAGCCGCTGCGCTTGGGCAATCATGCGCTCAGATGCTTCCTCGCCCTTACCCTGAACCCGGTAACCGCCCAGCTTATTGATGAACTGGGGAGTGAGGCCCAGGTGGGCGCAGACGGGGATACCACGTTGGGTCAGCTGGTGTACGCACTCCGCTACCCAGTCCGTGCCTTCGATCTTCACCATCTGGGAACCGGCCTGCATCAGTCGGGCGGCATTGTGCAGGCACTGTTCGGTGGTGGCGTAGCTCATGAAGGGCAGGTCGGTCATGACCAGCGACTCGGGCTTGGCCCGGGCAACGCACTCGGTGTGGTAGACTATGTCCTCCATGCTGACCGGCACCGTGCTCTCACGACCCTGAAGGACCATGCCCAGGGAGTCGCCCACCAGCTGAACGTCAATCCCACAGTCGCTGAGAAGGCCTGCGAAGGTGGCGTCGTAGGCCGTCAGGCAGCTGAACTTGCGTCCGTGCTCGCGGTGTTCGCGCAGCGACTGGATGGTGGTGCTCATGAGCGGCTCCCGATTCCATTATGGACTCTGCCAAGGGTAAAGCGGCCCCGTGGTTCAGGCAAGTGTGACCAGTGTCAGGCCATTGTCGGGGCATTCGCTCAGCAGAGCATCGAGGCGACGGCCGTCTGGTAGCGCCAGCTCCCTGTCGAGGTCCAGCAGTGGACGCAGGACGAAATCGCGGTTGGGGATTTCCGGGTGGGGGACGCTGAGCTCTGGCTGGGTAATGGTTTCGTACCCGTAGAGCAGAAGATCGAGGTCGAGAACCCGCGGCCCCCAGGTCTGAGTTCGCACCCGGCCCTGCGCGTCCTCGACGCGCAGTAGCTGCTGCAGCAGTGTTGTGGCGGCCAGATCAGTATCCAGCTTCGCTACCATGTTGAGGAAGTCGGGCTGATCTGAGGGGCCGACCGGGCTGCTGCGATAGATCGGCGAGGCATCCAGCAGGGCGGTTTCCGGCAGTTGGTGCAGTGCCTCAAGCGCCAAATGCAGCTGTTGCAGCGGGCTCTGGAGATTGCTGCCCAGCCCGATCCAGGCGGTCACGCTCATGAGTCACTCCGCCGAGGTTTGCGGCGCTTGCGACCGCTGCGTTTTTTGCCGCCGCCGCCCAGAGCGCTGATCATTTCACGGCGCCGATCGGCATCCGCATCCTGATATTCCGTCCACCAGGCGCCAAGGCCCTCGGTGTTCTCGCCAGCTTCCTCGCGCACCAGGAGGAAGTCATAGGCAGCCCGGAATCTCGGGTGTTCCATCAGCTTGTCCGCACGCTTGCCGCTGCGTTTGCCCAGCCTCAGCTGCAGCTCCCAGATCTCGCGCATTGGGGTGCTGAAACGCCGCGGGATGGCAGTGGCCTGGGTCTGGTTCTGGATCGTCTCGCCAGCAGCCTGCTGCAGCGCCTGGTAAGCCGGCTGCTCAGTCTCTGCCTCTTCCTGGCGCCAGGCCTGCTGCAGTGCGGGCCAGAGCAGGGCGGCATAGAGGAAATAGGGGGTGATAGGCTTATTCTCGCTGACCCGGCGATCCGTGCTGGCCAGAGCGCAGTGGATGATGCCATCCGGTTCGCCCTCAGCGATCGCTTTGGTGGGTTCGGGGAACAGGGGGGCAAACAGGTCAAAGCGCTGCAGCATCCTGTAGGTGGTTTCGCCCTGGCCGGCGGTGAACAGTTTAAGCACTTCCTCAAACAGTCTTGCCGGCGGAATGTCCTCAAGCAGGTGGCTCATCTCCAGGATGGGCTGGGCGGTATCCTCGGCGATGGTGAAATCCAGCTTCGCCGCAAAGCGCACGGCCCTCAGCATGCGTACCGGGTCCTCCTGGTAGCGGGTCATCGGGTCACCGATAAGCCGAAGCTGACGGTTGTGCAGGTCTTCTACGCCGCCGGTGTAGTCGTGGATGGTGAAATCCCGGATGTCGTAGTAGAGCGCGTTGACCGTAAAGTCCCGCCGAACGGCATCTTCCTCAAGCGTGCCGTAAAAATTGTCGCGTAGTAGTCGACCCTGATCATTGACGTCGATGTGCGGGTCGTTTTCCGCGTCCTTGGGCGAGCCACGGAAGGTGGTTACTTCGATGACTTCGCGGCCGAACAGTACGTGCACCAGCTTGAAGCGGCGACCGATGAGGCGTGAGTTGCGGAACAGTTCGTGCACCTGATCGGGGGTGGCGTTGGTTGCGATGTCGAAGTCCTTGGGGTGGCCGCCAAGGAGAAGGTCACGCACGCCGCCGCCGACCAGATAGGCTTCGTGCCCCGAGCGGTTGAGCCGGTGCAGAACCTTTTTGGCCGATTCGCTGATGTTCTGGCGTGAGATGTTGTGTTCGTCGCGCGGAATGATGCGGGGTTTATCGGGAGCGGCCCCGCTTTTCTGCCCGCCGAGCTGGCTGAACCAGTTCTGTACCCGTTCCAGGAAACGTCTCGCCATGGAGTCTCTTGCTGATTCTGTCTGAGCCAAAAGCGAGAGTGTAACGATTAACGCCGTCTGGCGCGAGTCCGGGGGGCTAAATGAAAACGGGGCTGCCCGCAGGCAGCCCCGAAACAATGATTCAGTCTGACAGTATTGTTGTTTTTGGGCGTTCGTTATTGTTCTTGTTCTCGACGCTGGACTGCTTCGACGAACGGAACATTTTTGCAACAGAGAGCGGAATGGCCGCTAAAAAGCTCGGCTGCCAAAACACTCAGTTCGAAGGGCGTTCATTATTGTTTTTGAGCCCTTGAGGCAGCTTGTTGTTGTTGTTGGGCTGCTGCCTTGAAAATACGCGTTATTGTTTTTGTTGAGTGCTTGTTATTGTTTGAAACGGGGATAAGCAGGTGGCGTGCCAGATATTTTATAGCTTTTTAATACAGGGGGTTACAGCTTGGAAAGATCTGAAAGAGGGTTAATTCAAAGGCATGAGCTGTTACTCACACTTTGTCTTCTGATGCTGTGCGTTTCCGAGGGTAACAGCAGGTAACAGTTGTGTGGGCGCGATCAGTGACTGGCGCTGGAGCCGTAGGCGCCGGATTTCTTGCGTGGGATTCCCAGTCGCTGACGCCGTTCCCACAGCGATTTGCGGCTGATTCCCAGCTTCTGGGCCAATTCGGTCTCGCTCATGCGGTCCTGATTTTCCAGAACGAAATGCTGGAAATAGTCTTCGAGAGACAGATCCGAAGGAGCCTCCTCATTGCGACCATAGGGCTCGCCAGGTTGATCCGCGCTCACCAGGCCGGTGGATATGGGAGGGTCTTCATCCTCAGCATCCAGGTCCAGAAGGTCCGGGGTGATGACATCACCGTCTGCCAGGATTACGGCCCGCTCAATGGCGTTTTCCATTTCCCGCACATTCCCCGGCCAGCGGTAACGCTGGATCAGTTGCATGGCTTCCGGTGAGAACGTGTAGCCACGGTGCGTCATGCGGTCGCCGATGTGCTCGAGGAAGCGTTTGGCCAGCCCCAGGATGTCTTCCTCGCGGTCCCGCAGTGGCGGCAGCCGGATCTGCATGACGTTGAGGCGGTAGAACAGGTCTTCCCGGAACTCGCCGGTGCGGGTCATTGCCTTGAGGTTGCGGTGGGTGGCGGCAACCATACGGACGTTCACTTTCCGGCTCTGGGTGGAGCCCACGCGCCGGATCTCGCCCTCCTGCAGTACCCGCAGCAGCCGCGCCTGGGCTTCCGCGGGCAGTTCACCGATTTCATCCAGAAAAAGAGTGCCGCCATCCGCAGCTTCAATCAGGCCGGTGCGCGCTGAGACGGCCCCGGTAAAGGCACCTTTTTCATGACCAAAGAGCTCGGATTCGATCAGGGCCTCGGGGATGGCGGCGCAGTTGACGGAGATGAGCTCCCTGGGCGCCCGTCGGTTGAGACTGTGCAGGGCCTGCGCAGCCAGTTCTTTGCCGGTACCGGATTCGCCGATGATGAGCACAGTGGTGTCTGTGGGGGCGACTTTGCGGGTGAGGTGGAATACCCGGTGCATGGCCTGGCAGTCACCATACATGAAGTGGGATGGGTCCGTGTTTGGCCCGCTCGGTTGTATCTCGCTCTGGGGCGCTTCCGTTTCTGGCTGCTGAGCCAGGATCCGTTCCACGCATTCGAGCATTTCACCGTGATCAAAAGGCTTGGCGATGTAATCCACGGCACCCAGTTTCATAGCATCCACAGCCGAGCGCAGACTGGCATAACTGGTCATGATGAGGACGGGCACATCCGGGGCTCGATTAATGAGCTCTGTGCCCGGTTCTCCGGGCAGGCGCAGATCCGTAATGATGAGGTGGAAATGGTTGAGGTCGAAGCGTGTCGCTGCGTCCGCGATCGAGTCGGCACCCTCGGCTTTATAGCCATTGTGGGTAAGCAGTTTTTCCAGGGCCGAGCGGATGACCGCTTCGTCCTCAACAATGAGTATGCGACTCATGATGGCTGATCCATTGTCTCGTTCGTCATCCGGGTTTCGGGGAACCGGAGCACGAACCGGGTCCCCCGGCCGGTTTCGGCGCTGGCAGGGCTTTCGACGCTGATCGTGCCATGATGTTCCTCTACGATGCTGTAGACAAGGGACAGGCCCAACCCAGTGCCTCTGTCGGGGCCCTTGGTGGTGTAGAAAGGGTCGAAGATATGGTCCAGGTCACCAGGCGCAATGCCGTCGCCCTCATCCGTTACAGTTACCTCCACGGCCCGGTCCGAAAGGTGACCATCGACCGGGATCTGCGTTCCTTCAGGCGTGGCGTCGCGGGCGTTGGAGAGCAGATTGACGAAAACCTGCACCAGCCTTTGTTCGTCGCCATAGACGCTCAGTGCTGGTTCGCAACGGTTGATATAGGGGGTGGATGATTCCCGATCGGCCAATGACAGCAAGTGAATGGCCTCGTCCACGCAATCCCGGATCCGGACCAACGCATGGGGGTTGCTTACCCCGTTCTGACCAGCGCGCGCGAAGTTCATCAGCGACTGCTGGATGCTGGAGATCCGGTGAGTCTGGCTCAGGATTTCGTCCGCCGTTTCCAATACCGCTGGTGCGTCAGTTTCCAGCTTCAGGTTTTGAGCCAGGCAGGCGATGCCGGTTACCGGGTTGCCCACTTCATGAGCAACGCCTGCGGCCAGGCGCCCGACTGAGGCCAGCCGTTCGCTATGGATCAGTTCCTCTTCAAGGCGCCGCGTCTCAGTCTGGTCCTCAACCAGAATGACGGTGCCGCCTTCCGGGTGGCCAGGACCGGCAATATCGCTCTGGTGCAGGTTGAACCAATGTGGCTGACCGCCCAGGTCCACGCGCCGCCGGGGCTGATGCTGAGTTTCGCTGTGGTGGAAAGACTCCAGAACCTCCTGCCAGGGGGCTGGCAGGGCTTCCAGAGTGGCCCCTACGGATCGGTCCGCCTTGATGCCGGTCAGAGCCTCCATGGCGTGATTCCACATCAGGATCTCATGGTCATTGCCAAGTGAACAGGCGGCGATTGGCAGGTTCTGCAGGATCTGGCGATAGTGGCGGCGCAGGCTGTCGAGTTCAGCGGCCAGACCGGTCAATCGGCTTTTGTAATCTTCCAGGGCTACTTCCACGAATTGGATGTCGTGCTGTGGCTCCTGGGAATCGCTCTGGGGCTTGAACCCCAGGTGACGCTGGACAATAGCCTGGGCAATGGCTGGCCCCAGAAGGCCTGAGAGGTTGACTTCCAACTGGTCGCGGAGCCGGCGCAGGGGGTAGGGCCTGCTTTCCGAGGTCGGGAGCTGCAGCTGGGCCAGGGCCCGCTCCACTTCGCGGGTGGCCACTTCCGTGCCTAACGGGGCGGTGAGCTGGGACTTGAACTCATCGGATGAGGTGGCTTCAAGCTCTCGTCGTGGCGGGCGTGCCATGGCGCCAATGCTGCAGGACTCAGCAGCTCGGGTTTCACCATTGCTGGTGCTGGTGAGCATGGAGGTCAGAGCAAAGACCGCGACGTTGATGGTCAGGGCAATGAAGGCGGGCACGTGCCAGCTGTCTACATTCGCAGGTTTCATCACACTGATGCCCAGCCAGTCACTTGGCGTCACTCCCAGGGTAAAGGGCATAACGAGCCCGCCAAACCAGACCAGCATGCCCACGATAACGCCGCTGATCACGCCCTTGCGGTTGCCTTCGGGCCAGTAGATGACGGCAAGGACACCGGGCAGGAGCTGGAGGACGCCGGTCAGGGCCATAAGGCCCAGGCTGTCCAGAGCCAGATGGCGGCCGACCAGAGCATGGAAGAGCAGTGCTGCCAGGATGATGGCCAGGATCAGAAGGCGTCGGACGCTTTGAAGCCATGTGTAGATGCTGCGGTTTTCCGGCGGTGAGCGCAGCGGCAGCACCAGGTGATTGAGGAGCATGCCGGAGAGCGCCAGGGTCAGAACGATCGTCAGGGCGCTGGCGGCGGAAAGTCCGGCGAGGTAGGCGAGTGTCGCCAGCAGTGGCGATTCCAGTACCATTGCGAGACTCACCGCGAAAAGGTCCGGGCTGCCGGGTGCTTCCAAAGCGCGCGCGCTCCAGAGGATGATGGGAATCGGTAGAGCCAACAGCAGTAGGTACAGGGGCAGTCCCCAACTGGCGCTGGCCAGGGCGCGGGGGCTGGGGTTCTGGGTGAAGGTCATGTGAAACATGTGCGGCATGACCAGGGCCGCGGAAAAGGAAATCAGGAGCAGGGCACGCCAGTTGCCATCACTGAGGCGCCGTTCCAGGGCGCTGACCTGGTGGCTCTGCTCCTGAAGCCAGGTTTCGAGCCCTCCTGGTCCGCCAAAGACGCTGAACAGCAGGATCGTGGCTATGCTGGCGAGGGCAAGCAGTTTGACCAGAGCCTCGAAAGCCATAGCCATCACCAGGCCTTCGTTGCGTTCAACACCCTGGCTGCGACGAGCCCCGAAAAGGGCTGTGAATACGGCTGCCAGAACGGCAAAAAGAATGGCACTGAACCAGCGGCTGGCACCCGGAGCCAGCGTCTGGATGGCGCCGGCGATGGCCTGCATCTGCAGGCTGAGCAGCGACAGTATGGCAATACCGGAACAGAGAGTGACGAGCGTGCCCGCCCACTGGGAGCGATATCGGAATGCGAACAGGTCCGCAAGCGAGCTCAGCTGGTAGTCGCGCGCCAGCCGTAGTATGGGATGCAGCAGTACAGGAGCGAGCAGGAAGGCGCCACACAGGCCCAGATAATAGGCGAGATACCCGTAACCGAAGCTGTAGGCCATGCCGACGGCGCCAAACACAGCCCAGGCGCCGGCGTAAACGCCCAGGCTCAGAACGTACACCAACGGGTGATGGGTCCAGCGCCGGGGCAGCCAGTTACGGTCCGTGGCATGGGCGATACCAAACAGGATCGCCAGGTACAGGGCGCTGATCAACAGTAGCGTGGGGACACTAAAGCTCATCGCCGTCCCTCCAGTGATCGAGCCAGAACGCCAGCGCGATCAGGGCGAGCCAGAGACCGAACGGCTGATACCAGGCGCTGCCGGGCTCCACCCACCAGTCCATAATGCCGGGCGAAAAAATGTAGATGGCAAGCACCAGCAGAAAAACCAGGCGATAGATGTACATGCCTAGCTGTTCCTGGGTTTTGTCGTATTCCAGGCGTTGATCGCCCATTCCAGTTGCTGGTCCACGGGCGCGTCATTGAGCGCATCAGGTGGACGGTGTGCCAGCGCTGTGAGGGCCCGCGTGGTGTTGCGTCGTGCCATAGAGGTGTCGATGGCGAGGGCACCGGCCTGTTTGCTCAGCTTCTGGCCTTTTGAATTACAGACCACTGGGAAGTGCAGGTAAGCCGGTGGCTGTTCTCCCAGCGCTTGATAGAGACAGAGATGGATCGGTGTGAGATCGGCCAGGTCCTGACCACGGACTACCTGGTTGATGCCCTGGGCGATGTCGTCGACCACCACAGCCAGGTGATAGGCATAGAAGCCTTCCTTACGGCGCAGGACGGCATCATCTTTTTCCTGTTTCAGTCGCAGGGGCTGCTGACCCAGAACCCGGTCCTGCCAGTGGGAATCCTGATCTTCGACGGGGAATCGCAGGGCAAAGGGCTCCGTCTGGTGCCAGTCAGGTTGCTCGCGGCAGTGCCTGGGGTGGCAACCATCGTGGACATTGAGTTCACTTCGTGAACAGGAACAAGGATAGAGCTGGTCGGCCTCCCGTAGGCGGGTCAGCGCAGCCTCATAGCCCTCACTACGCTGGGACTGGTACCACGGGCGTTCATCAGGGATGAGTTGGTGGGCTGCCAGGTCGTCCAGAATGCGCTGTGCTGCGCCAGGTGCTTCGCGCAGCGGATCCAGGTCTTCGATCCGGACGAGCCAGGTGCCGCAATGCGCGCGTGCATCCAGCCAGCTCGCCAGTGCTGCGACCAGCGAGCCGAAGTGGAGTGGCCCTGTTGGCGAGGGGGCAAAACGGCCGCGGTAGGCCATGAGGGCGCCGGAAATGGATCAGACGCCGGTCTGTTTTTCCCGGATCTCAGCCAGGGTCTTGCAGTCGATGCACAGCGTGGCGGTCGGACGCGCCTCCAGCCGCCGGATGCCGATTTCCACGCCGCACTGATCGCAGAATCCGTAATCGTCCTTGTCGATCCGATCAATGGTTTTGTCGATCTTGCGGATCAGCTTGCGTTCACGGTCACGGGTGCGCAGCTCCAGGCTGAATTCCTCCTCCTGCGTGGCACGGTCGCTTGGATCCGCGTAGTTCTCGGCGTCTTCCTGGAGGTGGTGCATTGTGCGGTCGACCTCCTCCATCAGCTCCTGTTTCCAGCCGAGCAGGATCCGGCGGAAGTGTTCCAGCTGCTCCGAATTCATGTATTCTTCGTCTTCGCCCACCTCGTAGGGCTTGAAATCGGCGAATTCGTTGTGAACAGCGGGTTCATTGTTCGACATAACGGTTACCCCTTTCTAGTCGCAGCCGGTCTGTCACCGGCGACTGACCTTCGGCATCATTGCCGCGATTCCGGATTGGTCGCGCCATCCGCCCTTTATAGAGGATGATGGGGTTGGCGGACAAGATTGCGAAACGTAGCAGATAACATTGCAAGGAGCTACCCATGGAATTTGATCCGCCGCTGATACCCGGCACCCTGGAGCGGCGTTACAAGCGCTTCCTCGCGGATGTGACGCTGGACTCTGGTGAGACCGTGGTGGCGCATTGCCCGAATACCGGCTCCATGATGGGCTGCGATGGGCCGGGCAGCCGGGTCTGGCTGAGCCACTCAAGTAACCCGAAGCGCAAGCTGGCCTGGACCTGGGAGCTAGTGGAAGCGGGCTCGGACGGAGAGATCGCCTGCATTAATACGGCGCGCGCCAATACGGTGGTGGGCGAGCTCCTCAGCAGCGCCCGGCCAGCTGGACTGGAGGGCTATGACCGGATTCGCCCGGAAGTGCGTTATGGCAGCGAAAAAAGCCGTATTGACTGGCTGCTGGAGGACAGCGCCGAGCAGCGCCCGCCGGTCTGGATCGAGGTGAAGAATGTCACTCTGGCTGAGGCTGGCATCGGGTACTTCCCGGATGCGGTGACGGCGCGCGGGCAGAAGCACCTGCGGGAACTGCTGGGCCGGGTCGAGGCCGGTGAACGCGCCATGCTGCTGTTCTGTGTCAGCCATTCCAGTGCCCGGCAAGTGCGCCCCGCCGAGAACATCGACTCGGCTTACGCGCGGCTGCTGCGCGATGTGGCTGCCCAGGGAGTTGAATGCCGCGCCTGGCGTATGCTGATGGACCCAACGGGCCTGCGTCCCGGCGAAGAGGTGCCGGTGATTCCTGGGGATTAACCCCGGGTGTGATAGCGCATGCGGGTACCGTGATTGAGCGACATTACAATCTCATCGGCGGCTATGGCGTTGGGAAAGAAGCATCCCGAGATCTTGGTGTGGGCAATGCTGGCGCCTTCCATTGAGGCGCCACTGAAATCAATGCCACGCAGGTCCGCCCCCCGGAAGTAGGCGTGGCGAAGATCCAGATCCTTCGCGTTGAGTCCGCGCAGGTCCAGGCCACGGAAATCGCCGTAAGCAAAGCTTGGGAGCGCGTCGAGCTTTTCGCGGGCCTCGTTGAAGGCCTGGATGTTCTCGTCGCGCAGTGCCTGATAGAGCGGATCGTCGATACTGCGTGCCTGATCTTCTTCCATTGTTCTGTCCATCCAGAGCGTTTCGAGCTTCTGCGTTTATTATAGTTCCTACTCTGCTGGCTGCCACAGGGCACGGATCAGTGACGGTGCGGCCCCGGGTCCAGTGCCTGGACCAGCGCTTCCATGGCCCCAGGGCTGTGGGTGTGGACATGGATGGTGTGGCTGCGCTCGGTTTCGCCAATGGGATCGGCATTGCGCAGCTGGTGCTCAAGTACGGCTTCGTCCGCCTCGGAAACCTCACCGCTGTTTTGGGCCCGCTCGCGGATCCGCTCGCGCAGTACCGATTCCGGAGCCTCACACGCAATCAGGACAAATGGAAGGCCCAGCGATTCCGCCACCCCCGCCAGACCATCCCGCTCCTCCTGGCGCAGTGCTGCTGAATCCACGATCACGGGATAGCCGGCTGTCAGTGCTTTTTGGGCCAGAGTCTCAAGGCGCAGGTAGGTCCGACGCGTGGCGTGCTGAGTGTAGATACCGGCATCCTGCGCGGAATCACTGTTGTCGGTTGGCGCGAGTTCGAACAACCGTTTGCGCTCAACATCGGAGCGCACCCGGATCATGCAGAACTGTTCCACCAGTGCGGTGCTGAAACGGGATTTGCCGCTGGCGGAATAGCCGGTGGTGGCTGCCAGCCAGGGTTGGGGGATCATGGAATAATTGAGGGCCAGGTCGGCATAGCGCTGGTACCGTTCAAGGTTCTGCTGTTGCTCCCCGCTGGAATCCGCAGGGCTGAGGAGCGCGATCTTGGCGCGCACCATGGCGCGGTAGGCACTGAACAGGCGCAGCAGTGGCAGCGCCTCATAGTCGCCGCTGTGCTCCAGGTAACGGTTGAGAACCCGCGCCGACCAGCCAGCATGGCCGCGGCTTTCCAGATCCATGAGCAGGAAAGCCAGGTCGTTGGCGGTGTCGATCCAGCGGAATTCCGGATTGAATTCAATGCAGTCGAAAACCGTAATACGACCCTCGAACAGAGCAATGTTGCCCAGATGAAGATCCCCGTGGCATTCGCGTACCCTGCCATCAGCCAGACGCTGTTGGATGCGTTCGCGCTGCTGCTCAAAGGTGTCCCGGGTCCAGTCCAGCAGTGCCTGGGCCTGCTGGCGATCGTGGGTACCTTCCAGATGATTCAGGGCGTTGGTGATGTTATCCACCATGGCTGCCTTCAGTACATCCGGGTTGCCCATGGGACTGTCCGCAGACAGCGCCGGAATCGAATCGTGGAAAGTGGCGACACGTTCAGCGAGCTCATCCAGATGATCAGGGGCCAGCTCGCCGCGCTCGCTCAACCGGTCGAGCGCTTGTTCCGGATCGAACTGGCGCATGCGCACCGCGTACTCGATGGCCGCACCACTGCCATTAATAACCGGAGATTCAGGGCTGCCCGTGATCGCCACTACGGCCTCATAGACCGGCTCCGCCAGCCGTCGGTTCAGTCTCAGTTCCTCTTCGCAGTAATGCTGGCGGGCGCTGAGCTCGCGGAAGTCAAGAAACCCCAGGTCGAGAGGTTTCTTGATTTTGTAGGCGTAGTCGCCGGTCAGCACAAGCCATGAGATATGGGTCTCAATGAGTTTGATGCTGCTGACCGGGTGCGGGTAGCACGCCGCATTCTGTAAGGCATGGATCAGCCCCGATTCCATTCCACGGCTCCTGTACGGGATGTGGGTTTATCATAACGGGGACGTCATGTTTTGAACATGAATCCAGCCATGACGTGGCGTGTGAGAGCGCTATAATCGCCAGCCATGACAAAAGCAGGCAGAAAGCGAAGCAAGAGCCGGAGCAGAGCCGCCATAGGTCTTATCTGGCGACTGGGGGTCGTGGCGATACTCGTGCTGGCGGGCTGGACCATCTATCTGGATGTTCAAGTGAGCTCCCGGTTCGAGGACCACCGCTGGGAGATCCCCTCCCGGGTCTATGCTCGGCCACTGGAGCTCTATACGGGGGCGTCGGTTAGTGCCGGCGCTCTGACCCGGGAGCTGGATGCTCTGGGGTATCAGGCGGTTTCGCGGCGACCTGATGAGGCGGGTCAGTTCCGGCGCCAGGGGAGGCGGTTCCATCTCCGGACCCGTGGCTTTCGGTTTCCCGATGGCAAGGAGTCGGAGCGCAACCTGCGGCTGGAAATTGCGAATGGGGCAGTTGCTGGCTTCGAAGCCTCGGATGGGGCAGCGCTTGCACGCCTGGAGCCACGCCGCATCGCCAGCATCTACCCCGGGCATGGTGAGGACCGCGTTCTGGTCCAGCTGGACGATCAGCCGGAACTGTTCCGCGAGACCCTTCTGACGGTTGAGGACCGGGGTTTTGAGTCCCATCACGGAGTGGAGCCCACCGCCATCGTCCGGGCTTTCATTGCCAATCTGCAGGCGGGGCGGGTGGTCCAGGGGGGCAGTACGCTTACCCAGCAATTGGTCAAAAACTTCTGGCTTTCCAGCGAGCAGACTTACTGGCGCAAGTTCAATGAAGCCATCATGGCGATTCTGCTTGAGCTGCGCTATTCCAAGGAAGCGATCCTCGAGGCCTATATGAATGAGGCCTATCTGGGCCAGTCCGGAACTCGAGCGATTCACGGGTTCGGGCTGGCGAGCCGGTTCTGGTTCGCCAAACCCTTCAGTGAGCTGCACCTTCATGAGACCGCACTCCTGGTGGGCATGGTACGTGGCCCTGGGTACTACAATCCGCGCACCAGGCCGGAGCGAGCGCGTGCCAGACGCAATCTGGTGCTGGATCTTCTCGCCGATCAGGGCCTGATTACGCACGCACGCGCGAACTCCCTGGGTAAGCGAACTCTGGATGTAGCTGCAGCGCCGGATGAGGGAACCCACCGTTACCCGGCTTTCATGGATCTGGTGCGTGACCATCTTGCCCGTGATTATCAGGACGAGGATCTGCAAACGGCGGGGCTGCGCGTTTTCACCACGCTCGACCCGCAACTGCAGACAGCGGCAGAATCCAGGGCCAGCGGAATGATGGCAGCTCTGGAGCAGGGGCAGGAAACGGGGACCCTGGAAGGGGCCGTTGTCATTACCGGGCGTGAAAGTGGCGAGGTGGAAGCCCTGGTGGGCGGTCGCAATACCCGGTTTCCGGGGTTCAATCGGGCAATGAACGCCAGTCGGCCGATCGGCTCCCTGGTCAAGCCTGCTACCTATCTGACGGCGCTAGAGCAGCCGGCGCGTTACACGCTGATCTCGCCCCTGGAGGATGAGCCCTTCCGTCTGGAATTTGAAAACGGCGATACCTGGTCGCCAGCCAATTTCAGTGGTGAGTCCCACGGCCAGGTGGCACTGCACAGGGCGCTTTCGCGATCCTACAACCAGGCCAGTGTCCGGCTCGGGTTGGATCTGGGCCTGCCCGCAGTGACTGAAACACTGCAGCGCCTGGGGATGGAGCGCGAGCCGCCCGGGTATCCGTCCATGTTGCTGGGGAGTCTGGAAATGACCCCACTGGAGGTGGCACGGATGTACCAGACGATTGCCTCTGGAGGCTTCCGGATGCCGCTGCGCAGTATCCGAAGCGTGACCACCTCGGAAGGGGAGGTGCTTTCGCGCTACGACCTGGAGCTGGAACAGGTGGTTGAGCCAGGGCCGATGCACCTTTTGCATTACGCCATGCAGGAAGTGATGCGCGAGGGCACGGGGAGCTCGGTTTACAATCTCATCCCGCAACGGCTGCACACAGCCGGAAAAACGGGTACGACCAACGAGGGCCGGGACAGCTGGTTTGCCGGATTCACGGGAGACCATCTGGGCGTTGTCTGGGTAGGGGGGGATGACTATGATGCCACCACTCTCACCGGTGGCTCCGGCGCGCTGCAGATCTGGGGGCGGATCATGGCGGATGGTTCAACCAGACCTTTCTCACCTGTGGTGCCGGGGGCAGTTGACTACCACTGGGTTGATACGGCTACAGGGGGCATTACGGCGGAGCAGTGTGAAGGGGCGAGGCGAATTCCCTTCATAAAGGGATCGGAGCCCCAGGAGGAAGTCCCCTGCAGCGACAGCATGGGGGGTCGCATTCAGCGCTGGTTCCAGCAGATTTTCTGAGGAGGTAAGCAGGATGACAATTCAACCCTGGATCCGGTGGGCCAGTATGGTGCTTGCTGTTCTGCTGCTGGCCAGCTGCAGTGTGCGGTTTCAGCCGCCCGAGGACAGCTCTGATACTGAGGGCGGGGTGCCCGAAGTGGAACCCATCGGCAAACGAACAGAGGCGACTGTTGAGACGGAAGAGCCTGCTGACGAGGAACGCGCGACAGTTGAGCCCCAGCGCCAGAGCGGTGGCAAGGTGCCGGAGGCTGCTCGCGGACTGGTGGCATCGGCGGAGTCAGCTCTTAAAGACGGAAAAGATGGTCAGGCGCTGGATATGATCCAGCGGGCGCAGCGCATTGCGCCGGATGCCGCGGCGGTCTATTACACGTTGGGGCGGGTCTACCGGGACAAGGGGAACCCGGCCCGGGCCGAGCAGTTTGTGCTGAAAGGCATCAGCAAGGCGGGCAATGACCCGGAACTACGGCGGACCGGGTGGGCCATGCTGGCTGAAATCCGTGCGGTCCGAGGTGATGCGGAGGAGGCTCGTAAGGCCAGGGAACGGATTTCTGGGTCCTAGAATGAAAAAAGCCCGGCCGAAGCCGAGCTTTTACTCTTCCGGACCATCCTGGTCAGCTTTTGATGGCTACGTTTCAGCGGCTTAATTAAGCGTTGCCATGGCCTTTCTGGCAGCTTCAAGGGTGGCGTCGATGTCGGCATCGGTGTGCGCACCGGAGACAAAACCGGCCTCAAAGGCGGCGGGCGCCAGGTAGACTCCCTCGTTGAGCATGGCGTGGAAGAAACGCCCGAAACGATCCGTATCGCAGTTCATAACGTGCTCAAAGCGGGTGACTTCCGGCTGGTCTGTGAAGAAAAGGCCGAACATGCCGCCAGCGCCCTGAACATGCAGCGGTATACCGGCCTCCCGGGCGCATTCGCGGAAGCCTTCCATCAGACGAGCGGTGCGGGCCTCGAGCGCGTCATGGAAGCCCGGCTCGGAGAGCCCTTCCAGAGTGGCAAGTCCGGCGCGCATGGCCAGCGGGTTACCGGAGAGGGTCCCCGCCTGGTAGACCGGCCCCAGCGGCGCCAGGTGAGTCATGATGTCGCGGCGACCGCCGAGTGCGCCCACCGGTAGGCCGCCGCCAATGATCTTGCCCAGTGCCGTCAGGTCCGGTGTCACGCCATAGCGCTGCTGGGCCCCGCCGGGAGCGACCCGGAACCCCGACATTACCTCGTCGAAGATCAGCACGCTGCCATAGCGGTCGCAGATCTCGCGCAGACCTTCCAGAAAGCCCGGTACCGCGGGCACACAGTTCATGTTGCCGGCTACGGGCTCAACAATGATGCCTGCAATCTCGCTACCGTATTCGTTAAAGATCGTCTCGACACTTTCCAGGTCGTTGAAGGTGGCGGTCAGAGTCTGTTCTGCGAGGGCTTCCGGTATGCCCGGGGAGTTCGGCTGGCCCAGCGTCAGCGCTCCGGAACCGGCCTTGACCAGAAGTGAATCAACGTGGCCGTGGTAGTTGCCTTCGAACTTCAGGATCCGGTCACGCCCGGTGTAACCGCGCGCCAGCCGGATGGCGCTCATGGTGGCCTCGGTTCCGGAGTTGGCCATGCGCACCATCTCCACGGAAGGCACCAGCTCACAGATCTTGCGGGCCATGGCGGTTTCCGTTGAGCTGGGGGCACCGTAACCGGTGCCATGCGTCAATTGCTCTCGGATTGCTTCGATGACCGTCGGAGCGGCGTGGCCCAGAATCATGGGCCCCCAGCTGCCGACATAGTCAATGTAACGCTTGTCATCCTCATCCCAGAGGTAGGGGCCCTCTGCCTGCTTGAAGAAGATGGGCGTTCCACCCACGCCCTTGAAGGCGCGTACGGGCGAGTTGACGCCACCGGGGATGTATTCGCTGGCCTGTTCGAACAGGGTATCCGATTGAGTCATTAAGAGGCTCCTGTGGTAAAAAGTTGGGTGAACTCACGAGCCCGCGCTTCAATATCGGGGGCTGAGAATAGCCCGTGGATGACCGCGACCAGGTCGGCGCCGGCGCGGATCAGACTGGGGGCATTCTCTGTGGTGATGCCGCCGATGGCGACCCTGGGCAGACCCAGAGCGGCTGCCTGGCCGAGCACATCCGCGCAAGCGGAGGGCGCCGATCCCTTGGTGGCGGAGGCGAAGAAGCGCCCGAAGGCGAGATAGTCCGCCGTACCGGTTGCCTGTTCCCGGGCCCGTTCGAGGTCATCGTGGCAGGTGACGCCGATAATGGCTTCCGGACCCAGCTGTTCGCGGGCCTGTTCCGGTGTTGTATCCTCTAGTCCAAGATGAACGCCGTCGGCATCGACCTGCCGGGCAAGGGCAACATCATCATTGATGAGCAGCGGGCGTTGCCAGCGTTGGCAGACTGCCAGTAGTTGTTCGGCAATGCGTTGGCGCTGATCGTCGTCAGGGCGCTTGTCGCGGTACTGGACCATAACGGCGCCGCCGGCCAGGGCCTGCTCAACGGCGTCCACGATCCGGTCGTCCGGCAGCAGGTGGCTGTCGGTGATGGCGTAGAGGCCCTGTTTTGCTAGCGGGTTACTCATCCTGAATACCCCTGTCCGGCACAGGCTGGCCGCGTCCTACATGCAGCGCCTGCCGTATTGCATTGCCGGTAAATCTCTGGGCCTGCTCAATCGCCTGTGGCAGTTCCTGGCCGCCAGCGAGGCCCGCGCTGAGCGCTGCGGCCAGAGTACAGCCACTCCCATGGTACTCAGCGCCGATCCGCTCCAATTGCCAGACGGTCTCCTCCTCATCCTTACGGAAGAGGCGGTTCTCAATAGTGGGGGCGGTGCTGTGACCACCGGTGGCGAGAACGGCCTTTGCTCCCCCATCAAGCAACGCATGGGCGCTGCTTGCGAGCTGCTCGCTCCCTCCCAGCTGGGCCAGTTCCGGGCCATTGGGTGTCAGTACCGAGGCCAGGGGAAAAAGCTCGGAGCGCATGGCCTCGACCAATTGCTCGTCGGCCAGCTCGCCGCCGCCGGCCGCCTTGATTACCGGATCCACAACAAGTGGCAACGGCCCGATCTCCGCCAGTATTGTGTGCAGCATGCGCACGATCCGTTGGTCGCCCATGGCGCCGGTCTTGACGGCGTGAATGGGGGCATCAGCCGCCACACATCGAATCTGGTGAGCTATGAGCTCGGGATCCACCGCCTCGGCGCCGTGGACGTTGCAGGTGTCCTGCACGGTCAGGCAGCTCAATACCGGAAGTGGATGGGCGCCCATTGCGGTGATGGCCTGGATATCGGCCTGGATACCGGCGCCGCCGGAGGGGTCCAGGCCTGATATGACAAGTACCTGGGGGCGTTTATTAGGCATCAGAATGGCCTCACAACGGCAAGAAGAATGATAGCGACTAGTAGCAGGACCGGTGCCTCGTTGATCACGCGGAAGAACACGTGCCCCTGCGTATTGCGGTCATCGCGGAACAGGCGGACATAATAGCCGCACCACAGATGATAGGCGACGAGCACTGCAATCAACACTAATTTGACATGAAGCCAGCCCTGCTGGAGATAGAGGGCTGGGTTGAGCGCGATGAGCCAGGTACCGAAGAGCAGGGTGGCAATCATGGATGGGTTCATGATGCCGCGGTAGAGTTTGCGCTCCATGGTCCGGAAGCGTTCACGCCCGGGTTCGTCTTCGGTCATGGCGTGATAGACGAACAGACGGGGTAGATAGAAGATGCCTGCGAACCAGGTCACCATGGCCATTAGATGAAATGCCTTGATCCAGAGCACTGGACCTCCTTAACCGACTGGATGATCCATGCATGGTACAATGCTCTTTTACAGGCGCCAACGCGAGTAAAGATGAGGAGGCAGGACGTGATCACAGTGGGCATTGTCGGGGGCACCGGCTATACGGGCGTGGAGCTGTTGCGGCTGCTGGCACTTCATTCGGGGGTGGAGGTGGCTTTGATTACCTCGCGTGCTGAGGCCGGGCGTCCGGTGGCTGATCTTTTCCCGAGTCTGCGTGGCCACTGTGACCTGGCGTTTGAGACTCCGCACGAGCAGCGGCTGGCACAGTGCGACATCGTATTCTTTGCAACGCCCAATGCCGTTGCCATGCACAGTGTTGGTGAGTTGCTGGAGCAGGGTGTCAAGGTGGTGGACTTGTCCGCCGATTTCCGGATTCAGGATCCGGGAGTCTGGGAGCACTGGTACGGTACTACCCATACAGCCCCGGATCTTATCCGTGAGGCGGTTTATGGGCTGCCGGAGATTAACCGGGCGCGGATCCGACACGCGCGCCTGGTGGCCAACCCCGGCTGTTATGCTACGACCATCCAGTTGGGGTTCCTGCCCATGATCGAAGCCGGGGTGGTTGATCCGTCGCGCCTGATCGCCGATGGCAAATCCGGTGCCAGTGGTGGTGGGCGCCAGGCACGCATGGGCATGCTGCTGGGTGAGGCTGGTGAGAGTTTCCGGGCCTATGCGGCCTCCGGGCATCGGCATGGACCTGAGATTGAACAGGGGCTGCGTATGATGCAGGCGCGCGCCGCTCCCCAGGTTACCTTCGTACCACATCTGGTTCCTATGGTCCGTGGTATCGAGGCGACGCTCTATGCCGAGGTCACTGATGTGGGGGCGGATTTCCAGACGATCTATGAGGATCGCTTCCGGGATGAGCCCTTTGTGGATGTCATGCCCTGGGGGGCGCTGCCCGAGACGCGCTCCGTCCGGGGGGAGAACACCTGTCGTATGGCCCTGCATCGCCAGCCGGACCAGGATCGGATCATTGTCAGCTCGGTAACGGATAATCTGGTCAAAGGGGCAGCGGGCCAAGCGATCCAGAATATGAACCTGATGTGTGGTTTCGACGAAAGCGAGGGGCTGAAGGCACCCGCGCTGCTTCCGTGAGGATCGATCCATGGCGCGTTCTGATTCCTCGGAAGAATTTATACTGGTCCAGAAGCGGCGCGGGGAACGGCTTCGGCGTTTGGTGATACTGATCGTCTTTTCTGTTGGCTCAGGCGCTGCGGGGTTTATGTTGGGAAGTGCTCAGTACCGGGCACGATACCTGGCGGCTGATGACGGCCTGGAAACGGTACGCAAAGAGCGTGATCGGCTACAGGAACAGGCTACGGAATACCACCAGGAGCTGGTCAGGCTTGAGCGTGATCAGGAGGTGAATCGCCACAGCCTGCGTGAGGCGCAGAAAACGATACGGAAGCTGGAGCAGTCTCTCAAAGAGCGCAAGTCCGAGATCAGTTTTTACAAGAGCATTATGGCCCCTGAGGACCTCGAAACCGGGCTGCAGGTATTCCGGATGGATCTGGACCCCACCACCAGCCCCAACCGCTGGCGCTATAATCTGGTGCTCAGTCAGATCGGTGACAACAATCGGTTTGTCGCCGGTCATGTGAAAGTCCATCTCGTAGGCTATGTTGGACAGGAGCGGCAGCGGCTTCCGCTGCATCGGATTTCGGACTCGCGTGAGGATAATGAAATCGAGTTCCGTTTCCGCTATTTCCAGTCGGTCGATGGGGACATGACGATTCCTGAAGGGTTCGAGCCCAACTCCATTCAGGTTGAAGCGGTTACGGACAACGGTCAGGAAACGTCTGAACGCGAATTTTTATGGCAGGACAAAACAGGGGGCGAGGCGGATGTTTCGCAAGTCCAGAAAAGCCCGTAAGGGTACGGGGCAGTACGACACATTGATTTCGAACAGGATGTCGATAACGGGCGATGTACACTTTTCCGGCGGCCTGCATATAGACGGCCGTGTTGAAGGCACGGTCTATGCCGAGGAGGGCTCGGATGCCGTGCTGCGCATCAGTGACGTCGGAGAAGTGGTGGGTGATGTCTATGCCCCCCACATCATCATCAACGGCACCGTGCAAGGTAATGTCTATTCCTCGGAGGATCTTGAGCTGGCCTCCAAAGCTTCGATTCATGGCAATGTGTATTACCACCTGATCGAAATGGCAATGGGCGCTGCGGTTAACGGTAACCTTCTGCATCAGCGTGAGGGTGGTGTGCCTGGTAGCTCAAGAACGCTGCCCTCAGAGAATCGCCAAGCACAACAGGGTGACGCGAAAAGCGCGACGACTGCAGCGGTCGACGAGGCAGGGCAGGAACCGCATCAGGAGGAAAGCTCCATGAATCGGGCGCCAGGTGTCTGAAGCCGGCATTTTTGAATAATCAGGCTTGTCAGGTCGCCATTCGGCTCTACATAATGATTTAATGATTGAAACAGCAGTTGGGAGTGATCGTATGGGTGCGGTTCAGGAACAGGTATCAATACCGGTGTTTTTCACCGACTCAGCAGTGACGCGCGTGCGTGAGCTGGTCAGCGAGGAAGGTAATCCCGATCTTAAGCTGCGCGTATTCATTACGGGTGGCGGATGCTCCGGATTTCAGTATGGGTTTACCTTTGATGAGAGTCAGGCCGAGGACGATGCCGAGGTGGAGCGCGATGGTGTGAAGCTGCTGGTGGATCCACTCAGCTATCAATATCTGGTGGGTGCGACAGTGGATTACGAAGAGGACCTGATGGGGGCTCAATTCCGGGTTCAGAACCCGAATGCCACGAGCACCTGTGGCTGCGGCTCGTCTTTCAGCATCTGAGGTTTACCGCCTCCCGGGCCATACGCCACCAAGCACCCTCGGTCCCGATGCCCCGGTTACGGAAGGCAGGTTCCCAGGGCTTATCGCCAGCCTCTGGCGTGCCAGCCAGGCGAACGCCGCGCCTTCCACACACTGGGGATCCAGCCCTAATGCCTTAGTGGAATCAACTCTGGCTTTCGGCAGTAAATCGCTAATCCGGTCGGCAAGCATTGGATTAAAAGCGCCCCCGCCTGCCAGAAAAACCTCGTCTGCCCCTATTGCCTGGATATCACGGGTGACGGTGACTGCTGTCAACTCCAATAGGGTTCTCTGAACATCCGCAGCGCCCGGTTGTTCGGGCAGGGCGCTGAGGTGTGCTTCCAGCCAATGCTCATTGAAGTATTCGCGCCCGGTGCTTTTGGGAGGTTGTCTGGCGAAGTAGGCATCGCTCAGGAATGAGGTCAGCAGCGTGTCATTGACTTCGCCGGTTGCAGCCCATTCGCCCTGATAGTCGAAGGGACGGCAGCGGTGGCGCCTGCACCACAGATCCATAAGGCGATTAGCCGGACCCGTGTCGTGGCCATGGGGTGGGCTGTTGTCGGTTGGGATCAAGGTGATATTGGCGATCCCCCCGAGATTGACGAGGCAACGTTCGCGTTCGGGGCACTGGAAGAGCCAGCTGTGGAAAGCTGGCGCCAGTGGTGCACCCTCGCCTTGAGCGGCAATGTCGCGCCGACGGAAGTCGGCCACGGTTGTTATGCCGGTGCGCTCAGCGATCCGGTTGGGGTCGCCGATCTGCAGCGTAAAAGGGGAGGGGGGGTGTATGCGGTGCTGGATGGTCTGGCCGTGGCTGCCAATGGCCATGATGGCCTCCGGGCGTAGCCCTGCCGCTTGAATAACAGCCTGGGCGCAGTCAGCAAAGGCATCTCCCAGTCGCGCATCAGCTTCACCCAGAAGCGACGGGGTACCCCGGTCGCTCGCCAGGTTTTCCAGCTGTAAGCGAAGGTCACCTGGATAGGTGTGGCTGGCGTGCCAGCTTGAGGTGATACCCTCAGGGCCAAACCCCGCGAGAACCGCATCGATCCCGTCCATGCTGGTACCGGACATGAGCCCAATGTACCAGTCAGGCTGCCCCGCCATTCATTCCTCGGCCAGGGCGATCTGGAAGGACTTATCTTCCTCGGAAAGCTGCGCCAGGCGCGGATTGGTCTGTGCCCTGAACTGCGCCATCCTGTCTTCGGGGATGGGGTCAGCGTCCGGGAGGTTTACATGCAGTGGGTTTCGTGGCTGGCCACTGACCCGGTACTCGTAATGCAGATGGGGCCCGGTTGCCAGCCCACTCATTCCTACGTACGCAATGACATCGCCTTGCTGGACGGTTTGGCCCCGGCGGATGCCGCGCTTGTAACTCCGGAGGTGACTGTAAACGGTGGTGATCTCGTTGCCATGATCGATACGCACGGTCTTGCCATAACCGCCATCACGACCGACATAGGTGACGCGTCCCTCTCCGGAGGCCTTCACTGGTGTCCCGGGTGAGGCGGCAAAGTCCGTTCCCTCATGAGGGCGCACACGGTTGAGGATAGGGTGACGGCGATTCATGTCGAAGTGGGACGAAATACGCTGGTATTGCAGCGGCGTGCGCAGGAACGCTTTTCTCAGGCTTTCGCCCTCGGGCGTGTAATAGTCACTATTGCCGTCAGCATCCGTATACAGCGCCGCGGAGTAGGTTTCGCCCCGATTGGTGAAGGTGGCTGCCAGAATGCGCCCATGGCCGATCATTTCGCCGTCCAGGTACTGCTTTTCATACAGCACGCCGAAACGGTCGCCCTTACGCAGATCACGAGAGAAATCAACACGCCAGCCGAAAATGCGCGACAGCTTGTTCCGGACCTTGGTTTTCAGGCCTGCCCTGTTTGCCGCGAGGATGTAAGAGGTCTGGATTTCACCGCTGGCATACGCGAGCTCTATTTCGGGGTCACGCATCTCTTCATGGGTGTGGAAACCGTCGTCGTGACGGACCGCCTTGAGCTTGGTGGTGGGGCTGTTGTGCAGAACAACCATTGCCAGTTCACCGCTGTCATCAAAACCGAATTCGATTTCGCGGCCAATTCGCAGGCGCGCCAGCTGGTCCGGTTTGCCTTCTCCATTGAGGATACGGTACATCGCCCGGTCGTTGAGCCCCGCCTGCCCAAAAAGGGTGGACAGCGAGTCGCCGCGTTCAATTCTGAAGCGCTGCCAGCTAAGATCCTGCTCGCGGATGCCATCGTCCCTGGAGGCGGTTGCTGTGGATGGCTCGTTAACGGGCACCGTCTGTAGGTTGACACCGAGGATGTTCTGCAGGTCTGGAGCCGGAGTCCTCGCCAGGGTCTGGGCTGGCGTCACCATGCTGGTCTGGGTGTATTGCTGGTTTTCAGTCCGGGGCTCGCGGGAGTGTGTCGGGATCGGGGCGACGTCGAATGTCTTTGTGGTCTGGCTTTGGTTGCTGCCGGGGCTGACCAGCAGGGTGAGGCCAACCAGTGCGGTCAGACCGGCAAGTGCGGCGATATGGGTTCCCGGAAATTGTCTGAGCACGGTTACACCCTGTTGTTTCAGTATTGGGGCAAACTTTTTGGGCAAGTTCGCAGAATCATTCGGAGTATAATGAAAACGGCGGTGGGTGCAAAAAAATGATCGAGGTTTCTGTGCGCTAAAGCCCGGTCTGCGCTTTCCTGTTACAATTGTGTTTTATTCAAGTGCCCGCGACACAAAGTGAATTCGTTGCGGTTGTTGTTATGTTAATGACCTGTAAAAAGAGTCAGCGTGTGTAGCGGGCCTACCCCGCCTGAATAGATTGGAGTGGAAAAAGGTCCATGACGAGCATCGATGACGCTATCGCCCAGGTCCACCGAGGTGTGGATGAGCTGATCCCCGAGGAAGATCTGGCTGAAAAGCTGCGCAGTGGTCGCAGGCTACGGATTAAGGCCGGATTTGACCCGACGGCCCCGGACCTCCATCTGGGTCATACCGTGCTTCTTAATAAGCTGCGTCAGTTCCAGGAGCTGGGCCATGAGGTCATTTTCCTGATTGGCGATTTCACCGGGATGATTGGTGACCCAAGCGGTAAAAGCGCCACGCGGCCGCCGTTGTCAGAAGAGGAGGTGGCAAGGAATGCCGAGACCTACAAGGAGCAGGTTTTTCGGGTGCTTGATCCGGAGAAAACACGGGTGGTGTTCAATTCGCAATGGATGAACGCCATGGGTGCGGCGGACATGATCCGGTTGGCAAGCCAGTACACGGTGGCACGCATGCTTGAGCGGGATGATTTCCATAAGCGATACGAGGCCAATGAGTCCATCGCCATCCATGAATTTCTGTACCCGCTGGTTCAGGGCTACGACTCTGTTGCGTTAGAGGCCGATGTTGAACTTGGCGGTACTGACCAGAAGTTCAATCTGCTCATGGGGCGTCACCTGCAGCGCCATTATGACCAGCAGCCGCAGGTCGTCCTGACGATGCCAATCCTTGAGGGTCTGGACGGGGTCCAGAAGATGTCCAAGTCCCTGGGTAACTATGTTGGTATTACCGATTCTCCGGGTCAGATGTACAGTCGTTTGCTGTCGGTTCCTGATGAGCTGGTGTGGCGCTATTTTGAACTGCTTACGCTCAAGCCCATGGATGAGGTGCAAGCGCTGCAGCGCCAGGTGGAAGAGGGGGGGGTTAATCCGCAGGAAGCCAAGAAAGCGCTGGCGCAATGGCTCATCGGCCGGTATCACGGGAAAGAGGCTGCTGATAATGCCCATCGTTCCGCAGGCAACCGGGTAGAGCTTGGCGAGATTCCGGAAAATGTGCCGGAGGTGACCGTGGATGCGAACGGTCAGCTCGAGCTGTTCGTGGTCAGCCTGCTTAAGCAGGCTGGTCTCGCTCAGGGGGGTGCGGCCAAGGATGTGGTCAAGCAGGGTGCCGTTTATGTTGACGGCGAGCCGCTGGGTGATCGTCAGGCACTGCCTGCAGGGCAGTCTTATATCATTCAGGCAGGTAGAAAGAAGATTGCAAAGGTGCATGTCCAGTAACTGGGCGGCGCCTGAAAGTCGATTTAAATCGCCTGTTGACGCAATCGCAATGAGATGTAGAATACGCATCTCATTCGGGGCAACGGCCCAAGGCGGCGACGCTTTGAGGCGAAACGGGTTGTTCCGAGGGTTGACAAAATTCTGAAATGCTTTAGAATTTTGTTTTCCGAATCA
>NZ_JBEFNF010000006.1:0-217690 GCF_040196175.1 Salicola sp. Rm-C-2C1-2 | reverse complement strand
AACTCGGCCACAGTCAAGCTGCGCGGTGGCGCCATCTTCTGCAGGATGGCTTCCTTACGTTCCGGTGAATAATGGGGCATGGTTGTCCTCTGAAATCATCAGGCGACAACTACCTTGACGCATAGGGCCGTTCCAATCGTAGGCCGCCAGCACGTGCCCGGGTGAGGCGAAATAGTTCTGAAGAGACTCCCGGAGCCCTGCCATGGCGTCCCGGGATGTCCTGCGGAGCATACGCGGATCCATCTCACGGCAGTCGCTTTCAGTATCAACCTCCTCTGATTTGCTACCCGAAGCCTGGTTCCGGAAATCCTTCACACGTTCGAGCTCCGGCACTGTGTAGACATCGACTGTAACTTTGACGCAAGAGGCGTATTCGCATTCAGCCGACACATCAAAACCTGCAAAGTTGGTGTAGGCAGGGTTGAATTCCTGAGAGAAGTCAGCTTGGGTAATCTTCGTGCGGACTGCAAAACCCGCTATGGGGGCGCCTTCGTAAGTGCCGGCATTACCCATCTCGGCACGTTCAGTCTCCTCCTTCAATACCTGGGCCAGGTTGCGGTCTGCAAGTGTCCGGCCGGCGTCGGTGAGGGTTTCATCGAGAGCCCTGCGAAGCCAGCGGCCAAGGTCTGCTCTGCGAGCCGTGGCGAATCCTCCCTCATCCACATCAAAGATGACGACGTTTCGGACTGGCGCCTCAGTGGGAGGAGAGCCTGAATCTGAAGTAGCCATGGAGTGCTCTGTATTCAGGTCAGTAGGTTGGATTGTCTGGGTGCCAGCCGCCAAGCAAAAACTTGTAGCCAATGCGGTAAAAAGAACGTGCTTCCTCATTGAATCCAAGATGTTAGGGCAGCTCAGGCCATTGAATGGCCTGAGCTTTTTATTTTCCAGCATGTGTCAGAACACGTTAGCCACATCCTCACCTATAAAGGTCCCCCCTCTGAGCTCTTCGGTGGTCCCACCTTCGACCTCATCCCGGACGACGATGCCGTTTCCTTTTCCAACCCAGAAAACCCCGGAGGTATTACTATTTTCTCCGGAGATCTCTTTTTCCACACGACATGCCTCGATTTCTCCCAGCCCCTCAATACTGATTGTCCGCACTCCCGTGAAGGTGTACTCAGTGTTGACTTCAAAAGCAGAATCCGGATCACCATCAAGCGTCTGGGTGTAAGTGTTAGTAGTTGATTCACCGCTATCCTTGCTCAGATCCTCAGTGAAGGCAGGATCATAGTCGTAAGTGGTCGTAATATCTCCTTGATCCGTGAACGTGGTGGTTGTTAATTGTTTCAGATTCGTTTTCTTACCAGAGTAGTTGATGTTCAGGATGTGAGTCTGCTTAACTCTCGCCCTGGTTGAATCTTTTGGGACTGTATCGATCGTCATAGCGATCTCATTGCCGGAGCGCTCTTCCACGCTCCGCTTAACGGTGTTTGTATAGGTCCCTGAGTCGTTTGTGACCTCGAATTCAAGCTCACTGGTGTGCGCTGATCTGAAGTAGTCTTCGTTCCAGCATTGGGCGTAGCCTTGTGCCGTGTCATTGTTATCGTCCTGATCGGGCGCCTGTTCAGGCACGTTGTCTATAACGCCTTCAAGGACGTTGCCATCTTTAAGAAGCGGCCTCAGCGCCTCGTACCCCCCAAGGTTGCTGGTGCTGGAAACGCCTGCCATAAATCGGTCCATACTCAGATCGTAGTCATCGCCGATCTCGAATTCGGTCTTCATCGGATTCTTGCCGTCAACCGGTAGGCCCAGCGCCTTAAGGCCCTCATTCAGAACCTTCATGGCATTATCAATTCGCGCCTGATCCATAACGAATCCATCACGCTTCAGGTTTTCGAACCATTGAACGGGATCTTTGGAGGCGCCGACTGCGATCACCATGTCAGTGTAAGGGGTTATGTTTGCCTGCCCAGGTTCTTGCGCGAAGCTATAAAAAGTCTGCTCCGAATCGGGATCATCCGCCTTTAGGCCGCAAGGAAAGTAACTTTCCGCGACGTCATCTGTTTTGAAAACGCCCGCGTCGTTGGTAACGGCTGTGAGCGTCTCGTCCGTGTCATCATTGACACAGCGCACTGTTACAGTGGCGTCCCTAAGGGGTGCGCCTTGGGCGGCTGTGCCCGTAATGGCCTGATTTGATGTTTCGTCACCAGGCCCGCCGGGTTCGTTGTTGTCACTACTGCTGTCTATGCAGCCCGTAACTCCTATCACCATGGATAGACTTGATACCAAGAAGGGCTTTTTCTTCCCAAACATACTTTACTCCTTAGTTTATCGAGGATCTTGATCCGTCGATTACACGCTGTATCACGCTAAACAATAAATCGTGCACTCCGGGATTCAGGTTGTCCGATAACACAGCTATTTACTCGAGTATGCATAGCAATCCCCCTTACTTTTGTTTGCCAGAACATTTGAAATAACGCGTTATAGACGCGGGTTCGTTCCTCCAAGTATAGAATCCGTTCTGAGAGCTTCAGCGCCTCTTTGTGTTTCAGGTTATTAACAGCTGAAATATGTTGGCCACGTGAAATCATTTGATTTTTCTCGAAACAAAGGCGAGAAATCACGAACCCAGGTTGAGCAGGAAACGGATTTTGTCACGCAACTGTCTGATTTTCATGAGCGAGGGAGTGTCGATTGACTCTGCTCACTTTGGGAGACCGTGGAGGAGTGGTATAGGCAGGTGGTCCGCGCTGTGTAACGGTTTGTTGTCCTCTCGCGCCGTGCACGGGAAAAGGCTCCATAATTCCCTATGAAATACGGCCAGCACGGAGACTAGTCTGGTCATTACACAAGTCAGTGCGATAGGGAGGTTGTATGTCGCATTCATCGGTCCGGAACCTGGGACTCAGCAAACGAACTCTTGTGAGTATGGTTGTAGCTCTGTTTCTGACGGGCTGCATTGGCGGTGGAGACAGTTCGGGCTCTGGTTCATCATAACCGAAAACCATTGAGCTTTCCGAGTCGCTTGCTCTAGACGAATCGGGCACCGTCAGGCTTAAAGCCGAAGGTGCTGATAAGCTTTCAGTTCCTGGCGGCGTTGAAGTGATCTCCATTTCCAGGGTTAAGGATGGCCTTTTCGAAACCAGCCTGGGCGATATCGATCGACCTGTAACTTTTACCCTGGAAGCGATTTCGGCGGATGGCGATTTTGTTCGGACCTCGAAGATTGAAGTCATCAATACGTCGGCTGTGGCCGTTATCCGTGAAGCAGAGCTGATTACCCACCAAACCGAGACGGTCATCGCACTTCCCGAGGATCGACGCTTCTTCGCGTACGTCCTTGATCTTCTCTACCTGCGTGGCGATATCACTGAGAGCGAAAAAACACGGCTACTGACTGACTATGATGACCGGTCTGAATCCTGGCAACAATCGTTGCGCAACCGGGCTGATCACGTTGAAAGCACCCTGGCGGAGTATCGCAATGGCGAGACCGGCGACAGGAAGCTTGAGTCGGCGACCGACCGGTTCGAGGCCGAGATGCGAACCGCGGGCGATATCAATCTGCACAATGTAGAGAAAATCCCGGATTCGGCCTCGGATTTCATGCCGGATCTGAAGATGACGAGGATTCACTACAGTGATCAGGCCAGGGGCTATACCCGGTTCTATGGGAACTCCCATTTTGGGCAACACGATAATGGCTCGTTCAGCTTCTCTGACGCCTACGTATGGTTGCGGGAGATTGCCCAAGGGTCCGGAGACATTATGTGCAATACCGAAACGGCGGTTTCTTCGTGATGGGTTTGAAAGGGAGTTTTATCGTGAATCGATCTGCTTTTTTCGCGGCTATCCTGATTGTGGCTGTTGCTTTTGGATCAGGTCTGGCCAACGCTTCCGATATCGTAGTCAGTAACCCGGGGCTCCCAGAGGAGCCCAAGCGCGTCGACAACGCGAACGGCGTTGTGCCAGCGGACGTTACTCTCTACAACGATGCCCGCTATCCGGATCAACAGTATTGGGATGTTCTCACCGATTTCTATCGAGGACGCTCTGAGATTGAGTCAGTCCACGAAGCTTTTGAGGATTTTTCGAAGGAGCCCGTGCGTGTTGCTGTGCTTGATGGTGGTTTCTACGACAGCCCGGACATTGAGTGGCAGGGCGGTATAAACCTCAGCGAGATTGATGATGATAAAGGCATCGAACTTGGCGATGATTTCCGCCAGTACGACCCCGAGACCTGTGACAACACACATGGTCAGGCTGTAACCAGTATTATTGGCGCAACCGCGGACAACAACACGCTTCATGCGGGTATTGCAGAGGTTGAGCTGTACGGCGTACGCGTTCTTGGCTGCAATAATTCAGGTCTCATGAGTGATGTAACAGAGGGGATCAACTGGGCCGCTCGCCATTCCTCTCAGGTTGATCAGGGGTATCCGGCCATTGATGAACCCGTGGATGTGATCAATATCAGTATTTCGGGCGGTCGAGAAGATTGTCCCGTGCAGGTTCAGGATGCAATCGACTACGCCAACTCACTGGGCATCACGATCGTGGTCGCCGCGGGTAATAGCAGCAAGGATGCTGGTGGTGTGTCGCCTGCCAACTGTGATGGCGTGATTACGGCTGCAGCTGTCAACGAAGGTGGTGACCAAGCCTACTTCTCTAATTACGGCAGCGCTATCGATATCGCTGCTCAAGGAAAGGGTGTGGTTGGTGAAGATGGGATGGATAGCAACGGGAGCTATGTGAGTGCGGAATGGGCCGGAACCTCGTTTTCCAGCCCGATAGTCGCGGGCATTATTGCCTACACCCGAAGCTTGACGGGAAACGAGGACCCGCAGGTTGACCGGGATCTGGTGAATGCCTCAGCGACAGCTTTCTCAAACACCAGCGAAACGCTGGGGCCAGGTGTTCTTAACGCACCGTTGATGGTGGAGAATGCCTTTGGTCCACTGATCGAAGGCGGTGTTACTGCCGAGCAAGTTCTTGCTGACCCTAGTCGCTGTAACAATGCCCTGTGGACTGACAACTCACCAATTTCCTTTCCGGTGTGTGAACTCTACGAGCTCTCTTACGAGGGAACAGTCTCCATCCCTGACGGGTATGAGATGATGGTTTTCAAGGGGGATTCAGACAACCCGTTGGCGATGGAGCAGGACAATCTGGTGAAGGCATCGAAGGAAGCGACCTTTGCATTTCAGCTTTCAGAGCCTTCATCCAAGAACTACGGAATTCAGCTCTGCAAACCCGGTGTCAGTGACTGCCAGGGGCCGATCGAACCAATCGATGTCAGGACAACCATCCGTTGTTCCGAGGCTGCTGCCGTGGCCCACACGACGGAAAAGACCGGGCTTTAAAGACTCCCTTACATTACCTTCGATTGGCTATCAGCCGAGCCCCTACCCAACAGGGGCCCGGCTGCCTATTTCAGCTCTTGAATACCTCTTGAAACCTCGCCCCTGATTCCTTTGCAATCCGGCCGCCGGGAATCGATTCCCCGGCCAGCAGGTTATCCGATTCCGAAACAGGGAGACCACCGGATGATTGAAGTCGAGCACTTGACAAGACAGTACGGGGCGCTGACGGCGGTCCGGGACGTGGGGTTCCGGATCGAGCGCGGCGAAGTGGTCGGGCTCCTCGGGCCCAACGGGGCCGGCAAGACCACCATCATGAAGATGATCACCGGCGCACTGGAGCCGACCTCGGGGGCTGTCAGGGTGGATGACCTTGTCATGGGTCAGGACACCCCCGCCATCCAGCAGCGCATTGGCTATCTGCCGGAGAACTGCCCGCTCTGGCCCGAGATGACGGTCATTGATTACCTCGCCTATATGGCGGAACTGCGCCGGATCCCCCCGGAGCAACGCAACCGGGCGATTGCCGGCGCCATCCGCCGCACGGACCTGGTCGAAAAAGCTGGTGACCGAATTGATACCCTCTCCCGGGGCTATCAGCAGCGCGTCGGCGTGGCCCAGGCGCTGCTCCATGAACCGGAACTGCTGATCCTTGACGAGCCCACCAACGGGCTGGACCCTTCCCAGATCCACCAGATGCGCGACCTGATCCGGGACCTGGCCCGGGAGGCGACCGTCATCCTCTCGACCCACGTGCTTCAGGAAGTGCAGGCCGTCTGCGAGCGGGTGCTGATCATGCGCAGCGGCAATCTGGCCGTGGACGAACGGCTGGCGGACCTGACCGCCTCCGAGGCCGTGGACGTGGTGGTCTCCGGCAGCGGCAACGCCGCCGCTGTTCTTGAGTCCGTGGCCGGTGTGGCGGAGGTCACGGCTATGGAGGCCGATCATCAGGGCCACCGCTACCGGCTCTCCGGAACGGACGAGGCCGTCCCGGCCGCCGTCAACGCCCTGGTGGGCGCCGGCTTCAATGTGCATGCCGTCGAGCCCGGTCGGCGGGATCTGGAAACCCTGTTCGAGAGTGTGATCCAGGAGGCTTCCCATGCGTGAGACCTTCCAGGTGTGCCGAAAGGAATTCCGCAGTTTCTTCGCCTCGCCGGCGGCCTACCTGCTCCTGGGCGTGTTCCTGGTGGCCGTCCACTTCATCGTCTTCTGGGGCGAGGCGTTCTTTGCCCGCAACACCGCTGACCTCCGCCCTCTGTTCGAATGGTTCCCGCTGCTGCTGATCTTCCTGGTCGCGGCGCTGACCATGCGCAGCTGGTCCGAGGAACGCCGTTCCGGCACGCTCCAGACCCTGCTGACGGTGCCGGTCAGCCCCGGCAGCCTGATCGCGGGCAAGCTGCTGGCGGGGCTGGCCCTGCTCATTGTGGGCCTTGGCCTGACGCTGCCCCTGCCGATCACGGTCTCGCTGCTCGGGCCGCTGGACTGGGGGCCCGTGGTCGGTGGCTATGTGGCGACGCTCTTCCTCGGGCTGGCCTACCTGGCCATTGGCCTGTGCATGAGCAGCCTGACCAGCAACGCGGTGATCGCTCTCATCCTGACCACCGCCACCTGCGGCGTGCTCTACGTCATCGGGGCGCCGGTGATCACCGGCCTGTTCGGGTACGGCATCGGGCACTGGCTGGAACACTTCGGCACCGGCAGCCGCTTTGATGACATTACCCGGGGCGTGCTCGATATCCGGGACCTGTTCTATTACCTCACCATCGCCGGCGTCTTCCTGGCCCTCAACCGCCTGTCCCTGGAGCGGCTGCGCTGGGCCGGCAACCCCCGCAACCGCAACCATCGGCTCTGGGGCGCGGCCACGGTGCTGGTGCTGGCGAACCTGCTGCTGGTGAACGTCTGGCTGGCGCCGGTCAACACCCTGCGTTTGGACCTGACCGAGGGCAACCGCTACACCCTCTCCGCCACCACGCTGGAGAGCGTGCAACGCCTTCAGGAGCCGGTGACCATCCGCGCCTACTTCTCGGGCAAAACCCATCCCATGCTATCGCCGCTGGTGCCACGGCTGCGGGACCTGCTGAACGAATACGCGGTGATGACCGACAGGCGGGTGCGCGTCCGCGTGGTGGACCCGACCGAGAACAAGGAAGCGGAAAAGCGTGCGGCCAGCCGTTACGGCGTGGAGCCGGTGCCCTTCCAGACCAGCAGTCGTTACGAGTCCTCGGTGGTCAACGCCTACTTCAACGTGGTGATCGAGTACGGCAACCAGCATGAAACCCTCGGCTTCCGGGACCTGATCCGCGTCGAGCGGGGTTCGGGCAGCGAGATCGACGTCGCGCTGAACAACCCGGAATACGAGATCACCCGCGCCATCCGCAAATTGGCCGGCAAGTACGCGGCCGGGGGCAATCTGCTTGCCCGGCTGGACGGCAATACCAGGCTGACCGCCTATGCCTCGTCCGCGGATCAGTTGCCCGAGCCTCTGGCCAAACTCCGCGGGAACCTGGGCGGCCTGTTCGAGACGCTGGGTAAGGAATCGAACGGTGGGCTGGCCACCGATGTCGTGACGCCGGACCCGGAGGTCGAGAACCGCCTCACCGGCGAACTGGGCCTGAAACCCCTGGTGGCCGGGCTCAATGACCCCAACCCGTTCTGGTTCCATCTGCTGCTGGAGCGTGGCGACCAGCAGGTCGAGGTCACGCTGCCGGACAAGCTCACCAAGGCCGCCCTGCGGCGTAATATCGAGGCGGCGCTCAAGCGCCTCACCCCCGGTGCCCTGGAGACGGTCACACTGGTGACCCCGAACGACCAGGGCCGGCGCCGCCGGAGGGCCGCTGCCGGGGGGCCGCGTTTCAGTCGCCTGAATAACGCCCTGGCCGAGTCACGGCAGGTGGAGACCAGCCAGCTCAGTAACGGCCGGGTGCCGCCACAGACGGACCTGCTGATGGTGATGGCCCCGGAGACCCTGAGCGACAAGCAGCTGTTCGCCATCGACCAGTTCCTGATGCGCGGCGGCAAGGTCGTGATGGCGACCTCGCCCTATCAGGTGACGGTCGGCCGCTCACTGCGGGCCAGCCGGCATGAGTCCGGCGTCAGCCAGTGGTTGAAGCATCACGGCCTGACCGTGCGCGACCGGCTGGTGGCGGATGGGCGCAACGCGACCGTCCCGCTGCCGGTCACCCGGACGGTCTCCGGCCGCCGGTTCCGCGAGATCCGGATGCAGCCCTATCCCTTTGCGCCGGACCTGCGCGGAAACCAGCTCAACCCGGACTCGCCCATAACGGCCTCGATGAACCAGCTCACCATGACCTGGGCCTCGCCCATCAGGGTGGACTCCGAGGCCAACAGCGACCGGACCGTGACGGAGCTGTTGCGCAGTTCCAGCCAGACATGGCTGCAGAAGAAGGCATCGGTGCTGCCGGACTTCCAGACCTACCCCGAGACCGGCTTCGCCCAATCTGACCAGGCGGGCGCGCAGCCCATGGCGGTCAGCATCAAGGGGCGCTTTAACTCCTTCTTTGCTGGTAAGCCCTCGCCCCTGCTGGGTGACAGTAGCGACAAGAAGGCCGAGCAACAGTCGAACCAGGAGAAGGGCAGCGACTCGCCCAACTACACGCGGGTCATCGAAAAGTCCCCTGAATCCGCCAGCCTGGTCCTGGTGGCCAGCAACGCCTTCGGCTCGGACGCCACGCTCCAGCTGCTGTCGCAGACCGGCGGCTCGCTCTACAGCAAGCCCCTGACGTTCCTGCGCAACACCGTGGCCTGGTCGCTGGAGGATCCGGCCCTGCTCGCGCTGCGTGGCAGCAGCCACGAGGCCCGCACGCTGGTGCCGCTGGACCCGCAGAGCAAGCGCTACTGGGAGTACGGCAACTACGCCCTCAGTGGCCTCGGGCTCGTCGTGATCTGGTTGTGGCGGCGCCTTGTGCGGCGGCGTGACGAGGCGTTCTACCGGACGATCAAGGCGGAGGTGTAAGCCATGGTGAAAGCAATCCGGATTCTCAGCCTGCTCGTGGTGATTCAGGTGGTTGCCGTGGCGGTGGCCTACTGGCCCGCGACCGGAACCACCGGGGCGGCCAACAGTGGGCCCTTCCTGGACGTGGCCACCGAGGCCGTATCGAGCCTTGAACTCAAGGGGCCGGAAGGCAGCAGCGTCCAGCTCACAAAGAAAGGAGAGGAATGGCGCATTCCCGCCCTGGATGACCTGCCGGCCGGTACGAGCCAGGTCACCAGGCTGCTTGAAGGGCTGCGCGAGGCCAGTACCGGGCTGCCGGTGGCCACCTCGGAAGGCGCCGCGCAGCGCTTCCGGGTCGCGGAGGACGACTACAAGCGCCGCCTGGTGCTGCCGCTGGCGGACTCTGACGGCAAGCGGGTCCTGTTCTTCGGCGACACTCCCGGCGCCGGCGAGATTTACGCCCGCCGCGAGGGGGAGACCAGCGTCTACCGCGTCGGCGTGGGCACGCACATGATGCCCCTCGAGGCGGACCAGTGGCTGGCCAAGGACCTGCTGAGCCTGGACCAGCAGACGATCCAGTCCCTGGAGGTCAACGACATCCGGCTTGAGCGCGCGGCACCAGAAGAAGCCAGCAACGGTGGCGGTTCCGGTGAAGGTGACGGAGCGGACCGCAAGTGGACGGTCTCCGGCACCGAGAATGCCGTCCAGGCGAACCCGAAGGCGGTGGCGGATCTGGTCAGCCGCGTTGCCGCCCTGAGGATCTCCGGCGCAGCGGGCGACCGGAGCGTGCCGGACAGCGAGCCCGACCTGACCCTCCGCCTCGGAACCGGCGACGATGCCCCCCGCGAGTACCGGTTCCATGCCGGTGACAAAGGGGAAGACGCGCTGCTGGTCACGGATCAGTACGACACTGTCTTCACCGTGAACACCCCGGTCTTCGACAGCATCCAGAAGTCAGCCGGCAGTGAAGCGCTGCTCGCCCCGTCCGCCAGTGGCGACCAGGGAAGCAGTGCGAAGGACGGTCAGTCCGCCGAGGGTGACTGAAGGAAGGGCCACCAGATGGGAAACGGCAGCGCCAGCTGCCGGTCCTCGATGCCCGGGATCGGCGGGCGTGTGACCTTAATGACACCCGCCGCTTATTGATTCAACGGAAGGTTAAACCCCCGGGCTCAGCTGGTACATAACGGTTAAGGGGATCGCCAACATCACGACGAATATAGCGATGTTCATCTTCAGTTTCTGACTCACTGAAAAGTGCAGAAACTCCTTTGCAACGCTGACTCCAAGCAACAGAACGGCAAATAATGCAATCGGCCAATCAAAGTGATCAATTTTTCATGATGATTGACGCTAAAAAGCGGTCGCTCGACCGCCTTATTCAATCCATTACAAGGAGGTGATGCATGGCAGGAAGTGTTGAGATCACGAGTAAAGACCGGCGATATGTGCGTAAGGTCGTTGAGGTGTTTGCTGGGAAAAGCGTGGCAGGCAGCATCACGACTGTGAATGAGGGCGTCGTTTATGTTGTCGGAGAGCTCGTTGCTGCTTCGCTTGAATGTTCCGAGTGTCCGTTTTCAGCGGGGCAGATCAGTCGAGGAGAATCTGTGCATCCTCAACCAGCCTGCGGGCATTTTCACAAGCCGTGTTCATTTCGTCAGCTATCTGTGAATAGCTCAGATGATTCTTGAACTGTTGCAGACCGTTGGCCATAGATCTTTATCCGTCGGTTATAACGCTAAGTTATGCAGTTACTGGGAGGCTACGGGCCGCATCTCGTAAATTCGCCCATACCGCGCGGCTGCATCGAGATCACCTTCGCGAAGGGCATCACGTACATCATCCAGCTTGTATGCATCGTCGACGCTGAGGTAGGGAGACCACTGGGTATTGTCTTCAATCAGTGCTACTTCTACCTCAGCAACATACTTGCCCTCGTGCACATACTTTGTCTTAACCCGCTGTGCCATGGCTACTTCCTCCTCATGAAATCTTCATCCCACCGAGCCGGATCCGGCCTATATGCAGTAACCAAAACGGCAGGTTTGTCATACCCTTTGGGGATCCCCCATACGACATGTATCGGAGCACCGCCTCTATCCTTTGGTAACAGTAGCACGCTTGGCCCCTTCGGATAGTTCGGATAATCCTCCACTACCATTGCCTCGAATACTCCGCTGACCGCCTCACGAGCCGTGACCCCATCATCTGCCAGCTCATCGTACCCGTGCTCCGATACCCGAACCTCACCCCTCTCAACCAGTTCCTGCAACCGCTCCAGCAAATTACTCACGCTGAATTCTCCGAACCACTCTCAGCTTCATGTCTGCATAACGCCTGCGTAATGGGCGCGAGCTTGCGAGCGTCCCAATTGACGCACTTGTTAAAGCCTGCCGAGCCAATACTGGGGACGACGACGGTCATGAGCGACGGCAAGAATCTGTATGATGTGCGCTTGTTCGAGATAAATCAGCGACAATGGAAATCGGTGGAGGGGCGCTGCGGATATTAGGCTCAGCCTCAACCTGCCACGCCTTTGGCGTCTCACAGACGAGGGTTATCAGCGCTTCAAATTCCTCAATAAAGGCGTCACCCAAACCTGGGACACGGGATTCGTAATAGCCCACTGACTCCAGGAATTCGGCTTCCGCTGCCGGGTGAAAATCATACATCATCTAACCAGTGCTCGTGCTTTCCTCAATACCTGTTCTCCAGGGATCGCCTGAGCCGTCCCTTCATCCAGTTCTTTGGCCCTGAGCTGGGCTTCACTCAGCCACTCGGCCCTGAGCTCCTCCGGGGACGGAGAGTCAAGGCTAAGCACCAGTCGCTGAATCAACTGGGCGCGGTCTTCCTTGGAAAGGTGCAGAGCTTCGTTTTCAATCTTCTGTAGATCCATAGGAATAACCTTTCCTTTGTCTACGGGGAAATTCTGACACGAATGCCTGATCAGTGCCACGGCATCAGTGCTGGTCGCTTTAACAGGCAATCGCGAGAACTCAGCGATATTGATATTCGTGAATTCCAGATAGCGCCATTTCTCCAGCAGACCAGGGTGATTTTGAACTTCTTCTAAAAGAGCAGCCTAGCGCATGTGGTGGTGAGGTTCCATGGAATCGTCGGATTCCCGGTTACACGCATCCGATGGGACTGACTGTATGGATTCAGAGGTTTTGCGGGTGAGGTGGGAACGCTGGCCCTGCAGTCTCCCAGACCGCAGGGTCAGCGCGGCGCACGATTGACAGAAGCCGCCCGCGGTGGTTCCCTGTCCACGTTCGCGGGCGTAGCTCAGTTGGTAGAGCATCAGCTTCCCAAGCTGAATGTCGCGAGTTCGAGCCTCGTCGCCCGCTCCAGTTTCCCTTCCCGCCCTCTAGAAGAGGGTTTCCAGTACCGCCTTCATTTCCCTGGCAAGTGACTCGTAGTCTCTCGGTGTGCCTGTTATCTGGTTCTGCATCTGGTAGCGGAAGACGCCGTCGATGAGTGCGTAGCCGAATTCGCCCGTGCCGGGTCGGGCTGAGCCAGTCTTTTTACCAGCGGTTTCAACCACGCTGATCAGCGCGGCCTCCAGCTCACGCACCATGGGCCGGAAGGCCGGGTCGAACAGGGCTTGGCTGCGGATGTCGTACCACAGCCGGTGGGTTGATGCGTCCTCGACGATGGAGGTTGCGAGTGCGTTGGCCAGCGCGTTGACGACCGATTCCCGGTCATTGGCTTCCTGGAGTGCCTCTTCCAGCCCGGAGATGAACGCGGCCTTGTAGAGCGAGACGCAGTGCAGGATCAGCTGGGTCCGGTCCTCGAAGTAGTAGTGCAGCATGCCCAGTGACAGGTCCGCCCTGGCGGCGATGTCGCGCAGGCTGGTGTTGGCGTACCCCAGCTCCTGGAGGGCCTGCATGGCGCTGCGAGCGATTAGGTCCTTCTTCTCCTGGCGCTTGCGCGTCTTGCGGTCCGCGCGTGCCTGCAGTTTGTCGGGGGCAACCGTGCTCATGCCTACTACCTCGTCTGACCATCCACGTGGAGCGCGGAACCCTAGCCCATCAGCGCGTTCAGGAAAATGCCGGGAATCCGGTGCCAGGCCGGTTTGTACTCGAACTGGGTCAGCAGTTCACCAAGCTTGTGCTGACGGGTATTGGTGATGAACCAGGGCGGCCGTGGCAGCAGGCTCCAGTCGCCGTTGGCGACGGAGCGCGGGAAGGGTCGGAAGGGGGCTTCCACCACTGAGCGTTCGGCCGCGTCGAACATGAAGGTGTTGTGGACGGAGCCGATGCCGCTCTGGACGTCGTCCAGGGTGTGGCCGGGGAAGGCGCCCCAGGGGCAGACGGTGTTGAGAAAGCCCAGGCCCGTCCAGGCGTTGATGGCGATGGTGCCGTAGTGCAGATCCGCCAGCAGGGCCTCGAAGCGCTCGCGGCCCATGGCGCGGATCGTGTCCGGGTGGATCACGATGTTGGCGCCCAGGGTGCCGTGGAGCTGGTTGTTGGCGAACTCGATGGCGTTGCGCAGGTACTGCTCGGCGTCCGGGGCCTCCAGGCGCTGCACGGAGAAGGCCGGGGCGAATACCTCGTTCGAGCGGAACCGGTCGTGGTCCTCAAGGTTGTTGATCAGCAGCTCCGGCGCGTGCCCACGGCTGACAACGTCTACCTCACTGGCATGGTCCCGGAACGCCGCCAGACGGTCCTCGGTGCCGGGGTAGTAGGTGGGGCGGGCGGACTGGCTGATGACGTCGCGGAGCTCGCGCATCAGGGCGTCTTCCTGGTCCCAGCCGCGCGGCATCAGCAGGGCCTGGCAGGCGACGCAGTTGAAGCCGGAGTTATGCAGCTTCTGGGTGGCGATCTGTTCCGCCTGGAAGCGGATGTCCGCCTCCGACCAGTTCCCGGGGACCACGATGGTGGGGCAGACCGCGCCCAGCTCCGAGGTGATGCGCTTGTCCAGGCGCGGTGTGCCGGCGGCACGGTTCTTCTCGCCTTCCTCGCCCTTGCCCCAGATGATCATGTCGTGGGTCGCCTGGGAGCCGGTGATGTGGATTTCCTCGACCAGCTCATGTTCCGTGAGCCAGGCGCCGACATCCCCGCCGCCTTTCACGATGCGCAGAGCGTCCCGTTCGATCAGCGGGGCCAGGGCGGTTTCCAGGACCCCGGCGAGGTACTCGTTGACCGGGTTCATCTTGAGGATCACGACCTGATGTTCCAGGAACAGCTTCTGGAAGACGTCGAGCGGGGCAATGGCGGCGATGTTGCCGGCGCCCAGCACCAGCGAGACCCTGCCCTGGCGCTGCCCGGCCGGGGTGTCGTAGGCGGTGGCGGTATGGGCCGCGAGGTTGTCCCGGGTGACGCCGTCCTGCATCCAGACCTCGGCGCTGACGCCGGAGAGCAGGAGCCGGTCCCAGATGCTGTGGGGCGTGACGCGCGCGGCAAGCTGACCGTTGGGCAGTGTCCGCAGGGGAATAGCCTGCAGGAAGGACTTGCCGTTCATCTTTGAGAGCGTCTCGATCAGGCCGTTACAGGCGCCCATCAGGGCGTAGGGGCCGGACATCCATTCCTCACCCTCCAGGGGGGAACCCGACAGGCCCTTGGCGCTGGCGCCCTGCCGGGCCCAGTCACCGGCGACGCCCATAAGAGCATCCTTGACCGACTCAAGAATGGCGATGCGCTCATCCAGCGTCGTGCGGGCCCATTGGTCCTTCGCGGCGGCGAGCGTGTCGAGCTGGGACTGCAGGGCCTCGAAGTCGGGGTGCGCGTTGTCGTTGGTCATGGTCGGTGTTCCTTTGGTTCCTGCAGTGTTAAGTGGTCCGGGCGGAGCGGATCAGGTCCGCCGCCTTTTCCGCGATCATGATGGTGGGCGCGTTGGTGTTGCCGCTGACCACGGTGGGCATGACGGAGGCGTCCACCACGCGCAGCCCCTGCATGCCCTGCACCTTCAGTTCCGGGTCGACCACCGCCATGGGGTCGCCTTCCGGGCCCATCCGGCAGGTGCCCACCGGGTGGTAGATGGTGTCGCCGCGGGCACGGATCTGCTGCTCCCAGTCGGCGTCGCTCATGCCATCACCCACGCCGAACAGCTCTTTCTGGCGCCATGGCGCCAGCGCCGGTGCCTGGAGGATCTCCCGCGTCATCCGGGCGCCTTTGATCATGGTGTCCAGGTCGCGCTGGTCGTCCAGGAACTTCGGGTCGATGCCCGGTGCGGCCAGCGGGTCCGCGCTCTTGAGGAAGACCTCGCCACGGGAGTGGGGGTTCACGGCGCAGACGTGGCAGCTGAAGCCATGGCCCCAGTGCAGCCGGCGCGCGTGGTCCTCGACGATCGAGATCACGAAGTGGAGCTGGATGTCGGGCTTGTCCAGCGCGGGGTCGGTCTTCAGGAAGGCCGCGCCCTCGGCGAAGGGCGAGGCGATCATGCCCGTGCCATTCCGGCGCCACTGAAGAATATGGCGCAGCATCTTCAGGGAACCTGCCGCGCTAAACCCAAAGGTGTCGGTGTTGCTGGACTTGTAGGCCATAATCAGGTCGAGGTGGTCCTGCAGGTTCTGGCCTACGCCGGGCAGCTCATGCACCATCTTAATGCCGTAGGGCTGGATGCGCTCAGACCGGCCGATGCCCGAAAGCTGGAGCAGTTGCGGCGAATGGAAGGCACCGCCGGAGAGCAGGACTTCTTGCCTTGCCTGAACGGTATGATCCTGTTTGCCCTGGCGGTACACCACGCCGGTCGCGCGCCCGTCTTCGGTGAGGATCCGGGTTGCGTGCGCACCGGTGATGACCGCCAGGTTGGGGCGGTCCATGACCGGGTTGAGGTAGGCGGCCGCCGCGGAACAGCGCTCGCCGTTGCGCTCCAGGCTGTGGAACTGCGTGACCGGGAAGAGGGCGACACCTTCGTTGTCGCCGTCGTTGATGTCGGCCGCTTCGGCATGGCCGCACTCGGTGGCCGCCCTGATGAAGGCCCGTGTGATGGGGCGTGGTGATTTCTGGTGGCTGACTTGGAGGGGCCCGCTGTCGCCGTGGACGGCATTGGCGCCGCTTTCGTTGTTCTCGGATTTGCGGAAATAGGGCAGGACCTCGTCCCAGCTCCAGCCCTCACAGCCCATCTCGGCCCAGTGGTCGTAGTCGCGGCGGTGGCCGCGAACATACAGCATGGCGTTAATGGCGCTTGAGCCGCCCAGGCCCTTGCCCCGGGGCTGGTAGCCACGCCGGCCGTTGAAGCTTGCCTGGGGCTCCGTCTCGAACGCCCAGTTATTGATTTTGCCGTGGCCCGGCATCATGGCCACAACCGCTGCCGGGGCACGGATCAGCAGGTGGTTGCCATGGCCGCCAGCCTCCAGCAGGCAGACGCTGACGTCCGGATCTTCACTCAGTCTGGAGGCGAGCACGGAGCCGGCCGAGCCGCCGCCGACGATCACGTAGTCATAGGTCATGACCTTATCCTTCTCTTTTGTTGTTTTTGATCAGATTACGAGCAGCGAATCATAAAATCGGACACTTGTCCAAATTTAATGTACGGCTATCTATACAGGATTGGCCCATTGCCCATCACCAGGGGCCCACTGGGTATCGGCGAGGCACCTATCAGAGTAATGAGGCGCTGCAGCGCATTGCCGCTGCCGCCATTTCTGCCGGGTATGGCCCTTACTGCCGTTCGTGACCGGGTGTGTCGGGGCGTGGCATACTGCTTCCACATTCCCGTCTGTGTTCTGACATGTCCAAGACGCTCCTCAAACGTTTGTCCGGCCTTGCGATTCTCGGTGTGGCTGTGGTGTGCGCCCTGATTCTCAATAGTCTGGGCGAAGCGCAGCAGCCCAGCACTTACCGAGTCGGGTTCGATGGTGGTGTTGATCTGGCCGAGGGAACGCGGCCTGAGATTGAGCGGGCAATTGAGGATGCTCTCGTGAGGGAGCATGCTCGGGTGGTTATAAGCGGGCATACTGGCACGCGCGGTGATACGGCCGCTAATCAGGCGCTGTCCGCAAGACGGGCAGAAACGGTAGCAGGCAAAATGCTGGAAGCCGGGGTGGACGAAGGCCGCATTACCACCCTGGGCAAGGCGGGCAGTGAAGCTCTTGAGCGGCGCCCGGATGAATCCGAGCGGGCTTTCCAGCGCCGGCTGCCACGCGCGGAAATCGTGGTGGCACCTTGATGCCAATCGTTATGGAGATTCCGGAGGTGGTCAGCCAGCCATCAATCGGACTTGAACGCATGGCTTTATTCATCCTGCAAAGGAACTGAAAACAATGACGCGACAAGTAATCAGGCAGTCACTTCTGTTGATGGTTCTGTTGGCTGGCAAGGGGCACGCGGTGGACTTCGTCACGCCCGGACCTCTGGTCGATTCCGTGGACACCGCGGTTAAGGCCTGCCGCCAGTCAGACCAGCTGCGTGTTCCCATGCGCACCTCCGGGATGGATCTGGTACCGCTGTATGCCAATGACTATGCCCTGGAGACCCCGGAAGGCAGTCTGTTCGCGGGCAATGATCTGGATGTGAAGCTTCACCTCGAAAACGATATCCGCGCCCAGCTCGAGGACTATCTGAGTTGTGACGTGCCCATCATGCGCGGCAGCCAGAGCATGCTCAACGCCGTGGCTGATATTACCGAGGCTGATGAGCGCACCGAAATGATGGCGATTTACCAGCATGGTTTCTCAAACGGGGCAGACGCCCTGGTAACGCGTGAATCCATCGAGAGCGTGACAGACCTTTCCGGCGCCCGTATCGCGATCCAGGCGCACGGACCGCACCTGAATTACCTGAACCGGATTCTGTCGGATGCCCGTGAGCAGGTTGAGGATGATGGCGGTGACTGGGAAGAACCAACCCTGGCCTACACTGAGGAGCTGGTTGGCCTTTACGGCAACACGCCCGGGGCGGCCCTGCTGGAGGAGTCGTCCGTGGATGCCGCCGTGGTCACCGCCACCGATGGGCGTACTCTGACCAGCGGCGGCGAAGTGGGAACCGGTGCCGAGGGATCAGTCAAGGGCGCTGAAATCATGCTGTCATCGCGCTCGGCCAATCGGTTGATCTCTGAAGTCTATGTGGTGCGCGCGGACTATCTGGAAAAGAACCGCGACCAGGTGCGGCGTTTCGTCAAATCGATTCTCAATGCTGAGGAATCCGTACGCGAGGATGTGGTCAAACAGGTTATCGAATGGTCCTCTGTCTCTGAAGCGCTGCTGGACGATCCGGGTGCCGTAGAGCCGGCCCGCCAGCTGTGGCGCGATGTGGAGACCGTGGGGCTGCAGGGCAATATCGATTGGAATACGCCCAGCAAGCGCCGCTCCTGGAAAAGCCTCAACGATGAGATCCAGAGTACGCTGGTAGACAGGGGCCTGCTGAAAAGCGCCTATACCCTGGGGGCGGTGGAGTGGAACTACAACGACTTTGCCGGTGGCATCTTCGATCAGCGCCGCAGCGAGTTGCCGGGCTTTGACAATGACAAAGCGGCCTCCGTGGTTGAGGACATGCGCTCGGGCGAAGGGCTGGAAGAGAACGCGCTGGTCGAGTTCGAGATTCATTTCGAGCCCAACCAGACGCGGTTTGAAAGCAATGAGTATCAGGACAAGTTCGACGAGGTCCTGGAGCAGGCGGCGACCTACGGCGGTGCGGTTCTGACCGTGGAGGGCCATTCGGATCCGCTGAATTACCTCAAGAAAAAGCACAACGGTGCCAGCGCCCAGGAACTGAAATCCATTCGTCAGGCCACACGCAACCTGTCCATGAGCCGCGCCACGGAGGTGCGTGATGCATTGCTTGCCTATGCCAGCCAGCAGGGTGAGTCCATGGATAAAAGCCAGTTCGTGACCATGGGGCATGGTATTGATGAGCCCAAGACTGGCATGTGCGAGGGCGACCCCTGTGCTCCGGAAACCGAGGCTGAATGGAAATCCAACATGCGGGTGGTTTTCCGGGTGGTGAACGTCGAAGCCGAGGCGGACACCTTTACGCCGGCCAATTCCTGGTAAGGAGAGACACCATGCGCCAAGGAACCGTGCTGCTTGTGCTTCTGGCGGGCCTGATGCTCGGCGGCTGCAGTGATAACAGTGACACCCCGGATGAAGCTGGCAACAGCAAGCCGGCCGATTTCACACTGGCCAGCGCGGTTGCGCGCACCTGGCCGGATGCCGGGGATGAGCCCGACCCCGAGCGGCTGGATACGCAGCTGACCCGGGCCAACTACATGGTGGTTCTGGATATGAGTGGCTCCATGGCCACGCCGGAATGCGCCGGGTCGCATGAGTCCAAAGCCCACGCGGCGAAAGCTGCTATGGAGCGCTGGTTGGCGGGGGTGCCCGATGAGGCCAACCTGGGGCTGATTGTTTTTGGTCAGCAGGGCACTTCCATCCGCACGCCGCTGGGTCGCAACAACCGGGATCCCTTCCTTGAGGCCGTGCATGACGCCAGCCCCGAGGGCGGGACGCCGCTGCAGAGCGCGGTGGCCATGGCGCACCAGGAGCTTGAGCGCGGGGCCCGGCGCCAGCGTGGCTATGGAACCTATCGGCTGGTGGTGATCACCGATGGCGAGCATAGCCAGGGCGAGGACCCACGCAAAGAGGTGGGGCGTATTGCAGGCCATCCCGCTAACCCCATCGAGATTCACACGCTGGGCTTTTGCATCGAGGATTCCGCATTGAACCAGCCTGGAACGACTATTTACCGCAGTGCCCAGAACCCCGAGCAGCTTGCCCAGGGGCTCGATAGCGTGCTGGCGGAATCGCGTACCTTTGTGCCGACCAAGGAGTTTGCTCAGGATGATCTGTAACGCAAAGCGACTAACACAGAGGCTCGGTGGTCTCGGGCTTTCGGCTGTATTGGCGGCTGCCCTGGCCTTGGTGCCGGCCTCGGCGCAGCAGCGCCAGCCGGATGTGGCCATTGGCTGGACCACCTGGGGCGACGCCGAGGTGGTGTCCAAACTGGCCACAGTGATCCTTCAGCAGGGCATGAACAAAGATGTGGAGCTGACTCTTGCGGATATCGCCGTGCAGTACCGGGGCGTGGCCAATGGCGATCTGGACGCCATGCTGATGTCCTGGCAGCCGCTGACCCATAAAACGTTTCTTGACCAGTACTCGGACCGGCTGACGGATCTTGGGCCGATTTATGAGGGCGCTGATCTGGGACTGGTCGTGCCCGCTTCGGTGCCGGAGTCGCAACTGGATTCCGTGGCCGATCTGGCCAAGGCGGACGTGCGGGAAAAACTGAGTGGCCGTATCCAGGGCATCAGTGCCAACTCCGGTGTCATGGAGATGGCCCGGGACGCCGCTGATGCCTACGGTTTTGACTATGAGCTGCAAACCGGCACAGGTCCTAAAATGGCCCAGGAGCTGGGTAAGGCCATCGACCGGGACGAGTGGATCGTGGCCACGGGGTGGCGTCCGCACTGGAAATTCGACAGGTACAAGCTGCGTTATCTCAAAGACCCGAAGGGCGTGTTCGGCGGTAGCGAATCCGTCCACGCCGTGGTCAATAAGGGCTTTGAAGAACGCCAACCCGCGGTTGCCGGATTTCTGCGGCGTTTGGAGCTGAGTATTGCGGAGGTTGAGGCCCTGATGGCGTCAGCCCGGCAAACGAATCACCGTCAAGCGATCCACGAATGGATCAAGAGCAACCGGGACCGCGTCGACTACTGGATGTCCGGAGAGCAGTGACGGCTCATGGCTTTTGACGCAATGGAGCAGTGGCGACCCTCCGTGCTGCAGCGCTCGCTGCTGGCCGGCATCGGCGCAAGCGTCGCCTTCGTAGCGGCTCATGGTGTGCTGACCATGCCGTATCCGTCCCTTCTTTACTCGACGGTTCTGGGTCTTATGGTGTTTGCCGGACTCAGCCTAGCGTTGCCGAGACGGCGCAGCCTCTCCGAGGTGCTGGCGCAACGCCAGAGTCTGGAGGGTGGCGATCTGACCAACGTGAGTCGTTTTGTCGAGGAAAACCGCGCCCAGGTCGCCCGCATGCAGGCCTTGCGCGATGATATGGACGAGCAGACGCGCACGGTGATCGACGAGATTGTCGACTGGGCCAACCGCATTATTGATGGCGTGGTGGATGACCCGGGGGATATTGCCCGGTCCACGCGTTTTGAAGTGCACCTGGAAACGGCTGTAGAGGTGACTCAGAAGGTTGTGGACCTGCGGCGAACGGATAGCGCCAATGCCTCGGAAAGCGTCCAGGAGGTGGTTGCGAAGAGCTACACGGTGTTGTGCGATATACGGGATCTGTTCATCCGCCAATACGAGAAGAATCTGGAGAATGACGTCCTGGATGTGGATGTGGATCTGGACGTACTGTCCAAGACCTTAAAAAGGGAAGGGTACTGAAAATGATGGAAGTGAGTGATGAAACGCTGCAGGATGTCACCGAGGCAAAGACCGGCCTGGTTGATGACGAGGGCCAGCCGGGCAAGGACTTGTCGGAACTCAGCGAGGATGAGCGCACCAAGGTCGAGGGGTTGATGGGGGAGCTCGTGCCCGGCGACTCCCACTCCATCGTGCACTTTGGGTCCGGCGCCCAGTCTGAGATGACCACCATTTCCCAGAACATGATGGAGGGCGTCAAGAACAAAGACTCCGGTCCTGCCGGCGACATCCTCAATGACATGATGAGCAAGGTGCGTGGCCTGGATACCTCCGAGATCAAGGAGGGCAAGAAGCCGGGGTTTTTCCGCCGGATGCTGGGTGCCGTGGAGCCCATTGCCAAATTCATGCAGCAGTATGAAAGCGTTGAGTCCCAGGTTGTGAGCGCTGAGAAACAGCTGCACAAACAGATCCAGAAGCTCAGTGGCGATGTAGAAAAGCTGGATCGGCTGTACAACTCAACCCTGACCTATTACCGCGAACTTGAATATTACATCATCGCCGGCGAGATGCGCCTCAAGAAGCTGGATGAGCAAGACATTCCCGCGGCGCGTGAAAAGGCGGAACAAAGCGACGACATGGTCGATGCCCAGTCGCAGAAGGATCTGCAGACGGCGCGGGACGACATCGAGCGCAAGATCCACGATCTCAAGCTGACCCGCCAGGCGGTGATGCAGTTCCTGCCGACGATCCGCATGACCCAGGAAGTGGACAAATCGCTCATCAACAAAATGAACAGCTCCATCGTGAATACGCTCAATCTGTGGCGTACCCAGATGGCCCAGGCGATCGCTATTGCCAACACGCGCGAGGCAGCCGGCGTCCAGAAAACCGTGACCGATGCCAATAATGAGTTCCTGACGGCCAACGCGGAGAACCTCAAGGAAGCTAACGCCGAAGCGCGCAAGGAAATAGAGCGCGGCGCCTTCGATATTGAGAGCGTTGAGCAGGCGAACCAGACCCTGATCGATACCATTGAGGAGTCACTCGAGATCACCCGTGAAGGACGTGAAAAACGCGCGGAAGCCGAACAACGGCTGGGGGACTGTGAGGTGTCGCTCAAGGACGCGTTACGCACGGCAACATAGAGGCGTTTGCCCCTTGCGGGGCAAGACCGCTGACAGACCCCGCTGCCTGTTCGCCAACAGGTTGGCACTACAGCCATTGCGGGATGCATTTGGTTTTCGCACTGGCTCAGCTTCGTATAATCTGTGCCGTTACAGCATAACGGAATGGGAGCGTCAGTCATTTTGAAGAAACCCATCGCCTGGGTATTGGCGGGGCTTGTGATGCTGGCCCTGCTGATGCTGTTGCCGCGCCCATCGGAGCAGCCTGAGTCCACCCATTCCGGAAAGGAATCCGTGGATCTGCGTGACGCCATTGATGAAACCGGCCGCCGTGGCGCGCTGGTGGACGAGGTGGTTTTCACCCAGGAATCGGACGTGGGCAAGATCGCCGGCCTGATCGAGCGGGGCCGCCAGCAGGTCTTCGCCCAGGGCATCACCAACATCACCGCCTATCAGCGCCTGCGCGACTCTCGCAAGGGCGACTACGAGACCGCCTACGGCTCCAACACCGAGCTCTCCCTCAACCCGGCGGAATTTGAAGACGGTCTCAACCCCTTCCGTAACCGCCGCATCCGTGAGGCCATGAACTGGCTCGTGGACCGTCGACATGTGGCCGAAGAAATCTACGGCGGCATGGCGGTGCCGCGCTACCTGCCGATGAACACCGCCTTCCCCGATTACGCGCGGCTGGCGGAAACCGCCCGGTCGCTGGAACTCAAGTACGGTCATGACCCGGAAAAGGCGCGCCGGATCATCGAGCAGGAGATGAAAACCATGGGCGCCAGCCGCCGGGACGGCCAGTGGTATCACGAAGGCAAGCCGGTCACTCTCAAGATCCTGATTCGCACCGAGGACGCCCGCAAACAGGTCGGGGATTACGTGGGCAACCTCATGAGCGGGGTCGGGTTCAACGTGCGACGCCAGTACCGCACGGCCCAGGAGGCTTCGCGCATCTGGATCGCCAGTGACCCCGCTTCCGGCCAGTGGCACATCTACACCGGCAGCTGGGTCTCGACCGCCATCAACCGGGATGTCTCCAGCAACCTGAGCTTCTACTACACCGACCGGGGCCGCCCGGATCCGCTGTGGCAGGCCTATGACCCGAGCGAGACCCTGGATAACATCGCCCGCCGGCTGCAGCGCCGGGACTACACCAGCATGGAGGAACGCCGTGAGCTGATGGCCGAGGGTATGGAGCTGGCCATGGAGGAGTCCTACCGCATCTGGCTGGTGGACCAGCTCAGCATCATCCCGCGCGCCGCCAATGTGGCCCTGGCCGCTGATCTGGCCGGTGGCATCGCAGGCTCGCGGATGTGGCCCTACACCCTGCGCTATAAGGACCGGCTGGGCGGCAGCATGACGTTCGCGGCGCCCAGCATGCTGACTGAGCCCTGGAACCCGGTAGCCGGCAGCAACTGGCTGTTTGACACCATGATCACGCGGGCGCTCAATGACCCACCGATGCTCCCGGACCCCTATACCGGGCTGTACCGGCCCCAGAGTATTCAGGGCGCGGAGGTCACAGTCACCGCTGATACTGTTACCCAGCGCACCCATGATTGGGTTGAACTGAAGCATGAGACGAGCATTGAGGTGCCCGCGGACGCCTGGATTGGCTGGAACGCGGAAGAAAACCGTTTGCGCACGGTAGCGGACGCTCACCCCGATGGCACCACGGCGCGCTCGCGCACCCGTATCCGCTATGAGGAGGGTTATCTGGATGGCCAGTGGCACGACGGTACCGAGATGTCGCTGGCGGATCTGGTGCTGCCCTGGATCCTCAACTTTGCCCGCGCGGACGAGAACAGCCCCTTCTTTGATCCGTCACACGTTCCGCGTTTCCAGGTATTCCAGCAGTACTTCAAGGGCTGGCGCATCGTCCAGCGTGAGCCGCTGGTGATTGAGGTCTACAGCGACCAGGTTTTCCCGGACGCTGAGACCATTGTCGCTCAGCAGGCCCTGTCGCCGCTGCCCTGGCACATGCTGGCGCTGAGCATGCGGGCGGAAAAGGCTGGGGATCTTGCTTTTTCATCCCACAAGGCGGATGCGAACCGGGTCCCCTGGCTCAGCCTGGTGTCCGGCCCCAGCCTGGAAACCCTCGAGCGGCATCTGGGGCGCGCCCGCGACCAGGGCTACCTGCCTTATGCCTCGGTTCTGGGCGACATGACGGCAGGCGAGAACCCGGCACAGCGGCGCTACAGCGCCATCCAGGACTGGTACCGCGAGCGCGGCCATTTCTGGGTGGGCAACGGGCCCTTCTACCTGCACTCGGTTCACCCGGTGGAAAAGACGGTGGTGCTGCGGCGTAACAAGGACTTCCCGGACCCGGCGGATAAATGGCTGGATGTCAGCGAGGCGGCCATTCCCGAGGTGACCCTGGAGGGGCCCATGATGGTGACCCAGGGGGAGTCGGCGGCCTTTAACGTGAAGGTGACCTTTGGCGGCGAGACCTATCCGGAAGACGCCATCACAAGCCTCGAATACCTGCTTTACGATGCTGACGGCAACCTTCAGGCGCGTGGGCAGGCGGAACCGGCTGGTGGCGGGCAATGGCGGGTATCGCTGACTGCGGACACCCTGTCCGGCCTGGATGACGGGGCGAACAGCCTGGAGGTGGCGGTCACGTCATCCCGCGTGGCACTGCCGGCGTTTGCCTCCCATGCCTTTGCCACGGTCCCGGAAGGCACCCGGCTGATGGAGGTGGACGATGAATAGCCGCCTGCGCGATTTCCGCCGTCTGGGCGGGTTCACCCTGCGCCGCGTGCTGGCGCTGTTCGTGACGGTGCTGATCGGTGTCTATTTGACCATCCTCATCGCCAATATGGGCGGCAAGGTGGATGAGCTGCGCAAGATCCAGATCCGCGCGACGGTCTCGGAGTCGGTGCGCGCGGACCCGGCGTTCATGGAAATGGGCTCCCAGGAGCGCAATGAGCTGATCGACGAGCAGGTGCAGCTCCGGATTGAGCAGCGCAACCTGGACGAACCCTTCATCTGGCGCAGCTTCGATTACCTGGCCCAGGCGATCCAGCTGGATCTGGGCCGGGCGGAGGAAATGCACAGTGACTCCGGCTCGCGGGCCGTCTACGACATCATCGTGGAGCGGCTGCCGGCGACGCTGCTGCTGTTCGGCACGGCCAATCTGCTGGTGTTCTTCGTGTCCGTCTACGCCGCGCTCTACCTATCGCGGCGTTACGGCAGCCGGCTGGACCGCGCCGTTATCGGCCTGGCGCCCAGCTCGGCGGCCCCAGCCTGGTTCTACGGCATCTTCCTGATCCTGCTCTTCGCCTTCGTGGTGCCGGTGCTGCCGGCCGGCGGCATGGTCGACATTCCGCCGCCCGAGGATCCCTGGGCCTACGCCTGGAGTGTGCTGGAGCACCTGGTACTGCCGGTCGTCGCCATGTTCCTGTCATCCATCTTCATCTCCATCTATTCCTGGCGGACCTTCTTCCTGATCCACTCCAGCGAGGATTACGTGGAAATGGCGCGGGCCAAGGGGTTGCCCTCGAACCTGATCCAGAGCCGCTACATCCTGCGCCCGACACTGGCACCCATCATCACCAACTTTCTGTTGATGCTGATCGGCCTCTGGAGTGGCGCCATCATCCTGGAGCAGGTGTTCAACTGGCCCGGCCTCGGCACGCTGCTGTTCCAGGCCATCGGGCACCGGGACACGCCGGTAATCATCGGCGGCGTGGTGATCTTTGCCTATCTGCTGGCAGTCACGGTGTTTATGCTGGATTTCCTCTACGCCATTCTCGACCCCCGCGTGCGGATTGAAGGAGGTGAGCAATGAGCCGCTGGATGCAGGGGCTGCGGGAACTCAAGGGGTATCCGTCCGCGGTCGGTGGCTTGGCGATCATTGTGTTCCTGGTGGCGCTGTCGCTTTACACCGTCATCACCATTCCCTATTCCGAGGCCCTGGAGCGCTGGCGCGGCGGGGATCACTGGCAGATGAACCCGGTCAACGCCGGCCCGGTCTGGGCGGATCGGCTGCTGGGCGGCAATCTGCCGCAAACCCGCGTCGTCGCGAGCGACGACGCCGAGGTGCGCGAGGCCCCCTTTGAGGGTGGCAAGCAGGTGCGGATTCCGCTCAGTTTCGAGTACGACAACGAGGGCTTCCCCAGCGAACTCAACCTCTTCCTGAATCAGAAGGGCACCCAGCAGGAAGCTTTTGTGCGGCTGACCTGGCATACACCCTCTGGTGAGACCATCCCTCTGGGCGGGCGGCGCATCTCGGAAGAGGACCGCATTTCCATCTCCCAGAACCGCGCACTGGAAGGGCGGCTGGGCATGGTGCCGCACGTGGGGCTGTTCGCCGGCGCCAGTGATCCGGCGGACCCGCAGGCCGAGCAGGGCGAATACCGACTCACGGTGGACGCCATGCTGTTTGATCCGAAGGCCGAGCTGGAGGCCGATCTGGCCGTTTATGGCCGGGTTCACGGGCTGGCCGGCACCGATTACCAGCGCCGGAACCTGATGCTGGCGTTGATGTGGGGCACTCCAGTGGCACTGGCCTTCGGCTTGCTGGCGGCGGTGGGAACCACCCTGACGACTCTGGTGATTGCGGCCACCGGGGTTTGGTTCCGGGGCTGGGTGGACGCGCTGATCCAGCGCCTGACCGAGGTGAACATGATCCTGCCCATGCTGCCGATACTGGTGATGGTGGGCACCCTCTATTCCACTAGCATCTGGCTGATGCTGGGCGTGGTCATCGCCCTGGGCATCTTCAGCGCTGGTATCAAGACCTACCGGGCCATGCTGCTGCCCATCCGCGAGGCGCCCTACATCGAGGCGGCCCGGGCCTACGGGGCGGGCAACGCGCGCATCATCCTGCGCTACATGATCCCGCGCATCCTGCCGGTGCTGATCCCGACCTTCGTGACGCTGATCCCGACCTTCGTGTTCCTGGAGGCGTCTCTGGCGGTGTTGGGACTGGGCGATCCGCAACTGCCCACCTGGGGTAAGGTGCTCAATGACGCCCAGCAGCAGAGCGCACTCTATAACGGCTTCTACTACTGGGTGGTGGCCCCCGCCGTGCTGCTGATGCTGACGGGGCTGGGCTTCGCCATGTTTGGTTTCGCTCTGGACCGTGTTTTCAATCCGAGGCTGAGAACGCAATGACAGACGCACGTGAGCCACTGCTCAAGGTCCGCAATCTGCAGCTCCATTACCGCACCCGCCGCGGCACGGCCCGGGCGGTGGACTGCGTCGACCTGGATGTGGGGCGCAACGAGGCCCTGGTAGTGCTGGGCGAGTCCGGCTCCGGCAAGAGCTCGCTGGCCAAGGCGCTGATGCGGCTGCTGCCGCGCAACGTGGCCCGCTACAGTGGCCAGGTGCTGCTCGGTGGTGACGAGCTCATGCCCATGGGCGATGAGCATTTCCGTTCCAGCGTTCAGTGGAACCGCATCTCGATGGTCATGCAGGCGGCCATGAACGCCCTCAACCCGGTGGTGCGGGTGGGTGAGCAGGTGGCCGAGCCGTTGCGGGTCCATCGTGGCTGGTCGAAAGAGGCCGCGATGGAGCGGGTGGTGGCGACCTTCGCCACAGTCGGGGTCTCCCGGGATTTCGTGAGCCGCTACCCCTTTGAGCTCTCCGGCGGCATGCGCCAGCGCGTGGTTCTGGCCATGGCACTGATCACCGAGCCGGAGCTGGTCATCCTGGATGAACCCACCTCGGCGCTGGATGTCCTGACCCAGGCAAGCATCATGAACGTGCTCAAGCGCATCAAGCGCGAGCAGGGCACCAGCTTCATCCTGATCACCCATGATGTGGCCACCTCCAGCGAGCTGGCGGACCGGGTGGCGCTGATGTACGCGGGGCAGGTGGTGGAACAGAGCGATGCCCGGGATTTCTTCCATCATCCGGCTCATCCCTACTCAAGGCTGCTGATGGACAGCGTGCCGCGCCTGCACCAGAGTGAGCCGCCGGGCTACATTCCGGGCGAGCCACCGGATCTGGTCGACCCGCCGGCGGGCTGCCGCTTTGCCGACCGCTGCCCGCAGCGTTTCGGGCGCTGCAGCGATGACCCATCCGCGTTCGAACTGGAAGGCGAACGCCGTGTGCGCTGCTGGCTGTATAAGGAGGGTACCGACCATGACGGCTGAGGAACCACTGCTCCAGGCGAGCAACCTGTACACCTGGTTTGAGCTGCGCCAGTGGGGCTTCCTGCGCGTGGGCTCGGTGCGCGCCGTGGACGGCGTGGACTTTGAGCTGGCCCGGGGCGAATCCGTGGCCTTCGTGGGCGAGAGTGGCTGCGGTAAGAGCTCCCTGGCGCGCACCCTGCTCGGGCTTCACAAGCCCAGCCATGGGGATGTGATCTTTGAGGGTGAGCATCTCAGTGAGCTCAAGGGCAAGGCCCGCCGCCAATACCTGGCACGCGTGGGCTATGTGCAGCAGGACCCCTTCGGCGCGCTGCCGCCGTTCATGGACGTACGCCGGTTGCTCTCGGAGCCGCTGATCATCCATGGTGTGAAAGACCGCGACGAGCGCGAGCGCCGCATCCGCCGGGCGCTGGAGGAAGTGCGCCTGACCCAGGTGGATGAAATCCTGCCCAAGTTCCCGCACATGCTCAGTGGTGGTCAACAGCAGCGGGTGGTGATCGCCCGGGCGTTGCTACTGGATCCGGCGATGTTGATCGCGGATGAACCCGTCTCCATGCTGGACGCTTCGGTGCGCGTGGAGATCCTCAACCTGCTGCGGCGCATCCAGCAGGAGCGCGGCCTGACTCTGGCGTTCATCACCCACGATCTCTCAACTGTGCGCCACTATGCCGATCGCATCTTCGTGATGTACGCCGGCCGGGTGGTGGAGCAAGCGCCGGTAGAGCGGCTTCTCGACACCCCCCAGCATCCCTACACCCGGGCGCTTCTGGCGGCGATTGCGGACGTGGATGCGGATAACGCCCTGGATGAGCGTGACGTACCGGACGGTGAGCCACCCAGCCTGCTCGAGCCGCCTGAAGGCTGCCGTTTTCACCCGCGCTGCCCCCGCGCCATGGCGGGGCTCTGCGACCAGCAGGATCCGCCCATGTTCGAGCCGGACCCCGGGCAATATTGCGCCTGCTGGCTCCAGGATCCGGAGCGGGGCTGAGCGTTGCGAGCGGTTGGGCTGCTGTTGATGCTGGCGGCGCTGGCGCCGCTTCTGGCCATGGTGTCCGGGGGAATGGCGCCGTCACTAGTGCTGTCGCTTCTGGCCTACGCGGTGCTGTTCGCCGGGGTTTTCTGCTTCACCGCCGGCGTTGTGCGCAGCCGTTAGGGCGGTTCCGCGTGCGGCGGTTTCACATCCGGGGCCAGCCCGATCAGCAGCGAGGCCAGCACGGTGCCACCGGCAAAGCCCAGGGCCAGCCCGCCGGGCGTGGTGCCCGCATCCAGCAGAAGCCCCGCCAGTATTGGTGAACTGGCCGTGGACAGCACCATCAACGCCTGCGCCAGTGAACGGATAGCGCCGATGTGGCCGATACCGTAGCGTTCCGGCCAGAGCGCGTTGCCTGCCGTGCCGGCAAACCCCTGACTCATACCCACCAGCGCGAGATAGAGAAAGGGCGTCCAGTTGGCGTGGGTCATGGCCATTACGACCAGGCCGGCGGCCATGGGGTAGAGCCCGATCATCAGAGCCTTACGGGCGCCGATCCGATCCACTGTGGGTCCGGCCACAAAGAGCATGGCGAAGTGGCCGAGCGCGTAGCCACTGAACGCCAGCGCAATGGTCTCAAGCGGCCAGCCGCGCAGTTCCGCAATAGCGGTCTGATGGAACAGGATGGCGGTCACTGTGAAAGGCACGGCAAGGGCGCCCGGAAGGATCATGTACAGCCCGGGGTCCCTGAGAGCCTGGCGGCGCGTGAAACCACTGCCGCCGCCAGTGTCATCCTGAGCGGCCTGGGCTCTTACGGTTTCCGGGTGGGCGGCATCCCGTGAGAGCCAGCGCATCAGCGGCAGTGCCAGCAACAGCAGGAAACCGGCCGCCAGCAGCCAGGGCGCACGCCAGCCCCAGGCGGCCAGTATCAGTCCACCAGCAGCTGGCAACAGCGCTTCAGACAGCGGCAGCCCGGAGACGGTAAGCGCCATCACCTTGCCACGGTCGCGGTCAAAGTAGCGGCTGGCGGCGGTGAAGCCGATGTGGGTCATCATGCCCTGGCCACCGAGTCGGCCCAGAAAGAAGCCAGGAATCAGGAGCAGCCAGTGGGGCGCCAGCCCGAGCAGCAGGCCGCTGGCGCCGAGCAGGGCCAATGCCAGTGTGATGGTGTTGGCCAGTGACCAGCGGTCCACAATGGTGCCCAGGCGCAGCAGGACCAGAGCGGAACCCAGGGTGGCCAGGCTGTAATAGCTGCCATAGGCGGCGTTGCTCAGCGCAAATTCATGGCGCAGGCTGCTGCCGAAAACGGAGATGAAAAAAGTCTGGCCAAAGCCGGAGAACGCCGTTGCCAGCAGCGCGAACAGCGCCAGCGAGGGATTGGTCCGGATGAAACGGGGCAGTAGGTGCGTCAAAGTGGGCTCCGTATGCGGCAGAGCCTACTATCATACCCAGCAGATGCTGCCGGGAACACCAGCCCTGGATCAGGACCTTCCGAAGCCGTTCTGGCGAAGCCGGTTGAGGGCTGCCATCACCTCGAATACCCGGGGCAGTGCCAGGTCGCCATCCGGGCGATGGCTGAGTGCGCCCGGGCCTTCGGCCAGCCGGCGGGCTATGGCCTCCGGGGGCTGGTCCAGCGTCTCGCCGGATTTCGCCAGCGCGGCCAGCAGCTGGCCAATGGCGCGCACCTGGGAGGCATCCGCTATCTGCTCTACCGCGCGTAGGTCCACATCATCCCGTCCGAATACCAGAGTGTCGCGGCCACGGGCCTGGGTCTTGGTCTTACCAGGCTTGGTTTCGGCGCTCAGGCGACCGGCACTGAGCATGCGTGGCCGCGGCCGACTGAGACGATCGCCCGCCTCGGATTCACGGCCGGTCGCAAAACGCTGCGCCACGGCGTGAGCATCATCGGTGACGTCATGGGTGCGGTAATCCTGCATCTGGATGACGGTGTCCGCGCAGTCGAAATAGTCACCCGAGCCGCCCATCACCAGCACCGTCGAGGTGGCCAGATCGTCCCGCAGCTGGCGGATACGGTCCACGAAGGGGGTGATGGGCTCGCTTTCCCGGGCCACCAGTGCCTGCATCCGCCGGTCACGGATCATGAAGTTGGTGGCCGATGTGTCTTCGTCCACCAGCAGCGTATCCGCGCCGGCCTCCAACGCTTCCTGGAGCGCGGCCGCCTGGCTGGTGGAGCCCGAGGCGAGGTCGGTGCTGAACTGTTCGGTGGTCTTACCGAAAGGCAGGCGGTTGATGTAGGGAGACAGATCCATTCCATGCACGGCGCGTCCATCCTCGGCCCTGATCTTGACCGATGCCGGTCGGGCAACCACCCGCTCCCGGCCGTCATCCGGAATGTGGTCGTAAACGCCCAGGCTCATGGCCGCCAGCAGGGTGGATTTGCCGTGGAAGCCACCACCGACAATGAGGGTAATGCCTTCGGGCACGCCCATACCGGTGATGGCACCCTGGTTAGGGGTTTGCAGGGTCAGCGACAGTGACACGGGGGATTCAAAGGCAATGGCATCCGCCAATGGGCGGTCGTCGACGCCGGAACGCCGGGGCAGCACGGCGCCATCCGCCACGAACGCCACCAGCGCCTGTTCTGCCAGCTGCGTCCTTAGGGCCTGCTGGTCTTCCACGGTGGCCATGTGCCTTTCCAGCGCTTTCAGGTCGAGTGAGCGGGCCGTGGCAGCGGTCAGGACAGCTTTGGGCAGCCGCTCACAGATCAGCTTGCTGGCCTGGTGTCCAAGAATGCTGCGCCCGCGAGCCGGCAGACTCAGGCTCAGGCGCAGCTCCACTGAGCCTTCATTCAGCAGCACCGCTGTGCGGTCAATGACCGTCTGGGTGCCGGCATCGATGCCCAGTGCCTTTTCACCCTCCGTGGCCTGGCGGAAGGCGCGGGCGATGTAATCCCGAGATGCGCACTGTCGGGCCTGGGTTGTGAATACGCCCTCGGGGAGGTCCGCCGTGGCGGCGTCCACCCGCGCCCGCATGCGTGAGGGTGCCGCAAACGGGTCTGCCTGGATGTGATCAACGATCAGTGTCCAGCCGTCAAAACGGTGTTCCCCGAGCAGATCTTTATAGGCTTTGTAGCTTTTGCCGTCGAGTCTGGTCAGCAGTGAGGCAAGTTCTTTCATGAGCGATTCCGACTGAAAAAGACATCATACTAACAGGTATTTATCGAACAGGTGTTTGAATTCTCTGTGTGACGGATTCCACATTCCGGTCTATCTTGCAGTCATGACCGACTCAAATCCGGAGTTCACCCTATGCTGACCCTGATGCGCCGCTTCACCATCCGCCAGCGTCTGATGGGTTTGGTGGGCGTTGCCTTCCTGGTGCTTCTCGCGCTTGTCGTCATGGTGGCGAATGACTTTGAGCAGGGGCTCTACGATAGCAGCAAGGAGCGGACCCGCAATCTAGTGCAGAGCACCATGACAATGGTGGCGCATTATCATGAGCGCCAGCAGAGCGGTGAACTGAGTGAGCAGCAGGCAAAGCGCCGTGCGGCGGAAGCGGTCCGCAGTCTGCGTTACGGCGATGATAACTATTTCTGGATCCATAACATGGATCTGACCATGGTCATGCATCCCTTCAGTGAGGATCTGGAAGGCGAATCACTGGCTGATTATGAGGATCCCAACGGCGTTCGCCTGTTCGCAGAGATGAACAGAACCATCCGCAACGAGGGCGGCTCCGGATTTGTGCCGTACCACTGGCCAAAGCCGGGTTTTGACGAGCCGGTACGTAAGATTTCCTATGTGCAGCGCTTCGGGCCCTGGGGCTGGGTGATCGGCACGGGCATCTACCTCGACAAGCAGGAGGCGCAGTACGCCGCCGCCATGAGCGGTGTGGTCACGCTGGCGGTGATCGGGCTGCTTGTTCTGATCGGTGCAAGCTGGCTCATTGTGCGCAGTGTTACTCTGCCCATGGGCACCGCGGCCGCCGCAATGGAAAGTATTGCGACAGGTGAGGGCGATCTGACCCGGCGGCTGGATGACTCCGGCAGCGATGAAGTGGCACGCGTGGCCCGTGGATTCAACAGCTTTGTGGCCAGGATCCAGGATATGGTCCGCGAACTGCGGGATGTGGTGAGCACCAACCAGGACATAGCCGGGAGCGTGCGCAATTCTGTAACAGAGGCTGGGCAATCGTTTGATCAGCAGAAATCCGAACTGGACACCGTGGCCTCTGCCATCGAAGAGATGACCCAGACCGTTGACGACGTCGCCAAGCGCATCAGCGAGGCAGCCGATGCTGCCAGCACCGCCAATGATCGTGCCAGCGAGGGCGAACACACGGCTCAGGAGGCCCGGGACCGGATGGCGAACCTGGCGCAGGAAGTGCAGCAGTCGAGCGATGCCATTGGCAAGCTGGATGAGCATGCCCAGAATATCGGCCAGGTGTTGGATGTGATCCATGGTGTGGCGGACCAGACCAACCTGCTGGCCCTGAATGCGGCCATCGAGGCGGCCCGCGCGGGTGAGCACGGGCGAGGCTTTGCGGTGGTGGCGGATGAGGTGCGTAATCTTGCCAGTCGTACTCAGCAGTCCACGGATGAGATCCGCGAGATGATCAACCAGCTCCAGGAGGGTACCCGCCATGCGGTTGAGACCATGCAGCGCAGCAGCGAGCAGACCCAGAGCATGCAGACAAGCGTGGATTCAGCGCGCGAGGCGCTGGATGCCATTGCCGGCTCGGTCAGCACCATTACCGACATGACCCAGCATGTGGCTACTTCAGCGGAGGAGCAGTCGCAGGCCTCCAGTGAGATTTCGGCCAGTCTCAATCACCTGACCACACTGTCGGGACAGGTCCGTGAGGAACTTAACAGCATTCAGGAGCAATCAGAGTCCCTTGGCAGTGCGGCCGATTCCATTGGCTCAATGGTGCGCCAGTTCCGGGTGTACTGATTCAGTGCGATGGCTTCACCCGGTCCCGGCCAGCTTTTTTGGCTTCGTAGAGCGCGCCGTCGGCGCGCGACATGAGGCTGGTTTCTGTGTCGTTGGCGCGACTCTCGGCAATGCCCTGGCTGATCGTCACGGTGCCACAGGGCAATGACGCCGTGGCAAGCGTTTCGCGGATCCGCTGTGCGACCTCCAGGGCGTCGTCCAGTCCGGTGTCCGGCAGGATGGCGGCAAACTCTTCGCCGCCCATCCGGGCCACAATATCCGTTTCGCGTATGCAATGGTTTATGAGTGCTGACACCTGTCGCAGCGCTTCATCGCCCACCTGGTGCCCGTAGTCGTCGTTGATGGCCTTGAGGTGGTCGATGTCCATCATCGCAAGGCAGAATTTCTGGTTGCGCCGGTGCTGCTGCGCCAGTTCCTGGGTGAGAAAAGAGTCGAACGTACGCCGGTTCACAAGCTCCGTCAGGGGGTCAGTGGTCGCCAGGTACTGCAGCTGCTCATTGAGCTCGCTCAGCTCCTGGTTTCTGGCTTCCAGCACCCGGCGGGTTTCCTCGAGCTCATGATTGGAACGTTCCCGCTCCGCGACGGCCTCTTCCGCCGTGCGCTTGGCCTGGACGAGCTGTTCCTCGAGCAGCTGTCGCTGGTGGATCGGCATCAGTCCGATCAGGGTGCAGGTGCCATCTGGTGCCTGAGTGCTCCGGAAGTTTGCAAGAACGGGCATGGAGCTCCCGTCGTCGGAGAGCTGCAGGCGCATAAAGATTTCGTCGGCAAGGCCAGTATTCTGCAGCAGTGGCTGGATGCTGGCCAGGAAGAACAGCCTGCCAGGGGTATCCACCAGCGTGAAGAATGACTGACCCACAAGCGCCTCTGGCGTCGTGCCCAGCCATTCGGCCAGTCGACCGTTAACCCGGGTTATACCATGTGAGGGGTCAAGCCCCAGATAGCCTGTGGGTGCTTCATCCAGCCAGGGGTCCATGGAACTCCGTCTGATCAAGGCACGTCAGGATGGCGCTGGCGACCTGTTCCGGCTCAGCGACATGAGGGTAATGTCCAGCCACGTTCAGTGGTGTTACACGGTTGCGGGGCAGCACCTTATGCAGATAGTCAATGACACTGTAGGGCACGATGATGTCATGACTTGAGTGCAGGAGGTCGACGGACGCCGTCACCGAGGGCATGCGGTCACGGACATCACACCAGAAGGTGGCTTCGGCGAAGATCCGTGACAGGTAGGGATCGCCGGCGAGAAAACTCTGCCTGAGGCGTTCGGCCAGTTCAGGGCGGTGGCTGTTCTCCATCGCCAGCGGCGCCAGGTAGCCGGCCCACTCATAGCGGTTGCGTTCCAGCATATCCAGAAGACCGGCAATGTCCGCTTCACTGTAGCCGCCCTGATAATCGCCTTTGTTCAGGTAGCATGGTGACGGCCCAATGGCGATCAGCTGGCGGAAATAACCGGGACGGGCGACCGAGGCGAGCATGCCGATGGTGCCGCTGACCGAGTGCCCGACCATCAGCGGATTGTCCAGCGCCAGTGCATCGCAGACCTCCAGCAGGTCCTGGCAGTAGCCATCCAGGTGGTGATAGCGTTCGGCGCTCCATGCACGGGTGTCCGACCGGCCACATCCCACATAGTCAAAGAGAACAACGCGGTAGCGGGGCGTCAGGTAAGGCAGCACGCCGTCCCAGATCTGTTGGTCACAGCCAAAGCCGTGAGCGAGGATCAATGGCGTCTGACCGTCACCGGTTATATGGACATGGTTACGCTTGAGAATATCCACGGCGCTCGTGTTCCTGTGATCAATTAACCCGTCATTGTGGTGTGTTTTCGCGGGCGTCGCCACCGCTGGAGCGCGTTATGGTGCAAAATGATAGGTCAGGTTAAAGTCTGCGCTCAGTCTGGCCGGGGAGGATGCCATGCAATCGATCTGTGTCTACTGCGGTTCGCGTGTTGGCTGCGGAGATGGATATGGGCAAGCGGCACGCCAGCTGGGGCGGGCTCTTGCCGATCAGGGGCTGGAATTGGTCTATGGAGGTGCCGCCATCGGCATGATGGGTCTGATTGCCGATGAAGTGCTGGCGGCTGGTGGTGCGGTGACTGGGGTGATTCCGGAAGCCCTCAAGCAGAAGGAGGTTGCTCATGCGGGGCTGACGGAGTTGCTGGTTACAGCGGACATGCACGAACGCAAGCGCCTTATGGCTGAGCGCGCGGACGCCTTTATCGCCATGCCGGGGGGGCTCGGGACTCTGGAGGAACTGTTCGAAATACTTACATGGGGCCAGTTGCGCTTCCATGAGAAACCCATCGGGCTTCTCAATACCAGCGGCTATTACGATGATCTGGTCCGTTTTCTTGATGGCACCGTCACTGAAAGTTTCGTGCATCCGCGTCATCGCGCCATGCTGACAGTGGATGCTACTCCCGAAGGATTGCTGGAACGGCTCTGGGTATAATAATTTTGTCTTAGCAAATAACTGGAGAATATTATGAAGCCCGAGTTCTGGCATGCCATCTGGACTGAGCGCAAGATCGGTTTTCACCGTTCGGATAGCCATCCCATGCTCTGTCGCCATTGGCCCGCCTTGCGTCGCGATGGCATGGATGTATTGGTGCCACTGTCCGGCAAGACATTGGACATGCGCTGGCTGGCGGGAGAAGGACACCGTGTCACGGGTGTTGAACTTGATCAGCGGGCGGTTGACGAGTTCTTCGCTGAATGGGGGCATGAACCCGCAAAATACGAGCGTGCGGATGGGCTGACAGACTATCGGGCTGGCGCTGTGGAGTTGGTGGTGGGTGATTTCTTTGAGCTGCAGCCAGCGACTCCCTGGCATGCGTTCTACGATCGTGCCGCTCTCATTGCTCTGCCTGAATCGATGCGCCAGCGATACCTACAGCGTCTCGCCGAGTTGCTGGCTCCAGGGGCGGAGGGCATTCTGATCACGTTTGAATACCCGAGTAGCGAGATGGAAGGGCCGCCTTTTCCGGTGCGGCGCCCAGAGCTGGACGCTCAGGACTGGTTGCAGGTGGACCAGCTTGAGCGCCAGCAGGTCATTGATCATTACACCGGCCTGCGGGAGGCGGGGGTAACCTCCTTGGTGGAAACCGCCTACAGGCTGGTGCGCACCGATCAACCGGCCTAGTTGAGGGCCTTCAGAGCCGCATCGTAATCCGGCTCTTCACCGATCTCCGGCGCCAACTGGCTGTGGAGCACCTGATTGTTGCCATCAAGCACGACCACGGCGCGGGCGCAGAGGCCACTGAAGGGGCCGGAGATCAGATTGACGCCATAGTCTTCGCGGAAGCTGTCGTTGCGGAAACACGAAAGGGGCAGCACATTGTTGAGCCCTTCCGCACCACAGAAGCGCGCAGCGGCGAACGGCAAGTCCGCTGAGATCACCAGAACGACTGTGTTGTCGAGGCCGCTGGCTTTCTCGTTGAACGTGCGCGTGGAGGCGGCGCAGACGCCGGTATCCACGCTGGGAATGATGTTGAGAATCTTGCGCTGACTCTGCCAGTCGCTCAGCGTTTTCTCTTCCATATCCGGGTTGGTGAGGGTGAAATCCGGTGCGGTGTCGCCGGGCTGCGGAAGGCTGCCGCTGACCTCAACCGGATTGCCGCCAAGTGTTACCTGTGCCATTCGTCTTCTCCTTGTTCATCCGTTATTGAACCCATGCTGAACTTTACGCCGCAGCGGGTATACGCCCGGAATCAAGCATCAGCATTACTCTACTCCGAAACAATGCAGCCGCAAGGTCAAGCCTTTGTTGGTGAGATAGGTGTTTTGACTCCTGAGCGTCACGTCTACGGCTGACCGAACCATTGGGCGGCCAGTGCATCCGCACTTTCAAACGCGCCCTCCACACGCCCTCCGGCCAGCCAGTCGCCACAGAGCCCGATTCCGCCCTCGGCTGTGCTCAGAAAACCGGGAGTCGGCCCGCCAGCCGGGCGGGCGTAGAGCCAGCGGTGTACCAGGTAGTCGCTGGCTGGCTGCTGGATATCAAAGCGTTGGCGGAAAGCGGTGGTCATGGCTGCGGCAACCTCACTGCTGGCCGTATCCCGGTGCGACTCTGACCAGGTGCTGTTGGCATGCAGAACCCACCACTCCCCAGCGCCGCGTTGCGGTTTGCTGGTGTTCCGGGCGACCCAGCCCAGGCACTCGTGCGCCAGTTGCATGCCGTCAAAGCCTGGTGTAAGCGCTTGCTCGAAGCGAAGTGCCAGCGTCCAGCAGGGCAGCATCCGGAACGCTTCCAGCCCCAGAGAAGCGACCACGGACTCCGCAACCAGATTTCGGGCCTGCTCTGGGGGGGTGGTGATGATCACACGAGCGAATGGCCCCTGTGGGCCCTCGTCGGTCGTTAGCGTCCAGCCGTCGGGCTCCGGCGTTACTGCGGTTATACGGATTCCGGTGTTGATGGCGAAATTGGCAGAGAGCGCCCGCGTGACGGCGGTCATGCGGGGCGTGCCTACATAGCGCAGCGCCTGATGAAAGCTGCCCACGGCGCCTTGCGTATTCTCATGCCAGAGCGTGGCGTCCCACAGTTGCAATGCCTCCTCGCCGGCGTAGTCCGCCAGAAGCGCTTTGAAACGTGAATTGCGGATGGTGAAGAATTGCGCCCCCATGTCTACGCTGGCGCCGTCCTGGGTGCGCTTGCTGGCAAGGCGCCCACCAGGGCCCCGGCTTTTTTCAAAGAGTACAGGCGTGAACCCGGCCTCGCGCGCGCGCAGGGCAGCTGTTAGGCCGGCGATGCCAGCCCCGATAATGGCGATGTGTGTATTGTCAGTCATGGAGGGTTATTCGTTGGCGCTGGCGTTATGGATGACTGCTCCAGCGAGATCGTAACCAGCCGGGCCGTTGCTGGGGAAGGGGCCCGGCTGTAGAGGGCAGGTTGAGCCTAGAAAGAAGCCTGTACCCAGACCCAGCCCTTATCCGCGTCCCGGTTGAAGGCTTTGTCAGCGTCCTGGCTGTAGCCGTCGGCATCGTAAGCGGCGTATTTAACGCCCAGAGAATAGGTCTCGTTGAGGCTGTACGTTGCCTGTAATGCGGCTTCAGAACCGTAATCGTCGCTGCCTTCATCGCTGTCAAACTGATGGTAGACCGCCATCAGGTCGACGCCACTCAGAGTTCCTGAGAGGCTGGCATAGCTGTCCACCAGCCCGGACTTCGGCGTCGAGAGGAAACGGTCGGTGAAGCCATTGAACGCATGCAGCGTTGCAAGGGGGGTCTGGAAGGCGGCAGTGTCGTCGTCACTGCCCAGCATTTCCTGACCGAGCTTGAACTGCACGCCGGACATATCGATCCCGGCTTCGAGGCTGTAGTAGCTCTGGTCCAGGCTGCGGGTGTTATCGTCGTAATCGCTCTGGTGAGCGTATTCCAGTGTGTACAGGGCATTCACACCGTCGCTGAGCGGTGCATCACCGGTGTATCGCAGCCCGAACGTCTTGGTGGAGTCATCGGGCTTGTTATCAAGCGCAATCAGGTAACTGTAGGCTGATACTGAGCCGTATTCCAAACCCTCGTACTGCGCATTCAGGATGCCGGTATCCATGGCGAGGTCACCCTTGGGGCTGGCATCCGAGAAAATGCGGTTGGCGTTATAGAGATACCCCGCCGTGATGGTGGTATCCGGCAGTGAGGTGTTGACCAGCGTTGAGCCGTCAAAGGTCTGCTCATTCTGGCGCCAGCCCACATTGCCAATGAAGCGGTCGTTATCCAGCTTCAGGCGTTGGCGGCCAAATGTCAGTTTCGTTTCCGCCAGGCCGCTGTACGCCAGATAAGCCTGGTTCAGTTCAGTCTCGGTTGGGTCGGCAACCACTGGGCGGCTGGTGCGACCATTGATGGTGCTGTTGTAATTGTCAGGGCCGACCGACGTGACATGTTCCACGTCCAGGTAACCTTTGAGGTTGGCGACCTCCGCGGTTTCATAGCCCAGCCTGGCGCGCAGCGTTGATGCCCGCGCATCGTCCTGGGCGCCATCGTCGTCCACGTTTTCGTAACGATAACGCGTGTCCAGTGATGATGTGCCATTGGTGATGGCATCCGTGATGGGGGCCGCGCAGATGCCTCCGGAAAATGCGGCAACAGCAACCACCAGGGGTGCTTTGCCAAGGTAAGAGCGCACGGCGGTCGTAATCGTTGATCGCGTTGTCATGGGGTAGGGCCTCCAACGGCCGGCTGAGGATGAATTCTCAGCCGAGTATCTCCCCTCAAAGAAATATTTTAAATGATTCTTATCAACTTTTCAGCTTGATTTCTCTTCAGTATCAGCAGGCTAGATCTTAAGGGGTAGGTTTTGTACCCATCACAGCTTCAGCATGGCGTGGATCTCGGCCCACAGAGCCCGGTATGCGGTTGCTGCCCGGCTGCGGCGGTCCATCAATTCCACCGGCAATCTGGATTCGGCCATCCGCTCAATCACGCCGCCGTTGGGAATGACGGTCTGGAGTTGCTTGGGTAAAGGCTTCAGCTCACCGTCTGCCATGGCCTTATGGAACGTCTTGCGGCGGTCAACCATGGAAAGGAAGGGGCGTAATCGTTTGGCCTTGATGTTGTTTTCCTTGGCGAAGTCGCGCATCTGATGCCAGCTGTTGAGTGACAGCTGAGCCGGGACCACGGGCACGAAGATGGCATTGGCGGCGTTCAGCACCTGCTCAGCCAGTTCGGAGAGCGATGGTGGGCAATCCAGAATAACCAGCGCTGTTTCCTCGGAGAGTGACTTGAGCCAGCGCTTGAGGGCATCACTGGAGCTCAACTGGCTCAGTTTGATGTCGAGGTTGCGTGCGCTCCGGTGGGCAGGGATCAGCTCGAGCCGAGCGTAGGGTGTGGCATGGATGAAAGCACCAATCGGCTTCTTGCCTTTAACCAGTGGGCCAAGCTTACGGCCATTTTCCGCCTGATCCTGGCTCAGAAGCCAGGTTGCTGCCCCCTGAGGGTCAAGGTCCCATAGTACAGTTGGGATGCCAGCCTGACTGGCCAGATAGGCAACATTAACGGCGGCTGAGGTCTTCCCGGTGCCACCCTTAAGCGTATGGAACGCAATGATCTGCATGAATAAGCACCCTACAGCGTGGATGAGTTGTGCAGGCTAACATGCCAGTGGCGGAGCGCTGGCCCCGGCCGGACTGGCGTCAGCAGCCACTATGGCTTAATCGGGGTAACCGGTCAGCTCCATGTAACCCACGCCCTCATGCGAGCCTTCAACCGAGACCGGACTCTCCCAGTAAGGGTAAACCCCGGTATTTCAGTATTCGCCGGGGGGCGCCGAAATCCGATAGCCGCGTTTCGAGTATTGCTGAAGGTGACGTCAATGGGCGGCAATCAGCGTTACCCCCTGAGGGTGGGCTGACTTAAATCGGTGTGGCTGTTACCGGTGATACGGATTGCGCCAGGCCCTGCGGTAGGAGGGCCTGGTGCGTGTGGCTGTGCCTTTCAGGAAACGCCTTCCGGTTCCGGGGCGCTCTGCTGGACCTGCTGCTCATAGGTGGGGTAGTCGGTGTAGCCGTGGGCGGTGCCACCGTACATTGTCGCCGGGTCCACCTTGTTCCAGGGGAGGTCATGCCGGATGCGATGGGGCAGATCCGGGTTGGCAATGAAGGGTTTGCCGAATGCGAACAGATCACCATAGCCCGCATTCAGCATACGCAGGGCTTTCTCCGGCGTATAGCGGCCGGCAAAAATCAGCGCACCACTGAACGCGTCCCGTAATGCCTGGCAGAAGCTGTCCGGCAGTTCGGGGGCGTTGTCCCAGTCTGCTTCGGCAATCGAGATGTAGGCGATGCCCTGGCGGTCCAGCATTTTGGCCGCTTCCACATAGGTTTCGTGGGGATCGGATTCAACCAGCCCGAGGTAAACGCGTTCTTCGTCGGTGCTCTCGAACAGCGGCGAGAACCGGACACCAAGGCGGTTGGCGCCCACTTCCCGGGAAACCGCGCTGACGATCTCCTCAAGGAAGCGCAACCGGTTCCGCAGGCTGCCGCCGTATTGGTCAGTGCGGTGGTTGCTGTGTTCGGAGATGAACTGGTTGACCAGGTAGCCATTGGCGCTGTGGATCTCCACCCCGTCAAAGCCGGCTTCCATGGCGTTGCGCGCCGCCCGGGCGTACAGCTCAACCATTTCGCCGACTTCATCAGTGCTCAGGGCGCGGGGCTCGTCGGAATCAGTGATCATGCCTTCACCGGGGCCGGTCTCAACAAACACCTTAACGGTCTCGTTGCGGATGGCCGACGGACCCACCGGTGCTGCCCGCTCAGGTTGCAGTGAGCGGTGTGAGATCCGCCCCACGTGCCAGAGCTGGCAGAAGATGGTGCCGCCCTGGGTATGAACGGCCTCGGTCACCTTTTTCCAGCCCTCGACCTGCTCAGGGGTGGAAATACCAGGCGTCCAGGCATAGCCCTGACCCCGGGGTTCGACCTGGGTACCTTCCGAGACCATGAAGCCGGCCGACGCCCGCTGGGCGTAATAGGTCGCCATCATGTCGTTGGGCACGTTGCCCGGCTGAGTACTCCTGGAGCGCGTCAGCGGTGGCAGAACGATACGGTTTGTCAGTGTCAGATCGCCGAGTCTGACGGATTCAAAAAGCGATTCCGTATTCATGATTTTCAAACCTTTTCAGTTGAATGAGGAGATGGAAGCGAGGCCTGACCATTGGTTGGCAGGCCCCGTGGCGCAGGGGTCAGAAGAGGCCGTTGGTGGCCTCGTTCAGGCTGATGATGACGCTCTTGGTCTCGGTGTAGTCGTGCAGCATCATCTTGTGGGTTTCGCGCCCGATGCCGGACTTCTTGTAGCCGCCGAAAGGCGCGTGGGCCGGCAGTTCATGGTAGGTGTTGACCCACATCCGGCCTGTCCTGACCGCGCGTGCCACCCGCAGGGCGCGATTGATGTCCTGCGTCCAGACAGCGCCCGCCAGCCCGTACTCAGAGTCATTGGCCAGTTCAATCGCGTGGTCCTCGTCATCGAAGGGCATGACCACCAGAACCGGGCCGAATATTTCCTCCTGGGAAACCCGCATCTCATTGTTGGCATCCACAATGAGTGTGGGTTCGATGAAGCAGCCATTGCTGTGGCTTTCGTCTTCAAGACGCTTGCCGCCGGTCAGGATGGTGGCGCCTTCCTGGGACGCGAGCTCGACATAGCCCAAGATGCGTTCCGTCTGCTGCTGGCTTACCTGGCTACCCATCTGGGTCGTCGGATCCATGGGGTCGCCAACCTTGATGGTTTCGAACCGGTTCTTCAGCGATGCCAGGAAGTCATCCAGGATGGACCGGTGCACCAGAAGGCGGGCGCCGGATTCGCAGGCCTGGCCCTGGTTGAGCAGGATCGAAAGGGCAGCGCCTTCCAGGGCTTTTTCCTGGTTGGCATCCGGGAAGACAATGTTCGCCGACTTGCCGCCCAGCTCCAGCGTGGTGGGCGCGAGTTTGTCGGCCGCGGCTTTCGCCACGCGATAGCCCACGTCCGTGGAGCCAGTGAACGCCAGCTTATCGACGTCCGGATGATCAAGCAGTGTCTGGCCGGCCTCGGAGCCTTTACCCGTGATGATGTTGACGGTCCCGGCGGGCAGCACCTCATTCAGTATTTCACCCAGCGTCAGCAGCGTGATGGAGGTCATCTCCGCTGGCTTGATAACCACGGTGTTGCCGGTGGCAATCGCCGGCGCCAGCTTCCAGGCGGCCATCAGCAACGGGTAGTTCCAGGGGATGACCTGCCCGACGACGCCCATGGGCTCACTCAGAACCAAGCTCAGCGTATTCTCGTCAAGCTGCGTTGCCTCGTCGCTGTGCGAGCGGATGACACCGGCGAAGTAGCGGAAGTGGTCAATCGCCATCGGGATGTCCATCTGGCTTGATTCCCTGATGGGCTTGCCGTTGTCCAGTGTCTCCAGGTGGTAAAACTCTTGGGAACGCGCCTCCAGCCGATCCGCAATCGTCAGCAGTGCCTGCTGGCGCTGCTGAGGCGATGTTTGGCGCCATGCTGGGAAGGCTCCACGCGCTGCTTTCACAGCCCGGTTAACATCGTCGGCATCCGCCAGGGGCAGGTGCGATAGGGGCTCGCCGGTGGCTGGATTGATCGTCGCAATCGTCCGAGCGGACCCACTATCAGTCCATTCGCCGCCAATCAGCATCCGATAGTTGGGCTTGATCAGTTGCTGGTATTGCGCTTTCGGCAGTATCTCGACCATGTCGTGCTCCTGTTTGTTGCGGGCCTGACGTATCAGGCGGACGGGCGCAGAAGGCTGCGTACCCATTGAATAGCGTCGATGACAGGGACAAGGTTAAGGACGTATCATCACAAACAGAAACAGTAATTTTTGGTGAAAAATACAAACATGAGTGGTTTGAGTAACATCGACCTGAAGCAGTTGCGTGTGCTCAGGGCGTTGCTGAAAGAGAGAAGTCTGACTCGGGCCGCGGGCCAGATGGGAATGACGCAGCAGGCGGTGAGTGCGCAATTGAACAAGCTGCGCGAGATCTTTCAGGACCGGCTGTTTCTGCGCTCACGCCAGGGCGTTGTCCCAACGCCGTTGGCGGAAGAGCTTGAGCCGCGAGTGAAGGCGGTCTTCGACAGTATCGAGCAGCTGATTCCCCCGGAGCGGTTTGATCCGGCAAGTGTGCAGGGGACCTATGTCATATCCGCCACCGATTACGCGGTGGAAGTGGTGCTGCCTGAGCTGGTCACCAGGGTCCGGCAGCAGGCGCCGGGGCTGAAGCTGATCGTACGTGATTTTGAGAGTGACCGAGTGCACGCCATGCTGGCCTCCGGGGAGCTGGACATGGCGCTGACTTTTCCCGCCTTCGCACCGGAAAGCTGCCAGACCAAGCTGTTGTTCTCGGAGTATCACATCTGCGTGGCGGGCAATGAGTCATCGCTGCATGAGCAACAGCTGACCATCGGCGAGATCGCTGAGTTACCGCAGCTCATCGTCTCGCCAACGCGTGCCAACCTGATTGGTTCCGCCGATGACTGGTTCGCCAGCAAAGGGTATGGGCGTAATATAGTGATGTCGGTGCCAAGCTTCTCCGCAGCGCCAACCTGTGTTGCATCCAGCGACTGTGTCGCTTTTCTGCCCTCGAGAATCCTGCCTCATCCGCTGGTACGCCCCATTGAGCTTGAGGAGTCGCCGCCCTGCTTCGACGTGATTGCCGCCTGGCATCCCCGTACCAGCCAGGATCCGTTGCAGCAGTGGATACTATCGCTTCTGGACGAGGCGTTCTCCGGCTAGCAATCTGGTTCAAAGTAGACGCACAGCGCGCTGGGATCGTCCACGGGTAACGCCTGATCGTCCAGCCGACAGATGCCGTCGTTCGTCTCCCGTGCGTTGGGAGTGAAGTGGACGCAGTCATGACAGCATCCAAAGCAATGATGACCGTCTTTCTCTGAGAGGGTGATGGTGAGTTGTTCAATGAGGTGGCCCAGCGACTGCCTTTGAGCCTCAGGGAGGCGCTGTACCGCCTCTTTAAGGCTCAGAACCGGGTCATTGAGCGCGATAGCGTCACCCGCCTCAGTCAGCGAGAAGCGCACGCTCCGGCCATCGCGGCTGTCCTTCTCCCGCTTCGCCAGCCCTGCCGATTCGAGTGATTTCAGCGTCTGCGATGCCGTGCCACGAGTGGTGCCGTGAAATTCGGCAAAGGCCGACGGCTTGCGCGATATCGCATTCGAGCGTGCCAGAAACCGGACGGCGGCCCACTGGGCGCCACTCAGTTCACACTCGCGCCCATGCTCAGAGCTGTGGCTCTGCCAGGCGAGATGGATGATGCGGTCGGCGATGATGGTGCTGGCATTGTCACTCATGGGTTAATGATAGCGAAACGACATCAGATTGACAAAAGTATCACCGCCCAATTAATGTCGAAACAAAACTATACAGCGGGGTTAGTCATGAATTCTGTCAGCAGTCATAACCTGCAATTGGGTGATGCTAGGGCTGTGTGGCCGGGTCTGGCACTGGATAACAGTTACGCCCGATTGCCAAAGGTGATGTACAGCCCGGCGGAGCCGGAACCCTTGGCGGAGCCTGAACTGCTTTGGTTTAACGCACCGCTTGCCAGCGTGCTTGGTCTTGGTGGCCAACCGCAGGAACTGATCACGGCATTTGCCAGTGGCCACCGGGTACCATTCGGTGCCCGGCCAATCAGACGCAAAGTCGCACAACGGCCCTGGGGTGCCCCCGAGCCACGCCATGGAGCCACGGCTGAGATTGCTCTGGGCGAGCATATTGATCGTTGCTTCCAGCGCTGCGATCTGTCATTGCAGCAACACGAAGACAGTGATCATGACCTGGCTGGCGCTGAACTCTCGGTCAGAAACGGCTTACACCAGCTTTTGATGGGCGAAGTGCTCAACGCAATGGGGGTTCAAGCACCGCGGGTACTTGCGATTGCCTATGACGATGCGGGTGGAAAACTGGATCAGGCTCGCGCATCGGTCATCAAGACTGGCGAGTCACCGTTGACCATCGGCGCGTTTGAGTACGCGTTCAGCCAACTGGGGCTGGCAGAGCTTGAACGTCTTACCGACTATGCCATTGCCCGAATCGACCCTGCTCTGATCAATAGCGACACACCCTACACAGCATTTTTTGAACGGGTCTGCGATAAGCTCGCTGTAACGATGGCGCAGTGGGCAAGCGTTGGGTTCATCCACAGCAAACTCGATACGCATCTGACAGCGATCGATGGTGGTATGTCCCTGACCCCCTATTCGGGGTTCATGGACAACTCTGATATTGACCGCATCAGGCATCCCTCGGATGCAACAGGCCGTTATGCGTTTTCCGCCCAACCCATTGCCGCCCATTGGAACCTGTGCCGGTTTGCCAATGTGCTGCGGCCATTAACCGGACCTGAGGGAAAAGGCAGCGGCAGCCGCATACAGGGCCGTCTGGATGGCTTCTTCAACCGATATGAACAGCACCGCATTGGCTATCTCCAGCGCCCCGCGGTTGAGCCCACCAGGGGCACTCCCAGATCGCGCACGCTATCAGCGACCGTTGAAGAGGTTGTAGAGGGGGATTGGTCGTCAATCGATCGATTTCTGACAGCCTATGGTGGCCACGCGTTGGCCGGTGACAGGGACCCTATTTGCAAACCTTATTAATTTGTCGCCAGGGGAGCCTCGTGTAAATCCGAGGCTGAGAGGGTAAAACACCGACCCTGGAACCTGACCCGGTTTATTCCGGCGGAGGAAGTGCGAATGACTTATCTGACGTTGGCCGCGCTCGGTGCGGCATTGGCGCTCTTTGGTACGCTCGGTCTGCGCGCAAGCCGGGCTGGTATCCGCCTTGATGATTATGTGACAGCCCGCAACTCCCAGGGGACTCAGTCGATTGGGCTCTCGTTTCTTGCATCAAGCATGGGGGCCTGGATTCTTTTTGCGCCACCGGAGATTGCAGCATTCGTGGGTCCTGTTGGGTTGGCTGGTTACGCGATTGGCGCCGCGCTTCCCTTTGTCGTTCTGGGGCTTTATGGGCCAGCGATCCGAAGGCGCCTGCCGGAGGGGCGCAGCATCAGTGAGTTCGCCGAGGCCTGTTATGGCCCCGGTGTGCGGAGGTGGGTCGCCTTTGTTTCGGTGGCTTACATGGCCTGTTTCCTGGCAGCCGAACTGACCGCCATCGGTTCCATTGCCGGACTGCTTTCCGACGTCGATCCGTCACTGATTATCATCGGTATTGCCTTGGTCACACTTGTCTACACAACTCTGGGCGGGTTACGCGCCAGCATGGCAACGGATCGCTGGCAGGCTTGGTTGCTTCTGGCGCTGTTGCTGCTCGTGGCCGCGGTGGCATGGTGGGGGCTCCCGCCTTTGCCGCCGGAAGCGACGATGCCCGCGGCGCCAATGGGAAGTGCGCTCTCGGTAGGGCTTACCCTGGTGATTGCGGTCACCGCGGCTAATCTGTTCCATCAGGGCTATTGGCAGCGGGTCTGGGCCGCCGAGAATAATCGGGCTCTGGGGCGTGGCGCCCTCTTTGGCGCCGTTGCCACCCTGGTCGTGGTGATGATTGTCGGCGGACTGGGGATGCTGGCGGCTATGCAGGCGTTATCCCTGGGCGAGCCGCCCATCCCGTTTTTTGCCCTCGTTTCGGCAGCCCCGGGCTGGCTGAGCCTGCCGGCGCTCGTATTGGCGGTAACTCTTGTCGCCTCCAGTGTGGATACCCTACAGAACGCCATTGCCTCCATGGCAGTCGCCAGCACCGGTCGCAAGGGGCTGTCGATGCGCGGCGCGCAGTGGATCACCGTTTTGCTGATGGTGCCCGTCGTCTGGGTGGGTCTCCAGGGGTTTTCAGTACTTCGTCTGTTTCTGATTGCTGATTTGCTGTGTGCGGCAATCGTGGTGCCGGTGTTGCTGGGGCCCTGGCAGCGCATGTCGGCCCTGGCGGCTCTGGCTGGCGGCGTGGCTGGTCTTGTTGGGGCAATACTGCCGGGTTGGGTCACAACAGGCAGCCTTACCGGCGGCGTATTGGCAGCGAGTTTCCCGGATAGTGTGCCAACACTGGGGCCTTTCCTGGGCGCATTGCTGGCATCGACCGGCGTGAGCATGCTCATCGCTGTGCTGCGCCCGGCGAGGGCTTCAGCCCCGCATTGACAGGCTGTTGATGTCGATACGACACTAAAAAACACGTCCGGTTATGCCTCACAAGCCTGATTGACCGGCAACACGTTTTGCATGAATAGGGGCGATAAGGTGGCCGAACAAACCTCATTCACCTGTGCGAGCCTCAATGACCTCGCACAGGTGACGGATTACTCGTTCATGGACCGACTCAACGCCGACCCGGAAGCGAACGCCAGCGGGAAAGACCATGAGCCGCGCCAGGTCTTCAGGGGTCATTATGTGCCGGTTACCCCCACGCCGATTAAGGACCCGGAATACGTTGCCCACAGCAAGGATCTGTTTCGCGAGCTGGGCTTCGCCGACAGCATGGCGCAATCTGCCGACTTCGTCTCTCTTTTTTCAGGCGATATCACGCCTGTTCCCGAGTCGATGAGGAAGGTCGGCTGGGCCTGTGGTTATGCCCTTTCCATCTATGGTACTGAATTGGTCCAGCAGTGCCCCTTCCAAACCGGAAATGGTTACGGCGACGGTCGAGCCATTTCCGTTGTGGAGGTCGTCATCGAGGGACAACGCTGGGAAATGCAGCTTAAAGGGGCGGGCCGGACGCCGTACTGCCGGGGTGCAGACGGTCGTGCTGTTCTTCGCTCAAGTGCGCGGGAGTTCCTGGCACAGGAGCACATGCATGCGCTCGGCGTTCCCACGTCGCGGTCCCTGAGCCTGTATGTTTCGAAAACCGAAAAGGTCAGGCGGCCGTGGTACTCGGGTGGCTCACGCTCGACAGAGCCGGATACGGTTATTGCCGAGCCGGTGGCGATCACCACCCGTGTTGCTCCCTCGTTCATCCGTGTGGGCCAGCTGGAGCTGTTCAGTCGCCGTGCCCGCAGGAATGAGCATCCACATGCGATGGAAGAGCTTGAAAAGATCGTGTTGCACTTGATTGGCACGGAGTACGGGGACGTGATCGACCATGAACTCGATCTACCCCAGAAAGTGCTGTTGCTTGCGCGCGAATTCCGCAGCCGACTCACGTCTCTTATTGCCAACTGGATCCGGGTCGGCTACTGCCAGGGCAACTTCAACAGTGACAACTGCGCTGCTGGTGGCTTCACTCTGGATTATGGGCCTTTCGGCTTCTGTGAGGTTTTTGATCCGTACTATCAGCCCTGGACCGGTGGCGGCAATCACTTCTCGTTCCTGAATCAACCCGAGGCAGCGCACCGCAACTTCCATAGCTTTTGCTCCGCGTTGCGTCCGCTTCTGGAGGGCAATCAGGATCATCTCTGGCAACTCGATCAGATTGAGCGAGCGTTTCCCGCGCATATGCAGGCCCAAATGGAAGCGATGTGGGCGGCGAAACTGGGCCTTGATGCCTTTGACGCCGAGCTGTTCGGTGAGCTCAAGACGCTGATGGCGCAGACCCCTGTGGATTACACGATCCTCTTCCGGGAGCTCTCGGAGATACCCGACGATATTGGTCCGCTCAGGAAAAGCTTTTACAGGGCGTTGGACAGCGAGGGATCCGTGGAGGCTTCAATGGCGAACGAGGACCGCGACGGTCTGGAAAAACGCTGGTCAGAATGGCTCAGAAAATGGCAGTCACTTGTCGGTGTCGACAGCACGAGCGATTCAAACGCGGGCCCGCAGGGCCGCCGTGAGGCGCTTGCTTACCAGATGAAACGCGTGAACCCCAAATACACGCTGCGCGAGTGGTTCGTTGTACCCGCTTACCAGCAGGCCTCCAAGAGCCACTACGCACCACTGCGGCAGCTGCAGGACGTCATGACCCAGCCTTACGCCGAGCAGTCAAATGAGGTTGAGACGGCATTCTACAGACTGAAGCCGCCCGAGTTGTTCAATGTTGGCGGTGTTTCCTATTACAACTGTTCGTCATGACTGGAGGGATGCAGCGATGGATCTTTTTAACACGCTCAAGCAGCAATGCGGGGAGGAGTGGCAGGCCTACATCAACCATTCGTTCCCTGCCCGTCTCGCCGAGGGGTCGCTGCCGCGCTCGGCCTTCCGGCACTATCTCATCCAGGACTATATCTTTCTGAAGCATTTCAGCCGTGCCTGGGCGCTGGTTGTGTACAAGGCCGATTCCATCTCAACAATGCAATCAGCTGTGGCGGTGCTGGATGGACTGTTGAATCATGAGATGGCGATGCACGTTGAGTACTGCGGCCAATGGGGAATATCGAGAGAGCAGATTGAGCAGGCGCAGGAAGCCCGGGCCAATATGGCGTACACACGGTATGTTCTGGATGCGGGCCTTTCCGGTGATCTGCTGGATCTTATGACGGCCCTGGCTCCCTGCGTACTGGGCTACGCCGAGATTGGACGTAATTGTGCTGACAAAGCGGGCGGTGACATTGAGCATCATCCGTTCGGGAAATGGATTGAGACCTACTCGGGGGATGAATTCCAGGCGCTTGCCACCAATGTTCAGCAACTGATGAATGACCTTTATGCTCAGGAAGCTCAAAAGGAACGATTCAATAGACTTTCACGGATCTTCACTGATGCAACGAAGTTAGAGCAGGCATTCTGGGATATGGGGCTTGAGGTGGGTGGTGCATAAGCCCCGTCAATCCAATTAGAAAACAGTTTAAAGGAATCAATAGCATGAGTGTTGATGTTGACGTCAGCGACGCAGCGCGGGATTACCTGGCCGAGCTCCTGGCGAAGCAGGAGACCCCTGGCATAGCGGCGCGGATGTTCGTCCACAATGGCGGTACATCAAAGGCGGAGACGTGTTTGGCGTTCTGTCCGCCCGGGGAGGAGGAAACCAGTGACACCCCACTGACGTTTGGCGACGTCACGCTCTATCTGGATGCGCCGAGCCTCCCCTACCTGCGGGAAAGTCGCATCGATATTGAGGCGGCGGGCGAGTCCGAGACGCTCACTATCAGGGCACCCTATGCCAAGCAGCCAGCGACGCCGCCCAAAGAGTTAGCCCTCCCAATGGCGTGTGTGGCGCGGCGTGTGCCCCATGGCAATGAGGTTACTCTGCCAGAGGGCGCTGAAGTTTCCGTGACTCAGGCACTCGGCGGCAGTGTAACGGTGAAGCATGAGGGTAATCTCTACCGCCTCTCGCCAGAAGAAGCCGGCAAGGTCGGTCTGCGCAGTGACGTGGCCATATTCGAAACCCCGGAGGATGGGCAAATCAGCGAGGACCAGTGTTGGCAAGCGCTGGAGCAGGTGTACGACCCGGAAATTCCGGTGAGTATCGTCAGTCTGGGCCTGGTCTACGAGCTGACTGTTGATGCGCAACAAAACTCGGTGTATCTGCGGATGACGCTGACCTCGCCGGGCTGTGGCATGGGCGATGTAATTGCCGGTGATGCCCGTAACCGCCTGATGGAGGTGCCGTTCGTGGAAAACGCTGAGGTGGACATTGTCTTTGATCCGCCATGGACCTTCGACATGGTCAGTGATGCGGCTCGGCTGGAGCTGGGACTTCTATGAGCGGCTGCAAAGGAGCCACCCACTCAATCGACGGGGCACTGGTTTAGGGCCGGCTCGCGCCCAGCATCTGGCCAGTTCAAGAAAAGGGCCTGCGATGCTTCGCAAGCCCCTCGATTGTATGGCCCGCCCGATAGGATTCGAACCTATGACCTCTGCCTCCGGAGGGCAGCGCTCTATCCAGCTGAGCTACGGGCGGTGGGCAACACCGGAATGGGTCACGCCGGTGTCGGTTCGAGGGCTTATGCCCTGCGAGCAGCGCCTTCGAAACTGAGTCGCATGATAAGGGCCGTTGGCCTGCAAGTCCATCCCTTCTGACATTTCGGTACCGACCAGCGCCTGTCCACTGTATCAGTATCCAGTGAGACCATTTTTTGCGCAAAACACTTGCATTCTTTTGAGGAAATAAGAATAATTAGCATTAAGGTGTTCGTTAGCTGCCATGCAGGAGTTGTCATGTACGTCTGTGTCTGCAATCAAATTACTGATCACGAAATCCGCCGCGCGGCAGAGGATGGCTGCTCCAGTATGCGCCAGCTGTGTAACGAGCTGGGTGTTGCCAGTCAGTGTGGCCGCTGTGGAACCATGGCGAGGGACATCCTGAACGAGCATCGTCAGAGCCTCGACCTGGATCTGCTCAACACACTGGCACGGCCGGCATAACGCCCGTCTACACGGTTACCGGCTGGTCGCCCCTGACCCGCTTGTGCTAATTTAACGGCATTAGCACAGACGAATCGGATCAGGAGACAGGTCTCATGAAGGGCGACAAGCAAGTCATTCAGTATTTGAATCAAGCGCTGGCTGCGGAACTGACCGCTATCAATCAGTACTTCCTTCATGCCCGTATGCTCAAGGACTGGGGCATCGATAAGCTGGGCAAGATTGAATACGACGAATCCATCGACGAAATGAAACACGCCGATCGGCTGATTGAACGCATTCTATTTCTGGGCGGGCTCCCCAATCTGCAGGACCTTAACAAGCTGCTGATCGGTGAGAATGTCAAGGAGATTCTGGAGTGTGACCTTAAGGCGGAGCACGACGGAATTGCGATCTACCGGGCTGGCATCAAGCAGGCGGAGTCCGTTCAGGATTACGGTTCACGGGATCTGCTGGCCTCCTTGCTGTCAGAAGAGGAAGGCCACGTCGACTTCCTGGAGACTCAGCTCGATATGATTGACCGTATGGGTCTTGAAAACTACTGCCAGCTCCAGTCCAGTGGAACTGCAGAGGAAGATGGCGAGTAAGCAGGCTCGTATCATCGGCCAGGAGCGGGTATAATTGGGGCGCTTCTGACGATTGAGGTGTGGTAATGAACAAACTGACCCGTATTTTCGTAAGTCTCGGCCTCATTGCAGCGCTGGGTGGTTCCGCGCTCACATTGGCGGCTGTTGAGGATCAGATAAGGAATCGCATTAAGCCCACTGGCAACGTGAATATTGCGGGTGAGCAGGGCCAGCAGATGCAGCAACAGGCCAGTGGGCCCCGAGGCGGAGAAGAAGTCTACGCAGATGCCTGCGCGGCCTGCCATGACTCCGGTGCTGCAGGCGCGCCCAAGCTGGGTGATACAGGCGCCTGGTCGGATCGTATCAGCAAAGGTAAGGAGACTCTCTACAGCCACGCGATTAATGGCTACAACGCGATGCCGGCCAAAGGTGGCTGCAGTGATTGCTCTGATAAAGAAATCGAGAATGCCGTTGACTACTTGGTCGCAGAGGGCGAATAAATAAGCTTTCCCTCGGTTAAACGAAGTGGGGGGCGAGTGCAGTCTCGGGCATTTGAGAGCAGTCAATGCGAGTTACCAGCTACACAGACTATTCCCTCAGGGTTTTGATGTACGTCTCCCTCCAGGGTGACCGGTTGGCGACCATACAGGAGGTCGCTGACCGGTATCGGATCTCCAAAAACCATCTGATGAAGGTGGTTCATCAGCTTACCCGTAAAGGGTATCTTGACAGTATTCGAGGTAAGAAAGGTGGAATCCGACTGCGTATGGCATCCTCGGACGTCAATCTGGGTGTGCTGGTGCGTGAGATGGAGCCTGATCTGAATCTGGTCGAATGTTTCGGGCCGGATAACACCTGCGTTATATCACCGGTGTGCTCGCTCAAGGGTATCCTGAGTGAGGCCTTGGAAGCGTTTCTGGCAACGTTGGATCGTTATACTCTGAGTGATCTCATCTCTGAAAATAATGCCCCTCAACTGATCCGGCTTCTAAACATCCCTGTTGATGAGCCTGGCGCAGAGACCGCGTGACGTTCAGCCGCCAGTCATGTTCATGAATCGCAGGATCTGAACATCGCCGTCAGTAGTGAAGTGGTGCTCCTTGGGCTTGAGGTCCATGGCGCTGATAATGGCCTCCCGGATTGGTTCGTCATCCTCAGGGTAGCGCCGCATCAGCCCCTTCAGATCCTTTGAGTGTTCGTTCCCCAGGCAAAGCAGCAGCCGCCCCTCCACGGTCAGACGTACGCGGTTACAGTCGCCACAGAAGTTATGGGTATGCGGAGAAATGAAGCCTACCTTGCTCGGTGAGTCCGGCATCTGGAAGTAGCGCGAGGGGCCACCGGTATCCGCGGTACTGGGGATGAGGCTGTAACGCTGCTCGATGATTTCCCGAACCTCGTCGCTGGAGCAGAAGGTTTCGTCCCGGGTGTGATCGGAGATCTCGCCCAGCGGCATTTCCTCGATGAAGCTGATATCGATACCGCGTGAACGTGCGAACTCAACCAGGTCCAGCACTTCATGGTCGTTACTGTTCTTCATGATGACGCTGTTGAGCTTGATGCCTTTGAAGCCGGCTTCGACGGCGGCATCAATGCCTTTGATGACGCGGTTGAGGTCCCCGGTTCGGGTAATATTACGGAACTTTTCCGCGTCCAGTGAATCGAGGCTGATGTTGAGCCGGTCCATGCCGGCGGCCTTGAGGTCATGGGCCATGTGAGGCAGTTGGCTGCCGTTGGTGGTCATGGCAAGATCATTGAGCTCAAGATTTCCGATGTCCTCGACCAGCTTCACAATATCCTTGCGGACCAGTGGTTCGCCGCCGGTCAGGCGGATTTTCTCAACGCCGAGTCCACGGAAGATCCGGGCGATGCGCGCGATTTCCTCCAGGCTGAGTATCTGCTGGCGCGGCAGGAATTCCATGTCCTCGCTCATGCAGTAGACGCAGCGGAAGTCGCACCGATCCGTGACCGAGATGCGCACATAGGTGATGGTGCGCCCGAATTGGTCGACCAGCGCTTTTTGCGGTTCGGACATCGTATTCTCCTTACTGCTCGCTCATGGCCTGGAGCTGTACGGGTTCGCCTTCACGTGTAAAGATAGCGAACTGATCAAGGTTCTCCCCGGTAGTGAGGGTCTGGGCCATCCGCGTGAGGTGTTGCTCGGTTTCGTCCTCGGGCAGGGGCTCGCCGTTGCGCCCGGGGAGAACGGCCGTCATCAGAAATTCCCAATTGGTGCTGACCTGATCCGCCTCTGCAACAATGTCTTTCAGGCGGGTCTCGGGTGTCAAGGGGAAGTCACGCACCATCAGGGGCATGAGGGAGCCCTGGTCGTCCATGGCAGCGTGTTCGCCGCTGGCGGTTTTTTCCTGGAGACGCTGTACGTTGATGAGCACGACCAGCAGCTTGGTGCCGGGGCCGTCCATCTCGGACATTTTGGCCAGGTCGTCGAAGGTGGTGATGCTTGGTTCGGGGGTGAAGGTTTCTACCGCCATTTGAATGCCTCTGTATTCGGTGATTGTCGCCAGCTTCTTTTGACCTCAACAGTATAGCCCCTACTGTACCAATGGGTTATCGGCTCCGTTGAGATCAATCCCTTCAATGCGCGAGCGACCGGCCAGGATCTGGAGGTATTGGCTGACGGAGCGGCGCCAGACGGATTCCTTCAGATAGGTGGCGATTTTTTCCTTAACGGCTTCGTAGGATAACAGCTCACCGCGCTGGCGCTCGTGCAGCCAGACCACGTGGAAGCCGTAGCGGGTTTCCAGGGGGTGGGTTGATATCTCACCCTCCGGGAGGCGATCCAGTGCTTTCTCAAAGTCGTGGGCGGTGTCGCCGGGGCCCACGACGCCCATATCGCCGCCAGCCTCAGCGGAGGGGCATTTTGAGTGCTTGAACGCGAGCCGGGTGAACCGGTTGGCGTCCGCCTGGCAGATGCGGATGATGCGGCGGCAGCGCTCACGGGCGGCCACGCGGGCCTCGGCATCGTCAGCCGGTGCTGGGCGGAAGATGTGGGAGACATGGTACCGGCTGGGTGACCGGAAGCGCTCGCGGTTGCTTTCGAAGTACTGGCGGCAGGCGGCTTCGTCCGGCTCCGGGTTGTCCAGTTCCTGGTCGAGCAGAAGGCGGATCTGGGCTTCTTCCTGGGTTTCTGCTGTCTCACGGTTTTCACCGGTGATGCCCTGGCGTTCCGCTTCTGTGATCAGCATTGTGCGGATAGACAGAGCGCGTGCCGCTTCTTTTCGGGCTTCCTGAAAGGATGATGCCGGATGATATTGGACCTCCTGATCAATGGCATCTTCGGTAATAGTGCGACCGTTAACCAGGATTTCGCCACCGGCGACTTGCTGAATAGGGATGGCTTGCATGCTACCTCCGGGGGTCGGTTGGGGCGGCAGGAGCCGGGGATGCTTGCACAGGTGTACTTGTGGCGGTTCCCGGAAAGCATCCCCGGCTCCTGTCGACCCATTGGAAAGAGTCCGGTCACTGCGGCCTTACGATCTGGTACCGCCGGGCCACGTATTCCACCGGCCAGCTCCAGATGTGCACCAGCCGGCTGAACGGGAAGGCGGTAAACATCAGCAGGCCGAGAAAGATGTGAGTCTTGTAGATCCAGTGCACGTCCACGATGTACTGCCATGCCCCTGCCTGGAAGGTGACGATGTTCTGGGCCCAGTGGGCCAGCTGAACCATGACGGAGCCGTCCAGATGGCTTGTGGAGATAAACAGCGTCCCCAGGCCGGTGATCAGCTGCAGATAGATCAGGCAGATGATGAACGTGTCCATAGGGCTGCTGTTGGCGCGCACCCGGGCATTGAACAGCCGCCGGTAGACCAGGTAGCTCAGTCCGGTAAAGCACAGCAGGCCGAAGATGCCGCCAGCAACAATGGCGATCAGCTGCTTGGCGCCGGGCGTCAGGCCGACGGCTTTGTAGACCGGTGTTGGCGTCAGCAGGCCAAAGAGATGGCCAAAGAACAGCAGCAGTATGCCGACGTGGAAGGCAATACTCGCCCAACGGAACCACGGCGGGTTATTCAACGTCTGGCTGGACATGGCCCGCCAGGTGTACTGGCCACGCTCGTAGCGCAGGAAGCTGCCGAGCAGGAAGATGGTGCCGGCCAGATAGGGGCCGACGCCGAAGATCAGTTGGTTGATGTAGGTTTCCATGGTGTCTCTCCCCTCAATCAGCGTTGGCCGGCGGCCTGGGCGCCGGGGTTGTCCACCCAGCGCACCGGGATCTCGTCCGTTGGGCTGGTGGCGGCGCCAGAGCTCGTGTTGCCGCAGCTACCACCGGCCGGGTCATTGTTGCCAAGGAAGGTGATCTGCTCCTCCTCCCAGATCTCGTCCATTTTCGTAATGGTTTCGTCCGGGCCTTCGGTGGAGGCCAGCTCACGCATATCCCGCGCCTGTTCACAGCTGCCGCCGATGGCTTCCAGGGCGTGGAACAGCGCCGCGTAGGACGATTCCTTCTCCTGCAGACGTGCACCAAGCAGTACCATGACGGGCATGGCATCACCGAGCATGTCGGTGATCTCGGTTTCGTCCTGGGTGGAGAGGTATTCCAGGAACAGCGGAATGTGATCCGGCAGCTCCTTGGCGTCCAGCTCGTAGCCGTTGAGGCGATAGTGTTCCATCAGGTCCACCATGGCCTGGCCGCGGTCCCGGGACTCGCCGTGCACATGCTCGAACAGGTGCAGTGAGAGGTGGCGGCCGCGGTCGAACAGGCTCACGTACTCCTCCTGAATTTCACCCAGGGGCTGGTTTTCGAGTTCGTTGATCAGATCAACAACGGCCTGTTTGGGGCCGTCCGCCAGCCGCTGCTCGTTGCGGACAACCTCGGCCATTTCCGGCAGCGCTTGCTGCATGGCTGCGTTCGGGTAGGCCATCAGGTGCGCCAGTGCTCTTAATGCCAGCATTTCGATCTCCTCAGTTCCCGACCTTGTCCACGCGCACGGCGAAGAACTGGCGTTTGTTGTTGGGCTTGCCGCCGAACACGTCGGCGTCGTCGCCGCCACCGGCGTTACAGCCACTGCCGAAGCTGAAGCCGCAGCCACCACGTTCGGTCTGGCCGTCGTAGATGGATTCGGCGTATTCACGCTTGTTGGTCGGGATCACGAAGCGGTCTTCGTAGTCGGCAATGGCCATGTAACGGAACATCTCCTCGACCATTTCCACGCTCAGGCCGACGCGTTCCAGTACGTCGATGTTCTCGACCCCGTCCACGTTGCGCCCGCGCATGAAGGCCCGCATGGCCAGCATCCGCTCCAGTGCGTGGGTGATGGGTTGCTCCTCACCGGCAGTCAGCAGGTTGGCCAGGTAGCGCACCGGGATGCGCAGCTGGTCCACATCCGGGATGGCGCCGTTATAGCCGATCTTGCCGGACTCGGCGGCCGACTGGATGGGCGACAGCGGCGGCGCGTACCACACCATGGGCAGCGTCCGGTATTCCGGGTGCAGCGGGAACGCGACCTTCCACTCCATGGCCATCTTGTAGACGGGGGAGTGCTGGGCGGCCTCGAGCCAGTCGTCCGGGATGCCCTGACGGCGCGCTTCGTCGATGATTTCCGGATCGTTCGGATCCAGGAACACATCCATCTGCGCTTCGTAGAGGTCCTGCTCGTTGGGGGTGCTCGCGGCCTCCTCAATGCGGTCGGCGTCGTAGAGCATCACGCCCAGGTAGCGGATCCGGCCCACGCAGGTCTCGGAGCACACGGTTGGCTGGCCCACTTCGATACGTGGGTAGCAGAAGGTGCACTTCTCGGACTTGCCGGACTTCCAGTTGTAGTAGATCTTCTTGTACGGGCAGCCAGAGACGCACATACGCCAGCCCCGGCACTTGTCCTGGTCGATCAGTACGATGCCGTCCTCTTCCCGCTTGTAGATGGCGCCGCTGGGGCAGGACGCCACACAGGTGGGATTGAGGCAGTGCTCGCACAACCGGGGCAGGTACATCATGAAGGTGTTCTCGAACTGGCCGTAGATCTCCTTCTGGATGCCCTCGAAGTTGTAATCCTGCGAGCGGTGCTTGAATTCACCGCCCAGGATTTCTTCCCAGTTCGGGCCCCATTCGATCTTCTCCATGCGCTTGCCGGTCAGCAGTGAGCGCGGCCGTGCCGTCGGCATGGTCTTGGCGTCGCCGGCCTTCTGCAGGTGCGCGTAGTCAAAGTCGAAGGGCTCGTAGTAGTCATCAATCGCCGGCATGTCCGGGTTGGCGAAGATGTTCGCCAGTACCCGCCAGCGCCCGCCGATGCGGGGCTGGATGCTGCCGTCGTCGAGGCGCTTCCAGCCGCCTTTCCAGCGTTCCTGATTCTCCCACTCCTTGGGGTAGCCCACGCCGGGCTTGGTCTCGACGTTGTTGAACCAGGCGTATTCCATGCCTTCGCGGGAGGTCCAGACGTTCTTACAGGTTACTGAGCAGGTGTGGCACCCGATGCACTTGTCCAGGTTCAGCACCTTGCCGATCTGTGCGCGTATCCTCATGTCATGCCCCCTCTGTTCGCATGGCATCGCCCGATTCCTCGTCCATCCAGTCGATGTTGCTCATCTTGCGGACGACGATGAATTCGTCGCGGTTGGAACCCACGGTTCCGTGATAATTGAAGAAGTAGCTCTGCTGCGCGTAGCCGCCGATCATATGCGTCGGCTTGAGAACGGCCCGGGTGACGGAGTTGTGAATGCCGCCGCGGTTGCCGGTGATCTCGGATCCGGGCGTGTTCACGATCTTCTCCTGGGCGTGGTACATCATCGACATGCCCTCGGGCACCCGCTGGCTGACCACTGCCCGCGCCGTAATCGCACCGTTGATGTTGAAGGCTTCGATCCAGTCGTTGTCTTCAAGCCCGGCCTTGGCCGCGTCTTTCTCGCTCATCCATACGATCGGGCCGCCGCGCGAAAGCGTGAGCATCAACAGATTGTCCGTGTAGGTGCTGTGGATGCCCCACTTCTGGTGCGGCGTGATGAAGTTGAGAACGATCTCGGTGTTGCCGTTGCCCTTCTGGTTCATGATTGGGTCGATCGTTTTCATATCGATCGGCGGCTTGTACACGCACAGAGTCTCGCCGAAGGCGCGCATCCAGAGGTGATCCTGGTAGAACTGCTGGCGCCCGGTCAGGGTTCGCCACGGGATCAGCTCGTTGATGTTGGTCCAGCCCGCGTTGTAGCTCACCTTGTCGGACTCGATGCCGGACCAGGTGGGCGAGGAAATGATCTTGCGCGGCTGGGCCACGATATCGTTGAAGCGGATGGTCTCGCCTTCATGGGCGCGTGCCAGGTGCGCGTGCTCGCGGCCGGTCTGTTCGCTCATCGCATCCCAGGCGCGCACCGCCACGTGGCCGTTGGTTTCCGGCGCCAGACTCAGAATGGTCTCGCAGGCGTTGACTGCCGTCCGGATCTTGGGGCGACCCTTGGTGCTGACGTTTTCGGTCACGCGACCGTTGAGATCGCCCAGAAACTCGACTTCATCCTGAGTTTTCCAGGTGATGCCTTTGCCGCCGTTACCTGCGTTGTCCATAAGCGGGCCAAGCGCGGAAAAGCGGTTGTAGGTCTCGGGGTAGTTGCGCTCCACCGCCACCATGTTGGGCATGGTCTTACCCGGGATGGGTTCGCACTCACCTTTCTTCCAGTCCTTCACATCCTTGGGCTGGGCCATCTCCGCCGGGGTGTCGTGGATGTGCGGCAGGGTGGTCACATCGGTTTCCTCACCCAGATGGCCCTGGCACAGCTCCGAGAACTTCTTGGCAATGCCGCGGTAGATGTCCCAGTCCGAGCGTGACTCCCAAGCCGGATCCACGGCCGCCGTCAGCGGGTGGATGAACGGATGCATGTCGGAGGTGTTCATGTCGTGCTTTTCGTACCAGGTGGCCGTTGGCAGCACGATGTCCGAATACATGCAGGTGGTGGACACGCGGAAGTCCAGGGTCGTCAGCAGGTCCAGCTTGCCGGTAGCCGCCTCGCGCCACTGGACTTCTTCGGGCTTCTCCGCATTGGGAATGCTGTCCAGATCCTTGCCCTGCAGGCCGGTCTCGGTGCCGAGCAGGTACTTGAGGAAGTACTCGTGACCCTTGCCCGAGGAGCCCAGCAGGTTGGAGCGCCAGACGAACATATTGCGCGGGAAGTTGGCCGGATTGTCCGGATCTTCGCTGGCGAACTGCAGGCTGCCGTCGCGCAGCGACTGCACGATATAGTCCTTGATCTCCATGCCGGCCTGCTTGGCCTCGCGCGCCACCTGCAGCGGGTTGCGCGACAGCTGCGGCGCGGACGGCAGCCAGCCCATGCGCTCGGCGCGCACGTTGTAGTCAATCATGGAGCCGTTCCAGTCATCCGCATTGACCAGCGGTGACAGGATCTCCTCCATATCCACGGTCTCGTGCCGCCACTGGCTGGTGTGGCTGTAGAAGAAGGAGGTGGAGTTCATGTGGCGCGGTGGCCGGTGCCAGTCCATTGCAAAGGCGACGGGGGCCCAGCCGGTCTGCGGGCGCAGCTTCTCCTGGCCCACGTAGTGCGCCCAGCCACCGCCGGAGACGCCGACACAGCCGCACAGCATGAGCATCTTGATGACGCCGCGATAGTTCATGTCCATGTGGTACCAGTGGTTCATCGCGGCACCGATGATGATCATGGACTTGCCCTGGGTCTTGTGGGCGTTGTCGGCGAACTCGCGCGCGATGGTGATGACCTTCTCGCGCGGTACACCGGTAATTGCTTCCTGCCAGGCCGGGGTGTAGGGCACATCGTCATCGTAAGAGCTGGCCACGTGGTCGCCGCCCAGACCCCGGTCGATGCCGTAGTTGGCCACCATCAGATCGAACACGCTGGCGACACGCGCACTGCTGCCATCAGCCAGGGTAATGGTGCGGATCGGCACGCGGCGCTGCTGTACCGGATCGTGGCTGGTATGGGAGAAGTGCGGGTTGCCGCCGCCCCCAAAGTAGGGGAAGGCCACGCTGGTGACGTCATCCGCGCTGTCAATGTGGCTCAGGCGCAGGTGGATGTCCTTGCCGTCACTGGTCTTCTGCTCCAGGTTCCACTTGCCCTTGTTTTCAGTCCAGCGGAAACCGATGGAGCCGGTAGGCGCGACCAGAGTGCTGCTGTTTTCGTCCCAGGAAATGGTTTTCCAGTCGGCGTTGTCGTCTTCGCCGAGATCGTCCGCCAGATCTGAGGCACGCAGGAAACGCCCGGGGACGGTATTGCCGTTCTCTTCGTCCAGAAGCACCAGGTAGGGCAGGTCGGTGTAACGGCGCACGTAGTCGTCGAAGTAATCGCTCTTACCCTCAACGTGCCATTCCTTGAGGATGACATGGCCCAGCGCCATGGCCAGGGCGGAATCGGTGCCCTGTTTGGGGTTGAGCCAGACGTCGCCGAACTTGGACGCCTCGGAATAGTCCGGCGTCACCGTGACCGTTTTGGTGCCCCGGTAGCGGGCTTCGGTCATGAAGTGGGCGTCCGGCGTGCGCGTCTGCGGCACGTTGGAGCCCCACATCATCAGGAAGGTGGAGTTGAACCAGTCCGCGGACTCCGGCACATCCGTCTGTTCGCCCCAGGTCTGGGGTGAAGCCGGCGGCAGGTCGCAGTACCAGTCGTAAAAGCTCATGCAGACGCCGCCGATCAGCGACAGATAACGGGTGCCGGCGGCGTAGGAGACCATGGACATGGCGGGAATCGGGGAGAAACCGATGATCCGGTCCGGACCGTAGTCGCGCGCGGTGTAGACGTTGGCGGCGGCGATGATTTCCTGTACTTCGGTCCAGTCGGCGCGCACAAAGCCGCCCAGGCCACGCCGGGACTTATAGGCGTGGGCTTTGTGTGGGTCCTGGACGATGGAGGCCCAGGCTTCGACCGGGTCGTTATGCTGCTGCTTGGCCTGGCGCCAGAGTTCCACCAGGTGGCGGCGAACCATGGGGTATTTCAGGCGGTTGGCGCTATAGATGTACCAGGAAAAGCTGGCACCGCGGGAGCAGCCACGCGGCTCATGGTTGGGCAGCCCCGGGCGCGTGCGCGGGTAGTCGGTCTGTTGGGTCTCCCAGGTGACCAGCCCGTTCTTGACGTAGATCTTCCAGGAGCACGAGCCGGTGCAGTTCACGCCGTGGGTGGAACGCACCACCTTGTCGTGCTGCCAGCGTGAGCGGTAGCCGTCCTCCCAGCGCCGATCCTCGTCCACGGTAACCCCGTGGCCATCGGCGAAGGGTTCCCTCTGGCGCTTGAAGAACGTCAGTCGGTCCAGAAAGTTACTCATTTTGATCTCCTCAGGGTTGCCCTGTTCGCGCTACCTGAATGTTGAGCTTTCTCAATGTCCAGGCTTATGGATCCTATTCTGGGCAAAAAGAAGCATTGGGTCTGCATGGATACCACGAGATAACCGGGGTCTACCCATCAAGGGATAGGCGGGCATCACACCTGAGGTTCAGGGGCTTCGCCGAGAGCAGCGAGAAAGCTGGCGGCGATCACAATCAGCGCGATGCTCATCAGGGGCGTGAAACGCCAGCCGAAAGCCTCGGTGATGAGGGGCGTGGAGGCATAGGCGAAGATGAGCCCGAGAATGCTCAGCATCAGGAGGGTAACGGTCAGAATGACGCAGGGAATGTGGGTGAGCTTGCGCAGGTAAACGATCCCGATAACAAAGCAGCCTGGGACAATGCCGAGCCCCATGCCTACCAGCAGCAGGTGGCTGAAGTGGCTGGCCAGCGCCAGCCCCGCGAGCGACGGTATCAGGGCGATAAAGGCGATTAACAGTAGATTGCCGGGATTGCTGGCACCCAGGGCCCATCGGTAGCACGGCCACAGGAGCGGAACGCTCACGATGGCCGGCGCCAGCAGGATGGCACTGAACTGCGTGCTGGTCAGTTCGAAGCCCTGAGCGACCAGCGTGATCAGCGCCCAGAAAACGCCCCAACTGCCCGCCGCCAGTGCCAGAACCAGCGTGGCCAGGGGCAGGGAACTGGAGAGATTCCATTTGTGGCCTGTGGGTGGCATCAGATTCAAGACCTTATCCATGGTAACGACCACTTGTGGTTCAACTGTTCAAGTGTCTGCTCAACCCCTGAGAGGGTCAAAAGATCTTAAGAGGTAGTTGGCTGTTGAATTGGTGTAGTATGTCTATTACTTTCGGCGTACGCCGAGTCCGTTATCACTTGCCGAGAGCCTCATGCGTCTTTTCAGGGATTCATTGATTGCCCGCGTTGGTGTGGCGCTGGCCGCCGTTGTGATCGTGGCACTGATCAATATTGTGGTTTCGCTGATCATCTCTGCCAGTGCCAGAGGTGATGCCACTGCCATCAACCACTCGGGTCTGATCCGTATGGAGCTGCAGCGCCTGGTAACCCTTGCCGGCGTTGAGAGCGAGGAATCGCCTGGCGGGGCGCGGCAGGCGCTTGAACAGCAGATGCAGCAGATCACGCACCGTTTGGAGAGCCCACTGCTCAACAGTGTCATGCCCGGTCTGGATCATCCGGTAACAGCCCGCTATCAGCGGGTGCGGCTGACTTGGCTGGCTCTGATCCGGCCTGCCTATCAAGGCGCGCTTGAGGGTGACGGTATCGCCAGCATGCCCGTGCGTACCACCACCGCTTTTATAACGGAGGTCGATGATCTGGTGGGCGCTCTTGAACGCCGCGCCGAATCCCGGATTACGCTGCTGGCCATGGTGCAGGTGCTGTCCCTGCTGTTGACCCTGGCAGTGGTGATTGTTCTGTTCATTGATGTGCGCCGGCGTGTGGTTGAGCCTTTGAACCGGCTTCTGACCATAGCGCGGGCAGCGGCGCATCAGGATTTTTCCCGGCGCACAGAGTTCCGGGGCCAGGATGAGCTGGGCGTGCTTGGCCGCAGCTTTGATCAGATGAGTGCATCCCTCTCGCGACGGTATGCGGATCTGGAGTCCCGGGCCGCCGCCCGTGCTGATGAACTGGAGCGCAGTCACCGGGCGCTGCAGCTTCTGCACAGCGCCAGCCGGTCTCTTTACGCGGCGACGGATCTGTGTGAAGGATCCGTTCCTTTATTGCAGCAGCTTGAAAGCCTGCTCAACATTGGACCAGTCAGTCTTTATCTGCATGAACGGGAGAACGAGGCCTCGTTTGAGGCGGTGACGACGTTCGCGGAAACCCGCCCGGACCATTGCCGTTCTTTCAACTGTGATGCCTGCTTGGTTGGTTGCCACAGTTTTCTGGATCAGCCCGAGGAAGACCGTATGCGCCTGCTTTTGCCGGTGCGTACCGGTGATGAGCTGGTGGGGACCCTGGAGGTCTGGTACCCGAGAGGCAGGGAGCTTGAGCAACATGAACGTCAGCTTTTGGAGACCCTGGCAGACCAGCTGGGTACCGCTGTCTACCTGAATCAGCGAATGACCGAGCAGCAGCGGCTGACGTTGATGGAAGAACGCACCGTGATCGCGCGTGAGCTGCATGACTCGCTGGCGCAATCGATGTCTTATCTCAAGATGCAGGTGGCCCGCCTTCAGCGAATCCAGCAGGAATCCGGCCGTGAGGTGGATGCCCGCGAAGGGGAGGTGATCCAGGAGCTTCGAAACGGGCTCAACAACGGCTACCGCCAGCTTCGTGAGCTGTTGACAACCTTTCGTCTGCAGTTCGATTCGCCCGGGCTTGAGGAGGCCCTGAACCAGACGGTGAGAGAGTTCAGTGAGCGGCTGGGCTACCCCGTGTCACTGGAATACAATATGGCGCCCAGGATGTTCTCACCCAATGAAGAGATCCACGTGCTTCAGATTGTGCGTGAAGCGCTGGCGAACGTGCTCAAACATGCCAGCGCGACCCAGGCTTCCGTGCACGTCTACCAGCACAATGGGGCTCTGCGGGTGGTGGTTCGGGATAATGGCGTCGGGTTGCCTGATGATGGGGTACCACCGAGTCACTATGGCATCGTGATCATGCGTGATCGCAGCCAGACCCTGGGCGGCGAGATCAGCATGCATAACCGGGAGGAAGGGGGCACTGAAGTGCGCCTGATGATTCCCCAGAACAACTCCAGCCTGATCCAGGCTTCCTGAACTTTTCGGCAACTGACCAGTAACGGGATAAAACCATGAGCCAGCCAGAAGAAAACAACCCCGCTCGCCTTCTTCTGATTGATGACCACCCCCTGCTTCGCCGGGGTATTACCCAGTTGCTGGACATGGAAGACAGCATGACCCTGGCAGGAGAGGCGAGTAATGCCGAGGAGGGTTTGCGGCTTGCAAAAGAACTGGATCCGGATCTGATCCTGTTGGATCTGAATATGCCCGGGACAGATGGGCATGAAACGCTGCGCAGGCTCCGTGATGATGGCTTTCCCGGGCGTATTGTGATTTTCACGGTATCGGATGCCGAGGATGATGTGGTCACGGCGCTGCGTGCCGGAGCGGATGGCTATCTGCTCAAGGACATGGAGCCCGAGGATCTGATGGGTCGTCTGCACCAGGCGGCCGTAGGCAAGCTGGTGATCAGTGACCGGCTGACCACCCTGCTGGCGGATGCCCTGCGCCAGCAGCAAACCCCGGAAACGCAGGGCCCGGACTACGCCAGCCTGACCCCGCGCGAGAAAGACATTCTGCGCCACATCGCGGAGGGGCTTTCCAACAAGATGGTGGCCCGGCGGCTGGATATCAGCGAGGGCACCGTGAAGGTGCACGTCAAGCACCTGCTCAAGAAGCTCGGGCTGCGTTCCCGGGTGGAAGCCGCCGTCTGGGCGGTGCAGGAGGGGTACTCCGAAACCTCATGAGAGGTCGTCCATAAGTGCTGACAGAGTGGCTCGGCCGCGGCGCTGGTTCGCCTCGGGGTCTTTGTCCGAGCTGCCCTCGCGTTCCACATGGTCGTCCGGCATTTCGTCCAGAAAGCGGCTGGGAATGGGCTCAATGAGTTCGCCGTACTGCTTGCGCTGGGCAGTGTAGGTCAGGGTCAGGGTGCGCTGGGCGCGGGTGATGCCCACGTACATCAGGCGCCGCTCCTCCTCGATGGTTTCTGACTCGATGCTGCTGCGGTGCGGCAGCAGTTCCTCCTCCAGCCCCATGACGAAGACATGAGGAAACTCCAGCCCTTTTGAGGCGTGCAGGGTCATCAGCTGGACCCGGTCGCTGTCGTCCTCTTCCTCCTGGCGATCCAGAATGTCACGCAGTACCAGGCGACTGACGGCGTCCTCCAGGGTCTGTTCTGTATCGCCGTCGTCTTCGTCCGGTTCCATCTGCTCGATGGAATCCAGCAGGTACCACACGTTCTCCATGCGCTTCTGGGCCTGCTTGGCGCTGGAAGCGTTCTGGTGCAACCATTCTTCGTATTCCACCTCAGTAAACATCCGGCGGATCACGTCCAGGGTGTCATCGCCGTTTTCCAGCTGGGCGCGAACGTCGTGCAGGAAGTGGGTGAAACGGCGCAGCTTCTCCAGGGCCCGGCCCTGGATATGGCTTTCGGCACCTACTTCATCCAGAGCACGCACCAGACTCATCTGTCGCTGGCGAGCGTAGCCGGTGAGCTGCTCCAGCGTGCGCGGGCCGATCTCCCGGCGCGGGACGTTGACCACGCGCAGGAAGGCGACATCGTCATCCGGGTTGGTCAGAAGGCGCAGATACGCCATCGCATCCTTGATTTCATTGCGCGCGAAAAATGAGGTTCCGCCGGAGATTTTGTAGGGGATCTGGTAAGCCTGGAGCTTGATCTCCAGCAGTTTCGACTGATGGTTGCCTCGATAGAGCACGGCGAAGTCGCGGTATTCCGAGCGATTGCGAAGCCGCTGGTCCAGGATCTCGGAGGCGATGCGTTCGGCCTCGCCTTCCTCATTACGGGTACGCAGAATGCGGATGGGATCGCCCACACCCAGGTCACTCCACAGGGCTTTGTCGAAAACATGCGGGTTGTTGGCGATAACGGTATTGGCTGTGCTCAGGATGCGGCGCATGGAACGGTAGTTCTGTTCCAGCTTGACAATCTTCAGCGACGGGAAGTCCTCTTTGAGCTGGGCCAGGTTTTCCGGCCGCGCGCCGCGCCAGGCGTAGATGGACTGGTCGTCGTCACCGACCACCGTCAGGCCCTGACGGTGGCCCACAAGCATGCGTACCAGCTCGTACTGGCTCAGGTTGGTGTCCTGGTACTCATCCACCAGCAGGTAGCGGATGCGGCGCTGCCATTTCTGCAGCACCTCCTCGTGGTTGCGGAACAGCAGCACCGGCAGCAGGATCAGGTCGTCGAAGTCCAGGGCGTTATAAGCTTTAAGGTAGTCCGCGTAATGCTGGTAAATGACCGCAAAGCGCTCCTCGCGGGCCTCGTTGGCCCGGCTCAGCGCCTGGTCGGGCAGCAGCATCGCATTCTTCCAGCTGGAGATGGTCGCCTGCAGATCACCAATCCCGAGGCCGGTGTCCGGGGCGTGCTCCGCTAACAGATCACGCAGCAGGGCGCGCGCGTCCTCGGCATCAAAGATGGAGAAGCCTGGATGGTAGCCGACCGCGTCGTGTTCTTCGCGCAGGATGGTCAGTCCGAGGTTGTGGAATGTGGCCACGGTCAGGCCCCGCGCGGCGCGCCGGTCGACCAGTTTGCTGACCCGCTCTTTCATCTCACGGGCTGCCTTGTTGGTGAAAGTGACGGCAGCGATGTGGCGCCCAGGGTAGCCGGCGTACTCAATCAGATGGGCGATCTTGCGCGTGATGACGCTGGTTTTGCCGCTGCCGGCGCCGGCGAGCACCAGCAGGGGTCCGTCCAGGTATTTAACGGCTTCGCGTTGGCGGGGGTTGAGATCGGCCACGGGCAGTCCTCCTGAATGGCATTGCATTATAGCATTGAGAGGGCGTGGCTTGATTGGCGCTGGCAGCAGTGATTTAATTCCGTCCTGTGCGCTCACAGGCGCACAAGGAATTCGATTCACCCCGAATCGGCAAAGCAGGTATCAGATCAGAAAAGGAACAGGGAGAGGTTCATGGGCAAACCCGCTGCCACCCTCGGCGATTTTCACGTCTGTCCCCAGTTTGATGGGCCCAAACCCCATGTGGGCGGTCCTGCCGTTGAAGGCGCACCGGATGTGCTGATCGGGGGGTGCCCCGCCGTCCGTCAGGGCGACAAGGCCGTCTGTCTAGGACCGCCGGACACCGTCAGTGAAGGCTCGCCGACGGTATTCATCAATGGCAGGCCTGCCGCCACCCTGGGCTGTGCGACAGCCCACGGGGGTAAGCTGGTGGTCGGCAACCCGACGGTGCTCATCGGCTGAGCCCGGATAATCGGATCAGCCGTAGCGACCGGTAATGTAGTCTTCGGTCTTCTGCTCGCGCGGATTAGTGAAGAGCGTGTCCGTGTCATTGAACTCCACGATTTCGCCCATATGGAAGAAGGCGGTATAGCTGGCTACGCGCGCAGCCTGCTGGAGGTTATGGGTGACGATGGCGATAGTGTAGCGGTCCTTCAGCTCGTCGATCAATTCCTCAATGGTGGCCGTGGCCAACGGGTCCAGGGAGGAAGCCGGCTCGTCCATCAGGATGACTTCCGGGTTCACGGCAATCGCACGGGCAATGCACAGACGCTGCTGCTGGCCGCCGGAGAGGGCCGTACCCGGTGTTTCGAGCCGGTCCGATACTTCCCGCCAGAGTCCTGCGCGTTTTAGCGAGTGTTCCACCAATTCGTCCAGGTCTCTGCGGCTGTTCACGATGCCATGCAATCGTGGTGCGTAGGCAATGTTCTCGTAGATACTCTTGGGGAAGGGGTTGGGCTTCTGGAAGACCATGCCCACGTTGCTGCGCAGCTGGACGACGTCCACATCGGGATCGTAAATGTCTTCGCCATCCAGGGTGATTTCCCCGTTAATCCGCACACTCGGGATCAGGTCATTCATGCGGTTGAGGCAGCGCAGGAATGAGCTCTTGCCGCAGCCCGAGGGGCCGATCATGGCCGTTACTTCCCGATCATAGATGTTGAGATTAAGGTTGTGCAGCGCTTGTGTCTGGCCATACCAGAGATTCAAATTCTCGGCCCTGACCTTGACGTCTTTGTTGGCGGCTTCGGCCCTGGGGGTCGGTGTGTCGGTGTCGGTCTGCCCGGTCATAGCGGTCACTGATTCCGTGGTCTCGGGTGATTCGGTTGTGGCTTCAGAGTACATAAGCACCTCGACTAGCGCTACCAGCGGCGTTCGAACCGGCGCCGCAGGAAGACGGCCGTTGCATTCAGGGTCAGGAGCACCGCCAGCAGCACCAGGATGCCGGCAGCCGTCTTCTCCACATAGGCTTGCTGGGGTTCCGAGGCCCAGGTGAAGACCTGTGCCGGAAGAACCGTGGCGGACTCAAAGATGCCGGAAGGCGCCTCCGGGATGTAGGCGATCATGCCCACAATGATCAACGGCGCCGTTTCGCCCATGGCCTGGGCCAGCCCGATGATGGTACCGGTGAGTATGCCTGGCAGTGATGACGGCAGCACATGGTCCCTTACCACCTGCCAGCGGGAGCAACCCATGGCGAAGGCGCCAAGGCGGATGGGATCGGGTACGGCTCGCAATGCCGCGCGGGTGCTTATGATGATGATCGGCAGAGTCATCAGACCCAGGGTCAGGCCACCGGCCAGTGCTGAGGAACGGGGAACCCCGAAGAAGTTGATGAACAGGGACAGACCCAGCAGGCCGAAGATGATCGACGGCACCGCAGCCAGGTTGTTGATGTTGACCTCGATGGTCTGGGTCAGCTTATTGTCCGGGGCGAACTCCTCCAGATAGACCGCCGACATGACCCCGATGGGGAAGGCGAAGATCAGAGTGATGCCCAGAACATAGAGGGTGCCCACAGCCGCCGAGAAGATACCCGCCAGTTCCGGCAGCTTGGAGTCGCCGGTGGTGAAAAAGCGGGTATTGAAAGCCTCGCGGATCTGGCCTTCCGCAAAGAGGGTATCGACCTTCTTCTTTAGATCGTTGCTGATGGAATGACCGTGTTTGAGATACTGGTCAATTTCCGCTTTCACGGGCACCCATTTTTCATCGGTGGTGCCCATCAGGTCGGGGTTGCGGTCAATGGCTAAGGGTATGGAGCGTGTTGCACCCCGTGAGGCGACCTCACGCATCTCCCCGGGCAGCGCGAACTGGCTCAGACGGGCGGAGCGCTCGTTGTACTCAAGCGTGACCTTGACCTCATGCTGCCAGAAGGCGGTGTAACCCTGGCTGATAATGTCACTGAAGAACGCCACGATGATGGCGAAGGCGATGGTAACCGCCCCAATGCAGTACGCCTTGAAGCGCCGTTCGGCACGGTAGCGCCGGCGGATGCGGGCATCGTTGGCGGAGCCGGTCAGTTTGCGCGTACTCATATCGGATCGCTCAGTCGTATTGTTGCTTGAAGCGCCGCACCAGCACCGTGGAGATGATGTTCAGCGTCAGGGTTACAATGAACAGCACCAGCCCCAGGGCAAAGGCGGAGAGCGTCTGAGGGCTGTCGAAGGACTGGTCTCCGGTCAGCGAATAGACAATGTTGACGGTGACCGTGGTCATGTCTTCCAGCGGGTTCCAGGTCAGGTTGGGACGAACGCCCGCCGCCATCACCACGATCATGGTTTCGCCCAGGGCGCGTGAGACCCCCAGCAGGAAGGCGGATATCACGCCGGGTAATGCGGCGGGCACGACCACGTTCTTGATGGTTTCAGAACGGGTGGTGCCCAGCGCGAAGGCGCCCTCGCGCAGGCTCTGGGGAATGCTGTTGATCACGTCATCCGAAAGTGACGAGATGAAAGGAATGATCATGATGCCCATGACGATGCCGGGCGAAAGAATGTTGCTGTAGGAGGCGTCGAGCCCGAATAAGCCGGCAATGTCCACCACAATGGGCGTTACGGTGATGGCGGCGAAGAAACCATAGACCACCGTGGGAATGCCGGCGAGGATCTCGAGGATTGGTTTGACCACGCCCCGGGTGCGCAGCGATGCGTACTCGGACATGAAGATCGCGGACAGCAGCCCGATGGGCAATGCCACTGCCATGGCGATGGCGGTGACCATGAAGGTACCCGCAAACAGAGGTACCGAACCGAAGACACCACCACCGCCCTCACTGACTTCATCACCGCGGCCGGCAGCTTCCAGGAAAGAATCCCCGGGCGACCAGACGGTCCCGGTTATGAATTCCCAGACACTGACTTCCCGGAAGAAGCGCATGGCCTCGAAAATGACCGACAGCACAATGGCGAGGGTGGTCATGATGGAAATCAGAGCCGCGCCCAGCAGCAGCCAGCGAATCAGCCGGTCAAGGGTATTGCGGGCGCGCAGGTTGGGGCGGATTGCCTTGAGGCCACAGGCGAAGCCGACTGCCGCTGTGACCAGCGTCATGATCAGCACCAGCTCTGAAGGCAGAGCAATCCAGCCGAGAAGATTGAGCAGGGAGGCGGCAAAGGCGACCCCGATGGCGGGCACCGCCATGGCGACTACTGAGTACCAACCGTACTGCTGGGGCCTGGAGTGCAGGCGGTTGCCATCGGCCTGGGTTGCCAGTGCCTTGCGCCGGCCCAGGAAGAATCCGGCGTAACCCAGCGGGATCAGTCCCGCGAGCATGAACAGCGTGGTTTCACCTACGCCCACTGTTGTTGCCTCCCCTGTACACTCGAAAACCCGACTGCCCGCAGGCGGCGGAAAGCAGCCGGGAAATTACCAGAGATTACTTGAGATCGCTACGTTTGAGTTCAACCCGATTGGCAACGCGTTCCTGCCACTTGCTGCGGGTTTCGCCATTCAGGGGAATCAGGCCTTCACCAACGAGCAGCCCGTTCGGACCAATCATCAGATCGTCCATGAAGAGGCTGACGTAGCCGTCAACACCCGACACCACGTCCCCTTCGTGGGCGTTCTTGATGTAGAACCACAGGCTCCGCGCGATGGGATAATCTTCTTTGGAAATGCTCTCGGTCGTGGGTTCAACGCTATTCACGCTGAGGGCCTTGATGCTGTCGCGGTTCTCCTCCAGAAAGCTGTAACCGAAGACGCCAATAGCCGCCTTGTTTTCCTGAATGCGTTTGACGATCAGGTTGTCGTTTTCACCTGAATCCACGTAGGCACCGTCAGAGCGGACATCGGTGTACTCACCTGGGTAGCCGGCTTCTTCACTGACAGCCGCCATAGCCAGTTCCTCAAAGGCATCGCGGGTGCCGGAGGTGGTTGGCGGGCCAAGGATTTCGATCTCACGGTCCGGAAGGCTCGAGTCGATGTCACTCCAGTTGTCGTGGGGATTGTCTACCAGTTCGCCGTTCTTCGGAACCTTATCGGCCACTGCCAACAGGATCTCTTCACGGGTAACGTTGAAATCATCATTGGCTTTGCTCTGGGCCAGGACGATGCCATCGGAGCCGATCATGGCCTCAGTGATCTTCTTTACGCCGTTGTCCTGGCAGCGGTCAAATTCGCTGGGTTTCATACGGCGGGAGGCGTTGGTGATGTCCGGCGTGCCGGCACCAGTGCCTTCACAGAACAGCCGGATGCCGCCACCAGACCCCGTGGATTCAATGGTTGGAGTGGGATACTCCGTGGTGGCCCCGAACTCTTCGACCACATAACTGGCGAAGGGGTAAACGGTGCTTGAACCAACGATCCGGATCTGGTCGCGCTCCTGGGCGACAGAAGCCGTGCTCGCGCTCACAAGTGCGGCCAGGGCGATGGCGGATTTTTTCCAGGTCTGCATCAGGCGACTCCTATGGTTGCCTCGTGATCAATCAGGTTGTCACTTTATGAGAGTTTTGTGACATTTTTATGACAGAGCGCTGGAGTGGCTCACTGCCAGAGCGCCACACCCTGGCAGCAGCCCATGCCCGGGACGTTAGAAGCTGAAGATGGCGCCAACCATGACGTTGTCGCCTTCGTCGTTCTTTTTGTCGTACCAGCCAGCTTCTGCCCACAGGCTCAGCGGCTGGTAGAGCTGATGGGAAACGCCTACGGTGAATTCGTCCCGCTCTTTGACGGATGTTTCGTTATCCGGGGAGACGCGCTGGATAGCGCCGTAGTACTCAGTACGGTTCTGGCTGAAGGTGCCGCGCAGGGCTGTAAAGGTGGTTTCGTCGCCGGCGGGATCGCCTTCCAGGTTGTCCTGGATTGAGTACTTGGCGCCGAATTCGAGCTGGTCGATGCTGTAAGTGCCAGATATGCCGTAGGTGTTTTCACCCACGTAGATGTCATCACCGGTACCGATTGTGCTGCCGTCACTGAATTCATCGGTTGTTTCCGCCTTGCGGTCATCGTAACCGGCATACAGGCCCCAGTTAGCCGCGGTATAACCACCGGCAACGGAAAGGCCAATCTCATTACTGTCCTCACTGGCCGGGCCCTCATCACGCCCCTGGATCCGGGCCTGGGTGCGGAAGCTGAAGCCGTTCCAGTCCGGGCTGTAATAGGCGATCTGGTTGTCCTCGCCAGCGAAGGCTTCATCCGAGATTTCGGCATCCTCGGCGACTTCAGTGGCATCAATGATCAGATCCTCGTAGACGCTGTCGAAGTTGCCTGCCTGTACCTTGCCGAAGTCGCCCTTGACGCCGAGAAAAGCACTGTCCTGCGCGTCAAAGGCGCCACTGCCGTCGTCACCATCGCTTTCGTATTCCAGCTCGATCTGACCAAAGGCGGTCACAGCGTTACCGAGGCGGGTTTCGAAGGCGAAACCGAGGGTGGAGTCCTCATCTGCCAATTCGTTCGAGCGGTCTACGTCTCCATTTTCATCTGGCGTCCGCTTCTTTTCAGAAATGACCTTGGGCTCAACAGTGCCGTAAAGATTGAAAGTGGTGTTCTCCGCCAGGCTGAGGCCTTTCTGGGCAGTGAATTCAACGGCCTGGGCGCTGGGCGCGGCGAGGGCTGCGGTAACAGCGGCGGCGAGAAGGTGCTTGCGTGTCATGGTTCGGTTCCCGGTTATTGGTTTAATCAGCAGGTGGTTATGAGGCAATGCCCACCGTTCTATGCTTATTTGACATTCAAAAGAAAAGCGAGACAGAAAGAACTCCTCAGGTTGCAAAACTGTGACATTTTTTTTACGGGCTAGGAAGTGTTCGAAAAGGGTGAAAAACACCTGGGCCTGTACCTGCTCGGCCGCATCGCTATAATGGCGCCGGATTTCAACCCACCGGAAATGGTTCCCCATGAGCTCGATCAATCAGGCCATTGCCAACGAACTGGGCATCAGCCAGCGTCAGGTGGATGCCACCGTCGCCCTTCTGGATGAGGGCGCAACGGTTCCCTTCATCGCCCGTTACCGTAAGGAGATCACCGGCTCGCTGGACGACAGCCAGCTGCGCCAGCTCGACGAACGGCTGCGCTATCGCCGTGAGATGGAGGGCCGGCGTTCCACCATCATTGATACCATCCGGGAACAGGGGCAGCTGACCGACGAGCTGCTGGCCAGCCTGAGTAAGGCGGACACCAAAGGCCGGCTGGAAGACTTGTATCTACCCTATAAGCCCAAACGCCGTACCAAAGGGCAGATTGCCCGGGAGGCAGGGCTGGAGCCGCTGGCGGACGCCCTGTTCGCGGATCCTGATCAGGAGCCGGAAGGGCTGGCCGGGGACTATCTCAACAGCGAGACCGGCATTGAAAATACCAAGGCCGCTCTGGATGGTGCCCGATACATTCTGATGGAGCGCTTCGCCGAGGATGCAGACCTGCTGGCCCGGCTGCGTGATTTCTTGTGGCAGGACGGTCAGCTCCGGGTCCAGGTGGTTAGCGGCAAGGAAGAAGAAGGCGCGCGTTTCCGCGATTACTTCGACCACCGCGAGCCACTGAAGAAAGTCCCTTCCCATCGCGCTCTGGCCATCTTCCGTGGTCGTAATGAGGGCGTGCTGCAGTACAGCATTGAAGTGGCAGACCCTGAGGCGGACAGCCGTGCGCCCCATCCGGCGGAAGGTATGATTGCCTCGCACTGGGGTATCCGCGATGACGGGCGCCCGGCTGATCGTTGGCTGGGCGAGGTGGTGCGCTGGACCTGGCGCGTTAAGCTCAGCACTCACTTGGAGACGGACCTCATGGGCAGCCTGCGCGAGCGCGCCGAATCCGAGGCCATCCAGGTTTTCGCCAGCAATCTTAAAGACCTGCTGATGGCCGCGCCCGCCGGCAAGACGGCCACCATTGGTCTGGACCCGGGGCTGCGTACCGGCGTGAAAGTGGCGATTGTGGACGGCACGGGCCGCTTCCTCCATCAGGGAAGTATTCATCCGCACGCGCCCAGGAACCAGTGGGACCAGTCCATCGAGCAGCTTGCCGGCTGGTGCCGCCAGTATGGCGTCGGGTTGATCGCTATTGGCAACGGCACCGCCTCCCGCGAGACGGACCGACTGGTAGGGGATCTCATCAAGCGCTATCCGGAGCTGGGCGTGACCCGGGTCATGGTGAACGAGGCCGGGGCTTCGGTCTATTCCGCCTCGGAGTACGCCTCCCGGGAACTGCCGGACCTGGACGTGACCATCCGGGGCGCCGTCTCCATCGCCCGCCGCCTTCAGGACCCGCTGGCCGAACTGGTCAAGATCGAACCCAAGTCCATCGGCGTGGGCCAGTACCAGCACGATGTCTCCCAGGTGCAGCTGGCGCGCACCCTGGATGCCGTAATCGAGGACTGTGTGAACGCCGTGGGCGTGGACCTCAATACCGCGTCCGTACCGCTGCTGACTCGGGTGGCCGGGCTGAACACGGGCATTGCCGAGAACATCATCCGCCACCGGGAACAGAAGGGGATGTTCCGCAGCCGCCGCGAACTGATGGAGGTCAGCCGGCTGGGGGAAAAGACCTTCGAGCAGGCCGCCGGCTTTCTGCGCATCATGGACGGAGAGAACCCGCTGGACGCCTCGGCGGTGCACCCGGAAGCCTATGGGTTTGTTGAGGCCCTGGCGAAGAGGGAGGGGCGCTCCCTGGGGGCGATTATCGGTGATCACGCATTCACGCGGGCGCAGGACTCAGCCAGACTCGCGGATGAGCGCTTTGGTGAACCCACGGTCCGCGACATTCTGAATGAGCTTGAAAAGCCTGGCCGGGATCCGCGTCCGGAATTCCAGCACGCACAGTTCCGTGAAGGCGTGGAGACCCTCGCTGACCTGGAACCCGGCATGAAGCTGGAAGGTAACGTCACCAACGTGACCCACTTCGGGGCTTTTGTGGACATCGGGGTCCATCAGGACGGGCTGGTTCACATCTCGGCGCTGTCCGTTGAGTTTGTGAAGGATCCGCGTGATGTGGTCCGTGCTGGCGATGTGGTGACCGTCAAAGTGCTCTCCGTGGACCAGGATCGCAAGCGTATTGAGTTGACCATGCGTATGGGTGATGAGCCCGGGCAGGCCACCCAGGGCAAGGGCAAGCCGCAGAATGCGGGTAAGAGTGAACCCACAGGGAAAGAGCGGCGTAAGAGCGCAGGCGGCCGTGGGTCGCAACCGAAGCAGCCGGAAGCTGGCGGCACCATGGCGGAAGCCTTTGCCCGCGCCCGCCAGTCTGACAAAGAGCATTAACCGGGAGTATTGCATGGGGGAACGCCGTTTCAGGGCTCTGGAGTCGATCGCCGGAGATGACTGGCCTGGATTCCGCAAAGGGTTGGAGAAAGAGGGGCTGCGGGTCGACGCTGAAGGCGCCATTGCTCAGACGCCGCATCCGCAAGCACTGGGCTCGGCGCTGACCAACCCGGCAATTACCACTGATTACTCCGAAGCGCTGCTCGAGCTGGTGACCCCGGTGTGTGCGTCCACCAGTGAGTTGATGGCCGCCATCGAGGGCATCCATGCCTATGTTCATCGCCATCTCGGTGAGGAAAAGCTCTGGCCCCTGAGTATGCCCTGTCGCCTGGACGGCGAGCAGAGCATTCCCATTGCGCATTATGGCACCTCCAATATCGGCATGCTCAAGACCGTCTACCGCCGGGGCCTGGCCTGGCGCTACGGGCGCATCATGCAGAGCATCGCCGGCACCCACTACAATTTCTCGCTGCCGGATGCCTTCTGGCAGCAGTGGCAGCAGCAGCTGGGCGATCCGGGGCCACTGGCGGACTTCCGTACCCAGCAGTACTTCTGGCTGATCCGCAATTTCCGCCGCCACAGCTGGCTTTTAATGTACCTTTTCGGCGCCTCGCCGGCGCTGGATACCAGTTTCATGGACGGCAACCGCTCCCGTCTGCAACCGCTTGGTGAACAGACGCTTTTTCAGCAGGGAGCCACCTCGCTGCGGATGAGTGACCTGGGCTATAACAATCAGGCCCAGTCCTCGCTCGACATTTGCTTCAACCGGCTTGAGACCTATACCGACACTCTGGAAAACGCCATCCACACCACCTGGCCACCCTACCGGGATATTGGTCTTTTCCATGATGACGAACGCATCCAGATCAACGACAGTGTGCTGCAGATCGAAAACGAGTATTACAGCGCCATCCGCCCCAAACGCACCACCGAATCCGGTGAGAAACCGCTGCATGCCCTGCAGGAAAGGGGCGTGGAATACGTGGAGGTGCGCTGCCTTGACCTGGATCCGTTCTCGGCGGTGGGCGTGAATGAGGACCAGCTGGATTTCATGGATCTGTTCCTGCTGAACTGTCTGGTCAGAGACAGTCCGTTGATCGACGATAATGAGTGCGACAGCCTGGATAATGCCTTCCAGGATGTGGTTCGCCATGGGCGCGATCAGGGTGCCCGCTTCTGCTTCGGAGCCGGGGCGGAACCGTTGGCGCAGGCGGGGCATCGTATTCTGGACCAGATGCAAGAGCTGGCGGCGGTTCTGCCGGGAAGTGAACGCTACCGGGCTGTACTGGCAACCATGCGTACGCGCCTCGATGATCCCGCCCAGACGCCCTCGGGTCGCCTCCTCAAGGAGCTTGGCGACGGTCAGGCGCTGGTGGACTGGGGGCTGGCTAGGGCCAGCGGCCAGCAGAAACAGCTTCGCGAGCAGGCAACTGATGGCTGGCATGCGCACCTGGCGGCGCAGGCGACCCAGTCGCTGGCGGAACAGGAAGCCGTTGAGGCGAGTGAAAACGAGGATTTCGAGACCTTTCTCGCCCGCTACCTGGCGGAATGAATGATGTGTTGTGATTGCCGTCAGACTGACAGCTTGTAGTAGCGCACAGTCCAGGAATGTTCAGTTGTTGATCACAGGGGGCGCTGTTACTGTTTGTTGCAAAGAGTAACAGTGTATTGCCTGTTATCGATGATCGGCATCCGGAGGGGCGGGGTCATGGCCAGGAGCGGAGATCTGGGCTGGGATCTGGAATCGCTGAACAAGGCATACCAGCATGGCTACATGGCGGCTTCTGTGCACATGGAACCATCGCGCTGTCCGTACCGCACGGAAGTTGTCCAGGCCGCCTGGGAGGCGGGATGGGAGGACGGTCACCGCGCCTGCACAATGAAATCAGGCAGGAGTACTTCACGCAATGGCCCTGAAGCTTCCGGCTTGTCCTGGCTTTTGTCTTCCTTGTCGGCCTGACCCGCCTCTGAGGTCTTCGCCAGTGCCGGGATCTCACTGACCAGCCGTTTACTGACCGCTTTCCGAATGTCCGCACGCAGTTGCTTCTGACCCTCAGAGCTGCGCAGTGCCTCGACAGACCGGTCGCTCATCAGCATCACCACTTCGTGCCGCAACCAGGGCGTGTGTGCCTCGGCTTTCTTGCGTGCTTTGGCTTCATGGAAGCGCAGTGTCACCTGTGCCTTGGCGTAACTGCGGGTCTGCTCCTTGTCGCCAATATTGACCACGAACGCCGGAGACAGTTCAAGGTAGGTGGAGGGTGGTCCCTTATCACCGCCACCGCCAGCGGCCAGTGCCAAGGGTGAGACCAGGATCATCAGTAGAGCGATGAATTGACGCATGAAGGATGCTGCCTGTGATTGTAGGTGGTAACTTGTTGCCATTGTAGGTGGCCGAATGCGGTTGTGCATCCGGTACGGACAAATGGAAGCAGGAGCGTTCATGCGATTCAACCGGGCCCTGTTCACCCTTATTGCGCTGGCATGCGCGGGGGTGCTCGCTGTGGCGTTGTATATGGAGTATATGATGGGCCTGGAGCCCTGCCCCCTGTGCATGCTTCAGCGCATGGCGTTTGTGGGGCTGGGTCTGGTGGCATTGCTGGCGGCGCTGATCGGACCTCGCGGATGGGGCGTGCGCCTCGGGGGAGGCCTTTTGGCGATTCCGGCATTGGCCGGCATGGGGCTGGCCGGGCGCCAGCTCTGGCTCCAGAATCTGCCCGCGGACCAGGTGCCGCCCTGTGGGCCCGGTTATGATTATCTGCGTGAGACATTCCCGCTGACGGAGGTGGTCCGGATGGCACTGGAGGGGTCAGGTGACTGTGCCCAAGTCCAGTGGCAGTTTATGGGGCTGAGTATCCCGGGCTGGAGTTTTGTGCTGTTCGCGGCTGCCGTGCTGGCAGGCATCGGACTGCTGGTAGCCGGCTCTGGACAGCGGCAGCATGGGTTGCTGGACTAATGATGTTGCGGTACTTTGAAAATGCACATGACGCTGAATGCCAGCAATCAGGGGGCCCGCCCGGGGTTCCCGAGAGCAGCTGATTTGTTGAGGGGAGGGGAATATGCTCGAAGACTGCCAGGATGCCCGGGAGCGCTGGGGAGGCGTCAGTGAGCTGATCGACCGCTGGCTGAAGTCTCGCCAGCAACTGATCGTACAGTATTGCGGTCTTGCCAACAGCCCGGACTTCAGCCAGCCCGAGGCGCTTTATGAGCAGCTGGCCTCGCTGTGTGAGCAGCTGTTGGATTACAGTTCCGCCGGTCATTTTGAAGTGTACGAACAGCTCATGAATGAGGCGCTGGAATTCGATGACGGCGGTATTGAGGTAGCCAACCGGGTCTACCCCAAGATCAGCAAGACCACTCAGGAAATGCTGGCCTTCAATGATCTGCTCGAGGTGAGCGAGCAAACCGAGGAAGACATGCGCGCCATGTACGCCCGTGTCTCACGCCTGGGTGAGATCATGGAGGAGCGTTTTGAACTGGAGGATCTGCTGATTGAGAACCTCCATAACGCGCATTCCGACCAGGTGGCCTGATCCGGGCTCTTACTTGACCTCGATCAGTTCCACATCAAAGATCAGTGCCTGATTGGGGCCGATTGAAGACGGGGCGTTCTCGCCGTAGGCCATTTCCGGTGGTATGTAGAGCCGATAGCGATCGCCCTCATTCATCAGCTGTAGTCCCTCGGTCCAGCCCGGGATGACCTGCTGCAATCCGAAGGTGGTGGGCTCCCCCCGTTCCCGGGAGCTGTCGAAAACCGTGCCGTCGATCAATTCACCGGTATAATGGACTGTGACCCGACCGTTTGCCTCCGGTGATTCGCCATTGCCTTCCTCGATCACCTCATACTGCAGCCCTGAGTCAGTGGTGGTTACGCCTTCGCGCTGGCGGTTCTTTTCCAGAAAGGCTCTGGAAGCAGCCAGGTTGTCTTCGCCATCACCTCGGCTTTCCGAATCCGAAGATTGGTTACCGCTGGTGCCATCCGTCATACGCTGCTGGTAATCACGAACAATCTGCTGGACCTCTTTGTCGGAGAGCCGTGGTTCGCCTTCTTCCAGGCTGTCCCGGATGCCGCTCATGAAGGCTTCGCGGTCGAAATCTTCGATGTTCTGGCTGATTCGATCACCAAAGATGGTGCCCATGGCGTAGCCGAGACGTTGCTTGTCGGACTCCAGGGGGACGTTGGATTCGGCGCTGCAGCCGACCGCCAGCATCAGGCAGGCGCCGGCAATGGTGCTGCGGGGCAGCGCAAGGGGAGTGCGTCGCATCATGTTGGTTCTCCGTTGGCTTGCTCGATCTCCCGCCAGAGCTGGACCAGCGATTGCGCAAGGCCTGGGTCGAGTTCCGGCAGAAGGCTTTCCAGATTATGCCGGGCCAGCAGGGCCCGCGAAAGATCCGGATCCGTGACGGATTCGTTATCCGCCAGATACTGCCACCACCAGGCCAGCTCCACCTGCTCGGCTTTCAGCTCCGCCTGCTTGATGGTGTCGCGCAGTGGCGTGGTGGCGTTGCTGCGCTTCGATAGGGCCATTCTGAGGGCGCGCAGGTCGCTGGTGACCGCCTCGCGCCACTGTTGGATCGCGATCGGTTCGGTTGCGGGCGCATACTGGTGACGGGCGGCAGAGAACAACGCGACCAGAATGGGGGCGACCGCCTGACCCTGGCGTTGGGCTTCAAGGCATCGCTGCGCAAACTGCCCGTGACCCCAGAGAGCCAGCACATACTGCCAGAAGGGGTTGTCCAGTAAGAGATTGTCCGGAGGCTCCTGCCGTGGCATGGGGTCTTTCCTGTAGAATGCCGTTATGATCGCATTTAATAACCTAACACTTCAGCGCGGCGGCCAGTGGCTGCTCGAGGATTGCTCCGCCACCATTCAGCCCGGGCAGCGGGTTGCACTCATTGGGGGTAATGGTGCCGGCAAGTCCAGTCTCTTTCAAATGATCCTGGGGGAGCTGGCCCCCGAGCAGGGCGAGATCCAGATCCCTGGTGGCTGCCGTATCGCCCACATGGCCCAGGAAGTCGGTGGTAGCGAGCGTACCGCGCGCGACTTCGTGCTCGACGGCCACGCCGAACTGCGCCGGCTGGAAGAGCGCCTGGCGCGTGCTGAAGCCAGTGGTGATGAGAATGAGATGGTCCGGGTGCATGGCGAGCTGGACAATCTCCAGGCCTGGGATGCCCCGCGCCAGGCAGAGGCCCTGCTACGGGGGCTGGCCTTCACGGATGACGACATGGACCGGCCGGTGGACAGCTTCTCCGGCGGCTGGCGCATCCGTCTCAACCTGGCTCAGACGCTGATGGTGCCCTCGGAACTGCTGCTGCTGGACGAGCCCACCAACCACCTGGATATTGAGGCCTGCTACTGGCTGGAGGGCTGGCTCAAGCAGTATCCGGGCACGCTGCTGTTCATTTCCCATGACCGGGACTTCATGGATCGGGTAGCGACCCATGTCATCCACTTCGAACACCGCGAGCTCTTTTACTACGCCGGTAACTATCATGCGTTTGAGCGCCAGCGGGCGGAACGGCTTGCACGCCAACAGGCGGAGTACGAGAAGCAGCAGAAACGGGTGGCCGAGATCCAGGCCTTCATCGATCGTTTCCGGGCCCAGGCCAGCAAGGCCAAGCAGGCACAGAGCCGCATCAAGGCGTTGGAGCGCATGGAGAGCATCGCCCCGGCGCACGTGGACTCGCAGTTCGAGTTCCGTTTTCCAGAGGCGGACAAGGTGTCCAATCCGCTGCTGACGGTGCGCGGCGGTGCTGTGGGCTATGATGGCGAGCCGCTTCTCGGTGGCATCCATCTGCATCTGTTGCCGGGCAGTCGTATCGGCCTTCTGGGTGTGAACGGTGCCGGCAAATCCACCCTGATCAGCATGCTGCGTGGGGCCACGCCCCTTCTGAGTGGCGAGCGGGTCACGGGTGAACATTTCCGCCCGGGGTATTTTGCCCAGCACCAGCTGGATGAACTGGACCTGGGCGCCAGTCCCTTCCTGCACCTGCAGCGCCTCACGCCGGAGGCCTCGAATCAGTCCATCCGCAACTTTCTGGGTGGTTTCGGCTTCCGGGGGAATGACGCGCTGGCAAGCATCCGCAACTGTTCCGGGGGTGAGAAAGCGCGGCTGGCGCTTGCCATCATCGCCTGGCAGAAGCCCAACGTGCTTTTTCTTGATGAGCCCACCAACCACCTGGACCTGGAAATGCGTCAGGCCCTGACGATGGCCTTGCAGTCGTTCAGCGGCGCCATGGTGCTGGTCTCCCACGACCGCCACCTGCTGCGCAATACCGTGGACACCTTCTGGCGGGTGGCAGACGGTACCGTCACCGAATTCGATGGCGATCTGGACGAATACGAGCGCTGGCTCGCCGAAGGCGGGGAGTCCGGATCCGGGGGCGGAAAAAAAAAGGCAGGCGCGCAGACGCCGGCAGCGAAGCCGGAGATCAAGGAAAGCGCCGCTGAGCGTCAAGCGCGGAAGAAGGCGGCTGCACAACAGCGTCAGAAGCTGGTGCCCTGGAAAAAGGAGGTTGAGCGCTGTGAAAAAGAGCTGGACCGTATTGCCAGGGAAAAGGCCGAGGTGGAGCAAGCGCTTGGCGACAACGGCCTTTATGACACTGAGCGCAAGAGCGAGCTGAAGCAGCTGCTGGATCGTCAGGCGGAGCTGGCGCGCCTTGAATCCGAGGCTGAATCGGCTTGGCTGGAGGCCAGTGAGACGCTTGAATCACTGGAGGCGGACGCCTACTCCTGAACGACCAGGTTGATGTCCGCCTGTTTGATGGTGTCGCGTTCGCTGATCAGGTCCGCGCGCGTCAGCGGGTGGGCCTGCAGCCAGTCATCCGGTAAGGCGATTGTCAGCCTTGGGCCTTTGGCACTGAGACTGAACGGCGGCGGAGCCTCGCCGGTACGCGCGTGCTGCAATAGCACCGCGAGCCGCAGTATCACGGCAAGCCGCTTGATGGGCTGGATCTCGTCCGTATACAGGTGCTTGAACAGACCGTTGTGGAACTTGCGCCTGTGCGTGCGAACCAGGGTTGCCAGTGCACGCTGATCATCCTGAGAAAACCCTGGGAGGTCCGAATGGGTCATCAGGTAGGCGCCATGCTTATGGTACTGGGTGTGACTGAGTGCCAACCCGATTTCGTGCACCCTACAGGCCCAGCAAAGCAGGTTGTGGTAATAGCCGCTTTCCAGCCCCCACGCCGGGCTGACCTCTTTCAGTGCGCGGGTAGCCGTGGCCTCTACGGCTGCGGCGTGATCCAGGTCTACGGAATAGCGTCCCTGCAGCGCCTGGATGGTGCGTTCACGCACATCCTCGTGGTTGTCCCGCCCCAGAAGATCATAGAGCACGCCCTCGCGCAGGGCGCCGTCGGCAAAGCTCAGCGACTCGATATCCAGGGCTTCGAAGGCCGCATAGAGGATCGCGAAGCCTGCCGGAAAGATGCTGCGTCGATCCTCGCGTACGCCTATGCTATCCAGTTTGTCTGCTTTGCCAATGTCGATCAGGCGTTTGCGCAGCGATTTCATGGCCTCCCAGGTAACGCCTTCACGGGCCAGCCTGAGCTCGCTCACTACACCGGCGATGGCTTTGATGGAACCGGAAGAGCCGACACAGCTTTGCCAGCCCCGGCGGCGGAAGCGCTGCTGGATGTTGAGCAGCTCCTGGCGCGCGTGGGTGATGGCGTTATCCATGCGTTTGCGTGAGATTTTGCCATCCGGGAAGTAGCTGTTGCGGAACGAGACGCAGCCCATGTGCAGACTTTCCGTCTCAAGGGCTTCAAAGCGCTCGCCGATGATGAATTCCGTGCTGCCGCCGCCAATGTCGATGACCAGGCGGGGGCCGATGTCATCTGAGAGGGTGTGGGAAACGCCCAGATAGATCAGTCGTGCTTCCTCGCGCCCGGCCACGATCTCAACCGGGCAGCCCAGTGTCTGCTCGGCGGCCTGGATGAAGTGATCCGCGTTGCGTGCCGCGCGCAACGCATTGGTGCCCACTACCCGCACTGAGTCGGCCTTCATGCTGCGGATGCGCTGGGCGAAACGCTGCAGGCAGGCCAGGCCGCGCTCGCTTGCTTCAGGGGAGAGGTAGTTGTCGCTGTCCAGCCCGCCACCCAGCTGGACCTTCTCGCCCATCTTTTCAATGGTGCGGATCTCGCCGTGAGCGGCCTGAGCTACAACCATGTGGAAGCTGTTGGAGCCTAGGTCGACGGCGGCCAGTAGCCGGGGGGCATCCTGGGAACTTTTCGGAGAAGTCACCTGTCTTGAAATCCTGTTGAAAGCCCATATATTCTGAACAGCGCCGTGTCCAGGGCTGGTTTCCTGAGCCGGATACTAACCTGCGGAACGGTCTATGTAACAGAGGGAAAGCCAGCGTGTTCGGTAACAACCGGGCGCGATGCGTCAATTCCCATTCATACAGCGGCAATTTGGAAGTAGGGCGATGAGCGACAACATTGTGAGCGTGACTGATGGCACCTTCGAAGACGAGGTCCTCAAGTCGGACGTGCCGGTTCTTGTAGACTATTGGGCTGAATGGTGCGGGCCCTGCAAGATGATCCACCCGGTTCTCGAGGAAATCGCGGACGAATACGAGGGCAAGCTCAAGATCGCCAAGCTCAACATCGACGAGAACCAGCAAACACCGCCGCGCTTCAACATCCGGGGCATACCGACCCTGATGCTGTTCAAGAACGGTGACGTGGACGCCACCAAGGTAGGTGCGCTGTCCAAATCGCAGTTGACGGCCTTCCTCGACAGTAACCTGTGATACGCCCGCCCGGGCATGGCCGAGGCGCTGAGAGGCAGTATGGTGGTTGGTGGTCTGATTCTCGCGGGTGGCCGCGGAAACCGGATAGGTGGTGAAGACAAAGGGCTTCTGAGGCTCGACGAGCGCGCCTATGTGGCCCATCTGGTTGACGTTCTGTCGCCGGTCGTCGCCTCCATGGCGATCAGTGCCAACCGTAACATGGATCGTTACAGCAGTTGGGCGGATACCATTCTGCCCGACTGCGCCTTTCCCGAGGCCGGCCCCGTGGCGGGGCTGACCGAGGGCTTGCGCTGGGCGCGGATGCAGGGGTTCATGGGCGTCATAACGGCTCCCTGCGATACGCCAGGCCTGCCCCCGGGCTGGGCAGTCCAGATTCTGGAAGCGGCACGGTGCCGTCCAGCCATTCCCTGTCTTTCGGATACCGGGGACCGGCGTCACCCGCTGCACGGTTACTACCCGGTGGCGCTGCTGGGTCGCGTTGAACGCTATCTCTGCCGTGGCGAGCGTCGGGCATTGGCTCTGGCGGAGCAGCTGGGTGCGGAATGGATGGATTGCCGCGCCATGGCGCAAGGCTTTATCAATGTGAACCAGCCTGCGGATCAGGCTCGGGTCCGCAGCACTCCCGAGTCAGGCACTGTCTGAGTCTGACCAGCGTAGCGCTGCCTCGCGGTCACTGACTTTCTGCTCCACCCATTCTCCCTCGCCATCCGCTGTTATTTCTTTCTTCCAGAAAGGCGCGCTGGTTTTCAGATAGTCCATTATGAACTGGCAGGCCTCGAAGGCTTCTTGGCGGTGACGGCTGCTGACGCCCACAAAAACGATCCGCTCGGCTGCCTGAATCTCGCCTACACGATGCAGTACCGCCGTGCGGTGGATTGCCCAGCGTTGCGCCGCTTTTTCGATCACATCCTGTATAGCGGCTTCAGTCATACCCGGGTAGTGCTCCAGAAACAGACTCTCAACGCCACTGTGGTCGCCCAGATCCCGGGCCAGGCCGGTGAAGCTGCAGACGGCGCCTATCGCAGGAGCGTCGCCCTCCAGCAGGGTTAATGCCGGTTCCGTGACCAGGGGGGCAGACTGGATTCGGAGCATATCAGCCTCCGGTTACCGGCGGGAAAAAGGCAACTTCGTCGCCTGGCTGGACCGGGGTATCCTCGCGGGCCATGGCCTGATTGACCGCCATGAGCACGCGGTCACCGTGCAGCAGTTGAGTCCACTCACTGCCACGCTGGCGCAGCTGTTCCAGCACATCTCCAACACAGGCAATGTTATTGGCTGGCAACTGCTCTTCCCCGGTACCCAAGCGTTCGCGCAGGCTTGCAAAGAATCGGAGGGCGATACTGGATTCAGCCATAGAGCAGCTCCGCAAACGGCATGAATGAAATCAGATCCCCTGCTTCCACGCTCTGGTGCTCCGGAATGACCGCCAGGCCGTGCGACCAGCAGGCACTACTGAGAACGCCCGAGCTCTGGGTCGGGGCAGGCTCAAGCCAGCTTCGGCCCTCGCTGGAGCGGCAGCGTACCCGTTGGAACTCGCGCCGACCCTGAGGCCGGTCCACTGTGAACCTCGCGGGTAGCGGGTAGGCCTGAGGCATGAGTTCACCGCTTTCCCCCTGGCAAGCTCTCAGGAAGGGGCGGCCCAGGATCAGAAAGGTGACCAGAACCGCGGCTGGGTTGCCGGGCAACCCGAGTACTGGCGTGTCACTGATATGACCAAAAGCCAGCGGCTTGCCGGGCTTGATGGCCATGCGCCATAGATTCAGTTCGCCCAGCGCCTGGATAGCGTCGCGGATGTGGTCCTCTTCACCCACTGAGACGCCGCCGGTGGTGAGAATCGCATCCGCCTGTTGTGAGGCCTGGGCCAGTGTTTGCTTTGTGGTTTCGAGGGTATCGGCCATGGTGTGGAAGGGGACAGGGTCCCAGCCGGCGGCGCGCACCAGTGTGGTCAGCATGGGTTGGTTGGAGTTGTGGATCTGCCCCGGTTCAAGAGGCTGGCCGGGCGGGACCAGCTCGTCACCGCTGCTGATGATGGCCACGCGCAAGGGCCGGAAGGTGGTGACCTGCGGTAGCCCGGCGGAGGCCAGAAGCCCCAGATGCCAGGGGTCCAGCCGGGTACCGGCGTTGATCAGCGTGGCGCCGGTATCGATGTCCTGGCCCGCGCGCCGGATGTTCTGATGAGCGGCTGGGCTCTGGAGCAGCCGAATCTGGTTGCCTTCGGCTTGCGTGTTCTCCTGCATCACAACGGTGTCGGCGCCCTCCGGAATGGCGGCGCCAGTAAAAATGCGGGCGGCAGTCCCCGGTTCCAGTGGCTGCGGTGCCTGCCCGGCGGGGAGGCGCTGAGAGACGGGCAAAGTTTGCGCCTGTGCGTCTCCTGCACGCAGGGCATAGCCATCGACGGCGCTATTGTCTGCCGGTGGTACCTGTACTGCTGAAACCGGACTGTCAGCCAGGATCCGCTGGAGCGCCCCGTTCAGGGGCGTGGTTTCGGTGCCGGGCAGAATCCGGGCGGCTTGCATCAGCTGGGCCCGGGCCTCATCCACGCTGATCAGTGTGTCGGCGCCGGCCATCAGTTTGCTCCCCGGGCGGCATCCAGTGGAATGGGCTGATCCAATCCGCTGAGGTCTTTTTCCGGTTTACGCTGGATGAGGGCGGCAAAGTTGCAAGGGCGATGGCGGCTGTCGAGCTGGTCGCGGACAATGCCTTCCCAGGCGGTGCGGCAGGCGCCGGTGGAGCCTGGCATGCAGAAAACGACGGTGTGATTCGCCAGTCCCGCCAGGGCGCGCGATTGGATGGTGCTGTTACCGATTTCCTGCGCCGAGAGGCGGCGGAATTCTTCACCAAAGCCCTCAACGGTCTTGTCGAACAGCGGTCCCAGAGACTCAGGGGTGCTGTCCCGCTCCTGCAGACCAGTACCGCCGGTGATCAGAATGCTTTGAATGTGCGGATCGGCAATCCAGCGGCTGACCAGCGCCCGCATCAGACAGGTGTCGTCGTGCAGAAGGCGCCGTGCCACGACGCTGTGGCCTGCCTCCAGGGCGGCATCCACCAGGAACTGCCCGGAGCTGTCTTCACAGGCCCCCCGGCTGTCTGAGATTGTCAGGATAGCAAGATTGAGGGGCACAAATTCACTGGCTGCGGCCATAGAGTCGGATCTCCTGTGACAGGTCCTTGATGGGGCTATGGTAAGGCCCGCCATGGGCTGAACCAATGCCTCCTGCGAGGTAAGCATGGGGGTTTTGCACTGCCCCTGAAAATGGTGTATTTTGATATTTCCTGATTCAAGGCGGGCGGATCAGTGCCCCACTAATCCGCCAATCCCGGATCTCCGTTCTGACTCTGGCTTCACTGGATCGCCCCTGATCGGCAGAAACCGGGCAATCCGGACATACGCTTCCCCGGCAGTCTGATAACAACCAACTTCATCCTATCCATCCAGACGTAATCCCAGACAATCTATGAACCTGACCGAACTCAAGAAAAAACCTGTTCCCGAACTGATTGAGGTTGCCCAGGAAATGGGCCTCGAAAACATGGCCCGGTCGCGAAAGCAGGATGTAATCTTCGCGATTCTCAAGAAACACGCCAAAAGCGGTGAGGACATCCACGGCGATGGCGTACTCGAGATCCTCCAGGACGGGTTCGGGTTCCTGCGTTCCGCTGACTCTTCCTACCTGGCAGGGCCGGACGACATCTACGTTTCGCCAAGCCAGATCCGGCGGTTCAATCTGCGAACCGGGGATTCGATTTCCGGCAAGATCCGGCCACCCAAGGATGGCGAGCGCTATTTCGCGCTTCTGAAAGTCAATGACATCAACTTTGGCAAAGCGGACAATTCGCGACATAAGATCCTGTTCGAGAACCTGACGCCGCTTTTTCCGGAAGAACGGCTGCGGCTGGAGGCCGGTAACGGTTCCACTGAGGATCTGTCGGCGCGGATACTGGACCTCGTCTCCCCCATTGGTAAGGGCCAGCGCGGCCTGATCGTGTCTCCGCCCAAGGCCGGTAAGACACTGCTGATGCAGACCATTGCCCAGTCCATTGTGCGCAACTCCCCGGATTGTCATCTGATGGTGCTGCTCATCGATGAGCGCCCGGAGGAGGTTACAGAGATGCAGCGCACGGTCCGTGGCGAGGTGGTTGCCTCCACCTTCGATGAGCCACCGGCTCGCCACGTTCAGGTGGCCGAGATGGTGATCGAGAAGGCCAAGCGCCTGGTCGAGCACAAGCAAGACGTGGTAGTCCTGCTGGATTCCATCACCCGTCTGGCCCGGGCCTATAACACCGTGATCCCGTCCTCGGGCAAGGTGCTGACCGGTGGTGTAGACGCCCATGCCCTTGAAAAGCCCAAACGTTTCTTCGGGGCGGCACGTAATGTCGAGGAAGGTGGCAGCCTGACCATCATGGCCACGACTCTGGTGGATACCGGCTCAAAGATGGACGAGGTCATCTACGAGGAGTTCAAGGGTACGGGCAACATGGAAGTGCATTTGGATCGCCGCATTGCCGAGCGTCACACCTACCCTGCCATTAACGTGCGACGTTCCGGCACCCGCCGTGAGGATCTGCTGGTTAGTGAAGACGAACTGCAGCGGGTCTGGATTCTACGCAAGCTGTTGCATTCCATGGAGGACGACGTGGCCGCCGTGGAGTTCCTGCTCGATAAATTGCGTGACACCAAGACCAATGAAGAATTCTTCCAGGCCATGAAGAAGCGGTGATTGAGGTGTAAGTAACAGGGAACGGGAAGCAGGAGCCTATGATGCCTGCCTCTCGTTCCTATCCTTTGATTCCCACTCCTCGAGGCATCGATGAAATACAAAGACCTGCGCGACTTCATCGAGCAGCTGGAACAGCAGGGCGAACTCAAGCGTATCACCACCGAGGTGGATCCGAACCTTGAGATGACCGAGATCGCTGATCGGACCCTGCGTCGTGAGGGCCCAGCGCTCCTGTTCGAGAACCCCACCGGCCATGACATGCCTGTACTCGCGAACCTTTTCGGCACGCCCAGGCGCGTGGCGCTGGGGATGGGGCGCGACAGTGTCGACAGCCTGCGTGAGATTGGCGAACTGCTGGCTTTCCTGAAAGAGCCCGAGCCACCCAAGGGGTTCCGGGATGCTTTTGACAAGATGCCGATCTTCCGTCAGGTCATGAAGATGGGGCCGAAGATCTTGCGTTCCGCGCCTTGTCAGGAGGTGGTTCGGGAGGGCCAGGATGTGGACCTGTACCAGCTGCCGGTTCAGACCTGTTGGCCCGGGGATGCGGGGCCGTTGATCACCTGGCCACTGGTGGTCACGCGTGGACCGGAGAAAGAACGCCAGAATATGGGCATTTACCGCCAGCAGCGTATTGGGCGTAACCGTCTGATTATGCGCTGGCTGGCCCATCGTGGCGGTGCCCAGGATTTGCAGCAGTGGCAACAGCAGCATCCGGGCGAACCTTTTCCGGTGGCTGTGGCATTGGGCGCTGACCCGGCCACTATTCTGGGCGCGGTGACGCCGGTTCCGGATACGCTTTCAGAATACGCGTTTGCCGGGCTTCTGCGTGGTTCCCGTACGGAGCTGGTCAACGCCGGTGTTGGCGAGCTGCAGGTGCCGGCCAGTGCTGAGATCATTCTGGAAGGCTATATCTACCCGGATGACACAGCGCCCGAGGGGCCCTTCGGAGACCACACCGGTTATTACAACGAAGTGGAAACCTTCCCTGTGTTCACGGTGGAGCGTGTTACTCACCGGAAAAATCCGATTTACCACAGCACCTATACGGGGCGCCCACCCGACGAACCGGCGGTGTTGGGCGTGGCCCTGAACGAGGTGTTCGTGCCCATCCTGCGCAAGCAGTTCCCGGAGATTGTCGATTTCTATCTACCGCCCGAGGGCTGCTCCTACCGCATGGCCGTTGTGACCATGAAGAAACAGTATCCGGGCCATGCCAAGCGCGTCATGATGGGTGTATGGTCTTTCCTCCGCCAGTTCATGTACACCAAGTTCGTGATCGTGGTGGATGACGACATTAACGCCCGCGACTGGCAGGACGTAATCTGGGCGATCACGACCCGTATGGACCCGACCCGCGACACCACCCTGGTGGATAACTCGCCCATCGATTACCTGGATTTCGCTTCGCCGGTGGCCGGACTGGGTTCCAAGATGGGCTTGGACGCCACCACTAAGTGGGCCGGGGAGACTGATCGAGAGTGGGGGCGCCCCATCAGCATGAGCGACGACGTTAAGCGCCGGGTGGACGAACTCTGGCCGCAGCTCGGTCTCGACTGAACCGTGCTGGCCTGGCGCGCGTAAGAGGAGAGTATGAACGTCAACGCGCAACAGCCTAAGACAGACCTGTTCCATCTCAATGAAATCGGGCAGGTTGGTAATCACATCTATCAGGTCAGGTTCGAGTGGCCTCATGGGCGGCCCGTGCCTTTCAGTGCGGGCCAGTATCTGGCCATCCACCTGCCGGGTCGGGATCCGGCCTGGTTCTCCATTGCCAGCGCGCCCGGCGCCGAACAGCTGACATTGCACATCCAGGCGCCGCCGGAATGGGAAAACGCCAGTGAAGTGATGGCGTATCTCCGCCACGAAGGCTGCGCCCGGATCTCCATGCCCTATGGCGAAGCCTTCCTGACCGAGCCACCACAGATGCCGCTTCTACTGGTGGTGGCGGGGACTGGATTCGCCCAGGCCAAGAGCATCGTGGATTATCTGCGCTCGAGCCGGATGGAGCAGCCGGTGACTCTCTATTGGGGAGCCCGGGAAGCCGGTGACATGTATCTGCGCAGCACTGCCGAGCGCTGGGAACAGGACTGGCCTGGATTCCGCTTTCGCCCGGTGGTATGCGAGGCGGATGCGGCCTCGGATTGCCATCATGAGCGCCTCGCCGAAGCCATACTGGCGGATGGTCATGAGCTGGATCAGGTTACGGTCATGGCCAGCGGGTCACCGGCCATGGTTTACAGTGTTCTGGATGGTCTGACGCCGGCAGGGTTGGATTCTGCCTGTTTTCACTCAGACGTACTGCAGTACGCTCCCCGGGAGTGATGCGTCAGCGAGCCGGGGTACTGTTTCGGCGCCGCGGTTCCGGCATGGGCAGCCTGGGAAGACCATGATGTTCCAGAACGCCCTGGCGCAGCAGCCGCACGCTGTCTTCATAGCGCCCCAGATGGGCGTAGAGTCGACAAAGTTCAGCAGCAGTCTCCTGGCTGTGACGCACACTCAGGCTGGTTTCCAGATATTCACGCGCCTTGCCCCAGAGCTGGTTGCGCAGGCTGATGCGGCCCAACGCCAGTAGTAACTCAGGGTTATTGGGGCGCTGGTGGAGCCAGTTCTCAGCCATGAGCAGCTGTTCATCCGCCCGCGCCCCTCGGATGCGGCCGTAAAGATTAACCAGCAGGTCACTCCAGTTCTGGCGAAGCACCTTGCGCAGCAGGCTCTCGGCCCGGGATTCCGCTCCCAGACGGGCAAGGTGATCTGCATAATGATGGACAACGGATTCATCTTTGCGCCGGGCCGGAGGAAGCTGATCCCAGACCCGATCCAGGTGATCCAGATTACGTTGCTCCGCAGGCTGGCGTTCCAGCCGCTCGGCGGCCTGGTCGAGGACATTGAGCCAGACTTCCTGCTCCAGCTCGTTGAGGCTGCTCTCATCCAGAGCCGCGTGACGGCGCAGCTCGGGTAGCAGTTCGCTGAGGGCCTGCCAGTCCTCAAGGTTGCGATAGACGTTGGCGAGCTGGCGCATTACATGCGGATGGTTGGGCGCCTTGCGGCGCAGGCGCAGCAGCGTCGCCAGGGCCTTCTCGTTGCGCTCAGCGTTGAGTTGCAGTCGTGCCTGAGTCAGGCCCACAGCCAAGTCTGAGCCGGCGGTGCTTTCCCAGGCCAGGCGCAGAAAACGATCCGCTTCTTCCTGATCACCCTGCTGATGTGCTGCTTCCGCAGCTGACAGATAATTGATGAGCGGTGTCTCCGCATTGCCGGCTCCGCTTTCCAGTAGTTTGCGTGCCCGCCCCCAGTTGCCCTCGGCCAATTCAAGCAGACCACGCGTGGTTACGCGTCGGGACCGTCGGCGGCCAGTGTTGCGCACCCATTGGCCCATGGCCCCGGGGCTGAGGCGAAGCCCCCGTAGCATATCCAGAAGCCAGTGCAGGAGCAGTGCGGCCAGAACCGCTAATGAAACGCCCACCCAGAAGTTGGTTTCGACCAGCCAGGAGCCTATGCTGACGCGAATGTAGCCAGGGTCCTCGGCTATACCAAGGCTTAGAAGGGTGCCAGCCGGCAGGGCGACCAACAGCACAATAAGCAGGGCTCTCATTCGCCAGTCTCCCCATTGCCGCCAGCGTCAGTTTGTGGCTGCTCTGGTGTGTCACTGTTCTCATCCGACTGCTGCGGGCCCGATGTCTCCGCACGGCTCCTTATCCGAGCCTTCAACAGTGCCAGAGAGTCGCTGATGTCGGGCGTTACGGCGTTGATGGGTTCGTCCCGGAGTTCGCTGATCAGATCGCGCAGGGCCGTAGCGGTCTGGTTGCTGGTGTTGTACCAACGCTCCAGCCAGTCATCTGCGCGCCCGAGAGAGCGCCGATAGATCGCATCATCGCCACGCAGAAGGGCGGCGGCAGCCTGCTCGAACATCAGTTGAAGATGCAGTTGCGCCTGGGTTTCCTGGGCCGGTGTCAGCAGTGCCTGAGAGGGTTCGTTTACGCGGCGGATACGCACCATACGATCAAGAATGCCCAGCACTTTGTGCCAGGCGCCGGCGTCCGATTCCTGGGAGGCTGTGTTGTTGGTGCCCGGCAACGGGGCGTTTCCATCCATTGACTGGGCACTGCCCAAATCCGGAATCATGCCCATGGCGGCTTCCAGCTGCAGATGGATCCCGGTCCGGTCCACCGGTTCCATGGTGCGCAGTGCCAGGATCTCTTCGGCAAGGGCCTCACGAATGGGGTGAACGCCGGCTGCATCGGTGCCTGCGAGCAGGTCATCAGTATTCTGCAGCAGGCGCAGGGCGCCCTGGTGGTCGCCTTCAAGTTCCAGCCGCTGGTTGGCCACGCGCAGAAGGTATTCCGCTTCCGCCAGCAGCCAGTCGGTTTGGGTGCGCTGACCAAGCCCGAGCAATGAGCGCGCGTTATGGGCAATCTGGCGGGACTGCGTGTTGAGAGTGCTGGCTTGTTCGTCGAGCTTGGCCTCAAGGCGGTTGAGTCGCTGTTCACGTGCGTTGAGCCGAGACTGTCGGTTCTGGCGCAGTTCTGAGGTTGCGTTGTCCAGAGTATCCAGGCGCTCGCTGAGTTGCTGCTGGCTGCGGTGCTGTTGCAACAGGTTGCGATGCTGTTCCCATAGCATGAGACCGGAGCCGAGCAGACCCAAGGCCAGAACAAGAATGATCAGCCACAGCGGCCAGAGCCGTGCCGGGCTGGGCTGGGGGCTGGCTTTAGTGGTCGCCGGGAGCTGTTTGTTGGTGTTGTTCACGAGTGTCCGTTACTCCGCATTGAGGAAGACGCCATGCAGGCGTCGATCAGCCCGTCCGGACTCATGGCCAGGGCCACCCGGACGTCGCGAAAGCCGGCATCCCGGGCCTGCTGGGCAACCCGCTCCGCCGGTACCACGAGGCAGCGTTGCCGCAGCTTCGTGTCTGTATTCTGACCCACCTCGAGCAGGTGCTTCAATGTTTCTCCTGAAAGCGCGAGCACGGTATCCGGGTCAAAGCTGACCAGACGATCCTGGATTCCCGCTTGCGGCCACTCCACGGCGGTGCGTGCGTACAGTGGCAGTACCTCAACCCGAGCGCCCCGTTGTGTAAGCGTGCGCAAAAGCAGTTCCCGTCCCTGCTCGCCACGGGCGACCAGGATTTTCTGATCGGCAACTGCCTCCGGCTGGAAGGCTGTACAGTTCAGAAGCGCTTCGGAGTTATGACCGCCGGCCGGGGCCTGCCCCGGAACTCCAGCCTCACTGAAGACCCGCGCTGTGCCTTCTCCCGGGCCCCACCACTCCAGGCCAACAGGCCACTGGGGCCACCATTCATCCGCCTGCTCCATCAGCAGATGGGCGGCGTTGGGACTGACCGCGACGACTTTCTGGAAATTATCGAGTTCCTGGATCAGACTGCGCTCACGGCCATCCAGTGTCCTCGGTTGGATGGCGATCAGTGGCAGGGCCTGGGTGCGGGCACCGACCTGTTCTAGTGCCCGGCAGGTTTGCGTTGCTTTGGGCTCCGGGCGCGACACCAGGATCCGCCGCCCGGCGAGGGGCGCATTACTCGGGTTCGTAACCATAGACTTCCGCCAGTATGGCCCCGGCACCTTTTTCCAGAAGCTGTTCAGCCAGTCGCCGGCCAAGCGCTTCGCCGTCGCTGCGGTGGGCACGGCCATCAACCTGATGGACGCGGCTGCCATCCGGAGAAGCGACCAGGCCGCGCAGATAAAGGTCATCTCCTTCCAGTTCAGCATAGGCGCCGATGGGGACCTGACAGCCCCCTTCCAGGCGTGTGTTCAGGGCGCGTTCCGCCAGTACACGGTCGCGTGAATCCGCATGGATCAACGGTTCCAGCATGGCGACGAGCTCGGCGTCGTGGTTGCGGCATTCAATGCCCAGTGCGCCCTGGCCAACTGCTGGCAGACTGATCTCCGGCGGAATCTCATAGCGGATGCGCTCGTCGAAGCCCAACCGGCGCAGGCCGGAGGTGGCCAGCACGATGGCGTCATACTGGCCATCATCCAGTTTGCCGAGGCGGGTGTTGACGTTACCGCGCAGGGTATCGATCCGACAGTCGGGCCGGTGCGCCGCCAGCTGCGCTTGGCGGCGGAGGCTGGAAGTGCCGATGACGGCGCCCTCGGGGAGGGCGTCCACGTCAGCATGGTGGTTGCTGACAAAGGCGTCCGTGGGTGCACCGCGTTCGCAGATGGCCATTAGATCCAATCCTTCCGGAAATACCATGGGAACGTCCTTCATGGAATGCACCGCGATGTCCGCACGCCCGTCCAGCATGGCCTCTTCGAGTTCCTTCACAAACAACGCTTTACCGCCGATCTTGGCGAGTGGCACGTCCAGGATCTTGTCGCCACGGGTCTTGATGCCCACCAGTTCCACGTTCAGTTCCGGGTGGGCGTGCTCGAGCTGGGCCTGGATGTGTTCGGCCTGCCAAAGGGCAAGCTGGCTTTGGCGGGTGGCGATGCGCAGGGTGTCTCGGGCCATGGAGTGGCGGTTCCTCAATGGGTGGATGGTATTAGCAGGTCCTAGGGTAGCGTTTCAGGGGGCGGTTGTCGCCTGTTGGCGCTTCAGCCTTCCAGGTAATCGCGCACTGCGGCCGCATGACGGCGGCTGACACGCAGACGGGTGTTCGCTGGATCCGAGAGCTGGGCCTGATGACCGGACTGGGTGCGGGTCAGTGCCTTAAGGTAGCGTCGATTGACCAGCGAGTGGCGATGGATGCGCAGCAGCTGTTCGCCGTGGGCCTGCTCCAGATCGCGCAGGCTGTAGTCACACAGGGTTTCGCCTTGATCGTGCACCAGTGTGACGTACTTGTTGTCGGCGTTGGCGTAGTAGAGCCTGTCGAGCTCAATCCGTTCGACGCCTGCCTGGTTACGGACCACGATCGCGGCTTTCTCCTCCGGTGCCAGCTGCCGGTGCTGGAGGCGGTTGACGCGGGCGGCCCGTGCCAGAGCGCTGGCCAGAGCTTCGCGGCGTACGGGCTTGACCAGGTAGTCTGTGGCCTCCACCTGGAAGGCGCTGAGCGCGTAGTCGTCATAGGCGGTGCAGAAGATTACCGCCGGAGGTGTGGCCTGGGCGGTCAGCTCACGAGACGCCGCAATGCCGTCCATGCCCGGCATGCGTACGTCCATGAGGACTACATCCGGCCGCTGTTCGCCCGCCTGCTCCAGTGCCTCAGTGCCATTGGCGGCTTCCGCGCAGACATGGCAGCCGTCCATGGCTTCGAGCAGCCGCCGCAGGCGGTCTCGGGCAAGAGCCTCATCATCGACGATCAGGACGCGGTGCTCCGTCATGCGTCGTTCTCCCTGTTTCCTGGCAGTCTCAGCGTTACGATGAACTGATCCGCTCCCACGCTGGTCTTGAGTGCGGCCGCGTCTGCGTAGACCGCTTGCAGCCGTGCGCGGATGTTGTCCAGCGCCATGCGCTGGCCCTGGTGGCGGCCTGCCTGGTCGTCGGCAAGCGGATTATGGACGAGGATGTAGAGCCAGCGTCGTGTCAGCTCGCATTCCACCCGTATGGTCCCGCCGGTGGTCAGTGGCTGTATGCCATGATAGACCGCATTCTCGAGCAGTGGCTGCAGGATCAGGGGCGGCACAGGCAGGCTGCTCGCTGCCTCGTCCAGATCCCATTCAATCTGCAGCCTCGGCCCCAGGCGCTGCCGCTCGATAGCGAGGTAGCGTTCGCACAGGCGCAGTTCTTCTGCCAGCGGGATGAGCCGATCACCTGCAGTGTTGAGGCTGACCCGGAAAAGTTCGGACAGATCCAGAACCACTTCCTCGGCACGCTCCGGATCCGAGATGATCAGGCTGGCGATGGTGTTCATGCTGTTGAACAGAAAGTGCGGCTGGATGCGGGCCTGAAGGGCGGCGACTCGGGCTTCGATTTCCGCCTCCTCCTGGCGACGGCGCTGGTACTGCAGATGGAAGTAGCGCAACAGCATCAGTGTGATCAGCGCAGCCATGAGCAGGTTGCGCAGCAGCGTGGATGGGGCGTCCAGTGGCGACAGGGCCGGGTTGAGCAACCACTGCCCGAGCAGCGTGAAAGCGGCGGTATCTGCCAGCACCAGAACGGTGATGGCCGTGGCGGCCACCGCGATACCCAGCCTTTCCAGGTAATGTCTGAGGGCGCAGATCAGGCCAGCGGCGGTCAGGGTAACCCATTGAGCCAGCAGTGAGGCCAGACCCAGATAATGCCAGTCCAGAAGCCCATCAGAGGGACGGGCCAGGGCGAACAGCAGTACCACCAGCTCAGTGGTGAGCACTAGTAGAAAGACGGCGCGGACCTGGCACAGGTCCGGGATGAAGCCGCCATCATGTTGTGCTGCATGGGTCTGTTTCATGGTGAATAGGGCCCGGATTGGAAGGCTGTTATACTACGCGGTCTGCAGGTGCATTTGATTCCATGACAACAGGATAGACCATGAGCGACGAGCGGAAAGAGGCGGCCAAACTCTGGGGCGGGCGGTTCAGCGAGCCCACGGATGCTTTTGTAGAGCGGTTTACGGCCTCAGTGGGGTTTGATCAGCGGCTCTACCACCATGACATTCGCGGTTCCATTGCCCACGCTCGAATGCTGGCGAAAGTCGGTGTGCTTAGCGGTGAGGAAGAGCATCAGATCATCGCGGGGCTGGAAGCAGTGCATGCGGACATTGAGGCGGGACGTTTCGAGTGGTCGGTGAGTCTTGAAGATGTGCACATGAATATCGAGGCGGCGCTTACCGAGCGCATTGGCGTCACCGGGAAGAAGCTCCACACCGGACGTTCCCGAAATGACCAGATCGCCACTGACATCCGGCTCTATCTGCGCGATGAGATCGACGCCATCGCCGTGGAACTGGCGCGCCTGCAATCCGGGCTGGTGGCGTTGGCGGAACGCGAGGCAGACACCATTATGCCCGGCTTCACCCATCTTCAGAGTGCCCAGCCGGTGACCTTCGGTCATCACATGCTGGCTTGGAACGAGATGCTGCAGCGGGATCATGAGCGTCTGCTCGACTGCCGTAAACGCGTTAACCGGCTGCCCTTGGGGGCTGCAGCGCTGGCCGGCACCAGTTATCCCATCGACCGGTATTACACTGCCCAGTTGCTGGGCTTTGACGGCCCTACCGCCAACTCGCTGGATTCAGTGAGTGACCGGGATTTCGCCATCGAATTCAGCAGCTTTGGCGCTCTGCTTCTGACGCATCTTTCGCGCTTCAGCGAGGAGCTGGTTCTTTGGACGTCTGCTCAGTTCAGTTTTGTGGATCTGCCGGATCGTTTCTGTACCGGGTCCTCGATCATGCCGCAAAAGAAGAACCCGGACGTGCCTGAGCTGGTACGCGGTAAGACCGGCCGCGTGAATGGCCACCTTGTTTCCCTGCTGACTCTGATGAAGGGCCAGCCGCTGGCTTACAACAAGGATAATCAGGAGGATAAGGAGCCCCTTTTTGACACGGTGGATACCGTCAGGGGTTGCCTGCGCGCTTACGCTGACATGATGCCGGCCCTCTCTGTGCGCGGGGATAACACCCGGGCCGCGGCCCGGCGTGGCTTTGCCACTGCTACGGATCTGGCGGACTACCTGGTGCGCCAGGGTCTGGCATTCCGGGATGCGCACGAGGTGGTCGGGCAGGCAGTGGCCTGGGCCGACCATGACGGCCGGGATCTGGAGGATCTGACACTGAGTGAGCTGCAGCAGTTCAGCGGGGTGATTGCTGAGGATGTCTACCAGGTGCTGACGCTGGATGGTTCGGTGAGCGCCCGCAACCATGTGGGCGGGACGGCACCGGAACGGGTCCGGGAAGCCGCTCGGGATGCCATGCAGAGGCTTGAGGGACTTGGTTATGCGAGTGCGTCGGATTAACTGCGAGCCCTGAACAGGCCGCCCCGGTTGCCGGGCTGGGGCGGAGGGGCGAGTCTGTCCAGAAGCTCGGGGGCGGTCAGGCGATAGCCTTGGCCGAAGTGCAGGCCCAGCTCGCGCACCTTGCGAAGGGTGGCATCGTCCTCGATGAAGGGGGCGACTGTCACCGCCTCGCACATAAGAGCCATGCGGTGGATGGCCTCAACCATGATGGCCTGCAGTGGGTTGTCCGCCAGGTTCTGCACCAGACTTTCATCCAGTTTGATAATACGGGCTCCCAGGTCATTAATCAGGTTATGGGTCTGGCCGCTGACGCCAGCCGCGTCAAGTGCGATCCGGCAGCCTGCCGCCCGCAGCGCCTCGGCACAGCGACGGGCCTCATCCGGGTGCCGGCAGGCATGGGCTTCCTGGATTTCAAAGCAGAAGCTGCTCGCCTCAAAGGAGCTGGCTTCGATCTGCCGTGCCACCTCGTCGGCGAAGCTCTCGTCCATGAGGCTGCTGGTGGACAGGTTGAAGCTGATCATCTTCAGCCGGGGCTGCATCAGTGGGTTGTCCTCAAGCCACGCCAGGGCGCGGGCGATGACGCGCCGGTCCAGGGCATAGCCCATGTCAAAGCGTTCCGCCAGCGGCATGAAGGAAGTCGGGCGCCAGAGTTCTTCCTCGCGCCGGCCCTGGTCGTCCGGCTCTCTTTGAAGGCGTGCGAGCACTTCCACATGGTCACCCCAGGTAGCGCTGGCAATCGGCCGCAGTGCCTGGAAGTGAAGTTCTATGGCATCGGTGGTGATGGCATACATCAGCTGTGCCAGATCCTCGCGGGTTGCGGTCTCCTGGCTAGAGTCTTCGTCGGTGCGGTAGACATTCACGCTGGCGGGACCGGTAGCCTTGGCGGTTTCACACAGGTCGGCGGCCAGGGTCAGGCACTGTTCCGGCGGCGCGTCCGGCACCAGATGCAGCGGCAGGAGTCCGGAGCTGACGGTGGTCTGGATGGTGTCTCCCCGCCATTCGAAGCTGAATCCGCCAATGGCGTCGCGGAGGTTGTGACAGACTTTAACCGCCTCCTCTGTGGCGCAGTTGTCCAGGATGACCACGAACTGGTCGCTGGCGACCCGGGCGATGGCGTCGCGGTGGCGGAGCCGGCCCGAGATCATGCTGCTGAGCTCACGCAGGTAGCGGTCGCAACCGCCGGAACCGAAACGTGCGTTGAGGGTGCTGAACCCGTCAAGGTCCATGTGCATCAAGGCATGCGGGGTACCAGCCTCACGTTGGAGGTTAAGGGCACGATGCAGGCGCTGGAGGATTTCTCGACGGTTAAGAAGTCCGGTCAGCGGGTCATGCCGGTTCAGGTAATGGACGTGATCCTCGCCATCGAGCTGGGCGACCCGTTTGTCCCGCCCCACATGAGCGGCGCCCAGCAGTTCGCCGCCGGGCGAGAAGATCCGGTTGAACTGGACCTCGTAGACCGTCTGCTGTTCTTCGGACTGAGCCAGCGGCATTTCAATGCAGAATCCCTCCTGGCGCATGGCTCGCTCCCAGAGGCGGGCGTAGAGCCGTCGCTCTTCCGGGTGGTCGACAAGCAGATCCTGCATTTTGTCACCCACGTTGGGGGTAACGCCGAAAGCGGCATGGAAGGCTTCGCTGTAGGCCTGATTGACCGCCACGATCTCCAGCTCCGGGTTCATGATGACGATAAGGTCATTGGAGGCTGCCATGACGCTTTCGGTCCGGTACTTCCATACCTGCGCGGAATGGGCATCCGCTCGGCGGGCAGTAATGTCCACGGCGCTTCCGGCGATCAGTCGACGTTTACCGGAATCGTCAAGGCTGCGGCCAGTGAGCCGGAGCCAGCGGTGGTTCTGGTTAGCCGTGAGAACCGGTACTTCCATGGAAAACGGCTCGCCCTGGCGCAGGCATTGCAGAATGGCCTGGCGGACCTGGCTCTGGTGCTCCTGAAAGTAGAACAGCACATGTTCAGGGTCCAGCTGGTTGCCCGGGGGCAGATCCAGGAGGTGATAAAGGCCTTCTGACCAGTGCAGACGATTGTAATCCTGGTCCATTTCCCAGATGCCAATGCCGCCGCTGTGTTCCGCCAGGCGGAATACCCGGGTATCGAGCGGTGTGGCCTGGCGCGGCCGGATGCGCATGGCATCCTCAGTATTCCCACTGGTTTCGCTGGTAGCGCTGCGCAGGCTGATGGAGAAGAAGTAGCCGGAGGCGTGGCGGACGGTGATGAGCGCGTTCTGGCCCTGCTCCAGAGCGTCACTGAGCGGGGGCATAAGGGGGTTGTCCTCGCGGCTGGCCACCAGTTGGTGCATGGGCAGCCCCTGCATCTCCAGAATACCGTAGCCGAACAGGGCCTCGGCAGCGTCATCGGCTGCCTGGATGATGCCCTCGTCATCAACCTGCAGGCTGGCCGGCTCGGCGTTGCTGTTGGTGCCTGGTTCGGTGCGGACCCGCTTGATCAGATATTCCCTCATGACACCCGAGACTAGCAGAAAGTGCGGTGAGCAGGGCGACATCTGTGTATGAGATCCATCCACTGGGGCGTTACAATACTCCGTTTATTTGGGGAGATGGCTTATGCGCGGATCACTGCTGGCGCTGATGGCGCTGATGCTGATTCTGGCCGGGTGCGGGCAGAAGGGGCCGCTCTATAGGGAAGGCGATCGGGACGCACCGGGTAATGCCCGCTCACCGGTTGTGCAAACCATCTCCAGTCACCTCTGCTGATCAGGGCGAATGGTCGATCCATGGACTTCTTTAATCAACACAACAGTGAGCTTCACGCAGAATCGGTACCGGTAAGCCGCATTGCCGAAACGCATGGAACGCCCTGCTACATTTATTCCAGGGCGACGCTGGAGCGCCATTTCAACGCCTATGACCGGGCTCTCGAAGGGCGATCGCACCGCATCTGCTACGCGGTCAAGGCCAACAGTAACCTGGCCGTACTCAACGTACTCGCTCGCCTTGGAGCTGGTTTCGATGTTGTTTCAGGGGGCGAGCTGGAGCGTGTGATCCGGGCTGGGGGGGATCCGGCGGCAACCGTTTTCTCCGGGGTGGGCAAGCAGCGCTGGGAGATCGAGCGGGCTCTCGAGGCCGGCGTGCGCTGCTTCAACGTGGAGTCTGACTTTGAGCTTGAGATGATCAGCAGCGTGGCTTCCGCAAGGGGCCAGACCGCACCAGTGTCGCTGCGGGTGAACCCGGATGTGGACGCGCAGACGCATCCCTACATCTCCACTGGCCTGAAGGAGAACAAGTTCGGTGTCGAGATTGAACAGGCCCATGAGCTCTATCGTCGGGCTGCGGCAATGCCTGGACTGGACGTTGTCGGAGCGGATTGCCATATCGGTTCCCAGCTCCAGACTCTGGAGCCGTTGATGGACGCCCTGGAGCGTATGCTGGCGCTCATCGATGCACTCGCTGAGGACGGTATTGTCATTGAGCATCTGGACATGGGCGGCGGACTCGGCGTGCCCTACGGCGATGAGCAGCCACCCAGCCCAGGCGTCTATGGAGACGCCCTTAAGCAGCGCCTGGCTGACCGGGATCTGGAGCTGCTGTTGGAGCCGGGGCGCTCTATTGCCGCGAATGCCGGGATCATGGTGACCCGTGTGGAAGGCATCAAAGGTGGTGATGAGCATCGGTTTGCTATTGTGGATGGCGCGATGAACGATCTGATCCGGCCTTCACTGTATTCCGCCTGGCAGCGGATTGAGGCGGTTACACAGCGCACCAACACTGAGTTAGCGGTTTACGATGTTGTGGGGCCAGTGTGCGAAACCGGGGATTTTCTGGGTAAACAACGGTCGCTGGCCATTGAAGCGGGCGATCTGCTTGCTGTGCGTTCGGCTGGCGCCTACGGTTTCGTCATGAGTTCAAACTACAATACCCGGAATCGTCCGCCGGAAATTCTGGTGGATGGCGCTGACGTGCATCTGGTTCGCCGCAGAGAGACACTGGAGGAGCAGCTGGCACCGGAAATGCCGCTGCCGGAGTTGGGCTCATGAGCGGTGACGGGCGCCGGGGCCGTGGCGGCTGGCTGCGTTTTACCAAGATGCACGGTCTGGGCAATGATTTCATGGTGGTGGATGCCATTACCCAGCCGGTACAGCTGGAGGCTGGTCAGATCCGTAAAATGGCGGACCGGCATCTGGGTGTGGGCTTTGACCAGCTTCTGATGGTGGAGCCGCCGGAAAGGCCGGATGTGGACTTCCGCTATCGCATCTTCAACGCGGATGGTTCCGAGGTAGAGCAGTGTGGTAACGGCGCTCGTTGCTTTGCGCGTTTCGTGCGTGATCAGCAACTGACCCGCCAGCACCGGATACGGGTGCAGACGGCTACTGGTATCATGACACTGGAGGTGACGAAGAAGGGACTGGTTCGTGTGGATATGGGGGTGCCTGAGCTGGCGCCTGCGGCCATTCCGTTCGCAGCGGATGAACAGGCGGTGGCCTATCCGGTACTGGTCGACGGTGAGGAGCTGATCCTTTCCGCTGTCTCCATGGGGAACCCTCACGGCGTGCTGATAGTGGATGACGTCGACGCAGCTCCTGTGGCGAGTTTGGGGCCATCGATCGAGGCCCATCCACGTTTCCCGGCACGGTCCAACGCCGGATTCGTGCAGGTGGTGGCACCTGATCGGATCCGGCTGCGGGTGTTCGAGCGCGGTGTCGGGGAAACACGGGCCTGCGGCAGTGGCGCCTGTGCCGCTGTTGTGGCGGGGCGCCTGCGTGGACTTCTGGCTGAGCAGGTCACAGTGGAACTGCTTGGTGGCACGCTGACCATTTCGTGGCCGGGAGACGGGGCAGCTGTTACGATGGAAGGGCCCGCCATGCGGGTCTTCGAAGGGCGAATCAAGCCACCCGGTGACGGACGCCGTTCCCGCCAGGGTGGTGGCCGCCCCCAGAACAACAGGAAGAAAAAGGGTCGGGACGGCAACTCCGCCTGACAGACGGGAGGTAGTGAATGACAGACCCGACAGCCGAACCGGCTAGCGCGACGGTTTCTGAAGCGGCTGTGGCCGAGTATCTCGAGACTAATCCGGATTTCTTTGAGCGTCACGAGGATCTACTTCAGAGGCTACGTCTACCTCATGATAGTGGCTCGGCCATCTCCCTGGTCGAACGCCAAGTGCACCTGTTCCGTGAGCAGCGGGACGCCCTGCGCGAGGAACTTGCCGGTCTGATCGGCATCGCACGCCAGAACGATCAGCTGTTTGCGCGCAGCAAGCGCCTGCTCATGCAGCTGCTGGATGCCCGTAGCGCTGAGGAAGTGGCGGCGGTGCTCGATGAGACCATCCGGGGTGAATTCCAGCTTCAGGGGGCAACCCTGACGATCCTGACGGAGGGTGAGGTGCCGTCCCAGTGTGGGGCAGTGCGCTATCTGGATCGCAGCGAGGCCCGAGAGACTTTCGGCGAAGTGCTGGATGAAAGCCAGCCGCTGTTTGGCCGCCTGCGCGACAGCCACCGCGATGCTCTGTTTGCCGCCCCGGAACAGGTGGGATCAGCCGCCGTGATCCCCGTTCGACGTAATGATTGCGTTGGACTGATTGCCATTGCCAGCGTCGATGAGGGCTATTTCCACAGCAGCATGGGGTCACTGTTCATGACCTACATCAGCGATACCCTGGGCCGGCTTCTGCCGCCACTACTGGCGCCGGAAGGCTCTATCCCTGCATCCGAGTCGGAAGCCGGTCACTGAACCACCACTCCTGGAGCTCCCGCATGGCGTCCACTGATGCGCACGCTGAACGGATAGAGTCGGCCGGGGCGCTGCCGGAGCCGATGCAACGCTTCCTGCGCTACATGGCCTCGGAAAAGCGCAGCGCCCACAGGACCTGTGAACACTATGGGCGGGATCTTCAGAAGCTGAGCCAGTGGTGTCAGAGCCAGGGCTCCGATCCCGTTGCGCTGAGCCAATCGCAGCTGCGTCATTATGTGGCTGGCCTGGCCCGTGCAGGGCGCTCCGGTCGCACCATCGCGCGCCATCTTTCCGCTATCCGGCGGTTCTACGGTTTCCTGATCCGGGAAGGCATTGTCTTCGATAATCCCGCCCTCGATATCCGTCCGCCGCGCGATCAGCGCCCGCTGCCCAGTGTGATGGATGTGGACCAGATGCATCATCTGCTGGAGCAGACCCCGGAAGACCCGCTGGAGGTACGCGACCTCGCCATGATGGAACTGATCTACTCTTGCGGGCTGCGACTGGCGGAACTGGTGGCACTGGACCAGCCTGATCTGGATCGTGATGATGCCAGCGTTCGGGTTACGGGCAAGGGCGGCAAGGCTCGCATTGTGCCGGTCGGGCGTGCTGCGTTGGTGGCTCTGGATCGTTGGTTGGAGCAGCGTGCGCTTTTTACCGGTGCGGATGAAAGGGCCGTTTTCGTGAGCCGCCATGGCCGGCGCATTCACCGTCGTACCGTGCAAGCGCGACTGCGCCGCTGGGGCCAGCTGCGGCAGGCTGACCAGGGACTTCACCCGCATCTTATGCGTCATTCCTTTGCCAGCCATTTGCTGGAATCCAGTGGTGATCTGCGCGCCGTGCAGGAATTACTGGGCCATTCTGACATCGCTACCACACAGATCTATACTCATTTGGACTTCCAGCACCTGGCTCAGGTGTACGACAGCGCGCATCCCCGCGCGCGACGGCGGAAAGACAGAAAAACGGAATCCGGGACGGAGCAGGGGTGACATGAGTGACCAGGACTGGCGGCAGAAATATATTGCCGCACTGGAACAGCACGAACAGGACGAGAAGCAGTGGCAGGGGCGCCAGAACAGCCTGCAGCGGCTGCTTGTTCGGGTGTCGCTCGTTGCCGAGGGCCAGGATACGAAGCTGGATCGCTCACTCGGCGAGTTGCGCGAACTGGCACGCTCCGAGACGCCGGATACCGATCGCTTGATGCGGCTCCAGGAAGCGCTTGAAGAACGGGTGTCAGGATTTGATGAGGAGCGTGATGAGATCATCCGCCGGCTTCAGGAGGCCATCGCGCGCTTGATCGAACCGCTGCGTGCCAAAGCGGAGCGAGAAGATCGCCGGAAACTGAAGGCACTCGAACGTTCTCCGACGGAGACGCTGGGGCGCTTCAATGCCCTTCCGGAACTTTTTGAGCAGCTCGCGGATGTCCAGGAGCGGGTTCTTAATGCCTCGGGTGAGTCATCAACCCAAGGGTCGTTGCTACAGCGTCTTTTCGCACGCCGCGGAAAAGCGGGTGATGACAGTGGTACTGAAACCGCTTCGGGTGAAGATATGGCGGAATTCAGTGCGAGCGCCGCTGCCCGGGAAGAAGTGGCGGAGGAGGCCGGTGGACTTGAACTCGATAGTGGTGAGCCGAGTGCGAATGATGAGCAGTTCCGTAACCTCAGCGCCCGATTGCTGCAGCTGCTTCGCCACATCCAGCAGCATATTGTGCTGCCTGGACCGGCCCAGGAACGGGTTGAGCTTTTAGTTGAACGGGTTCGCGAGAGTGAGAGCTGGAGCAATCTCCAGGCGGCACTGGATGAGGTTGTGCATCTTATAGTCGCTGCTGTGGGTCGTGGACAGCGCGAATTCGAGCAGTTTCTCGCTGGGCTGGATGAGCGGCTGGTACGGTTGCGAACCCAGTTTGAAACCGGAGCGCTGGACTTTGGCCACTGGCAGGAAGTGTCCGAACAGTTTGATCAGCGTATAGATCAGGAACTGGATGAGATGGGCAGCAGTGCGCTTGGGGCGACCGAACTGGGCGGGCTGCAGCATGCGGTACGCGAGCATGTGGAACGCCTTAACGCCACTTTGAAAGAGTACCGTGAGACGGAGGCGGATCGCGAGCAGACGCTCCGGGCTCAGGTTGAGGACCTGCAGGAGAAAGTGGCTGCCATGGAAGCGGAGTCCCACGAGGCACAGAAAGAGCTCAAGAAGGAGCGGGAAAAGGCTGCTACCGATATGCTGACCCAGCTCCCCAACCGCGAGGCACTGGAGGAACGGCTGGACGAGGAGTACCGGCGCTGGCATCGCTATCGTGAGCCAACGAGCCTTGCCATTATTGATATCGACTGGTTCAAAGACATCAACGACACCTATGGCCACCTGGCCGGCGACAAGGTGCTGCAGCTTCTGGCCCGAGCGGTGCGGGAGAACCTTCGGGAAACGGATTACATCGCCCGTTACGGCGGTGAGGAGTTCATTGTTCTGTTGCCCTCCACGCCCCCGGATACGGCGGTTGAGGTACTGGAGAAACTGCGCGAGCGCATCCGGTCGCTGCCATTCCATTTCCGGCATGAGCGCGTGGAGGTGACTTTTTCCGGGGGTGTCACCGGTTTCATGGAAGTTGATGGGCCACACGAGTTGCTGGATCTTGCAGACCGTGCGCTTTATCGCGCCAAAGAGAATGGTCGTAATCAGGTGCTGTTGGGCGGTGAGCAGGACAGACGCTCCGGAGCTGAACGCTGATGCGTTTGCTGATGTTTCTCGCCATAGCGTGGGCGCTGATTCTGCCGGTTGCAGCCCAGGCGGTTCCGTTTCCTGCAACCGACAACCTCCCAGAGTTCAGTGTGGAACAGAAGCTCTGGCTGCAGGATAAGGAGCGTATCCGCCTCGGGATTCCCTCGGGAAGACCGCCGTTGGCATACCGTAATGAATTCGGTCGGGTTTTGGGCACCGAATCAGGTTATGCCCGGCTCCTGGAGCGCAAGCTGGGCAAGCGGGTGGAAATGGTGGGCGGCAACCCGCTGCTTCTGGAGCGTATGCTGGCTCAGGGTCAGATCGACGCGATCAGTATGCGCTTTGCCAACCGCTCCGCCGGTGAATACCGGTTTACCCGCCCTTACATGCAGGTGCGTTACGCCATCTATGCTCGCCGTGACAACGCCAGTATCAGCAGGCTCGGGAGCCTGGAGGATCAACGTGTGGTCTTTCTGGATGGCGACCGTTATCCCTTTGAATTGCTGGATCGCATCCCTTCCTTTACCCCACTGGCGGCGCTGACGCTCAGCGAGGCCATGGATATGCTGCGCAGCGAGGAGGCGGATGCGTTGCTTGCCCCTGTGCCCGTGGGAGATCGTTATCTGGAAAACAATGAGCTGCGTGCTATCCAGCGGGTACAGGTTCTGGAAGAGCGGCCGCTGCCTATGTCCTATGCTGTGCCCTTTGAGCAGGGCCGCCTGCGGGGGGTTCTGGATGCTGCTATTGACTCGATGACGACCCTGGAACACCGCAATATTCAGGGGGCCTGGATGGGGCACGACGTCATCTTCGGGGATCAGGAAGAGAAGGTGGTGCTCACCGCGGAGGAGCGTGAGTGGCTGGCGGATCATCCGGAGCTGAAGGTGGCCATGCGCACTGGCTGGCCGCCGGTTGAATTCCGGGGCGAAAGTGAGCTGGAAGGAGTGATTCCCGATCTTCTGGCACTGGTGGAGAAGGAGCTGGATTACACGTTTGAGCGTGTTCCGGTCCAGCCCGGAGAGAACGCGGATGCCATGCTCGGTGACGAAACGGTGGACGTGGTGCCGGCGCTGCCCCGTACGCCGGATCGTCAGGACGAACATTTGTTCACACGCAGCTATCTCAGCCTGCCTGTGGCGATTGTGGTAAGGGACGATCACCGGTTCGTGGGGGATCTGTCCGAGCTTGATGGTTCAGACCGGGTTGGTGTGGTCCAGGGCATGGCAGCTGGGGAATACCTCAATCGGCATCATTCAGCCCTGAATATCACGGAAACCGCCTCCATCAGGCAGGGGCTGAGGCAAGTCTCGGAGGATGAGCTCGATGTGATGATCACCCATATTCCGGGCGTCAGCTATAATGTTTCGCGACTCGGGCTGGATAACCTGCGTATCACCAGCATTGCGCCGTTCCAGTACGATCTGCGGCTGGCCGTGCGTGCCCAGCACCCGGAACTTGTGGGAATTCTCGGTAAGGCGCTGAGCCGGATCGACCGATCAGCGCTTGATGAGGTCTATAACCGCTGGATCAAGCTCGACGTGGAACAGCAGGCGGATTACACCGTGGTCCGTCGTGTCGCCATTATCGCGTTTCTGGTACTGGCGGCGTTCTTTTACTGGAACCGTAAGCTCTCGCGTGAGGTGGGTGAACGGGTACGCTCCGAACAGGCGCTCAGGCGCAGTGAGGAGGAACTGATTGATGCCAAACAGCGTGCGGAGGATCTGGCGGACCAGGCGGAGGAGGCGAACCGCGCCAAGAGCGAGTTCCTGGCTAACATGTCCCATGAAATTCGCACGCCCATGAACGCTGTTATTGGGTACACGGAGCTGCTTGAGCGTACCATTACGGATGACCGCCAGAGGGGCTATCTGGATTCCATCAAAGCGGGTAGCCGAAGTCTTCTGACGCTGATCAATGACATTCTGGACCTTTCGCGCGTGGAAGCGGGTAAGATGCGCTTGGAGTACGGGCCGCTGGATCTGAGTCGGCTTTTGGAGGACGTGCGGCATATCTTTGCAATCCGCGCGCGCGAAAAGGGGCTGGATCTGGTCTTTGAAATGGATCAGGACATGCCACCGGTGATGGTGCTGGATGAAACCCGCCTGCGCCAGGTGCTGTTCAACCTGGTGGGTAATGCCATCAAGTTCACCGACCATGGTGAAGTCCGGGTGCGTGTGGCCTGGAAGGAGAGCGAGGCCCCCGAGTTGTGCATCGAGGTGGTCGACACCGGCATCGGCATTCCCGAGGAGCAACAGGAGCGGATCTTCGAGGCCTTTGAGCAGCAGGTTGGGCAGAGCAGTCGGCAGTACGGCGGCACTGGTCTGGGGCTGGCGATCAGCCGCAAGCTGGTCGAGATGATGAACGGCGAGCTCAGTGTGCGCAGCCAGCCCGGCGAGGGTACGACCTTCTGCGTGCACCTGCGTGATGTGGAAACAGCGTTGGCCGCTCCGGATGTGAACGATGAGAGCGTGGCGGTGCGCTACCGGTTTGAGCGCAGCCGGGTTCTGATCGTGGATGATAATCCGGTAAACCGCCAGCTGGTGCGGGATGTGCTCGAGCCCGAAGGGCTTGAGGTGGATGAGGCGGAAAACGGTGTCCAGGCGCTGGAGCGTGCCCGCGATTTCCAGCCGGCGCTGGTGTTGATGGATATCCGCATGCCGGAAATGGATGGCTTTGAGGCTTTGCGCGCCTTTGGTGAGGATCGTCGGCTCAATGATATTCCGATAGTAGCGCTTACCGCCTCGGTCATGACCAGTGAGGCGGCGCGCATCCGTGAAGCCGGGTTCGATGGCTATCTGCATAAACCGGTTAGCCGTGAAATCCTGCTTGGCGAGCTGGCCGACTACCTTCGCCACGAACGCATCGACCTGGACTCGACGGAGGACGGGGGTGGTCGTGAGGACTTCACCCTCTGGCATGAATGTGGTGAGGAACACCAGAAGCGAGTGATGCGGGTATTGCGTTACTCGCTGATTCCCCAGGCGACGTCACTGGTCGATAGCGGCGATCCGGAAGCACTCCAGGCCTTTGCGGAGGAACTGCAGACACAAGCCCGCGAGCTTGGCGTGGAGGAGCTGGCTGTGTTTGCGAATCAGCTGGCCGACGCGGTTGATGGTTTCGAGTTGGATCGGGTCCAGCAGCTGCTGGAGCAGTTCGCCGGGGAAGGGTTTGTGCAGGACCAGGCGTAGGGGATCAAAGGCAGTCGTATTGATAGCGTTGGTTAAAAGCAACTGAGACCATGTGAACCCCTTGGCTGGAGAGATCTGCCACCAGATCCCGGTTGGTGAGTATGCGGCTGCAGATGTGGTGAATGCGTTCCTGGCGCTGCTCGTTCCGGCTGAGGTTGTCGCCTTCAAAGTCCAGCAGCAGATAGGTCTTGGGGTGTCCGTTTTCCGGAATCGTTGCCCGCTCATATCCTTCATAGCTGGCATGCAGCTGCTTCAGGGTTGCCCCCAGGCGCTCGCCAAGATCATCCTCGGCAACAGCCTGTGTGCTCAGGCCAGACAGAATCGCACTCGCCAGGAGAGTGAGCCACTGCTTTGTGAAAGGTCGGTTCATGATTGCATCCGGCGTAACAGGGCATAACGGTGTGATTATCCTAGGGTGCACGGGATAATGCAGCCGGTTTGACAGCGTTTTTACGTTTCAGTTTCTACCGTGATACAGCGATCACAGGCCCCATGTGCGCTATGCTGTGAAACAGACACACGCAACAACAGGCAGATGCTATGTATCAACTGGTATTTCGCGGGCAATGGGAATCCGGCCTGGATGAGCAGCAGGCGCGGCAGAGGGCGCAGGGTCTGTTCAAGGCCAATGATGCCCAGCTGGACAAGATGTTCTCCGGCGAGCGTGTGGTGATCAGAAACCGTCTTGATGAGGCCACGGCGCACAAGTATCAGGCCGCCATGAAGAAGAACGGGCTGGTGGCGCATATTGAGCCCATGCAGCAGGCCGGGACGGTGGAGCAACCACAAGCCCGCTCGGATGAGGGCCGTGACCCATCGCCTGCAGGCGGCGATGTGGCCGTGGAACCGGGTGACCGGCTGCCGGTGGCGGGTGAGAAGGTGGATTCCATTCTGGCCGGCTCGGATCTCAGCCTGGGCGCTCCGGGCGAGCGGCTGGGGGACACACGGGAGGAACCGGAACCCGTTTTCGAGCACCTGGATGAATGGTCGGTGGCGCCGCCCGGCGAGGATCTCGGAGCTGAAGAGGAAAAGCCCGAGCCGCCGGCGCCGGATGTTTCGCATCTGTCACTGGCTGATGAACCAAAGGCGGGCAACGGATGATAGACTGCTGCGCTCGATTTCATGCCATCAGGGGTGCGACAGAACGCCAATGACTGACACGATCCGGATACCGGTTTCCTTTGGTGAAGTACTGGATAAGATCACCATCCTCGAGATCAAGTCTGAGCGGATCGAGGATGCGGACAAGCTCCAACACGTGCACACGGAACTCGAAGCATTGAGCCAGCACTGGCAGGAGGCTATTACGGAGCCCGACCGTGTTGCTGCGGAGCGCCGGGAGCTGAAGGCGGTCAACGAGAAACTCTGGGAGATTGAGGACGCTATCCGGGAAGAGGAGGCTGCGGGGCGCTTCGGTGAGCGCTTTATTGAGCTGGCCCGCTCGGTCTATTTCACCAACGACGAGCGCGCGGCGCTCAAGAAACGGGTCAACCTCACCCTGGGGTCACGTTTCGTGGAAGAGAAATCCTATCGCGATTACAGCCGCTGATGGAGGCTCAGGCAGTCTGACGGCGCCGGGCCATCCAGTGGTCAAGCATGGCGGTGGCGTCGTCAACGGTTATCAGTTCCATGGCGCCGTTGAACTCTGCCTTGGCGCCCCAACGGGCGCTCTCGACCCGCTTGCCGGTAAAGCGCTCCAATGCCTGTGGGTAACGGTTAACGCACCACTCAATTGAGTTATAGGGACCTGAGCGGTATGGATTGGAGCTGGCAAAGAGCCCCAGAACGTCGGTGCCCATGGCGTTGGCGATATGCGCCGGTCCGGTATCCGGGGCAATGACAAGATCCGCCCGGGCCATGAGGGCCGCGAGCTGTTTCAGGGTGTCCTGCCCGCAGAGGTTGAGCACCTCTTCCTGCATTGCTTCTTCGATCGCCTGACAGTACTGCCGGTCCTGTTCCGAAGGACCACCGACCAGGATGATGCGTACCCCGTACTGGTGTACCGCGTAATCCGCCAGCGCCGCATACCGTTGTGTAGGCCAGTTCCGGAGCTCATGGCTGGCAACGGGGCTGATCACCAGGTTCGGGCGGGCAGGGTCCAGTACACGGTCCGCAAATGCGTTGTCCGTTTCGGCAACCGGGAGGTGCCACTCGGGTTCCGCTGGTTTGAGCCCCAGGGCCGTAGGGAAGCTGGCCAGGCAGTCAAGCACGTGCTGCCCGCTTCTTCTGGGGATACGCTGGTTGATGAACAGGCCGTGGAGGTCCTTGCTGCGCTCGCGGTCGTAGCCAACCCGGGTGCTCGCTGGCACAAGCAGGGCTGCAATATTGGCGCGCAGTGCCACCTGCATGTGGAACAGTACATCAAACCGCCGGCCCCGCAGCTGACGCCAGAGGTCAATGTAACCACGCAGACCGGCGCTCTTGTCGAATACAATAAACTCGACACCGGGCAGCCCCTCGAGCAGGCGCGCTTCCATCTTACCGATGATCCAGGTGATGCGTACGCCGGGCATCTGTTTCTGCAGGCTGTGTATGACCGGCAGTACATGCGTGACGTCGCCGATCGCGGAAAGGCGGAGGATGCAGATGGAGTTGACGGATGTGCCGGCTGAATCATTCAGCATGGATTAGGTCGGACTGGCCCGGGTTGGAGTCGTCTGATTGTTGCTTGCTAGAATGCCGCAGGCAGCGGGCGCACCATCACCCATCTGCATCAACGAAGGCATATCATAACGCAGTATGCCTGTGACGTCCCATTTCCCGCAGGAAATCGACGCGAGCGAATCCGATCAGGGCAGCCCCGATGAGCCATTCCTCAGACTTTTTCGGCGATGATGGTGCCCGTTTCCGGGTGAGCGCCGTCTGGTCGCCTTCATTCAACACTGATTGGTTCCGACCCGATGCCTGGGGAAGCGCTGCACGGCCGGTGGACGCGGGCGGCCGGGGTGGTGCCTGGTTCGTGACGGCGCCGGGTGGTGAACTGGTGTTGCGGTTCTACCAGCGCGGTGGGCTTATGGCCCATCTTTCCAGGGATGCCTATGTCCGCACCGGGGTTGCCCAGAGCCGGGCCTTTGCGGAATTTGAACTGCTTCAGCGCATGGTCGAACGGGGGCTGCCTGTTCCAGCGCCGGTGGCTGCTGCTTTCTGGCCGCGGGCGGGGGTATTCTACCGGGCGGCGATCCTGGTGGAGCGGCTGGAATCCGCCCAGCCATTGCCATCCGTGCTCGGTACCCTGGCAGCGGAACACTGGGAAGCGGTGGGCCGAACGGTCCGCAGGTTTCATGACGAGGGCATCGATCATGCGGATCTCAACGCCTTCAATATCCTCTGGGTTAATGGCTCGGTCTACGTGATTGATTTCGACAAGGGGCGACAGCGGGCGCGCGGCATTACGGGGGCACGCTGGCAGCGTGGCAACCTGGACCGCTTTCACCGGTCACTTTTGAAGCTGGACTGGACTGACTCGCCACTGGGGCTGGACACAGCCTGGGAGCATGTTCTTGCGGGCTACAGTGAAGGAGCGGGTCACCCATGAAGTTGACGACCCGGTATGAACGGAATCTGCACAAGCTGGGCTATTACCTCACCGCACTGTTCGACCTGTTGGTACCCCGCTCCTACTGGTTGTGGCACGGGCAGCGCCTGATGGAGGAATACGCGGCGCTGGAGCCGGAAGCGAAGGCGGAGGTGGAGGCGCGGGTGGCCTGGTACAACCGGCTGGAAGCACCGTTCAATCCAGGCCCCGAGGCGATACGGCCACAGCAGTTCTCACGCCGGGGCCAGCGATCCGCTTACTATCTCGACTTCAAGCGCCTGCTCAGGTGCCTTCCGGATGACCGCCCCTTCCGCTATGAGTTCGGGGATGTGACCTGGATACCGGAATACCCGAGTTTCGTGAAAAGCCGCCCTGTTGCGCCAGCCGGAGAGAACGCCAACTCCGTGCTGCTCAAGCTCAACCAGGTTCGCCATTACTTCATGGTGCCGGATCATCAGGAATTCCGGGATAAAGAGCCCATTGCCATCTGGCGGGGCAAGGGCAGCCAGCCCCAACGGAAGGCCTTTCTCGAGCGCTATCATGACAGCCCGCTCTGTGATGTCGGCTGCAACCATGAGGAGTCGATCGGCAAGCCCTGGCATACGGGATTCATGCCGGCCTCGGAACAGCTTGGCTACCGCTACATCGTGAGCATTGAAGGGAACGATGTGGCCACCAACCTGAAATGGATCCTCGCCTCCAATTCCCTGTGCCTGATGCGTCGGCCCCGTTACGAGACCTGGTTCATGGAGGGAGCGCTGGAACCCGATGTGCACTACGCCTGCCTGGCGGATGACCATTCGGATCTGGAAGAGCAAATCCGCTACTACAATGCCCATCCGGAGGCGGCCGAAGCCATCATCCGCAACGCACAGGCCCATGTGGCCCGCTTCATGGACACACGCCGCGAATGGCTGATCTCGCTGCTGGTCATGAGGCGCTATTTCGAGAAGGTCGAGGCCTGATGGCGCGCTATCTGTTCTTCGTGAACCAGCCCTATTCCTACTCCATCCTGCGCCCCCTCCAGGAGACCATTCGTGCACGTGGGGACGAGGTCGCGTGGTTCGTGGCCGGGTGCAGCACGGCTCCACTGCGGGAGGACGAGTTGAGGCTGGAGACGGTGCGGGAGGTCATGGCGTACGGCGCGGTCGCCACCTTTGTGCCGGGCGACTGGGTACCCTGGTTCTTTCCGGGCATCAAGGTGGAGGTGTTCCACGGTCTGGCACGAAACAAGCGGGGCCACGAGACCGAGGCGGAGAGCGACCACTACCGGATCCGCGGCTGGTTCGACCTGTACTGCACCCATGCCGAGGGAGACACTGAACGTTTCCAGGAGCTGGCCCGGGAGAAGGGATTCTTCTCCGTGGCTCATACCGGCTGGCCCAAGCTGGACCCGCTGCTGAAGGAGGCTGAGAGCCCGGGCCCCGCGGAGAGCAGCGACAGACCGACCGTATTCTTCGCCTCCACCTTCAGCCGCAGCGTAACAGCCGCCCCGGCACTGTATGACGAGATTGCCCGCATGGCCGATTCCGGCCGCTGGCATTTACTGGTCACGCTGCACCCCAAGATGGACCCGGAATGGGTGGCGCGCTACCGGGCTCTGTCAGGCCCCAACCTGACCTTCATTGAAAGTGACGAAGACCTGATCGCAACCCTTCCCATGGCGGATGTGATGCTCTGTGATACATCCTCCATCATGTTTGAATTCATGTTCCTTGATCGCCCGGTGGTTACCCTCAATACCCGCATGCCGGGGCCCTGGTTGATTGACGTGGGGGAGGCATCCGAGGTTGAGCCTGCCCTGAAGCGGGCCCTGCAGCGACCGGAACACCTCGTCGCCGCTATGCGGGCCTACTGCCGGGAACTGCACAGTTTTGCGGATGGCTGTTCAAGTGAGCGGGTTCTTGAAGCAGTTGACCGTTTCCTGGCAAAGGAGCACAGCCATCTTGCCTCCAAGCCGCTCAATCTATGGCGGAAGTTGAGGATCTGGTTCCGGCTTCAGCGCGATCTAGCTGAAACCCGTTATCAATCAACGCCCGAAAACAGGCAATGAAATCCGATTGGCGCTGCGCCAACTCGCGGCCGTTAATGCTATTGAATTGCTCATAAACGCTGTCTTTGTTATCAGCGAGCCAGTGAATCCCCTCGACTACGTCATTCACTTCGCAAAGTGCTGCCCGGACCCAGTTGACGCCTTTGAGGTTAATCCGGTCATGGGGAATGGGGAGTGCCAGATCCGGGTAGGTTGCAGGCACCAGGTAACCGGTCTCCCGGTGCCGAACCCATTCGTTCATGGGCGGGGCGTCCGTAGTGAGCACGGGGGTACCGCAATAAAGGCTTTCAAGGATGGCGAAGCCAACCCCTTCCCATTTTGAAGGCGCCACGGAAAAGTCGGCGGAGCGGTAATAGGCCAGGTTCTTCCTGTAGGAGGTGTTCCTGTGGCTATAGGTAAAGCTTTCCCCCCGAAATGGCGCCAAGGGAGAGACATCAAGGTCCGTCTGGGTTTTCAGGGTGAAGTGGATATCGTCTCTCTCGGCGAGCACCTTGCTGAACGCGTCTATTACCACCTGATGGTTACGCCGTTCGCCAAGCCCGCCGCGACCAGCATTGAACAGGAACAAGATTTTGTCCCGTGAAGGCTGTTTCTCTTGGATCGGAAGCTCGGTAATCCAGGGGTTCCGGACGACGTTCCTGAGCCCGAAGTGCTGTTCCAGCAAGTCGGCGCAGGCATGCTGTGGCGCCATGATGATGTCCACCTGGCGGAAGTCTTCCGGCCCATAGTGGGGGGGGATCCATTCGTGGTTGGGGCGCCATATGGTACGAATGCCACGTTCACGGCAGGCCTGAAAGAGGTTGGGCATGAACTGCTCAATCGTCATCACCACGTCCTTGCTGTTCAGCCATCTCAGGAATGAACGCTTGGTGTGCCATGTGGCGTCAAAATCCTTCCCTTTGCGTCCTGCCGGGATCTGGTAGATCTGAAAATCGACATCGGGGAAATGGGCCTTGAAAAAATCCCGCAAAAGACGGGATTCGGTTCCCAGGCCCCGGTTATTCATGCAATTCACCAAGCCGAATTGCGTTCGGTTGTGTTTTCTTGTGAACAACGCTGGCATTCCCCCTGGACCATCGCTTGAAGATGGGTTTCGCCGATGAGTGACAGTGCAACGGTATCCCATTCTAGGCGCATGCCGGTTGATCGGGAACCATCAACGACCTGGAGGGGATTACGGCGGCCAACGGGGAAGCTGTCGCACGGGTAATCAGCGTGCTACCATCAGCCCTCGCTAAAAACGCTCTATGAGTGGCGCAACGGTCTCCTATGGGCTCTCGATTAAAAGGCCTCTACGCCTATTTTGTACTCTGGTTCTACCGTCTGGCAGCCAAAGGCTGGGTGCCGGCACGCTGGTTTGAGCCAAATCTCCCCGAACCATCTCAGCGCGCTGCCCGGACCGGGCCGCTCAAACTGGAGGTGGTCAGCCATTGCTGGCAGTACGCCCATTTTTTGATCTACCAGCTGAGTTCGTTGGTTCATTATCCCCCTTCCGGTTCCGGGCTTCATGTCACCATGACGGTTTGCTATAGCCCCGAGGATGAACAGACAAAGCGGCTACTGGCGTTCTTTGAGCAACAGGATGTTCCCAATGTGACCTGGAACTGGGTTCCCTACCGTAAGGAAGAGCTGTTTCGACGTGGCATCGGTCGTAACCAGGCCGCGCTGAATACACAGGCGGACTGGGTCTGGTTCACGGACTGTGATCTGATGTTTCGCGATGGGTGCTTTGATGCCCTGGCTGAGCAGTTGCAGGGTCGTCGCGATGCCTTGTTGTACCCTGCGGAAGAACGGTGTTCTGAGCTTTTGCGGGAAGATAATCCCATGTTGCAGCAGGGCGCAGGGCAACCCTCGCTCGTGGATGTCGATGACCATGCCTTTACGGCCCATTATCCCTCTCGTGCGACCGGCCCGCTACAGGTTACCCATGGTGACGTTTGTCGGGCGGTGGGGTATTGCCGCTCGCTGAGGCTGTACCAGACGCCGGCGGACCGTTGGAGGAAGGCCCATGAGGACCGGGCGTTTCGTTGGCTGGTTCGGACTCAAGGGAGCCCTATCCAGATTCCGGGCGTCTATCGTATACGGCATGTCCAGAAAGGCCGCTACTCCGGGGGAGAAACCCATAAACGGCTCCGAACCGCGTTGCGGCTGCTGCAGTCATGGTACCGGGAACGCAAATAGCCTTTCATAAGGCCTGCCTCTAGGGAGTAGCACGTGTTTTTCTGCATCTTTTCATTCAATCGTGGCCGTTTCCTCGCCAACTGTGTGGATTCCATAGAGCGTTGCGTTCCCAGCGCTGATATTCTCATTTTTGATGATGATAGTGATGATGCCGAAACGGTGGAAATACTTGATCGGCTCTCAGAGAAGTATCCGGTAAAGAGGTCCGGGAAAACCTCCATGGGGCGTCTTGGGGGCCTCTATAATAATATGCAGGCCGCACTTGACGCATGCCGGAACGAACGCCTGGTTTGCTTTCTTCAGGATGACACCCAGGTGGTCAGGAGGGTAGATGAGGCTGAAGTTGAGCAGATCAAAGCCACCTTTGACGCGAATCCGGACATCGCTTTTTTGAGCCCCTGTTTTGCTCGAGGCAGAAGTGTCGCTAAAGGGGCTTCCTATCAGTTTGACGAAAAACGCCAGCTTTTCTTTCGCGAGCCAGACGAACGCAGTGCTGGGCGCTATTTTTCCGCGCTTTTCATAGCGAAGCCGGATCGGCTTATGAGCCTCGGATGGCGCTTTGAAGGTTCGGAGCCGGATAATGAACGAAAGGCAAGCTCGTTAAGCGCCCCGATGGGGTTCCTGAAAGCCCCTTTCGCCATGTGGTTGCCGGAGGTACCGGCCTATAGAGGAAAGAAAAAGACACTTGGTCTCCGGCTTGCGGAAAGGAAAAGGAAGTGTGGTTTCTATCCATTCCGGATCATGGATGAGGCCGAAAGCAGGCAGTTACTGGAGCGTACGCCTGAGCGGATTGCCATCGCCGAGGATTACCTGGAGTGCGTTCCGGTAACACCGCCCAGGCCATGGGCATATAACCCTCTGACAGGTACCGGCTGGCGAAAGTTGCTCAGTCAGTTGGAAGTGTCGCTTCGCAAGCTATGGGGGTAGGGCAGTTGGTCATTTCAGCTAATATTGCATCCGTGCCTTCAAGGCAAAAGAAGCTGGATAGGACGATAGAGAGTCTCTACCATCAAGTTGATGAGATCAATCTGTGCCTCAATGGGTATGAAACGGACCCCTATGCCCAGGACAGTAAAATCAATGGCTTGATTTCTGACAATTCCCTTGGTGACGCAGGGAAGTTCCTGTTTCAGGCGCAGAACAAGGGTTACTATTTTTCATGCGATGATGACATCATCTACCCTCCCACCTACGTTAGGGATACCATCGCAAAAGTGGATGAACTGGGAGTGGTGACCTATAACGGAAGGACCTTCAGGAAGTATCCCGTGAGGAGCTTTTATCGCAGTAAGTCCTACAAGTACCGTTATGCAAGGCATGAACCCGAGACGCTTAAGGTTGATTTTGGCGGGACTGGCGTCATGGCGTTTGATACGCGTTACTTCCAGGTGCCGATAGAGGCGTTTGAGGCCAGGAATATGGCTGATATCTGGTTCGCTGTTTATGCCAGATCGCACAATGTCCCGATCTGGCACCTGGGTCATGAATCCGGCTATCTGGCTTCACAGGAAACAGAGGACTCAATCTATGATGAAAAGTACCGCTCAGACCGCTACGAAACGGAAGTTGTTAACAGGGCCTTCACTGAAAACGGCTCCAGCCTCTTGAAGCGTATTTTGGGTTAGGCCTTACGGATTCCCCACTCAGTCCAGGTTATGCCTTCCTTTTCAATTCTCAGCCTTATGTTCTTGTTCTCTTGAACCGCGGCAGGATCCTTGTAGCCCCTTTTGTGGTCCAGGTGAAGCACGACGGCGTTGTAACGAACGTGTTTGGGCTTTATACCCGCATTCTTCAATCTTGCCCCTAACTCCCGGTCAAGTCCACCCCAAACCATTCGCTCGTCAAATCCGTTGACATTGATGATGTCTTCCTTCCAGGCAGAAGCATTTGACCCTTTGAAGTTGCACTTGGTTGGCGTGATGGCGTTGTAGAGTTTTGCCGCTTGAGGCGAGGCGGTCAGTTTTTTGTTCTTATAGCTCGATTGGAGTCCGTTGGACTTGAGCCATGCAAGGTCGAAGCATCGACCTGAAAGGATGTCATCCTTGGCTATCTTTTCACTGGTTGTCATGGGAAGTTTGTGGTAACCACCGGACAGGAAACAGCCTTGTCGGGCTTCCCGGGCATGTGTTTCAAGGAAATCATGGCGTGGGATGCAGTCGCCGTCTGTGAATACGAGGTACTCAGCGCTGGCTTCAAGGATGCACTGGTTAAGAATGTGACATTTTCGGAAACCGTTGTCTTCCTGCCACAGGTGCTTGATATCCAGATTGGTCTCGTTGCGGAACCTGTCGATGCATGCCTGGGTTTCCTGGCCCGAGCCATCGTCACCAATGATGATCTCAAAGTCATGGTGGGATTGCTGTGTATAGCCCCACAGGACTTTCTCCAGCCACACCGGAGAGTTATAGGTCGTTATGATGACTGATAGTTGCATGATGGCGCGTCTTATCCCAGCGATAGTTCTTTAGGGTAGTCAAAGGTTTCGAAATCATTTTCGTATAATCTGTATACCCTGTCTGCAAGATCCGGGCTGTAGTATTCAGATAACCTTTTGCTGGCCCCCAGGGTTTGACGTTTTGCTGTAATTGGGGCATCAAGCTGGTATTTAGGTTGCAGGTTGCTGAACACGATACTCAGGGTGTTTTCCAGGTCTTCAGTCCTGCCAAGCAGATGGTATTGGTGAGCAGGGAGGGTCAACAGTTCGGTCTGCGGGACCCAGTGCGCATTGCTGTAAAGGCCTTTGGTTTCAAGGTAACGAATAAAATCCGGAAATGAGGGATATTGCCGGTGCTTTTTGGTGACCCGCTCCACCTTGTCGAGGTAGGCGGATAGCACTCGGGTATAAGGGTTGCGGCCAATCGAGAATTTATAGAGGTTATCGAGTGCTTGGACTTCATCCCGGGAAAGCTCGGCTGGGCTCTTGAAGCACTTTTTGGCGTCACGATCGAGCAGGTGTTCCCCGAACTTGAGGAAAGCGAGGTTGGTGACGACCGCAGAGTTCGCAGCCTTGGGGATTCTGCTGCAGAAAACGCCCAGCTCGAAATTCACCAGGTTGCGGTCATTGATGCTCGTGACCGAGGCTTGGCTGTTGAGGGGGTAACGTCGGTAGAAAGGTCGCCAGCTCGTGATAACCCGATTGACCAGGAAATGCTTCATGTTCGATACGTCGTTCAGCTGTGCGTGGAGTGACTTTGCCGTTGCATGGTCCAGAGTCCCGCGTAGGTAGTGAAGCTGGTCTGGGCATAGGTTACCGCCATCAGGTACCCAACAGGCCCGTCCAGAAATCCAAGCCGTAGTATATAGACCTGAACAAAGGTTGTAATGGCCCTGAGGCTGGGGTAAAGCAGTGTTCGGGTACGCTGTCCTTTCGCCGCTTTCTGCTGGGCGCTGAGCCAGGCGTACTGCGCGCTCTTGGACAGAGCATGACCATAATCCCGGTGGGTGTAATGGGTCAGGCGACCGCGCAGGGTACGGATACGGGCCCCATCCGGAAGGAGTATGGCTTCATGAACCCGGGCACTGGAGAACGCTGCCCCTTCCCTGCGGAATAGCCGCAAGGGAGCGCGGGCGCTGCGGCCGAAGTCCAGGCGTTTGCCGTAAATGGTCACGGCCCAGCGGAGCTTGAAGGCATCCGCATTGGGTTCTCCGGCAAGCCTGTGGTTGATTTCCCGGGCGAGGTAGGGCGTTATCCGTTCATCGGCATCGATGGACAATACCCATTCCCCTGTTGCCTGTTCCAGGGCTCTTTGTTTCTGGGTGCCGAAGCCGGGCCAGTCAGTGACAGTGATTCTGTCCGTGTATTGCCGGGCAATGGCGACCGTGTCGTCGGTGCTCCCGCTGTCCACAACAATAATTTCGTCCGCGAGGCCCTTCAGGGATTCGAGGCAGCGGCCAATGTTGTCCGCTTCGTTGTAGGTGATCACGGTGGCGCTGAGGCGCTGGCCCCGAGTACAGGTCAGGCTCTCATCGAGAGCCCGGAACAGAAGGTGGGTCAGTGTGGTAACGGTCAGCAGGTAGAAGGTGATGTAGATGCCACGTTCAAGCGCGGCCTCGGTCAGCCCGAATACCAGGTAGGCGAGCGGTACCAGGGCACCGGCTCTGGCCAGTGCAGCGACCCGGGCGCTTTCATGGCGTGTATAGCGCAGGAACTGGGCGAATGGAATGGCAAGCAGCAACAGCCAGGATAGCGCCCCGGCGAGACCGCGGGTCGCCAGGATCTGGAGCAGGTCGTTGTGCGCGTGGTCGAGGCAGCAGCGAGCCAGCCCTTGGGGCAGCTCGCCTGCTTCGATGCCGGATTGGAGGGCCTGAGCGTAGCCCTCCACGCCCACGCCCGTAAGCGGGCTGCTGGTGAAAAGGCCCAGAGCATGCTGCCAGACGTCGAAACGGTACTCGATGCCCCGACCGTAGTTGCCATTCAGCAGGGACAGAACGCCCTGTCCGAGTCGTGATTCCAGGCCCACAAAGAGTCCCAGAACAAGAACGCCCACAACAGCTGAGAGAACACGCTGACGGGGGCCGGCAACAAGAACCAGAAACAGAATCAGCACTGGCAGGGCGAGAAGGTTGTTCCGGGTGCCTGAAAGGTAGGCGGCAGCCAGCCCCAGTGCGCCCGCCAGCAGGGCCAGGAGGCAGGGCGGATAGCGTCTGTTGCTAAAGAGGGGGCCCGCCATGCTCAGAAGCATGAGGCCGCTGAGCAGGGCCAGGTTGCCGAAGGGGATGGCATTGGTGCCACCGTTCGCCCGGTGAACGGTCTCCCCCCAGAGCAGGGGTTCCAGCGAGACCAGCCCGGAAAGGGAAGCGCAGGCCGCGAGGCCCAGGAAAGCAGGTCTCTCGCGCAGGCCTGAGTGTGCCAGCGCGACAAGAAGTGGCCAGAAAAGCAGTAGGCGCCCGTGTTTGCCCAGGTTCTTGAAATCCTCGTACCCGAAACCGTTCAGGGCCCAGGTGGCAAGGCTGACGAGTGCAAAGAACGCCAGGGCAAAGCCGATCAGCTTGATCTCCCGGTCAGCGGGAGGAAGCGCACGGCCGCCGCGCAGCCTGGCTATGACGATGAATCCGAGGCCGGCAAGCGCAACGCCGTAGGTGGCGCCGGAAAGAAGGCTGTCAACGATCAGGGAGCCGGCGATTGCGACTGCAAAGAGGCTGGTAACAGCAAATGCGACCAGAGCATGAAGGGAAAAGGGCAATGTCGACTCCGGTCAGGCGTCAGGCTCGAGTGGGCTCAATTCGACCACTCTGGGCTCTCCGCATTCAGGATGGTCCGATGTTTCGAGAAGCACCTTGAATTCATCCCCTGGAGCCCAGTCGCGATCACCCATCTCAGTATGGAATCGGATCTCCCCGGGGAAGAAGTCCATCGCCGCAGTATTTTCCTCGAAACTCACCAGTTCCGCAACGCCACGCATTACCGTCCATTCACAGTCAATGTCCGCTTCCGGCTCCGAAGGAGTCTTTTTTTCAGGCTGGACCAGACTGCAGCCAGCCAGCAGCAGTATCAGCGGTGTGAGCAGCAGAACCTGGTGTCGCCTCATGATCCGGCCGCTCCCTGAGCCCCCGTTCCGTTCGCGTTTTCGGGCAAACACGCAATCACCTGCTCACACTGTTTCATCGCGTAATCATGGACGCTCTGCACCAGTCCTTCCTCGTCCCGTGCACGCAGCAGATCGAGTGATGCGCGCATATGGCTCAGGTTGTCCTCCAGCACCCGGTTGCCCTGGCGCAGGGCCACGAAAGCGCAGCGCTTGGCCGAGGGCCAGAGGTCATTGATGGCGGCTGAAATGAAATAGTTGTTGGCGTAGGCCAATGAAGCCTGGGTGTATTCAATGCCGGTATCCAGGAATTCCAGAAGCTGACCATTGCGGTAAGATTCGCACATGCTTTCATAGAGCGCTTCAAGTCGTTCCATATCGGCGGTTTCCCACTGGCGAACAAGCTTGCGCCCCGTGTGGCTGAGGAAAACACTCATCGCCTCATAGAGACTGCGCACAAAGTCTTCGTCCAGAGTGGTCACGAATGTACCCTTGCGCGGTACGCTTTGCGCCAGGTGGCGTTTCTCGAGCATCAGCAGCGCTTCCCGCACCGCTCCATGGCTGACGTCCAGTTCCTTGGCCATGTTGCTTTCATGGATGCGGTCACCGGATTGGAGCTGCTCAAAAGCGATCATGTTCTCGAGGTGACGGGCAACCTGTTCACTCAGGGTTTCGCGGGGTTTGAATGACTGCATTGCCGGCACCCAGGCTCATTCTTCGGTTGAATCGTATCATGCCATCTTTGCACAAATCAGCGGTTCTTCAAGATCGCCCCCTTGATTTCCGTCAAACCGATCCCATGGTTTAATCGTAGACCTTTGGCGTGGGCGTCAGGATCGACTCAAGCATGAGCACTGAGGGGTCGAAAATTGTGTTAACGTCCATAACTGAGGCTCTCTACCGAACACTCAAAGCCGTTAAGGAGGAAACACTATGGCTTTTGAACTCCCCAGTCTTCCCTATTCCTACAACGCACTGGCGGAAAGGGGGATGTGCCAGGAAACGCTTGAGCTCCACCACGGCAAGCACCACAACACCTATGTCACGACCCTGAACAGCCTGGTTGAGCAGGACAGCAACCTGCAGGGCAAGACGTTGGAAGAGATCGTCAAGTTCGCCTACGGTCGTGATGACCTGCAGAAGGTATTCAATCAGGCGGGTCAGCATTGGAACCACAACTTCTTCTGGGAAAACATGTCTCCGAATGGTGGCGGTATTCCTGGCAAGCTCGAACAGAAGCTCGCTGAAGACTTCGGCTCTGTGGATGACTTCAAAGAGCAGTTCAAGACCACGGCTGTTGGCCAGTTCGGCTCCGGCTGGGGCTGGCTGGTACTTGGCAACGACGGCAAGCTGAAGGTCACCAAAACGCCGAACGCCGTTAACCCGCTGGCAACCGGCGAAGGCAAGGTGCTGCTGGCGCTGGACGTCTGGGAGCACAGCTATTATCTGGACTTCCGCAACCGTCGTCCGGATTACGTTATGAACTTCCTGAACAACCTGGCCAATTATGAGTACGCTGAAGAGCAGCTCAACAACGCGTAAGCGGGTACTCTCCGCCCTCTGAAAGGGTGCATGGTCAGTTCAACCCCCGCCCGGGTTTGCCCGGTCGGGGGTTTACTGTTTATGGACAGGCGAGTCTTTGGGTGTTTGCGTAGTTGTGTTCCGGTTATTCTGAGTGTTTCGCCATGTTCCGGGAGACAGTTCCAGTGTCATTGGCTGCGGTTTATGAACGGTATGTCTTCTCACCCGTACTGAAGCTGGCAGAACGCAGACTGGCCGATGTCCGGAAGGAACTGCTCAGCCAGGCGTCAGGACAGGTACTGGAAATCGGCATCGGTACCGGTCTCAGCCTGAGCTATTACGGGCCGCATGTTGAGCGCATTGCAGGCCTGGAGCCTTCGGAGGTATTGCTGGCCGAGTGCCGCGAGCGCGTGGCGAGGCGACATGACGGGCCCCCGGTGGAGCTGATGCAGGCAGGGGCTGAGGCTATGCCCTTCGGGGCCAATCGGTTTGATACCGTGGTGGCTTTCCTCGTTTTCTGCACCATTCCGGAGGCGGACCGGGCTGCGCTTGAGATGGCTCGGGTACTGAAGCCCGGTGGCCGGCTGCTGTTCTTTGAACACGTGAGTGCCGGTGAACCGGGCCTGGCCCGCTGGCAGCAGCGCCTCAATCCCCTATGGAGGTCGCTTGCCTGCGGTTGCAACATCAACCGCGACACCCGTCGGGTGTTCGAGGGGGCTGGTTTTGATATGGGAGGTGTTGAGGTCTGGCGTCACCCGGACATTCCGTTGCCCCTGGTGCAGCCTGTCATTGAAGGAAATACGGGGCTGAGGTCAGCTGTCAGCGAGTTACGTTGCTGAAGCGGCGGGGGTCGAAAGCCCTCACATCAATAGGCGCGGCCTCGCCATGCATCATGCGCCCCAGAAGCTCGGCACTGCCGGCTGACAGTGTCCAGCCAAAGGTTCCATGACCGGTATTCAACCACAGATTCCGGAGGTTGCCGGCTCCCAAGGCAGGCGGGCCGTCCGGCAACATCGGGCGGAAGCCGGTCCAGGGTTCCGCGTGTCGCAAATCCGCAGCGCCGGGAAAGCGCTCGTGCACGGCCTCCTGCAGGACCTGCAGGCGTGACTCGGGAATGCGGCGATTGAAGCCCGTAAGCTCGGCGAACCCGGTAACGCGCATCCGGTCCCCGAGCCGCGTGATGGCGACGTTGTTATCCAGATCCACGACCGTGGAGCGGGGCGCCTTGTCGGGGTTATCGAGCGGCGCCGTCAGCGAATAGCCCTTGACCGGGTAGACCGGCAGTTTTACGCCGAGTGGTCGAGTGAGGTCCCGCGAGGCGCAGCCGGCACAGACCACGGTTGTATCAGCCGCTTCCAGCCAGTTGCTGCTGCCGTCGCAAACGTGCGCCCCCTCTAGAGCATAGCCATCGTGTTCCCATTGGGTCACAGTTGTGTTGAACAAAAACCGGACACCCGCTTCGCGGCATTGCGCCATGAGAAGCTGTGAAAGACGGTGGCAATCACCTGTTCCATCGCCGTTGATCAGCAGCGATGGCTGAAGATTCCCGGTTGCCGCCAAAGCGGGTTCCTGATGGTTGACCGAGCTGGCGTTGAGCCATTGGTGTTCGATCTGCTGTTCCAGAAGCGCTTTCGCTTTGTTCTGGAGGCCAGCGTATTCCACCGGATCACGACTGATTTCCAGAAGTCCCTGATGGTGTCCATCAAAGCCTTCCGGAAGCTCGTGATCAATAGCGTTGAAAGCGTCGCGGCTGACCTGACCCAGCTGGAGCAACGCGCGATTGCTGGCCTCATAGCGGCCGTTTTCCCAGGCGTAACGCAGCGTCTGAAGCAGGAAACCGAGGGTTCTCGGGGCAGGCGGCATGTGCATCTTCAGCGGGCCCTGCCGGCGAATAAGGCCCTTAAGCCCAACCGCGATCAGATCCGGCGCCGCCCAGGGAGAGACATGGCCATAGGAACGCTGGCCGGCATTGGCATAGCTGGTTTCCAGGCCCGGCCCCTCGTGGGCATCCACTACGGTCACCGTATACCCTCTGCGTGCCAGCATCCGGGCAGTGGTGATACCGACGATGCCAGCACCAACGATAATGGCTCTCATGATGATGACTCCCGCAGCTGCCAGTCGTTGCTGGTGATCGGTATAGCCCCGTTTTCAGCCACGACCACGGTGTTACTCATGCCGATTCCGAACTCGCCCGGTGCACGCAGGCACAAGGGCAGGTGGAACACCATGCCTGGTTCGAAGGGGGTTTGCTCGCCTTCGGCGATGAAGCCGGTCCCCTCGACCCAGCTCGGGGGGAACTGCGCACCCACGGTGTAGCCGAATACACCGGAGAAAAAGACGTCATCCGCCACATCTGCCAGTACCCGGTTGGCTGCCGTTGCAGCGTCGCAGAAGCGCTGCCCCGGACGCATCCGGGTGACCAGTGTGTCGTGCAGACGGCGGCACACATCGTTGAGCTGTTCCATCCGCTTTGAGGCGTGCCCGGCCACGGCTGTGCGCATCTGGGGAGCCGTGTAGCGGTGACGGACGGCACCGAATTCGAGAAAGACGGATTCGTCGGGGGCCACAACACGGCTCTGGTGGTTGAGGTGAATCACACTGCTGCGCGGCCCGCTTACTACAATAGGCTGCAGGCTCATGAACTCGCTGCCGGCTGCCAGCATCGCCCGCGAACCTTCGGCGACAATGGTGTTTTCGCTCACTCCGGGCTCGATTACGGCCATGGCGGCTTCCAGACCTGCCATGGTCATGCGGGCGCTTTCGTGCAAGCGTTCCAGCTCCGCCGCCGTCTTAACCCGCCGGACGCTGTCCATTACGGCGCTGGATTCATGGAATACGGTATTGGGCAGCTGTGCCCTAAGGGCGTCCAGAACGCCAGGGCGCAAGCCATTACCCCATTGATTGACGCCGATCCACCGACAGTCACGAAGCTGGTCCACCAGGGGCGCGATCACGGACTGGACAGACTCCCACCGGTAGCCATCCACCTCGTCCACCAGAGCAGTGGCCGCTGCCGGGCCGGTTTCGATGGAAGGAACCTGGAGGAAACAGCGTTCCGGTCGGAAGATAAGGGCTGCATGAACGGAAACTTCAAACGTCCGGTAACCGGTGAGGTAGTTGATCTCCCCGGGGTTGGTTACCAGCAGTGCCTCCAGGCCGGCCTCGTTCATGGCGGTGGCGACCCGCTGACGGCGCAAACGGAATTCCTTGGCGTCAAAACTGTGCTCGGTGCCTGCAGCTGTGCTGCGCAGTGCCTCAAGGTAAGCGGTGTGATCCATTGCTGGCCTCTGGTAATGTCTGATCCTCACGTAAGTGAAGCAGATTCAGCCCGATTCTGTCGCTAAGAATGGAGTCCGTATGAGTACTGATGCAGGAAGTCCCCAGCTCAGACCCTGCCCACGCACCCCCAACTGTGTTTCCAGCCAGGGTCACGGAAAGCAGTACATTGAGCCTTTTCCAGATGATGAAAGCAGCTGGGAGCGCCTCCCGGGTATCCTTGAGGCTATGCCCGGGGTGGCGATTGTTGAGCAGACGCCGCAGACCCTGCGAGCGGAAGCCCGAACCAAGCTGTTGCGGTTCGTGGATGACCTGGATTTTGTTCATGATAGGGAACAGGGCCTGATCCAGGTGCGTTCGGCCTCGCGGCTCGGGTATTCGGATTTCGGTGCAAACCGTCGCCGGCTGGAAGTCGTTCGCGGTAAGCTGATGAAGCGTTAGCCATGGCGCGGACCTATCGCGATCTCCTGCCTGTGGCTGATCGCCTCGCCCCGCTGTTCTACCGCGATGAGGCTGAGGGCGAAGGTATGGACCAGTTGGCTGAAGTCCTGGAAGCTCATCCGCAGCTTCTGATCATCATGAACCATGGCCCTATGCTCGGGCCCGCCCCAGCACTGACGGCACTGGTGCGGACCATGGTGCGCCACGGAGGGGGTGAGCGGGTGCCGTTTGGGGTGACCTGGCGCGGTTTTCATCGGCTGCCCGGAGTCGGGCCACTGGCGCAGCGGCTGGTGCAGACCACCGCGGAGTCCGGGGTGGACGATCTCGTTGCGAAGCTGGGTGGTGCCACCTTCAATGATTGCGCGATCATGCCGGAGGGTGAGTACAGCAACGTAGGCAATGGCATCGACATACAGCCCTTCCGCAGTCACCGCTTTATTGAGGCGGCGGTTCGGGCGCAAGTGCCTGTGCTGTTGCTTGCCCATAGCGGTACTGCAAGGCTGGGCCGGCCTGTGCCCATACCATCGGCAGCGCGCTTTCTTACGGCCCCTCTGCCCGCGCACCTGCGCCGGGCCACGGAGCAGAGCGGCGTGGTGAGTCTGCCCCGGTTGCTGGGTGGGCGCATCCCGCAACTGGGGCTGGCGAGTGAGCTGTATCAGCCGGATCTGTCACCTGAGGCTCTGGCAGAGCCGGGTTGCGACCAACAGGTAGCCGCCCATGCCCGCCATGTTCGGGCGCGCCTGCAGCGGCTGGTGAATCATCTGGTGCTGCGGTTCGGGGAGGACTAGTCGGCGATGGTCGAGGTCTGTGTCTCACGGTGCCTGGTGCGGTAATGGCCGGGGCTTTCGCCCGTCCAGCGCTTGAAGGCGCGGCTGAAGGCGCTCAGCTCCGAAAACCCCAGCAGGAAGGCTACTTCCGTCAGGCCATACTCGCCCTCGGCGACGTACTGTAGGGCGCGCTCCCGGCGTACCGTTTCAGCCAGGTTCTGGAAGCTTTCCCCTTCCTTTTTCAGCTTGCGGTACAGTGTCTGGCGGCTCATATGCATTGCTGACGCCACCCGATCCACATCCGGCGTGCGCGGAAGGTGTTTCTGGATGATCCGCCGGACCCGCTCGGACACCGTCTTGCGTGGGCGTAGCTGGCGCAGCAGTCGATTGACGTGCGTGGTCAGGGCCGAGTGCACATAGGGGTTGCGGTGGGGCAGCGGTGAGTCCAGATAACGGGCCGGGAAGCACAGGCTGGTCTCTCCAGCGCCGAAAGTCACCGGGCACTGGAAGATCCGTTCGTAGTGGGCGCGATACCCGGGGTCCTCATGCGCCAGGCTCAGCTGCTCAATGGCCAGCCTGGGATGGATGAAGTGGCGTGCACGGGTAACCGCAGCGGAGAGGGTGCGGTCCATGTCGGGAATGCAGTACAGCGCCGGATCCGGTACGTGCCAGGTGACCCGTATCCGGTCGCCCTCGCGGGTCTGGTACAGGTGCACCGCCTCGTTCACGAGCCGGTGGAGCCGCATGTATTCCTCGAGCGCATGTTCAATGGTGTCGCTGTTGAACACGATGTGGCTCATCAGCCCCATGCGGTCGGGGTCCACGATCTCACCCAAGCGCAGCCCCAGGGCCGGGTCTCCGGTCAGGAGAAGCGCCTCCTGCCACAGCTGGTTATGGCTGTGTACAGCCACGCGGCAGTCTGGATCCTCAAGCTCCTCGGATGAGATCCCAAGGATGCCATCGATATGGTCCTGGGTGGCGAATCCCCGGCTGGTCAGGTAGTGGGTGAGAGCAAGAGTGCCGGAGGCGCTCACCGTGGGGCTGTCTGTCATCGACTGTTACCACCTGTCAAAAGGTTGAGCGGGTGCGTCAAGCCGGGTCAGGCATTGCGGGATAGAATAATACCTGAATTGATGACAAACCCAAGGAGTTGCGTTATGGATATGGAGCTCAATCCGGCAATCTGCGTTCCGCATACCGACGAAGAAAAGGCCAATCTCAAGGCTCTTTTCGATTATCTCAGCGAGATCCCGGTATTCAACTGAAGATAGCGCTCAGGAACCGTAATCCCTGATGAGGTCCTCACCGCTGCGGTGACGGGCCTTCATTTTTTCGATCCGCGCCAGAATCCCTTCCATACGGCCGAGCCGAGCCTGTGTCTCGAGCGCCCGCATGGTTGCATTAGCTCTATAGTCAAACCTCAGGCCATAGCGGTACCGGTTTCCCTCTGCCCGAACATTGGTAACCATGGCAACCAATCGATGTTGGCGGATTTCACTGCGGTCCAACCGCAGGATCAGGTCAATTCGCACTTTCTGTCCCAGGCGCAGACTCCGGGATGTGATGATGGCAACACCCTCTCGGGTGAAATCAGCTGCTTCGACTGTTTCGCTGCGACTGAAGCGGGTGTGTCCCACTTGAAGCCGGACTTCGAGTTCTGCGGCGGGGAATCGCGTCAGTTGGCGGCGCTCATCCGCAAGAGGTGATGCTGTGGCCATGGGGCTGGGTTCCATTTAGGCTTACACTGCTTGATGTCACGAGTCTAAGTTCGTCGCCGGTTCTTCGCTAGTGCCGAACGTGAAGTATGACACGGAGAAATCGTTTTGACCGAAATCGTGAAGCTCAACGCGAGTGTCAAGGGAGAAGGTCCGCCCCTGATACTCATGCACGGGCTCTTCGGGGCCGGTGATACCCTGGGGGGTGTTCGCCGGCGCCTGGCACCGGATTATGAGGTGCACAGCCTGGATCTGCGTAATCATGGTGACTCGCCGCATACCGACAGCATGAGCTACCTCGAGATGGCGGCGGATGTGCGGGCCTACATGGACGGGGAGGGTCTGGAACAGGCCCACCTTCTGGGACATTCCATGGGAGGTAAGATTGCCATGGAACTGGCCCTGATGGCACCGCACCGCGTGGCGGACCTCATTGTTGCAGACATTGCGCCGGTGACCTATGAGCCGCATCATGACGCGATTCAGCAGGCGCTGGAAACGCTGGATCCGGCGGCTGTCAGATCCCGCCGTGAAGCCGATGCCGTGCTGTCGCAATACATCGCGGAAAAGGGCGTCCGACAGTTCCTTCTGACCAACCTGATACCGGCTCAAGGCGGCTTCCGGTGGCAAATGAATGTGAGCGGGATCCTGGCCTGTTACAAACAGATCATGGCGGCGCCGATGGCGGATGGCGTCTACGAGGGGCCAACCCTGTTCATCCGTGGCGGCAATTCCGACTACATCCAAAGCAGCCATCAGGACGCCGTTCAGCGTTATTTCCCGAATGCCGATCTGAAGGTGATTCCGGAAGTCGGGCACTGGCTGCATGCGGAGAAACCCGAACTGTTCGCCCGCGTCTGCCATCGTTTTCTTGCCGGGGCCACCTGAATACAGAAACCTGAGATCTCGAATAACAATGAAAAAAATCTTGCTCACACTCCTTATCGCTTTACTGCTGGTCATCGGATCCTTCCTCCTCTGGCCGTCGCCGGTTGATTCCGTAGCCTGGGATCCCCCGCAGGGACCGGGGCTGGAAGGGCCAGCCCAACCGAATAAGGCGCTGCAGCATGCGGACGTACTGGCCAGGGGGAAGATCCAGGGCCCGGAAGACACCGAGGTCGATGCCGACGGCAACGTCTATGCAGGGCTGGACGACGGGCGGATCATCCGTGTGACTCCGGCAGGGGCGGTGGAAACCTTTACTAATACCGGCGGGCGGCCGTTGGGCCTGGAGTTTGATGCCAACGGCAATCTGATTGTGGCGGATGCCTGGAAGGGGCTGCTGTCCGTGGCGCCCGATGGCTCGATTGAGGTGCTGAGCACCGGCTCCGAAGGCAAGCTTTTCGCCTTCACTGATGATCTGGCCATTGCCTCGGATGGGCGCATCTATTTCACGGATGCCAGCAGCCGCTTCCATCAGCCGGACTACCGTTTGGATATGCTGGAGTCACGCCCTCATGGGCGACTTCTGCGTTATGATCCGGAAACCGGTGAAACTGAAACGCTGATGGACGATCTGTACTTCGCCAACGGCGTGGCACTCACTAAGGATGAGCGCTCGGTTCTGGTGAACGAAACCTGGCGCTATCGCATCCAGCAGTACTGGCTCGAAGGGGAGAAAGCTGGAACGAGCGAGGTTTTTGCCCGCAACCTGCCCGGTTTTCCGGATAATCTTGCTGCAGATGACAATGGCATTATCTGGGTTGCCCTGCCCACTAAGCGCAATCCACAGATGGATGCGTTCCATCCAAACCCCTGGCTTAAAGAGCAGGTGGCTAAGCTGCCGGAATCGCTTCAGCCTGCACCGCAAGCCTATGGGCTTGTACTTGCGTTTGATCAGCAGGGCCGGATGCTGGGCAGTCTGCATGATCCTACCGGGCAGCGCTTGCAAATGATCACGTCAGTGAAAGCGCGCGATGGTGCGCTCTACTTCGGGTCACTCTATAATGACCGTATCGGTCGACTGGAATACGACAGGGCGCTCAGGGCCCTGAGGGAGCAACCGGATGAGTGACTGGCAATGGCGTTTGCCCGCCCCCTTCACGATGACCATCGGGGTCGCGGAACAGGATGTGGACCGGCTCGGGCATGCCAACAACACCATCTACCTGCAGTGGATGGAAGAGATCAGTTGGGCGCACATCGAGTCGGTGGGGCTGACCTGGGAGCTTCAGGAGGAACTCGGGCGCGCCATGGCCATTGTGCGCACCGAGATTGATTACAAGGCGGCCGCTCTGGCGGGGGACGAACTGATCCTTGGCACCTGGCTGATCGAGTTCGATGGCAAGCTGCGTTCCGGGCGTCTGTTCCAGCTGGTGCGGCCCAGTGATGGCCGGACCCTGGTGGAAGCGGAGTCCCGCCATGTATGTATTGATACTGCGACCCAACGCCCGGCGCGCATTCCGCAGCCCATGGCGGATCTGCTGAAAAAAGCCAGCCACGATCAGTAATCCCGGAGGATACCTCATGCGCCAGATCGTCATTTCTGAATTCGGTGATGCCAGCGCCCTGGAGTTGCGGGAAGCAGCAGTGCCTGAACCCGGTGAGGGCCAGGTACGTGTGCGCGTAGCCAGCGCCGGGGTAAATCCCATCGACTTCAAGACCCGCGCCGGTCAGGGGTTCGTGGCCAACGCCATTCGGGAGCATCTTCCCTGGGTGCCGGGCTTTGAACTGGCCGGTACCGTTGAGGCGGTGGGCGCCGACGTAGACGAGTGGCATCCGGGCGATCCTGTGGTAGGCATGACCGGTTTCCCCCGGGCCGGCGGCGGTTACGCCGAACAGGCCCTGGTGCAGGCCGACGAGCTCTGTCGGGCCCCGGAGAGCCTGAGGCTGGAGGAAATCGGTGCTGTCCCGCTGGCCGCGCTCACGGCCTGGCAGGGGTTGTTTACCCATCTCGGGCTGCAGCCTGGCCAGAAGCTCCTGATCCTGGGAGGCGCCGGAGGTGTGGGCCACTTCGCGGTGCAGTTCGCGGCTCAGCATGGTGCCCATGTCGTCACCACCGGCTCCGGGGCCAATGAAGATTTCCTCCATCAGCTGGGCGCCGACGACGTGATCAACTATGAAAACGAGGACGTTCATGACGTCTGCTACGGTCTTGACGCCGTGCTCGATCTGGTCGGCGGCGAGGCCGGCAAAGCTGCGCTCACCACTCTGGGCGAGCACGGTAAGCTTGTTACGGCACCCACGGTGACCGCGCAGCAGATCAACGACGCTGCTGCGGCAAGAGGGATTCAGGCCGTCGGTTATGTGGTGGAGCCGGACGCTGAGCAGCTGGAAGAAATTCTGGCTTTGCTCAATCGCGGCGACGCGGACCTCCACGTCGCCGCCGCCTTCCCCCTGGGCGACGCGGCCGCGGCCCATCGCCGGCAGGAGGAGGGGCATGTGCGGGGGAAGCTGGTGCTGCAGCCTTAAGACGTAGAGCGGCTCTGGAGCCACTACAGTGCTTCCAGCGCCTTTTTAACGCACTTGTTCAGTGCTCCAATGGTGGTTTCGAAGACCCAGCGGATGAACTGATAGGTGAGCTTGGTCACCGTTACCGCAGCTTTTCCCGCGAAGACCAGCATATGACCCAGAAGGCCTGCCGTCTGTTCGGCAAATTTCGTTGATGCTTCCGCAATTTTTTCCAAGGATCGAGCTAGTCGGTCATAGAAGGTCAGAGCAGAACTCATGGTGTTTTGAATTGCGAGAGCGGAATAGTATCCGGCATCTTTTAACAGGGTGATTAGGGCGGCGTTGAGCTTTTCCGACCAGTAATTAGTAAAAGAAGCTTGTAGCCGGTCTTCGTGACGCAGTCTGACGGGTTGATTAAGAAAGCGTTTGGATTGGCGTTTCAGCTCACTCCAATCATCGGCCATCGCGGTATTGCGATAGCCAGGTGTACCGTTGATTCCCATGGAGTGGGCCGTGAAGCTGATGCTTTCGGCACCATCGAGTCGGTATTCCCCGGCGCCTTCAGTGGGTGCGTGGATGAATGGCCAAACAGGAACCAGTGGAACCGGGTCGGCTCCATGAGTGCAGCGGTAGTGATTATCAATACGGGCTGTATTGGTTAGAGCGTAACCATTCAGGCCTACCCGTGGTGCGCCGAAGGTGTAGAGTTTGACTTGGGTTTGGAAGCGAGCTTTAACCCAATCCGCTATCAGCGATGCTAAAGCGCCGCCGAGGCTGTGTCCTACGCAGTGAATGGTGTGCTCGCCACGAAGCTGATGCATACGTGCCTGGAGCTTTTTCTCCATTATCGGACGCATGCTTGAAAAGGTTTCTTCGAATCCTGAATGAACGCTCTGATTATTCGTTGCAGTCGAGATGCCAACGTCGAAGTTGGTCAGGTAATCAGCATCCGTCTTGCTACCGCGTACTGCAATGACAGTGTCCTTACGGAATCGATTTTGGCCTTCTCCAATAACGGCAAATCCGGACTTTTTGGTATAAAGCCCAAAGAAACCGCCAGTTTCTCCAACGACGAGGTTCTTCTTAGGTTCAATGTTGAAGGCCTTCTGAAGACCCGGATTGATTTCCAGAGCGTAGTTTCCTGTACGGTCTGGTTGTCGAACCTGATAAACAGCATCCGCTAATTCCGATGCTATCTTCGGGGTGAGTGTGCTCATAACAAATCCTTTTGTGATTTATTTTCCTTGGTTTAGCTATCCTGCCAGCGGCAGATGCCCCTAACGTTGTGAGTGAAATTAGGGTGTTCAGCTATAGTGAAATGGTGCAGCGTTTCAGCATTGCTTAGATCACATTCCATATGATTCAGCTTTTCCACTATGACTCTTTCAGGAGTTGTGCTGGTACTGGTAGTTCGCCACAGGAGGTAGGTTTTTTGACCGTGGTCTGCTGTGATGGACTGCGTGATATGTTCCACGCCAAGGAGTTTCCCAGGCTCACGTGAGCGTATCGTTTTCTCTGGAAATGAAAAACGGCCCTCGGAATCGGTGACAGTTTTCTCCATGTAGTGTTCCGCGTATATGAGTTCCCGATAAACATCGACGTCGGCTATCGGCTCCCCATCCTCCAGAATCCGCCCCTTAACCTCCGGCGAAAGATGCACATCATAACGTTTGAACCATCCGAACATATCGGCCATAACCTCGCTGGAATACAGAAAGTAACTGGTAGCCATCAGTAACGGGATCAGGCTGAGCCTGCGCCATGAGGCAACGGTGCGGTGATGGGTCATACCGGGAGTACCGTAGTGGCGGCGCGTCGCTTATCAGTCGCAGAAGTTGCAGCTGGTGCGGGGGTGCTGACCATTTCCGTGTCCTGTGGCTGACATCCTGTCTCTTAATCTGGGTTCAATTATGCCATTGGGCCGCACCCCGTCAAGTCGGCCACAGAACGCCAGTGTGATGCGTCTCACAAACCTGTTTCACCCAAACCGTTTAAGGGTTTGCCGAACGCCGCTGGCCCAGGGGCCACCGAAAAGGTTCAGGTGGTTCAGCTCGTGATAAAGATTGTAAAGCGGTGCCCGCTCCTCCCAGTCCCTCTCCACCGGACTGTTGGTGAGGTAGGCCTCGTAGAAAGCGCGTGGCTGGCTACCGAACAGTGTGGTCATGGCCAGGTCCGCTTCGGCCCAGCCGTAATGGGTGGCCGGGTCGATGAGTACCGGCTCGCCTTCCGGGCCGGAGTGAATGTTGCCGGACCAGAGATCGCCGTGGATCAGGCTGGCGGGTTGTTCCGGTATCCAGCGGTGCAACCGGCCGGCGAGCGATTCCAGCTGCTGGATGTCGTTCTTGCCAAGTCGGCCACTGTCGCGCGCCATCCGCCCCTGGTGCAGCAGGCGCGCTTCCGCGAAGAACCGGAAGCCGTCGCGCATGCGCGGGTTGGGCTGAGGGGTCAGGCCGCAGAAGTTGTCCCGCTCAAAGCCAAACTCGCTGGCAGTGGTGCTGTGAAGCTGTGCCAACTGTTCCCCAAGCTGGCGGGCGAAGTTCCGCCCGTGCCGGCCTTCAAGCCATTCCAGTAACAGCCCTTGTTCAGCAACCGCGATCACTGCCGGAATGCGTACGGCATGGGCTGCTGCCAGTGCCTGCAGGCCGGCTGCTTCCGCTTCAAAGAAGCCGGCGGGCGGGGATGGATGGGTCTTGAGGAACAGTGTCCGGCCATCCGCAAGGGTCAGCCGTGCCGCGTTGTTGATGCTGCCCCCGCCGATTGGCTGAATGGCTGTTACCGCGCTGTTAAGCTGATTTGCCAGAGCTTGCTGAACACCGGCCATGATCACTTGCCTTCAGTGTCTGCTTTGGCCCGCATTTTTTCATGGCGGCGGGCCAGCTGTTCAAGCACCTTTGAGGCCGCGACAAAACCGAAGGTACCGGTCACAAAGCTGGCGGCTCCGAAGCCCGAGCTGCAATCCAGACGGGTGGGCCCGTCGCTGGGTTTCTGGCGGGTGGTGCCGCCTTCCGGGGTCGGGTAGGTGAGTTGCTCCTCGGAGTAGATTGCCGGAATGTTGAAGCGTCGCTTCGGGTTGCGGGAAAAGCCGTATTCCCGGCGCAGCAGGTTGCGCACTTTGGCCAGAAGCGGATCCTGGGTGGTCCGGCTGAGATCGGCAACCCGGATACGCGTGGGATCGGTCTGGCCACCGGCTCCGCCGGCGCAGATCACCCATTGTTTGCGCCTGCGACAGTTAGCGAGCAGGGCGGCCTTGTGGTTGACGCTGTCGATGGCGTCCACCACTGCATCACACTCCCGGGGCAGAACCTGTTCCATGTTCCGAAGGGTGACGAACTGCATTACGGCTGTGACGCGGCACTCCGGGTTGATCGCCTGGAGTCGCTCGGCCATTACCTCAACCTTGGAGCGCCCGATGGTGTCCGCCAGTGTGTGGAGCTGGCGGTTGGTGTTGGTCACACAGATTTCATCCATATCGATCAGGGTGAGCGCACCGATGCCGCTGCGGGCCAGAGCTTCTGCGGCCCAGGAGCCAACGCCACCGAGTCCGGCAACAACAATGTGGGCATCAGCGAATGCGCGCGCGGTTGTCTCGCCGTAAAGGCGCTCTATGCCGCCAAAGCGTTGAGTGAAGGAGTCTGGTGTCACGGAGGGCTCCATACAGGGTGTATCGGTTATTGCGGATTCTACCAGAAAGTTGATATCAGAAGGACGGACTTGTCAGTCCGCAAGGGTCTCTGTATCATTAGACGGACTGGTCAGTCCGCAAAGAGGAAGCGACGTTTGGATCATTCCCAACGCTCAACCCGTACTCACAAAACACCGGAGCAACGCCGAAGTGAGGTGCTTCAAGCCGCTGCGGTGGTATTCGCCGAGGTGGGATTCCGTTGTGCCGAAATGGATCGTATTGCGGAACGCGCCGGCGCGGGTAAGGGCACGGTCTACCGTTGCTTTCCGGGCAAGGAGGCGCTGTTCATGGCCACGGTTGAAAAAGCGCTCGAGGATCTGACCCGGCATGTGAACGACGTGGTGGATACGCTGACGGATCCACTGGAGCAGCTCCGGCTCGGGATTCATCGGTACCTGGAGTTCTTTGAGCAGAACCCGGAGACCGTCGAGCTCTTCATCCAGGAACGCGCTGAATTCCCCAGAAACACGAAACCGCTCTATTTCGTCTATCAAGAGAGTCACAAGGAAAAGTGGCGTAAGCGCTTTGAGGCATTGATCGAGCAGGGACGCATGCGCTCGGACATGGCCCCGGAGCTGGCTCAGGAAGTGTTCAGCGATCTGCTCTATGGCGCGGTCTTCTCCCAGCGTCTGGCCGGCGACCGGGAGTCCCGTTCGCGGAAAGCCGATGAAATCGTCGATCTGCTGTTCAGGGGCATCCTCAAACCGGATGATCACACTGGCTGAGGCCAAGGTTTTTTTATCACACCGATCGTTATTGTCGCGGAGTAAAAGCAATCATGAATCAGTTGACCCGGACAGAAGTCAAAGCGGGCGGCGCTGCCCGTCGTGTTGGTGGCGTCAGCGCCGCGCTGGTACTGACGCTGGGCCTTGCGGCCTGTGGCGGCAGTGGCGAAAGCCAGAAAGGTGGCAGCGCACCGCCGCCTCCGGTGTCGGTCACTGAAGTCGAGACCGAGGATGTGACCATCCGTGAGGATTACGCCGGGCGGGTTCGGGGGTCACGTGAAGTGGCGGTGCGAGCCCGCGTGGAGGGCGTTCTGGAGGAGCGACTGTACGATGAGGGTAAGGTTGTTCAGAAGGATGAGGCTCTTTTCCGGATTGACCCGGAACCCTTTGAGGTAGCGCTGCAGGCCGCCAGGGCCCAGCTGCAGTCCGCCAAGGCGGATCTCAATCAGGCCAGGCGCGAATGGAACCGGGTGTCCAGTCTTTACGAAAAGAACGCAGTCAGTGAGCGTGAACGTGACAATGCACAGTCCGCGTTTGAACTGGCCCAGGCGCAGGTCGCGGTGGCCGAGGCAGAGGTTGAGCGCGCCGAGCTTGAATTGGGTTATACCGATGTGGAGGCGCCAGTAACCGGGGTGACTTCGCTCGAGTCCCAATCCGAGGGCAACCTGGTCGAGCGTGGCACCGAGTTGACGCACATCACTCAGATGGACCCGGTCCATGTGCGCTTTGCGCTTCCCGAAAACGACGCCGCAGCCCGACGCCGGGCGCGCGAGGCCCTGCGCTCCGATGATAAGGGCGATCATCGCAGTACTGCGTCGCTGATCCTGCCGGACGGCAGCGTCTATGACCAGAAGGGCACCATCGACTTTACAGCCAGCACCATTGATCCAGAGACGGGCACGGTGACCGCCCGTGCGGTGTTCCCCAATGAACAGCAGCGCATTGTCCCTGGCCAGTTTGTGCGGATCCGGGTGAAGCTCCAGACGCTTCAGGATGTTGTCACGGTTCCTGCCAAGGCTGTGTCTGACGGCCAGAATGGAGGCCTTCAGGTCTTTGTTGTCGATGATGAGAACAAGGCCCACCCCCGCTCTGTGGAAACCGGCCAGGTCGTCGATGGCCGGCGGATCATTACGCAGGGTCTGGAAACGGGTGACCGGGTAGTGGTTGAAGGCATGGCCGGCATCCGTCAGCCCGGTATGACGGTTAAAGTCGGCGGCCAGAGCGATGGGGAGAGCAACTGATGTTTCGATTCTTCATTGATCGCCCGATCTTCTCGGCGGTCCTGTCCATCATCATTGTGATTGCGGGGGCGGCCTCGCTGATGGGGCTCCCGGTCAAACAGTACCCGGATGTGGTCCCACCTGAGGTGGTTGTTGAAGCGAGCTACCCTGGCGCGAGCGCCGAGGTTCTGGCTGACAGCGTGGCTGCCCCGCTGGAACAGGAAATCAACGGCGTTGACGACATGATCTACATGGAGTCAGGCAGCACCGATGCCGGCAGCGTCCAGATCACGGTCTCCTTTGAGGTGGGAACGGACCCGGACCAGGCGACGATCAACGTCAACAACCGGGTTCAGCGGGCCGTGTCCAGCCTGCCCCAGTCGGTGCGCGAGCAGGGCGTAAAGGTTGAGGCCCGCTCCACTTCAATTCTTCAGGTTGTGGCGCTGTCTTCGAAGTCGGGCAATACCGACACCATCGACATTTCCAACTACGCGCTGCTGAACGTAATTGATGAACTGGTCCGCACGCCGGGTGTGGGCAATGCGTCGCTGTTTGGCGCCAAAGACTATTCCATGCGCATCTGGCTGCAGCCGGACAAGATGGCCGAATACAACATCTCGCCATTGGATGTGGCCAAGGCACTGAGGTCACAGAACTCACAGTTCGCCGCTGGCCGGCTTGGTGCTCAACCAGCCCCAGTGGACCAGGCGTTCACCTTCAGTGTGTCCACGCCCAAGCAGATGAGCGATCCCTCGGAATTCGAGGATATTATGCTGCGCACCACCAGTGATGGGGCATCGCTGCGCCTGGGGGATGTGGCCAGCGTGGAGCTCGGCGCGCAGAACTATGACTTTTCCGCCAGTTTCAATGGCCAGGCGGCGGTTCCTTTGGGTGTTTACCTGCAGCCCGGCGCCAATGCGCTGGAAACCGCGACCAACGTGCGGGAAGTACTCAAAGACCTGGAAAAGCGCTTCCCCGAGGACATCCAGTACGAGATTCCTTACGACACCACGACTTTCATTCAAGTCTCGATTCAGGAGGTTGTGATCACCCTGGTGATCGCGCTGGTGCTGGTGTCGCTGGTGACCTTTGTCTTTCTGCAGCACCTGCGGGCCGCCCTGATTCCGCTGATGGCCATCCCCGTGGCACTGATCGGCACCTTTGCGGGCATGACGGTTTTGGACTTTTCGGTCAACCTGCTGACGCTGTTCGGGCTCATTCTGGCCATTGGTGTGGTCGTGGATAACGCCATTATCGTCATGGAAAACGTTGAGCGCCTGATGCAGGAGCACGGCATGAGTGCCTATGGCGCCTCGGTTGGAACCATGGGGCAGGTTTCCGGCGCTGTGGTGTCGTCCACTCTGGTGCTGGTGGCGGTTTTCGCACCCGTTGGTTTTCTGGGCGGGCTGACGGGTGAGCTCTACCGCCAGTTCGCCGTGACCATCGCTGTTTCCATCGTGATTTCGGGGATTGTGGCGCTGACACTGACCCCAGCCATGTGCGCTCGCCTGCTGGACAGCGAACCCAAGGATGTTTCCAATCCTTTCCAGTGGTTCAACGCGGCTTTTGAAAAGGTCACCAATGTCTTTGTTGGCGGTGTGACCTGGATCCTGAACCATGCTGTCGTCGGCGTTGTGCTTTTCTTTGTGTTCATCGGCGCGACACTCTGGATGCTTGACCGGTTGCCCTCCGGGCTGGTCCCCCAGGAGGATCAGGGCTATGTGTTGATGGCCTCCTACCTGCCGCCGGCCTCGTCACTTGGCCGCAGTGAAGCAGTGCGTGAGGAACTGGTTAACAACGTGCTGGAACTGCCGGAAGTCGAGAATGTGACTGCGTTTGCCGGTTACGACATGCTCGCGAGCGCCATGCGCTCACATGCCGGCATCGCCTTCGTCACGCTTGAGGACTGGGACAAGCGCCAGGGAGCGGGTCAGTCGGCCTCTGCTGTGACCAACAAGATCATGGGCATGGGGGCTGGCGTTGAGGAAGCCAACGTCATGTCCTTTGTACCGCCGCCCATTCAGGGGCTGTCGCTTACCGGTGGTGTCGAGGCGTTCATACAGGACCAGCGCGGCATGACCACCAAGGAACTGCACAGCCTGACGCAGGAAATGGTGCAGGCCGCCAACGCGCACCCGGTTCTGACCAATGCGCGAACGGATCTGGACGTCAGTATCCCGCGCTATAAGGCAGAGGTGGATCGCAAGAAGGCTATGGCGCTGGATGTGCCGGTCAGCGAGGTGTTCTCCGCCATGCAGAGCACTTTCGGAACCTATTACGTGAATGACTTCACCATGCAGGGTCGCAACTGGCAGGTGAACATGCAGGCCGAAGGCGAGTTCCGGAGCCGGCCGGAAGATCTGCGGCGGGTCTTTGTGCGCTCCAACAGCGGCCAGATGATACCGGTCAGCTCCCTGGTTACACTGACCCGGGAGACCGGCGCGGACATCATTAACCGGTTCAATGTTTACCCGGCTGCCAACATTGCGGCGGATCCCGCGCCGGGCTACACAACCGGCGATGCGATGACGGCGCTTCAGGAGGTTGCGGACGAAAACCTGGGGTCGAATACGCCACTGGGCTGGATCGGTCAGGCGTATCAGCTTCAGGCGGCCGGCCAGGCCGGTACCATTGCCTTCGGTCTCGGGCTGGTTATGGTGTTCCTTATTCTGGCGGCTCAGTATGAGCGTCTGACCCTGCCGTTGGCCGTGGCCACAGCGATTCCGTTCGGCGTTTTTGGGGCGGCGCTGGCCTCGTTGCTACGCGGCTTCCCCAATGACATCTACTTCCAGGTGGGGCTGCTGGTGCTGATTGGGCTGGCCGCGAAGAACGCCATCCTGATCGTGGAGTTCGCGGCGCAGAACCGCAAGCAAGGGCTGTCGCCCAAGGATGCGGCCATAGCCGCGGCCCAGCAGCGTTTCCGGGCCATCATGATGACGGCGCTGACGTTCATCATCGGCTCGCTGCCACTGGTGGTGGCGACCGGGGCCGGTGCTTCCAGCCGGCAGGAGATCGGTACCGTGGTGGTCGGTGGCATGATCGTCGCGAGTACCCTGGCGCTTTTCTTCGTGCCGCTCTTTTACCGGCTTTTCGAGGAGTTCTCGATCTGGTTGAGCAATAGCGGAAGCAAAAACAGCTCCGGGGAGGTTTCTGATGCGTAGGGCACTGCTTGCAACACTGACGTTGCCTTTACTCCTGGCGGGCTGTGCGGTCGGCCCGGAATATAAGGAGCCGCAGGTGGAGGTGCCGGAAGAGTGGCCGGACGAGGTTCTTCTGACCGGCGAAGAGCGTGCGGACTGGTCCAATTGGTGGCACCGGTTTGACGACCCCGTGCTCAACCGCCTTGTGGAACGGGCTCTGGACGATAACCTCAACATGCAGCTGCAGTATCAGCGGCTGCAGGAGGCCCGCGCCCGGCTGGGGCTGGCGGATGCCGAGCAGATGCCCACCATCGAGGGCCAGGCTGATGCCGCCCGGGGGCGCGAATCCGGCGCGGCCAATCCACTGGGTGGCCGTAGCACCGGGAACATGTTTTCGGTAACCGGCCTGCTCAGTTATGAGGTCGATCTGTGGGGCCGGCTGGAAAGCCAGAGTGATGCCGCCGAGGCGGCGCTGCAGGAGTCGGTGTTCACCCATGACTCGGTGCGCCTTAGCACCATCGCGGATGTGGTGGCCACCTATACCGAGCTGCGTGCGGCCCAGCGCTCCCTTGCCATTGCCGAGCGCACGCTGGAGACGCGCGAGGAAACCGTTCGGATCGAGCGGGCCCGTTATGAAGGCGGTGACACTGATGAGCTGACCCTCCGCCAGGCGGAATCCGAGCTGGAAGCGACGCGTGCACTGGTGCCTCAGCAGCGCCAGCGTGTTGCCCAGTTGAAGACGGCTCTGGGGGTGCTCGTGGGCATGACACCACGTGAACTCACCAGCGAGTTGGATTTCGGTGAAGGCAGCCTCGGTGATATCACGTTGCCCGAGCAGGTCCCGGAAGTTCTGCCCTCCAATCTTCTGGAGCGCCGTCCGGACATCCGGGCTGCCGAAGCAGCCATTATCGCAGCGACAGAGGAGGTCGGTGTGGCCCAGGCGCAACGCCTGCCCAGCTTCAACCTCCGTGGTTCCGCAGGCAGTGCTGCCATCGAGTCAGGCGACCTGTTCACCGCTCCGGCGGAGACCTGGGAAGTCGGCGCTTCCGTGCTTGGCCCGATCTTCGATTTCGGTCGCAATAAGGCACGGGTGGAGGCCGCTCGCAGTCTGCGTGATCAGGCCGAGACCCAGTACCGGGTGACCCTGCAGGAGGCGTTCCGTGAGGTACGCGATGCCCTGGCCGTCTATAAGGCAACGGATGAACGTGTGAGCCGACTGCGGGATCAAGTGACGGCATTGGAGAAAACACTGGAACTGGCCGAGCTGCGCTATGAGGAAGGTCTGACGGATTTCCTGACGGTGCAGGATACCCAGCGGGTATTGCTCGACGCGGAGTTGACGCTCACCAATGCCATTCGTGATCGACTTAATGCGACGGCGACCCTGTTCAAGGCCATGGGCGGTGGCTGGGCGCTGGATGAGGCTGACGCCCCGTCCTGAGTTACCTTCCTGTCCGGGCATGCGGATGCTAGACTCTCATATTAGCTTGGTCTAATTCGAGGAGGCAGGCATGCGCCGGGCTCTTATGATTGTTCTTCTGTGTCTACTGGGTGGCACGCAAGCCGCTTCCGCGGAGTGGGTGGCGGTCAGTCAGGAGACACTCACTGAGACGCTTCGTCTTGATGGCATGATTGAGGCCGTGCGTGAAAGCACGGTCTCTGCCCAGACCGCCGGAACCGTGGTTGAACTGCCCCATGATGTGGACGATGCCGTTGCGGAGGGTGAGCTCATCGTCCGTCTTGAGGACAGTAGTGAGCAGGCTCGTTTGGAACAGGCTCGCTCCAGTCTTGAAGAAGCCGAGGCCGAACTCACCGATGCCCGCCAGAATCTTGAACGCGTGCAAAAGCTGCATGAACGCGATGTCGCCTCCCAGCAGGATCTGGATCAGGCCCAGAATCGCTTTAATGGCGCCAAAGCCCGCGTCTCACGAGCTGAGGGCACACTCTCCGAAGCCCGCGAGCAGCTCAGCTACACCCGTGTGCACGCCCCCTACAGTGGCATCGTGACCGAGCGCATGGTTGAGATGGGAGAATCCGTCTCCCCAGGGCAGCCATTGATGCGCGGGCTATCGCTGGAAAAGCTCCGGGTGGTGGTTTCGCTGCCCCAGCAGTACGCAAGCCGCGTGCGCTCTGAGCGCCAGGCGATCGTTACCCTTGATGGCGGTCAGCGACTGCAAACCGGAGCAATGACGTTCTACCCCTATGCAGATCAGCAGAGCCACAGCTTCCGGTTGCGGCTTGCGCTGACGGATCCTGAGGCGCGGCTGTTTCCCGGAATGCTGGTCAAGGTAGGCATCCCGGTCGGCCAGCGGGAAGCCTTGTGGGTGCCTGAGTCGAGCATCTACCGCCGCGGTGAGTTACGGGCGGTATTCGTGCGCGGGCCGGATGATGAGCCACGGCTGCGTCAGGTTCGGCTGGGGAGCCACCGGGGTGATCGGGTGGAAGTGCTTGCCGGGGTCGGCGAGGGTGAATCCGTGCGCCGCGAGGCTCTCTACTGATGACACACAATGGCAGGCTCGGGCCGTCCGGGCAGATCGCTCGGGTTTTCCAGAACAATCGCCTCACCCCGCTGCTCGCGCTGATCGGGCTTGTGCTTGGGGTTGTTGCGGTCATCGTTACGCCCAAGGAGGAAGAGCCCCAGATTGACGTCACCATGGTGGACGTCATGGTGACCTTCCCAGGAGCCAGTGCCCGTGAGGTTGAAAGTCTGATCGCCACTCCGGGCGAACAGATCCTCGATGAGATCCGAGGCGTTGACGATATCTACTCGGTCTCGCGTCAGGGGCAGGCGGTAATCACGGTCCAGTTTGAGGTTGGGATTCCCAGGCGGGAAGCGCTTGTGCGTATCCACAACAAGGTCCAGTCCAACAATGACTGGTTTCCCAAAGGGTTGGGCGCTGGCGAACCTGTAGTGAAGCCCCGGGGCATTGATGATGTCCCGGTCATGACCCTGACGCTTTATGATCCGCAACGGCGTCACAGCGCCGAGGATCTGACGCGCCTTGCGCATACCCTCGAGACGGAACTCAAACGGGTGCCCGGGACGCGGGACATCTATACGGTGGGTGGTATCCAGGATCGTCTCGACGTTCGTATCGAGCCCGCGCGCCTGGCTGGTTATGGTCTGAGCGTCAGCGACCTCCAGCAGGCGATCCGAGCTGCCAACGCAACCGGCCAGGAAACCCGGATTACCCGGTCAGGGCTGTCCATCCCGGTTCAGCCAGGGGAGCCACTGCAGCAGGTGGATGCGCTGCGGTCTCTCGTGGTGGCGCAGAACAACGGCGCCGCAGTTCATCTGTCGGACGTGGCGTCGGTCAGCCGTGGGGGCACGGTTCCGGATGCCTCGGTCCAGCTGGGATTTGGCCCTGCGGGTGAGCGGGCGCCGGGGGAACGTTATCCGGCGGTGACCCTGGCGGTGGCCAAGAAAACCGGTGAGAACGCCATCGATGTAACAACGGCGGTTTCGGATCGCCTGGAGCAGCTGCGCGGGCGGGTTATTCCGGACGCTGTTGAGGTGCTCACTACCCGCGATTATGGTCAGACCGCCAGCGACAAAGCGCGCAAGCTCATCTCGGACCTGATCATGGCCACACTCTCCGTGATGCTGCTGGTGTTGGCGTTGATGGGGTGGCGTCAGGCCATGGTGGTGGGTATATCCGTCCTTCTGACCCTGCTGCTCACGCTGGTCTTTTCCTGGGCTTGGGGGTTCACCCTGAATCGGGTATCGCTATTCGCTCTGATTTTTGCCATCGGGATTCTGGTGGATGACGCCATTGTGATCGTGGAGAACGTTAACCGGCGCATTCAGAACGCCGATGACGAGGCGATCCGGGTGATCCCCACGGCTGTGGATGAGGTTGGTACGCCCACTATCATGGCCAGCCTGACCATCATGGCGGCCCTGCTGCCCATGGCTTTCGTCACCGGGTTGATGGGCCCTTATATGAGCCCTATTCCCATCAATGCCGCCGCCGGGATGGTGCTGTCACAGCTGGTGGCGTTCATCCTTACGCCCTGGCTGGCCCTGCGACTCGTGCGGCGCCGTGATCGTGGGGGAGGGGAAAGTGAGCGTGACACGGAAGCCGTCAATCCACGTCTCTATCGCCTGTTCAGCCGTGTGCTTACGCCTTTCATGAGCAATCACAGCTGGCGCCGGCACAGTCTGGCCTCGGGTGTTATTGCGTTAACACTGGTTGCAGCGGCTCTACCGGTCTTCATGCTGGTGATCCTCAAGATGCTTCCCTTTGACGATAAGTCAGAACTCCAGGTGGTGGTGGAGATGCCGGAGAATACGCCCATGGAAACCACCCAGCAGGTTCTGACGGCGATGGGGGGTTATCTTGAGGAGCATGAGGCGGTGACCAACTGGCAGGCCTATGCCGGAACCGCGTCGCCCATCAACTTCAATGGTCTGGTCCGCCAGTACTACCTGCGTCAGGCGCCGTGGCAGGGGGATCTCCAGGTCAACCTGAAAGACGAGCGGGAAAAGGCCTCCCATGACATTGCCCAGACCATGCGGGCGCCGCTCACAGCGATCGGTGAACGATACGGGGCGGCTGTGAAGATTGTGGAAGTGCCGCCGGGGCCCCCTGTGCTGTCGCCGGTGGTTGCTGAGGTCTATGGGCCTAGTCCCCAGGCTCGTGCCCGGCAAGCCCAGTCACTGGCTGAGCGCATGGCGGGCATCCAGGGCCTGGTGGACATCGACACCACCGTGGAGGCGCCGGTTGAGCGCTGGCGTGTGGTGGTCGATCGCCAGCGGGCCGCTACCCTGGGGATTTCCCAGGCTCAGGTGGTGGATGTGCTTTCGGCCACCCTGGGTAAACGCAATCTCGAGTACTTCCACGACCCCAATGCCAAATATGCCGTTCCGATACGGGTGATTCTGGATGAGGGGGATCGGGCTCAGAAGGCGGCGCTGCTGTCTCTCCAGGTTCGGAACCGTTCCGGTGAGCTGGTGCCTCTGGCACAGGTTGCTTCCATTGAACCCAGTACCTGGCCCGGGGCCATCCATCACAAGAACCTGATGCCGGTGAGCTACGTCACGGCCGATATGGCGGGCGATGTGGATTCCCCTCTGTATGGCATGTTCCGTATGGCGGGTGAACTGGATAACCTGCCTCAGTACTACATCCAGCAGCCGGAATGGCCGGATAGTGCCGCGATCAAGTGGGACGGCGAGTGGCAGATCACCTATGAAACCTTTCGGGATATGGGCATTGCCTATGCTGTTGGGATCATCGCCATCTTCCTGCTGCTGGTGGCGCAGTTTGGTTCCTACGGACTGCCGCTGATCGTGATGATGCCCATCCCCCTGACGCTCATCGGCATCATGCCGGGCCATGCCTTGTTGGGTAAGGAGTTCACCGCCACCAGCATGATCGGGATGATCGCGTTGGCCGGCATCATCGTTCGCAATTCCATTCTGCTGGTGGTGTTCATTCGGCAGCTGCTGCAGGCGGGCAGGCCGTTGGAAGAGGCCGTTGTCATGGCCAGTGCCGTGCGCATCAAGCCCATCGCGTTAACGGCCGTGTCCGCGATGCTGGGGGCTTTCTTCATCCTGATGGATCCGATCTTCAACGGTCTGGCGATCTCGCTGATTTTCGGGCTTGCCCTTTCGACTCTGCTTACGGTGATCGTGGTACCGCTGGCCTACTACGTGTTCATTGGCCACCGCGAGGTGAGCTGAGCTCCTCCCTGAGGCGGTGGAACAGGTCGCCCTGAAAGGGCCTGCTCAACGGGTAGAAATGGCCGGAGTGTGGCAGCATCGTGAGCCTGGAATCCGGAAGCGTGCGGGCAAGATGCCGGGCATAGGCCGGGGGCAGAAGCTGGTCCTCGGCGCCCTGATTGATCAGCGTCCGGGTATGGATATCCCCGAGCCGGAACCCCCAGTCACCCATCTCCGTCAGCAGGTCCGTGGCAATGGCGCGGGCGCCGGAGTTCAGGCAGGCCAGTTGACTGGCCCGGAAACGCCGGATCTGGCCAGGGTCCGCCAGGATGGCGTGATCCGCATCGCTGAACAGGCTGCGTGCCCGTGCCATATAGAAATCCGGTCGCCGCTGTGCAATGGCGGTGATTAGTGAAACCACTCCCTGGAACAGCGCCGGGCTGATATCCGCAATGAGTGGCCCGGGCCAGAGCGTGCGAAGCAGCAGTCGTTGGGCACCTGGCATTTCCCGGAAATGGGTATAGCTGGAAAGCAGCACCGCGAGTTGCACCCGCCCCGGCAGCTCATGGGCCGCCGCCAGGGTCCGAGATCCGCCGCTCGACCAGCCCATGTGGACGCACTGTTCAATCGCCAGGTGATCCAGGAACAAAGCCAGATCCCGGGGGTAGTCAAGGAGCGTCCGGTCCGGCTGGTAGCTGGAGTCACGGATGCCAGGCCGGTCCAGGGCCAGCACCCGGAATCCCGCCATCAGCGCCTGCTCATGCAGAAACAGAGCCTCCAGCGCCGAGCCGGGCATGCCGTGAGCGTAGACCAGGGGAGTGCCATTTTCCGCGCCGGTTTCGAGACCCATCAGCTGGCGATTATCCGGAGTCGTCAGGGTATGGATCCGTGTGGGAGCGTCCGTTGCGATGGTCACGGCTTCACGCCCTTCAGTTCACTGCGGAAAAACTGGTTCACCCACAGCGACACGCCGATGAGCCCGCCGCCGAGCGCGAGTCCCAGAAGGTCTGCATCCCGGTTCCAGATCAGCAGGTTGACCAGCAGCCCCGCAGGCACCAGCGCGTTGTTCATAACCGCCAGTGTGCCGGCGTCCACCTTGCGGGCCCCCTGGTTCCAGAAAAACAGCCCGGCGCCCGAGGCAGCGAACCCCAGCCAGCCCAGAACCAGCCATTGCCATGGTGTAGCCGGCAGCATCTGCCTGTCACCAAAGATCAGGAAAGACGGCAGGGCTACCAGAATGGCACCCAAAAAGAAATAGCCGAAAAGGCGCGCGGCCGGCGCGGCCGGTGAGTAGCGTTCATACAGGCGGCGGTAACCCACCTGACCGGCGGCGAAGGCGAGATTGGCACCCTGCAGCATGACAAACCCCGTAATGTAGGACTCGCTGAGTCCATCATAGCGGATGATCGCCGCGCCCAGTGTGGCCAGCGCGGCGGCGAGCAGGGCCACCGGGGCGAAGCGTCGGTGCAGGGCATCATCCAGCAGGGTGATGTAGATGGGCGTGAATACGGTGAACAGCAGCACCTCGGGAACAGAGAGGAAGGCGAAAGAGCGGTACAGCAGCAAATAAGTGATGCCGAACTGGCTGGCACCTACCAGCGTCATGCCCAGCTGGAAGCCGCTCGGTACGCCCCGCCACCGCAACAGCGGCAGGAATACCAGTGCCCCGCACAGCACGCGGGTGAGCACTGCGAAGTCGTTGTCCACATTCCCGGCAAGATAGACCCCGATCAGGCTGAACGAGAAGGCCCAGAGGATGGTGATGAGCACAAGGATGATCATGCTTTGCTCCTAGACCGCCTGACCGGCGGCAACGCCAGAGGCCCAGGCCCACTGGAAATTGTGGCCGCCCAGGTGACCGGTCACATCCACGACCTCGCCAATGAAGAAAAGCCCGGGTCGATCATGGACCTCCATGGTCTTTGACGACAATGCCTGGGTATCGACGCCGCCGAGAGTGACCTCGGCGGTCCGGTACCCTTCGGTGCCCGCCGGGGTCAGCTGCCAATCATTCAGGGTTTCTGCGGTACTGGCCAGTTCTGACTTGCTGAAGTGCTGAAGCGGCTCCTGCCAGCCCTGAAGATCCGCAAACGCCTGGGCAAAGCGCTTGGGCAGCGCCTCGCTGAGGGCTCGCCCAATCCCGCGGTTAGGATGCTGTTGGCGCTGGTCCGCCAGCCACTGGGCTGCGTCCCTATCAGGAAGCAGGTCGATCGTCAGTGCCTCACCGGGGCGCCAGAAGCTCGAAATCTGAAGCATGGCAGGGCCGCTGAGCCCCTTGTGGGTAACGAGCATGGGTTCGCGGAACTGTTCGCCATTGCAAGAGACCGCCACCGGACAGCTGATGCCAGCCAGCGGTGCCAGCTGTGTCTTCAGATTGGGTGTCAGTGTGAACGGCACCAGCCCGGCCTGCGTGGGAATAACAGGGAGCCCGAATTGGCGGGCCAGCTCATAGCCAAAGCCAGTTGCCCCCATGGTGGGTATGGAGAGCCCGCCACAGGCGACCACCAGCGCTTGCGAATGAAATTGCCCGGCGCTGGTGCTCAGCGTATAGCCGCCATTCTGTGTTGCTACTGTCTCTACCGTGGTTCGGGTCATTACCTCAACGCCTGCCCACTGAGCTTCGGTCATCAGAAGATCCACAATCTCCCGGCTCGAGTCCTGGCAGAACAGCTGGCCGGCGGCTTTCTCCTCGTGCTCGATGCCGTGGCGTTCCACCAGCTCCAGGAAATGGTCCGGGGTATAACGCTTGAGGGCGGAAATGCAGAAACCGGGGTTGTCGGACAGGAAGTTCGCCGGGGTGCTGTTGAGGTTGGTGAAATTGCATCGCCCGCCCCCGGACATGAGGATCTTGCGGCCAGGACGGCGGGCGTGCTCGATCACTAGTACCCGGCGGCCGCGGTAGCCGGCCGTGGCGGCGCACATGAGCCCGGCGGCGCCGGCGCCGATGATGATGACATCGTAGGAGGTGGGCATGATGATCGGGCTGGCCTGTGTGCTGGGTCCGTGGAGGCCATATTCTAAGGCCCGACAACCCCGGATAACCAGTGGCCGGGGCGCCCGTGATATGGGGCGCCGCTTTGTGCTGTTACTGAAATTCTGGGAAGGGGGATTTTCAGACCCTGAATTCATCGGCGTGTCATAACGCCCTCTTAAAGTAGCTGGAACCTACGAGGACCAAGAAACCAAGAGAGGGATCAACATGGGGCAAGATGATCAGACGCTTAACCTTCCTGGGAAGCACAGACCCAAGCGGGGCAAGACGTCACCGAGCAAGCATAACAACCAGAGCACGCCTTTCCGCAACATAGTCCAGGCCCGCCTGTCGCGCCGAGATGCATTGCGAGGCAGCCTCGAAATGGCGGCTGGCACTCTGTTCATGGGCGCCGGCCTGTCAGCGTGCAGCAGTGATAGCGGTAACGGCGGAGAAACCAGCGGTGGTGGCTCTGATCCTGATCGGGTCGCGCAGCTTTCGTTCGACTCCGTGCAGGGCGTTGCTGGCGAGGACGTGAACGACGTCGTCCTGCCAGAGGGCTATACCTATGACGTGCTCATCCCCTGGGGCACCGGGATACTGGGCGCCTTTCCGGCGTTCAATGCCGATGGCAGCAATACTGCGGACGAGCAGAACCAGCAGAGTGGCGAATGGCACGACGGCATGCACTTCTTCCCCATTAACGGCGCCGACAACCGCGGGCTGCTGGTGGTGAACCACGAAAGCCTGGACATGCTTTTCTTCCACGGGTATACGCTCGACGGCGACGGCAAAGCGGTTCCGAACCGTGAGACGGACCCGGAAACCGGACTGCCCACCAACGCCAACCAGGTTCGCAAGGAAATGGCCAGCCACGGTGTCTCCGTTGTTGAGATCCAGCGCATGAGCGGGCGCTGGCGCATCACGGATACCGGCATGAATCGCCGCATTACCGCCGAGACCCCCATGACCTTCTCGGGTCCGGCTGCAAGCTCCGAGGTGTTGCAGACCAAATTCAGCCCCTCCGGCGCCCAGGGCCGAGGCACCATCAACAACTGCGGTCGCGGTTTTACACCCTGGAATACCTACCTCACCTGTGAAGAGAATTTCCGCGGCTACGTTACGACCCAGGAGGATCCGATCCCCGAGGAGAAGAACCGCTACGCCATCACCAACTTCGGGTTCGGCTACCGTTGGGACGGCGTTGCTGGCGACTCGAGTGAAGTGGATGGCAACTTCGCGCGTTGGGATACAACGCCAAAGGGTAACGGTGCCTCTGATGACTTCCGCAACGAGGCCAACCACTTTGGTTGGATCGTTGAGATCGACCCGTTCGATCCGAACGGCACGCCCGTCAAGCGCACCGCCATGGGCCGTTTCGCCCACGAGGGCGCGGAGCCCGGCCGCATCGAGGCGGGTAAGCCGATCGCGTTCTACTGCGGTGACGACGACGAGAACGAATACATCTACAAGTTCGTGACCGCCGATAACTGGAACCCGGACAACCCCAACCGCAACATGCTCGATAACGGCACCCTCTACGCGGCGCAGTTCAGCGAGGATGGCACGGGCAAATGGTTGGCCCTGGATATCAGCAATCCGACCCTCCAGTCGCGCTTCAGCAGCCAGGCCGAAGTGGTGACCTATGCGCGCATTGCCGCTGACCTGCTTGAAGCAACGCCAATGGACAGGCCGGAATGGTCAACGACGGACCCGAACACTGGTGAGATCTACTTCAACCTCACCAACAATGACGAGAAGGGCGATGATGCCAAGGATCGCAACGTTACGGATTCACCCAATTCGCCGAACCCCCGTGACCCCAACCTCTGGGGCCACATCATCCGCCTGCGTGAGAATGATGACGCACCCGGCGCTACCCGCTTCACCTGGAACATCTTCGCGTTCGGGGCACCGGCTGGCGAATCCGAGGCGATCAATCGTTCCGGACTGACTGAAGCCAACCAGTTCGCTGGCCCGGATGGACTGTTCTTTGACCCCAGAGGGGTGATGTGGATCGAGACGGACAACGGGGGCAATGCGGTTGCCGAAGCCACCAATGATCAGCTTCTGGCGGTCGTGCCCGCTGGGCTTGGTGGTGACCGGACACTGAATTCCCAGAACCAGGCCAGCCTGAAGCGGTTTTTCGTAGGCCCCGGCCGCTGCGAGGTTACTGGCATTGTGCTGTCTCCGGATGCACGCACGCTGTTCATCAACGTCCAGCATCCGGGCCAGTCTTTCGGAAGCCGCCCGTCACACAGCTTCCCGGCAAAGGGCAATGGTGATCCCGGTAACCTGCCGCGCTCGACGACGCTTGCCATTCGTCGCGAGGATGATGGCGAAATCGCGCTCTGAGCGTGACCTGGTCCATCCAATGCCCGGCCCCGTGCCGGGCTTGCCCAGTGTTGCAGAGCGAGTCCAGCATGCGCTGGGGGGTTGAGGTTGGTAAACTATCAAGCCCCGACCGCCTGCGAGCCGTCGGGGCGGACGTATGATGGTCCGGGCTGACTTGGGTGATGGTGAACGAAACACATCCGCAGGAGCTCGGAAACCCGACGCAACCAGCGGACACTAAGGCGATGATCGGACCCGGTACCCAGTCCATCCCGGAAGGGAAGATGAAACTGCTTCAGGCCTCATTGCGCCTGGTAACCAGCAGCCGGAGCATCAGTTCACTGGGGATCCGGGAGCTGGCCCGTGAGGCGGGTCTCAACCCCAATACCTTCTACCGCCACTTCTCGGACCTGGATGATTTCGGTCTTTTTGTGCTTGAGTGCATTGCTTCCGAGGTCAAGCACCAGGTTCGGCGTTTACGTACGGCAGCGGCCACCTCGGACCAGGCTGCTCATGAGTCGGTGTATTTCGTCTATGAGTACTTCCGCACCAATCCGGCGGTGGTCATGGTGGCGGTTCGCGAGCTCCATGGCCCGTCCCTGGTGCTGAGGCAGGCGCTGGCACGGCAGCTGGAAGAGGCGGCGAGTGAAATGGCGGATGACGTTACCGAGCGGGCACTGGTGCCACAGGTCAGCCGTACCACGGTTCTGGACATTGCCCGCACCATGGTCCGCTTCATGTTGTTCCGGGGCATGGACTACATTGAACACCCGGAGCAGCAGAAAGCCATCCAGCAGGAAACGGAACGTTTCCTGCGCCGCCAGTTCATGGGCGCGATGGCTGAAACTCTGGTTCCGGGCCTGGATGCCAGGCTCAAAGGGGACTGACCAGCGTCATGCTGGCCAAGTTTGGTGATCACTGGCCATAGCCGACGAAATCCGCCAGGTAGTCAATACTGGCGTCGTCCTGGCGGTACACCAGGTACAGGGTCTTGTGGACACCAGCGTCACCCAGGCGGCGGGTTGTGATGGGTTGGCTGTCGCGATAGCGCTCGGCCAGCCAGTCCGGAAGGGTGCAGACGCCGCGATTGGCCGCCACGAGCTGGAGCATGATCTCCATGGCTTCCACTTCCTGTTGGTGGGCCGGCTCAAGGCCGGCGGGCGAGAGGAAGTGGGTGAAGACGTCCAGCCGCTCCCGGGCCACCGGAAAGTGGATCAGCCGCGCCTGGCTCAGGCGTTCGGGGGTCACGGTGCTGCCCCCGGCGAGCGGGTTTTCCGAAGCGGCCACGAGCATCAGCTCATAATCGAAAACCGGCGTATGGCAGAGTTCATGGCTGAAAACCGGGTCACTGGTAATCAGCACATCGATCCGGTGCTGGGTCAGTGCTTCCAGGCCGTTGAAGCGGAATTTCTGGATCACATCCAGGTCCACGTCGGGCCAGCGCTGGAGATAGGGCTGGACAACGGTGAGCAGCCACTCGTAGCAGGGATGGCACTCCATACCAATGCGCAGCCGGCCACGCCGGCCCTCGCCGAAGGCGCGCAGGGTGGCATCGGCCTCCTGCAGGCGTGGCAGCAGTTGCTGGCCAAGCTCCAGCAGGTACTGGCCCGCCTGGGTCAGCTGCAGACGCCGCCCCTGTTTGGCCCAGAGGCGCGAACCGCTTTGCTCCTCCAGTTTGTGCATGGCGTGTGAGAGGGCTGATTGGGTCAGGCAGAGGTGGCTGGCGGCCTCGCCCAGGGTACCCTTCTCATTCAGAGCCAGTAGGATTTCAAGATGGTGACGCTGAATCATGATTGGAATTCACGGACTGAATAGAATTAATCATTTTCCATCATCGATTGTTGTGGGTAAAGTGTGTTCAGCATCATTCGCGCGGGGTCAGGGAAGAGCGGGTTTGCCCGCGCACTGTGATGCCGCCGGTTACCGGTCAGGCCCCTCGGCTGGCCGGGTCCCCTCCGGGGGCAGGTATCGCCTGCCCCTCCCCTATTTAAAGCCAGTCGTTGAGCGAAAAGCCCAACCCGATGCGGTGGGTGCGTTCGTTGTAGTCGATGAGGGATTCACCGTAGCCGTTGTAGTACTGCACGTGCGCCTTGATCGACCCACTGATGGGGAATGACCAGTTGAGGGCCACAGAGGTGCGGTTCTGTTCGTCGCGCAGGTTGTTCATCAGTGTGATCCCGAGCGCATGGGTACCAGCCGGGTTGTAAACCGCATTGAACTCACCGTAACCGAGGTACCGATCAATGTCCGGATTGTCGTCTTCGGCTCGCGAGGGTTTCAGCCGGTACCAGGGTTCGAGTGTCAGTGTCCAGTTGTCGGTTCTGTAGACCGCGCCGGCCTTGATCCGGTTCCAGCTGCGAGAGAACGGTTCCTCTCTGCCATTGGACTCGTGATTGTAACCAATGGTGATCAGTTCCAGCTGCCCTGGTCCAAGCTCCCAGTCCAGATCGTGGGTCAGGAAGATTTCGGGTTCGAAGTTGATTTCCCGAAAGGGGGACGACTCATCCGTGTTGTACATCTGCCAGAATGCCAGCTGGGTGTAGCCAAACCATAACCGGTTGGGGCCTTCGAAAACGCCGGTAAGTAACGGTAATCGGAAGCTCAGCTGGAACTTGGCCTCTTCTTGTTCAAGCGTCTCCCCGTGGGGCTTGGGGCTGTAGGTGGGTGTTTCCGGAGCCTGGTTGGGTGAGCTGATCCAGCTTATCGGGAGCAGGTAATTGCGTCGGTGGGGCTGGAAGATGCTGGAATCACTGAAAAGGTGTTCACGGGCCTGGTCATCGCCGCTGGGGCTGTTTTGGGAGGTGGTCCCCTCTGCATGAGGGTGTGCCATGCTTGGAGGGGAGCATGCCAAGGCACTGACCAGAGCAAGTATACACGACGATCGGATCCACATACCCCGAGTTTACGCCTGGCTGAGCCCGGAGACAAAAACGCCGGGCCTGGGCCCGGCGTCAAATCAGTGGTTCATGGGCCAGGTCTCAGCCTAAATAGCCCATTGATCGTCATTCAGCGCCATTACGCTGTCTTTGCCATCAACGATGTCAGCAAGCAATGCGTCCTTTTCCGGCAGCACCTTGTCGAAGAAAAAGCGCGCCGAGGTCTTTTTGGCCTCGTTGAAGTCCTGGTTGCCATCGCCGTTGGCTTCGGCCTGGCGGGCTGCCTCAGCCATACGTACCCACATCCAGGCGATTACGGTCAGACCAGTCAGCCGGAGGAAGGGCGTGGCGGCGGCGCCGGCCTGCTCAGGGTCCTGCCTGGCATGGTCATTCAGCCAGTTTACAGCGTGCTCAAGCGTAGCGAGGGCATCCTTGAGCTGGTCACGGTGAGCGCAATCCGGGTGCTCTTTCAGGTAGCCGGACATTGCCCCGAACAGGCTCTGCACCAACCGGCCCTTATGAAGGCTGAGTTTGCGCCCGACCAGATCCATCGCCTGGATGCCATTGGTGCCCTCATAAATGCGGGCGATGCGGCCGTCGCGCACGTACTGTTCTATCGGCCAGTCCTGAGTGAAGCCGGAACCGCCAAGCACCTGGAGGCCGGTATTGGAGTTGGCAAACCCTTCATCGGTCAGGAATGCCTTAACCACCGGTGTCATGATCTGGACGATATCATCGGCGGTCTGGCGGGTTTCCGGATCCGGATGGGCTTTGGACAGATCCAGCTGATGCCCGGAATAGAGCGCCATTGCGCGCATGCCCTCGTTGAGGACCTTCTGCTTCATCAGCATGCGGCGCACGTCCGGATGTACGATGATGGGATCCGCGGCACCGTCAGGGTTCTTCGGGCCGGACAGTGAACGGCTCTGGAGGCGGTCCTTGGCAAAGCCCAGACTCACCTGATAAGCGGCTTCCGCAAGCCCCAGCCCCTGCATACCCACCATCAGGCGGGCTTCGTTCATCATGGTGAACATCTGGCGCATGCCGTCATGGGGTTCGCCCACCAGCCAGCCGCGCGCCTCGTCCATGTTCATCACGCAGGTAGCAGAGCCCTTGATGCCCATCTTGTGTTCCAGTCCGCCGCAGACAATGCTGTTGCGCTCACCGGTTTCCGGAATGACCTTGGGCACAACGAACAGCGAAATACCTTTGGTGCCCTCGGGCGCATCCGGCAGCTTAGCCAGAACCAGATGCATGATGTTGTCAGTGAGGTCGTGCTCACCGCCGGTGATCCAGATCTTGGTGCCGCTGACGCGATAGCTGCCATCGGCATCGGGCTGGGCTTTGGAGCGGATCAGTCCGAGGTCCGTGCCGCACTGGGGTTCAGTAAGGCACATCGTACCGGTCCATTCTCCGGAGATGAGCTTTTCCAGGTAGGTATCTTTCAATTCCTCCGAGCCATGTTCGTGCAATGCACTGATGGCGCCATGGGTCAGGCCGGGATACATGCCGAGGGACAGGTTGGTGGCGCACACCATTTCATCGACGATGAACTTGAGAATGTGTGGTAGACCCTGACCGCCGTATTCCACGGGCGCATCCAAAGAGGTCCAGCCGCCTTCGGAGAACTGTTTGTAGGCTTCCTTGAAGCCTGTGGGAGTGGTTACGCTGGCATCATCCGTATTGAACTGACAGCCCTCCTGGTCTCCCGGAACGTTGGTTGGTTCAATGATGTCGCGCATGAAACGACCGCCTTCCTCAAGGATGGCGTTGATCAGATCCGGGGTCGCCTCGGAATAGGGTTCAAGCTCGCACAGACGGTCAGCGCCAAGTACGTTGTAGAGGATAAAGCGGTAATCTGTAACCGGTGCGTTATAAGCCATCGGTATTCGCCCTGTGATGGTGAATGGTCATAGAATTCGAGAGGCAATACGCCTGAGTGGGGTGTATGGTTCAGCGGGTGGCGATTACCACGGCAGCTCTGAGCCGTCCCAGTTGAGAAAACGCCCACTGTCTTCCGGGCCCAGATGATCAAGCACCTGCCAGAGATTGGCCGCCGTCTCCTCCGGGGAATGAACAGTCAGGCGGGCCAGGGATTGCTGAAAGGGCTGGGTCAGGGCTGTTTCTGTTGTGCCGGGGTGCAGGGCGACGACAGTGGCGGGTCTGAGCCGGCGGCGAGTTTCAATGGCCAGGTTGCGAACCGCCATGTTAAGTGCCGCTTTGCTGCAGCGATAGCCATACCAGCCGCCAAAGTCATTATCCCCTATGGAGCCAACCTTGGCAGAGATAGCGGCGATCAGTTTCGGGTCTTTATGGCGCAGCCAGGGGATCAGGGATTGCACGGTGTTAAGAAATCCCAGGGCGTTAACGCGATAGCTCTGCAGCATCGCCTCTGGATCCACATCCTCAAGTCGTTTTTCAGGCAACAGTCCTTCGCCATGAAGAACGCCCACAGCGAACAACACACGTGTCATGTGTGTATTGTCCGGCAGGTGGTTCTGCAGGGCGCTTCCCAGTTCCTGCCGGTCACTGACGTCAGCGTCAGCCAGTGTGAGCTGGCCGGGAAAAGACGTGGCCAATGCCAGAGCCGCCTCATTGCGCGACGCCTGTCGGCTCACCCCAAGTATCTGGGTGTCCGGATTGCGTTGCAGCTCGTGGGCTGCCAGGGCCAGGCCAATGCCGCTACTGATGCCGGCAATCAGAGTATCCATGGGTTCTGCGTCTAGCGGATGAAGGGGTTGAGCAGCCGGGTCAGCCGACCGGTCAGCTTAACGGGCGCATCCATGACCGAGAGAGTGATGCAGTCCTCGCCGTGCAGCGCCACGGGCTGATGGTCATGGTGCTCATCCAGAATCACGAAGTCACCCCTGCTGAACACACCATTGCCGTCAGCAAAGGCCCCCGTGAGTACCAGGGTGGCTTCAGAACCATGATGGCTGTGGGATGGTGCCCGTCCGCCGGCGCAAAGCTTCTGCAGCGTTACCCGCTCCTCTCCGGGGAACTGGTCACTCAGGTCATACACACTGACGTCTGCAAGCTGGCGTTTCCAGGGAAGACTCTGCAGGTCGCTACCCAGAAGCCGTTCCAGCGGAGACCCAAAAGATGCTTCCTGTTCTTCGCTCGCTTGATCTCCGCTCGTTTGGGAGGTCGGTTTTTCATCGATCTGCGCGATGATGTTATCAAAAAGATCATCGGAGACCTTGCTGGCCTGCTGACTGTGATCAAGCATGACCGCCCCCAGACTGTTCAGCATGTCGAGCTGACTCCGGCAGTGGGCGCAACGCTCAAGGTGGATGCGCAGACACAGAGCCATGGGATCGCTCAGAGAGCCGGCGCTGTATTCCGTCAGCAGGACTTCATCGGGATGGTGAGTGCTCATAGATCCTGATCCTGAAGGATAACTTTCAATTTGCTCAGTGCCAGACGCACGCGGCTTTTGACAGTGCCCAGCGGGATATCAAGGTCTTCGGCCACGTCCTGGTGCGATTTGTGCTCCAGATAGACCTGCCTGAGAACCGTCAGCTGCTCTTGTGGGAGATGCTCGAAGGATTCTCCGATGCGACGCTCCGCCATGATACGGTGCAGCGATGGCACTGGATCCTTTTCATCGTCCCCTGGAATCTGCCAGAGATCTTCTGTGTCAATCGCCATCTCGGCGCTGCCTCGCTGGATCTTGCGCAGCATGTCGATACGCTGATTGCGGGCAATGGTGAATATCCAGGTAGACGCGGCCGCTTTGCGCCAATCATAGGTGGAGGCACGGCGCCATATGGAAATCATCACCTCCTGAACGAGCTCTTCAGCCTGATGGGCGATGCCATTGGAAATGGCGTAGTACTTGATCTGGGGCCCAAAATGCTCAAACAGTTGATGGAAGGCGGCCCTGTCATGATGGCTGCCGACCTGTTCCAGAAGCTGACTCCAATGGTCCTTACTGCGCTCGGCGCGTGGGCTATCAGGGGCTGTGGTCACATTCCGACTCTTTGTTGCTGCCGATTGGCTGCTTGTTCTGAGTTCCATTATAGGTGCCCGCCGCCATGATGGTAAATTAAACGTAAGGTCCTTTACGCGGCTGCATGACGGCTGGATCACTCATCAATGAGATAAGTATAGCTTGCCAGCCCTGCGTGGATCTGTTTGAGCAGTTGCTGGCGTTCACCGGCTGGAAGACATGCTGCCTCAAGCCGGGAGGCCAGTTGGCGCAACAGTTCGTCAGGGTCATGGTTCACCTGGCGTAGTACACTGGCCAGCGTCTCACCGTGCGCCAGCTGTGTAACGCAGGCATTGCCCCGTTCATCCAGGCTCAGGTCGACGGCATCCGTGTCGCCGAACAGGTTGTGCATGTCCCCCAGGATCTCCTGATAGGCACCGGTCATGAAGAACGCCAGTTCCTCGACGTCGGTGTCCTCGGGGAGTGGCAGGGTTGTTTCGATGCTGTCCCTGTCCACGTAATGGTCAATGCGCCCGTCCGAGTCACAGGTCATGTCCCGTAGTACCGCCCGGCGCGACCCCCACCGGTCCAGGCCCTGCAGTGGAAGAATGGGGAAAATCTGACCAATGCCCCAGATGTCCGGCAGGGACTGGAAGATTGATAGGTTCATGAACAGCCGTTCCGCACACTGCTCATTGAGTTCATCGAGCAGGTCGCGGTGCACGCGGTTGCCGGGGTTGAGCCGCGCGCGCAGCCGTAGGGCGACCTGGCGCTGCAATTGCTCCGCCTGGGCCCGCTGTTGCAGTGACAGCAGGCCATGCGCGAATTCCGTCTGGACATCTGTCATGGCCTGGGCCGCGTCGTGATGGATCTCGACCGCTGAACGCTCAGGCCCGTCACCGCTCAGGGCCTGGTAATCCGCCCACAGGTTGCGCAGCGGCGCCGGGGCCGTGGTGGGGATCGGCTCAGGGTCAGTTGTTTCCGGTGCTTCCCGGTCGATGATGTTGGTCACGAGCACCGCGTGATGCGCGGTCATGGCGCGACCGGATTCAGTAATTAGATGCGGGTGGGGTAGGTTATTGCGGGCGCAGGACTCGTGGAAGGTCTGTACCACCTGACGTGCGTACTCCTCCATGCTGTAGTTCATGGAGCAGGCACCGCGTGAGCGGGTGCCCTCGTAGTCCACGCCAAGGCCGCCGCCCACGTCGACGGTGTTGAGGGGAGCGCCGGCCTCATGCAGCACATGGTGAAAGCGGGCGGCTTCGCGCAGGCCCGTCTGGATATCCCGGATGTTGGCGATCTGCGAGCCCAGATGAAAGTGCAGCAGCTGGAGGCGATCCAGTGCGCCTGCTTCACGCAGCTGGTCGACCACTGCCAGGATCTGGCTCGCCGAAAGCCCGAACTTGGACTTCTCGCCACCGGTGTTCTGCCAGTTACCTTCGCCAATGGTTGCCAGCCGGGCGCGCACACCGATCAGTGGTTTGATTCCAAGGCTGTGCGACTCTTCAAGGATCAGGGGCAGCTCCGAGGCCTTTTCCACCACAATAAAAACACGGTGACCGAGGCGCTGCCCCATGAGCGCCAGGCGGATGGTTTCCCGATCCTTGTAGCCATTGCACACGATGCAGGCATTATCGGGCGCCAGGGCTAGCACCGCGAACAGTTCCGGCTTGCTGCCGGCCTCCAGCCCGATCTGGCCCTGGCTGGCGGCTGGCTCGCTGCGGATGATTTCTTCAACTACACGGCGCTGCTGGTTGACCTTGATCGGGTACACGGCAGTGTAGCCCCCCTGGTAGCCAAGATGCCGGATGGGATCGTTGAAGGCTTGGCACAAACGGTTCACACGATGGTGGAGAATATCGGTGAAGCGGATCAGTACCGGCAGACGGGCACCCTGCTGCTGAACCTGGGTAACCACATCGGCCAGCACAAGCCCAGGCCTGCGGGTATCGGGATTGATGCGCAGCTCACCCCCGTTGCCGACTGTGACGTAGCCCTCACTCCAGCGGTCGATGTTCCAGGTGCGGCCGGGGGTGTCACTTTGCATGCAGGCTCCGGGTCGGTGACTTTCCAGAGATTGTAAGGCCGCGCGCGTTTATGGAACAGACTTCTGTCCAGTGCCGGCGGGTCGTACAATGATTCCTTTACCCAGGCGCAGGAGAGAACCATGAGCGGACTCGACGACAACTGGTTCACCGAAATCTACCCGGAGGAGTCCTCCGCCTTCTCCCTCCGGATCAGGGGAAAGGTGCACGAGGAGCAGTCGCCCTATCAGGCCATCAACATCTACGAGACCGAGACCTTCGGCTATCTCATGGCGATTGATGGCTGCGTGATGCTCTCCACCCGGGATAACTTCCTGTATCACGAGATGATGACGCATCCGGTGCTGTTCACTCACAGCAACCCCAAACGAGTAGCCATCATCGGCGGTGGTGACTGCGGCACGCTGCGCGAGGTACTGCGCCATGACGGTGTGGAGGAAGTCTGGCAGGCGGAGATCGATCAGCGCGTGACGGAGCTTTCTGAAAAATGGTTCCCGGAGCTGTGCGAGGCGAATGAGGACCCGCGTGCGAACTTCTTCTTTGGTGATGGCATCAAGTGGATCCAGGAAACGGATCCGGGGTATTTCGATGTCATCATCATCGACAGTACGGATCCGGTAGGGCCGGCGGAAGGACTGTTCACCAAGGATTTCTATCGTGACTGTTATATGGCCCTGGGCGAGAACGGCCTGATGGTGCAGCAGACCGAGTCGCCGCTGATGGAAAAGCCGAAATCAATCATCCGCAAGGCGCATGAGGACATGAAAGCTGCGGGCTACCATCAAAGCAAGACGCTGGTATTCCCGCAGCCCGTCTACCCCACGGGCTGGTGGAGCTGCACCATTGCCGGCAAGGTGACGCCGCTCGAACACTTCCGGGAGGCGGATGCCGGGGCGCGCCCCTTCCCGACCCGCTACTACAGCGCGGACGTGCACCGGGGAGCCCTGGCGACACCGCCCTTCCTGCAGGATATCATCGGCGTGGATCACCCCATCGGCGGTGAGGGGTGATGCTCAGATTGTATTCGGAGCGGCAGGAGGCTGCTCCTTAAGCAGGGACTCTACGGTTCTGAGACCCTTTTCAACTGTCTCTCGATGGGCTTCTGCGGAAAGGCAGAGCCGAACGGCGGGAGGTACGGGAGAACGGCCCACAGCAAAAGGCTCACCGCTTCGGATCAACACGCCTTCCCGCTCGCAGGCGGCAACGAACTCGTTGGGCCGCCAGGGTTCGGGCAGGTGGAGCCACAGATTGAACCCGTAGGGCTGTGCCTGGTAGGTGTAATTCGCGAGGATATTGGCGGCCAGTGCCTGGCGGTGGCCGATCTCCCCACGCTGCCAGCGCATCAGTTCGTTGGCACGGCCCGAGCTGATCCAGCGACAGGCAATCTCCGCATTCAGCGGTGGCGCCATCCAGCAGTGGCTGCGAAGACTGTCGCCAAGCCGCCCCATCAGGCTGGCGGGGCCACGGAGCACGCCCACCCGCAGGCCGCCGGCCATGACCTTGGAGCAGCCACTGATGTACAGGACCCGCTCCGGGTCCATTTCAACCAGGTTCGGTGGCCGCTCGTCGGCGCTGACCAGGTGGATGTCATCCTCCAGGATCCAGACGCCATGGCGAGCCGCAATACGCAGCAGCGCCTGCCGGCGCTCATACCCCATACAGGCGGTCGTGGGGTTGTTCTGGTTGGGCGTGCAATAGAGAACCTGTGGGCACTGCTGGTGGCAGAGGGCCTCGAACGAGTCCGGTCGTATGCCTTCTGCGTCCATCTCCAGAGCGCAGTGACGAAGCCCCTGCTGGCGGGTTGCGGCAATGATGCCCGGATAGGTGAGGCTGGCTGAGGCAACCGTATCCCCGGGGCGTACCAGTGCCTGCAGCGCAATGTGCACGCTGTGCAGGCCACCCAGGGTGATCAGGGTTTCCTCCGGGTCAAGCTTCTGGCCCCAGTGTTCAAACCACTCCGTGAGAATGCGCCGGTGACGCTCCAGCCCGAACTGCGGCTGGTAGGAGACCGCATCGTGCAGTGCCTTCGGGTCCTGGGCCAGAGACTGCAGGGACTCGGCGAGCGCCTGTTCCCGGTAGGCGGGGATGCAGTAGCTCAACGCGAAGTTGATGGCTCCCGGCGCCTCACTTTCCGGAGGAATGCCGAATTCGGCGTCGTGCTCCGTCTCGCTGGAGCGGGCGAAGGTGCCACTGCCCGTGCGCGCCACGATCAGCCCCCGCTTCTCGGCTTCCGCATAGCCACGGGTGACTGTGCCCACGGTCACATTCAGTTCGTCTGCCAGGGCGCGGTGTGTGGGCAGCTTGTCGCCCGGTTGCAGTTCGCCCGATGCCAGCCCCTGTGCAATAAGTGAGGCAATGTGCTTGTGGTGGGGGCGCTCGGATCTGTCGAAGCGTTCAAACCATTTTGTCATGATAACAATATTGTTGTTGACATCATTTTTGTGGTCAATAGTCTCTATAATTGTAAGTTTTATTGAAGATTTTTCATTTATTGTATCGATACAAATAATGCCGTACAACCTCTTGATACGTCGGTGGTCGTACTGAGCGAAAACATGAAAATCCGCCGCAGGGAGAGATACTCTCTCCATCTCTCCCTGCTTAAATGGTAACGCCCGAAGGAATTCAGAGGACTGATCAGGGAGAAGTCATGCAGGAATGTGCCATCACGTCCACGGAACGTTTGTTTGAGGAGGATGCTTACGCAACGGAAGGGGAGGCCGAGGTGGTCGACGTAACCTCCCGGGGCATCGTCCTGGATCGAACCCTCTTCTATGCCGAGAGCGGCGGACAACCCGGGGATACCGGGTGGCTCAGGTGGGGAGATGGTGCCGGGGAAGGCCTTCGTATTTCGGATGCGCAGTATATGCCCGGGAAGGTCCGGATCGCGCACCAGGTGGACGCCTCAATCATGCCCCGGGAAGGGCAGACCATCCGCTTTGAGATTGACTGGAGCCGGCGATATCGCCACATGCGCATGCATACCTGTCTTCACGTGCTTTGCGGCCTGATCAACGCGCCGGTGACAGGTTGCTCAATTCATGCGGAGCGCGGCCGGCTGGATTTTGATCTGCCCGAGAGCGTTTTCAATCGCGAAGAACTCGACCAAGCGCTGCAGGAGGAAATCGCCAACCAGCGCCGCGTTACCCATTTCTGGCGAACCGGGGAAGAAATCGCAGAGGCCCTGAAGCAGGTGCGCACGGTCAAGCTGCCACCCACCACGGAGCAGCGGCTGCGTTTGGTGGAGGTTGAAGGGCTCGATGTGCAGCCCTGCGGCGGCACCCATGTCCGTCATACCGGCGAACTCAAGGGGCTTCATGTGGCAAAGATCGAGAAGAAGAGCAAACACAACCGGCGCATTACCATCAGGGATTACGTGGGCTGAACGGCTGGGGAGAGATGCATGGACGATCTGGCACGACAACGACTCCGGGTTTATCTGCTGGCAATCTGTCAGGCACTGTTCCTGACTTGCGCCGTGGCCTCCGTTTCGGTGGCCGCGATCGTTGGCGCCGAACTGGCACCGCAGCCATGGCTTTCGACACTGCCCTACGGGCTGCAGTTTGCGGTCGTGATTCTGTGCGCCTATCCGGTCTCACGGCTCATGGGCGCCGTGGGCCGGCGGCCCGCGTTCCTGATGGGCGCCTGTTTTGCCATGGCGGCCGGGGTGACCGGGTACCTGGCCATCCGCGGTGGCTCCTTTGCCGGGTTGATCCTCAGCCATGTGCTATTGGGCATCTTCATTACCCACGCCAACTATTACCGGTTTGCCGCCACTGACGGGGTTGAGGCGGCGTTACGGGCCCGGGCAGTGGCCCTGGTTACGGCCGGGGGCGTGCTGGCCGGCATCCTGGCGCCGCTGCTGACCCTGGAGGCGGGTGGCCTGTTTGAGGGGCAGTCTTTTACCCACAGCTACCTGATCTTCTCGCTCGCCGGTGTCATTACTTTTCTGGTCATGCTGGGTGTGCCCGGGCTGAATGCGCCTGCCACTTCATCGGCGAAGCCGACTGCTGAACGGGCGGAATCACCGGCAGTGCCTTCCTCCATGGCCGGGGTAGGCGCGTTCCTGGCCATGTACTGTGCGGGGGCCGGCTATCTGGTCATGAATCTGCTGATGGTCCAGTCGACGCTGGCGCTCAACACTGGCCCGGGGAGCCATACGCTGGTGGGTGTGGCCATCCAGCTCCATGTGGTGGCCATGTTCCTGCCGTCGTTCTTTACCGGGCGGCTGCTGGAGCGTTTTGGCCATACCCGGGTGCTGGGCGTGGGGTTCCTGCTGTTGGTGCTTTCAGCGCTTACGGGCATGCCTGGGGAGGCGCCGTTTTTCGTGGTGCCGTCACTGATCCTTCTGGGCGTGGCCTGGAACTTCCTGTACGTGGGCGGCAGCGCCTTCCTGACCCTGTGCCATTCGCCGGAACGGGCGCACTCTACCACCTTCTGGGCTGGTCCGGAAGCCTGGTGCTGTCACTGCCGGTTGCCGGCGTGGGCCTTATGATGCTGGTCTACTGGCAGCGTGCAACCGCCGCTTCAGGGATCCGGAAAGGGGAGACACCTGAATCATGAGACGACAGTCCGACGACACCGCCTCCATCAGCTTCACCGGTCTTTACACCGGTGAGGTCTGGCGGCGCAACAGCCTGGCACCGGCATTTCTGGGCTCCGGGGCCGGGCCCTGGCTGTACCGTGGGTTTTTGCCCGTGGAATGGCTCAGCCGGTCCCTGGGTGGCAGCAACCTGCGCACCATACTGCTGCAGCGCCACCGCACCATGGACCACTTGCTGGAACGCTGGATCCGGGAAGAGGGGGCGACCCAGGTGCTGGAGATCGCCAGCGGGCTGTCCCCGCGCGGTTACCGCTTCCGGAAGTGTTTCCCCGGCCTGACCTACGTGGAGACGGACATGCCCGGTATGGCGGAACGCAAGCGTCGTGCCCTCGAGCACGAAGGGGCCTTGAGCGACGGGCATCAGGTTGTACCACTCAATGTCTTTCACCGGGAGGGGCCGGAATCCATGGAAAGCGTGGTTGAGCAGTGCTTCCGGCCCGGTGAACCCATTGTGGTGATCACCGAGGGGCTGACCAGCTATTTCACGCTCGAGGATATGGCCCCGTTCTGGGCACGCATTGCCGCGCTCGGTTCCCGCCATCCGGGCAGCCGTTATCTCATGGAAACCTACCTGGTGCCGCGCCAGGGCGGGTTCAGCCGTGCCATCCGCCTGGGTGCCGAAGCGCTGGGGCGTCTCAGCGCCAGTGACGTGACCTTCCATTTTGCGGATGCCACCGAGGTGGAGGAGCAGTTCCGGTCAGCGGGCTTTGCCAGTGTCCGGGTTCATGATCCGGCGGATTATCGGGAACGTCTGGATCTGCCGTCCAATCGTGGGGATGCGGTGGTGCGGGTGGTGGAGACGCGCTCGGGCTGAGCCGCGGGAACCATGAAAAAAGGGGCGCCCCGCGGGCGCCCCTTTTTCGTTCACGTTACATCCCTGTAGAGCCAGCGTGGTTGATCAGCTGGCGTGTTCGAACTCGGGGTAGGCTTCCATGCCGCACTCGGCAATGTCGAGGCCTTCGTACTCCTGCTCCTCGCTCACCCGGATCCCGATGACGGCCTTGAGGATGCCCCAGACAATCAGGCTGGCTACGAAGACCCACCCAAAGATGGTCAGGGCACCAATGATCTGGCCGCTGAAGCTCGCGCCGCCGTTGGTGATCGGCACCAGCAGCAGACCCAGCAGACCGACGGTTCCGTGGACGGAAATGGCACCCACCGGGTCGTCGATGCGCAGCTTGTCCAGCGCCACGATCGAGAACACCACCAGAATGCCGCCAATGGCACCGAAGAGTGTGGCAGCCAGTGGTGTCGGGGTGGAGGGTTCGGCCGTAATGGCAACCAGCCCGGCCAGTGCACCGTTGAGGAGCATGGTCAGGTCGGCCTTGCCGAACATCAGCCGCGAGACGATCAGGGCCGCCACGGCGCCACCCGCTGCGGCGGTGTTGGTGTTCAGGAACACAATGGCCACGGCGTTGGCGGACTCAACACTGGCCGCTGCCAGAACGGAACCGCCGTTGAAGCCGAACCAGCCCATCCAGAGGATGAAGGTACCCAGCGTTGCCAGCGGCAGGTTCGCCCCCGGAATCGCCCGGACCTGGCCATTCGGGCCGTATTTGCCCTTGCGCGGACCCAGGAGGAGGACACCTGCAAGCGCTGCTGACGCCCCTGCCATGTGCACGATGCCGGAACCAGCGAAGTCACTGAAGCCAAGGTCCGCAAGGTTGTACATGCCGAATACAGCAGTACCGCCCCAGGTCCAGGCCCCTTCTAGCGGGTAGATGAAGCCGGTCAGAACGACCGTGAAGGCGAAGAACGCCCAGAGCTTCATCCGCTCGGCCACGGCACCGGAGACGATGGACATGGCGGTTGCCACAAACACAACCTGGAAGAAGAAGTCTGAAGCCGGCGCATAGGTTGAAACCGCTTCATAGGTAAAACCTTCGGAAACACCCGGGTCCATGATGCCGGACAGGAAGGTGCCGCCGCCGTACATGATGGCGTAACCGCAGACCATATACATGATGCAGGCGATGGCGTAGAGACCCACGTTTTTGGTCAGGATCTCGGTGGTGTTCTTGGCCCGGACAAGGCCGGACTCGAGCATGGTGAAACCTGCCGCCATCCACATGACGAAGGCACCACAGATCAGGAAATAGAAGGTATCAAGCGCAAACTGCAGTTCGTTAACTGTGCTTTCCATTGGAATAAGCCCTCCGCACAAGGCTTTTCAGATTCGGGATTAGGACTTGGAACGCCGGGGTACGCCCAGCGTCAGACGGCTTCTTCACCGGTTTCGCTGGTCCGGATCCGGATCGCCTGTTCCAGTTCGCTGACAAAGATCTTGCCGTCACCGATCTTGCCGGTATTGGCGGCCTTCGAGATGGACTCGATGACCTGGTCCAGCAGCTTTTCACTGATGGCGATTTCGATCTTCACCTTGGGCAGGAAGTCCACGACGTATTCCGCGCCGCGGTAAAGTTCGGTGTGGCCTTTCTGCCGGCCAAAGCCTTTGACTTCCGTGACGGTGACACCCTGGACACCGATCTCGGACAGGGCTTCGCGCACGTCATCAAGCTTGAACGGCTTAATAATCGCTGTCACAAGTTTCATGGGTTTCTCCTTTCGTTGCCGGCCCAGCCGAACTGGGTATGGCGGCTTGAATCGGGGTGCATCGTTGGCCCGCAGTAGGTCGTGCGGACTCTGCGTGGCCCTTTGCACGCCCTGTGCCAACGCTGAAATAAACTGCAAAACAGCAACTTACCTGATGCTTCCGGGGTGCGGCCCGGTTGCATTGCCCTATTGTAGCGCATTCGCCCCTGGCATGACCCAAAACCGGGCACTGAGTGAGTGCGGTGGGCCCGGCGTGGGCGCTGTGCTAGCATGCCTATAACAACCGAGCGAGGAGTTGAGTCATGCCACGTAGCCCCCAGGACCTTTTCAGTGAACTGCGCGGTCAGCTGGATCAGTTCATGCCGGATATGGCCCGCGTGGCCCGCGATGATGTGGAGCAGAACGTGCGTATGGCGGTGACCTCGGTGATTGACCGGCTGGATCTGGTGACCCGGGAAGAGTTCGATGCCCAGTCCGCAGTCCTCACGCGTACCCGGGAGAAGGTCGAGGCGCTGGAAAAGCGTGTCGCAGAGCTGGAAGAGCGCCAGGACAGCCACCAGCAGTAACGGAAACCACCACCAACAACAGGGATGTTGCCATGAGCTTCGCCGTGATCCACACGCGGGCGCGGGTGGGCGTTGATGCGCCCGCCGTCACCGTTGAGACCCACCTTTCCGGCGGCCTGCCGTCACTGTCCATTGTGGGCATGCCCGAGGCGGGTGTGCGTGAGAGCAAGGATCGGGTTCGCAGTGCCCTGCTCAACAGCGGCTTTGATTTTCCCGCCCGTCGCATCACCATCAATCTCGCACCTGCTGATCTGCCGAAGGAAGGCAGCCGCTTCGATCTGCCCATTGCCCTGGGCATACTGGCTGCATCCGGGCAGGTCGAGCCCCAAGCGGTTGCCAGCATGGAATTCCTGGGGGAGCTGGCCCTGGATGGCAGCCTGCGTCAACTGGAGGGCATACTGCCCGCCGTGATGGGCGCCCGCGGAATGGGGCGCACCATCATGGTGCCAGAGGGCAATGCCGACGAGGCGGGGCTGGCCAGTCAGCAGGATACCTATGCCGCTGATCACCTGCTGAGTGTCTGTTCCCATCTGAAAGGCGTGCAGCTTTTGTCCGCCATCCTGCCGCGTGAGGCTGGTGACCTTGGGCAGGGCGCGGTGCCGGATCTGATGGATGTTCAGGGCCAGCATGTTCCCAAGCGCGCCCTGGAGATCGCGGCAGCCGGCGGTCACAATCTGCTGTTCCACGGCCCGCCCGGCACCGGAAAGAGCATGCTTGCCAGCCGTCTGCCGGGCCTGCTGCCACCGCTGGAGCGTGAGGCCGCACTCGAGGTGGCTTCTGTGCATTCGGTGGCGGGGTCCTTCAGCCAGGCACGCGGCTGGCGCACACCGCCGTACCGGGCTCCCCACCACACCGCGTCAGCCGTGGCCCTGGTTGGAGGCGGCAGCAGTCCGCGCCCCGGCGAGATTTCGCTGGCCCACCGCGGTGTGCTCTTCCTGGACGAGCTGCCGGAGTTCGACCGCAAGGTTCTGGAGGTGCTGCGCGAGCCCATGGAGTCCGGCGAGATTGTTATTGCCCGCGCCCATACCCGCGTGACTTTCCCCGCTCGCTTTCAGGTGATCGCTGCGATGAACCCATGCCCCTGTGGGTATGAAGGCCATCCGGATATCGCCTGCCGCTGTTCGGCTCAGCAGGTACTGCGTTATCAGAGCCGGCTCTCCGGGCCTCTGATGGACCGTTTTGACATGCATGTGGGCGTGCCTGTGCAGGACGGTCGCACGCTGCTTCGCCCGGAAAAGGGGGAGACCAGCAGCGCTGAGGTCCGCGAGCGGGTCAGCGGGCTGCGCGCCATCCAGCACCAGCGTGGGGCACTGAACGCGGCACTGGCTGGCGAGGCCCTGCACCATGCCTGTGCTCTGGACAGCGAGGGTGAAACTCTGCTGGAGCAGGCCATGGGTCGGCTGGGGCTGTCCGCCCGGGCATTACATCGTGTTCTGAGGGTGAGCCGGACCATTGCGGATCTGGCCGGCGCGGCCCGGGTGGAAAAGGCGCATCTGGTGGAGGCTTTGAGTTACCGTTTGCAGTCCGGCGCCGAATCCGGATAATCCCTGGCCCACGTTCCAGAGCCGGAGGCCCCATGACCGATTCCAGCGACGACCTCGCCCGCAGCAAGGAACGCTCCGTACGCAGTTTTGTGCTGCGCGCGGGACGTATGACCCGTGGGCAACAGAATGCCTGGGATCGGCTCTGGCCGCGCTTTGGGCTCAGCCTTGCGGATGGTCTCGTCGATCGCCAGCAGCTGTTTGGCCGTCAGGCGCCGCTTAATCTGGAAATCGGCTTCGGCATGGGCCAGTCGCTGGCGGAAATGGCTGAGGCGGCGCCGGACCAGGACTTCATTGGTGTGGAGGTGCACAAACCCGGCTGTAGCGCTCTTCTGATGGAAATGGAGGGGCGTGGATTGGACAACATCCGTATCTACCGCGCCGATGCGCTGGATGTGCTCAGTGAAGCGGTTCCCGGGGCCAGTCTGGATCGGGTTCTGATTCTTTTTCCGGACCCCTGGCCCAAGAAGAAGCATCATAAGCGCCGCCTGATCCAGCCTGAGTTTGTTGCCACGCTGCACCGCTACATCCGCCCCGGTGGGCTGCTGCACATTGCCACGGATTGGGAGCCCTACGCCGAGCACATTCTGGAGGTTATGAATGACGCGGCTGGCTATCGCAATCTGTCGGAAAATAGCACCACTGTGGCGCGACCGGTGGATCGGCCGCTGACCAAGTTCGAAAAGCGCGGTGAAGCCCGGGGGCACGGGGTTGCCGATATGCTGTTTGAGCGTCAGTAACGCCAGTCACCAGTAGGCCCTTTGACTTGATCAGGGCCGTGGCTCCACGTCGAAGCGTCTCAGGGTACGAAAGCCTCCAGCACGTCGTTGAGAAAACGCTCGCCCTTCTCGGTTACCGCCAGTCGGTCATCGTCTGGCACCAGAAGACCGCGCGCCCGCAACTGCTGCAGTTCCCCTCCGATAGCGTCCAGGGGCAGGCCGGTCCGGGCTCGGAAAAAGCCGGCGGGCACGCCCCCGTTCAGGCGCAGGGCGTTAAGGAGAAAATCCAGCGGCCGTTCGCCGTGCTCCAGATCCTGGCGACCGGCGGTGCGACTGCCCATGCGGTTGAGATAGTCCTCCGGCCGGCGGGTTTTCCAGTAGCGCCGGATCCGGTCCTCGCCAGGCTCGGTGAGTTTGCCGTGACCGCCGGCCCCGATAGCCAGATAGTCGCCGAAATGCCAGTAATTCAGGTTGTGCCGGCATTCCTCGCCCGGGTGTGACCAGGCGGAAATCTCATAGCGCTGCAGCCCGTTCTCGCGCAGGCGCGCTTCGCCTGCCTCCTGGATAGCGGCCAGGGTGTCTTCATCCGGCAGGGTGGGGGGCTGCGAATGGAAGACGGTGTTGGGTTCAATGGTGAGCTGGTACCAGGAGATGTGACCGGTCCCGAATGTAAGCGCGGCTTCAAGGTCCGCCACTGCCTGTTCCGGAGTCTGCTGGGGTAGCCCATGCATCAGATCCAGATTGATGCGTTCAAAGCCCGCGGCCTGGGCTGCCGTGACGGCTCGGGCGGCATCATCACCATTATGGATGCGGCCCAGGCGGTGCAGATGCTGTGGATCGAAACTCTGGACGCCCAGTGACAGGCGGTTGATGCCCGCCTGACGGAAGCCGGTAAAACGGCCCTCTTCAACAGTGCCTGGGTTGGCCTCCATCGTGATCTCGCTGAGCTGGGACAGATCCAGCCGGTGAGCCAGCCCCTCAAAGAGCCGCTCATAGAATCCCGGCGACATGAGCGAGGGCGTGCCGCCGCCGATGAAGATGGCCTCGATGGGGCGGGTCTCGGGCGTTGCCAGATCCGCATCCAGATCGGCAAGCAGAGCGGCCAGGTAGTCCTCTTCCGGGATCGTCTCGGGTGCCGTGTGGGAGTTGAAATCGCAGTACGGGCACTTGCGCACGCACCAGGGCGTGTGCACATAGAGCGTGAGCGGCGGTGCTGTCAGGGGCTCAGGCGAGGGTGTCAGCAAGGCGCTCCCTAAGCTGGGCCATGGCCTGGCCACGGTGACTGAGATGGGCCTTGCGTTCAGCAGGCAGCTCGGCGGCGGTACAGCCCTCCTCCGGTACGATGAACAGCGGATCGTAACCAAAGCCGCCAACCCCGGCCGGGTCATGGGCAATATGCCCGAACCACTGCCCGTGGCAGATGATGGGCGTTGGGTCCTGCGGCGAGCGCATCAGCACCAGCACACAGTGGAAACAGGCGGTGCGTTTGGCGTCCGGCCTATTGGTGAGGGCATCAAGCAGCTTGCGGTTGTTGGCGTTATCGTCCGCAGGCTCGCCAGCATAGCGTGCGGAATATACGCCGGGGTCGCCACCCAGGGCATCCACCGCCAGGCCCGAATCGTCCGCCAGCGCTGGCAGGCCACTGATGCGCGAGGCATGGCGCGCCTTGATCAGTGCATTCTCCACGAAGGTCGTGGCGGTTTCCTCAGGAGAGTCCACACCCAGCTCCCTCTGGGCGCTGATCTCAATGCCCCAGGGCGCCAGCAGCCGGTTGAACTCGGCGATCTTGCCGGCATTGTTGCTGGCCAGCACACACTGGTGTTCACTGGTCATGATAGAGCTCCCGGGAAAAGCGCACGGGCAGCGTCTGCGACTTTCCATAGGGCGCTGCCTCCAGCTCGAAGGTCATCGTCTTTCCCTCGCTGTACCGGAACTGCCCAAGATAGTAGATGGCGCCATCCTCCTGTACGCGCTGGAAAGACAGCTCCTTAACCTGGCGGGCCTCGTTGGTAACGGTCCCCTCGACCTGAGCCGTGATTGGCTCCGGCCCATTGTCGCCATTGGTGCGGTGCACGGACACATTCAACAGACCCACAGCCCGACTGCGGACCAGGTCATACTGGCGAGCGGTTTTCTTATCCAGGAACGTCGATGGCAGCGCGGCGTAATGGACTTCATAGCCGTCGAACTCGGCGGGGCTTTCCGACCCCATGGCGAGCCCGGCTACCAGTGTCAGCACTAGCAGCAGGCTTGATCGGCACTTTACCATGGTAACCTCCGTCAGCGGGTGACGCGGTACACCGCGATCTGGCCGAGAAGGTTGGGCCACAGGCGGTTGTACCAGCGGGAACGATGGGCGTTGTCCACCACGGTTCGATCCTTGATCCGGATTCGGTGTTCCTGACACAACGCCTCGAAGTCGCGCACCGTGCACAGGTGAATATTGGGCGTATTGTACCACGTGTGCGGCAGTGTGCTGGACATGGGCATACGCCCGTTCCAGAGCTGGTGCAGCCGCAGCCGCCAGTAGCCGAAGTTGGGGAAGGTGACGATGCCTTCGCGCCCGAGCCGAAGCATCTCCGTGACAGCGCGATCCGGCCGACGCACGGCCTGCAGGGCCTGGGTCATGATCACGGTATCAAAGGTCTGGTCGCGGAAGCTGGTCAGCCGATCCTCGTCCAGGTCCTGCTCAATCACGTTCACGCCCTTGCGGACGCACTCCTCGATGTAATCCGGGTTGATTTCCAGCCCGTAGCCGGCGATACCCTTCTCGCGCTGGAGGTAGTCCATGAGGGTGCCATCGCCGCAGCCCAGGTCGAGTACGCGCGAGCCGGGCGCCACCCAGGGTTCGATCAGCTTGAGGTCAGCCCGCATCGCCATGCTCCTTTGCCACCCGGTTCATGTAGGCCCGGAACAGACTTTCGTAGCGCTCGTTCGGCACCAGGAAAGCGTCGTGACCCCAGTCGGAATCAATTTCCGCATAGCTGACATCGCGCCGGGCATCGACCATGGCGTTGACCAGTTTATGTGAATGCTCCGGTGCAAAGCGCCAGTCAGAGCTGAACGACAGTACCAGGAAACTGCAGCGGGCCTCTGCCATGGCACGCGTCAGGTCGTTGCCGAACTCGCGGGCCGGGTCGAAATAGTCCAGGGCACGCGTCATCAGCAGATAGGTATTGGCGTCAAAGGACTCGGAAAAACGCACCCCCTGATACTGCAGGTAGCTTTCCACCTGGAACTCAACGTCGAAACCGAAGTGGTAGGCGTGATCGCGCAGTTCCCGGCCGAACTTCTCGCCCATGGAGACATCCGACAGGTAGGTGATGTGCCCGACCATGCGCGCGAGCATCAGGCCCCGCCGGGGGATGACGCCGTTTTCGAGGTAGCGGCCCTCATGGAATTCGGGATCCGATGTGATCGCGCGCCTGGCCACCTCGTTGAAGGCGATGTTCTGGGCCGTGAGCCTGGGGGTTGCGGCAATCACGCCGGCATGGCGGATGCGCTCCGGATAGTGGATCGCCCAGTCGAGCGCCTGCATGCCACCGAGAGAGCCGCCGATCACGGCGGCCCACTGTGCGATGCCCAGGCGGTCGGCCAGCCGGGCCTGACTTTTGACCCAGTCTCTTACTGTGATGACCGGGAAGTCAGGCCCGTAGGGGCGCCCTGTGTCCGGGTTCTGGGAGGTCGGGCCGGTACTGCCGTGGCAGCCGCCAAGATTGTTCGGGCAGACCACGAAGAATCGGTTGGTGTCGATGGGTTTGCCGGGACCAATGCAGGCATCCCACCAGCCGGCTTTGCGGTCTTCGCGCGAATGATAGCCAGCGGCGTGATGGTGACCGCTCAGAGCATGGCAGATCAGAACCGCATTGCTGGCATCCGAGTTCAGGGTGCCATAGGTCTCAAACACCAGGTCGAATTCGGGCAGCGTATGGCCGCACTCCAGCCGGAGAGGCTCCGGGAAGTGCAAGCTCTGTGGTTCGACAATGCCCACCGAGTCGGTGGCCGGGGATTGAGCAGCCATTAATGCCAAAAGGATCCTTCAGTAATGAACGGTTCCGGTCAGGCAGGGCAGTGTATCGAGGGGGCGGCCCTAAGGCAACTGGGTCCCCGGCGGTGGCGCGATCCGTTCAGCCAGCTTGCCCGCCACGCGCAGCTGCTGATCCAGCACTGTGCGCTGCTGGCGCAGCTTGGCCGCCTCAGCTTTGAGCTCTTTTTCGTCGTCGACGATATGGCGAAGCCGTTGGAACTGGTTTTCCAGCCGCTGCTTCTGCTGCTGGGTGTGCTGCAGCAGCGGCATCAAGGCTTCGCCGGGCCAGCGGTCAATATCCTCCATGGTGCGACGGATGATCTGGCGGGCTTCACTGACGATGGTGGTCAGGAACTGTTGGATCAGACGGCTCTGTTGCGTCAGTAGCGAACGCGGGTCCCGGCGGAAACGGTCGGCGCGGGTGCGCAGATCGCGCAGGGCGATCAGGTGGCGCCCCAGGCGCAGCGGTACCGGTTCCGGCGACCGCTCACTGGCGTTGCCCGCATGGCGGCGGTAAATCGAGCCCACCATTTTTTCCGCGCGACGACCTTCCGCCATGAGGTTGTTGAAGTCGTTCTCCAGCGCCTCAAAAAGGGCGTTCATGGCGCCGGTCAGCCCTGGTGTGGTCCAGCTCGACTCTAATCGCTCGCGCGTGTGTTCAGCGTGCTGCTCGAATCGTTCCGGATTGAGAATCCGCCGCAGCATTTTCCCTTGTGACGCCATGAGGCGCCGGCTGGATTTCAGGGTGATCAGCCGGCGATTGAAGAAATCATGGTCGCGCCGGGTTTTGTCGGCCAGTTCCGCAATTTCCTGCCGGTCGTTGCCCTGGGCTTCCAGAAGCTCAAGCTCGGTCTCCAGTGATGCCTGCTGGCTCGCCAGCGCGGCCTGGTTGTCGCGGATCATGGAGCGCAGATCAGCGACCAACTCACCGCTGATCAGCTGTTCACGCCGGCCCAGGATGCGGTCACTGACCAGCTCTTCCAGCTGCGCTATGCCACTGTTGCGGCGCAGCCCATCATCGTCACGCAAGCGCGCTAGAAGCCCCTGTTTGGCAGAGACGGGCAGTACGTCTTCCATGCCGAGGCTGAGCTGACGGGCAGTGGTCTCGCGGATTCGCTCAATGGCACTGCCGGTATGGTCGTTGCCGGACGGATCATCCCAGAGCGTGTCGATCTTGTTGAGAATCGCAAAACGCCCGGCGCGGTGATCGGAGTCGCGGGTATCAATGTGTTCCCGCCAGATGGCCATGTCACTGGCCGTAACACCGGTATCCGCCGCCAGGAGGAAGATCACTGCCTGTGCCGAGGGCAGCATGGAAACCGTCAGCTCGGGCTCGGAGCCCAGAGCGTTCAGACCAGGGGTGTCCAGGATCCTGAGACCGCGCTCCAGAACCGGGTGTCGGATGCTGACCATGGCATGACGCCAGGCGGGAATGACCACAAGATCCGGGTCCTGCGCAGAGGTGTCGAGCACGGCGTCATTAAAGCCCAGCTCAGCCGCCTCAGCGCGCGGTACCGCGCGTGTCTCGGCCACCCTGGCGAGTGTGGTCGTAACGCCATTGCTGTCGGCCGGATCGAGCTCAACTGTTTCCCAGGCCGTCTCATGGTGGCGAAGTTGTTGCAGAGACATTGAGCCGTTGCGGGTCTCGATGGGCAGCAACATCAAATAGCTGGAGCGCGCATGGCGGTCATAGAAAAGTTCTGTTGGGCACATGGTGGTGCGCCCGGCTTGCGAGGGCAGAAGCCGCTGACCGTGGCCGGCAAAAAACAGGGCGTTGATCAGTTCCGTCTTACCCCGGGAATACTCGCCGACGAAGGCGATCGTCAGCTCATCCTCAATGAGCAGGCGGATGCTGCGATGAAGATGGCGTTCGATGTCCTCCTCAAGCAGCCCGTTGAACTGCAACCAGCGCCGGTACCGCGTGATGTTGCGAACCAGATCCTTTTTCCAGCGGTGGTACGCTTCGACCTGATCGGTGAGGGTAACTGCATCTGCCATCTTAGGTCCCCGTGCTCCCTGCAACCGCTTACCAACATTATGCGGACGTATAGAACGTCCCTGGAGGCGGAGCGTGTAACGCCCCCGTGCTTTTATGTTTCGGTTTGCATGCGTGTGTTTGTCAGAACGGCATGCCTGCGGCCTGCTGGAGACTGCTCATCACTACCTGGACCATGTTCAGCACCAGGAAGACCAGAATCGGCGACAGATCCAGCCCGCCCATAGGCGGCAGCAGGTTGCGGAACGGTGCCATGATGGGCTCTGTGATCTGGTGAATGATCTGGATGCCGGGGTGTGGATTGCCGGGTGCCAGCCAGCTGATCACGATCATGCCAATGATGGCGAAAAAATAGATAGTGATGACCAGGCTGATCACTTTGAGCACGCCCCAGACCAGCAGTGCCAATGGCTGGAAGCCGTAGCCGGCGAGGCTGAGTATGATCAGATACATGATCGCCTGGAACAGGATGGCGACAATCAGCGAAGCACCATCGAATCGTTTGACCGGCGGCACCATCTTCCGCACGGGGTCGGTGACCGGATTGGTGGCCTTGGCAATGAACTGGCTGATGGGGTTGAAGAAATCCACCTGGCAGAGCTGAAAAAGGAACCGCAGGATCAGCAGCGTCAGGTAGAAGGTGGTGAGCATCTGGAGGGATGAAACCAGGATTTCGGTGCCCATAAAGCGAATTTCTCCGATTGGAAAATACTAGATCAGACCGCCCCGCTCTGCGGTGAAGCTCAACGGTCACGCATAGCCGCTGATTATAAAGCTTTTCTCAACTGCTCCGACAGCTCCGCCGAACGTGTCTTCGCCGCATTGAAGGCCTTGGCCACGATGCCGCGCAGGCCACCGCTTTCCAGGGCCTCTACCGCCTGTTCCGTAGTGCCGCCGGGAGACATGACATTGCGCCGCAACTGGTCGGGCGCCTCGTCGCCCTGCGAACACATCTGCGCGGCGCCCGCCATGGTCTGGATGGCAAGCTGGCGGGCGGTCTCCGGGGGCACGCCGGCGTCGACCGCCGCCGTCTCCATGGACTCCACCAGCAGGTAGCAGTAGGCGGGGCCGCTGCCGGAGAGGGCGGTGACGGCGTGCATCTGCTGCTCCTCTTCAAGCCAGACGCCCAGGCCGATGCTGCTGAAAATGCTGGTTACAGCCTCACGCTGCTTCCTGGATACGCTTTCTGTCGCGTAGAGCGCGGACGCGCCCTTGCCGACCAGGGACGGCGTGTTGGGCATACAGCGGACTACTGGCACATCACCGCCAAGCCAGCCACTGATGGTTTCCGAGTCCAACCCCGCGGCAATCGAGACAGCAAGCGGACGGGTATTGCGAACCACGCTGGCAATGTCCTGGCAGGCTTGTGCCATGACCTGCGGTTTGACCGCCAGGATCAGGATGTCAGCCTGGCTGGCGCAGTGGCGGTTATCGGTGGTGGTGTAGATCCCGAAGTCATCGCGCAGCCCCTGCAGGTGACTGTCCTCCGGCGCACTGGCCCAGATCCGTGTGGGGTCATAGCCATTGGCGACCAGGCCCCCCAGAATGGCGCGAGCCATGTTGCCGGCGCCGATGAAAGAGATAGCGGGTTGCTGCGAATCCTGTTGCATCACTGAGCCTCGTAGTCGCGGGGTCCGAAAAGGGCAGTGCCCAGGCGCAAAATGGTGGCGCCTTCAGCGATGGCGGCTTCCAGGTCGTCGGACATGCCCATGGACAGAGTATCCAGATCTTCATTATCCACGCCGCGTCGCACCTCAGCCAGCAGCCCCGCCAGTTCTCGGAAGCGCTCACGCTGCACCGGTGGCGGATTAGCCGGGTCCGGAATGGCCATCAGTCCCCGCAGCCGGCAGCCTTCAAGCCCACTCAGCGCCTGCGCCAGCCCAGGCACCTCCTCCGGCCGAACGCCGGATTTGCTCGGCTCATCATCAATATTCACCTGAATGCAAAGATTCAGCGGTGTCATGCCCTCGGGCCGCTGCTCGCTCAGCCGCCGAGCCACCTTGGCGCGATCAATGCTGTGGACCCAGTGGAAATGCTCAGCCACCAGACGCGTCTTGTTGGACTGCAGTGGCCCAATCAAATGCCATTCCAGATCGGGCAGATCCGAAAGCGCTTCAATCTTTTCCAGCGCCTCCTGAATGTAATTCTCACCGAAGGCGGTTTGCCCGGCGCCGGCAGCTTCCCGCAGCATGCTTGCCGGTTTGGTCTTGGATACGGCCAGTAACCGCACCCCTTGCGCGTCCCGTCCAGCTTCTTCGGCTGCAGAACGGATGCGTGTGGCTGCCTTTTCAAGGTTCTCTGCTATGCTGGTCATTGGCTCTGTCCGGGGGAATGTGACGGCTCATAAAGTAACGTCTGCCCCTGGAAAAACCAAGCTACAACCTATGTCTGGTTTTCTGCGACGTTCTGTCTGAGGGCACCATGGATATAACCGAATTACTTGCGTTCTCCGCCAAACAGGGCGCATCCGACCTCCACCTTTCCGCCGGCCTGCCCCCCATGATCCGGGTGGACGGCGATGTCCGGAGGATCAATCTCCCGCCCATGGAACACAAGGAAGTCCACGGGCTCATCTACGACATCATGAATGACAAACAGCGCAAGGACTACGAAGAGTTCCTGGAGACCGACTTTTCCTTCGAGGTCCCCGGTGTCGCCCGCTTCCGTGTCAACGTGTTCAACCAGAACCGGGGCTCCGGTGCCGTGTTCCGGACCATCCCCTCCAAGGTCCTGACCATGGACGACCTTGGCATGGGCCAGGTGTTCAAGGACATTGCCTCCAACCCGCGCGGCCTGGTACTGGTAACCGGTCCCACTGGTTCGGGTAAGTCCACCACGCTCGCGGCGATGATCGACTACATCAACGAAACCCGCTACGACCACATCCTCACCATCGAGGATCCGATTGAATTCGTGCACGATTCCAAGAAGTGCCTGATGAACCAGCGGGAAGTGCACCGTGACACCCTGGGCTTTGGCGAATCCCTGCGCTCCGCCCTGCGTGAAGACCCGGACATCATTCTGGTAGGCGAGCTGCGGGACCTGGAAACCATCCGTCTGGCTCTGACGGCTGCCGAAACCGGCCACCTGGTATTTGGTACCCTGCATACCACCTCCGCAGCCAAGACCATCGACCGCGTGGTGGATGTGTTCCCCGCCGAGGAAAAGTCCATGGTGCGTTCGATGCTGTCGGAATCGCTGCAGGCGGTGGTCTCTCAGGCACTGCTGAAGAAAAACGGTGGCGGCCGGGTTGCTGCACACGAGATCATGATCGGTAATGCGGCGATCCGTAACCTGATCCGGGAAGACAAGGTGGCGCAGATGTACTCTGCCATCCAGACAGGCGGTCAGCTCGGCATGCAGACCCTGGACCAGCATCTGAAGAACCTGCTTCAGAAGGGCTCCATCTCCCGTGAGGAGGCCCAGGCCAAGGCCAAGATGCCGGACAATTTCTGATAAAGCGCGTGGAAACCAGTCATGGAACTCGAAAAGCTGCTCAAGGTCGTGGTCGATAAAAACGGATCGGACCTGTTCATTACCACGGGCGTACCGCCCAGTGTAAAAATCAACGGGCGCATTGTGCCGGTGACCAAGGAACCGCTGACCCCGGAGAAAACGCGGGAGCTGGTGTACGGCTCAATGACCGACAAACAGGCTCGTGAATTCGACGAGCACAACGAGTGCAACTACGCGCTCAGTGCCCGCGGAATCGGGCGTTTCCGTGCCAGCGCCTTCTTCCAGCGCAACCTCTGTGGCATGGTATTGCGCCGGATTGAAACCGAGATTCCGAAACTGGAAGATCTGGATCTGCCGGATGTCATCAGCGAACTGGCCATGACCAAGCGCGGCCTGATCATCTTCGTGGGGGGAACCGGTACGGGTAAGTCCACCTCCCTGGCTGCCATGATCGGCCACCGTAACCGCAATAGCCGGGGGCACATCATCTCGGTGGAGGATCCCATTGAGTTCATCCACCAGCATGAGGGCTGCATTGTCACGCAGCGCGAGGTGGGGGTGGATACAGAGTCTTTCGAAATGGCCCTGAAGAACACCCTGCGTCAGGCGCCGGACGTCATCCTCATCGGCGAGGTGCGGACAGCCCAGACCATGAGCTACGCCGTGAGCTTTGCGGAAACCGGCCATCTGTGCCTGGCCACACTGCACGCCAATAACGCCAACCAGGCCCTGGACCGGATCATCAACTTCTATAACCCCGAGGTGCATAACCAGATCTGGATGGACCTCTCACTTAACCTCAAGGCCCTCGTCGCGCAGCAGTTGATTCCCACGCCGGATGGCAACGGTCGGGTGGCGGCCATCGAGGTGTTCATCAATACCCCGCTGGCTCAGGATATGGTGCGTAAGGGCGAAGTGGACAAACTCAAGGACCTGATGACCAAATCGGGTGAACTCGGCATGCAGACCTTTGACCAGGCGCTTTACCACCTCTATGCGGACGGCAAGATCACCTACAAGGATGCACTGGCCCATGCGGACTCCGCCAATGACCTGCGCCTCATGATCAAGCTGGGGGCCGACGCGGCGACGGCGGAAGAACTGTCGAGCTCGGTAGATAAACTGTCGATCCAGGATGATGGGTAACGTCCTGCTGGTGGAACTGCTCACTGGTTTCGCTGTCGGGGGCATGCTGGCTATGGCCGGTGTGCTCATGCAGGTGCTGCTTCGTACACCTCTTGCCGAGCCCTATGTGCTGGGTGTCTCCGGGGGAGCTGCCAGCGCCGGGCTGGTCTGTATGCTGCTAGGGCTGAGCGGCTGGTGGATTACCGGGTCCGCGCTGCTTATGAGCCTGTTCTCGCTGGCAGTGGTCTTCCTTGTGGGGGGGAACGGTGCCCGGGTTCCCCGGGAACGGCTGCTGCTGACCGGCGTGGTGATGGCGGCAGGCTGGAGTACCGTTATCAGCTTCCTGCTGGCGCTGGAGTCCAGCGCTTCGGTGCATGACATGCTCTACTGGCTTATGGGGGACCTCAACCGGCCCATCTCGCCCTGGTGGGGCCTGATCACCCTGATCCTGGCGCTGGTGGCGGGCTGGATCATGGCCCCGGCACTGGATCTGCTTGTGCGCGGTGATGAACAGGCCGCTGTGCTGGGCGTGGAGGTGCACCGGGTGCGTGTGGTGTGCTACGTTCTGGCAGCGGTGCTGACGGCGCTGGCGGTTACACTGGCCGGGCCCATCGGCTTTGTGGGGCTGGTGGTTCCTCATCTTGTGCGGCTTCGCGTCGGGGCGCGCCATCGGATCCTGCTGCCATTTTCCGTTCTGGTTGGAGGGGTTTATCTCAACGGCCTGCAGGCCGTTGCCGATCTGCCACTGGTGCCGGGGTCGGTTCCGGTCGGTATCCTATCAGCCATCGTGGGGATTCCGGTCTTCCTGTACCTGTTGCAGCGCACAAGGATCGGTAGCTGATGGCATCACTGCAGCTGGATCGCCTCGTTTTCGGACACCGCGGCGAGGCTCTTACTGAACCGGTGACCGTTGAGGCACGTTCCGGGGAATTCTGGGCTGTGCTGGGCGAGAATGGCTCTGGCAAAAGCACACTTATGGCCACGCTGGCCGGCCTTCTGCCCCCGCTGCAGGGGCAGGTGGCTGTGGATGGAGTGAATCTGAAGCGTATTCCGCGCAAGGTCCTGGCGCGTCGGCTGGGGCTGCTTCTACAGCATCAGGATGTGGCCTTTCCCTACTCGGTGCGTGAGGCGGTCAGCGCCGGCCGCTACGCCCACCGCCCACCCTGGCGGCCCCTGAGCCGGGCTGATCACGCCATGGTGGAGCGCGCTCTGGAGGAAACGGGCCTTCTTGAACTGGCCTCAATGCGGGCGGATCAGGTGTCCGGAGGGGAGCAGCGCCGCGTGGCTATCGCCACGCTACTAGCCCAGGAGCCCGGAGCGCTTCTTCTGGATGAACCAGTGAACCATCTGGATGTGCGCCATGAGGTGGCCCTGATGGACCGCTTCCGGGATTACGCGGATGATGAGCGATTGATCATGGTATCGCTGCACGACGTGAATCTTGCGAGCCAGTACGCGGACCGGCTGTTGATGCTGTACCCTGACGGCACCTGGGAAGCCGGTGAGGCAGCGACGCTGCTGACCGAAGACCGGCTGGAACATCTGTATGGCGTACCCCTCAAGGAAGTGGGCTCGGCGGAGACCCCCTTCTGGGTACCGCTGGGGCACCGCAAAAGGACACGGCTATGAGCAACCGAACACTGATTCTGGGGGGCATCCGCTCTGGCAAGAGTGCGCTGGCCGAGGCTGAGGCAGCCGCCTGCGGGTCGTCTGTCGTCTACGTGGCCACCGCCACCGCTGAAGATGAGGAAATGGTCGATCGCATTGCCCGCCATCAGCAGCGGCGCCCGGATGACTGGGGACTGGATGAAGAGCCAATAGCGCTGGGCGGCGTTCTGGCTCGGCACCGGGAAGCGGGTCCCTGTCTGTTGATTGACTGCATGAGCCTCTGGCTCGGGAATCTGCTGGGTGCGGATGAGGGTGCGCTCGAGCGCGAACGCGAAGCCTTTTTGACGGAGGTGGAGCGCTACCCCGGCCCGCTGGTGATCGTCAGCAATGAAGTGGGCCTGGGCGTGATCGGTATGGATGCGCTGACACGCCGCTTCTGCGACGAACTGGGCTGGCTCAATCAGGCGCTGGCGCAGCGTTGTGATCAGGTGGTGCTGAGCGTGGCTGGGCTACCCCAGGTACTCAAGGGGTCCCCGGCTGGTGCGCCATCAGGCAGCTGAGCCACTCCTGGGTTTCCGTGATCCGGTCCATGCGGATGCGGCTGCGACAGGCGAACGGCACAGACACTGCGCCCATGGCATGTTCCAGGGGCGTGGCCATGGCCATGGCCAGGATCATGCGAATGACACCCCCGTGCCCAACCAGCAAGGTGCGCTGGCCCTCCAGTTCCTGCCGCCAGTGGGTCATCGCCGCTTCGACACGCCGGAAAAAGGTTGCGATGTTCTCGCCACCCGGCGGTGGACAGTGGACCGGGTCCTGCCAGAACGCCCTGAGGGCATCCGGGGTTTCCCGGGCGATCGCCTCAGGAGTGTGGCCATCCCAGTCGCCGAAGCTCATCTCCTGAAGATCGCGCTCCTGGTAGAGGGGCAATCCCCGGGCTTCGGCCACGGAGGCCGCGAAATCGGCGCAGCGTTTCAGGGGCGAGGTCAGAACCGCGTCCCACCGGTCTGATTCAAAGACCTGAGCCTGCATCTGCTGCCACCCCAGGTTACTCAGAGGGTCATCGATCAGGCCACGATACTTGCGGCCCCCCTCTGGCTCACCGTGTCTTATCAGGTCAAAAAAAGTGCCCGGTCGCTCGGATCTGTCAGCCATCGCTTACTCCCGCCTCCGCGAAGGTTGCCATTTGATTGTGCAACGCACAGGCAGAGCGTAGCACTGGAACGGCGATGGCGGCACCGCTGCCTTCACCCAGGCGCATGTCAAGATCCAGAACCGGCGTGGCGCCCATGGCATTAAGCGCATAGCGGTGGCCGGGCTCGCAGGATTGGTGAGAGAAATGCATCCAGCTCATTAGATTCGGGCTCAGGTGCGTCGCCACCAATGCTGCGGCGGTGACGATGAAACCGTCGACCAGGACTGGGATCCCCCGGTGAGCCGACCCGATCATCGCACCAGCCAGCGCGGCGATCTCAAAACCGCCGAGGGAAGCGAGCGCGTGGAAGGGATCTGTATCGCTGCCGTGGCGCTGCAGAGCGGCCCGGATGCGGCGAGCCTTGCGGGCCACGCCGAGCTCGTCCAGGCCGGTCCCGGGGCCAACCAGCTCCTCGACACGGGCCCCCAGCAGCAGGCTGGCCAGAGCCGAGGCACTGGTGGTATTGCCGATGCCCATGTCACCGCCCACGAACAGTTCAGCGCCGGCTTCCGCCGCGCGTGCCGCCGAGCGGTCGCCGGCCTCCAGCGCCTGCTCCAGTTGGTGCGCTGTCATTGCCGGTTCCTGCATCAGGTTGCCGGTGCCTGCAGCAATCCATTCGTCCGTAACGCCCCGGTCGTCCGGCAAGGGATGGGCCACCCCCATGTTGATGACCTCCAGGGTCGCGCCGAGCTGGCGGGCCAGAACGCTGATAGCGGCACCTCCAGCGGCGAAGTTCGCCACCATCTGGGCCGTGACCTCCTGAGGAAAGGCTGAGACCCCATCTCCCGCAATACCGTGGTCTGCCGCGAATACCGCCAGGTGCACCTGATCCACCGCCGGTTGATCGCAGTGCTGCTGCGCGCAGAGATGGCAGGCCAGTGCTTCCAGTTGCCCAAGCGAACCGGGCGGTTTGGTCAACTGTTTCTGGCGGGCTGTGGCCCGGTTGTAGTGGGGGCGGGAGGGTTTCGGAAGGGGCTGCTGCCAGAAAGGATCAGTCATGGCTCGATACTGCATTGGTTAAATGCTTGCACCTTACTCTGAAGCAGTCGCAAGTGCCAGAGTGGGGCAAAAGTGCAAAGAGTCAGAACACGAACTAAACTAGCGCCAAGTCATCGTTGTAAAAACGCTCCAGGGAGTCTTACAGATGAGGTGCGGCCTATTGTCAGGTTGGCAGTCAGCCGTACTGCTGTTGCTGCTCATGGTGGTGGCAGTACCGCTGTCGGCCGCAACGCTGTTGCCTGACGACCACGACCGGCAGCTCGCCGGAACCACAGAAGTCCTGGAAGATCCCGGGCAGCGTTTGACTCTGGCGGAGGTGCGTCGGAGTGAGGCCTGGGAGTCGCATTCAGAGGCCACCTTCAATAAGGGGTATGATGACTCTGCGTGGTGGATCCGGTGGTCCCTGGCGAACGATTCGACGCACGCGCGCAGACGCATCCTCTCCATTGACTACCCGTTGCTTCAGGATCTGCGGCTGCATATCAGCAGCGATAGGGAAACGGGCTGGAAACTGGTGCGAATGGGGGCGCAACGACTGTTCAGTGAACGCCCCTATGAGCATCGTCGATTTGCGGTACCGGTCAGCTGGCAACCCGGGGAGACGCGCCATTTCTATCTCCGAGTCCAGACGGATACGGCCCTTCAGGTCCCCTTGACTCTGTGGGATCCGCCGTCGTTCCAGGCGCATAGTACGCTCAGAACGACGGTGGACGGGATCTATTTTGGCGCACTGATTGCGATCGGGCTCTATAATCTGCTGCTGTTCATGGCGGTACGGGATCGTAATTACATCCTGTATGTCGGTGTGGTTTTCGCCATTGCGATCCTGGTTGCCACCATCAACGGCTATACTTTCCGTTATCTATGGCCCACCGCCCCGGACTGGAATCTCCAGTCGCTCATCGTGTTCTTCGGTCTGGCCCTGTCTTTTGCGGCATTATTCATCAGTTCCTTTCTGGAGATGCGGCGCCATTCACGCTGGCTCAATGCCATTCTGTTGGGCGAGGCCGTGGTTGGGGGACTGATGGTGCTCGCTTCGGCAACACTCAGCTACTACTCGGCCATCATCATCGCCATCCCTCTTGCCGTTTTTGCAACAGTTTACGGTTTCATTGTCGGGGTTGTTGCCTGGGTACGTGGCCAGAGAACCGCGCCCTATTACCTGCTTGCCTGGTCCTTTCTGTTGCTGGGGATGCTGATTCTGGCGCTCAGTAAAGGCGGGGTGCTGCCGGCCAATATCGTTACGGATTCAGCAGCCCAGGTGGGGTCTTTTCTGGAAATTCTTCTGCTGTCGTTCGCCCTGGCGCAGCGCATCAATATTGAGCGGCGTCTGCGTTTCGAGGCTCAGGAGGCGATGCTTGAGGAGAGCGAACGCCATAACCGGGAGCTGGAAGAACGAGTGCAGGCACGCACGGAAGAGCTGGAGCAGGCCAATCAGAGATTGAATCAGCTCAGCGTCACTGATGTTCTAACCGGGCTCAAGAATCGCCGTTACCTGGCGGATGCTTTGCCCCGGGAAATTGCTCGTGCAGAAAGGGACAACCGCGCGCTGAGCGTTGCTATGATCGATATTGACCATTTCAAGGCCTTGAATGACACTTTCGGCCACAAAGCGGGGGATGCCTGCCTTCAGATCCTTGGTGGGATCCTGACGGATGAAGTCCGGGCACCAGATATTGCGGTCCGTTATGGCGGTGAAGAGTTCCTTCTGGTGTTTGTGGACGCGGACAGGGATGGCGCGCTTGGCGCTGTCGAGCGTCTGAGGGCGCGACTGGCGCGTACACGCGTCCCCTGTAATGAGTCTGAGCTTTCATTCACTGTCAGTGCTGGCGTGTCCATCCGGAAACCGGACTCGTTCGCAACAGCCAATGAAATGATTCAGCAGGCGGACCGCGCGCTGTATAAGGCCAAGGCGGAGGGGCGCAACAGGGTTTGCGTGCATGATGCCAGCCAGGAGATCAGGCCCGGTTCGCCACTCGGTTAATTTGAGTCGCCCGAAACGGATTGCCATGGCTACCGACCTGTACAACGAGACTTACCGATTTAACCCCGCCAAGGTCAGGGCTGAGTTCCTGCAGTTGCTGCCTATAGCAGTTTTCGTGGCGACTTTCGGCGTTGCCTTTGGTCTGGCAGCTGGCCAGGCCGGACTGCTTCCCTGGCAGGCGGGGCTGATGAGCGTGACCGTTTTTGCCGGTGCCGCCCAATTTGCAGCCCTGGGGCTTTGGGGTCAGGAGGTGTCTCTGATGCCGCTGGTCGCTATCGTGCTGGCGATCAACTCTCGCCATATTCTCATGGGTGCCTCGCTTTACCCAATGCTGCGCAAGCTTCCGATGGCCCGGCGTTACGGCCTGTTAGTGGTGCTCACAGATGCCAACTGGGCGCGTTCCTTTCAGCAGTACCAGGCCGGGAAGGAGAATCTGGAGGCCATTCTGGGGGGAGGTCTGGCACTGTGGATGGCCTGGGTCGTCGGCTCGCTCTTCGGAGGTTATTTTGGCGGGCTTATTCAGAACCCGGAAGCCTTCGGGTTGGACATGGTGCTGGGGTGTTTCCTGCTAACAATGGCGCTGGGCGGCCCGAAATCGCGCCGGATTCTGGTGGCGTGGACGGTGGCGGGCATCTCGGCGGTGCTCGCCTGGCGCTGGTTGCCGCCGCATACCCATGTGATTGTGGGCGCGCTGGCTGGCGGTGTGGTTGGTCTGTTCTGGTTGGAGCCTGCTCGTGATCCGTATTGAGACAACCACACTGGGCATTCTGGCGATCATCCTCATCATGACCCTGGTGACTCTGGTCACCCGGTTTGGCGGTGCTTTTCTGATGGCACGGGTGCCGCTGAGCCGGCGTGTGGAGAGCTTCATCAACGCCATGGCCAGCTCCGTGCTGATCGCCATTGTCGTGCCCATGGCGTTTGCGGGCGATCTCGGCGCCAAGGCGGCGCTGCTGACCACGGCAGTGATCATGATTGCAACGGGGCGCTCCCTGCCGGCTATCGGCGCTGGATTCGTGGCCGCTGCGTTGGTGCGGCAGCTGTTGTGATGGCGTAAACTGGGCCGCCCGAACAACCCCGGAACCGCTATGGCTTTCACGCTGATCATCTGCATTGCTGCTCTGCTCCTGGACCGCCTTTGGGGGGAACCGCGGCGCTGGCATCCGCTGGTGGGGCTGGGGTATGTCATTACCCGGCTCGAAAGACACTTCAATGGCACGGGTAAGGGTCGGGCCAGGGACGGTGGGCTAGCGGTTGTGCTGCTGGTGTTGCCATTCGTGGTTCTGGGAGCAGTGGTCTCGTTCCTGCCAGTCGTTTTCAGCGCGCCGCTTGCGGCCATCTTGCTTTGGCTCTGCATCGGTTGGCGAAGTCTGACGGAGCACGGCATGGCGGTTTACCGTCCGTTGGTCGAGGGCAATCTGACTGAAGCGCGGACCCGTGTGGGTATGATGGTGAGCCGGGATACCAGAGAGCTGGATGCAACAGATGTTGCCACAGCAACCAGTGAGTCGCTGCTTGAGAATGGCGCGGACGCGATCTTTGCCAGCCTGTTCTGGTTCATCGTGGCAGGTCTGCCCGGGCTGCTTCTGCACCGCGTCGTTAACACGCTGGATGCCATGTGGGGCTATCGCACAGCGCGCTTCAACCGATTTGGGCGTGTCGCGGCTGTGCTTGATGATGTTCTGAACTGGATCCCCGCGCGGCTGGTGGCACTCGGTTACGCCCTTACCGGACACACAGGCCTGGCGCTGCGCTGCTGGCGCACGCAGGCGCCAGCATGGGATAGCCCCAACGCCGGTCCGGTCATGGCGGCCGGAGCAGGGGCGTTGGCCCTTCAGCTTGGGGGCGGCGCGCCCTACCACGATGGCTGGCGCGAACGGCCTGTTCTGGGCACCGGGGCGCCCGCGAGCGCTGAAGCCATTCCGGAGGTTCTCAAGCTGATCGGGCGCAATCTCGTGCTCTGGATGGCTGTGCTGGCAGTGCTTGCAATGCTGGTGGAATCGACGCCGGCGGGGATCTTTTAAGTGGCGGTGTCGCACGGAGGTCGACTGAATCAAGCGGTGCGTGAATGGGGCATTCCGCCGCAGCAGTGGTTGGATCTGTCCACCGGCATCAACCCATTGCCCTGGCCGGTACCGGATATCCCGGCACGAGTGTGGCAGCGCCTTCCGGAAGACGATGACGGGCTGCCGGATCTTGCCCGGCACTGGGCAGGTGCGCCGGCGCATGCCGGATGCCTGCCTGTTGCGGGAACCCAGGCTGGGATACAGGCTTTGCCCCGGCTTAGAGCGCCCGGGCGTATCGGGGTGCCCTATCCAGCCTATGCGGAGCATGCCCAATGGTGGCGTGCCGCTGGGCATGACGTCATCCCGTTCTCCGATCTGCCTTCCAGGGTGGCCATTGAAAGCCTGGACGCACTGGTTTGGATCAACCCCAACAACCCCACCGGCGAGTGGGTGAGCCGGGAACGTCTTGTGGCGTGCCACGAGCAGCTGGTGGGGCAGGGCGGCTGGCTGGTAGTGGATGAGGCGTTTATCGATGCGGAGCCGGAGCAGAGTCTGGTGCCGGAAACCGGGCGTGCTGGACTGATCGTCTATCGCTCAATGGGAAAGTTCTTCGGTCTGGCCGGTCTGCGGGGTGGGATGGTGTTCGGCCCGCATGAACTCTGTGACCAGCTTGACGCTGCCCTGGGCCCCTGGTCTGTCAGCCACCCGACTCGTTACCTGATGCAGCAGGCGTTGGCGGATGCATCCTGGCAGCAGGCGGCTGCCCACCGGCTCAGGAACGACAGTCAATGGCTTGGCGCAATGCTGCGGGAAGCGGGGCTGGAGCCCCAGGGTAGTACACTGCTGTTTGCCTACTGCCCCTGTGACAATCCCGTGCGCATCGCCAGATCATTAGCGGAACAGGCGGTACTGGTCCGGGTTTTCGAAACGCCTCCGGCCCTTCGTTTCGGGCTTCCCGGCTCACAGACCGAATGGCAGCACCTTGAGCGTGCGCTGCATTACCTTAACGGTAGAATCGCGACATCTCGTTAAGTACCGCCTTGACTGTTCCGGGGTCCGGAGAAAAATCCGGCGCGTTATTGAGCTGGTTATCCACGGTTGTCACGCGCCCCGACGCGTGTTGCACGATGCGGTGGTCATCCAGCAGCACCGCGTAATCCATGTAACTGTGGGCGATGCTCCAGTCCCGCTCGCGACGCTGGAACAGGCCGTTGCCCGTGGCATAGATTTCCGGATCCGTGGCCCCGCACCCAAGGGCGTTGCCCATGATGGTGGGGGCCACATCGAAGTTTTCGGTGCGGTAGCTGTGCGTTTCGCTCCCGTGCCCCGGCCAATGCACAATCATGGGGGTGTGCAGCTGGTACTGGCCGAAGTTGCTTCCGTGGCCCCAGTAGTTCTTACCGTGTTCATTGAACTCCTGGCCGTGATCGCCGGTGATCATGACGATCGTGGACGCCAGCATGCCCCGCTCCTTAAGGTCCGAAAGAACACGCCCGATCTGATTATCCACAAAGTGAAGCGTGGACTTGTAATTGTTGCGCATCAGCTCCGGGTTGAAATCCGGTCCCAGTGCGAGCTTGTTCACTGGATCCCAGTAGGGCTGGAACTTTACCGGGTAATCGTCCGGAACCCGATGACCATGGGGCGTGTCGTAGAAAAGAAAGCCGAAGAACGGGTCGCTGTCATCGGATTTGCTCTGCTGTTCAGTGAACGCGAGCCAGTCCTCGGTAATGCGGATGTCCCAGTCCCATGATTTGTCTCCGGGTGTTTCCAGGCGCAGATTCTCCACAGAAGCGAAGACGTTCTTGTTGAAGGCCGGGCTGATCAGAGGCGCGGATCCCATGATCTTCAGTTCGTAGTCCAGCTCCTGAAGGCGCGTGATCATCACAGGCGCCCGCTTCTGGCTGGTGAACGTGTCCCAGTAGCCCGCTGGCAGGGAGTAGAAGAGCGTGAAGATGCCGGGTTTGGTGGCGTTGCCATTGGCGTAGTGATTGCTGAACTGGATGTTGTTACCGGCAAAAGCCTGGATGTTGGGCATCCACTTCGGGTCGACCATGTCGCCACGAGCGCCATCAATCGCAATCATCAGCACGTTGGGCCGCTCAGCCGGTGCCTCACAGGTAAGGGGTTGGGTGGGGTAGTTCAGCTGGCCACCGCCGCGGTTGCCTGAAAGGGCGCTTGTGGCGCTGCTCTTCTGGACCGCCTTCGGGTCAACAAGGCCGTTTTTTTCCATGAAACGCTTCGCTGTGGCGCCGTAATAAAGCGGCATCGCGCGGGTTATCGACGTGATCCGGCTGTCATGATTGGCATCGGCCCAGGCGTGCCAACTGTGCACCGTGAGCTGGCCCGCAAACACCGCAGCCAGGCCAAGGGCAAGCCAGCGGAAACGGGGGCGTCGCCATGCCAACAGAAGCCCAATCATGAGTTCCAGAAGCAGCAGGCCCAGCGCGGCAGCACCAGCAATCGCCCACATCTGCCAGGGGAAGGAGAAGATCTGGCTGCCGCCTTTCAGCGCCATGTCCAGCACGAAACCGGAGAGATGGAAGCGGAACTGCGCATAGGTGACGGTGTCGATCAGAAGCAGGCCCAGCGCCCCGGTGGCATAGAGTGTACCGGTCGCAATCAGAAGCCACCTGCTGGGAAGCAGGCTGATCGCCAACAAAGGAAGGCCAACTACTAGCGCCAGAAGGGGAAACTGGGCCAGGTAGAGCAGTATTAAATAGACGCTGGTTATGCCGTCAGGGATTGTGAGCCAGGGCAGATAACGGAGCCCGGCTAACAGTGCAAGAATGCCATTGATGAGAAGGAACCAGCCGGTCCAGCTTGCCCGTTGACCTGCGCGTCTGAATTGAGTTTGCTGCAAACCACCCTCGTTCAATGTTTAACGGTAATCGATAGGTCGTTTATTATAGTTATTCTGTTTTGAATGCCCAAATCCGGCTGCATCCGTAGTTTCCCTGCGATCAGGCCGGAAATAGCCGGATTGGCTGAGTTGACCCTCCAATGGGGCCTTGGTAGGGTTCAACCCGCTTTCAGGTGTCCCTGTGCAGACAGGGTTGAAACGGGAAGCCGGTGAGCTGCATCAAGCAGCGATTCCGGCACTGCCCCCGCAACGGTGATTGAGTTAAAGGCGGCCATCGCGCCACTGTGCCGGAGAAGCACGGGAAGGCGGTCGCTGAGGGTGCCAAAGCATCTGCTCATCAGTCCGTAGACCGGCCTGGAAGAAACGCCATGCGTTGCGGTGGGCAACGGCAGGCCGGTTGGATCTTCCCCGCACGGTTCGCACTGTGTCATCTGCGCTTTCCTACCGCCTGTCTTAAGTTTGTCCCTCCTGCAATAGTCATAGTGAGCCGCGCGGGGAAGCGTGGCCAGTTGGTTAGAGGTTGGTTTTTGCCATGAGGGGTGATTCGAATCACGCTCTGCCTATTGTTGCGGTCTGTCTCCTGACGGTGTCAGTAACGACTGCTGCGGATGCTCAACTGAACGCCGAGGAACTCGTCGTGGTGGGCGCTCAGGACAACATCGCCGGGCAGCCCCACCCCGAGGATGCAACCACACCGGTCCGGGTTGTTGAGCGTGATCAGCTGAGCAATCGAATGGCGACTGTCGCTGATGCCGTTGCCAGTCAGCCCAGCACCCAGATCCGCCAGACCGGCGGCGTTGGCAGCTTCGCAACGGCTTCCATTCGCGGCTCCTCGAATGATCAGGTTCAGGTTTATCTGGATGGCATGCTTCTCAACGACCCCATGACAGGGGGCGTGAACCTCAACGAATATTCCCTCCATAACATCGAACGTATTCAGATCTATCCAAGCGCGCCGCCTGCGCAGTTTGCAAATGCCAGTATTGGCGGTGTGGTTTTGATGGAGACCTTGCAGCGTGATGCCGCGGATACGACTCGACTAACCGCCGGTGCCGGTTCATTTGGGACGCGTCGTCTCGGTGTTTTTCAGGGCGTTGGGGAGGGGCGATCCCATGGGTGGGTGGCCGTTAACCGGTTACAGAGTGATAACGACTTTTCCTACCCGAACAAAGCTGATTGGTTCAACCCGAGAGATGGGGGGACAACGAAGCGTCGTAATGCTTACGTTGAAAGGACGGACTTCAGCATCAAAGGAGGCCATCGCTTTTCGGAAACCCTAGATGCGGATGTTCTGCTACAGCACTCGCTGAGCGACGAGGGCATTCCCACCATTCAGAACTGGCCCGACAACGAGGCATCCCTGAGTCGCGAGACGACTCGAGGCCAGATTCACATTGGCGAAAAGGGGTGGCATTCAGGGAAGCTACACAGCAGCCATCGAATCAGCTGGTTCAGAAGCGATGAAGACTTCGACAATCGGGGCGGCTTTGTTGGTGTCGGCCGGAGTGATGTAGAGACCCGAACCAGCAGGGTGGGGCTGCTCAACTCGTTCAGTTATTTACTTGGAGGACATACGTTCACGCTTTCGAGTGATCTCTCCCAGGCTTCCTACGACCAAGATGATCAACTCGATCCGGAACCTGCCGATGAAAGGCAGCGGCGCCAGCTGGTTGGGGCTTCGAGTCACGAGTGGATCAGTCGTAATGGCAGATGGCGGACGCAGGGCGTCGTCCGGTATTTTCACCTGGATGAGCGCTCTGATGAGACCCGCCCCGACGATACTGTCCAACGAGTCTCTGATCGCAACAGCTACAGCAGCTGGCAGTTGGGTATCGGGTATTCGCCGCTCCGCAACTGGCAGGTATTTGGCAATATCGCGCAGCAAGTCCGCATTCCCTCGCTCCAGGAGCGCTTCGGTGAACAGGGGCGTTTTGTCGGCAACCCTGACCTGGACCCTGAGCAGGGTCTGAATCTCGATACGACGCTCCTTACTGAACAGTCCTGGGGAGGCTTCGAGACGACGCTGTTCTGGCGTGATCTCGACCCCTCCATTGCCACCACATTTGATGCTCGCGGCGTGGGTCGCAACGTCAATCTCAAGGCTCGCATTTATGGCGTTGAAGGACAGAGCTGGATCAATCTGACACCCAACTGGAAGCTGACCGGTAATGTCAGTGCCAAGGACTCGGAGAACCGGTCGTCATCAGTACGGGATCGCGAGGATAAGAAGCTTCCCGGTATTTACCACACCTCGTTTCAGGTGGGCATTGAATGGTCCCCGGGTCGTTGGAATACCACGCTTAAATGGCGTGTTGACGATGACCTGTATTACGACTCGGCCAACCGGCTCAAAGCGGATCAACGTCAGAGGCTGGATGCCACGCTCAAGTGGGAAACCCAGTGGCCTAATGGCCACCAGACCAGCTTTCGTCTGGAGGGGCGGAATCTCAGTGACGAGCTCTATCAGGATTTCAATCGATTCCCGGCGCCGGGACGCTCGGCGTTTTTCACAGTGACACACCGGATTTAAACCAGTATCAATCAGGAGACCAAAGGTGACATTTCAGAAGCTATCAGTACTCGCAGTGGCGGTGGCAGCAGCCGGTGGGTTGAGTGGCTGTTTCAGTTCCAGCTCCAGCTCAGACTCTCCCTCAGGTTCGGGCACATCGGCAGACACGGCCGTTGTGGCTACGGTTGACTCCAGCTTCGAGTCGGGTGAGGTGGAGTTGATCGACCTGACCCAGGATGAACTGACGGCGAGTGGTGGCTACCACGAGACCATTTCAGACATCAGCGTACGCGGCGACAGGCAGCACTATTATCTGACGGAGCGCTTTCAGAGTGACCAGATCGGCAAAGTGGACCTGGAGAACCCCAGTCTTTTTGTCTGGGAATACTCAACGGTTGATGAAAACGATAGCGGTTCTGCCAATCCCCGGGATCTTGTGCTGACCGATAGCTCCAAGGCCTATCTGCCGCGTTATGGCAGTGAGAGGTCCTGGATTGTTGATGTTGAGGCGCAAAGCGAGGATGCGTTCAAGCAGGGTGAGCTGGACCTTTCCCCGTATACACCGAAGAATGGCAGTGTTCCGAGGGTCCAGGCCGGAACCGTCGTGAACGATCAGTTGTTCCTCGTCATGCAGCGACTTGCCAGTGACTTCAGTCCGTCCAATGAGGCCTATGTCTCCGCCTGGGATACGGCCACGGACGAGGAAATCGAGACGTCCGCAAGTGCCAGTCAACTGAAGGGCATTCAGCTGTCTGCACGGAACCCTCAGGGGATCACTTACCATCCGGAAACCGGCCTTGTGATTCACGGTGTTGGTGCAAGGGACGACCAAAACCTCGGTGGTATTGACCAGGTCAATCCTGACACCTATGCCACAACCTCCTGGGTGGCGGATCAGGATGTTGACAGCCTTGCCGTCATCGATGAGGACACGCTGTATTTCACTGAGTACAACGCGTTCAAGGATGTTTCGCTCTTCCGCTTTGATCCTTCCACACCGGCCGAGGATCCGGTACTGATCGAAAGCTTTGACGGCGTTGATATCCGTGCATTGGCAGCCGGCCCCTCCGGAAACCTTTGGATTGCGGACGGCGCTGCGGATAATCCCGGCATTCGCATCCTTGATCCCGAGTCTAGTCAGCAAGTTGATTTTGTTCCCACGGATCTGCTGCCCAAGCAAATTGAATTTGCGAACTTGTCAGAATAAGTGGGTACAGTCGTCGGTCGCTCAACAGGGATTAGGAGTAGCAAGTGAAAACCCATAGGCGCAACAAGCAGTCCACAAACAGTCGCAACTGGAAATGCATTGTCATTGTGCTTTGTGGGCTTATGTTCAGCACACTTACTCAAGCGGCCACCATCGTCGGCATCGTCTCCGACCGCTCCTCCGCTGAAATGGCGGCGGGAGCGGAGAAACACCTTGAGGCTTTCCCGGAGCACAACATCGTGCTGCGGACGCCTAAGCAGCTCAAGGCGCTCCCTGATGAGGAGGTCGTCAGCCTCTGGGAGGAAGCCGATGCCATGGTGTTGGCGGCCGTGTTCGGCGAAGAATCCGGCCGCATCCGCCGGCTTGTGCGCGACCAGGGTCCGGGCGCCGATGTGCCCATTATGGCCATGAACAGCAAACGGGGGATCACACGTCTGGCCCGACTTGACGGCGAGCCTGTGATGGATGGACTCGCGGATAAGACCATCAATGAGATGGTCTCCAACCCCGAGCCCGGGGAAGATCCGTCCGTCCACCTGGCGGACCAGCGTGAGGCCTATCCGGAGCAGTCCGAGTGGCTCAAGGGCCGGGCCTTCTACCAGGGTCGCAGCCCTGAGCACATGGATGGCCTTTTCCGCTGGCTGTTGGCGCAGGCTGGGTATGACATTGAGGTGCCTGAGCCCAAGCCCCGCGAGCCCATTCGTTATTATCGCGACGGCGAGGCCAGTGCCGATCCGGACTCGCTGAATCTGGATGACGGCCCGGCCGTGGCCCTTCTGGATCTGGATTCCGGTGATCGCCCCGGTGATCGGGACCTGCTCGATGCGGCCTGTGAACAGCTGGAAGAACGCGATATCCAGTGCTTCACAATTCTGGCGCGCTGGGGCGGCGCCAGTGTTGAGGCGGTGGAGACGCTGGAGGAACGCATCAAACCGGCCACGCTGTCCGGCATTGTGAGCTTGCAGTATTTCACCGTGGGCGGCGGCGATGGCCGTGAGGCTGTCACCGCGGCCTTCAAGGATCTGGACGTGCCTGTTATCAAAGGCATGCGGCTGTCCAAGATGACCAAGCCTGAATGGCTGCTCTCCGACGAGGGCCTGCCCTGGGACTCGGTTCACTACCAGCTCGCCATGCCGGAACTTCAGGGCATCAGCCAGCCCATGGTGGTGGCCGTGGCGGAGCCGCCGCGCATTGACGAGGAGACCGGCGTGGAGCTCACGCTGACAACCCCGGTGAGCGAGCGCGTGAATGCCCTGGCGAATCGTATGGATCGCTGGGTGACGCTGCAGACCAAAGACAACTCGGATAAGCGCGTGGCGCTGGTCTACTACAACCACCCGCCAGGGCGGCAAAACATTGGTGCGGATAAACTCAACGTACCGGAGTCGCTGTTCGAGATTCTGAACCGACTCAAGGATGCCGGCTACAAGACCGGTAAGCTGCCCGAATCGCCAGAGGCGCTGCTGGATGAGATCCAGGATCGCGGCGTTAACCTGCCGGACCAGCAGTCCGGCCTGGAGGAACTGGCCGGCAAGGTCCCCTCCACCAGTAAGGAAACCTATCTGGAACGCTTCGCGGAGCTACCGAAAGCCGTCCAGGCTGAGATGGAGAACGGGCCCGTGGGCTATCTCCATGCCCAGCTCAAAAACGCCGCCAACAATGGCCACACCAAGCTCGGCAATGACCTGCTCAAGAATGGTGTGAAAGATCTGCGCCACATGCTGCGCAACTATGAGCACGATGCGACCCAGCGGGCGCTGGACTTGCTCGACCAGTACCAGACCGGCTGGCGGACCGTGCTGCGCGATGAAACGGACAGCACCGACAAGGTGACCAAGCTGCGCGATGCCCTGATCCAAACCGGCATCCCCGGCCTCTCTGGCTGGGGCGAGGCACCGGGGCGCTCCATGGTCCACGAGGGCGAAATGCTGTTCCCCGGTATCCACTTCGGCAACGTGTTCATCGGCCCGCAGCCGCCGCGCGGCTGGGAGGTGAGCGAGGAACTGCTGCACGCCAACACCACCTTCCCGCCCACGCACCAGTACCTTGGGTTCTATCAGTGGCTGCGTAAGGACTTCAACGCAGACGCGCTCGTCTACCTGGGCCGCCACTCCACACGCGAGTTCCTGCCCCGGCGCCGCGCCGGCCTGGCCGAGGACGACTACCCGGAACTGCTGGGCAAGGACCTGCCGCTCATCTACCCCTACATCGTCGACGGGGTGGGCGAGGGCATCCAGGCCAAGCGCCGCGCCATGGGCGTGATGGTCAGCCATCTCACGCCGCCGCTGGAGACCACCAAGCTGTACGATAACCTGCTGGAACTGCGCCAGCTCGTGGAAACCTGGGAATCCTCCAACGACCCGAACTCGTCCGCCCGTGACCGCGCCGTTAAAGAGTTGCGCAAGCGCCTCAAAGAACTGGATATGGTCCAGGACATCGAGAAGGAGCTTGCCGCCGGGCACCACCATGGCGAGGAGACGCATGGTGAAGAGGAAGAGGAGGGCGAGGAACACGCCGACTCCGAGCACCATCATGAGCATGCTGAGGGCAGCAAAGAGCCGGAAGGGGGCGAGCACGCCCACGGGCATGACCACGATGCCGGTGAGGAACACGGCCACGAACACCATCACGAGGATGAGAAAACCGTTCACCTGGAAGAGGTGGACGACGAGCTCCTGGTGCACGAAGTGGGCCATTACCTGACCACCATGCAGGAAAGTTTCATGCCCCTGGGGCTGCACGTTTTCGGGCGTGACTGGAAGCAGGAAGGCATCGACACCATGCTCAATTCCATGGCCGGTGACGACGCTGAACCCCAGCCGGAATGGCGCGAAAAACTGAAAGCGTCACCCGGCGAGGAAATGGATCACCTGCTCGCCGGTCTGGATGGCCAGTTCGTGCCGCCGGGCGAGGGCAATGACCCTGTGCGTACGCCTGAAGTGCTGCCCACTGGCCGCAACTTCCACGCCCTCTCCAGCGACCTGGTTCCGACCCGCGTCGCCTGGTCTCTGGGCGCGGAAATGGCCCAGGACGCCCGCAACAAGGGCGACCCCAAGGCCAAGGGCAGCGAGGCGATTGTGCTCTGGGCCTCAGATACCGTCCGCGATGAAGGCGTGATGATCGCCTTCGGCCTGGACATGCTCGGCATCAAGCCCAAGTGGAACTCACGGGGCATCGTGGAAGGGCTCAAGCGTGTACCGCTGGAAGACCGCAGCCGTCGCCGCGACGCACTCTTCACTACCTCCGGCCTGTTCCGCGACTTGTACGAGGACCAGCTCGTGATGCTCGACCAGGCCTCGCGTCTGGCGCTGGATGGGGCCTACAAGACCATCATGGCGAAGCATCCCCAGCTCGACCGGGCCCTGGAAACCGCTATGGAGCCGCTACCCGAGGCCATGCGTGACCCCGGCAATGAAAGCCTGGCTGAAAACGACGTGGCCGCGCGCTGGGTGGCGGATACCAAGGCGATGATGGCTAACGGCGCCAACGCCAAGAAAGCCGGCTCCGATGCCGCACTGCGCGTCTTCGGCACGGCTCCAGGCTCCTACGGGGCCGGCGTTAACCGCCTTGCCGACCGCTCCGGCGCCTGGGACGACCGCAGCAAAGTTGCCGACGCCTACACCCGCCGCATGGGCTATGCCTTCGGGGGCGACAAACAGGGCGGCCGCGCCGCGCACGATGCGTTCAAGGATCGTCTGGATAACGTGGGTCGCACTTATCTTGGGCGCGCCAGCCACGTCTACGGTCTGCTCGACAACGACGATGGCTTCGACTTCCAGGGCGGTCTCTCCATGGCCGTGGAACAGGAAACCGGTGAAACCCCGAACAACCGCGTCCTGATGCACGCCGACCCGGACAACCCCAGGGTCGAATCCCTGCAACAGGCCCTGATGAGCGAACTCCGCGGCCAGAACCTCAACCCGCAATGGATCAAGCCGCTCATGGAGCAGGGCTACGCCGGCGCGCGCACCATGTCCGCCGACTTTCTGGACAACCTTTGGGGCTGGCAGGTCACCAGTCCGGACGTGGTGAAATCCGCCGTGTGGGACGACATCAACGAGGTCTACTTCGAAGACCGCCATGATCTCGGTCTGGATAAGTTCCTCGAAAAGGACCACAACGTCCACGTTAAAACCCACATGCAGGCGATCACTCTGGTAGCAGCGCACCGCGGCTTCTGGAAGCCCGACGAGGAAACCCTTAACAAGCTGCGTAAGGAGTTTGCTCAACTTGTGGTGGAAAACGGCCTCCCCGGCAGCGGCCACACCCGGCCAGACCACCCCACCATGCAGTGGGTGGCTGAGCAGCTGAGCGACGCCGAACTGAAGAAAGACTTCAAAGCCGTCCTCGACGCCGCGCGCATGGAGGCACCGGAGTCCGGCAAGGCCCAGCCGGTGAGCATGCGCGAGGTCAGCATGAAACAGAAACCACAGCAGCAGGACGCCGCTGAAAAGGCGAAGCAACAAGCCGAAGAGAAGAAGCAGGGCAAGCAGTCCGAACAAACCAAGGACGAACAGGCGTCCGCTGAAGGCGGCCAGGTCCTGCTGCCATGGTTTATCGGCGCCGGTGCTCTGGTCCTTCTTGGAGGCGGCGTAGTAGCCGGCAGGCGTATCTCGTAGCTGCCCTCCGGAACAACCTATAAGTCAGCGAGGCAACAATGTTCACATCCGCAACTCTGGACATCATGGACACCATGGTCAGCTACCTCCTGGAGCCGGTGATCATCGCCCTTCTGGGCCTGATCGCCCTGGCCCTCTGGGAAACCGGCCTTGCCATAGGCGAGCGCACCGGCGGCCTGCGCCGCATGATCGAGCGCGGTGACAGCGCACCGCTGGCCGCGCGTGCCCAGCGCCGCATCGACCGCGCCGACCTCATCGCCCGCGTCGGCCCCATGATGGGTCTCATGGGCACCCTCATTCCCCTGGGCCCCGGCCTCGCCGCCCTCGGCCGGGGTGAACTCGACGTCCTGGCTGAAGCCGTTACCGTCGCCTTCAACACCACGGTGCTGGGGCTGCTCGCCGGCATTCTTGGCTTCCTGCTCGGGCGTATGCGCCGGCGCTGGTATGACGGCGCCATGGCCGAGCTGGAGGAGGCCAACGCATGAGTGTGCCTGAGTACCGCCGCAGCCGCTTCGACGTCTCCGACGAAGATCCCATGGGCCCGCTGGCGAACCTGGCTGATATCATGCTCGTGTTCGCGGTTGGACTGATGGTGGCTCTGGCGGCGTCGGAAAAAGCCAACGACTCCCAGCAGGCCGGGGTGGACGTAGAAGCCGGCCGGGAAATGCCGGAACTGCCCGAGGGCGCCGGTGAGTCCGGCGAAGGCTTCCAGCCCATGGGCCAGGTCTACCAAGACCCGGAAACCGGTCGCATGATCATGATCGACAAGGGGAAAAGCCAGTGATGCGGCTGCTGCACCGATTCACTGCCATCGTCATGGTCGTTCTCGTTACTGCCACGGCGGCCCAGGCGCAAGTCTGCGCCACGGATGACCGCGGAAAGGAAGTCTGCCTGGACGACCCCGCCGAGCGCATCATCAGCCTCTCCCCAGGCGCCACCGAGCTGCTCTTCGCGGCCGGCGCCGGTGACGCCGTGAAAGGCGTGGTCAATTACAGTAACTACCCCGCGGCAGCGAAAGAGCTCCCCATCATTGGCAGCCTTAAGCGCTTGGATGTGGAGAAGATCCTGAGCCTGTCGCCGGACCTGATCATCGCCTGGGTTACCGGCAACCCCAAAGAGCAGACCGAGCGCCTGGAAGAGCTGGACCTGACGCTGTACTACCTGGAGCCCCGGGACTTTGATGGTATTGCGCGATCCATCGAGCGGCTCTCGGTGCTGGCCGGAAGTGAGAGCGAAGGCCACCGTGAAGCCGAACGCTTCCGCGAGGGGATCGCGTCGCTGCGCCGCGACTACGGCGATTCGGCGCCCGTACGGGTGTTCTATCAGGTCTGGGATAAGCCACTGATGACGGTTAACGGCGAGCACTTCATCCACGAAGTGATTGAGCTGTGTGGCGGCAAGAACGTCTATGCAGAGCTCGACCGGCTGGTGCCGCGCATTGACCGTGAATCCGTGCTGGCCAGTAACCCGGAAGCCATTGTGGCGGGCGGTATGGGCGAAGAGAACCGCGACTGGCTGGAAGAATGGAAACAGTTTGATTCGCTGACCGCTACCCAGCGCGACAACCTTTTCTTCGTGCCACCTTCGACCCTTCAGCGACCCACCCCTCGCCTGCTGGAAGGCGGCGCCACGCTATGCCAGAAACTGGAGACCGCGCGTGAACGCCGCTGACGCCGTGGCCCGCCGGGGCAATACCGCCATGGGCGCGTCCGCCCGGCGCCCCTTTCTGCCATTGGTGTGGCTGGGCGTAGCTGGGCTGGTGGCACTGCTTATGGCCGTGGCCATCGGCAGCGTCGCGATTGCGCCGGCCGACCTCTGGGCCGTCATAACAGGGCAGGGCAGTGACCTGCATCAGACCCTGATCTTCGAGCTGCGAGCGCCGCGCGCGCTGGCCGGCTTTGCCACTGGCGGTTTGCTGGCAGTCGCCGGTGCGCTTATGCAGATCCTGCTGCGCAACCCGCTGGCGGACCCCTACGTGCTCGGCGTCTCCGGCGGTGCCTCTGTGGGCGCGCTGGCTGCCATGCTTGCGGGTACCGGCACCTTCGTCCTTTCAGGTTCTGCTTTCGGCGGTGCACTGCTGTCCACCTTCCTGGTCTTCGGCCTCGCCCACGGCACCGGCAGTTGGACCCCGGCGCGGCTGCTGCTCACCGGCATCGTCGTCGCCTCCGGCTGGGGCGCGGTCATCACCTTGATGCTGGCCATCGGCCCTACGGACAAACTCCCCGGCATGCTCTACTGGCTTATGGGCGATCTCACCTACGCCCAGACCCCCTGGCCGGCGCTGATACTGCTCGTGCTCGTGTGCCTGCTCGTCATTCCCCTGGGCCGCAGCCTCAATGTGCTGGCCCGCGGCCCACTACAGGCCGCCGCCCTGGGGGTGGCCGTGCGCCCGCTGGAATGGACCATCTACATCCTCGCCAGCCTGCTCACCGCACTGGCCGTCACCACCGCCGGCAGCATCGGCTTCGTGGGCCTGGTCGTCCCGCACATGCTCCGCCTCGTTCTGGGTAACGACCAGCGCCTCATCCTCCCGGCTTGCGCGCTGGCTGGCGGCGCGCTTCTGACGCTCGCGGATACCCTGGCGCGCATCGTCATCGCCCCCGAACAGCTCCCCGTGGGTGTGATTACGGCGCTGCTGGGCGTGCCGACCTTCCTCGTGCTGCTGTATCGGAGTCGCTGATGGCCGTGCTTGAGACCCAGCAACTCATCATTGACATCCCCGAGCGCGCGGACGGCCGCCCGCTGGACCTGCGCATGGAACCCGGCCAGACCTGGGGCATCCTCGGCCCCAACGGCGCCGGCAAGAGCACCCTGCTGCACACCCTCGGTGGGCTTAATCGCTCAAGAAGCGGGGACGTGCGGATTGATGACATACCCCTGCAGCAACTGCGCCGCAGCACCATCGCCCGCCAGCTCGGCCTCGTCTTCCAGGAACGCCAGGACGGCTTCCCCGCCACCGTCCTCGAAACCGCCCTCATTGGCCGCCATCCGTTTCTCTCACCCTGGCAACTGGAAGGCGGCGACGACCTCGCAATGGCCGAAAAGGCCCTGGAACGCCTGGAACTCAGCGACCTGGCGGACCGCCCCGTGAGCACCCTCTCCGGCGGCGAACGCCAGCGCGTGGCCCTGGCCACAGCCCTGACCCAGAACCCGGACATCTGGCTCGCCGACGAACCCACCAACCACCTGGATCTGCGCCACCAGGTGGCCGTGATGGAATTGCTCTCGGAACAGGCCAGGGCCGGGCACACCGTCGTCATGTGCCTGCACGACCTCAACCTCGCCGCCCGCTGGTGCGACCACCTCCTGCTCCTGTACCCGGACGGCGAAGCCTGCTGGGGCAAGGCCGACAGCATGCTCAAACCCAAAGCCCTGGAACAACTCTACGGCCAGCCCCTCGCATGGGCGGAAGTGGACGGAGCACCCGTCTTTGTTCCGGCATGAGTCGCTGAGAGGGGAAGTGTCTTTGAATTCATAGGAAATCGTCTGAGAGAGGGATCAGGGGTGTTCTTGGAGGGAAGCTCGGTTGCCAGGGATGGCAACCGCGCAGCGTCCATGGATGGATTTATAGCGATTCCCGGAAAGAACACCCCTGATCCCTCTCCGGCAACAAACCAGAGAACTAGATATGACAGACCAAAGCAAAACCATCACAGGCACCACCGCCGCCGCCATGATCACCGCCCCGGGCTCCGGCCACGGCAAATCCATGGTCACCGCCGCCCTCGCGCGCCTCCACAAAAACGAAGGCCGCACCGTCCGAATCTTCAAACACGGCCCCGACTACCTGGACCCCATGGTCCTCGAAAGAGCCTCCGGCAATCCCGTCTACCAGGTCCACGGCTGGATGACCGGCATGGACGAAGTCCGCTGGCGACTCGCGGAAGCCGCCCAGACCGCCGACCTCATCCTGGTCGAAGGCTCCATGGGCCTCTTCGACGGCGACCCCAGCACCGCCGACATGGCCGTCGCCTGCGGCATCCCCGCACTGCCCGTCATCGGCGCCAACGCCATGGGCCAGACCTTCGGCGCCATCGCCCTCGGGCTGGCACGCTACCGCGACGACCTCGAAGTCAAAGAAGTCATCGCCAACCGCACCGGCAGCGGCTACCACGCCCACCTGTGCAAAGAGAGCCTCCCCGAAGACATCAACCTCCTGGGCGCCATCCCAAGAAATGAGTCCTTCGACATCCCCGACCGCCACCTCGGCATCGTCCAGGCCGACGAAATCACCGACCTCGACCAACAACTCGACGCCGCCGCCGACGTCCTCAAAGAAGCCGGCCTCGACCAACTCCCGGCCCAGGTCACCCTGGAAGCAACAACACCCGATCAACCCCCGAAGCTGCTCGAAGGCACCACCATCGCCATCGCCCAGGACGCCGCCTTCGCCTTCATCTACCGGGGCAACACCGAACTCCTCGAAGCCATGGGCGCCACCCTAAGGTTCTTCTCCCCCCTCGCGGACCCGGAACTCCCGAACGCCGACGCCCTCTGGCTCCCCGGCGGCTACCCCGAACTCCACGGCCGCGCACTGGCCGCAAACACTCCCATGAAAGCCGCCATCCAGGCCCACCACCAGGCCGGCAAACCCATCTACGCCGAATGCGGCGGCCTAATGGCCTGCACCGAATCCCTGGTGGACCCCGAAGACGGCACCGAACACAGCCTCTACGCCCTCATGCCCGGCCGGGTCTCCATGGCCCCCAAACGCAAAGCTCTGGGCATCCAATCCCTGAACACCGACAATGGCGAACTGAGAGGCCACACCTTCCACCACTCCGAACTCGAAACGGAACTGGAACCGGCCATGAGAACGACCAAGAAAAACGGCAGTGAAGGGGAGCGCGTGTTCAAACAAGGCTCATTGACCGCGAGCTACTTCCACGGCTACTTCCCCTCGGCCCCCAAACTAGTAGCGGATCTTTTCAACGCTAGGTAAACCGAAAGGTATAAGGGTGGGAGCCGGTAGTCCTGAGCGGGAAACTCGGTCGCCATGGATGGCGACCGCGTAGCGTCCATGGATGGATTATAGCGGTTCCCGATCAGGACTACCGGCTCCCGCCCCGGCACTGAATCAACAGGCTAGGAGAGAACACGATGCGAGAGAACGCAAAAGACCCCGAACGCCACGCCAAACGCATGGCCAAAAAGAAACAGGTCATGGAAGAACGCATGGCCAACGCCCAAAAAGACCAGGGCGTGCTACTCGTAACCACCGGCAACGGCAAAGGCAAAAGCTCCTCCGGCTTCGGCATGGCCGCCAGAGCCCTGGGCCACGGCATGAAAGTCGGCATCGTCCAATTCATCAAAGGCAAAATGCAAACCGGCGAAGAACGCTTCTTCCGCGACCAACCCAACGTCGACTACCACGTCATGGGCCAGGGCTACACCTGGGACACCCAGGACCGCGAACAAGACGTCGAAGCCGCCGAAAACGCCTGGAAAGAAGTCCAGCGCATGCTCCAGGACGACAGCTACGGCCTCATCCTGCTCGACGAACTCAACATCGCCCTGCGCTACGAATACCTCGACCTCGACCAGGTCCTGGACGACCTCCAGAACCGCCCCGAGATGCAGCACGTCGTCATCACCGGCCGCAACGCCCCCAAAGAACTCATCGAACTGGCCGACACTGTCACCGACATGCAGATCGTCAAGCACGCCTTCAAAGACCTCGGCGTCCGCGCCCAGAAAGGAGTAGAGCTCTAACATGCAATCGCTGATGGTCATGGGCACCACCTCGGACTCCGGCAAGAGCACCATCGTCGCCGCCCTGTGCCGCTGGCTCCACCGCCAGGGCGTCTCCGTGGCCCCGTTCAAGCCCCAGAACATGGCCCTGAACAGCGCCGTCACCGAAGACGGCGGCGAGATCGGCCGCTCCACCGCCCTCCAGGCCCTGGCCTGCGGCATCGAACCGCACAGCGACATGAACCCCGTGCTCCTCAAGCCCCAGACCGACCGCGGCGCCCAGGTCATCCTCAGAGGGCAGGTCTACGGCAACATGGACGCCGTCGACTACCACGGCTTCAAGAAAGAAGCCCGCAAGAGCGTCATGGCCGCCTGGGAAGCGCTCAAGGCACGATACGACGTCATCATCGTCGAAGGCGCCGGCAGCCCCGCCGAAATCAACCTGCGCGAAAACGACATCGCCAACATGGGCTTCGCCGAAGCCGCCGACCTCCCTGTACTGCTCGTCGGCGACATCGACCGCGGCGGCGTCTTCGCCCAGCTCGTCGGCACCCTCCAGCTCCTCTCCCAGTCCGAACGCGACCGCGTCACCGGCCTGCTCATCAACCGCTTTCGCGGCGACCCGGCCCTGCTCGAAGACGGCCTCAAATGGCTCGAGGACTACACCGGCAAACCCATCGTCGGCGTCTTCCCCTACCTCCAGGGCCTCATCCTGGACGCCGAAGACAGCGTCGGCCTCACCGGCACCGACGCCGACGAAGACGCCCTCAAAGTCGTCGTCCCCGCGCTCCCCAGAATGAGCAACCACAACGACTTCGACCCCCTGCGCCTCCACCCCAAGGTGGACCTCCAGTTCATCGGCCCCGACCAACCCAAACCCGGCGCCGACCTCATCATCCTCCCCGGCAGCAAAAGCACCCGAGCCGACCGCGAATGGCTCAGGGCCCAGGGCTGGGACGAACACATCCAGCACCACCTGCGCTACGGCGGCAAGGTGCTGGGGATCTGTGGGGGATTCCAGATGCTGGGCAAGACCATCGCCGACCCGGACGGCATCGAAGGCGAGCCCGGCGAAACCGAAGGGCTGAACCTGCTGGATCTTGAGACGCGGCTGGTGGAAGGGAAGCAGCTGCGACGGGTGACCGGAGTGTTCGCGGAAAGCGGGACGCCGATGAGTGGGTATGAGATCCATAACGGGGTTACGACGGGGAGGGCGTTGGAGCGGCCGTTGGTGTCATTGGATGGGCGGTTGGATGGGGCGGTTAATCAGGATCAGGCCGTGGCGGGCTGCTACATCCATGGCGTGTTTGATGACGCAGAGGCCTGCGACACCCTGCTGATATGGGCTGGGCTACAAAACGACCAAGCAATCTCTGATTATCAGCAACACAGATTGGTAGAGCTGGACCGGCTGGCTGATGCAGTAGCCGAGCATTTCACTGCGGACCGGCTTACCTGGGACTGACTCCATACCGCTTGCCTCCTTCCAATTTGACCATCCTTTTGGCTGCGCGAAAGTGAGAATTCAAGCGATTACATAGACCGGCCCTTGGTCATCAGATAGGCTATTGTTTTGAGGATCAAAAGCGTCAAAGGGCGAGGTTCGCGATTGTGGTGTTATTCAGAACGCTTGTATATTCAATAATACATAACGCGGTCTAACCTCTGTTAGGAGTGGAACTGCATCATGATTCAGGTTGTCGCCTTTGACGAATCGGGCAACACAGGTTCGGACCTACTGAATGCAGATCAGCCCGTTTTCTGCCTAGCGTCCACATCCCTTTCGAGCAGCGATGCGGACGAAATCCTGTACGCAGTACGGACTGCGCAGGCGAGTGAAGTCAAATACTCTCGGCTAAAGCGCAGCGCGTCAGGTAGAGGGAAAATCTTAAAGCTCTTGGCGGATGAGAGGCTTGATGGTTCCAACGTCAAAACCACCTTCTATCATAAGCGGTTTATGGTCGTTACAAAGGTGGTAGATCTCCTTGTGGAAACGCTAGCGCACCGCGATGGAATCGACCTTTATAAAGATGGCGCTAACATAGCGCTCTCCCACTTGCATTTCTATTGCATGCCAGTATTCTGCGGCGAGCAAAAAACGCGCGCTTTCCTTGATGCTTTCGTAGATATGATACGGACTGGGGATCGGCAAACGATCGAGCAGTTCTACCAAGCCGCATGGGTAATCCACGATAACTGTAGTAACCACGAGTATCGCCAGTTACTGGCTCCAATCATCGCAAGTCAGGAGTTAATCGGGGAAGTTTTACGAGCCAATGACCGCAATTCGCTTGATCCCGCAATCCCGGCATTTGTCCAGCATTGTGCATTCTGGGGCGACGAGCTTGGAGGCGAGTTCGACGTACTGCATGATGACTCAAAGCCATTATTCGAGGAAAAGGAGTCTCTTGAGAAACTCCTATCCCGAGGGGAAGAGGAGCGGGTAGTCGGCTATGACCGGCGCCAGTTTGTATTTCCGCTCCGAGCAAGAGAGGTACAGTTCGGGAGCTCGCATTCAGACCCGCGTCTGCAGCTCGTAGACGTAGTGGCTAGTGCTGCCGCGCAGTGGATGAGTGGGTTTGCGATGTCGCCTCGTGATCGTGAATTTTGGCAAGGTCTTCACGCGGCGAATCTGGTCCGATTCGGCCGGGACGCAGTTTGGCCTACGCCGGAGGTAACCCCAGATGAACTTGATACACGGCATGAAGGAGGGCAGAGTGTTGTCGACGGAGTTACGGAATTCTTGGAGAGGTACAGATAGGACTCCTAACCATGCGCTACAGCCGACGCAGCAAAGCTGAGCGCCGACGTTAGGAGTACTCATGCCGACAACTCTCATGGCAGCGTTAGCCGGCGCGCTCGTTGGCGGTCTGTTGTCCGGACTGGGCTTCTGGTACCGGGTGAGAGTCGAGCGGATTGCCCGAATAAATGAGGCCTTGTTCTATCTGATCGAGCTTTTCCGAATATTACAGGCGGCAACCGTACTCGATTATCGATTTGCCATCGACGTGTTTTTTGCTGAACTCGAGCATCAGTATCCAGGCTATAGTAGTGAGCAAGACCGCGCCAATTTGACCCCAATGCTTCGGCAGCTCATTGCCGACATTCAAGAAGCCCAAGGGGCGGAGTTTAGCCGGGATTTCGCGGAGAGGTTCTCTCAGGCTTGTTCTGCCGTCGCGCCGCACTCGCCGTTGCTGGCGGCTCGGATTAACAGTAATCGCTATCTACGTGTAATTCTTCCTGAGCTTGACAAGTACTACCGAGCGATCCAAGAGGCGGCCAGATTCGAAAGTCCGAGTGACGTTCGTGAAGAGATCGAAAGAGCGAGCGACTTTGCGCAAAAGCAAATCGGCCACGAATTTGTAAAGGAGTTGCGGAAGGATGTTGCGCTAGTGGCGAGTCAAACAAGCGTGGTCACTTTGGTTTTATGTGTATGGAAGTTCCTTTGGAAGACGGACGCCCGCGCAAAGAAAAAGTATAGGGGGTTTATACAGCGCATTGTTCCGAAATTGGTCGAGGAATATGAAAACGAACCAGAGACGTCCTAACGAAACACTGAACGTGACTGGATTACGCTTCGCTTCATCCAGCGCGTTAGCGCCATGAAAAGATGATCAAGATATTCGAATACTTTGCAGACCTACTTGATGAGAGGTTCAAGCGTGGAGTCGTGACAACCGAAGATTCTGTTCGATATACGTTCTTCGCGGCACTACTCGATAGCGGGATAAAGCCGCATGAGGTGGTGCTAGAGTATCCTCATCCTGCGATTGATAGGGCCAAAATCGACACTTGGATTCCTGCGTATGACGGAGGCTCCGTAGCACTGGAATTCAAGTACGACCGCGATCCGCCGGGTGGCCTAAATCAACCTAAAACGCAGAAAGCCGGGCATGTTTTCAAAGACTTGTACCGACAGCTGCATGTCGCGACAGGAGTTAAGGTTCGGTCGTATTTTGTCTACATAACAAGCCAAGAAATGGCCACGTATTTCCAGAATCCGAACAATGGCCATTCGGAGTTCTGGGACCTTGCTACCGACCACTCGCTGGATATGGTGGAGTCGTATTTCACCGCCAAACCTAAGACCTTCATAAATGCGGTTGGCGGCGCCTTTAATGCAAGAGTGGTTGGTGCATGTAGTCGCACTTTGTCCGGAGACAACCATCTCCGTGCATACGAGGTGATGTCTAGTGAACGCTAATAACGCGCTCCAGCCGACGGTGGGCGGCTGGAGCGCGGCTGAGCTTCCTCGTTCATCGGCCCCGACCAACCCAAACCCGGCGTGAGCCTCATCCTCCTCCCCGGCAGCAAAAGCACCCGAGCCGATCGCGAAGGCCTCAAGGCCCAGGGCCTGGGACGATCACATCCAGCGCCACCTGTGTTACGGCGGCAAGGTCCTCGGGATCTGTGGTGGATTCCAGATGCAGGGCAAAACCTTTGCCGACCCGGGCGGCATCGAAGGCGAGCTCGGCGAAACCGAAGGGTTGAATCTGCTGGATCTTGAAATGCGGCTGGTGGAACGGTAGTACCTGCGGCGGGTGACCGGCGCCTTTGCGGAAAGCGGGGTGCGGATGAGTGGGTATGAGATTCATAGTGGAGTGACGACGGGAAGTGCGTTGGAGCGGCCGTTGGTGTCATTGGATGGGCGGCTGGATCGGGGGATTACCCTACATCCATGGGGTTTTTGATGACGCAAAGGCTTGTAGCATGCTGCTGTCGTGGGTTGGGCTACAAAAGGACCAAACAACCACTGATTATCAACAACACCCTGGATCGCCTCGCGGATGCTGCGACTGATTAAATCAAGGGTGCATGAATCGTTCAGAATTGAACGCACCTTATCATTAAACTACCTCATAATCCTTCTGATGAATTCGTAGACTATGCTCTCATCGTAGGCTATGCTCCCCCGACAATCTTACATAAATTACAGACAGCTGATACATGATCGTAATCCGATTTATAGCTTGTGCCGGAGACCTAATAGGGATCAAGAAGAAAAGGAGATACTGATGTCAAAAATCGTTACCCTCTATAACAACAAAGGCGGCGTATCTAAAACCACTACGTTGTTTAATTTAGCGGTACACCTGTCATCACAAAATAAGCGAGTCTTGGTGGTGGATTGTGATCCGCAGTGTAATCTAACAGAATTGTTCTTTGCGGCGCGCGATGACCTTGATGATCCAAGTGTTGGTCTTCCCGGGAGCTCAATTTATGAAGCTCTACTCCCTAGATTTAAAGGCCAACAGGGGTATATTGATCAGGCATCAATCGAGTTAACAGAACATAATCGCTATGACTCACTTTTTCTGTTTAGAGGTGACCTGGAATTCTCCCGAGCCGAGACATACCTTGGTACTGCTTGGAATCAAGCAGTAACTGAAAATATCCACGAAAAAAACAGTTATATTGTTCTGAATAATTTGCTTAGAGATCTTGGGGCTGCCAGAGGGTTCGATTATGTCTTATGTGATGTTGGCCCAAGCACCGGTGCCATAACAAAGACTGTTATTATAAGTTGTGACGAAATAGTTATTCCTCTTGTTCCGGATCGGTTTTGCTATCAAGCGGTGAAGTTGCTAGGAAATGTAATAAGTGAGTGGATAGAAACGCACAGGGTTATATCGGATTCCCTAACTCCGTTTGGTATAGAGTCTTTTGAAGGGAAACCGAAACTCGCAGGAATTGTGCTCCAGAATTTTAAAGTGCACGCTAAGGCTCGAGTTAAAGAATCATATGTAAAATGGCAAGAAAAAATAACTGAAGAAATTGAATCTTCATTATGTAAAGAAAATGGGTTTGAGCCTAAATCAGGTTTTGATCTTAAAAATCCGTATACAGCATCCATAAAAGATGTGGCTGTATTGGCTCCTGTCGCCCAACTATTCGGGCGTGCAATATTCGATATTGAGCAAGAACATACTAAAGAGGCATCAAGTGACGGACGAATGTATTATGGCTCAGTTTGGGAGCCTTGGCTTGAACGGATGAGTGAATACAGAGAAGAAATCAATAAGATAGCCGAGGCTATTTCATGAAGTCTGAGTACGTATACACTGCACTGATTGATGTGCTCTCATATCGTCATCGATTAGAAACTGATATAAAATCAGGAGGCGAACAGTTTCGAGATGATCTTGAGCAAGGTTTGTCCGTTTTTGATGGTATAAACCTGAATTCAGATAATAACTGCAGCACTTTGGTGTAGCCGGGTAGAGGTAAGAGGGCCGCCGCCGGTACCCTCATCGCCTTTACCGACCAAAGTGAAGAGCAGATGGGATACCGACAACTGACCCAG
>NZ_JBEFNF010000005.1:0-234162 GCF_040196175.1 Salicola sp. Rm-C-2C1-2 | reverse complement strand
TAAGCCCCTGATTCGGAAAACAAAATTCTAAAGCATTTCAGAATTTTGTCAACCCTCGGAACAACCCGTTTCGCCTCAAAGCGTCGCCGCCTTGGGCCGTTGCCCCGAATGAGATGCGTATTCTACATCTCATTGTGATCGCGTCAACAGGCGATTTAAATCCTGTTTCAGAAGCTCAATAAGCCCGGAACTTTTACCGGACCCGAAGCATGGTTATACCGCAAAAAGCGCGAAGTATCGCTGCCTTGCGAGCCCTTTGCCCCGAAAGAGATGCGCATAATACACCCTGAGCGTGTGACGTCAATAAGCTTTTCAATTTGCGGATGCTGTCGTCCGGTGTCCCGGAATCCATCTCCCCGCATTCAGCCCTGACGTCGCCTCTTTTTACGGATCAACCGGCGCCAAACCCATAGGAGTGGCCCTGACATAGTGTAGACCAGAAAGGCGAGGAACAGTATGACTGGAGGCTCAATCGCCACAACAGCGAACGCCAGAACCACCAACAGTATGGCAGCGAAAGGAACCCGACCCTTGAGGTCAAGATCCTTGCCGCTGTAGTACAACACATTACTGACCATCAGCGTTCCAGCCCCGGCCACAAGCAACACCGCAAGACTGTTCAGCCAAACTCCTGGATCAAACTCGTGGAAACACCAGACCATTCCGGCGACGACAGCAGCCGCCGACGGACTCGGGAGCCCCACGAAGTAACGCTTGTCGATAGACCCGATCTGAGTATTGAATCGAGCCAGCCTAAGAGCCGAACCTGCCACATAGATGAATGTTACGATCCACCCGAGTTTGTCGAGCTCATTAAGCGCCCAGAAAAACGCCACCAACCCCGGCGCAATGCCGAAGGCAACCATGTCCGCCAGGCTGTCGTACTCTTCGCCGAAACGGCTCTGAGTGTTGGTCAGGCGCGCCACGCGACCGTCCAGGCCATCGAGAACCATGGACACAAATATGGCGATGGAGGCCATCGCGAAATCACTGTTTGAGCCCGCCACAATGGCGTAAAACCCGGAAAAGAGCGACGCCGTAGTGAACATGTTCGGGAGAAGGTAGATCCCGCGCTTACGCACGCGGGATCCACCCACCACCTCTTCCTCAACTACTTCGGCACCTTCAATCTCGCTTTCACCGGTTTCGCCGGTGGACGACATATCCTGCTCGGATTCCGCCATCAGGCCACCTCTTCCATCAATGCTGCACCGCGCTGCAACGCAACCTCACTCGTTGCCGACCAGACGGCTTTTCTGCAGCCAGGGCATCATGCCGCGCAGACGATCACCTACCTCTGTGATCTGATGCTCTTCCGCGATCCGGCGCTTGGCCTTGAGAGTGGGCTGACCCGCCTGATTCTCAAGAATGAACTCGCGCGCGAATTCGCCGCTCTGGATCTCATCCAGGCACTTGCGCATTTCTTTCTTGGTGTCATCGTTAATGATGCGCGGGCCACGGGTCACGTCACCGTACTCTGCAGTATTGGAAATGGAGTAGCGCATATCCGCAATACCGCCCTGATAGAGCAGGTCCACAATAAGCTTGAGCTCGTGCAGGCACTCGAAGTAAGCCATTTCGGGTGCATACCCCGCTTCCACCAAAGTCTCAAAGCCGGCCTGGATCAGCGCACTGGTACCACCGCAAAGCACCATCTGCTCACCGAAGAGGTCGGTTTCCGTCTCTTCCTGAAAGCTGGTCTCGATGATCCCGGCCCGACCACCACCATTAGCAGACGCGTAGGACATGGCGGTGTCCTTGGCCTTACCTGTGGCATCCTGCTTCACCGCGATCAGCGACGGCACACCGCTGCCCTCGACATACTGGCTTCGAACGGTGTGTCCCGGCCCCTTGGGCGCGATCATGATCACATCCAGATCCGCACGCGGCTCAATCTGGTTGTAATGGATGTTGAAGCCATGCGCGAACGCCAGCGCGGCGCCCTTGCCGATGTTCGGTTCAATCTGCTGCTCGTACAGCGCTTTCTGGTGCTCATCCGGCGTAAGGACCATGACAACATCCGCAGCGTTGACGGCGTCCTCGATGGTCTGGACTTTCAGACCAGCATCCTCAGCTTTATTCCAGGAGGAAGACCCGTGGCGAAGCCCAACAACCACGTTGCTGACACCGGATTCCTTGAGGTTGTTGGCATGGGCATGCCCCTGGGAACCATAACCGATGATGGCAACCTTCATGCCCTGGATAATGGAAAGATCACAGTCTTTATCATAGTAGGCCTGCATTACGTTCCCCTGTGTCTGAGTGTCTTTGATTTTGAAACGGGTGATTCAGAGCGACAGCACTTTCTCACCGCGGGCGATTCCGGAGACGCCCGAGCGCACAACTTCCAGAACCCCCATGGTGCCGACCGCCTGAATGAAGGCATCGAGCTTCTCGCCGTCACCGGTCAGCTGTACCGTGTAGACCGTACTGGTCACGTCCACGATCTGGCCGCGGAAAATATCGACCGTCCGCTTGATCTCGGCCCGCTGAGCCCCGGTGGCGCGCAGCTTGATCAGCATCAGCTCACGCTCCACATGGCTGCCCTCGGTAAGATCAACAAGCTTGACCACTTCGACCAGCTTATTGAGCTGCTTGGTGATCTGCTCAATCACCTTGTCAGAGCCTTCGGTGGTTAGCGTCAGACGCGACAGCGTCGGGTCCTCCGTTGGCGCCACCGCAAGACTTTCGATGTTGTAATTGCGCTGGGAAAACAGCCCCACCACGCGCGAGAGGGCTCCGGGCTCGTTCTCCATCAGGACCGATATGATTCGCCGCATGGTTTCAGACCCTCTCCGTCTTGCTGAGCCACATATCCTTCATCGACCCCCCGGCCACCTGCATCGGGTAGACGTGTTCATAGGGATCCACGTAGATGTCGACGAAGACGAGCTGCTCCTTCATGGCCAGCGCCTTTTCGAGCACCGGCTCAAGATCCTCGCGTCGCGAGACGGTGAATGCCACGTGGCCATAAGCCTCAAACAGTTTCTCGAAATTCGGCAGCGAATCCATGTAGGAATGCGCATAACGCGACTCATAGTTCATGTCCTGCCACTGCTTGACCATACCCAGAGCCTGATTATTCAGATTAATAATCTTCACTGGCAGGTGATACTGCTTACAGGTGGACAGTTCCTGAATATTCATCTGGATACTGCCTTCACCCGTGACACAAACCACCTCTTCTTCAGGCATATGCAGTTTGATGCCCATAGCGGCAGGGAAGCCGAAGCCCATGGTGCCCAGACCACCGGAATTGATCCAGCGATTGGGTTTGTCGAACGGGTAAAACTGGGCAGCAAACATTTGATGCTGACCGACGTCCGAGGTGACGTAGGCATCCCCTTTGGTGACACGATAGAGCGCCTCGATCGCCTCCTGGGGCATGATATTGTCGCCGTTCTGCTCGTAGTGATAACGCGAACGGTAATTGCCCCATTCACGGATCTGCTTCCACCACGCCGCCAGTGCTTCCTGATCCGGCTGCTCCCCGTTTTCCCGCACCAGCGAGAGCATTTCATCGACTACCGAATCCACGGGCCCGACAATGGGAACATCCGCCTGCACTGTTTTGGAGATGGAGGCAGGATCGATGTCCACATGAACAATGCGGGCCCCGGGGCAGAACTTGTCGGTGGCGTTGGTTACGCGGTCATCGAAGCGCGCCCCGATCGCTAATACCAGATCGGAATGATGCATGGCCATGTTGGATTCATAGCTGCCGTGCATCCCCAGCCATCCCAATGACTGTTCATCAGTAGCCGGGAAGCCGCCCAGCCCCATAATGGTGTTGGTTACCGGGAAACCCAGCTCATGGGCAAGATCCGTGAGCTGTTGAGAGGCCTTACCCAGAACCACACCGCCGCCAGCGTAGATGATGGGCCGACGGGCGTTCATCAGCATATCCACAGCGCGCCGGATCTGGCCGGCATGCCCCCTTGCGGCCGGGTTGTAGGAGCGCATGCTCACCTTTTCCGGATACTCGTACTCGAAACGTCCGTTGGGGGCGGTCATGTCCTTCGGAATATCGATAACCACCGGCCCAGGCCGACCGCTTTTGGCGAGATAGAACGCCTTCTTCACGAGCTGGGGAATCTCGGAGGGATGCCGGACCGTCATGTTGTGCTTCACGATCGGCCGCGAAACGCCAATCATGTCGGTCTCCTGGAAAGCGTCCTCACCGATGAGATGGGAGGCGACCTGACCACAGAGCACGACCATGGGGATCGAGTCCATGGAGGCAGTTGCGATACCAGTGATGGTGTTGGTGGCGCCCGGACCCGAGGTCACGAGAACCACACCCGGTTCACCGGTCGCGCGCGCATAGCCGTCCGCCATATGCGTAGCGGCCTGCTCATGGCGCACTAGAATGTGTTTGACATCATCCTGACGGAACAGCGCATCGTAGATGTGCAGCGCAGCCCCGCCGGGGTATCCGTATATGTAGTCAACACCCTGGTCCTTGAGGGACCGGATGAGCATTTCGGCACCAGACAGTAATTCCACGTTGGATCACCCTCTTACACAGCAATCAATGTTCAATGTCTCTTCCACTGCCTGTGCCCTGGAAAAACCGCTTCTTGTGAAAGCTGAATCGGGCTCTGTACCACACCGCCCCGCGAGGAGGTTGGCACCGGGACAACTGCACCCTGAGGGTAAAGGTGTACAGAGGATTGAATGGTGTGGATGCCGAGGAATTACACTACCGGGGTTGCCGCCATGCAATTCAACTGCGTACAGGCACATTCAATTCTGACAGGGTGTGCCGGAGTGTCAACCGTAACACCCTGCGTAACGGCACATTTTGCGATCACCGTATGATCCGCTAGATTCGGGGTTAATCAATCCCTGTCACGGAGCTCCATGATGCGCATCGCCCACTACATCTCGCTACTTGCTGCACTCGCGGTTGCCCTTCCGGCAAGCGCCGAAATTTACCGCTGGACCAACCAGGCCGGTGAAACCAGTTTCGGCTCCAACCCCCCGGCAGGCGTTGATGCGCAACCGGTTTCTCCAAAAACAACCAATACCTTTGATGGTGGCTCGCAAGCAAACAACTCAGACGACAACAGTACGGACAAGGAAAACGGTAACAAGAAGACTGATCAGGAGAGGCAGGCGATCCGGAGGAAGAACTGTGAAGCGGCCCGGCAGGCGCTCAAGACCCTGGATCAGAATGCGCGTGTTCAGGTTATGGAGGATGGAGAGCGGCGCTACCTTTCCCCGAAGGAAAAGGCAGCGGAACGCAAACGCTACGAAAAAATCCGTGACAAAAACTGTGAATGAGGCCAGAGCCTCAGGTCACAGTGAAACGCAAGCCATCACCTTCCACATCAGCGCGGATGGTGCTGTCTGACGGGAACTCGCCCTCCAGCAGCTTCTGGGAAAGCGGATTTTCGATGTAGCGCTGGATTGCCCGCTTGAGCGGCCTTGCGCCATACACCGGATCATAGCCAACACCGGCGATTTTCTTCATTGCCTCGTCAGACAGAGTCAGACTCAGCTCCTGCTCAGCCAGACGCTCATTGAGCTGCTCGAGCTGGATCTGGGCAATGCCCTCAATCTGCTCTTCATCCAGCGGATGGAAGACCACCACATCATCAACACGGTTGATGAATTCAGGCCGGAAGTGACTGCCAACCACTTCCATCACCGAGCTCTTCATCTGCTCGTACTGCTCTTCGCCGGCCATGTTCTGGATGATGTCCGAGCCCAGATTGGAGGTCATAACCACCACAGTATTGCGGAAATCGACCGTGCGTCCCTGACCATCGGTCAGTCGCCCGTCATCCAGCACCTGCAACAGGATGTTGAACACATCCCCGTGCGCTTTTTCGACCTCATCAAGCAGCAGCACCGAATAGGGCCGACGCCGCACGGCCTCGGTCAGGTAACCACCCTGCTCATACCCAACGTAACCCGGCGGTGCACCGATCAGCCGCGCCACAGAATGCTTCTCCATGAACTCGGACATATCGATGCGCACCATGGCGTCTTCGGTGTCGAACAAAAAGTTCGCAAGCGATTTGCACAGTTCTGTCTTGCCCACACCAGTGGGGCCCAGGAACAGGAAGGAGCCGTTCGGCCGATGCGGATCCGACAACCCAGCGCGGGACCGCCGCACCGCATTGGACACGGCGCTGATGGCCTCATCCTGGCCGATCACGCGCTCATGCAGGCTGTTTTCCATGCGCAGAAGCTTATCCTTCTCGCCCTCAAGCATCTTGGAAACCGGGATTCCCGTCCACTTGGCGATGACTTCCGCGATCTCTTCGTCGGTCACCCGATTACGCAGCAGCTGCATCTCCATCATCTCAGCCTGGCTGGCCATGTCCAGCTGGCGCTCCAGTTCCGGAATCTTGCCGTACTGAATCTCGGACATGCGCTGAAGGTCGCCGGTGCGCCTGGCGTTATCCAGCTCAATCCGGGCTTCTTCCAGCTGCTCCTTCACCTTCTGAGCGCCATGGAGCGACGCCTTCTCGGTATTCCAAACCTCCTCGAGATCCGCATACTCCTTCTCAAGGTCCGAGATCTGCTCCGACAGTTCATCCAGGCGCTTCTTCGAGGCCTCATCTTTTTCTTTCTTGAGCGCCTCGCGCTCGATCTTGAGCTGGATCAGCCGGCGCTCAAGCCGATCGAGCGATTCCGGCTTGGAGTCCATCTCAATTCGGATCTGGCTGGCCGCCTCGTCCACCAGGTCGATCGCCTTGTCCGGCAGTTTGCGATCCGCGATGTAACGATTGGAAAGCTTGGCTGCCGCGATGATCGCGCCATCGGTGACCTCCACACCGTGATGCACCTCATAGCGCTCCTTGAGACCACGCAGGATGGCAATGGTGTCCTCCTCGGTGGGCTCATCCACCATCACCTTCTGGAAGCGACGCTCCAGAGCGGCATCTTTCTCGATATTCTCGCGGTATTCATCCAGCGTCGTGGCTCCCACACAGTGGAGCTCACCACGCGCCAGGGCTGGCTTAAGCATGTTGCCGGCATCCATGGAGCCCTCGGTCTTGCCCGCGCCCACCATGGTGTGGAGCTCATCAATGAACAGGATGACCTGCCCTTCTTCCTTGCCGAGCTCATGAAGCACCGCCTTGAGGCGCTCCTCAAAGTCGCCCCGGTACTTCGCGCCAGCCAGCAGCGCACCAAGGTCCAGCGCCAGCACCCGCTTGTCCTTGAGGCCGTCTGGCACCTCGCCATCAACAATCCGCTGTGCGAGCCCTTCAATAATGGCCGTTTTGCCGACTCCCGGATCGCCGATCAACACCGGGTTGTTCTTCTGGCGACGCTGCAGCACCTGGATCGTGCGGCGGATCTCATCGTCACGGCCAATCACCGGGTCCAGTTTACCGTCGCGCGCACGGGCAGTAAGATCCGAAGTATACTTATCCAGTGCCTCACGGTTTTCCTCTGCTGAGGGATCGTCCACGGTCTCACCTCCCCGCATGCTGTCGATGGACTGAGCCATGGCGTCCTTGGTAACGCCAAATTCCTTGAACAGCTTGCCAAGAGCCCCTTTATCCTCGGTCGCTGCAAGAAGGAAAAGCTCACTCGAGATGTAGCCATCGCCGCGCTGCTGCGCCAGTTTGTCTGCCATATTGAGCAGACGGCCCAGCTCCTGCCCCATCTGGACATCGCCCTGGTTGTCCTTCACACGCGCCAGGTTGTCGATGCCATCCGCCACAGACTGGCGGAACCGGTTGGGATCCACGCTCAGCTGCTGCAGCAGCCCGCGTGTCCCGCCATCTTTCTGGTCAAGCAGAGCCTGCATCAGGTGCAGCGGCTCAATGGTGTTGTTGTCGTTACCCACAGCCAGTGACTGGGCATCCGCCAGCGCGTTCTGGAGCCGGCTTGTCATCTTATCGATTCGCATGGATTCGTTCTCCCACTGTTTCCGGAACCGCCTGATGGCGTCATCAACGGTTATGATCTTGCCTTTGCTGGAAGATATTGGGGCTTTTGTCGACTCTTCAAGCGTTGTCAAGCCAGATGAGCGACGCCATCCGGCCAGTGGTGCCATCACGGCGGTAGGAAAAGAAGTCCGCCTCATCCGAGAACGTGCAGGCGCAGCCCCCGAAGATGCGCGTTACGCCTGCTGTTTCAAGGCGCTGTCGGGCGAGGCCATAAAGGTCGGCATACCAGGTTTCGCCCAGCGAAGAAGCCGGCTGGAAATGGAAGGCCGCCTCCGGATCATCGGCCGTGAAAGTGGTGCGGACCTCGTCGCCCACCTCGAAGGCGGCGGGCCCGATAGCGGGCCCGAGATACGCCAGAACCCGAGCAGGCTCCGGGAACACCCCCAGCGCAGCCTCCAGCACACCCGCCGCAAGCCCCCGCCAGCCGGCATGGGCCACTGCTACCCGGCTCGCCTGATCGTCACAGAAAAGAACCGGCAAGCAGTCCGCCGTCATCACCGCACAGGCCTGTCCGGGTTGATCCGTCCAAGCTGCGTCCGCCACCGGCGTCGCCTCCATGGCGGGCACGCGAACCACGCGATTGCCGTGGACCTGCTCAAGCCAATGAAAAGCATCCTGAGCCAGCCCACTGATCCGAGCCAGTTTGGCACGGTTCGCCCGCACCGCAGCCGGAGCATCATGGACATGAACCCCAAGATTGAAACTCTGCCAGGGCCCCTCGCTGACGCCCCCTCGGCGGGTTGTGACCAGCGCGTGTACGCCTGGCGGCGCCGGCCACTCAGGGAGGAAAGCACTCTCGTCGGACACCGGCCTCATGACGCGGAGCGCCTCTCAACGAAGGCCGCCAAAGCATCCAGAAGCTCCCGCAAATCCGCGGGCAGCGGCGCCTCCCATTCACAGAACTCGTCGGTGGCCGGGTGCGCCAGCTCAAGGCGGCTGGCATGCAAGGCCTGACGGCGAAAGCCATCCAGAACGGCCCGCAACGGTTCATCGGTTCCCTTCGGATAACGCATACGGCTACCGTAGGTTGGGTCACCAAGCAGTGGATGATGAACGTGGGCCATGTGGACCCGGATCTGGTGGGTCCGACCACTTTCGAGCTGACACCGGATATGGCTGAATCCGCCCATACGGTTCACCAGCCGGTAATGCGTGACCGCTGGACGGCCATCAGGTACCACCGCCATCTTTTTGCGCTGCCTGGGATGGCGTCCAATGGGCTCATCAATGCGACCACCGCCCGTCAACTCGCCAACGCAGACCGCCTGGTACTCGCGCCCCATGCGCCGTTCCTGCAGCTGCTCGACCAGAGATGTATGGGCCTCCAGGCTGCGGGCCACAACCATAATACCGGTCGTATCCTTGTCCAGCCGATGCACAATCCCGGCACGGGGAATCCGCTCGAGCTCGGGCGCATGATTGAGTAGCGCGTTCACCAGCGTCCCGGCTTCATGCCCCGCGGCCGGATGTACCACCAGCCCTGCCGGCTTGTTAACCACAATCAGGTGCTCATCTTCATGGATGATGTCGAGATCAATCGGCTCCGCCTCCCAGGTGACCTCAGCCACCGTTTCAGCGGCCACCGCCACCTGATCGTCCACCAGCACCCGGTCGCGCGGCCGGCGCTTCTCGCCATTGACCGTCAGCTCTCCAGAGCGCACCCATCCCTGGATGCGTGAACGGGAGTGCTCCGGCATCAGCCGTGCCACGGCCTGATCCAGCCGCTGGTCGCTGAGTTCCGGGGGTACACTGAAGCTTGCCTCGATGCGCTCTGTGCCGCTTGTCATGGATTGCGCTGTCCTGCCTTCTACTGGTTCCGAATCATGATCCCGGCCGTTACAATGGCCGTCAACTCACACCCTTCCAAACCACAGTATACAGGTATTTGCATGACGCGCCGGGCTCCATTCCAAAACGCTCAGGGCAGCCGCCAGCGCACCACTGGCAAAGCTCTTGCCTGCGTCCTCATCACGCTGCTGGTCGCCGGTTGCGCCAGCACTGGCGACGATACGCTGCCGGAAGAAAAGTATTACGAGCAGGCCCGCAGCTCCATGAACGCCGGTAACTTCGAGTCCGCCCAGCAGAATCTGGAGGCTCTGGAGACTTACTATCCCTTTGGCCGGTATGCGGAGCAGGCCCAGCTCGACCTGATCTATGCCCGCTACCAAAACCTGGACCTCCAGGGGGCGCGGAGCGCGGCAGACCGCTTCCTGCGGCTCAACCCCCAGAGCGAGAATGCCGACTACGCACTCTACATGCGCGGCATCGCTTCCTATTACATGGACCTGGGCCTCGCCGCCCGGTACTTCCCCATTGAAGTGGATGCCCGCGACCCAGGTCAGCAGCGCCAGGCCTTCGACGATTTCTCTCAACTGGTGAACCGCTACCCGGACAGCCGCTATGCGGCCGATGCCCGCCAGCGCATGATCGCCATTCGCAACCGCATGGCCGGGCAAGAGCTGGCGGCAGCCGAATACTACATCAAGCGGGAGGCCTATATAGCGGCTCTTAATCGGGCACAGACCGTGGTCGAGGACTACAGCCGCACGCCGGCGGTGGAAGAAGGACTGGTCATCATGGCGGAAATGTACGCTCGCCTGGGCCTTGACCAGGAGCGCGAGGACACCGCCCGCGTACTCGCGCAGAACTACCCTGACAGCCCGGCACTGAGCGACGACGGAGACTTTCTGCGCCAAAGCTTCGGCATCCGGGACCGCACATTGACCAGTGTGCTGACCTTCGGCCTTCTGGGCGAGCCAGAGGGCACGGAATAACGGGCGTCAGTCGCCCGCTTTCCAGCGGTTGGTGATCGGGTAACGCCGATCCCGACCGAAGCCGCGCTGCGTGATGCGCGTGCCGATGGGTGCCTGACGGCGCTTGTATTCATTGATGTCCACCAACCGGACCGCTCGCATCACGTCCTCGCGCGCATAGCCTTCGGCAATGATGCCTTCAGCACTCACATCCTTCTCCACGTACAGCGCCAGAATCCGGTCCAGCACTTCGTAGGGCGGCAGGCTGTCCTCGTCCTTCTGGTCCGGCGCCAGCTCCGCCGAAGGCGGACGTTCAATGATCCGTTGCGGAATCGCCTCCTGTTCCTGGTTGCGCCAGCGTGAAAGCCGGTAAACCAGCGTCTTGGACACATCTTTGAGCACACTGAAGCCACCCGCCATGTCGCCGTAGAGGGTGGAGTAGCCCACAGCCAGCTCACTCTTATTGCCCGTGGTCAGAACCAGACTGCCGAACTTGTTGGAAAGACTCATCAGCAGCGTGCCACGGATCCGTGCCTGGAGGTTCTCCTCGGTGGTATCCGCAGCCTGGCCACCGAAGGACTCGGCCAGCGTCCCCATGAAGGCCTCGTAGATGGACTCGATGGACAGCACCCGATACTCAACGCCCAGCCCGTTCGTCATACGCTCCGCGTCCTCCAGGCTAATCCCCGAGGTGTAACGGAATGGCATCATCACTGCGGCGACCCGGTCCGCCCCAAGGGCATCCACCGCCACAGCCAGAGTCAGCGCCGAATCAATACCGCCGGACAGCCCCAGAACCACTGACGGGAAACCGTTCTTGCCAATGTAGTCACGCAGCCCAACACACAGAGCCCGGTAGGCGAGCGCATCCTCGTCCGGTTCTGGTGCGGCTTCTGTCTCCAGAATGCCACCCGTGGCATCCAGCATTACGGCATGCAGCCCCTCGTCAAAACGCGGCGCTCGAGTGCACTCGCGCCCCTGACCATCAAACGCCAGTGACCCGCCATCAAAGACCAGCTCATCCTGCCCGCCCACGAGGTTCACATAGACGATGCTCAGATTGTGGGCGCGGGCAACCCTAGCGAGGCGCTCCCGGCGCTCGGGCTGGCGGTTTAGGTGGTAGGGAGAGGCATTGAGGTTGATCAGCAGACGCGCTCCTTTTTCAGCGGCGGAGGCCGCAGGGCGCTCATGCCAGATGTCTTCGCAGATGGTTATGGCGACAGGCAGCCCCCGCAGCTCAAACACGCTTGTCTCCACTGCGGGAATGAACCAGCGTTTCTCATCGAACACATCCTGATTCGGCAGGTACTGCTTGGCCGCGTGCCCCAGAACCCGACCGGAATCCAGCACCATGGCTGCATTGACCAGACCTTCATCGGTAACCTGCGGTGCACCGAAGACGAGGACGACCTCCGGCATATTAGCCGCAATATGGGCCACCGCCCGCTCCACCCTGACACCAATACTCGGCCGCAGCAGCAGGTCTTCCGGGGGGTAGCCGGTCAACGCCAGCTCCGGAAAAACCACCATCTCCGCCCCTTGCTCACGTACGGCGTCCTGAGTCATCGAAAGTATGCCCTCAGCGTTACCGGGGATATCCCCGACCGTGGCATTAAACTGGGCCATCAGAACCCGCAAACCCGCTGTCATTCCACTGTCTCCTGTCACCATGGGCACTGGAACGCTATTATAACCCGCTGAAACCATTTTGACGTTGCACCCACAGGGAGTCTCCATGGAGGCGTCGCCCACAGCAGTAAGGAAAGACCAGCGCGCCCGCCTGTTCCGGGTCTACAACTACTACCGGATCGCCGTCAGCCTTCTGCTGGTCGCCCTGCTGCTGCTCGAGACCGATCTGGTCGGCACTACGCTGCGCGATGAATGGCTTTTCCAGGCAACGGCACTCGCTTACCTGGCGATGAACATTGTTACCGGTATGCTGCTGCTGGCCGGTTATATACTCCGGCCCTGGCACATTACCGTCTCCATCCTGACCGATATTCTGATGATCCACCTGCTCGCCTTTTTCAGCGGCGGCATCAGCAGTGGCATTGTGAATCTGGTGATCATCAGCGTGGCTGCGGGCAACATCCTGATTCCGGGCCGCATCGGCACTTTCTACGCCGCTCTGGCAACGCTCGCCTCGCTGGTCACGGCCACGCTGTTGATGCTTCAGGATCTATCAGGCGTGGATACCATCGTGCGCGCCGGGGTTATGGGGGGGATCTACTTTGCGGCCGCCTTTCTGCTCCAGAATATTACCCGCCGCCTGGCCTCCAGCGAACAGTTGGCTTCAGAACGTGCCCGCAGCATTGAGGAGCTGGAACACCTCAACCACCAAATCATCCAGCGCATGCACACCGGCATCCTGGTGGCGGAACCTAATGGCGCCATCCGCCTGGCCAACGCCGCTTCCGGCGAACTTCTACTGGGCGAGCGTGGCGCCTCGCCCCGGCTCACCACGCTTCCCCAGCCCCTGAAACAGCGATTGGATCAATGGCTCGAGCAGCCCGGCGAGCGCACACCACCATTCCAGGCCCGTAACGATACGCCCAGCGTCCAGGCCAACTTCATGCGCCTGGACAGTCCGCTGGAACACCTGATCCTGATCTTTCTGGAGGACACGGGCAAAATCACCCAACAGGCCCAGCAGATGAAACTGGCCTCCCTGGGTCGGCTCACCGCCGGCATCGCGCATGAAATCCGCAACCCCCTGGGCGCAATCAGTCACGCCGCCCAGTTGCTGGGCGAGTCCAGTAGCACTAATGAGGGCGATCGCCGGATGGCTGGCATCATCCAACGCCATAGTGAGCGTGTGAACACCATCATCGAGAACGTTCTGGAGCTCTCCCGTCGGCGGAGCACCAGTGTCCGCCTGATGGATCTGGGTGAATGGCTGGCCCATGTCGTCAATGACTATGTCGAGACGGTTCAGGAACCGGTATTGATTGACCTTAAACTGTCGGGTTCCCCTGGATCAGCGCGCTTCGACCCATCACAGCTCCAGCAGGCCCTGACCAATCTCATCGACAACGGCCTGCGTTACAGCCAAAAGCGCACCGGTCGCCCCCAACTCACCGTGCGTACCGGTGTGACCGACGACGGCCAGAGAGCCTATATTGATGTATGGGACTACGGGCCAGGGCTGAGTGACTCCCAGCAGGCCTCCCTGTTCGAGCCTTTCCAGACCACGGAACAGGAAGGCACGGGCCTGGGCCTCTATCTGGCCCGGGAACTGTGCGAGGCCAACCAGGCCCGGCTCTTTCTCCTGGAAAGCGGCACGGAGGGATGCTGTTTCCGCATCACCTTCGCCCATCCGGGCCGCCGCGCGCTGGATTTCAGTGCCTCGGGCGCCAACCTGATAGGGAATGAATGAACCATGAGTGATTACAGGGCCCTGATCGTTGACGACGAACCCGACATCCGGGAGCTTCTCGACATCACACTCAGCCGTATGGCCATTGAGTGCACCGCTGCCGCAACACTGAGTGAAGCGCGCGACCTGCTCGCCAATCAGCCCTTCCACCTCTGCCTGACCGACATGAGCCTGCCGGACGGTAATGGCATCGACCTGGTGGACTGGATGCAGAGCCAGTGCCCCGGCGTACCGGTCGCGGTGATTACCGCCTACGGCAGCATGGACTCCGCCATAACCGCCCTTAAAACCGGCGCGTTCGATTTTGTTTCCAAACCCGTGGAACTGCCCCGCCTGCGCGAGCTGGTGGAAAGTGCCCTGCGCCTGCCCGCGGACACCGGCAGCCAGAGTAAAGGCGACGACCGACCCGACGAGGATGACCCCCTACTGGGCGACTCCCCCGAGATTGACGCCCTCCGCCGCCAGGCGCGCAAGGTCGCGCGCAGCCAAGCGCCGGTTTACATCAGCGGCGAATCCGGCAGCGGCAAAGAACTGGTGGCACGGCTGATCCACGAACACGGCCCAAGACGTTCGCACCGCTTCGTGCCCGTCAACTGCGGCGCCATTCCCCAGGAGCTGATGGAAAGCGAGTTCTTCGGGCACCGCAAGGGCAGCTTCACCGGCGCCACCGAGAACAAAGACGGCCTGTTCCAGGCGGCGCACCAGGGCACTCTGTTTCTCGACGAGGTCGCGGACCTTCCCATGCCGATGCAGGTCAAGCTGCTGCGGGCGATTCAGGAGAAACGCATCCGTCCAGTCGGCGCCAAAGAGGAAACAGCAGTGGACGTGCGCGTTCTCAGCGCCACGCACCGCAACCTAGCCGCACTCGTGGAAGACGGCCTGTTCCGCCAGGACCTGTTCTATCGCATCAACGTTATTGAACTGCGGGTTCCCTCACTGCGCGAGCGCACGGCCGATATTCCAATCCTCGCCCAGCATATCCTCGCGCGCCTGGCGCAGGACTACGAGCTACCACCAGCCCAACTCAGCAAAGAGGCACTGACCGCCCTTCAGGCGCATCCTTTTCCCGGCAATGTGCGGGAGCTGGAGAACTGTCTAGAGAGGGCTTTCACGCTGAGCGAGGACGACGCCATTAACGCCTCGGACCTACAGCTCGGCGGCCCCTCAAAAACCCCGGAGGGAGGCGGCAACGCAGGCCTTCCAGACCCTGCGGAAAGCGGCATGGACCTGGAGTCCTATCTGGAGTCCATCGAACGCACTACCATCGACAAAGCCATGGCCCAGACCGAGGGCAATAAAACAGCAGCTGCACGCCAGCTTGGGGTCAGCTTCCGGGCGCTACGCTACAAGCTGAAAAAACTGGGAATGGAGTAGTTGCCCGCCCGCGCCCGTTTGCCTAGAATCTGTGCTTCCGAACAGGGATTGAACGGATCAGACAAAAGGACTCTCAGGGATGAGACGCAAACAATGCGGCGTGACGCTGCTCGAACTGATCATTGTGATCGCGGTGCTGGCCATTGCAACCACCACCGTCGTGCCCGGCATGCAGAAACTTTTCGAGAATACCGCCCGCCGAAGCCAGATGCAGAGCATGGTGGGCCTCTTCCATCTTGCCCGAACCGAGGCCGTCAGCCAGGGCACCATCGTAACCATCTGCCCGCTCGATGCCAGCAATCAATGCACAGGCGATTGGCAACGGCCGGTGCATGTATTCGCTGATCCGGACAACCAGCGGGCGCTCACCAGTAATCAGGCGGTTTTCCGCGTTAAGGAGCCGCCCGAATCAGGCAACTGGCACGTGCGCGTGGGCAACCGCGGCTATTTCCAGTACCGGCCCAATGGTATGGCGCGAGGAACGCTCGGCAACCTGACCTGGTGCCCGGAAAGCGGTGACGAGACAAACGCCGGCCAACTCATCATCAATATGGGCGGGCGCCTGCGCTACGCCCAGGATCAGTCCGGGGACGGCATTGTGCAGGGCAGCAGCGGGCAGCCCGTGAGCTGCCCGTAACCCGACTACCAGCAATCACTGCCGCCAGAACCGCGATTACCCTGATGGTCCAGCGTCAGGGTGCCACAGTCGTCGCCGGTCTGGGCGTTCTTGGGTTTTGCCTGCAACGTGTAAGCGTCATCCGTGACACTACCATCAAAGCTGATGCCGTAGTACGCCTCCGCTGCCTTATAGTCCTGAGGTGAATGATTGAAGGGCAGCGTGGGCGCATTGTCGTTATTGTCCTGATAGCTGAAGTTCCTGCTGTAGCGCTTTTCCATCCACTGTGACAGCTCCATAAGATCGCTCTGAGCAGTGGCGCGCCGGGTCTGCTCCACATACCCCTGATAGGTCGGAACCGCAATGGCAGTGAGGATACCGATGATCGCGACGACGATCATCAGTTCAATCAGCGTCACGCCCGTGCATCCTCTCCAGCCGAGGCGCACATCCCGTCTGAATGTTCGTCGTTCATTCATTGGATGAGTTCCCGCCAGCCAAGCCGCCAGTTCACATCTGCTGAATTGGGCGAGATCGGTGTCCCCTCCAGGCTGCCGTCAGAGAGCGTGGTGGTTCGGTAGTCTTTATCACCACCGCCAACCGTCTCTGACTCATTAGGCAATCCGCCAACTTGGTAACCTACAATTGGTTTATCAAACTCAAGGAATACCGGTGTCTGAGGTGTACGGCCATCAATCCCAAACGCCATGAGCCACCCTCGCCCTCCCTGAGCACAAGGGTTTACGTCAGGAATCATGGAATTAATGAACGCAACCTGACGCACACCGGAAGACGTTTTAACGCGACGGATACTGGCAGCCGTTGTCACCCGCTCAAACTGCTTCGGCAAATCGATGTACCAGCCCTCGTTGCTATTATAATCCATCTTATCGCCATTGGACTGGCGTACTTTAACGTTCCCATCCTCCCCTTCTTTCGACTCTTCAGATGTGGTGAAAGCCCGCGAGACCAGTGCATCCCGGTCGAGCCCACTCTCTCCCTGGTCCCGCACCGCGTAGACGCTCTGCGTCTGGTCGTCCTGCGGGGCGCCCTCGAATTCGTACTCACCCGTGCCCAGAACTACCAGAAAATCATCATCGTTAGCACTCACATTAGGAAGAGGCGTTCGGGTTACTGCCGGTGCGGCTGTTATAGGCTGTGCATTGCCCTTGCCGTCACGTGCCTTGAACAAGGGTTGGGGCGTTGCGTTTCCTCCCTTACCACTGGAGTAAACCGATCCCCAACCATTCCGGCTGGAAGCCGCCCACAGATTGCCCTCCAAATCCCCAGCATAGACCCGGTCCGCAATGCCATCGGCATCGGTATCCAGAACTTTCAACGGTGAAAGGCCGGTTGCGCCGAATCCGGTATCAAACTCCACATAATTGACAGCCTTTTTGCTCCAACCGTCCTGTATACCCGCCTCAAAATCCAGCATAAAGAAGCCCGTGGACTGGGAGCCCGACTTGTAACCGTTGGGCAGAAAAACCGTCCACCGCACATCCTGCCCATTATTGCCCCAGGCAGCTGGTGTAATGATAGGCGCTTGGGTGATGCGACCTAGCCGCTCATCGTCAGCATCGGAGAATTCCCACAGCGCAATATCCGTTGCATTGCTCTCAGAGAACTCAGCCGGATCTGTGACATCGAGTGCAAAAATCCCGCTCGCCCCGGTGCGGCTACCGCCGATCAGAATAGTTCGCCATTCTCCATCAACGTAAACATCCTGAGTCCTTGGCGGCAGATCAACGTAATATTGATGCTGATAGGCCGGATCGGCTAGTGCATGCAGGCCCTGGTTCGGTTGATCGGAATAGAGATACTCAGGTATGTACGCAAGCACCTCTTCGCCGCCATCCTCTGTGGCCTTGAAACCATGAAGCATGCCGTCATTAGCGCCCGCGTAGATCACCGGCGTGCGATCCTTCTGATCAAACTCAAAGTCCGAATAAGGCGAATTCTTTGGTGCGTAGGGCTCTTGGTCAGGCCAGCCGGCGTTGGGCGCACCAACATAGGACGGTGTCGAGTTCACAACGTCTCCCAACCGGCTCGCTCTTTCACGAAACATTGACCCCTCCTGCTTTCGTGCTCCGCGCAGAAAATCAAGCAAAGCCTGTGGATTGTCCCCGGGGCCCGCTTCCAGGTCAGCTTTCTGTGCCGAATCAAGCTTATCCCATCTAAACGCTATGCCCTCGCCATCTGATCCAGTAATAATGGTGCGGTCGAGATTCGTGAATCCCGGCTTGTCCAACTGATCCGCGGCTGACCAGATACCCCCGTCCAGAGTATCTGGAAAGGTAAAGTCTCCATCCTTTTCTTTAATGATCGGCAATGCCTGAATATCGCCGCTCCAACTCGCAGGATCAAATGAAGCTGCAAAGGTTAAAGCATCCTCTTTGATAGTGGCGACATCAAAAGAAACACCACTGGAAGACGCAGCTTCCGACTCAATTTCTTTCAGGAGCCCGCCCATCTCTTGAGCGAATTCATCAACTCGGCTGGTGCTGAAAAAGCTGCCCCGGCTGTTCATGGCTGCATGGAGTAGATCATCGATCCTTTCCGGCGAACCGTTTCCAGCGGCGACCGGATCCGGCCAATTGACGTCTTTCAGGTCGGCCTCAGTTAACGGTTCCTGCTCCTCATCAGTTGGATCCAGCTTCTGGAGCTCATCAACAACAGAATCCGCATCAAGCGTTCCATCAACGCCCAGTCCCACACCATGAGTGACCATGTGTTGCCAGAATGCCGGGTTAAGCTTTGAACTGGGCACAAAATTGTCCAAGCCACTGCGGATATCCCGCTTCCAGTAATCCATGGCGACGTCCGCAAGCGTGTTACCTTCGGAATCCGACCAAAAATCGTTCGCTTGGTACCGGTAGCTGTCGCCTGCAGCCGTATTCTGTATCAGCTCACCGGCCTCACTATCGATATCACCAGGGAGCGGTCTACCGGGTTGGTTGGAGCTCCAGAATCCATCCGTCATCAGAATGGTATTGGACTGACGGCATTCACGCAGCTCGGAGGTGGAAGAACTCGGATCGTCTGCCCAGGACCGATCATTCTTCTCATAGTACCGACCAGCACCATTCAGAGCCCGGCGAAGCGGAGTGCCCCCGTTGGCATCTACCGTATAAAGAAAATCATAGAAGGTCTTGCGATGCGACTGACCGTAAGGGCGAACCCCCTGAATAACTGCCTCCTGGCGGGTGCCATCCACATTCCCCGCCTGAAAGGATCTGGTGTTGATGGTGCCCCAGCCAAGGCGCGCTTTCTCACCCAGCCTATCAAACCCTTCACTGATGGCGGCACGCGCGGTATAGCGGCGCGTTCGGTAGTAGGCATACCAGTTCGCAAAACGCTGTCTGACATCACTATCAGCCGAGGTATCATTAACGGCCACGTAGTTGTAGCACTTGTTCTGTCGCGGGTCAGACTCACAGCCCTCTTCATCCCCATCGAATTCGTAGTAGAACGCCCCAGACTCATCAAATGTCACCCCACTGTGCTCAAAATCATCCCGCAAATCATCCTTGGTGGTCCCGCCCTCGGCGAAGTAATCCTGGTACCCGTTCTTCCATGCATTGTCATAGCGCGCGTCGGGCATGCGGTCATCATCGTCTTCCGCATTGGGCTTGAGGGGGGGGCGGTATTCTTTCTCGGGGTCCGGATCAAAATAAACGGTGTTCTCTTTTGAGGAGAAATACCACTGGTTTTCCACCTCCTTCCCCGAACTAACCGCTCTCTCAAGTCGACACCTAAAGTCACCATTCAGATTTACCAGGTCACCATCACCACAATCGTAAACAGAGCTACCCACATCCCAAGGACTTCGATAAACATACTCACCAAAAGCCGAGCTGATTTCGTTTGGCATATACTCAAACTGCATGGACCCAGAATCATCCATCAGGAACATGATATTCGGCTGAACCTTCGAGCCCACAAACAGGGGCTTATCCACCAGCTCGGCCCCTACAATCAGCGATGGCCAAAGCAACAGGGCCAGCCCTATCCCTGACAACCATTTGTAAAACGTTTTATTGCGTATAACCCAGCTCATACTTCCCCCACACTCAGGTTCAGGCGTCATCATAGACGTAGAACGATTCAATCAGCCGCTGCCCATTGCCATGCGGGCTATGAGCGTTCACCACGATTCGGACCCGGCGCGCATCCACCACGGATGAGTTGGTCACGTCCATCGATCCCGTTCGCACCTGCATTTCACCCATATCTTCCACGAAGAACCGATACTCGGGCGAGCGCTCATCCTCGAACCCTTCGAGTTTGACTTCGTGCGAGTTCGCGTCATTCCAGGTGTCGCTTTGGAACGGGTCAGGGGCATTGCCCTTGTTGTAGAAATCGTCGGTTCCCAACGATCCTGCTCTAATCTGCGTTTCAACTTCATCCAGAGCCGCATCAGCCAGTTCCAGCGCTACCACACTCTGGCGCTGGGCATTGGCCATACGTGTTTGCAGCAGGCTGCCGTCCAGGCTTGAAATCCCAAGAAGGGTGAGCACAAGCAGTATGATCAGCGCCAGCAGCAGGGCGGCACCCCGATGTTTTGTTTTTCCGGGAACCGCTTGCCTATGCCTACTCATTATTGCCCTCCACTCATCAACCGGTTACGTACTGATGCAGTCGCCGTATAAACTCGATAGACGCCTTTATCCGCCGCAGTTTCCTGATTCGAGGGCTTACACTCTTTTGGGTCTCCTGCGACCGTCCACGGCTCCCCTGGAAAACAATAATTCATCGGGTCTTCCACTACGTTCGTCTCAGGCGAGCGCACCAGAATACTGATTCTGGCGGCCTTTACTTGGGTCCAGTCGGTTACATCCGAGGGAGTCTCTTTCCAGTCACCGGCCTGCCAGTATTGAATCTTCATCTTCTGGATGCCCCGCACCAATTCCTCCTCATTACCTGCGGTCAGATCCCGGCGGTAGAGGCTCGAGACACCATCAGCGGTCTCCTTGATGTAGAACACATAGGATTTAACCTGGTTGATTTGTGCTCCATCGTTGTAGAGCCTGCTCGGGCAATTATTGCCCGAGCAGTTCGTATGTGGTTGGTCATAGCTGTTGCCGGGCGACTGTGTGTTACCTGTATTGGCGACAATAACGCCATTGGTGCCCTGAACATTGGTAACCTGAACAACATCACCCCCAACGCAGTCCGTGATGGCGATAATATCTCCTTCTTCCAGCGCTTCCGCGTTATTCACTTTAAAATTGGCTGAGTTGGGAACGTCTTCCACCCGCATCTCGATCGAATCGCCGCTACTGTCCCGCGGTGACTTGGCCGCCATCAGCCATAAGTGATCGGTATCGCTTTTTTGGTCCGTTACAGCCGCAGCACGTGTTTTGATCGGTTCCTTAGCGTTCAGAGCATGCGCGTTTTCATCGTACTCATCATCCGACTCGTCAAGATTGTTCGCCAAGTCAGCCTCTGCAGGCGTACACCCCATGTAGCCTGCATTGCGGACTTCCCGCGTTAGCATCTCAAGCGCGATTCGACCCGCTTCCTGGGTTCGAGCGTTCGCCTGCTGCAGTTGGAAACTCTGGTTGTTGGCTATGAAGATCTGAACAATTCCGAGCATGATCAGAGACGAGAGCAGAATGCCGATCATCAGTTCGATCAATGTCACACCCCTATGAAAGGTAAGGCCCCGGCTTCCACAGCTTGCAACTCGACGCATCACGGTTCATTCCTCGCGTAAACGGTTACAGTTTGCTTCTGTTGCTTATCGTTCGACTTCCCGGCATTCCAGCTCACGGTTATGCGTTGCAATTCATCCTCGGATTCCAGACTGATCGTTGCATCGTCACCCAGATCCCGCTGGACCGCAGCTCTAATGGGTTTCAGCGTTTCACTCCAGTCAGATCCACCAGAAAGGCGGTATTCCTCGGCAACCGTATTAGCGTGCAGCGTGGCGATGCTGTAACGGTTCATGTCGGTTGTCTGCTTCATTGCCTGCGTCTGCATCGCAGCCATGCCCAACAGACCGATGGACAGAACAAGCACCGTCACAATGACTTCCACAATGGAAAACCCCTGGCTCCTGCTGGCGCCATTCGAGTAACTGGTCATCTCATCTCTCCCATGCACTGATTACGGCCCACACCCAGCATCTTTTGACCGCACCTGCCCAGCCGGCGACACGGTTACTGAGTGGCGACCACTACCATTGCCGTCAATGATCTCCAAACACTTACCACTGCCGTCCTGAACCTCGCCTACGGCACGGAATGTAAACGCTTGGCCGCTGAACTCAACACCCTCAGGCGTCGATGCTCTGTGAATGCTGGCACCATTGGCTTTGAGGCTGACACCCTTCGCCCAATCACCTTTTAACGGCACAACATCAACGCTCTCACCGCGCGAAGCGGCCTCAGAGCGGGCCAGATTCAAAGCACCAACGAGGTCATTGGTTGTGGCTGTTATGCGATTACGGCTGATAAAGCCATCAAACGCGGGAACAGCGATAGCCGCCATAACGCCAGTAATGGCAACAACAATCATCAGCTCAACCAAAGTGAGCCCCTGGCTGCCACGCCATGAAAGACGTAAACGGTGGTTTCGATTGCCTGGGTTCATAAAGGTTCCATAGCTCTATGGCATCAATTCCTATTGGACCAGCATAAAGTACGACACGGCTGTGTCATTCGGGAGGTGATGAGCGGTTTAGAGGAAAGGATGAGTGGGGGTCAGGAAACTATTTGTATATAAAACCTCCCCGCGCAGGGGAGGTTTCTGGATATTGATAGAACAGCGGTCCGCCCGGTGCGAACACGCTCAGAAAGGGAGATTTTCCTAACCGGAAGCTCCCAGATTACAACCACTCACAGATCACGGGACGTCTCAGCGGCTGACTCCCCTGTCTGCGGATCAGCCACAACAGTAAGTCTCCCCGGCCCAACCGCTTTGACGCAGAACGTCTCTGCCACTGTGCTTCTGGGATCCTCTGACACGGTTCTCTCTGTCGTCTTGGAGGTGATTTCCCCATCACCGTCGCTGTCAAACGAAAAGCTGATTGTGGTACCGCTGGGCGGGGGCGTTGAATTGCCATTGCCTGTCTGACCGGAAACGGCAGCACAGTACTCGCCATCGCCGCCACCGTTAGGGCCATTAAGCTGGACCTGCAGGTTATCGGATGTCATCCAAAAATCCGTTATCGCCCGCCAGACCGGCACAGGCCCTTGCGTGCAGAACGATTCACCCGCAGGGCAGCTGGCACCATCGTATGCCGTCGTGCCCGTGGCGCTGCGAGTCTTATCATTGTCTTGATCGAAGAAATACTCAGTGTTGTCCCACGAGCCATTCTGATTCGCATCCACGTAGGGTTCAGGTCTGGAGTTTCTGTATGGCTCGCCCTGAGAATATTCACGGTTCCCGTCTGAATCGGTAAAGCTCTCCTCACCCAGACTCCGCGCCATAATCGTCACGCGACCATTGCCTGGTCTGGGCCGCTGGCTCCGCCATGTCACCGTACACTTGCCGCTCTCATCGAGGATACAATCACCCTCTATGGAGCCGCCAGACGTTACAAAGTTAACAACGGCATTACCCGAATTGTTGCCGTAGTTGTCAGTCGCCCTGACCGTGATTTCAGAAGTCACGCCATCCGTATTCCACGCGGCAGGAGGGAGCGCATCGGAGACCGATAGTGAGAACCCCTCCTGGGTTGGAATCCCACCACTGACGGCTATTGGCGCAGAAACCGTTCTGATAGCTGGGTTGTCCGCTAAAGACGCTGCTACACGGACAACCGCGTTCCCTGTCCCTGCCGCGACAAGCGCCGGCGCTTCACCAGAGCTGTCTGTCTCAGCTTGTTGGCTTTCCAAAGATGGCGCCCCGTCTCCGCTAAGGGCATCTGCACCAATCAATTCAAAGTTGACTTTTTCACGAGCCACTTTCGCACCGCCTTCTGCGGTCACTGTGAATACCACCTCGGCAGTCTGCCCGTTACCACTGACCCCTGACCCTTTAGTATCCAACGTTTGTGGCGATGGCGTGGCAGCGCTGACCTTTAGGTTGTCAGGCGCCGCAATATCAAGCGTGGAGCTGACCTCGGGAGTAGTGAAGCTGATCTCGCTGGATGCGTTTGCGCCATCAACAGCGGATGCAGTCGCAGTTACTGTATCCTTACCCTCGCATCCTTTCGCGGTATAGCGCACGGATACATCACCCGAACCGGTTTCAATTTCCAGGGGACCGTTAAGTTCCGCTTTTGGCGACGATTCCAACAGGCAACTGGACGCGAACGAGACCGCTACAGGGTCGCCGCTGTAGATTTCATTGCCTTTTCCAGTATTAACGATATTAAATGACAGATTCGTTGACCCGCCGGCAGACAGGCTCTTGCTACCAACCCGCATCTGCCCTGCCTGAAAACTGTCTCCTGACCCTGTTCCTACTGCCAGGCTGACCTGCTCCGTCGTATCGGGATCATCATTACCGTCTTCGCTTTCACCAGACCCTTCGTCAGTGCCGCAAGCAACGAGAAAGATGCTCACCAATAAGGTCAAAAACTGTTTCGTCCAGGCAGACATTGAAATCCCTCTTATCTACATATTCACTAACAGTCGCACAGGACTGCATACGATGTGCAGATTAGCACACTTCACAAAAAACGCCCGGAGACAATGCGTCCGGGCGTTACAGTTTGAAACCACGTTCACAAGCAGGTGATGGCCTGCCTTCAGGCCTCCACTTCCTTCGCCGGAATCCGCAACGCCTTCGGCATGCTGAACACCACGTTCTCCTGTTCGCCTTCCAGCTCATCCGGGGTCTGGCCGCCGAATTCGCGCAGGCGCGCGATCACCTCCTCTACCAGCACCTCGGGGGCGGATGCGCCGGCTGTCACGCCCACGGTGCCGATGTTTTCAAGCCATGAGGCGTCTATCTGGTCGGCGGTATCGATCAGGTAGCCGGGGGTACCGATGCGCTCGGCCAGTTCGCGCAGGCGGTTGGAGTTGGAGCTGTTAGGCGACCCTACCACCAGCATCACGTCGCTCTCGCCAGCCAGCATCTTAACGGCATCCTGGCGGTTCTGGGTGGCGTAGCAGATGTCGTCCTTACGCGGACCCTGAATGGCTGGGAAGCGGGTCTGGAGGGCGTCGATAACGCGTGCGGTATCATCCATGGAAAGCGTGGTCTGGGTGACGAACGCCAGCTTTTCCGGGTCCTTGACCTGCAGCTTCTCAACATCGGCCTCGTTTTCCACCAGGTAGATGTCGCCGCCGTTGTTGCGGTCGTACTGGCCCATAGTGCCTTCCACTTCCGGGTGGCCGGCATGGCCAATAAGGATGCATTCGCGCCCCTCACGGCTGTAGGTCATGACCTCCATGTGCACCTTGGTCACCAGCGGGCAGGTGGCATCAAACACCTGTAAGCCGCGGTCCTGCGCTTCCTGCTGCACCGCCTGGGAGACACCGTGGGCGCTGAAGATCACCCAGGCGTCATCAGGTACCTGATGCAGCTCATCCACAAAGACGGCGCCGCGCTCGCGCAGGTCATCCACTACGAACTTGTTGTGCACCACCTCATGGCGGACGTAGATGGGCGCGCCGTAGACATCGAGCGCGCGCTTAACGATTTCGATGGCGCGGTCAACGCCGGCACAGAATCCACGGGGGTTAGCGAGCTTGATCTGCATGGTCATGGTTCCCGGTGCTTACTGGACATCCACAATGGCAACCTCGAATTCGAGCGTTTTGCCAGCGAGCGGATGATTAAAATCAATCTCAACACTATCATCATCAAACGCCTTGATAATACCCGGCACCTCGGCCTTGGCCGCATCCGCGAAGGACAGCACCATGCCTTCCTCCAGCGGCAGCTCCGGGCTGAACTCGCGGCGCTTGAACGTCTGGACGTTGTTGGGGTTGGGCTGGCCGAAGGCATCCTCGGGCGGCACTGAAAAACTCTGGCGGTCGCCGGCTTTGAGTCCATGCAGGAGCCGTTCGAAGGGCTCCGGCAGGTTGCCGTCGCCCATGGTCAGGGTTGCGGGGTCCTTCTCGAAGGTGGAGTCCACGTCTGAACCGTCTTGCAGCCGCAGCGCGAAGTGCAGTGTCACCTGGCTGTCCGCTCCGATTACGCTCATTGCTTGTTGCCTTTATCCAGTGTGTCGCTGTCTCGGTGCTCACCGCTCATGAAAACGTCGAGCAGCAGCATGAGCGCGCCAACGGTAATGAAACTATCCGCCACATTAAAGGCGGGGAAATGGTAGCCGGCCCAGTGGAAGTGAAAGAAATCCACCACATAGCCGTGCACCACCCTGTCATACAGATTACCCACAGCGCCACCGAGCACGAAGGCCAGCGCAACGCCAAGCCAGGTCTCATGCTGCTTCAGGCGCGTGAGCCAGACCACCAGGACCCCGGATATGACCACCGCCAGCGTAATGAACAACCAGCGCTGCCAGCCGGAGCCCTCTGAAAGAAAACTGAAGGCGGCGCCGGTGTTGTGCAGCAGCGTCAGGTTGAAGAACGGCAGCACCACGTTGGCCTCACCGTAATCCAGCATGGCCGTGGCCGCGGCCTTGGTAGTGAGATCCGCCACCACAATGGCGGCAGCGATGATGAGCCCATAGCGGGCCAGCGGCGTCAGCATGGCGTTACGCAAACCAGCGGTTTTCGCCGTTGCCGCTGATGTTGCTGATGCAACGACCGCACAGCTCCGGGTACGCGCTGTGCTCACCCACATCCGGGCGATGATGCCAGCAGCGTTCGCACTTGGTGTGGCTGGCGGCACTAACGGCGACCTTCAGACCCTCAAGCTCGGTTGCCGGCGCCTCACCCGCCTCGGCCAGCGGCGCAATCCGGGCCTCGGAGGTGATCATCACAAAGCGCAGTTCATCGCCCAGACGTTCCAGCAGCTCCTTCAGGCCACCATCCGCATAAAGCGTGACCTCACCGCTCAGTGAGCCTTTGATGGTGCCCTCGTTGCGCGCGGCTTCGAGCTGCTTGTTCACCGCGCTGCGCACATCAATCAGCGTGTCCCACTCTTCCTGCTTGATGGGCGCATCCGCCGGCAGTGCCTCCAGACCCTCGTGCCAGGTGGCCCAGTGCACGCTCTCGTCCCGCTCGCCGGGAATATGCTGCCAGATCTCATCCGCGGTAAAGGTCAGAATGGGCGCGATCCAGCGCGACAGAGCCTCGGCCACGTGGTGCAGCGCGGTCTGGCAGGAGCGGCGCTCAAGGCTGTCCGCCTGAGTGGTGTACTGGCGATCCTTGATGATGTCCAGATAGAACCCTCCCAGATCCAGAATGCAGAAGTTGTGCACCTTCTGGTACACCTGCAGGAAGCTGTAGCGGTTATAGGCATCGATCACTTCGTCCTGCAGGCGCCGCACCCGGTCCACCATCCAGCGGTCCAGCGCCACCATATCGTCAAAAGCCACGCTGTTTGCGGCCGGATCGAAGCCGTCCAGGTTGGCCAGCAGGAAGCGCGAGGTATTGCGGATGCGGCGGTAGGCATCCGCGGTGCGCTTGAGGATGTCCTGAGAGACCGACATTTCTGCGCTGTAGTCGGTGGCTGCCACCCACAGGCGCAGGATGTCGGCGCCCAGCTCATCCATCACCTTCTGGGGCGCAATAACGTTGCCCATGGACTTGGACATCTTGTAGCCCTTTTCGTCCACGGTGAATCCGTGGGTCAGCACTTCTTTGTAGGGCGCCATTTTGTTGATGGCGATGCCGGTCTTGAGCGAGGACTGGAACCAGCCCCGGTGCTGATCCGACCCTTCCAGATACAGATCGGCGGGATAGCGATTAAGATCCTCGCGCCGGTCAAGCACCGAGGCATGGGTTACACCGGAGTCGAACCAGACGTCCAGGGTGTCCGTGACCTTCTCGTAGGTATCGGCGTCGTCGCCGAGCAGTTCGCGGGCGTCGAGCTCGTACCAGGCGTCAATGCCGTCCTTCTCAATGGCCTTGGCGGCGTCTTCGATCAGCTCGGGCGTGCGCGGATGCAACTCATAGGTATCTTTATGCACGAACAGCGTGATGGGCACGCCCCAGGTGCGCTGGCGCGAGATGCACCAGTCCGGGGACTGCTCGATCATGCCCTCGATGCGCTGCTGGCCCCAGGAGGGAATCCAGCGCACACCGGGAATCGCTTCCAGAGCCCCCTTCTTGAGCCCGTTGCGGTCCATGCTGATGAACCACTGGGGCGTGGCGCGGTAGATCAGCGGTGTCTTGGTTCGCCAGCAGTGGGGATAGCTGTGCTTGAATGACTCCTGGAACAGCAGGCAGCCCTCGCGTTCCAGCGCCTCACAGACCGGGGTATCCGCCTTGTAGATGTGGATGCCCGTGAACTCGCCGGCGGCATCGGCATAGGTGCCGTCCGCCTTCACCAGATTCAGCGTGCCGATGCCATTGGCGCGCCCAATCTCGAAGTCATCCGGACCATGGTCCGGTGCGGTGTGCACCAGCCCGGTACCCGCGTCCGTGGAAACATGATGCCCCAGCACAACAGGCACCTGGCGCTCATAGAGCGGGTGCTGCAGGCTCAGGCCGGTCAGCGCCGCGCCACGGCAGCGTGCCACGACCTCGGCATTCTGCAGGTTCCAGCGTTCGGTCACCGTCTCGCGCAGCTCCTCGGCCACAACGAGGTATTCAGTTCCCCGGCCGGCATCGGCGCGGATCAGGCTGTACTCCAGCTCCTCGTTAACTGCCACCGCCTGGTTGGCCGGGATGGTCCAGGGCGTAGTGGTCCAGATCACCATCGAGACGGGCGCATCCAGCTCGCTTTGGCCGAAGGCACCAGCCACTTTCCCCGGCGCAACCGCCGGGAAACGCACATCAATCTGGATGGAGGTTTTCTCCTGGTACTCCACCTCCGCTTCCGCCAATGCGGACTGGCCGACCACGCTCCAGTAGACCGGCTTGAAGCCACGCTCCAGGTGGCCGTTATCAATGATGCGGCCCAGGGAGCGGACGATGTCGGCCTCGACCTTCGGATCCATCGTCAGGTAGGGGTTGTACCAGTCCCCCATCACGCCGAGCCGGATGAAGTCCTGGCGCTGGTTGTCCAGCTGCTCAGCGGCGTAATCGCGGCAGGCCTGGCGGAAGGTCTTGTAGTCAACCTTGTCACCGGCCTTGCCGATGTCCTGCTCCACTTTATGCTCGATGGGCAGACCGTGGCAGTCCCAGCCCGGTACATAGGGGGCGTCATAGCCCATCAGGTTGCGGGACTTGACCACCATGTCCTTGAGGATCTTATTGACCGCGTGACCAATGTGAATGCTGCCGTTGGCGTAGGGCGGGCCATCGTGCAGCACGAAGCGCTCGGCGCCCGCACGGCGCTGGCGCAGCGTGCCGTAAAGATCCAGACGGTTCCAGCGTTCAAGCATCTCGGGCTCGCGCTTGGACAGGTTCCCCCGCATGGGGAAATCCGTCTTCGGCAGGTTCAGCGTGTCTTTGTAATCGCTCATGAAGGTTCCCGGAGTCTGTCGTTTCGGTCAGCGTTCCACATTGGTCGGTACCGGGCGGTTGTTCGCCAGCCAGTCACGGCCCTGGTTGATGTCCTCGTGAATGCGGTATTCAAGCTCTTCCACGGAGTCAAATTTGACCTCATCCCGCAGATGGTAAAGGAACGTCACACCCAGCCGCCGCCCATAAAGGTTGGCGGAGAAATCCAGCAGATGGACCTCCACTGACGGGTACTGCCCGTTAACAGTTGGCCGCATCCCAATATTGGCCAGACCGCGCTCAACGTGGCCGCCGGGCATTTCCACCATCACCACATAAACGCCGCGCAGCGGCGGCTTACGCCCCCCAAGCAGGATATTGGCGGTCGGTACGCCCAGCTCCCGGCCCAGCGCCTTGCCATAAACGACGCGCCCGGTAATGGCATAGGGGCGACCCAGCAGCTCCCCGGCGTCCGCCAGCCGGTTTTCTCCCAGTGCCTGGCGCAGGCGGGTGGAGCTGATGCGCTCGCCGCCAACCTGAATGGTCTTGGTGTGTTCCACCTCGAAGCCACGCTCCGCCCCAACCTGCTGCAGGAGCCGGAAGTCGCCCTTGCGATCACAGCCGAAGCGGAAGTCATCTCCGACCACCAGGTGCTGGACGTTCAATCCTTCCATCAGCACCTGCTCGATGAAATCCATGGCGGACAGGTTACGCAACCGGGAACCGAACTGCAGGCAGACGACGATATCCACATCATGGGCGAGCAACACCTCCACCTTCTCGCGGAAGCGCATCAGCCTCGGCGGCGCGTCCGCTCCGCCAAAGAATTCCCTTGGCTGGGGCTCAAACACCATCACCACCGAAGGAACGCCCAGCTGATGGGCGCGATCCCGCACCTGGTCGATAATGACCTGATGACCGCGATGGATGCCGTCAAAGTTGCCTATGGTGGCGACACACCCGTTAGCGAGGGGGTTGTCACTGCGTTCCGCCCAGCGCTTGAGATTGTGCAGCCCTCGGATCAGGCGCATGCGGGGCTCCTTCGTGAGTCTCGGGGGACGCGGATTATACCGCAATGGCGGGACAAGGCCCAATGCCCTCGACCACAAAGGCGTCAATGCATACGGAAATGACGCACACGAACCCCTGAAAGAAGCAGCACAGCGAAGTACACCAGGGCCCCGCCCACAACCAGCGCCGCTGTGTAACCCATTCGCATGAACAGGCTGAAATCCAGCCACTCAGCAGCACCAGGAGAGACCAGCAAAAGCAGCACCCCCATCAGCGCATTAGCCGCCAAAAGCTGCAACGCGAAACGGCCCCAGCCGGGCTGCGGGCGGAAGACACCTTCCCGATGCAGCCCACGCAACAGCAAACTGGCGTTCATCCAGGCGGACAGCGCCGTCGCCAATGCCAGCCCGGCATGCGCCAGCGGCCAGACCAGGATCAGGTTGAACACCATATTGGACGTCATCGCTATCACCGCAATCCGCACCGGCGTGCGCATATCCTGACGGGAGAAAAAGCCCGGAGCCAGCACTTTCACCAGCATGAAGGCAACCAGCGCCAGCGCGTAAGCCCGCAGGCTCTGGGCGGACATGAAAACGTCCCGCGTTGTGGTCTCGCCATAATGGAACAGGGTCGCAATCAACGGTTCCGCCAGCAGGCACAGCGCCAGCCCTGCCGGAATCCCCAGAAGCAATACACTGCGCAGCGCCCAGTCCAGGGTGCGCGAGAACGATGCCATGGACTCATCCGCGTGCTTGCGCGACAGATTCGGCAGGATCACGGTGCCGATGGCCACACCGAAGATGCCCAGAGGCAGCTCCGAGAGCCGGTCGGAATAATACAGCCAGGACACACTTCCGGTCTCGAGCATTGAAGCCAGTATGGTATCCAGCAGCAGGTTGATCTGGCTCACCGAGACACCGAAAAGCGCCGGCGCCATCAGTTTCATGATCTGGACCACGCCCTCGTGCCGGTAGTCGATACGCGGCCTCGGCAGCAGGTTGAGCCGGGCCAGGAACGGCAGCTGAAACAGCAATTGCAGCACACCAGCAATCACAACACCCCAGGCCAGTGCCAGTATTGGTTCCTGCATGTAAGGCGTCAGCCAGATGGCGCTGGCAATCATGCTCAGGTTCAGGATCACGGGCGTGAACGCCTGAACCCCGAAAATGTCGTAACTGTTCAGAACACTGCTGCAGAAAGCGGTGAGCGAGATCAGCATCAGGTAGGGAAACGTGATGCGCAGCATCGCCACCGCCAGCGGGTAGCGGGCTTCGTCGCCGATGAACCCCGGAGCAAAGGCGGCAGTAATCCAGGGGGATCCCAGCACTGCCAGCACGGAAACAACCAACAGCACGAACCCGAGCGACCCGGCCACGGTATTGACCAGTGAATGCACGGAGCGGGTGTCGTATTTTTCGCGGTATTCCGACAGGACCGGCACGAACGCCTGATTGAAGGCGCCCTCCCCGAACAGGCGGCGCAGGAAGTTGGGGATCTTGAAGGCAACAAAAAAGGCATCGGCGTCCGGACCGGCGCCAAAGTAGCGGGCAATCACAATGTCACGGGCCAGCCCCAGAACCCGGGAGAGCATGGTGAAGACCGCAAAAATGCCGGAGGAGCGCAGAAGACCACGGACATGGCCCGATGAGGCCTCCTCTTCCTCCGGTTCCTCCGGTACTGGCTCGCTCTGCGGCTCCTGAGACATGCCTGATGATCCCGGGTGAAAACGCGGGATACTACCACCCTGACCGGCACCTGACGACCGCACCACCGCTCAATCCTTGACAACAGCGCATCTGCGCGGCATGATTCCGCGTCATTTCAGACCCATTGGTAACCCGAATTCGAGGAGTCAAACGGTGGCTAACTCTCCGCAAGCAAGAAAGCGTGCCCGCCTCAACGAGCTGCAGCGCAAACACAACGCTGGCCAGCGCTCGCGCGCGCGCACCTACATCAAGAAAGTTGAGACCCAGCTGCGCAACGGCAATGCCGAAGGCGCACGTGAAGCGTTCCGCGAGATGGAGCCCGTGCTCGACAACAGCGTGAACAAGGGCGTGTTCGCCAAGAACAAAGTGGCTCGTCACAAGAGCCGCCTCAACGCACGCATCAAGGCGCTTCAGTCCGGCTGAACGCAACGGGTTGCCGTTCACAGCAGACCCCGCTTCGGCGGGGTCTGTTCGTTTCAGGATTCAGCGGCGGAGCTGGAGCTAGACCAGGACCATGTTGTCCCGATGCACCAGCTCTTCCTCCTGCACATACCCCAACCGCTCGGCAATCCGCTCACTGGGGCAGCCGGCAAGCTGCTGGGCCTCAGCCGCATCGTAGCTGACTAACCCGCGCGCCACTTCCTGCCCCTGTGCATCCACACAGGAAACCATCTCTCCCCGACGGAAGCCGCCTTCGACAAGGCGCACCCCAACAGGCAGCAAGCTCCGCCCCCCCTCACGCAACACCCGTACCGCGCCATCATCCAGCACCAGCCGTCCACGAGTGCGAAGATGCCCGGCGATCCACTGTTTACGCGCATCCAGACGCTCCTGATCCGGAACCAACAGGGTACCCAACACCTCGTCAGAGCGAACCCGTTCAAGAACGCGCTCGATGCGGCCACCAACAATCAGCGTGAAGGCACCGGAACGAGCCGCCAGCCGTGCCGCGCGCACCTTGGTCGCCATACCACCGCTTCCCAGCGAGCCACGACTGCCGCCCGCCACCATGGCATCGAGACGCTCATCGCTGGCCCGCGCCTCAGGAATCAAGGCAGCATCAGGGTTGCTGCGAGGGTCACTGTCATAGAGGCCTGGCTGGTCGGTCAGAACGATCAGGCCATCGGCCTCTACAAGGTTGGCGACGAGAGCCCCGAGTGTGTCGTTATCACCGAAACGGATTTCGTCTGTGACCACCGTGTCATTCTCGTTGACGATAGGGATAACGCCCATGGGCAGAAGCGTCCTGAGCGTACTGCGCGCATTCAGGTAACGCTTGCGGTCGGAGAGATCATCATGGGTCAGAAGGATCTGAGCGGTGTGGGTACCGTGGCGCTGAAACTGCGCCTCCCAGGCCTGCACGAGCCCCATCTGGCCCACGGCTGCGGCTGCCTGGAGCTCATGCACATGTTCCGGGCGCTGAGCCCATCCGAGCCGACTCATGCCCTCGGCAACCGAGCCGGAAGACACCAGCACCACCTCGACGCCCGCGCGCCGCCATGCCATGAGCTGATCGACCCACTGCGTGAAGGTTTCTCGGGACAGGCCGCGGCCGTCGTCGGTCAGCAGGGCGCTGCCGATCTTAACCACCAGCCGGCGCGCCCCGGCAATGCGCTGGCGCTCAGTCATGGCGCGCCGCCTCAGCGTGCGTAGACCACCTCAACATCGTGATCATCGTCTTCGTCATCATCCTCGTCTTCATCCTGCTGAGGTCCCCGCAGCGACTGGATCTGCTCCCGGGCCTGCGCGTCGACCTGCTGGCGAAGCTCGGCCTCAGCCCGGGCGAACACCGGATCCTCCCGTTCACGCTCAGTCTGCTGCTCAAGCCAACGCATGATCGCCTGGGCAAGCGCCTGAATGCCATCGCCGCTGAGCGCTGAGATCAGGAAAATCGGGCCTTCCCAGCCCAGGGATTCACGCAGGCGCGCCACTTCGTCCTCGGCATCCGGAAGCGAGTCGGCCTTGTTGATCACCAGCCAGCGCTCGCGCTCGGCCAGCGCCGGACTGAAACGCTCCAGCTCACGGGTGATGGTGTGGACCGACTCGACAGGGTCCTCATCATCCCAGGGCATGGGATCCACAACGTGCAGCAGCAGCCGGGTGCGCACCAAGTGCCTCAGGAAGCGGATACCCAGTCCCGCGCCCTCGGAGGCGCCTGCGATCAGCCCGGGAATATCCGCCACCACAAAACTCTGGTGCGCGGCCACTGAGACCACGCCCAGATTCGGCACTAGCGTAGTGAAGGGGTAGTCCGCAACCCGGGGCTTGGCGGCGGACATGGCGCGGATCAGGGTGGACTTGCCGGCGTTGGGCAGCCCCACCAGCCCCACATCCGCGAGCACTTTCATTTCCAGACGGATTTCGCGGGCTTCACCCGCGGAGCCGGAGGTGGTCTGACGCGGCGCACGGTTCACGCTCGACTTGTAACGGGTGTTGCCCAGCCCGTGAAAACCGCCCTGGGCTACCCGCAGGGTCTGCCCTGCCTCAGTCAGATCGCCCAGGATTTCATCGGTATCACAGTCGACTACGGTCGTGCCGAGCGGCACATCCAGCACCCGATTCTCACCCTTGCCGCCCGAACAGTTGCTGCCACGGCCATCCTCGCCCGTACCAGCGCGGAACTTGCGCTGATAGCGGTAATCCGCAAGGGTATTGAGATCGCTATCCGCCCGCAGGATGATGGAACCGCCATCGCCTCCGTCGCCACCATCGGGCCCGCCCTTGGGCACATATTTCTCACGCCGGAAACTCAGGCAGCCATTACCGCCCTTGCCGGCCTGAACCACTATGGTGACTTCGTCAACGAACTGCATGGGATGCCTCGAATCAAAAAACCCCGTACCGCATTGCGGCACGGGGTTGCAGAGCCTCAGAAATCGCGGTTCAGCCCGCGGATTCGATGCTCACGTACTTGCGGTTGCGCGGCCCTTTCACATCGAACCGCACCACACCCTCGTCCAGAGCGAACAGAGTGAAATCCTTGCCAACGCCCACGCCCTGACCGGCGCGGAAGCTGGAACCACGCTGGCGGACAATGATGCTGCCGGGCTGCACTGCCTGGCCACCAAACGCCTTCACACCGAGGCGTTTCGACTCGGAATCGCGTCCGTTCTTGGTACTACCTGCTGCCTTTTTGTGAGCCATGCTGCCCCCTTAAGCCTTGATACCGGTAATCTTGACTTCAGTATACCACTGCCGGTGCCCCATCTGCTTCATGGAGTGCTTGCGGCGGCGGAACTTGATGATCTGGATCTTGTCGTGACGACCGTGGCTGACTACCTCGCCAGTCACTTTTGCGCCATCTAGGTCCGGGGTACCGATTTTCACTTCGTCCCCTTCTCCCGCCAGCAGTACACGGTCGAACTCCACCGTGCCGCCGGTTTCAGTCTCGATTTTCTCGAGCTTGATCTTCTCGCCTTCGCGAACGCGGTGCTGCTTACCACCGCTGACAATCACTGCGTACATGCGCCTTCTCCGTCGATGACCCATCCCTGCTCTTGAGCCTGGTTCTAAGGGAAGCACTCTGGCGACCCTATAGCAGGGAGCGGCAGGTATTGGGATGAGTTACAGGGCTGCGGATTATAGAGAAATCCGGCCTCGGGAGCAATAAGCGCCGGTTAATGACCACTCACTACATTGATGCATCACTCCAAGTTGACAGCCCCTGACACGCCCCATAATCTACGACTCCTGCATGTCCTGGCGCCGCTGGGGCGCTGCCCGACAACTGCTGAATGCCTATGAGTCTGGATGCCATCTACGCCCCTGTCCGGGATGATTTCGAGCGCGTTAACGCGCAGATCCACGAGCAGCTGAACTCGCGCGTGCCGCTGGTCGAGCACATTGGCCATTACATCGTGGACAGCGGCGGTAAGCGCCTGCGTCCGCTTTTAGTGCTCCTCAGTGCCGGGGCACTGGGGAATACAGGCCAACGCCAGGCGACCCTGGCGGCGGTGATCGAGTTTCTGCACACCGCAACCCTTCTGCACGATGATGTTGTGGATACCTCCGAGCTGCGCCGTGGGCGTGAGACCGCCAATGCCCGCTGGGGCAACGCGCCCAGCGTGCTCGTAGGGGATTTCCTCTACGCCCGCGCCTTTCAGATGATGGTCAGTCTCGAAAACATGCGCGTGATGGATCTGCTTTCAGAGGCCACCGGTGTGATCGCCGAGGGCGAGGTGCTGCAGCTCACCAATATCCGTAACCCGGATCTTTCCGAAGCGGACTATCGCAACGTCATACACAGCAAGACAGCCATGCTTTTCCAGGCGGCCTCCCATTCCGCTGCCGTACTGACGCAGGCCGATAGCGCCACCGAAGCCGCTCTGCGCGATTACGGCCAGCATCTGGGCATGGCGTTCCAGCTCGTGGATGACGTGCTGGACTATGAAGGCAGCGCCGGGACCATGGGCAAGAATGTGGGCGACGATCTGGCCGAGGGCAAGGCCACTCTGCCGCTCATCCATGCCATGACGAACGGTCACTCCGCAGATGCCTCAACGGTGCGTCAAGCCATCCGCAGTGGTGGGTCCGATCAGCTCACGCCTGTGCTTGAAGCCGTTCACAACAGCGGCGCCATTGAGTACTGCCGCCGGTGTGCCGCTGCGGAGGCGGCACAGGCGCGGCGATGCCTTGAAGTGCTGGCCGACTCGCCTCATCGCCAGGCTCTCCATCATCTGGTGGATCTGGCGGTCCAGCGCTCAGACTGAGCCGGCAGCGCAAGCCTCAGGGAAATCCGGGCCGAGATGACCCCGGTCATGAGCCTGTTCCAGCTCAAGCACCGGCCCCGCCGGCACGATCTTGGTCGGGTTGATGGTCCTCTGGCTGCGGTAGTAATGGCGCTTGATCTGGTCGATGTTCACCGTCTCCGAAACGCCCGGAATCTGGTAGAGGTCTTTCAGGTAGCCCTGCAGATTCGGAAAATCGCGCAGCTGGTGACGGTTGCACTTGAAGTGGCTGTAGTAGACCGCGTCAAAGCGCACCAGGGTCGTGAACAGGCGCCAGTCCGCCTCGGTCAGGCGGTTGCCCACCAGATAGCGCTGCCGCGCCAAGCGGCTTTCAAGCCACTCCAGCGCTTCAAAGACTTCCGTGAACGCCTGCTCGTACTTGTCCTGAACCGTGGCGAAGCCCGCCCGGTAGACGCCGTTGTTGACGCTGTTGTAGATCCGCTCGTTGACGGTGTCGATCTCATCTCGCAGCGACTCAGGATGAAAATCCAGGGGCCGTGCACCCTGGCCGTCAAAACCGCTGTTGAACATCCGGATCAGATCCGCGGATTCATTGCTCACGATCCGTTGCTGATGTGTATCCCACAGGCACGGGATTGTTACCCGGCCGGTGTAGTCCGGCGTATCCCGGGTGTAGATCTCATGCATGAAACGGGCCCCGTTTTCATGGTCACGATGGAAGTGATCATCAGGCCGGAACTCCCAGCCGTTCTCCAGCATGTCCGGATGCACGATGGATACCGGGATCATGTCCTCCAGCCCCTTGAGCCTGCGGAAAACCAGCGTACGGTGCGCCCATGGGCAGGCCAGTGCCACATAGAGGTGATAGCGCCCGGGTTCTGCCGCAAAGCCAGCCTCGCCCGTGGGTCCGGCACTGCCGTCCGGTGTTACCCAGTTGCGGAACTGGGCGCTCTCGCGCACAAAGGCACCCCCGCTCTTGGCGGTGTCGTACCACTGGTCATGCCACTCCCCATTGATCAACAGGCCCATAGCGCTTTCTCCTCTCATAAAACTCAGGCAATGAATACGTCTATAGCCAGATTGCGTTAGAATGGCATTCGCGACAACCAATTAAATCTGGCCAACCCTTTCAGTATTTTTGACCATGGCATTTCCCATCACCATTGACGCCCTGCGCGTCCTCGACGCCATCGCCCGCAAGGGCAGCTTTGCTGCTGCCGCCGAGGAAATGCACCGGGTGCCGTCCGCGATCAGTTACACGGTGCACAAGCTGGAGGAAGATCTGGATGTGCTCCTGTTTGACCGTTCCGGCCACCGCGCAACCCTGACCAACGCCGGTCACTACCTGCTGGAAGAAGGCCGGCAGCTTCTGGAGGCCGCCAACACACTGGCGCGCACCACTCGACGCGTAGCCGAAGGCTGGGAGGCGAGTGTAACCATTGCCGTGAATGCACTACTTCCAGTGGCAGCTCTGTTCCCGGCGGTCAGTGCATTCAACGAGCTTGGGGTTCCGGTAGAAATTCACCTGCTCGATGAAGTATTCAACGGCCCCTGGGATGCCCTCCACACGGGCAGGGCGGACCTCATTGCCGGGGCCACCAGCGAAATCCAGCCCCCAGGGGATTTCGAGCACCGGGATATCGGCCAGGTGCCCTTTGTCTATGCCGTCGCCCACAATCACCCACTGGCGGCCGAAACGGGCCCCCTCTCCGAGGAGACCCTGAGCGCCTGGCCCGCGGTTGTGGCGGCGGACAGTTCCCGCCAGCTGCCGGCCGGTTCGGCGGGCATCTTTGCCCGCCAGCGCACTCTTACGGTCTCCAGCATGGCCCACAAGATCGAGGCCCAGAAAGCCGGCATGGGCGTTGGCTGGCTGCCGCGCCCTCAGGTGGAGCCGGCCCTGGCATCCGGCGAACTCGTGGCACTGGACGTAGCCACCAGGCGCCCTCCGGTGATACTTTGCATGGCCCGCCGGCGTGGGGATCAGGGCAAGGCCATCAACTGGTTCTGGGATCATCTTTCCCAACCGGACTATTTCAGCCCCTGGCTCACCCCGGTCTGAGACGAAGATCATCCATCACGGAGCAAAGCGGATTTCCCTGATGCATCAACTGAACGAACTGGACGCGTCCTTTCTTTTCCTCGAATCCGAGACCACACCCATGCACATCGGCGGTCTCTACATCTTCGATGCCGCGGAACGGGAGAAGGCGCTGACGTTCGATGACTTCCGGGACTACCTGAACCACCGCCTGCACCTCGCGGGTTTTTTCCGCCAGAAACTGATGCACCTGCCCTTTAACTTGGACCGCCCCTACTGGATTGACGACCCGGATTTCGCCATTGAGCGCCATATTGAATCAGTAAATCTGGAGGGCGGTGACCACGCCGCACTCATGGCCCTGACAGAGGATCGACTGGCCACCCCCCTGCCCCGCACACGCCCACTCTGGCATGTCACCTGGGTGGAAGGGTTTGGTCCGGACACCCTGCTTCCCGCGGATGGCTTTGCGCTGGTGGTGCGCGTGCATCATGCCGCCGTAGACGCCTTCAGCGGCGAGGAAGTCATGGGTAAGCTGCTCGAATACACCCCGGACACGCCCACCAAGACGCGGCCACCGGCATGGCAGCCGGAACCCGTACCGCGACCGGAGCAGCTGCTGACGCGCGCATCACTGAATCTGCTGCGCAAGCCGTTCCAGTTCCTCAGCCTCACCCAGTCAACCATGACAGCGGCACTGCGCGACTTCATGGAACACCCCATCGGCCGAATCCGGACCCCGAAAAATGTTCTGAGCGCGCCACGCACCCCCTTCAATCGCAACCTCACGACACGCCGGCGCCTCAACAGCACTTCATTTGACCTGTCCCGGCTGAAAACCCTGAAAGGCGCCATCGGCCCGGACATCAGCCTCAATGACCTGGTGCTCGGGATCTGTGCGGAAGCGTTGAAACGCTACATGACGGGCCATGGCATTCAACCGGAAGACAGCCTGGTAGCGCTGACGCCGGTCTCAGTACGTTCGCGCAGCCTGCGCCAGCCAATGGGCAACCAGATGTCAGCCATGCTGGTGAACCTGGCCACTGAGGAACCGGATCCCGCCCGCCGGGTCGCCCTCATCCGGGATAACACGCGGACCTCGGAGAACTACGGGGAAGCCATTGCCGCGGACCGCCTGACCGAACGTCTGCCTTCAACGCTGGTTGCCCTCTCCACGCGGCTCTACAGTGAATTCCATCTGGCCCAGCACTACCAGCCAGCATTCAACCTGCCCATCACCAATGTGCCCGGTCCCCAGGTGCCGCTGTATCTCAAGGGCGCACGGCTGGTTCATCAGGTCAACTCCGCGCCTCTGTTCCACGGCGCCGGCCTGGCAATCCTGGCGTTGAGTTACGCCGGCGCTATTCACCTCAATCTGACGACCTGTCCAGACCTGGTTCCGGACGGCGAGCAGCTCGCGGAACTGATGGAAACCGCTGTTGAGGCAATTGAAGCCAGCGCCATAGCCGGAACTGACAATCCAGCGGTAAGCTGACGTCATTAAGCCGATCAGAGTCGCGCTACAAATCCGGGTCTCTGACGGATTGTCAAACCGGGTCAAAATCTGTCTATACTGCAACACGGATTGTTTAATGACTATCCAATAAAGACATCCGAGAATAACAAACCACATCGCATGGTATTAAAGGGGGCAACCATGGAGCCTAAAGCCAGGGTGGGAGAAGAGCGCATCCCCATTCCATTCCGCAGCAGCCGCTTTTTCTGCGTGGGAAACCGTTGGTACTTCACCACTCGGGAAGGCTTCGACAGCGGCCCCTATGCCACCCGTGAACGCGCTGAAGTGGGTCTGCGCCGCTTTCTCAACGTCGTCCAGATGCTTCCCGAGCAGCGCGATGAGGCGCGACACTGACGCAGTGGTTCAGACCCCCCACTGGAGCAGAGCCATCAGCACCAGTGCATAGGCACCAGCCACCACGTCGTCGATCATGATGCCAAGGCCTCCCGGCATGCGCCGGTCCAACCAGCCGATGGGCCAGGGTTTGATGATGTCGAAAAAACGGAAAGCGAGGAAGGCGAACAGCAGCCAGAAAGCCCCGGTCGGTTGCAGCGCCAGTGCCAGCCATATGCCCACGAATTCATCCCAGACTATCCCCGGATGATCATGCACGCCCAGCGCTTTTGCCGTGCGGGCACACAGCTGAACACCCGCCACGAAGGCGGCAACCAGCAGAGCGAGGTAGACAGGGGCCGGCAGCCAGACGATCAGCGAGTACAGCAGCAGACCCGCCAGCGTACCCCAGGTGCCCGGAGCCCGGCGAATGCAGCCGGATCCCAGCCCCAGCGCGAGGCAGTGCCCGGGGTCCCGCAGCAGTGTCCGTGGGTTCATTGCACTCTCAGCCATGATGCGCCCCGAAATGGGTGTAGCCCTGCTCTGCAATGTTGATCCTGCCATCAGGCCCCAGGAGTGTCACGCCGGCCTCTTGCGTTACGGTCCCGATCACCGTCTGAGGCAGTGTGCCGCCGTTGGGGCCTGAAGGGGCTGGCGCATCCAAGGGCCAGGTATAGAGCAGTTCATAATCATCCCCGGCGGAGGCAGCCAGCCTCCGCGCACCGTCCGCACCACGCAAGCTCACCAATTCCGGGGAAACGGGCAGCGCCTGCCAGTCCACACAGGCCCCGCGATCAACCAACAGATGCCCTAGATCGGCCAGCAGGCCATCACTCACGTCCACGGCGCAAGCACCTGCCTCACGCAACCACTGCCCCAGTGCCAGCCGGGGTTGCGGATACCGGTAGCGTTCAAGCATCGCGGATACGGCGGGCGCCGGCGCATCCGCAGCGTCCAGCCAGTTGAGCGCTTCTCCCGCCTCGCCGAGCGTACCGCTGACACAGATGCGGTCTCCAACCTGAGCGCTTCCCCGGCGAACGGCTGAGCCATCGGGCAACAGCCCCTGAGCCTGGATCGTGATGCTTAACGGCCCGCGCGTGGTATCGCCGCCCACCAGCTGGATATTTTCCTGGACCGCCAACGCTCCTATGCCATCCGCGAAAGCAGCCAGCCAGGATTCGCTGGCCTCGGGCAACGTAACAGAAAGGGTAAAGCACAGGGGCTCAGCCCCCATGGCGGCAAGATCACTGAGATTCACCGCCAGAGCGCGCCACCCCAGGGCGTGGGGCGGCATATTGCGGGGAAAGTGAACGCCCTCAAGCAGGGTATCCATGGTCACAACCTGATTCTGCCCCGGCGGACAGCGCACCACGGCGCCGTCATTGCCGATGCCCTCGATCACCTCGCTGCGGGTAATCGCATCCCCAAGAGGCTTCCAGAAGCGGTCGATCAGGCTGAATTCATCCATGGAGGCAAGCGCGTTCAGGCGTGCCGCGAGCGCGTTTCCGCGGGACGCAGACGCGGACAGAGACGATCCAGAATGCTGTTGATGTACTTATGGCCATCGGTACCGCCAAAGCGCTTGGCCAGTTCAATACCCTCGTTGACCACCACTCGGTAAGGCACATCAGCGCGGTTCATCAGCTCGAAGGTTCCGATACGCAGGATGGCAAGCTCAATGGGATCAAGCTCACTAACCGGCCGATCCAGCAGCTGCTCGAACTGGCGGTCGAGCTCACTTCGGGAGCGGTCCACGCCCTGCAGCAGTGCCCGGAAGTAGGCGCCATCAATCTTTTCCATGTCGTTATCGGTCACAAACTCGGCTTCGATCTGGCTGATCGGGCTGTTGGAAAAGTGGCGCTGATACAGGGCCTGCAGCGCCAGCGAACGCGCCTTGCGGCGGTCCGCCGGGCGTGATTTGCCCTGGTTGTTCTCTGGCTCACCGCCTTCACTCATTGCGCGTCAATCCTCCGGAACAGGCTGACCATTTCCAGCGCCGTCATGGCGGCGTCGGCGCCCTTGTTGCCGGCTTTGGTTCCGGCCCGCTCAATGGCCTGTTCAATGGTATCCAGCGTCAGCACGCCGAAGATGACCGGGAGTCCGGTATCCAGAGCGACGCTGCCCACTCCGGAAGAGCTCTCACCGGCCACGTAGTCGAAATGCGGCGTCCCGCCGCGGATCACCGCGCCCAACGCGATCACCGCGTCATGGCGCCCGCTGCGCGCGACTTTCTGGGCGGTCACCGGGATCTCGTATGCGCCCGGGACGCGGTAGATGGTGATACTCTCCCGGCTGATCCCGTGTCGGACCAGCGTATCGGTGGCGGCCTCCACGAGGCTTTCAACCACAAACCCGTTGAAGCGACCCACCACCAGCGCGTAATCGCCACGGCAGTCGATGAAGTCCCCTTCAATGGTCTTTATGTCTGTCATTACTGTCTCCGTACCGGCAATAGCCGTTATTGGTCATTCCCGTCATGGTAGGGCAGGTACTCAACAACCTCCAGATCGAAGCCGGAAATTCCCGAGAACTTGATGGGCGCACTCAGCAGCCGCATCCGACTGACACCCAGATCCCTCAGGATCTGGGAGCCGGTGCCCACTGTCAGGTAGACACCGGAGCTGCCCGAGGCATCCGGCGAACCCTGGCCACTGGAAAGGGCCTCAAAGAACCCCCGGATGCGCTCCTCCAGCGCGTAGCTGTCGCGGCCGTTATTGAGCAGCACAATCACACCAGAGCCCTCTGTCGCTACCTTGCGCATTGCTGCGTGCAGAGGCCAGCGTGGTGATCCCGGATAGTTGGCATGCAGCAGGTCGCGCAGCGTGTCCGTTATATGAACCCGGACCAGGGTCGGCTCCTGCGGGTCGATCTCGCCCATGGTCAGCGCCAGGTGGGTCTCACCCTGAATGGAATCACGGTAGGTATGCAGTCGGAATTCCCCGTATTCTGTGGTCATCTCGTAATGATCCACGCACTCCACGGTCCGCTCGTTCATGGTGCGGTAATGAATCAGGTCCGCAATGGTGCCGATCTTCAGATCGTGGCGCTGCGCAAACGCTTCCAGCTCGGGGCGGCGCGCCATAGTGCCATCGTCATTCATGACCTCACAGATCACGCCGGCGGATTCGAGCCCCGCCATGCCTGCAAGGTCACAGGCCGCTTCCGTATGCCCGGCACGCGATAGCACCCCACCAGGCTGGGCCATCAGGGGAAATATATGCCCGGGGCTCACAATGTCTTGCGCTTGCGCGCCCCGACCCGCTGCGACCTGCACAGTGCGTGCCCGATCAGCCGCCGAGATGCCCGTGGTCACGCCCTTCGCCGCCTCAATGGAGACGGTGAACTTGGTACCGTACCCGGAACTGTTGCGCTGGACCATCAGAGGCAGGTTCAGGCGCTCACAGCGCTCGCGGGCCATGGGCATGCAGATCAACCCGCGCGCCTCGGTGGCCATGAAGGTGATGTGTTCCGGCTGGACGCACTCCGCAGCCATGATCACATCGCCCTCATTCTCCCGGTCCTCGTCGTCCATCAGAATGACCATCCGGCCCTGCCGGATGTCCTGAAGGATTTCGTCAATACTGTTCAGTGCCATTCTGCACCCTGTTCGCCGTCACTTAATGGGCATGCGCCGCCGGTTTCAGGATCAGTCTCTGATCCGCGCCGACCACCCGCCGCTCCCATACCGCCATACGGTGCTGCTGCGCCATCTGATCCAGCGCCAGCTCCGCCATGGGTCTCGCCCGGCTGCCCAGTATCGTTGGTGCCTGATACAGCCAGAGCTCGTCGATCACTTGCGCTTCCAGAGCCGCACCCGCCAGCGTGGCGCCAGCCTCAATAAGCACATCGTTGATGCCGCGTGCCGCCAGCAGCTCAACAACAGCACGCAGAGCTGGACGACCACGGCTGTCCGGCGCCACGGTTACCACCTCGGCGCCGTGTTCCCGCAAACGTGCGGCACGGCCTTCGTCCACGGCTGCCGGCGTGCTCACAAGCAGGCACTCGCCCTCGCCCTGAATAACACGGGCACCAGGGTCCGTTCCCAGGCAGGGATCCAGAACCACCCGCAGCGGTTGCTCAGGCGGAAGTGCCTTACCCCCTGTTTCACCCATTTCAAAGGCGCGCACGGTCAATGACGGGTCATCGGCACTGACCGTGCCGGACCCCGTCATGATCGCGCCGGAACGCGCCCGCAACCGCTGGACATCCCTGCGGGCATCAGACCCTGTAATCCACTGACTTTCACCAGAGGCCATGGCGGTGCGCCCATCAAGGCTGGCGGCCAGCTTGAGCCGTACCCAGGGCGCTCCCCCGGCCATCCGCCGCAGGAACCCCGCGTTGAGTTGCCAAGCGGGTTCAGCCAGTACACCACTGTCTGTTTCGACGCCCGCAGCCCGCAACAGAGCCAGACCTCGGCCCGCAACCGCTGGATTCGGATCACCGGTAGCGATCACCGTCCGCGCAATACCCGCATCCACCAGCGCCTGGGCACAGGGCGGCGTCCGACCGTGGTGGCTGCAGGGCTCCAGAGTCACATAGGCGGTAGCGCCCCGTGCCCGCTCACCCGCAGCCGCCAGCGCGTTCACTTCCGCGTGTGCCTCCCCAGCCTTCTGGTGCCAGCCGGTGCCAACCACTTCGCCCTCGTTGACCACCACACACCCTACCCTCGGGTTGGGGTGCGCACTGTATAGCCCGCGCTCGGCAAGCTGCAGAGCCATTGCCATGTATCGGGTATCAGTGGCTTTGATCAACGGCGGGTCACCCGGTTCCGGATTATTTATCCACGGATTCCTTCAACGCACGTGCCGCCACGGTTACCGGAGACTCATCACCCACGTCACCGGAGCGGCCCAGTCGCTCGATCTCTTCCTTGAATTCATTGATGTCCTGAAAGCTGCGATACACGGAGGCAAAACGCACATACGCCACTTTGTCGAGCTGGCGCAGTTCGTACATCACTTCCTCGCCGATCATCCGGGATTTCACCTCCCGTTCACCGGTCGAGCGCAGCCGGAACTTGATCCGGTTGACGGCGGCCTCGATGGCCTCGATATCAACTGGGCGCTTTTCGAGGGCCTTCATCAGACCCTCGCGCAACCTGTCCTCATCGAAGGGAACCCGCGAGCCGTCCTGTTTGACCACGCGGGGCATGATCAGCTCCGCCCCCTCAAAGGTAGTGAAGCGTTCACGACATGAAAGGCATTCACGACGCCGTCGCACCTGGTCGCCGTCGCCGACCAGGCGCGAATCGATCACTTTGGTATCCGCCTCGCCGCAGAAGGGGCAATGCATCCAGTCACACTCCCGGACGGCAAGCGAGCCGCCAGTGATCAGTCAGCGTAAACCGGGAAACGCCGGCACAGCTCCTGAACGTCTTTGCGAACCCGCTCGATGGTCTCTTCGTTATCCAGATCATCAAGGATATCACACATCCAGCCGGCCAGGTCGCGTGCCTCGCTTTCACCGAAACCACGCGTGGTCATCGCCGGTGTACCAATCCGCAACCCGGAAGTCACGAACGGCGAGCGCGGATCATTGGGGACCGCATTCTTATTGACCGTGATGTTGGCCTTGCTGAGCGCCGCATCGGCGTCTTTGCCGGTAATATCCTGCTTGATCAGGCTCAGCAGAAACAGATGGTTCTTGGTGCCCCCGGAAATGACATCAAAACCACGCTTCTGGAACACCTCGGCCATGGCCTGGGCGTTTTGCACCACGCGCTGCTGATACTCGCGGAAGTCATCCTGCATGGCTTCCTTGAAGCACACCGCCTTGCCGGCGATGGCATGCATCAACGGGCCACCCTGGCTGCCCGGGAAAACTGCGGAGTTGAACTTCTTCTCCAGATCGGGGTTGGACCTGGCCAGGATCAGACCGCTACGCGGGCCTCTCAGGGTCTTGTGGGTCGTGGTGGTGACCACATCGGCATAGGGCACCGGGTTCGGATAAACGCCGGCAGCAACAAGACCTGCGAAGTGCGCCATATCAACAAACAGATAGGCGCCTACCTTGTCCGCGATTTCACGGAAACGCTTGAAGTCGAGCTGCTGGGAATAGGCGGAGAAGCCGGCCAGAACCACTTTCGGCTGGTTCTCAACCGCCAGACGCTCGATCTCTTCGTAGTCAAGCAGGCCGGTTTCTGTATCAAGACCGTACTGCACGGCGTTATAGATCTTGCCTGAGAAATTGACGCTGGCACCGTGAGTCAGGTGCCCGCCGGCATCCAGGCTCATGCCCAGCACGGTCTCACCCGGCTTCATAAGAGCCAGATAGACCGCGTTGTTGGCGGAGGAACCGGAGTGCGGCTGAACGTTGGCGTAGTCAGCCCCGAAAAGCTTCTTGGCTCGCTCGATGGCGATCTCCTCAACCACGTCCACATGCTCGCAACCGCCATAGTAGCGCTTACCGGGGTACCCTTCAGCGTACTTGTTGGTCAGTGCCGAGCCCTGCGCTTCCATCACGCGTGGACTGGTGTAGTTTTCGGACGCAATCAGTTCGATATGCTCTTCCTGTCGGCGGACTTCCGCCTCCATGGCATTCCAGACTTCCTCGTCGTAACCGGCAATGGTCATATCTCGCTTAAACATTGTCAGCCTCTCGTGTGCTGGCAATTGACGCGCCCCGAGGAACGCCTTTGCTTGCCAGAAAATGGTCGATCATGAACTCTCGGGGTCTCTCCTGCAGAAATCCTATTCTACCGAAAAGGGGCGAGAATAACAGCCGCCCTCCCGGAATGCGCCGCAACCCCCCCGCCATTGGTGGCCTTTATTGCCTCAACCGCAGGGATTGGTTAACGTACGCACAGACCACGCTTCCATTTCCCGACTCCTGATCAGGACACTGCTTCCATGGCTCAGTACGTATTCAGCATGAGCGGCCTCGGCAAGGTCGTTCCTCCAAAAAAAGAAATCCTCAAGGACATCAACCTGAGTTTCTTCCCCGGCGCCAAAATCGGCGTTCTCGGCCTCAATGGCGCCGGCAAGTCGACCCTGCTGCGGATCATGGCCGGCGTTGAGACGGACTATGTCGGCGAGGCGCGGCCACTGCCCGGCCTTAACATCGGCTATCTGCCTCAGGAGCCGGAACTGGACGACGACAAGACCGTGCGCGAAGTGATTGAGGAGGCCGTTGAAGGAGTGCATAAGGCCCTGGCAAGGCTGGACGAAATCTATGCCGCCTACGCCGAGCCAGACGCCGACTTCGATGCTCTGTCTCAGGAACAGGGCGAGCTGGAAGCCTTCATTCAGGCCTCCGAGGGCCACGACATTCAGCGGCGCATGGAAGTGGCCGCTGAGGCTCTGCGTCTACCGCCCTGGGATGCGCAGGTGAGTCACCTTTCCGGCGGCGAGCGCCGGCGCGTGGCGTTGTGCCGACTGTTGCTGTCCAGCCCGGACATGCTGCTGCTGGATGAGCCCACCAACCACCTTGACGCCGAGAGTGTGGCCTGGCTGGAGCGATTCCTGCACGACTTCCAGGGAACAGTGGTGGCGATCACGCACGACCGTTACTTCCTGGACAACGTCGCAGGTTGGATTCTGGAGCTGGACCGTGGTCAGGGCATTCCCTTCCAGGGCAACTACACCGAATGGCTGGAACAAAAAGAAAAGCGCCTGCAGCAGGAAGCCAAACAGGAAGCGTCGCAGCGCAAGGCTGTTCAGCAGGAGCTGGAATGGGTGAAGAGCCAGGCCAAGGGCCAGCAGTCCAAGAACAAGGCCCGCCTCAAGCGCTTCGAGGAGCTCAATTCCCAGGAATTCCAGAAACGTAATGAGACCAATGAGCTCTATATCCCGCCAGGGCCGCGCTTGGGCAATAAGGTGATCGAGGTTGATGGCGTCACCAAACGCTATGACGACGAGGTTCTGTTTGAAAATCTGACCTTCAGCGTACCGCCAGCCAGCATTGTTGGCATCATCGGCGGCAACGGCGCGGGCAAGTCAACGCTGTTCCGGATGATCATCGGTACCGAAGAGCCTGACGAGGGCCAGATCGTGCTGGGCGAGTCGGTACAGCTGGCCTATGTGGACCAGATGCGCGAACTCAATGAGGGAAACAGCGTCTGGGAGGAGATCAGTGGTGGCCAGGACATCATCCAGGTTGGTCAATACCAGACCCAGTCGCGAGCCTATGTAGGGCGCTTCAATTTCAAGGGCGCCGAGCAGCAGAAGCGCATCAAGGAGCTTTCCGGCGGTGAGCGCAGTCGCGTCCATCTGGCTAAGCTGCTGCAGGAAGGCGGCAACGTCCTCCTGCTGGACGAACCCACCAACGACCTGGACGTGGAAACCCTGCGCGCGCTCGAGGAGGCCCTGCTGGTTTATCCCGGCTGTGCAATGATCATCTCCCACGACCGCTGGTTCCTGGACCGGGTGGCCACCCATATCCTGGCCTATGAAAGCGATGGCGACGTGGTCTTCTTCGAGGGCAACTTCTCAGAGTACGACCGCGACCTGCGCGCCCGCAAAGGCGACGACGCCTGGGTACCGAAACGGGTCAAGCACAAAAAACTTGCCTGAACGATTTTCCCCATCAGGGCATCTTTCACTATAGTGAAGGAAATGCCCTGATGAGGTTTGCCCATGGCCAACCAGGAACGTCGCGTTTTCAGCCGCATCCTGTTCGATGCCCTCTGCGAGATCCATCTGGGAGACCGGATCTGGCCCAGTCAGGTATTGGATATCTCCCTCCATGGCGCCCTGCTGAAAGCACCAAAAGACTTCAGTGGTGACCCCGGTGATGGGTACACCGTAACTGTCTGGCTTTCAGACAACAGCACCTGCATCACTATGGGTGCCACATTGCGCCACAAGGAAGATGACCAGCTGGGTTTTGAATGCCGCTCGCTGGATCTGGACAGCGCTACCCACCTCCGGCGCCTGGTAGAACTAAACCTGGGCGACGAAGCGGAGCTGCACCGTGAACTGGCCCGACTCACCGACCCCTGAGCTCATCCTTTTTGACTGGCACGGGACCCTCGTGGATACCCACGATGCGATGTTCTCGGCCATGGAAGAGATGCTGCCCCGGCTGGAAGAACTCGGGCTGGTGGAAGAATTGCTCCCGGAAGAGTGGTGCAAGACAGCTGATGACACCCGGCTGGTGCGCTACATTCGCCTGTTCCGCCGCCTCCACCCGCGCATTCTCTCAGAGCGCCGCGTTTCGCGCACCGACATTTTCAATGCCATCTTTGGTAACAACACCCGAGCAAAACAGGTTGCCCATGAAGCCTATAACGCCTGTTACCGCCATCACTACGGCGAGGTCACACCATTCCAGGAGGGCATTGGTGATTATCTCAGGGCCTGGCGTGCGGCGGGCATCCAACTGGGCATAGCCACCAACCGCAACCGGGAATTTCTGGAGCGCGAGTTGACACTGGTTGATAGTGGACTCTGGCAGCCGCTGATCGACCTCACTGTCTGTGCCGGCGATATCACTGCTTACAAGCCTGATCCAGACATCATTCTGAAAGCGACCGAAGCCGCACAGCATCCGGCGGATGCCCGCATCTGGTATATTGGCGACAGCACCACAGATATGATCACGGCCGGCAACGCTGGTGTTACGCCGGTGTTCTTCAACGGTGGCCAATGGGAACCGGAATACATCGAACGCCGTTTTTCCGGGGATCCTGAACACTATCCGGTGGCCATCGCCCATTCTTTTGAAGCCCTGACCGAGCGCATCGCACACAGCCTTGAAGGCCGCTCCCTCACCATCCTGGAATCCGAGCGACCGGCGCCTTACCCCGCACCCAAGCCACCCGATCCCCGAGTCGAGCCAGACTGGCATCCCTCAGTGGTCAATCTGACACCGCCCCGGGTCATCCTTTTCGACTGGCACGCCACTCTGGTCGACACACTGGACGCCATGTATCACGCGGTGGACGACATGCTGCCGGAACTGCGGCAACTGGGCCTTCTGGATAACATCGCCACCTCCTCGAATGCCCGCTCCCCCGAAGAACAGCGCCTGGTGGATTACGCGCGCGATCATTCCCGCCTCCACCCGCAAGTGCAGGCCGATCGCAAAATCTCCAGGACAGACATATTCGAAGTTCTTTTCGGGGAGGACGATGCGAGCAAAAACCGGGCTCACGAGGTATTCCGGAATCACTACCGGCGCCACTACGGCGCCGTTCTGCCTCTGGAACCACGCGTGCGGGAGCTGCTTTCGACACTGAACACTCTGGCGCTGGACATTGGTGTCATCACCAACCGTGATCGCGAGTTCTTCGAGGATGAATTGCGGCTCGTGGATGGAAGCGGCTGGGAGCAGCTGTTCACCATCAACATCTGTGGGGATGACGTTCCCCACCGAAAGCCTCATCCGGACCAGCTGCTACTGGCCGCAGAGCGACTGGGCGAGCCCTCGGATCTGGGCATATGGTACGTGGGCGACAGCACCACGGATGTAAGCGCCGCCCGGCGTGCTGGGCAGACCGCAGTTTTGTTCAACAGCGCCCAGTGGGATCTACCAGCACTCACCCGCCTCTTCCCAGCCGATACCAATCACCCCTACCGACCGGACGTGGTCGTGAATGACTTCTCCGAATTCTGGGCCATGCTGCTGGCCTGCATGGATACCCCCTGAAGCCCCTATCCCGGCGGGGCCAGTTCCACTGGGAAACGCACCGAGCGCTCCGGTACCTCCATGGCTCCGAAATCAAACAGAGCGACACGCTCAGCAATCTTCCGGGCCACACCACCGTCCCCCAGTGTGGACTCAGCTACCGCCACATCCAAGACAGAACCATCAGGGGCAATCGTCAACGCCAGCACCACCTCACCTTCGAGCAGCGGGTTCTGGCGACGGGCCCGATTGTAGATCGAAAAGAGCGCCGAGCGATTGCGCTGGAAGGTTTCGCGAATGGTCGCCATGGGACGTTGCCGGGGTTCTTCTTCCGCAGTCTCGGTGGTTTCACTGGAAGTGGCGACATCACGGGTTTGGCGCTGTGCTATGTCGCCTTCCTCAACGCTGCCGCCCGAGGGTTCAGCCGGCCCACCTGAGCCCGCCATGATCCGCTTTTCACCGGGCTCATCCGGTATTTCACCGGTCTGCTGATCGGTGTTGCTTTCCGCGGGCTCCCCCAGTTCCGTCTCGGATTCCGGAGCCAGCGAGCGCAGCTCCGCCAGTTGATCGCGCATCCCTACAAGGCCGGACTCCCGGGCTACTTCGCGCGCCTGCTCAACGGTTTCCTCAGGTTCTGTCGGTTTCGGCGCAGGTTTCGGCTCCGGCTCAGACTCGGCGGTTGCCGGTTCCGGCTCCGGTTCCGGTTCCGGTTCCGGTTCCTCGGGCTCCTCGGGCTCCTCGGGCTCCTCGGGCTCCTCGGGCTCCTCGAGCATTCGTGCCATCTGGGGGTCAGGTTCTTCTGCCTGCTCCGGCGCCCGCTCCGGCAGTTCCACCCCCGGAATCAGTACCGCCAGCGGCACGAAGATCACCAGCAGGAGCGCCAGTATCACCCCGAGCAGACGATCCTCGCCCCTGGTGCTGCGCCACGGCAACGCCGGAGATCGGCTCAAGGCGCACCTCCTTCACTGTCCGACACGGCCTCCACGGCAAGGTGAAGCCGGGTGTAGCCCGCGTTCACCGCGCTGCGCATGACCGGGCGCAGGCGTGCGTAATCCAGGCTGCGATCCGCCACGATCATGGCACCGGCGTCCTCCCCGGCCTCCGGGCGCCCGGCCAGATGCGCCTGAAGGTCCATAATGACCTCACCGCCCTCGCCGTCGCTCACCCCTTCCAGCCGCGCGACCTCACGGCCACCCACCAGGATGCTCTCGCCGGCCACAACCACACGGAGGGTACTCTCGGGCACCTGCTCCGCTTTGGAACGGGGCAACTGGATATCACTGTCCTCCTTGAGCACCTGCACATCTGAGGAGTTCACCATCAGGAAGAAAACGAGAATGGTGAAGATGTCCATCAGTGCGGTTAGATTAAGGCCTCCGGGGCGATTCATACGCCGGTAATGGCGCTGGATGCGGCGGGCCCGACGGGATTCCTTCATGAGCCTGCCTCCTCACCAGCAGGTGCCGGCGCGTCTCCCAGAGCGATCTCCGGGAAAAGCTCCGCGGTTACCACATCCGTCGCCACAAATTCAGGATAGCCCCGAACGGTATCCATGGTGGTTACCAGCGTCTGGTAGTCGGTTTCCGACCCCGCGAGCAACCGGATGTCGCGGGTCTCAGGAAACCGCTCTTTCACCCCTTTGAGCAGCTCGCGCAGTCCGGCAAAATCCGGCTCTCCTTCCGCCTTCGGCTCGAATCGCTGGAGCACACCGCCATTGCGGTCCCCCACCTCCAGGCTTCCATCACGAATCACCACGTAAAGCGCCAGCTCCTGCTTATTCTCCACCATCTCATCAAGGCGCTCACCGGCTTGCGGGAAGCTCAGCTCCAGGATGCGCGTCTGGGTGAAGACCATGCTCAGCAACAGCACGGGCACCAGAACAATCATCAGGTTGAGGAAGGGCGTAATGTTCAGCTCGGCTTCCGCCGTCTGGCGGCGATGTCGGCGTCGTCTCATGAACCTGCCTCACCCTTCGCTGCGCGCCGTGCTGCCCGCCTGAGTTTCCGAGATCAGGTTGAGAAGCTTGACCCCCGCCATTTCCAGACTGTCGATCATTTCATTGGTGCGGGTCTGGAGATAGGCATGCGCCAGCAGCAGCGGGATGGCGGACATCAGGCCAAAGGCCGTGGTATTCATGGCCACGGAAATACTATCCGAAAGCATGCTGGCTTTGTTGGCCGGATCCGCGTCCGCCACGGCGGTGAACGCCGATATCAAGCCCATGATGGTCCCGAGAAGTCCGAGCAGTGTTGCCACGTTGGCGAGGGTCGCCAGGTAGGGTGTGCGTTTCTCGAAGCGCGGCAGTACTTCCATCAGCCCTTCCTCCATGGCGTATTCCACATCCGAACGGGACTGACTGTTACGGAACCGGGCCAGACCGGCTGCCACCATTTCACCAACTTCCGCGCCGGACTCACGCGCCGCCTTGGAGGCTTTCTGGAACTCCCCTTTCTGCAATAGCGGCCACAGACCGGACTCAAAGACCACCCGGTTACGCCGCCGAGCAAGCTGCAGATAGATCAGCCGCTCCAGCACAATGGCAAGGCCGATAAGCAGGATCAGGGCGATGGGGATCATGAACAGTCCACCGTCCTGGAAGAATCGGACTGCAATTTCCATCAATGGGGTCTCCGTCGCGTTGGGTGTCGGTGTCTGCATGGTCAACGTGTCTCTCCGGTTGAGGCAGTCTCCGGCAACACTTTCAAAAGCGTGCCGGGATCACTGCGGTATCTGAGATAGCGGCGGTAGCTCTGGTCATCGACAGGGCGGAGAAGGTCGCCGAGACGCCCCTGCTCCGCCCGGGGTTCCTGCATTGGCGCATCCCTGGGCAGCCGCCAGGGCATCAGGTGCATCACGCCCGGGCGCTCATCCACGCCCCGGATGCGGATACCCTGATTATCGTTCTGGGCTACTGCCGGGAGGGTCAGAAGCACCAGGAGTGTCAGCGCGGTGGCCGGCTGTTTTCTCATTCCACCCTCCGTTCCAGATCCCGGATCCACAGACCCACTTCTTCATCTTTGGTTTCGGTCAGCGCCTGATAACGCCGGTAATGGGCCAGAGCCTGTTCCAGATCCAGTAAGTAGAGTTCGGAAAGAACCGCCAGGTTGTAATGCAGGCGCGGATTCCCGGCATTGGCCTCCAGCGCGGCGCGCAACAGGCCTGCTGCCTCTTCAATACGCCCCTTCTGGCGATAGAGCAGCGCCAGATCATTGGCCGCCGCGGCCTCATCCGGAGACTGCTGCAGCAGTCTCTCGAGCGCCCGGATCGCTCGTCGCGGTTCTTTGTTGTGGCGCGCCACCATGGCCCTCAGCATCAGAACCTCCGGATTGAACCGATGATCCGCCTCCACCGATGCCAGCTGCTGCCCGGCAGCTTCCGGGTTACCGTCGGCAAGCTCCCGCTGCACCTGTGCCAGCCGCTCACGATCCGCCCCATCTAGTGGCAGCGTCACCAGCGCCACCCTTTCAGGCACGCGCCTGCTGTCCGTCGCCGGTTCCATACCCGCGCAACCGGCCAGCAGCACTATGATGACAACCGCCAGCCATTCAGCGCGCCGCTTCATAGCGAGCCTCCGTCCACTCAAGATCACGCTCATAACGGGCTGGGAATAGATCCGCCAAGCCTTCAAGACTACGACTGACCCACCCGCTCCAGTGTCCCTTGGATATCCGTTCCTGGTTGCGCTGGTGCAGTTCGATGGCCTTCTCCTCAAAGGGATAGGCTTCTTCCTCAAGCAGCATTTCGTACTGACTTGCCTGGCGCTCCGTCAGGCCCGACGGTCGCTCGGAATTCATCACATCCTGCGCCAGCTGACGATAGAGCTCCGCCATGCGGTAGGTGCTTTCAGTGGCAGTTTCCGCTATACCGAACTGTTCCGCCCGTCGGAACCAGTCCAGTGCCTGCGCCAGAGCCTCGCGCTTGCGCGCCAGGGATTGCTCAAGCGGCGCACCCAGTTCGATCGCCTCAAACTCATGGGCGGCGCGACGCCCCAGCCATAGCGCACTCTCGCTGGCAAGACGGGCACCGCCACCGGTTGCCTGGACGTCGTCTTGCGCCTCGACAATGGCCCTGTGAGTATCGCCGAGCGCCTGTTCACGGCCCAGCTCCTTCTGCATAAATGCCAACTCGTGCCGCCGCTCCTGCTGAAAGGTATGCCCTCCCAGGTGGTCGACCCCCTCTGCCAGGTAGCGTTGATACAGCGCCACCGCATCCGGCAGGCGATCGGCCTTGCGGTAATAGCGCGCAGCTCTCAGACGATAGGTCCAGCGCTCCTGCGCATCCAGATCCTCGGGGATTGCCGCGAGCATGGCATCCGCAGCCGCTCCCGGACGCCCGGCCTCTTGGTGGGCGTGGACAATGCGCTCCACCGCCCTCGGTGCCAGCTCATGATCCGCAAAACGGTCCCGGAAGCTTTCAAGCAGACGAATAGCCTCATCCCATCGCCCCCTATCCAGAACCAGACCGCTTTCATCAAAACGGGCGCTTGCCGCCACATCCGTTCCCGGGGCCGCCGCATAAGCCTGCTGAAAATGTTGCCGCGCCTGTTTGGGCTGTTCATCGCTGCGTAAGCGCTCGGCCTCCCTATACAGAGCCAGCCCATGGCGCTCCCGGAAATTGCCCAGCCGCTCATCATCAGCCGGGGTCAGTGCGCGCACCTCGGCCCAGGCACTGGCGGCAGCCGCGTATTCCTCTGCCGCCATACGGAGCTGCCCCAGAAGGATCCAGCCTGCCCGGCGCTGGTCGGAGGTGGCATCAGCTTTGACGAGGACCTGCGCCCTACGACGAGCCTCCGCATGCTTCCCGGCTTCATAAAGCCGATTGGCCAGCACCTGTCTGATGCCATTGATATCCGTATGCCAGGGAAAGGTTTCGACAAAACGGCGCGCATCGCCGATCAGCCGACTCCGGGTTCCATTTGTGTCCTGCTGACGCCACTGGTCATGGCGGATCTGGACAAGGGCGTAAGCCGCCTCGCCGGCTCCCGGAAAAGGCGGCTCGGACCAGGCAGCCCGTTCGTAGAGACCGGCAGCACTGCTGGTTCTACCGCCACGCTTGGCGGCATCCCCGGCGAGCAGAACCATATAGCCAGCTCCTGTACCCATGAGATCCGCTCCCGCTCGGAAACGCTCGGCGCGATCGGCATACTGAAGCAGCCGCCGGGATGCGTCTCGATAATGGCGGCGGGCTTCAGCCTCCTCCAGGGTCTGCCCCTGGGTGTAATGCCACACGCCCAGCCTGCGCAGATAGCCCATTACCTTGCGACGCACTGGCAGCTCCAACCGCACCATGGCATCCGGCGTGGCATGATCTGCCACCGCCTTTCCCATGGCATCGCGCATCCGCGCGCTATTACCCGCCAGTCGCCAGCTTGCGACTATCTCGGTCAGCATCGCGGGCGCTTTTGGATGGTCCGGATAGCGTTCACGGAAGGCTTCGGCGGTGGCAACGCTGCCCCGGTGATCCCCACGCTCGCGCTGGAAACGCAGCAGGTGCTCATAGAGAGTGGCAACATAGGGCCGCTCTCCGTGGGTATCCAGAATACCCGCCAGCGTTTCCGGGCCGCGGCCATAGGTGGCGATGAGGCTGAGCACTCGCTGGGCGTCCGCCACCTGTTCCGCGTCTTTGCCCGAGATCGCATCGAACCCGCTGCCCTTGTCGTGATAGCGGTCCAGAAAACGCAGGAACAGCCCAGCCGCGCTCATGGCCCGTTCATCCAGAAAATGACTCCATCCCAGCATGTAAAGACTGTTATTACGGAAGCCGTTATCAGCTCCCTGTTCGTGAGCCCTCCTGAAGGCGTCTGCGGCTCCGGCGTAACGGCCTTCACTGAACCGGTGCTCACCCGTTCGGAAGGCGGCTTCCGCCACGAAACCGGATTCACCGTGTTCGTCCAGAATCCGCTCCAGGTACGCCACGGAACGCCGTTTCTGGCCGGCAAGATCACTGGCCCGGGCCGCCTCGTACAGAAGCTCAGCCTCACGCTTGCCCGTGGCCTCGGTCAGCAGCGTCTCAAAATCCGTCAGTGCCGACCGGTGCAGGCGCTTTGACGCTGCCTCGGACAGCCCCAGCGCCCCACCAAAGCGGGCTTGCAGATTCTGAATGCGGTTGAGTGTATGCACCCGTACCAGCGGATCATCCGCGCGCCGGAATACACGGACATGGCGATGAACCGCCTCCTCCAGGGAGGTCTCCGGCATATCCCCATCACCCGTTCTGATGACAATGGGGCTGAGATCCCCGAGGGTTGCCGCCCCCTCCTGCAGGAGCACCGTTGCCTGGACCCCGCCGGCGCCGGTCATGAGCAGCACAGCGATGCAGACACTCAGCATACTTGCAACACACTTCATTCCCAGCTTCCCCGCTGCACTGGTCGTTCCGTCTGCCGTAGTGCCAGCTGCTCATAGACCAGGGCCTGCTGCCTGAGGTTGCGGTCCCGGAACGCCACCAGCTGTTCGCGCTCGCGTTCGAGGAACGCCAGGAATCCGGAATCCAGCGCCGCGGGATCCGCCTCAGGGTCACCCCCGTCGGCCACGTATTCCAGGACCCAGGCGATTAATGGCGAACGGGCGTGGTTGCGGCTGTCGCGCAGGAATGCCACCAGATCCCGGTCGCCCTCCAGATCGGAACGGATCAGCCGCGCTACTCCCTGCGTCCTCACCTGCTCGCGCAGCCTATCCAGTTCCTCAATGCCGCGCTCAAGATAAGTATGGTTGCGCTCCGCCGTCGCCAGGGCCTCATCATGATAACCGGATTCGCTGTACCCCCAGACGCGCGCCAAGCGCGCCTCCACCACACCGGGCCAGGCCACCGGAAAGCGTTCGACCCGCTGCCAGGTCTGAAGGGCGCGATGCAGTCTGCCATTACGGGCTCGGGCGATGCCGAGCAGATAGAGTCCCTCGCTTACCAGCGTGCTGTCGGTGCGTACACGGGCGAAGGCCTGCTGTGCGCCCTGCGGATCGCCTTCGCGAAGAGCCAGCAGCCCCTCGGCTATATGCGCCCGGCTGACCAGGTCTGCGCCGCGTAGTGACGCCTCACCAGCAGCCAGAGAGCGCACAACCCGCAACGCAACCCGTGCACGGCTCAGCGATTCACGCTCCAGATACGCCATGGCCAGATTGAAATACCCCATGCCACCCCAGAAGGGATCGCTGATGCGGTTAAGCTGGTTGCCGGCCTCACTGAAGTGCTCATAGTAGCGCGCGGTTTTCGCCAGCAGGAAGAAGAGTTCGTCCTGTTGCGCCTCGTCCACGTTTCCAGAGGAAACATTACCGGATAGGATAGCTTCAGCCCGACCGGGTGTGTCCTCGTCCAGCGCCTGGCGCGCACGCTCCAGCGAAGAGGCCAGCACAGACGGGGCACAAAGGGCACACAACAGGACAGAAAGCGTAATCAACCGGATCGCCATAACCTCCAGACTCCGGATTACTGGGAAAGGCGGAAGGCAGTCTATCAAGCGCGATCAGGACGGGATGTGGGACAGGTCACCCACTGGCAATCCGGAGTGTTACGGCTGTCGCAAATCAAGCGATCGAGGGCGGGCGATGCCAAAGCCCTGGGCGTAGTCAACGCCGATTTCCTTCAGGGTCTCCACGGTTTCCAGATCCTCAACGAATTCCGCGATAGTGCTCAGGCCGAGGAAATGGGCCAGCTCGTTGATGGAACGAACCATGGCGTAATGGGTCAACTCCTGATTAAGGTCACGTATAAATACGCCGTCCATCTTGAGGGCATCCACGGGCAGCTGCTGAAGGTAGGCGTAGGAGGAAAGGCCGGTACCGAAGTCATCCAGCGCGAAACGGCACCCAAGATGCCGCACTGCACGCATGAATTCCGCGGTATAATGCAGGTTGGCCACAGCTGCCGTTTCCGTGACCTCAAAGCAGAGCTGGTCCAGCGGGACCGCCGTCTCGCGCAGCCGCTGTTCAAGGTTCACCAGAAAACCATCATCGTTCAGCGAGGCGCCGGATAGATTGATATTGACGGCGCCAAGCCCCGCCACCTGTTCCGGGTGATCCGCCATCCATTCCAGGGTGCGCTCAACCACCCAGCGATCCACGCGCGCCACGCGCCGCGACTCCTCGGCGGCTTCCATAAAAGGCTGGGGTGAAACGGATGCCCCTTGATCGTCCCTGATTCCCAGCAGAACCTCAATGGACCCCGGGCCCTCTCCGTGAAGCGGCATAATCCGCTGGCCGCGCAGTGTCAGGGTGCCGTCTTCCAGGGCACGGTCAATGCGCGGAATCCATCCCAGCACATGCCGCCGCCGTTCCTGTTCGTGTTCACCTGCGAACCGGATATTATCACCGCCAGCCCTGCGTGCTGCCTCCACTGCAAGCCCCGCCGCATTCAGAAGCGCATCCGGTTCTTTGCTCGTACCGTCAAACAGGGCAACGCCTACACTCACACTGGCCCCGAAGCCCACGCCTTGGCTCCGGAAACCGTGCTCCGCTACACGCCGGCGTAACCGCTCTCCGAGATCCAACCCTAATTCCATGGGCATGGGCTGCAGGGCAATAGCAAATTCGTTGCTTCCCAGGCGACCAACGGCGGATTCCGCCCCCTGCAGCGCAGCCTCTTCCTCGAGGAGGGCTCCAAGCTCCCTGAGTACGGCGTCACCCGCACGGGTGCCGTAGCTGGCATTGATAACGCTGAACTGATCGACATCCACAACCAGTAGTGTACCGGCGGCCTCAGCCGATCCTGCCTGCCGTGCTAGGCGTCCCAGGTGTTTTTCAAACTCATGACGGATAAAACAACCTGTCAGCGGATCATGGGTGGCCCGGAAAGCCATCTCCCGATAGAGATCCTGCACAATCGCGTAAAGAGACTGATCAACGAAGGCCACATCTTCCGCCTCCACAAGTTGTATACGCCCTGTGGCCAGGCTTTCCACCATCTCCGAAAATCCATATTCCACCTCATGCAATCCCTCCGGGGTCAGGAATACAAAGCGATAGGCATCATCGCCAACCCAGACGAGTCGCACACGGCGGTTGTCCCCCTTTTCATCGACGAGTTCGACCCAGTCGCCCACCGTCATCTCGCGGGCTCGCCGGCCCCAGCGGCCCGCATCAGACGCTGCGGGTTTTTCCGGCTTCTCGGGTTCCGGGGGCTCACCCAGCGGATAGGATGCCAGCCAAACGAAGTCCGGGCGTTCCTCCGCCCGCAGCTGGGCGCCCAACCGCCGCACCACGCCCTGATACCGGCCCGGCTCCCCGGAACTGGCTAACTCCCGTTCCAGAAAGTCCAGCAATGCCGGTGTTTCCAGCTCGCGCTCCAGGCTCGAACCCGCTCTTTGGTTGTAGCGCCCAAGCCAGGCCTGGATCTGCAGGATCACCTCAAAACGCTCGATCACAGCTTCGCTCTCCGCTCCCTCCCTGAGCAGGGCCATCACCAGACTCTGCTCCCACCCCGCGGCGAGCAGATCGAGCAGAATCATGGGAACCTCGTGGCCAGCGAGCGACGCCCGGATACGACGCTGTATGGCACAGCGGGCACGCTCAAGCTGCTGACGCCCTTCGTGATTACGGGCAATGCGGTCAGCGTTGCGCATAAAGGCCCGTTCCTGACGCTGAACCAGCTCTAGGAGTTCAGCCGCAACCACCTCAAGGGTTTCGGGAGAAGGCAAAGGGCGAGCGGTGAGCCGCTCAACCACACTGCTGACGGTTTCACTGAGATGCCGGGTTGATCCCTTATCCGCCACACACAGCTGCATCAGCTGATTCAGCAGACTGCGGGCGGTATGGCCGGGATCATCGAGGAAATCCGGATCATTCAGGATCAATTGCAGTACCGGAACCCGCAGGCGATCCAGCAGCGCGCGCAGATTGTGCGGCAGGTGCTCAAGCTGGTCCATTGCGGCAAATAAGCGATCCACAAGGCGGACCTGGTCCCAGTGCGCCGGAGTCAACTTATCGGCGCTGGCGGGATCCGCTTCCATGGCCCTGCTCAGTGCAGCCTCAAGGTTGCCGTCTGTGTGCTCCAGAGCTGCCAGAAGCTCATTGTGAACCGCCGCAATAATGGCGGAGGCGCTCTCTGATCCGACTTCCGGGTCCGAGGACTGGGGATCGCGCTGCAGACTGATTAACCGAAGCACGGTTCCGTTGCCACCAGTACCCGCAGCCATGCCGCCTTCGATGTCACCAGCCACCCCGGAAGCAGCGCCGTCGTCGTTCACCCGTAAGGAACGCGGTTGGACAGGCTGGGTGCGCCAGCGAATGGGCATCTCTTCCAACCGGAGCACCCTCAGCCCTTGCGCGATCATGGCTGACTCGAGCGTGTGCATCGCTCGGCTCCAGCATGTCTCCAACGCTTCCTCGAAAGCCTGATTAAGAAAAGGCTTGGCCGCAGCCTCGTAGCCACCACGGGCCATGCTGTACTGCAGTGCCTGACACAGCGCCATGGGTGCCAGTGGGTTGTTGCGGTCGTGGTATTCCGACTGGGTCAGTTGTGACAGCAGCTGATTAAGCCGGAACAGAACCTCGGGGTGCCGGGCGGCCACGGATGAGGCCACCATCTGGAGCTCCAACCAGTCCTCGAACAGATTCTTGTCCACCAATGCGAGTCGGGCACTCTCGCCGCCGCCATGCTCCGCCGAAAGCCCGCTGTGTTCCCACCAGGCCTGCATGAACCGGCGCATCAGCCCGTCCCGTTGATCAATAAGAAGCAGACGGGCATCCCGCAGTTGATTGCGTTCATTCAGGGTTGCTGTTTTTTTCCAGAGCCTGATTGATAAGCCGAAGTGAGGCTTCTACAAAGTGCTCCAAGAGCGGCGAAAACAGCGTGGGAATCTGCTCCCGGAAAACCCGCCAGAGCCGGGCATTCTCTTGAGAATTCATCAGAAGCCGCCGTTTGGCGACGCCTGGCCTGCGCAGCGCAGCCACCATATCTGGCGCGGGCTGTTCCAGCTGGACGCCGATACCCGGGCTGCGTATGCGCCGAACCCGCGCCATGTGGCGCTCATGGCGTTCACCGTCATTACCGCTGATGAAAAGATGAATCTCCACGGGCAGAGTCGGATCGCGGGTCAGGCGTTCAATGACGGACTCTGCCGCAACGCCTTCCAACCACATGCCCCGCTCACACACGTTCGCCACCTGACACGCGGTAGGACCACCCCCCTGCACCACCAGAAGAGCATCATGACGCAGCTCATGGCGTGTATGACGCCGACGTCCCCGTTCCGTTTTCCACGGCACACTCGCAATCTCTCGCCTTCTCTTCGGGGTCACAAGTGTAACGGCTATGACGTTGTAATGCTGCCTGAAAACATCAACGAACCACGATTCGGATCACGCTTTACGAGCTTTTTATGCCTGATGTCGCTGACGCTTCAAGCTGTTCGCGACGCTTCTGCTCTTTCTGAACATAGTCATGCCACTGGGTGGCCATTTTACGGGTATCCTCAAACCCACGCGCCTGTTCCAAGGACTGCAGACTCTCGCTGAACCGTTCGAGATGGTACAGAGCAAGCCCGCGCACGACGTGCGCACGCCCGAGACGATCAAAGTCGCCACGCTCGACCGCCCTGGCGGCGTACTGCTCGGCCTCATCCCAGTCCCCCAGATCCGCGGCGACCTGAGCCATCCGCAGGTACAGCTTGCCATTGTCTGTCTTGGCTGCCGCCTGCTTGAACGCATCGATGGCCTTATCGTATTCCTTGGCTACCAGGAAATTGTCACCCATTCGTTCCAGGTTCTCTCTCGTGGCTTCGATCCGGCCCCCTTCAATGCCCTTGCGCAGAACCTCAGCCGCCCTGTATGGACTGTCCTGCGAGGCCATCAGCTGTGCAAGACCGACCAGCTCAGACTCCTTGTCCAGATACCCTTTTTCGTAAGCCGCCTCACGAACCGCAAGCTGCTCCGCCGGTCGATCAAGCTCGCCATACACGGACGACAGCTGCATCAGATAGCTCTTCTGGGGATATTCCCGAACCAGAATCTCGAGAACACTTGCCAGCCCCTCGTAGTCCTCCTGTTGGTACAGAATCCCGCGCTTCAGCAGATACCAGTTCTTGGCAACCTGATCACCGCTGTTGTGCCGAACCTCAATCGCCCTGTTGATCGCATCAAGCGACTGACGCCAGTTCTCCTGCCGGTAATGAAGCTGCGCTTTCAGAGCATAGGCGTTGGCACCGGGATCCTCCTGCAGAGCGAACCATTCATCCAGTGCCTCCATGGCCGCCTCATAGCTGCCCCGCACCATTTCCACCCTGGCAAGGCTGTACCAGGTGTCCTGCTCCAGGCTAAGGGGTATATCGGTTTGCTCCAGAAGCTTCCGGTAGGCGTTAGCAATGGCCTCATTATCGCTTCTCTGGTGGTGGAGAAACGCCGCCAGATTCCAGCGCATGGCGCGTTCGTAGCTATTGAGATTAGCCGGATCCATCCGCTCCCAGACCTCAAACGCGTTTTCGAGCTTTCCCTTGTCCGCCAGCTCCCGGATACGACTGAAACGTTTGTGAACGTTCTGCCGCATGGCCGGCGTCCGGCGGACATTGTCGTCCTCTTCCGCATGGGCCTGGTTGGTCAGCCCGGCCGGGACCATGTCCGTCACCGGAACAGGCTGACCAAGCACAAACGTGACCGCGATCAGCGGCAGGCCGAGTGTTCTTAAGCCTGGAGTCTTCATAATGTCACCTCCCATCCTCCATTTCGAAACGGATGATGTTGCGCACGCCCGCGACCTCGACGGCTTCTCCGTTAACGGTCTTGGGCCGGTACTTGAACTTTTTGGCCGCCTGCTTGGCCGCCTCGTCGAACACGCCCTGGGGATCCGCCTCAACAACGCGTGGGCTCTCAACATTGCCGCGCTGGGTCACGGTGAACTCCACCACCACGTAGCCCTCAATCCCCCGGCGCAGCGCACGCTGCGGATAGTTCGGCTCGACTTTGACGATGGGCAGATATTCACTGTTGCCGCCGCCGGAGACACCGGCACCGATGTCCAGACTGCTGTCCATGGCAACATCGCCAATGCTCAGACCACCGCCGCTGGTACTGGCCTTCTGCTGTGTCTGCTGGGGCGTTTCAGGCTCCGGCGGTTCCTCCGGAGGCTCTGGCGGCTCGGGCTTGTCACGCTGCTTTTCCTTGACCTGGTTCTGTTCCTGGACGCGCACGAAGTCCACGGTATAACGATCACTGTCCTCACCCAGCGCCGCGGTGCCGGAGGCAACCAGCTGCTGCATGAGAAAGAAGACCGTAAAGGTTATGGCGGCGCCGACAGCCAGCGCTGCGAGGAACCGCCCCAGAATGCCGACTCCGCTCATTACGGCTCCTGCGCTGCAATGGACACGTTGTTAACACCCGCCTCCCGGGCGGAATCCATAACTGAAACCAGATGCCGAGTGGCGGCCTCCTGGTCAGCCTGGATCACCACCGACCCCTGGGGGTTCTGGGCATGCAGGCGCTCGATATTGGCCCGGACCGACGCCGGCTCAACCTTGCGCTGGTCAATCCAGATGTCGCCATCGGGGCCGATGGCCACAAGGATGCTGGCCTGGTCCTGCTGGTTCGCGGTGTTGGCATCGGGCCGGTTCACCTCCAGTCCGGACTCTTTCACAAAGGAAGCGGTCACGATGAAAAAGATCAGCATGATGAAGACCACGTCCAGCATGGGCGTGACGTCGATGCTCTCCTCTTCTTCGGCTTCCTGACTGGCGAATGATTGGAAACGTCTGCGCATGATTCGCTACTCAGTGGTCAAAGGTCAGTTGGTCTTCGAGCCGCGTGGCCTTCAGCCGCGCGTTGCGCTGAAGCACCGTGATGGCGAAGACACCCGTTAGGGCCCCCACCATTCCGGCCATGGTCGGAATGGTGGCCTTGGAAATGCCGGAGGCCATGGCGCGGGCGCTGCCGGTGCCCATTACCGCCATGACGTCGAAAACCTCGATCATGCCGGTAACGGTGCCCAGCAGCCCCAACAGTGGGCAGATGGTCACCAGTGCCTTGATCAGCCCCAGCGAGCGCTGGAGCTCCTGATGGACGCTGGTAACCATGTCCTGGCGCACCTGGTGGGCATACCAGGACTGGCGCTCGGAGCGCGCTTCCCACTGGTTCCGCACCCGGTCGGCCAGGCGCCGGAACGTCAGTGCAAAGAACAGCCCGCGCTCAATGATGAGCAACCACATGACAAAGATGACCACCATGATGAAGCCGAGCACAGTGCCCCCGCGCTCCAGGAACTGGAGCACCTGGTTGTAGGCTTCGATGAGCTGTACCGGTAGCATCTTCGGGCCTCCTCAGGCGTTCGCCTCGGTGGTTCCAGCGCCCTCGTCATCACGTCGCGCGATGATGCCGATGGAGCGCTCTTCCAGAAGCTGGCTGAGACGCTTGCTCCGGCCCTGAACGACGGTGTGCAGCAGCACTGTGGGAATGGCCACCGCCAGGCCCATGACCGTTGTTACCAGCGCCTGCGAAATACCCCCGGCCATCAGCTTGGGATCGCCCGTGCCGAACAGCGTGATCGCCTGGAAGGTGTTGATCATACCGGTAACGGTGCCGAGCAGCCCCAGCAAGGGCGCCACCACTGCGATGATCTTGAGCACCGCGAGGAAACGGGTCAGCTTGGGTGACTCCTGGGCAATGCTCTCACTCAGCTTGAGCTCCAGAGTCTCGGAATCCTTGTGCTTGTTCTGCTGATAGACCTGCATCACCCGGCCCAGCGGATTGTTGGGGTCCGGCTCATCGCTGCGCGCCTGGCGGTTCACCTTCATGGTGATGATGCCGAGCGAGACCAGCCGTTCCAGCGTCAGCAGCAACGCAAAGGCGCCCAGTGCCAGAATAATGTAGCCGATCACACCGCCCTGGTTAATGCGCTCACGCAGGTCCGGAGTCTGCAGCAAAAGCGACAGCAGCGAACCGCCCGAGGGGTCAAGCCAGAAATCTTCACGCTCACCCGGGTCTGCATTGACGAACTGTGCGGCGGCGGAGACGTAGCGGTCAGCCGGTTGACTGGGGAGCTCAACCAAGTTGCCGGTGTCGCTCTCCCAGTTGAGATACCGACCCTCGCCATCCAGTATGTTGAACGTACCAACGCGGATAACTTCCCGTTCGCCCTTCTCGCCAGTGTTGCCGACCACTTCGGCGTTATAGCGTTCGATTTCGCCGGAAGCGACCATCTCTTCCTGCATGCGGTACCAGAATTCTTCCAGCTCACGGATAGTTGGCAGCTTGGACGATGAACCAGCTTTTTTGATCAGCGCCTGAAGGAACTCGCCACGCTCCGGGTACTGAGAGCTAGTGGGTGACGTCTTCATTGTAGAACGCACATCACTGCCGACCTGCTGAAGCACGCCAAACAGCTCCTTGAGATCACCCGAGCGCTCATCAAGACGCTGTTGCAGCTCCCCGATCTTGGTCTCATTGTCGTCGAAGCGATTTTCCATCGACTCAACCTGGTCCTTAAGCTCAGCCAGACGGGCCCGGCGCTCCTCCAGACGCTGGTCCTGCTCGTCGCGCTCTTCTATGAAACGCTCCAGACGCTCACGCTGCTCACTGGCATCCTGGGCCTTGCCCTGGCGCACCAGCTCCAGCAATTCGCCGAGGCGAGCCCCACGATCGCCGTTGGGCGCCTGCGCCAATACCGGCAGACTCAGGCACAGACACAGCATTAAAATCAGAATACGCTTCATTGCTCAGCCTCCTGTGGCGCGCTCAGCGGCAGCCGGATCAGATCGGGCGCAGCCTGTTCCCGGGCGATGCGCAGCCCTTCCTGAACCTGGCTGTTGTAGGTGGCGGGCAGGGTCTGCCACTGCTCCTGCTCGTTATCCCAAACGCCGCTGGTGCTGCCATCGAGCGTCTGATAGAGCAACCCGATGCGCCCAATACGCAGGAAGTCCACCTGGCGCTCGTCACCGTTCTGGGCCAACGTACCCCGGTAGGCCTCGATGGTGCGCCCGTATTCGATTTCCTCCTGGTAGACCTCCAGCAGGTTACGAAACTTCTCGGCGGTGCTCACGTCCGAGCGGTCCATGGTCTCCGCGATGGCGGCAACCTCACCTTCACGCTTTTCCTTCAGGAAGGGCACATCCAGGGCCACGAACTGCTCCAGGGCGTCGACCATCTTGAGCATGAGCGGCGTAATACGGCGCTCTGTCTCGGTGACCTCGTCGATGGACTGCTCCAGGTCCGCCATTTCCTGCTCCTGGCTTTCGACCTGGCGCTCAAGCTGAGCCAGGTAGATTTCCAGGCCCTCAATCTCGCGGTTGACACCCCGGTAGGCTTCAACCTTGTCGCGGATTTCACTATCCAGCTCGTTAATGCGCTGCTGCATCTCGCGGTTCTGCACCAACCGGTCTTTGCCGGTCTCAACGATCTGCTCCAGCGGTTCATCCTGCGCCTGCGCGGCGCTGCCCAGCGCCATTCCCAGCACGGAGGCCGCGAGCAGCGAGCGAACAGGCCGCCAGGGCCAGCGAACACTTGCGTGGGTCATCGGAACTCCTGGTTCATCGGTTTAATTCAGGCGGGATGATGACAGCGGGATGTTGCAGTTACGTGACAGCAAGACTTCAGAAATATGAAAACCCGCGCACCGGGGATGGTGAGCGGGCTCTGCAGGGAAGGACCGGCCCAGTGAGGCCGGCAATCGGATGGGTTATGTTACAGGGTGCCTTCCAGGGTCCAGCCTTCGAACCAGAAGGGGCTGGAGGCATCCGGATCCACTGCACCGAGATAATCGGTCTCGTCGAGGAAGTTCATGTCCGCTGTCGCATCTGCGGCATCCCCGGCATTTTCCTGAACGGTTCTGAAGTTCTTGGCAGAACCCAGGGTCGAGTTGGCCGAGGACGGCTGGAAAGTGTTTTCGTCCAGCATCGGATCTTCATCGAAGACCGTATTGGAACGGTTGTTGTTCAGGATGGAGTCAGCGAACTCATTGGCATTGCCGTCGTCATCGTCGCCCGCCGTATTCGCGGCGCAATTGAAGATCACGTCGTCATAGATGAGTTCATCGTTGTTGATTTCGTTGTTCTGGTCATCCACGTCGAGGCAGACATCACCTGCATCGTAGATCGCATTGTGGATGAAACCACCCATGCCCTCGCGATGCAGTGCGTTGGCACCGGCACCGGTTGCGCCGACGATTGTCAGGTTGGCAATGGTCGGACGGGTCCTCGGTGTTACGTCGAAGCCACTGCCGTTGTTGTCGCTCTCGATCCCCCGGTCACTCTCGGAGTTCTTCTTGACGATGGCGTACTGAATGTTGCCCTGCCAGCCAAGATCGAAGTCGATGCTGTCGTCCAGGTTGTCGGTCAGTACGAGATGGCTCACCTGGGCGGTGCCGCCGAAGAACTCGATGCCGTCATCCTGGTTGTCGTTAACCTGGATGTGGTCGATGGTCGTACCGCTGCCAACGCCAAAGAGCGTAAAGCCGTTCAGCTCTTCACCGGGTGCGACCTCGAAGCCACCCTCAGTGATCCGCACGTACTGAACCGTACCGCTGCTGTCATCGTTGCTGACGCCATCGTTCGCTGTCGGGCCGTAGATGCCGAGACCAGCCTCCGCATCAACGTTGTTACCCGGGTTCGCCTGGGCAAAGCCCTGGAGTACCAGGCCGCCCCACTCACCGGCGCCCTCGAGGTCGTCATCCTCGGAGCTGAACGTAATCGGGTTGTCCGCAGTACCCGCCGCGTCAATCTTGGAGCCACGCGTGATGATCAGCCAGCTGTCGGCTCGCCCGCCACGGATGTCAGTGCCGGGCTCGATCGTGAGCGTCAGGTTGTCGGCTTCGGACTCCGTATCAAATGTCGCGGAATTGCCGTTACCGACTTCAATCTTGCCGTCCAGGATCCAGCGAATGTCGCTGGTCAGGGTCCGGTTTTCTTCGATGTCGTTCTCAATTGCACAGACGTTGGTGCCGTCAGAGGTCTGGGCTTCCGGCGATGTCCACGCCGGGCAGGTACTGACGGTGCCACCACCCCCGCCGGAACCACCGGAGCCGCTGCTCAAGTCCACGTTCACATCGTCGCCGTTGTTACAGGCGGTGAGGGCCGCCATCGAGCCCATCAGGGCCACTGCGCTTACCAGTTTTTTCTGTTGCATGGGGACAACTCCTTGCTTGCTTGAATGGCACCGGGTGCCGTCGTTGGTTTAACCGTTGCTCAGAATCGCCAGTCGGCGCCGACGCTGACGCTCATACCGGGTTTGTATTTAAAGAAGGTGTTCCCTCCCTGGGTGAACTCTTTTTCTTCATCCAGAAGGTTCTCCATTTTCGCCTCGAGGGTGAGGCTCGGCGTGAACGTCTTCTTGTAGGTCACATCCACCTGGTTGACCGGTTCCTCGATCACACTGGGCAGATCCCCGCGGGATGCGTCCTCGATGCTCTCGCCGTTACGGTTGAACAGGAGGGTGACTTCCTGACCGCTATCGAGGTGGTCATACCCGATCGCGATGTTCAGAGTGGACTCCGCCTGACCCTGAAGTGCGCGCTTGTCGCGGTTCTCAGTGCTTCGCTCAGGCAGTGTGACCTCGGAGTCGATCAGACTCCCGTTTGCCTGCAAGAACAGTGTCTGGCTGAGTGAGTCATCCAGCTGGAACTCCTTGCGGAAATCCACTTCTATGCCGCTAATCTCGCCTTCCTGGGCATTGGCGAAACTCCGGGTACCCTGCAGTGCGGAACCGCCACTCGGGATGATGATGCGCTCGATGGGCTGGCTCAGGTCCTTGTAGAAGGCACCGACCGTGAGGGTGTCGGTCTGGGACAGATACCACTCCCACCGGACATCGAAGTTATCCACCTCGGAACTTTCGATCTCGGGGTTACCCCTGACCGTGAAGCCGAATACCGGGTCAAAGAAGCTGGCATTCGCCATTTCCTTGAAATCCGGGCGCGCAATGGTCTGGCTGTAGCCTAAGCGCAGCTGCATCTCGGGATTCATGAACCAGGTGAGGTTGGCGCTCGGAAGGACATCCGTCTCGTCAAAGCCTGTTTCCACCGGATTACCGTCGGTGTCGAAGGTATCCACGCTCTGTTCAGCGGATTCCACCCTGGCCCCTGTCACCAGCCGGAAGCTGTCGTAGAGGTCCATGTCGGTCATCAGGTAGGCGGCATTGATGTCCAGATCGCCTTCATACCGATCAGAGGGCGCTGTCAGGTTCTGGAGTACGAACTGGTCCTCAGAAATACTGGGGGCATCAAGGGCATCGTCAGCACCCGGCGTGGGTTGCTCACGGATCAGATCGAGTTCCTCCTGGCGATCGCCACGCCAGTCATAGCTGAAGCGCGCGGTTTCGGATTCACGTCCACGCCGCGTTATGCTGAGGCCAGACTTAAGATCCGCCATTATGTTGGTGCCCGAGTAGGCCGGCAGGGTAAGGTCGACACTGGCATCATGGTTCTCATCCGTTAGATCGTCATAACGGCGTGAGAAAGCGGAATCATTAAATACTAAGCGCCCGTCGTTGCTCTTCAGGTCGTCATAACGAATGGTCCGCCGGTCCGGTGCGTAACGCTCGGCCAAAGAGTAGGTATACTGCCACTCCACCAGGAGCTCGTTGTAATTCTGGAAAAGATGCTCACCAGCCAGTTGCTGGGAGAGGAACTGCCGCTCCTCGTAATTGAACTCAACTTCTCTGAGCTGCTCTCCGTTTTCCCCAGAAACACCGCTTGTCTGCCGGGTCTGGGTCTGGGTTTTGCGTGAGAAAAGAGTGGTCGCATCCAGCTTGTGGTCGAGACCGAATTCCGCGCCCAACGCCAGCATGCCACCCAAGTCCACATTGTGCTCGGATTCTACAAATTCGAACTGGTTTCTCGAGCTCAGCTCTCCATCGCTCCCAGCGGCGGCAAAAGTATTCTCCTCACCACCGTCCTTGATGCTCCAGCTATTGTCGTAAGATACAGCTCCGTAAACGCCATAAAGGTTATCGCCCCGCTGGATCTCCTGACCGCCGCTGAGGCCAATAGAAACGTCCGGATTGGCAGTTGTTTTTTCCGCTTCCAGATTGCGTTTGAAAGACTGTCCCAGAAGCTCGGTTATCTGTGGGTTCTCATATTCCTGGGGATTGATACGCCCGAAAGCCGTAAGTCCGTTAACCAGCCCTGGCATTTTGCGAGTGCCGTCGTCGTATCCCAGAAGATCGGTATCACCATCTGCGGGATCCGAGATAACACTATCGCCGGTAATACGGGTATTGCCTCCCAACCCAACAGACAGTTCCAGAAAGTCTTCTTCAGGCGAAGACCGGGTTTCGAGCTGCACGTTGCCGGCAGAGCTGTTACCGGGCATATCAGGGGTGAAGCCCTTACGTACTTCGACCTGATCCAGAACGCCCGCCGGGAAAAGGTCGAGCGGTGTTGTGCGCCGGCTGGGATCGGTACTGGGCAACGAGGACCCATTCAGTGTTGTAGTGGTGTAACGTCCCCCAAGGCCCCGTATAAAAACGAATTTGCCCTCGGAAACGTTGACCCCAACGCTGCGCCGGGTGGCATCCGCAGCATTGGAATCGCCAAAACGGGCCAGCTGCTCACTGCCGATGACGTCCAGAACTGATTCGGAGGCGCGCTCCTGCTGCGACGCCGTATCCGGCTGATAACTGGCCACGGCGGTAACCTCTTCAAGCTGACCGCCACCAGCACCCGCGGCGCTCAGCTCATAACCCACGTTGGTGGTGACGTTCGCGACCACTCGCACATCATCAGCGGTGATGTTGCCGTACTCGGGGTGCGTAACCGCGAACTCATAAACGCCGCGTGGCATCTGAAGTTCAAAGTTGCCGTTGGCGTCCGTGGTTGCTGAATAATCCGATCCGGGGACCGAAATGCGGGCCCCACTCAGAGCCGCACCGGTCTCACGGGATTGGATCTGACCGGCCAGAATGCCCTGCGGCTCACCTTCACGCTCTGAGAGACTTTCACGCGGGTCGTAGGTTTCAACGCTGATCTGGGGATCGCCTTCGTCCTGAAGGCGGACCGCAACGTCTGCGTTCTGGTTCTGGCCACTGCTCAGGCGAAAGGCGCCAATTTCATTTCCGTCGCGGTTCAGAAGAACGCGGTAGCTGCCCTGTGAAAGATCCATCTGCGCCCGACCTGACGCATCGGTAGTTGCTTCACTGCCGTTCAGCTCAACCGTCACGCCCTGCGCGGGGCCATCGTCTCCGAATACATACACCAGAAGCTCACTGGCCTGAACGCTGGGACTCAACGCCGTCATGGCGAGAAACCCCCACAATGCCGTGGTCTGTCGTTTCATCTGCCTGCCTTCTCTGTCGTGACTTGAACGGGAAGGGGCTGTGCCCCGCTATGAAACGCACAGTAGAGGGCAGTTATGACAGGCAGGTGACAGAAAGGTCATTTGAAAGGGGATCACCCCCTTTCGTCACAAAAACTTCATAGAACTGAAACAGAAAGAGCCAGGAAGCGACGCGCTGGTTTCGCTCGGCGATCAAGATCAACACACCCTGTGTCACGAAATCGTTACAGCCGTTGGTTAAGGTGCCTTTTCAACAGCAATGCTGTTCAAGGGAGGTCCTGATGGGCACAGCCAGTGTTGAGATCCACAGTGAGGTTACTCATGCCTGTAAAGCGGTGCAGCAGGTTGATTTTGTCCCGGAGGAACAACTTGAAATCATCGCCACAAACGTATTTTTACGGGTAAAGAAGACCAATGACGGCGATGGGGATACAACGCTCATCAGCGGGATCAGGGCTGCTCTTTTCGATCATGTAAACAGCCTCGGTATCCGGGGTTTGCCGATGAGACAGGGGATCAGCGAGCGCCTTGATGGGCCGGTTGATCTTTCCGATGCGCGCAGGGGCGCATTCGATTAGGTATTTGCTAACTTGGACTGACCCGTGGCTTCAGTCACGAGATGCCTGAGCAGCCGCGCTGCATGAATCCACGAGCTCCAGTGGCTGTCTCCTTCACCCCAGTCGCTCAAACCAGGCAGTCTGGGTCGGCGCGCCAAGTTCGGGATCCGCCTCACCAACCCCGCCCGTTCTTACATGATAACCGTTACGTCTGGCAACGCCGCTTACCCACTGGCGGAACTTATCCCGATTCCACTCAAACCGGTGGTCGGGGTCGCGGAACTCGCCCGGAGACAGATCGAAGAGCGGATTGTATTCAGAGTTAGGGGTGGTAATGACGACGATTCCCGGCCGGTATAGTTCAAAAACCGCCCGTTCAACCGTCGACAGGTCCCGTGGCTGAACGTGTTCGATGACCTCCACCATGGTGGCTGCATCAAAGCCAGTGCAGGCTGGATTGGGTTCCTCGAATGACCCCCGGATAAGCTGCACCCTGGGCTTCTGCTGCTGTAGCCAGTAGGCAAGACGCTCGCGCGCATTGCGCAACGAAACCCCGGAGGACTCCAACCCAACCAGGCGATCAAATTGCCCCAGCTGCAGGCATCGCTGGAGCAACGCGCCCGATCCGCACCCCAGATCCAGAACGCTCTCAGCAGAGCTCTGAATCAGCATTGATGCGACGTGATCGAGGCGGACCTCATGCAGGTTACTGGTCTGGGTATCCATGGTGGAGGCGGCTTCAGAGAAGGGATCAATAGTCTACGGGCCCTCCAGCACAACCGACAAGCGTTCAGCGTTCCATGTTGGGCGGATAGCTGTGCTAATCTTTCAGATATCACCGGATCAGAGTCGCTTCCATGCCCAATCATCACCTTGAACACAGCCATGACCCCGAAGCCATACGGCAACGTCTTAATGCCGAACCCGCGCCCAGCTACCTGCGCGATGCCATCCTCGGCGGCATTGATGGCTGTGTTACCACCGTTGCCGTCATTGCCAGTGTCGCTGGCGCTGGGCTGCCCGGCATGATCGCTTTCGTACTCGGCATTGCGAGTCTTATCGCCGATGCCTTCAGCATGGGCGTCAGCAATTATCAGGCGGTCAAAAGCGACGATGACGCACGCAATCAGCTCCGCGACCAGGAGGAGCGTCATATCCTGCTCGATCCTGACGGGGAGAAGGAGGAAATACGCCAGATCTTCGCGCAGAAAGGATTTGAGGGCCAGACGTTAACGAACATCGTGGACACCATCAGCGCGGATCACCGCCTCTGGGTGAACACCATGATCCAGGAAGAGTTCGGCCATCCTCTCTCGGGCCCGTCGCCCTGGAAAGCGGCCATCGCAACTTTTGCCGTCTTTATTGGTGTCGGGTTAATCCCACTGCTGCCGTTTATTGCGCCCTTCCTGGTGGGACTGGATATGTTTGTGGTCAGCGCTATCGCCGCCGTGATTTCGCTCTTTGGCATCGGCTGGGTCAAAGGCGTTGTACTTGGCATGAGCCGTTTCCGGGGAGGCCTGGAAACGCTGGCCATGGGCGGTGGCGCGGCACTCCTAGCGTTCCTGCTCGGCTTTGTTTTTGAACCCATGCTTGGCGATCTCGCGGTTGGCTGAGCTTACGTCATACCCCGAATGACTCAAGGATCGGACAAGGCCCGGAGTCATCCGCTTCGCAGTCCGCCGCAAGCTGCTCCAGGGAATCGCGAGCCTGCTTCAGTTCCTGGATCCTGGCATCGAGGGCTTCGATACGGGTCCGGGCAAGCTCACGCGCACGCTGGTGATCATGACTGGCATCCAGGCCAATCAGCTCCCGAATCTCCGCCAGCGAGAACCCCGCCGCCTGCGCCTTGCGGATGAACTGGAGACGCCGCAGCTGCTCGTTGCCATAATGCCGCACGCCACCCTCACGCGGGGGGATGTCGAGCAACCCTTTGCGCTGGTAGAAACGGACTGTTTCCACGCCCACATCACAGGAAGCGGCCAGTTTGCCGATGGTCAACATTGATTGCTCCTCAAATCCTGAACTTGACTCCGTACCATGGTACGGCATTCATCATAACTGTGTATTGTCATCCAGGGGTCTATAACGACGATCGCAGCCGTTGAGCCCAACGGCATAAGGAGCAGCTATGAGCACAACGAACGCAACAGATCGCGACTACGATCTCACCATTGAGGGCCTCAACTGCGGCGGTTGCGTAAGCAAGACAGAAAAGGCCCTCAACGGCGTGGACGGCGTCAGTGAGGCCAGCGTGAACCTGGCAACAGGCAAGGCGCGCGTTCATACCGCGGACGCCGTTTCCCTTCAGGCGCTGAAAGAGGCGGTGCAGCAGGCCGGCTTCGATGTCGCGACGGAAACCTTCCGTTTCCAGGTCACCGGCATGCATTGCGGGTCCTGCGTCAGCCGTGTGGAGGCAGCCGCCCGCGCCTTATCGGGAGTTGTTAGCGCTAGCGTCAATCTGGCTACCGAAAAGGCCATCATCACGGTCGTCGCGGGCACCGTCAGCGCGGATGACGTGGCGCATGCCATCAACGAAACCGGGTATCAGGCCAATGCGATCCATGAGGAAACCTCGAATGAGGAGCAGGAGGACGCCCAAGCCAAAGAGGCACGAACCCTGACACGTTCCGTGGCGATTGCTGTTGTGTTCACACTGCCCGTCTTCATCCTCGACATGGGCGCCCACTTCATCCCGGCCTTTCATGAATGGCAGATGCAGGCCATTGGCCAGCAGCCTCTTTATTACCTGTTCTTCGCTCTTGCAACGGTTGTCCTTTTCGGTCCCGGCCTGCGCTTCTTCCGCCAGGGTCTACCCGCACTGCTGCGGGGCGGGCCAGACATGAACTCACTGGTCATGCTGGGTGCCACGGCAGCCTGGGGGTATTCCCTTGTGGCCACATTCCTGCCCGTCGCCCTGCCAGAAGGCCAGGTTCAGGTCTACTATGAGGCCGCCGCCGTCATCGTGACCCTGATTCTCGTCGGGCGCCTGTTGGAGGCCCGAGCCAAGGGGCGAACCGGCGAAGCCATTAAACGCCTGCTCACACTCCAGGCGCGCACGGCGCGTGTGATCCGCGACGGCGACGCGCAGGAGATTGCCATTGACGAAGTAACCGAGGGCGACACAGTCCAGGTGCGCCCCGGCGAGAAGATCCCTGTGGACGGTGCCGTGAGTGGCGGAGGTTCCTGGGTGGATGAATCCATGATCACCGGCGAGCCCGTGCCCGTGCAGAAAGGCGAGGGGGACGAGGTCGTCGGCGGCACCATCAACCAGTCCGGCAGCCTCACCTTCACGGCGACACGTGTGGGTAACGACACCACGCTGCAGCAGATTGTACACATGGTAGAGGAGGCCCAGGGCTCCAAGCTCCCCATCCAGGCTCTGGTGGACCGGGTGGCTGGTGTCTTTGTACCACTGGTGATGGCGGCGGCTGCCCTGACCTTCGGCATCTGGCTACTGTTCGGGCCGGATCCGGCCCTGAGCTTCGCGCTCATCAACGGTGTGGCCGTACTGATCATCGCCTGCCCCTGCGCCATGGGCCTGGCAACGCCCACCTCTATCATGGTGGGTACCGGCAAAGGCGCCGAGGTGGGCATTCTCTTCCGCCGCGGCGATGCCCTGCAGCGGCTGCGCGATACCGAGGTGGTCACCTTCGACAAAACCGGTACCCTCACCCGGGGCCAGCCGGAACTGACGGATCTTGAGATGATGGGCGAACACCCGGAGGATGAGCTGCTGCGGATGATCGCCAGCGTGGAACAGGCCTCGGAGCACCCCATCGCCAGGGCCATTGTGGCCGCCGCCGGGGCACGTGAGCTGAGCCTTTCAGAAGTGTCCGGTTTCGATACCGCAACCGGCAAAGGAGTTATAGCCCATGTTGATAGCCGCGAGGTGGCCCTTGGCGGGGCCGGTTACATGAAGGAGCTGGGCGTGCCCACTGAGCAGGCCGGCAGCACCGCGGAACGGCTGGGCAACCAGGGCCGCACCCCCCTGTACGCCGCTGTGGACCGGCAGCTGGCGGCCGTCATCGCCGTGGCGGACCCGCTCAAAGAGACTACAGTCGATGCCATCCGGCACCTGCACGATGCCAGCCTGCGCGTGGCCATGATCACCGGCGACAACCAGCACACCGCCAACGCGATTGCACAACAGTGCGGCATTGATGAGGTTCAGGCCGAGGTGCTGCCGGACGGCAAGGTGGATGCGGTCAAGGCGCTGCAGGAAGGGGGCCGGTCGGTGGCTTTCGTGGGCGACGGCATCAATGATGCGCCGGCGCTGGCGCAGTCGGATGTGGGCATCGCTATCGGCACGGGCACGGATATTGCTATTGAGTCAGCGGAGGTCGTTCTGATGTCCGGGGATCTGCGCAATGTGCCCAATGCGATCGGACTCTCCCGCGCCACAATCCGCAACATCAAGCAGAATCTGTTCTGGGCGTTCGGGTACAATACGCTGTTGATTCCGGTGGCGGCCGGGGTCCTGTATCCGTTCATCGGGGTGTTGCTGTCGCCGATGTTCGCGGCCCTGGCGATGGCGGCTTCCAGTGTCTGTGTGCTGACCAACGCCCTTCGGCTGCGGCGGTATCAAGCGCCTATGCAAACTGAGGCGTCGTCTCCAGCCTGAGTGTACGAGCGGGATAGGGGCTGGTAACCTCTGCCGGGAAACGCTGTAAATACATCCCTGTACGCTTGTCTTCCGCCATCCATGGCTCCAGACATTCCCGTCAGAGATTACCAGCCCCTTTCCTTTCAGTGGTTTCGATATATCCGGCCCGAATAAGGAAACACCATGTCTGACCGCGTCACACTGGAAATTGATGACGACATCGCCTGGGTCACCCTGAACCGGCCGAACAAGTACAACGGCCTGGATATGGCCATGTTTGATGCCCTCACTGCCACAGCCAAGCGGTTGAAGAAGGATACGTCCGTCCGCGCGGTGATTCTGCAGGGAGCGGGCAAGGTGTTCTGCTCGGGGCTGGACGTTAAGAGCGTGTCGGCGAATCCGGTGAACTTTGCAAAGCTGCTGTTCAAGTCGGGGCGCAGGATCAGCAATCTGGCCCAGGATGTGGGCTATCTGTGGCGGGAGGTGCCGGCGCCGGTGATCGCAGTGACACACGGGGTTTGTTACGGCGGTGGGTTGCAGCTTGCGCTGGGGGCGGACTTTCGCTATTCAACGCCGGATTGTGAGTTTTCCATCATGGAAGCGAAGTGGGGGCTGATTCCGGATATGAGCCTGACCACAACGCTGTCTGAGCTGATGCCCATTGATAAGGCCAAGGAACTGGCGATGACAGCACGCGTGATCAGCGGTGTGGATGCCGCTGGTGTGGGAATGGTCACTCATGTGAGCGAGGAGCCGCTGGAAGCTGCGCTGAGCTTCGTTGACGAGCTGAAGGAAAAGTCGCCGGATGCGGTGGCCGGTAACAAACTGCTGTTCAACCGCGCCTGGCAGGCTGATGATAAAACGGCGCTTGATTGGGAGACACGGCTCCAGAAGAAGATTATCGGCCGTGCCAACCAGCGCACCGCGGTCGCGCGCAATAGCGGCAAGCCGGAAAAGGCCTTTGGCGTGCGGCGTAAGTTCTAGATCCGACGGGCGTCAGACCGCAATCAGCACCCCTGCCGAAACCAGAAACACAACGAGCACCACCAGCCACAACGGGGGCGACCAGGTGCGCCGTTGTGGCAGAGACACCCGCGCTTCCAGATGCTCGCGCAGCAGTGCGACATTGCGATCGTTGGCGCGGTAGAACACATCGAACACATCGCCGGCAACGGGCAGAGTCCCGCCCACGGCATCCACCAGACCGTTGACAAGCATGCGCAGCTGAAGGGAGGGCGGCGCACCCACCTGACGGGCCTGCTGGATGAGATACAGAGACAGCAACAGCCCGGCAACATCCCCAATGCCCGGGAGCACCCCGAGTAGAGGGCCAATGCCGAAGCGGATATCGGTGAACGGAATCCGGAAGCGGGAGTCGGTCAGGCGGGCAAACCGCTCCAGCCTCACCAGTGTGGCATGCTCCTGCTCATGGGTTTGGGCGCTGATCTCACTCATACCGCAAGCAGCCTATACCTCCACTGGGTAACTGACAATCCAGGCCCCATCCATTACCCTCCGCACCGTCAGAACTGAATGGATGTCTGTTTTCATGATGCTGCTGTCGATTGTCGCATTGCCCCTGCTCGGGGCTTTGGTCACGCCGCTGGTTTCGCGGCGTTCGACAGCCATGCTCCCCACGTTGCTCGCGGGCGCCATTGGCCTCGCCGTGGTCAGCATCCTGCTGAGCCAGGCCATGGACGTTCTCGCGGGAACCGTCCTCATCGAGCACTACCCGTGGCTGCCCGGGATCGGGCTGTCGCCCGCCTTCCGGCTGGATGCGCTGGGGCTTTTCTTCGCGCTCATCATTGCCGGCATGGGCATCCTGATCACGCTCTACGCCCATTTCTATTTCGCGGGCAAGCATGGTGCCGTTCGTTTCCATTCGCTGATGCTCGCGTTCATGGGTGCCATGCTGGGCATCGTGACCTCCGAAAACCTTCTGTTCATGCTGGTGTTCTGGGAAATGACCAGCCTGGTCTCCTTCGTGCTGATCGGCTTCCACCAGGACGAACGCCCCGCCCGCCGCGGCGCGCGCATGACGCTGGTCATCACCGGCGGTGGCGGGCTGGCACTGATGGCGGGTGTGCTTCTGATTGGCAACAGTGTCGGCAGCTTCCGGCTGAGCGACATCCTGGCGCCGGAAGCGGCGCTGACGGCGGATCCGCTCTACCCCTGGATGCTTGGCCTTGTACTGATTGGCGCCATGACCAAGTCCGCCCAGTTCCCGTTCCACCTCTGGCTCCCGAACGCCATGACGGCCCCCACGCCGGTTTCCGCCTATCTGCACTCGGCCACCATGGTCAAAGCCGGCATTTTCCTTCTTGCCCGCCTCAACCCGGCGCTGGGCGACACGGAGGCCTGGCTCTACAGCATTTCCACCGCCGGCATGGCTACACTGCTGACCGGCGCTTTCATCGCCATGTTCAAGCATGACACCAAGGAGCTTCTGGCCTATTCCACAGTCAGCCACCTGGGGCTGATCACCCTGCTGATGGGCCTGAGCACCCGCATGGCGATGGTTGCGGCGCTTTTCCACCTGCTGAACCATGCCCTGTTTAAAGCACCGCTGTTTATGATGGCGGGGGCTGTTCAGAAGGCGACCGGCACCCGGGACATGCGCCGGATCAACGGGCTGTGGCGCACGCTTCCGGCACTGGCCGTCATCAGCGCCATAGCCGCGGCCTCCATGGCCGGGCTGCCGCTGCTCGGTGGTTACCTGAGCAAGAAGATGTTCTTCATCGAGAGCATGAACGCGTCGGTAACACCGACGCTGCAGTGGCTGACGCCGGCACTCGCGGCCATCGCGGGCCTGTTCTCCGCAGCTTATTCCTTCCGTATCTTCCATAACGTGTTCTTCAACGGCAAGCCGCGGAACCTGCCGGTCTGGCCGCCCAAGAATCCTGACGTGGGCATCCAGGTTCCGCCCGCTGTACTGGCGCTGGCGGTTGTTCTGGTGAGCTGGCACGCGAAAACGGTGGTTCATGGCCTGATCGGCCCGGTGGCGTCCGCTGCTGAAGGCAGTGTGCTGCCGGCCTATGACATGCACCAGCTGCATCACATCGGCACCGCCTTCTTCATGAGCCTGGCGGCCATGCTGGGTGGCCTGCTCCTTTACATGGCACGCGAACCGCTGTTCCGGCTCTATGACCAGCTGCCACCCGCAGACGCCCGCGAGATCTTCGAGTGGCTGATGACGCGTACCGGAAGCGCGGCTGAACGGCTGGTACACGGGCTGGAGAACGGCTCGGTTCAGCGCTATGTTGCCCTGATTATCCTGTCCGCCATTGTGCTGGCCGGGCCGGTGCTGCTTTCCGGCATCCAGTGGCACGGCGGCGAAACGCTGACACCGATAGATCCATTAACGGCTCTGGGTCTGGTCCTGCTGATGGCCACGGCGATTGGCACGGTACTTGGGCATCACCAGCGGCTGTTCGCCCTGCTGCTGCTCGGCAGCGCCGGCCTTTTCGTGACCCTGACCTTCGCCCGTTTCTCGGCACCGGACCTCGCACTGACCCAACTCTCGGTGGAGGTCATGGCGGTGATCATCATGATGCTGGCTCTGTCTTTTCTGCCCCAGACCACCCCGCGGGAGTCGAGCCGTTTGCGTAAGGGACGGGATCTCAGCCTTGCCACACTAGGCGGGCTCGGCGTCGGCCTGGTGTCATTTGCCATCATGACCCGACCCCAAAGCACCATTGCCGCGTTCTTCCTGAGCCAGAGCAAACCCGGCGGTGGCGGCAGCAACGTCGTCAATGTCATTCTGGTGGACTTCCGTGGTTTCGACACCCTTGGCGAAATCACGGTTCTCGGTATTGCGGCCGTTGCAGTCTTCGCGCTGACCCGCAACCTCCAGCTCAAAGATCGTATTCCACAGGAGCGGGGCCAGTACTGGGCCTCCAATCCTCATCCGCTGATCCTGCGCACCATGGCACGGCCGATTCTGCCCATCGCCCTGATGGTCTCGGCCTACATCTTCCTGCGCGGCCACAACATGCCCGGGGGCGGCTTCATCGCGGGTCTGATCACGGCGGTAGCCCTTTCTCTCCAATACATGGCAGGCAGCCTGGCCTGGGCCCATGGGCGCATGCTCACTCCCTTCCGGCCGCTGATCGGGCTGGGACTCCTTCTGGCCTGTGGTACCGGTCTGGGCAGCTTGCTGTTCGGCGAAGCCTTCCTCAGCTCGTGGTTCGGCCATTATGATCTGCCATTGTTGGGGCACCTGGAACTGGCCACTGCCCTGCTCTTTGATCTGGGCGTTTTCACCACTGTGGTTGGCGCCACGCTGTTGATCCTGGCCAACCTGGGCAAACTGATGACCGTGCACGGCCCCGGCGAGGAGATCGGATAGATGGAAGCGCTCTATGCCATTGCTGTTGGCGTACTCACCACCTGTGGCCTCTACCTGGTACTCAGGGGTCGCACCTTTCCGGTCATCATGGGGTTGACCCTGCTCTCCCATGGGGTAAATCTCTTCCTGTTCGCCAGTGGCCGACTGGCGCTGGCCGCCCCGGCGGTCATCGGCGAATCCGCTCGACCCACTGACCCCTTACCCCAGGCACTGGTCCTTACAGCCATCGTGATCAGCTTCGCCATGACGGCCTTTGTCGTGGTGCTGGCCCTGCGCGCTGCAGTGGAGCTACGCAGCGATCATGTGGACGGCGTGGATCCAGAGGAGGACTGGCGCCCATGAATCACCTACCGGTTCTGCCCATACTGCTACCACTACTTACCGGGGCGCTGCTGGTCACACTGCCGCGCCTGACCCTGAATGCCCAGAGACTCATCAGCCTGGGCTCGACACTGGCAGTGCTCGGTTTGGTTCTGTGGCTTGGCGCTTCAGTGCTTGAACAGGGTCGACTGGTGTACGCGCTGGGTGGCTGGGCCCCGCCCTTTGGAATTGTGCTGGTGCCGGACCGTCTGAGCATCCTGATGCTGGTGCTCACCGCCAGCCTGGCGCTGCCAGCTATCATCTACGCCTGCCGGGGCGATGATGACAGCGGGAGCCATTTCCACGCGCTCTTCCAGTTCCAGCTTATGGGTCTCAACGGTGCCTTCCTGACCGGCGACATATTCAATCTCTTCGTTTTCTTCGAGGTGCTGCTGATCGCCTCCTACGCCCTGCTCCTGCATGGCGGCGGCACCGCCCGCAGCCGGGCCGGTCTGCATTACGTGGTCATCAACCTGATCGGCTCAGCGCTTTTCCTGCTGGCTCTGGGCATGCTCTATGGTCTGACCGGCACCCTGAACATGGCGGACCTGGCCGTGCGGATCAGCGAGGCGCCACCAGCCGACCAACCGCTACTGCAGGCCGCCTCCCTGATCCTGCTGGTGGTTTTCGGGGTCAAAGCCGCGCTGCTGCCGTTACTGTTCTGGCTCCCCCGGGCCTACACCGCGGCCGCGGCTCCCGTGGCAGCCCTGTTCGCGATCATGACCAAGGTCGGCCTCTACGCCATGCTCCGTGTCTTTCCGCTGGCTTTCGCCCTGGATCAGCCACTGGCCACTCTGACAGCCTGGCAATGGCTCTGGCCCCTGGCGCTGGCGACCCTTGCCCTGGGCAGCATTGGCGTTCTGGGCGCCACCAGCCTGCGCAACATGACGGCCTACATGGTGGTTGTTTCCGCCGGGACCCTCATGGCGATCGCTTCGCTGGGCAGCGCCGAGGCTCTCGCCGCGGGCCTTTTCTACCTGGTGCACACCACGCTTCTTACCGGTGGTTTCTTCCTGTTCGCTGATCTTATTGGCCGCCAACGGGGTTCAGCCGGGGATTACATGGTTGCAACCGCCGCCATGAAGGATCGGCGCACTTTGGGTATTCTGTTCTTCTTCGCCGCAGTGGCACTGGCCGGGCTACCACCATTCAGTGGCTTTGTAAGCAAGGCGTGGCTTCTGCAGGCTAGCCTCGGCGAGGGGGTAGCCGGCCTTTACTGGCCGTTGCTGCTCGGGGCTGGTTTTTTGATGCTGATCGCCCTCAGCCGGGCTGGCAGCAAGTTCTTCTGGCGCCAGTCACCGGAGCGGGACCATGAAATGCGGGCCGACCGCGTGCGCTTTGCTTGTGTACTCACTCTCGTGAGCGCAGGACTCATACTAAGCCTCACCGCCGCCCCCCTGGCGGACTATACTCGGTCGGTAGCAGCACAGCTGATGGCGCCTGGCGATTACGTAAGAGCCGTCCATGAGGCCGGACTCGAGATGACGGGAGGGCACTGAAATGCCACTAATGCCACAGCTGACCCACTGGTGGCCCCGGCCCCACTTTTCGCTGTTCCTTCTGGTGCTCTGGCTGCTTCTGGTAAATTCGGTCAGCCCCGGCCAGCTTCTAATCGGCGCAGTTCTGAGCTGGCTGATCCCCTTCTCCACCCAGCAGTTCTGGCCCGAGCGCCCTCATCTGCACAATCCAGGCCGGCTGCTGCTGTACCTGATGCGGCTGCTGGTGGACATCCTGCGTTCGAACCTGACCGTGGCACGACTGATCCTGCGCGATCCCGGATCTCTGCAGCCGGGCTTCATCCGTTACCCGTTGTCGGTGACCAACGAATTCGCCATCACGCTGCTCGCCAGCAGCATTTCGCTCACACCCGGAACCGTATCCGCGGGCCTGAGTCCAGACCGGCATTATCTGCTGGTGCACGCACTGCATCTCGAAGACGAGGCGGAGCTCATCGAACACATCCGCGAGCGCTATGAAACACCGCTCAAGGAGATCCTGGAATGACTGCAACCATAGTGCCCATCGCCCTGGCGCTGTTCAGCCTGAGCCTGCTCCTGAACCTCTATCGGCTGCTGCGTGGGCCGGACATCATCGACCGGATCCTGGGGCTGGATACGCTCAACATCAACGCCATTGCCGTGATCGTTCTGGGTGGCATCTACGTGGATTCATCACTGATTTTTGAAGCGGCACTGTTGATCGCACTGATGGGTTTTGTGAGCACAGTGGCAATGACCAAGTATCTGGTACGCGGGGATGTAATCGAATGATGGAAGATAGCCTGGCCCTGCCGCTCTGGCTGGATGCATTGATTGCCACTCTGTTTCTAGGGGGCGCGGTGGTCGCCCTTCTGGGCTCCATTGGACTGGCCCGCATGCCGGATTTCTACATGCGTCTGCACGGTCCCACCAAGGCCAGCACTCTGGGCGTGGGCGCGACCCTGATGGGATCGATGATCTGGTTCGCAGTGGGTCACCCGGGCCTGAGCGTACAGGAAATCCTGATCACCGTTTTCCTGTTCGCCACCGCTCCGGTCAGCGCCCACATGATGGCTCGCGCGGCCCTGCACCGGCGTGTCACCTGCCGGGAACGCACCCACGGCGAGCCCTGGGATGAAATGGACAGGCTGCGGGGTTACACGGAATCTTCTTCATCCTCTGACAGCCAACGATAGAGCGTGCGACGGTTCACGCCCAGAACGCGCGCGGCCTGGCGTTTGTTGCCGTCAACTTTGGCCAGTACGTGTTCCACATACCGCTGCTGCAGCGTTTCCAGAGTCGGCAGCGGCTCACCTGATGCGATGAGTCCGGCGTTTTCCGCCGCTGCTGGCTCAGCCGGTTTCTGGCTGCCACCGCTGGCTTCACGCACCCTTGGCGGCAGATGCTCCGGCAGAATCCGTTCACCATTGCAGAAAGTAACGGCACGCTCGACCACATTGGCCAGCTCGCGAATATTGCCCGGGTAGTGATAGGCGCGCAGGCAGGCCAGAGCCGCATCGTCAAAATGCACATCGCCACGTTCGCTGCGCCGCAGCGAGGCGTCCAGAAAGAACATGGCCAGCCGTTCGACGTCATCACTGCGATCACGTAACGGAGGCACCTCAAGCGCAAGCGCTTCCAGACGGTAGTAAAGATCCTCGCGGAAATCACCGCTGGCCACACGGGCCTGCAGATTCTGGTGGGTCGCCGCGATAACGCGCACATCCACGCTCTGCTCGGTATCCGAACCGACCGGGCGGATTGAGCCCTCCTGAAGCGCGCGCAGCAGTTTGGCTTGCAACGCCATGGGCATTTCCGCGATCTCGTCCAGCAGGAGCGTGCCACCATCGGCCTGCCCGAAAAGGCCTGTCCGGGCCCGGTCGGCCCCTGTGAAAGCGCCCCTGGCGTGGCCGAAGAATTCACTTTCCATCAGATCCGCTGGAATCCCCGCACAGTTGACCGCCACAAAAGGTAACTCTGCCCGCGGACTTTCCGCGTGGATGGCACGTGCCACCAGCTCCTTGCCAACCCCGCTTTCCCCCAGCACCAGAACCGGCATGGCCCCAGTTGCCACCTGTCGAATCTGGTCATAAAGGCGATGCATGGGGTCGCTGCCACCGATGATTCCGTGGAAACCCGCCGCGCTGCCACTGGCACGGTAGGCATCCACCTCGCGGCGCAGGGCACGCTGTTCCAGCAGCCGTCGGATCATCAGCAGAAGATGATCCATGGACAGAGGTTTGGTCAGGAACTCGTCCGCGCCGGCCTTGAGAGCGTCCACTGCCTGGTCCACCGTGCCGAAAGCGGTGATCAGAACGAACAGGGGCGGCTCGGCAACCGTCTGGGTGTCACGCAGAACCGCCATGCCATCACCATCCGGCAGCCGCAGATCCGAGACCACCAGATCCGGCCCCCACTCATGACAGAGCTGAACGCCCTCATCGGCTCTCTGTGCGGTGGCCACCTGATAGGCTTCCGCCTCAAGCTCCTCCCGCAGCAGATCCAGCAGACTCGAATCGTCCTCAATCACCAGGATACGGACACTCATCCGACCTCACCTTCTTCCGGTTCCGCAACTCTGGGCCACTGCAGCACCACAGCGCAGCCACCCCAGCGGCTGGTTGCAATGATGATACCCCCGTTGTGTTCCTGCATGACACTGCGCACCACAGTTAGCCCCAGGCCGGTTCCCTCGCCAGCTGCCCGGGTTGTATGAAAAGGCTCAAGGACGGATTCACGATCTTCCCGTGGTATGCCAGGGCCATCGTCCTCGACCGTCACGGCAATGGCCTGGGAGCCACTGCGGACACTGAGTACGACCCTGGAGTCCGCCGCAAGGAAGGCGTTGCGCAGCAGGTTGGAGACAGCCAGCTCACAGCGCGTCCGGTCGCCATGGATCACTGCCCCAGGGGTTTCATTGTGGATCGCCAACGTTACGCCTTCGGGGGCGTCACCATGAGCGTCGACCACACCGGCCACCAGCTCTTCGGTGGTGAAGCGCCCCTCAACGGCACTGGGAGAATGCCGGAAACAGTCCAGAAGCTGCTGCACGATCCGTGTCATACGTTGGACCTGATGGCGTATATCCTCAAGATTGCGCCGTCCGCGTTCATGCTCGGCACGCCGCTCCAGCATCCGCGCGCGACCATCTATCACACTCAATGGTGCCCCCAGCTCATGCGCCACGCCGCCGGCCACGCGCCCGATCATGGCCATTTTCTCCTGATGCTGGAGCCGCTGGTTGAGTCGTGTCTCCCGAGCCTTCTGGTCAAGAATTTCCTGTTCCGCGGCCTCGATACTATCGAGCATTTCGTTGAGGGCCGCCGCCAACTGGCGTGTTTCCCGTGGTCCGCGCAGCGGCGCCCGGATCCGGCGATCACCTCCCCGAACCCTGGCCATAACTGCCGAAAGTCCGCCCACATGGCGCCCCACACCACCGTAATGCCCGCCGATCGCCACCAGCATGATGGCTCCAGCCGCCAGCGACCAGATCCACCAGGCATTGCGACGCAGATCCGCCAGCCTTTGGTCAAAGTCGCTGCGCCGACGAGTGATCTGCAACAAACCTATGATGCGGCCGTCTTCGCTGAAAAGCGGCGTGAAGTGCGAGAACACATTCTCGCCATCGATTTCACGGTAGGTGCCCAGCTCATCCCCCTGGGTCACCGCATCCGCCGCGCTGCGGCTGTCACTCACGTCCCGGTCCACGATGCCCACCTGGGAAACACGGTCGCCGCGTTGGTCATAGACCGATGCACCATAAACACGCCCGACACTGAAAATGGAGGTGGTGATGTCATTGACCTGAACGTAGTCCCCGCTCTGAAGGGCACGCGAGAGCGGATAGCGAGTCGCCTGGGCGAGCAGCGCCAATTCCTGCTGCAGACGTTTTTCGTCATGGGACTGGATGACTCCCAGCCCCCAGTAAACAGCCGCGCCGCTGATCAGCAGTAGCGGCAGAACCACCGCCAGTATCAGGGTGTTCTGGAGACCAGGTAAATGCAGACGCTTCATGATTCACTCCTGGGAACAGGTGGCATAATGTCACACACCTGTGTCTCATGTGTCATTATGTCACACCCTGAGACAACCCAAAGGCTGGTTCTTTTTTTATGGCAAGATCGGTAAGTTATTAAAAAAAAGAAACTTTTCAGAGAGGATCACGCATGGCATGGCTCCTGCAGACACCACTCTGATTTTCCCACCAAGGAGACTTCCATTATGATTCGAATCACCAGTCTTGCGCTTGCACTGGCTCTCGGCCTGACCGGCACCCAAGCCCTCGCCCAGGATTACGGCAGCGGCGAAGAAGGCCAGCAGGATCCGGGCATGGAGCAATCCCAGAAGCCGGCGGACTTCTCTGATGAGGAACTGCAGCAGTTCGTTGACCTGCAGGATCGAATCGGTGAGATCCGCAAGGAATACGTTTCCCAGATCGAGGCAGCGGAGTCAGAAGACAAGGCGCGCAAGCTTCAGCAGGAAGCGCAGTCCGAGATGGTCACCGCCATTGAGGATGCCGGCATGTCCGTTCAGGAGTACAACGCCATTGCCGTGGCGTATAACTCCAACCCGGACATCCAGAAGCGGGTCGACGAGATGGCCGGCGAGTAACCCTTACCACGCAGCCATGAACGCCTCCTTCGGGAGGCGTTTTCTTTTAACACCTGTTCATCCCTTGTTGTTCTGGCACAGCAGTTGATTCCTACCGGGTGTCGCACCACACAACCCGTTACCTTGAGGAGGTATCAACATGAAACTGAAGACTCTTACTGCAGCTGTCGCATTCGCACTCAGTACCGCTGGTATGTCCGCGGTAGCCCAGGACTACAGCAGCGGCAACGGCGCTGAAGGTCAGGGCCAGCAGCAGCAACAACAGCAGGGCGAGGGCCAGGGCCAGGGCCAGGGCCAAAGCATGGGAGCACCGGAACAGCAGCAAAACGCTGACTTCTCCGACAAAGAGCTCAAAAACTTTGTTGAGCTTCAGGACAAAATCGGCAAAGTCCGCGAAGACTATGTCTCGCAGATTGAGTCAGCCGAATCCGAAGACAAAGCCCGCGAACTGCAGCAGAAAGCCCAGACCGAGATGGTCGAGGTGATTGAGGAAGAAGGCATGACCGTTGAGAAATACAACGCCATTGCCGTAGCCTACAATTCCAATCCGGAAATCCAGAAGCGCGTGGACGAGATGTCCAAATAATCGCGCTCCCGGATTACGCTGAAAGCCCCGCCAATGCGGGGTTTTTTATGCCCGGTCAGAATCCGTAGAGGAGGGTCACGGCTGTGATGGTATCCGTTCTCTCGGAATCCTCGGGCGGGTTCGAGTCATGCTCAACGGTGTAAGATAACTTCAGAGCCAGGGAGCTGTTGACGTTCGCCTTCAGGGAGGTCACTGAGCGGGACATGGCTTCGCCATCATCCAGCCTTACCTCAGTTTCCGCTTCCTGCCGCAAGTGCGCGGTTTCGGACAACTGATAACGGAAATCCCCCGCCAGACGGCCAATGGCACCTTCGCGCTCGTCCCCTTCGCCCAACTCCGGCTTATCGAACTTGCTGTAGCGATAACCAAGGCCCGTAGAAAGATCGAAATGGCTATCGCCCTCGCCCCAGAAGCGGCGCCCGTAGCCGGCCGAGGTCGAGGCCTGGAACTGGTAACCACTGAAATCATCATTGGAGTAACGGCCCCGGACAAAGACGAAGTTATTGGGGTTGAACTTGTAGTCCAGCTGGGTGCTGGCGGTATAGCGTTCCGCGGTCCGTTCACCGGACTGCTCCGCATACCGCGACTGGAGCAGAACATTCTGCCGCCAGTTATTCCAGTCGCGGGTCACATCCGCCTCGCCGGAAATGGTGGTTTCCTCGGTATTGCCGGATGTTTCCACGAGCCCCGCCTCAACGGATCCACTCCAGTTGTCCGACTCCTGGGCCAGCGCTGGTGCTGTGAGAGTCAGTGCCAGCGCTGTCGCCATCACTGGCTTTACCAATTGCAACACGTTTTCTTCCTCCAACATTTCGTAATAGAGTATGACAACGATGTAGGTTACCAGATCAGCCTACGGGGAACAGTTACATTGCTACAGGAGGATACATGAGCCAGCACGTGGTCATAACCGGCGCGAACCGTGGTATCGGACTGGAGCTCGCCCGCCAGTGGCATGAACGCGGGGATCGGGTAACGGCCCTGTGCCGGGCGGCCTCGGATGAGCTCAAGTCCTTGGGCGTCAACATCATTGAGGGTGTGGATGTCACTGACGACATCAGTCTCGGTAAGGCAAGACGTAATCTCGAGGGCGAGACGATTGATGTGCTCTACAACAACGCCGGCCTTATGACCGATGAGAACCTCAAGGACATGGACTGGGACCGCATCCAGACCGAATTCGAGGTCAACACTCTGGGGCCACTGAAAGTGACCGATTCACTGCTTGAGCTGATCCCGAAAAACGGCAAAGTGGCCATGATGACCTCGCGAATGGGGTCAATAGCGGACAATGACTCGGGCGGGCGTTATGGTTATCGGATGACCAAAGCGGCACTCAATGCAGCCGCGAAATCACTCGCGGTCGATCTGCAGCCCAGGGGCATCAGCGTCGGCATCCTGCATCCGGGTTACGTTCAGACGGCCATGACCGGCAATACCGGCCACCTCACACCGGATGAAGCTGCGCAACGACTGATCCAGCGGGTGGATGAGCTGAATCAGGAGAACAGCGGCAGCTTCCGCCACTCGGACGGCTCCGAATTACCCTGGTGAGTTGCTGCGCGAAACCTTGCGACGACGGCGGTGGCTGACCTTCACGCCACTGCCCTCTTCCTGCTGGGGCTTGCCGGTGGTCTGCGCCACATGCGGGCCACCCTCTTCCGGCCAAGCTTCCTCAAACGCCTGATAGCCTTCACGGATCAAACGCACCAACTCCAGAGACTGCATGCCGTCAGGCACTTTCGAGGGACTGCCTGAGAAATGCTTGGTCCGAGGGCGCCCCTCAAATGTCAGCTCCAGGCCGCTGCTGTGACGAGCCTTCTGGCCCTCCACGTCGATCTGCCAGTCGTCCATCGTGTTCGATCTCTTGCAAGGTTACAACCAATTAAGATTGGCAGCATATCGGGGCACCAACCATGGATCAACCGGCGTCTCCGCACTCGACACGCAATCAGCGCCCTCTGAAAACGGCATCGCGGCGTTCCAGAAAAGACTGTATACCTTCCTGAACGTCGTCACTGCGCATCACCGGTGCAAGCTCAGGGAAAAGGCGTGCTTTGGCCGCGTCATGCCCTTCAGTCCTGGCGATACGGGAGGAGCGCAGACTACCCTGAACACCAAGCGGTGCGGCATGGGCGACCTTTTGCGCCAGCTCACGGGCACGCTCGAGCTGTTCTCCTGGCGCCACCAGCTGCTGAACCAGGCCCCATTCGTGGGCCTGGGAGGCACTCCATTCGTCACCGGTCAGCAGGTAGCGTTGCGCGTTGGCCCAACCAATTTCCTCCTGCAGGCGGATGGTCGCGCCGCCGCAAGCGAAGATGCCCCGCCTAACCTCCAGCTGACCATAGCGGGTATTGTGCGCGGCCACCCGGATGTCCGTGTTGAGCATCATCTCCACACCACAGGTAAAGCAGATCCCCTGAGTGGCGTAGACCACGGGCTTGTCCATGGCTGGCCCAACGATCCCGAAAGGGTCCATCTCCCCCTCGTTCAGGGTCAGCCCCTCGCCGTTGGCGAACACCCCTGCCCAGTCGTCCAGCTCCAGACCCGAGGTGAAGTGCTCGCCCTCGGCATAGACCAACCCCACACGCAGCTCCGGGTCCCGATTGAGCCAGCCGTAGGCGGCGGCAACGTCGTGGTACATCTGCCGGTTCATGGCGTTCATTTTCTCCGGCCGGTTCAGGCCGATGAAAAGGATGTGATCTTGCGCTTCAACGTTAACCAGACTCATAGCCGCCTCCTCAGAACCAGTCGTCACGCATGGCATAGCAGGTATCATCCTGATTCTGAAGAAGAACCAGATCCTGGGCGACCGTTGGCAGCTCCCAGTGGAAGAAGTACTGGGCCGCCTGAAGCTTACCCTGGTAGAACGCCTCATCCGCCTCTGAGAGCTGCCCCGACAGCGTTTCACTGGCAGCGTTGGCCTGGCGCAGCCACATCCAGGCCACGCAGATATGACCAAAGAGGCGCAGATAGACGCTGGCATTCGCCAGCCCCTTCTCTGGAGCCTCCTGCGCCAGCGCCTGACCCAGGGACTGGGTGACCTTACCCGCCTGCTGCAGGGTTTCGCTCAGTGAATGGGCCCATTGCCGGCAACGTTCGTCGGGCGCCTTCTGCAGGTCCGCCTGGATCGCCCCGAACAATTGCTGGATGGCCTCGCCGTTGCCCTGCCAGACCTTACGCCCCAGCAGGTCCATGGCCTGGATCCCGTTGGTCCCCTCATGGATGGGGTTGAGGCGGTTATCCCGCCAGCACTGCTCTACCGGGTATTCGCGGGTATAGCCGGAACCGCCGTACACCTGGATCGCGAGGTCATTGGCCTTCGGGCCGTACTCTGAGGGCCAGGCCTTGATCACCGGCGTCAGCAGATCCAGCATCTGGCGTGCCTGGCGGCGCTGCGCCTCATCCGGGTGCGTATGGCTGTCGTCCATCAGCCGCGCGCCGTAGAAGCAGAGCGCAAGTGCGCCTTCCATCCAGGACTTCTGCGCCAGCAGCATGCGTCGTACGTCCGCATGCTGGATGATCGGTACCGGCTCGGCGGTCGGGTCCTTCTCGGAAGGTGGCCGTCCCTGCCGGCGATCGCGGGCGTATTCCAGACTATGCTGATAGCCCCTGTAACCGATGGCGGCCGCGCCAAAGCCCACTCCGACCCGCGCTTCGTTCATCATCTGGAACATGTACTTGAGTCCCTGGTGGGGGTCGCCCACCAGGTAGCCGTGACAGTCCGCGTCGTCACCGAAACTCAACGCTGTGGAGGTGGTCCCCCTGTACCCGAGCTTATGGATCAGGCCGGCGAGCCCCACCCCGTTGCGCTCGCCGGGCTCACCATTCTCATCGAGCCGGTACTTGGGCACGATGAACATAGAAATGCCCTTGACTCCATCTGGCGCACCCCGCATGCGCGCCAGCACGAGATGGACGATGTTGTCACTGAGTTCATGCTCACCGCCTGAGATCCAAATTTTGGCGCCCTTGATCAGGTAGTGGCCCTCGTCCGTGGGCTTGGCCGAGGTGCGAATATCGGCCAGTGACGAGCCCGCCTGAGGCTCACTCAGCGCCATGGTGCCGGTAAAGCGCCCTTCCAGCATCGGTTGCAGGAACCATTGCTGCTGTTGCTCGGAGCCAAAGGTCCGGATGACGTTGGCGGCCGCCGTCGTCAGGAAGGGATAGCCCGCCGTGCTGGGATTGGCCGCCATGAAAAAGCCATTGCAGGCCGTCATGACGGTCTCGGGCAGTTGCATGCCGCCCAGATCGTAATCATAGCGCCCCGCAATGAATCCGGCTTCGGCGTAGGCATCCACCGCCGCTTTCACTTCCGGGCGCATGACCACCCGGCCATCCTCAAAACGGGGCTCTTCCTTGTCCGCCAGGCTGTTGTGGCTGGCGAATTGCTCCCGGGCGATCCGCTCTGCGGTATCGAACACCGCATCGAAGGTCTCGCGGCTGTGGTCGCTGAAGCGCTCACGCTCGCTTAGGGATTCGGTGTCCAGCACTTCGTAGAGCTGGAAGGCCAGGTCGCGTCGATCAAGCAGGGTATCGGCCATGACGATTGAGTCTCCGCTGGTTTATTCCGTTCCCACGTTGCCACAACCGGCCATGGCCGCCTACTGTCATCAATGACACAATATTGGCTGATCCTGCCACCCATCGATGCCGGAATGCCGCAGTCGGAACACTACCAGATCACCATAATCGGCTTCGAGAAAGCCCTGGCCACCGCCATTACCGGCGTCATGGACCTGTTCCGGATGGCGGGTGTGACCTGGGCCCGCATCCACGATGAACAGCCGGAACCCAGGTTCAGCGTCACCCTGGCGACCGCCGATGGTGGTCCCTGCCATTGCGTCAATGGCGTCAGCCTCATGGCCGGTAGCCGCTGGGATGCGGCGCCCCCCGCCGACCTGATGATCATTCCGACCATCGGTGGCGACATTGATGAGACCCTGAATGCCAACCGGGCGCTACTCCCCCTGCTCCGGCGTTGGCATGACGAAGGCCGCGACCTGGCCAGTAACTGCACGGGTGCTTTCCTGCTTGGGGAGGCGGGCCTTCTGGACGGTCGCGAGGCCACCACCCACTGGGGCTACAGTGGCCTTTTCCGCGAACGCTACCCGGAGGTGGACCTGTGTCCGCACCGTCTGATCACAGCGGACGACAATGTCTTCTGCGCGGGCGGCGGCATGGCCTGGCTGGATCTGGGCCTTTTCCTGGTGGAACGCTACTGTGGCGTGGATACCGCCCGCGCCCTGGCCCGGGCCTTCGTCATGGACATGGGGCGGGAAAGCCAGGCCGCCTATGGCAGCATCCATGCCCGACGCTACCACCAGGACGAGGCCATCAGCGCGGTGCAGGACTGGCTGGCCGAACACCTGGCCGAATCCATCCGCATGGACGAACTGGCCGAACGCTTCCACATGACCCCGCGCACCTTCAAGCGCCGCTTCCGCAACGCCACCGGCGACACGCCCCTCCGCTATCTCCAGCAGCTGCGTGTGGAAAAGGCCAAGAAACTGCTGGAACAGCCCCACCGACGCCTGTCAGAAATCACCCGGGCGGTAGGCTACGAAGACACCAGCGCCTTTTCCCGTCTCTTCCATGCCCGTACCGGCATGACGCCAGGGGCCTACCGCAGCCGATTCCTGCCTTCAAAGCCTCCTGGATAATCTGCATCACGGAAAGATTGACACCGCATTAATCTAAGAATAATCTTTTGCCCTCAATAATCATTCGCATTACGTTTATTCATCAGCAAGACCCGCATCCAATCCACCAGAGGAAGACAGAACAATCATGCAGCGCATCCAATCCCGACGCAGAACCCTCACCCTGGCCATTGCCGCGATGCTCACCGCGGGCGCTGCCCAGGCCCAGGAAAACGGATCCCAGCAGGATTTCACACTGGATCAGCTCACCATCACCGGCGGCCCGGAACGCATCAGCAATGTACCCGGCTCGGCCCATGTGATTGATGAGGAAGCACTGGATCGGCACAACTACGGGGACCCCATCCGGGTACTCAGGCAGATCCCCGGTGTTAACATGCGTCAGGAGGACGGCTTCGGCCTCTTCCCCAACATCGGCATGCGGGGCACAGCCACCGGGCGCAGCAGCAAGATCACGCTGATGGAGGACGGCATCCTGGCCGCCCCCGCCCCCTATGCGGCGCCGTCCGCCTACTACTTCCCACCGGTTGGGCGCATGCACAACGTCGAGGCGCGCAAGGGCTCCAGCGCCATCCAGTATGGCCCCTACACCAACGGCGGCGCCCTCAACATGATCTCCACGCCGATCCCGTCCAAGGAATTCAGCGGCCGCATCCAGTCGATGCTCGGCTCCGACGGCGGGGAACGCCATCACGCCCATATCGGTGGCTCCGAGGGTCAATGGGGCTGGATGATCGAGGGCTATACCGACGGCTCCGACGGCTTCCGCGACCTGGATACCCCGCGCGATGTGCAGGGCCAGCGCAGCGAGAACCTCAGCGAGCAGGACACCGGCTTTGAGCGCCGCGAATTCGTGGGCAAGCTGCGTTGGCACTCCGCCCCGGGCGCCGAGTACTACCAGCAAGTAGACCTGAAGGTTGGCATGAGCGAGCGCGACGCCAACGAAAGCTACATGGGCCAGACCCTGTCCGACTTCCAGGATGATCCCTATCGTCGCTATGCCGCCTCGGCCCAGGACCGCTTCCACAGCGAGCGTGAGCAGTACAGCCTGACCCACTACATCGAGTTCTCGGAGGATCTCGATCTGACCACCACGCTGTACCGGAACGACTTTGAACGGAACTGGTACAAGCTTGGCAACGTGAACGGCACGAGCCACAACGAGATTATTACCAACCCCGATGACAATCAGGCCCTGCTGAGCTGGCTCAAGGGCAGCCCAGTATCTGGCGATGCCTACGAGGGCCCAGGCAATACTGGTCCAATTGCCAACGTGGATGCCGGCAACCGCAAATACTACAGCCAGGGCATCCAGACGGAACTCGGCTACCGCTTCACCACCGGCGCCATCCAGCACGACCTGGACGTGGGCCTGCGCGTTCACGAGGACGAGATCGACCGGCATGAGTGGGACGATGAGTACGCCATGACGGCTAACGGCTCCATGGTGTTCACTGGCACCAGCGGCGGCCCGCGCACCGGCTCCAACCGCAAGACCGAGGCGGATGCCATTGCCGGTTACGTGCTCAACACCATGTCCTTCGGCCGCTGGCAGGTAATGCCGGGCGTGCGCTATGAGTCCATTGATCTGGAACGGACCGAGTTTGGTGATGTGGCGCGGAACAACGTCACCGGTGGCCGGGAAAACAGCTACGACGTGGTCACACCGGGCATTGGCGCGACCTACCAGGTCAACGATGCACTGACGCTTTTGGGAGGTGTGCACCGTGGTTTCTCCCCAGCGGGCTCCAAGCCGGATGCGGAAGAGGAGACCAGCATCAATTACGAGCTGGGTGCCCGTTACGACCAGGGCGCCTTTTCCTCTGAGCTGATCGCGTTCTACAACGACTACGACAACCTGCTTGCCGAATGCAGCCTTTCCTCCGGCTGCAGCAGTCAGCAAGTACAGAAAGGCGAGACTTTCAACGGCGGCGAAGTCGAGATCCAGGGGCTGGAGGCAACAGCACTCTATGACCTGGGGGCAGACCAGCAGCTCGGCGTCAACCTACCGCTCAGTGTGACCTATACCTACACAGAGTCGGAATTCACCAGCAACAACATTGATCGTGAGTTCGCTTCCTGGGGCAATGCCCAGAAAGGCGACGAACTACCGAACATCCCCGAACACCAGCTGACGCTGACAGCGGGCATTGAGACGGGCCCCTGGTCCGGTGACGTGACCGGCAACTATGTCAGCGATGCCCGGTCTGAAGCCGGCAGTGGTGCCATCCCCGCTGATAAGACGATCGAGTCACGATTCCTGGTGGACGTTTCCGGTCGCTACGCATTCACCGACCAGGTAAGCGGTATCGTCAGCGTCGAGAACGCCACGGATAAAGAATACATCTCGTCCTGGAACCCAGCAGGTGCCCGCCCCGGCATGCCGCGCACCTACTGGGCCGGTGTTGAAGTGGACTTCTAGCGCCATCGCATTCAGGTTACCCGGCAACAGTGACATGACACGCCGAGGGGCCTTCGGGCCCCTTTACTTACAACGGAGTCACGCTTTTCTTGAGCAACCCGACCAACCCAACAACCAGTAAATTATCGTTTGCATTTGTTACTGGTTTTCATTTAATATAAAAATATCGGGGTCAACGGCTCCGATATCTGGGCAATCTGACCTTAGCAAGGGTCATGGCATGACAGGGATGTCACATCCTCTCGGGGGCCTCAGGGCCCCCACCTTTTGTAGGCCAACAGCCCGGATCCTTTCTGTCATCATCCCGACGTCTCGGACAGGTTGTTAAGACAGAGCTGCGCCTGCTGCGCAAAATGGCTGAACGCCTGAAACTGCTCACGATCCGGTGGCTGATAGAGATCACTGTTGTCGGCATAGAAAAGACCAACCACCCGCTCGCCCACCATCAATGGCCCGAAAAGCCCTGTCCTTCGTCCAATGTGGCGATCGAACCCCGGACGTTCATAATTTTTCCATGGCTTGTCTTCCGGATTCGACAGGAACAGACACTCACCTGCCGTAGCCGCCCTGGCCAGCAGATCACGACCCTGCATGTCGATGATGAACTCGTCACGCCAGTGCGCCGTTCCCTCTCCCAGCACCTTGCGCGTAATCAGATTCTGCCCTTTACGATCCCGCATCAATAGCACAACACGCTGCAAACCAATGGCGCGGTGCATGCCCTCCACCACAGTCTGGAACACTAAATTCAGATCCGGGTTATCCACCAGCAACTCGGAGAGTTCACGCAGGATTCGAAGCTGAAGCATGGAATCGCCATGGGAATCCAGCTGACCTTCGCCGGCGGTGTCGTCGTCATCATCACGCTGCGGCAGCAGCGCTGTAACCTGAGGCATGCCGTAGGAAACCGCCACTTCCGCCGCTTCCCGGGAATTCTCCTGGATTTTTTCCTGCAACTCCGTTTTCGATTCCTTCAGAGATCCGGCCAGTTTCTCCACGACCTGCTCCACCTGCCGGTCGTGCCATCCGCGCTCGGAGGCTTCCGCCAGTGTTAGCGAATGGCGTACCAATGCTGATGCGGCGGAGTTCGCCTTGCCGGAAGAGACCACCTCTTTGACCAGCGGCCCCAGTGACCAGGTAGAGGCCAGCCCGCGGGTAATACTGGCAAAACTCGCTCCGATGACTTCCTTCTGGGCTGCCACCGGGTCCATCTGGTTCATCTTCCGATCCAGTTCATCCGCCTGGGGAATACGGCAGGCCCAGAAGGCCAACTCACCGATATGACTCAACAGCGCCGCAACGAAAACTTCTTCCTTTTTATCCGAGCTGCGTGAGGGCAGCAGGGATCGGGCCTGGACAGCAGCGTGCAACGACCGGGCCAGGCAGCGTAGAAGATGGGTGCGGGGATTGCGTGAGAGCAGTGCATCAATAACCAGCGAGGATATGGCCATGGCGCGCACGGCATCAAAACCAATCAGCGTGATAGCCCGGCTGACAGTACTGACACTTACGCGGGAACGGTTGTAGAAAACCGTATTGGAAAGCCGCAGGACCTGGGAGGTCAGGTCCGCGTCCTTGAGGATGACATCCGCAAGCTGGTTCACAGTGGAACTGTCACTGTCCGTGAGCTGGCTGATCTCCCTGAGCGTTTCCGCCAGCACCGGCATCTCCGCCTGGCTGAGGTACCGCACCCAGTCATTCGAGGATCCCCGGGTCGGGGGTTGCGTTGGTCCCGTTTCGGCCATGACACCTCTCACAGAAGCCGCTTTATGATTGCCCTTTAATCATACCAGCATAGATCACCAGCGCCGCCGCACCAGCATAAAACGCTAACGCCAAAGGCTGCCGATCCACCGGCCTCGTCAGGCGTCCGGGCCCGGAGCTTGCAACAGCAGCCGCTCGCCCCTGATACTTTGCACTCTCACACCCGGTCCCCTGGGATGCCCATGCCGCCATCGTTCTCCAACGCTGATCTCGATTCAGGACAACTGCCCAGCATTGAACAGGCCCACTGGCAGACGCTCGCGCCGAGCTATGCACGCATGGCCCTGCTCAGCGGGCTCGGGTTCTGGTTACCTGCCGGGATCGGGGGGCTCGCCCTCAGCGCCCTTGGCCTGATCCCCGTTACAACCATGCTGGTGGCCACCGCATGGCTTCTCCTGCTGATCCCGACCCTGCTGAGCTACCCCGCCGCCAGGGTAAAGCGCTACGCCATCCGTGAGCAGGACGTCCTCTTCCATGAAGGGCTGCTCTGGAAGAGTACCACCGTTATTCCGCGCAATCGTATTCAGCATATCCAGACCGAGAACGGCCCGCTGGAGCGCTGGTTTGGACTGGTCACGCTCAAATGTTATGGCGCAGGCGGCCAGCAGGCGGATCTGGTCATTCCCGGGCTGGAAGAACCCCTGGGGCAGCGCCTGCGCCAGTACCTGCTCAACCAGGCTGACGATAGGGACGAACCGGAGCCCGACGAGGGAAACGATGATGTACCGCAGTGACTGGCACCGGGTCTCGCCTCTGGCCATCATCCACCATGGTCTGGTCTTTTTGCGCCAGCTGGTGGGCAGCAACCCTGGCCCGCTTCTGGGGCTTATTGCGGGCACGTTCGCGTTTGCCCGCGAATCCCCACTGATGATCGCCACCACCGTCCTGACACTGGTCATTCTGGGTGTCGCAATGGCGGTCATGAGCTGGCTGCGTTTCCTCTACCGGGTTCACGATGGCGCCATTCAGGTCCAGCAGGGCGTATTCACCCGCCATAAGCTGACACTGGCATTCGAGCGCATACAGAACGTAAGGCTGGAACGCCCGATCTATCTCAGACCGTTCGGACTCGCGCGCCTGACCATTGAATCCGCCGGATCTGCCAGTGAAGAAGTGCACCTGCCGGGTATTGCGTTGGCGGAGGCGCAAAGGCTCAGAGACCGGGCGCTGGATGAAGGGGACGCCCAGTACAATTCGGGCCCGGAGGACACCGCGAGCACATCGCCCGCATCCCATGTACTGCTGGGACGTCGCCCTTGCGACCTGATCATCTATGGCATCAGCAGCCCTGCGATCCTCTGGGGCGGCGCCATTGCTGCCTCAATCATGGGCGCCCTGACCCGGAACATGGACGACAGTGATAGCCAACAGGCCGAAAAGACCATGGATGCGGCCATTGAAGCCATGCCAGCCTGGTTCCCGGAGTCACTGGTGTTGCCCCTGGCCCTGTTGCTCCTGCTGATCGTGATGGCCATTGCCTCGGTCGTCATGGCCCTGGTCCGTTACCAGGGTTACCAGCTGTTCCGCGAAGGCGAGCGCTACCGAATCACCTCGGGCTTGCTGACCCAACGTGAACAGGGCATCCGCCACCAACGCATACAGCACCTGCATCTAGCGCAGAGCTTTATCGCCCGCTTGTTCTGCCGGCACCATCTCAGCTGTCACCCCATAGGTCCCTCGCTGCCGGATCAGCCCGATGCCGGCGGAGCGCTTCTGGCGCCCTCGCTTAATGCGGCAGAACAGACCCGAATTATCCAGACGCTCTACCCAGGTCTGGACTGGCAAGGACTGCGCTTTCAGCCTGTCAGTGCCCGCTTCATGCTGCCCCGACTGGTGCTCTGGGCAACCCTGACGGTAGCCGCTGCCCTCTGGGTTTTCACCAGTGACATGCCAGCCTGGATTCTGAGCGCGCTACTTCCGGCGCCGCCACTGATCGGTCTCAACTGGTGTCGCCAGGGCTGGTGCCTGCAAGGGGAGCGGGTTATCCTGCGCGGCGGCCTTATTGGCTGTCACTACACCATTTTCGACGCCTACCGGGTACAGACGTTGCGGCTTTTCCAGAACCCGCTCCAACGCCGCGCAGGCCTGGCTAATCTGGGCATCCGTCTAGGCTCCGGTGGCTTCCGGATTCCATTCATCCCCTGGCGGAGCGGTACCGGTCTCATGGACCAGCTTCTGTGGCGGGTTGAAACCAGCCGTGCGCCTTGGCTGTAGTCCCTCGTCTACCCTGTAGGTGATAGAATCATCGAGAAAGTACCCGCAACCACCGGACAGTCACCTTGTTCCAGCTTCTCAATCGCCAGGGCCTCGACCGCAATAACCGCGAGGCCGAGGATGAAGGTAACACCATCAACCTGGAACGGGTCGGGCGTACCCGCATTGAGGATCTGGTTTCCAGCACCCGTGAGGTTCCCTGGGCGCTGACACTGGCCCAGCTGCTTTGGACTGCGGGTCCGGTCACCTTCCTGGCACTTCAGGGCGGCTCGCTGATGGGTTACGGCGAGCCTGTCAAATTCCAGACCTACCTGTTCTTCGCCATCTACGTGATCATCGCCGCGATCATCGGCGTGGTCGCCCGCATCATGGCGACCACCATCCGCGGCCGGAAACAGGACAAAGCACGCACCAATATCACGCGTACCCTGGACATGATCCCTGATCTCATTTTCACAACCAGGGACCTTCACCTGGGGACACTGACCAAGCCCGAACGCCAGCGTGATGCCGCTTCCATTCTGCTGCGTAAACACGACCTGGGCTCGAACACCATCTCGGTCGCCGTCTACGACCTGACCAATGACAACACCCTCGCCACCCTGGCCGAGGAAATCGAGGTGTTCCGACGGGCGGGCATGTTCAGCCGTATCCGGGATCTCAACCGCCGCTATGAGGAACACATCGAAGCCGGGCTGACCCAGCTCCAGGGCTATTCCGGGGAAATCGCCGACCTGCTGCGCGAGCGTCTCCAGGGGATTGCCCCCAACCAGGACGAGGGCGTCGCCCGTGGGGATCATTTCATCAGCCAGATCTATTCCGCCGCGCACCAGGAGGATCTATCGCTGATGACGCTGGAGGATGTGGAGGATCTACTGGGCCTAGCCTTTGAACTGCTCAGCGGCCGTGAGATCACCCGGCTGACCATTGACTACGAGGGCGACTGGCAACTCGCGCGCGCGCTGGACGAACTGGAACGCTGGCATAACGCCTACCGGCAGGTAAAAGCCTCCGCCGTGCTCTATCTGCGAGAGCTGGCCTACTTCCTGATTGAGACCGGGCTGACCCCGCTGGATAACAGCGTTCTGGATGCCGACACTGATACCCTGCTTCAGGAAACAAGTAACGCACTCACACGCCTGGTGGGCCGGCTGCGTTGGTCCGGCCAGAATGAACTCCAGAACAACCGCCGTGCCGTGCGCAACCTGCGCATGGCTCTGCGTTACGCCAAGCTCACCCGTCAGGCTGTGGCGCGCCTTCAGGACCGTTACGTGCGTTACGTCCGCGCTCTCGAGCGCTGGACACTGCTGCGCGAGCGTCTGTTCGAAAACGAGCTTCTGGCCCAGCCCGGCGCGGGACTGCGCATCCGGGAAAGCACCACAGCGCTCAATGATGAACAGAAACTTGAGTTTGCGAGCCAGTTCGTACGCTACCTGAACGACCATGGCATTGAGCCGGGTAACATGGGGGTACTCCGGCATGACTCTCCGATGTCCGTCCAGCATGCCAAGCACCTGGCGATACGGGTGCTACTGATCCTGCGACCGCTCATCGATCTGGATAACCCCAGTGTCCAGCGCGCTCTGGAGAGCAGCCGGGGCGCTTATCTGGAAGGACTGGAAATGGGGTTCAGCGCTGATGCTAAAGCCGGGCTGGGCGCAGCCGTTGTCAAGGAGCTTTCGGATAACCTGGGGCCAGCCTCGGAACTGATCGCTCTGAGGTTGGCCAAGATCTATCGGATGCCACTCGCTGACAACGTCAGGGATTTCCTGGTGGAACACTACGGTGCCAACCCGGACCGTCTCCAGTTCATCTCAGACTCAGCCAGCGATGACGAGCCGGACGAGGCCCCACCCATTCCCCATGCCCCCGCCATGGTCCACAACTATGAGGAATGGCGGGCACCCATCGAGGCAGCGGAGGGGTTACTCGGACAGCTGCTCAGGCAAGTGGAAAGCTAGTTCTCAAGCAACTGGAACGTCATGCCGGAAGCGTTCTGAAGGCGTTCCAGAAGCTGCCCGTTCAGGGCCGTAGCCGGCGTCCAGAAGCCACCGCCCACCTGCTCCCGGTCAACGTCACGCGCCAGACACACACCTGCCTGACCGAGCATTTTCGAGGTAGCCCCGTAACCGGGATCGCGGTCGCCCGTTACCTTGCCACGCAGCGTCTCACCGTCCTCGGTCTCACCAAAGAAGCGCAGATCGAAAAAGCCTTTCTCGCGGGAATCACGGGACGGGCCCTGGCCGGGCTTGGGCACCACGAACCGCTCCAGTAGCCACCGGGTCGGTGCCATCGAAGCCCCCAGCATGAAACCGGCCATGGCGCCGGTCATGCCCCAGCCGGTGACACGCCCTTTCAGACCCTGGCCCATCATCACGCCCTCGTCATAACGGAAATCACTGCCATAGGACTTGCTGGAAAGCGCATTGGAACGATGCACTACGCGGGTATTGATAGCTGCCATCACAAACGGCGCGGTCCAGGCCCGGAAGTCCTGATCGTATTCCGCCTTTTTCACGGTATGCTGTCGTGCGGTGAAGCCGTGATTAGGCGGGCAGATGGAGTAGGGATTGGCCAGCTCCCGGCGCAGCTCCGGATTGGAGGAGGCTTCCTTCACCACATTGAGAAGGCTGGCCACAGTGCCACCGGACAGTTCTCCCTTGGCCGCCTTCACTCGCATGCTGACGCGAGTCAGCGGCTTGCCATAGCGTGCCTGCGCCTGTTCCTGCATGAACCAGACGCCCATATCGGACGGAATGGAATCAAAACCACAGCAGTTGACAATGCGCGCTCCTGAGTCCTGGGCCGTGGCCTCATACTTGTGGATCATCTGGCGCAGCCACTGCACCTCACCGGTCAGATCGCAGTAATCCGTACCGCTCTCGGCGCAAACCCGGACCAGGGGCTCACCGTGGATGGCGTAGGGGCCGACGGTGGAGATCACTACGCGCGCGCCGTCGCACATAGCCCTCAGTTCGCCCTCATCAGAGGCATCCGCCACGATCACAGGCAGATCCGCGGCCATGGACCCCAGTTCTGAGCGCAGTGACTCCAGCTTCTGCTCCGACCGCCCCGCAATGGCCCAGGTCAGATCCTCGCCGACACCAAAAGTGTGCAGCAGGTACTCGGACAGGAGGCGCCCCACGAAACTTGTGGCGCCGAAGACAACGACGTCGTATCCGTTCTGATTCATCATGATGTCCTTGTGCGGTTGCGTGAAAAGCCTTTGATGGCAACTACCGTGATGATACGCACGCAAAACGCTGGATGACAGCTGGGCGAGCGGCTATTGTGTACCCTTTCTCGGGGAATGGGAGTTTCAGATGGCAATACGTACGCTTCAGATACTGGCCCTGCTTCTGACGCTGCTGTTCCTGGGCGGCTGCGCTGGCGTCCAGCAATCCATCCACGATGCCGCCATCAGCTACGAAACCAGTGCCGCCGGCCTGGAACCACAGACTCTGGACTTTGATTACGGTCAGATCCAGATCCTGCGCACACCCGAGCTGGCCCGGGATCGGCCGACCCTGGTGCTGGTTCACGGCTTTGGCGCCAATAAAGAAAACTGGCTCAAGCTGGGCCAGGAACTTGAAGGTGAGTACAACTTGGTCGCGCCGGATCTTCCCGGCCATGGCGACAGCGTCCAGAAACCCGATCTTTCCTATCGCATTCGCGACCAGGCGCAGCGCGTAATGCAGCTGATGGCGCGTCTCGGAATCGACAACGCTCACCTGGCCGGCAATTCCATGGGCGGCGCTATTGTCGCAGTGGCCGCGGCCGAATACCCGGGACGAGTCACCAGCCTCACACTCCTGAACAGCGCTGGCATCCATGCACATCCCTCTAAGCTGGACAAACAGCTGGCAAGGGGCAAGAATCCGCTGATTCTGGATGATCCTTCGGACTACGATGATCTGGTGGCCTTCGCCATGAATGAACCACCGTTCGTTCCCTGGCCGATCAGCTCTGTCATGGCGCGCGAAGCCTACGACAACCGCGACATCAACCGGAAGATTTTTAGGGACATGGAGGCCGGTCGCGAGCAGGATTTCCGCAGCACCCTGACCCGCATCCAGGCGCCGACACTGGTTCTCTGGGGCTCGGACGACCGCATCATCGACGCCGCCAATGCGCCGTTGGTGGCCAAGGCGATTGCTGACAGCCGCCTTGAAATCATCGACGGCATCGCCCATCTGCCCATGATTGAGGCGCCAGCGAAAACCGCTGAACTGATGCGGGCGCTAATCAGCAAGGCATCCGAGCCCCCTGTGCAGCAGGCCGAAGCAAACTAGAACCGGGTACGCCCCCTTAACAGCACCTGCATCTGGTCGATGCTGTCATCCCCGTCGAGTGGGAAAGCGAAGTCCAGATGCAGCATACGCTGCACCTCGATCCGGCTGGAGGCCAGCCGGATCCCGAACCCCACATCTTTGAGAACCCCCTCGTCCGGACCACTGTAGCGTCCGTCATCAAACCAGGCCCGCCCTATGTCTGTGAACACAACCCCGCCCGCACGGAACAGCCTGAAGGGATGCCAATCCGGGAAATAGCGGCGCTCCAGGGTCCAGAGCGCACGCCGGTTACCCTGCTGGTACTCACTGGGATAGCCCCTCAGACCATTTTCGCCTCCGATAAGCAACTGCTGGTCCGCGGTGAGATGACGAGCCGCCGTGATTGACAGGTTGGTGTACCAGCTAGTCCAGCGTACCGAGCCGCCGTAGAAGTAGTCCAGGCTGAACGTCCCCTGCAGGTTCTCGAAGCGGCTCTCGTCCAGACGGTAGCTACCACTCTGGCTGATTTCGTAGCGAGCGTAGTTGGTGTCAGTTGCCAGCAGCGCATCGCGGAACGCCGTGTTCAGAACCACCCGGTCTTCGGTAGCTCCCAGTTCAGGCCACGAGTAGCCCAGTTCAGTGCGCCACACAAACCCATCCCGAACGTCCTCCACCCGCTGCAGCCGGGTCAGGTTCACCATTTCCCGGAACCGGTTTTCGCGCAGATCAAAACCGACCCAAGGGTAGCTAAGGGTGCGCTCTTTCGGAAGCACATCCAGGGCTGGTTCATCAGATAGGCGTTCAAAGCCAAAGGCCTCATAGCGGTAACCCCCGAGCAGCCGCAGTTGGCGGTCATCGCGCTGAGCCAGCCGCCAGCCCCAGTCGATGCTGGCGTAATCACGGCTGCGGCGGTAGTCGGCAATGGCCTCAGCGCCCACCAATCGGGATTCCTCGCGCACGTCATCCAGGCCCCGGATACCGGCGCGCCAGCCCGCCCGCTCACTGTAGAAAGGACGCTGAAGATAGACGCTGCGAGCGCGGCCATCGCTGCGCTCGTCATAGGAAAAACCAGTCTGCCAGTGGGACCCCAGGACATTGGGATCATTAAAATCCACGCTGGTTTCAGTGCGGTCCGGACCACTGGTATAGGAAACACCCAGGCTCTTACCAGTGCCCAGAAAGTTCGGGTCGGAGATACCGGCATTGGTGGTGCTCTCACCCCCGGAACGGGTGGCACCGAAGCTGGGCAGCAACGTCCAGGTATCCCGCGCCAGAACGCTCACCACCAACTCATCACCACAGACACGGGTAACCCCCACCCAGGCAGCGGTCAGATACTCGCGTTGACGCAGGATCCGTTCGGATTCAGCGATCATGCCCGGCTCATAGACGTCCCCCTGGTCAAAGACCAGCTGGGCGCGGAGTGCGGACTTCCAGGTAGGCGTATTGAGCGCGTTCAGCGTCTGGTACAGAAAATGATCCTGTTCCGAGTCGCTGGTATCGAAGATGGGGCGGCGCAGGATGCGGATGCGACCGATCCGGGCACCGTCGGGAATGGCCAGATCACTCTGGCGGGCCAGCTGATCCCGTGGCCTGTCGAGGTCTATGGCTTCAGGCTGGACTTCGCTGACCACACAGCCATCAACCCCGCTCTGGGCCCAGACCCCGGCGCTGAACACAATACCGCCCAGAACGGCAAGCATTCCCGAGAGGACGGCTCTGGCGTCACTGCAATGCACCATACCCTGTAACCATAGCGCTTGGTGACCGCCGCGTCAGTGGGGAAAGAAGCCATCCAGCGCGTCGAGAGCCTCAGAAAGCCGGTTTACCCCGGTCACTTCCATCCCCTCCGGCGGGCGTTTGGGCACGTTAGCGGAAGGCACCAGGGCCTTGCCGAAGCCGTGCTTGGCCGCCTCCTGGATGCGCTCCTGACCGCTGGGCACAGGGCGGATCTCGCCGGAGAGACCAACTTCGCCGAAGATAACCAGCTCTCTGGGCAGAGCCCGGTCACGGAAAGATGAGATAATAGCGGAAAGAAGCGCCAGGTCGGCAGTGGTTTCCACTACTTTCACTCCTCCGACCACGTTGACGAAGACATCCTGATCACCACAATGCAGGCCACCATGGCGGTGCAGGACTGCAAGCAGCATTGCCAGCCGGTTCTGGTCCAACCCGACCGCGACCCGGCGCGGGTAGCCCCCCTGACTGTCATCCACCAGCGCCTGGATTTCAACCAGAAGCGGGCGGGTACCTTCCCAGACCACCATCACCACGCTCCCCGGCGCCGCCTCCGAGCCCCGATTGAGGAAGATGGCGCTTGGGTTTCGGACCTCGCGTAGACCCTGCTCCAACATAGCGAAAACGCCCAGCTCATTCACGGCGCCAAAACGGTTCTTGATGCCGCGCAGCGTACGGTAACGGCTGTCACTGTCGCCCTCGAGCATTAGCGAGGCGTCGATCATGTGCTCCAGCACCTTCGGGCCCGCCAACCCACCGTCCTTGGTTACATGGCCCACCAGGAACAGCACCACCCCGCTCTGCTTGGCAAAACGGGTAAGCGTAGCGGCGCTCTCTCGCACCTGGGAGACGGAACCGGGTGCAGACTCCACGTCCGCCACATGCATGACCTGGATACTGTCGACCACCATGATCGCCGGTTTTTCCTCACTGGCCACCTCCAGCATGCGTTCCACACCGGTTTCCGAAAGCATGCGTACGCCGCTCGCCGTCAGTTCCAGGCGTTTAGCGCGCAAAGCCACCTGCTGCAGGGATTCCTCCCCAGTCACATAGAACACGGACTGGGAACGCGCCAGCTCACACAGGACCTGCAGCAGGAGCGTGCTCTTACCGGCCCCGGGATGACCTCCGAGCAGGACAGCGGAGCCGGACACGAGGCCGCCACCGAGCACGCGATCAAACTCGGCGATGCCGGTGGGGATGCGGGGCTCTTCGGTGAGATCGATGTCGTCCAGGGACTGGATTGATGCACGCTGGCCGGCATAACCGGCAAAGCGGCTTTCCCGAGCCTCACCGGCCGTGCCGCCACCCAGACGCACTTCCGATAGGGTATTCCAGGCGCCGCAGGCACCGCACTGGCCCTGCCACTTACTGTATTCGGCGCCGCAGTCGCCACAGACGTAGGCAGTGCGGGCCTTGCTGCGTTGTTTACTCATCCCTGCTGCCCCGTGGCATTCAGCGTGCGCTGAACTCGTGCACGGCGTCGACCATGACTTTCGCCTTATCCGGATCCACGTCGAGATGCACACCGTGGCCGAGATTGAAAACATGACCGGAGCCAGGACCGTATTCGCCCAGAATCCGTGCCACTTCACTGCGGATCACATCATTCGATGCGTACAGCGTGGACGGATCCAAATTACCCTGAAGCGCCACTTGGTCACCCACGCGACGGCGTGCCTGGCCAATGTGAGTGGTCCAGTCCAGCCCCAGGCAATCCGCACCGCAGCCAGCCATGGTTTCGAGCCACTGACCGCCATTTTTGGTGAAGATGATGACCGGAACCTGACGACCATCGTGTTCCCGGATCAGGCCATCAATGATGCGCTGCATGTAATCCAGAGAGAAGGCCTGGTAGGCGTGTGGACTCAGCGCTCCGCCCCAGGTGTCAAAGATCTGGACGACCTGGGCGCCAGCCCGGATCTGGGCATTAAGGTAGTCAGTCACCGCATCCGCAAGCTTAGCCAGCAATCCATGCAGGACCTCCGGGCTTGCCATCATCAACCGCTTGATCCCCCGGAAATCTTTACTGGAGCCGCCTTCCACCATGTAGGTGGCCAGTGTCCATGGACTGCCGGCAAATCCAATCAGGGGCACGCGCCCGTTAAGCTCACGCCGGATGGTGGCGACCGCTTTCATTACATAGCCCAGATCCCGCTCCGCATCCAGCTGTGGCAGTGCCGCCACGTCTTCGGCGGTGGTCACGGTCTTCTGGAAGCGCGGTCCCTCACCGGTGACGAAGTGAAGCCCCAGGTCCATGGCCTCCGGAATGGTGAGAATATCTGAAAACAGAATCGCCGCGTCCAGGTCCATGCGTTCCAGCGGCTGGAGGGTCACCTCACAGGCCATGCTGTCGTCCTGGCACAGGGCCATAAAGCTGCCCGCTTGCTCGCGCACGCGTCGGTATTCAGGTAGATAACGCCCGGCCTGACGCATCATCCAGACCGGGGTTGCATCCACAGGCTCACCGGCGATCGCACGTAAAAGCCTGTCGTTATGGAGTGGGTTCATTAAATGTCCAGATAGTCCATGATGCCGTCGGCGGCTTTGCGTCCCTCGGCCACAGCCGTAACGACCAGATCCGAGCCACGTACCATGTCGCCGCCGGCAAAGATTTTGGGGTTTGATGTCTGGTACGGGTATTGGCTTGTCTCCGGTGCCATCACCCGACCGCCATCATCGGTTTCCACCGTGTACTGATCGAACCATTCGGAGGGGCTGGGCCGAAACCCGAAAGCCACCAGAACAGCATCCGCAGGAATGATTTCCTCGCTGCCCGGCACAGCCTCCGGTCGCCGGCGCCCATTCTCGTCCGGGTCACCCAGCTGCGTCTGCACCACCTTCACACCTTCCACATGATCCTCACCAATAATGGCAATGGGCTGACGGTTGAACATGAATTGCACACCTTCTTCCTTGGCGTTGTAGACCTCCTTACGGGAGCCCGGCATGTTCGCCTCATCACGCCGATAGGCGCAGGTGACGCTGGCTGCCTGCTGGCGGATCGCAGTGCGATTGCAATCCATGGCGGTATCGCCGCCGCCGAGCACAACCACGCGTTGCCCTTTCATATTAATGAAACGGTCATCCTCACTGTCAAAGCCGAGCCGACGATTCACGTTGGAAACCAGATACGGCAGAGCTTCATAAACGCCGGGCAACTCCTCGCCCGGAAAACCGCCCTTCATGTAAGTATACGTGCCCATCCCCATAAAGACGCCATCATACGCATCTATGATGTCTTCAATAGCCTCATCGGTGCCCACGTCCACACCCAGACGGAACTCGATACCCATGCCTTCGAACACTTCACGGCGCGTGCGCATAACATGCTTTTCGAGCTTGAACTCAGGGATGCCAAAGGTCAGAAGACCGCCGATTTCAGGGTAACGGTCATAGACCACCGGCTTCACGCCGTTACGAGCCAGTACATCCGCACAGGACAGGCCCGCCGGTCCTGCCCCGATTACAGCTACCCGGTAATCGGTCCACTCAACCTTCGAAAGATCCGGCCGCCAGCCCAGAGCGAAAGCGGTGTCAGTGATGTATTTCTCCACGGACCCGATGGTAACGGCACCGAAGCCGTCATTGAGTGTGCAAGCGCCCTCACAGAGGCGGTCCTGGGGGCAGACCCGACCACAGACCTCAGGCAATGAATTGGTTTCGTGACAAAGTTCAGCAGCCTTGAGGATATTGCCCTCAGAGACCAGCTGCAGCCAGTTCGGAATGTAGTTGTGAACCGGGCATTTCCATTCACAGTAAGGGTTGCCGCAGTGTAGGCAGCGATGGGATTGGGAGGCCGCCTCCTGTTCCCGGTAAGGCTTGTAGATCTCGCCGAATTCCTCTCGGCGATCGGTCGCTGGCACCTTTTCGGGGTCGCAGCGCCCAACCTCGATGAACTGGAATTTATTGTTCAGTGTTTCAGCCATGAATCGTCCTCAACTCAGAATTCCTGAAAACCGGGCGCACGCCCGCCGTTATTCGGGGCGGGCACGGGTACTTTCAAGTAGCCCTTTAAGGCTGGCGGCCTTGGGCTTAACCAGCCAGAAGACGCCGATGTATTCGTCCAGGTTCTCAAGGATATGCTCGCCCCAGGCACTTCCCGTCGCCTCGACGTGCTCGCGGATCACACCGCGCAAGTGGTTACGATACGGTTCCATATGCTCACTGGAGATACGATGGATCTCCACCAGCTCATGGTTGTACTTGTCCACAAAGGTGCGGCCTTCATCAAGCACATAGGCAAAACCGCCAGTCATGCCGGCGCCAAAGTTCGGGCCGGTGTTGCCCAGAACCGTAACCAGCCCACCCGTCATGTACTCACAGCAGTGATCCCCGGCGCCTTCGACCACGGCATGGGTACCGGAGTTGCGCACACCAAATCGCTCACCAGCTACCCCAGCCGCATACAGTTTGCCACCCGTTGCCCCATAGAGGCAGGTATTGCCAATGATGGCCGTTTTCTGGGTCTCAAACCGGCTCGCCGCCGGTGGCCGGATGCAGATGCTGCCACCGGTCATGCCCTTGCCCACGTAGTCGTTGGCATCTCCCTCTAGATTGAGATGCAGACCGCCGGGATTCCAGACACCGAAGCTCTGCCCGGCTGAACCGGTCAGGTTGACGGTGATGGGGGCATCCGTCATGCCCTGACTGCCGTGCACGGCGGCGATCTCACCCGCTACGCGCGCGGCAATGGACCGGTCACAGTTGGTGATGCTGTACTCAAAGGTGCCGCCCTGCTTCTTCTGGATGGTCGGCAACATATCAGACACCATCTGCTCAGCCATTTCACCAGGGTCGAAGGGTTCGTTCTTCTCGACCATGCAGTGCTGAGGCTTTTGCGCTGGAATATGACTGTTATCCAGGATCCGTGTGAGATCCAGGTTGTGCTGGCGCGGGGTCTCGCCGGGCAGCAGCTCCAGCAGATCCGTGCGGCCCACCAGCTCATCAAAGGTGCGCACACCCAGCATGGCCATCCATTCACGGGTCTCCTGCGCGATGAACCGGAACAGGTTAATGACCATGTCCACCGTGCCCTGGAAGTGCTCGGACCTCAGGCGCTCGTCCTGGGTCGCCACACCCGTGGCGCAGTTATTGAGGTGGCAGATCCGCAGATACTTACAGCCCACAGCCACCATCGGCAGCGTGCCAAAGCCAAAGCTTTCAGCACCAAGGATCGCGCCCTTGACCACGTCCAGACCCGTTTTCATTCCACCGTCGGTCTGCAGACGCACCTTGTCGCGCAGATCATTGGCGCGCAGTGCCTGCTGAGCCTCACTCAGCCCCAGCTCCCAGGGCGATCCGGCGTAATGGATAGAGGTCAGCGGGCTGGCCGCAGTACCGCCATCATAGCCGGCAATGGTGATCAGGTCCGCATAGGCCTTGGCAACACCCGCTGCCACGGTACCCACACCAGGCTCGGATACCAGCTTCACCGACACCAGCGCCTTCGGATTGACCTGCTTGAGGTCAAAAATCAGCTGCGCCAGGTCCTCGATGGAGTAGATGTCGTGATGTGGCGGCGGCGATATCAGGGTCACACCCGGCACCGAGAAGCGCAGGCGTGCGATCAGTTCGTTCACCTTGCCGCCCGGCAACTGGCCACCCTCTCCGGGCTTGGCGCCCTGGGCCACCTTGATCTGCATGACGTCCGCTTCACGCAGGTACTCGGCGGTGACACCGAAACGCCCGGAGGCGACCTGTTTGATCTTGGACCGCTTCTCCGTACCGTAACGGGCCGGATCCTCGCCCCCTTCGCCGGAGTTGGAGCGCCCGCCCAGACGGTTCATGGCCACGGCGAGGGCCTCATGAGCCTCGGGTGAAAGCGCCCCCAGCGACATGGCGGCGGTATCAAAACGGGTAAAGAGGTTGGCCTCTGACTCCACCTCTTCCAGCGCCACTGCCTGGGTGTCCTTCCGGAATACCATCAGGTCACGCAGCGTTGCCACTGGCCTGTGGTTCACCAGCCCGGCGTATTCCTGATAGCGCCCATAGTCGCCGGTCGTCACGGCTTCCTGAATGGTACGGATCACGTCCGGGTTGTAGGCATGATATTCCTGACCATGCATGTACTTGAGGAAGCCGCCCGGGGGTATTGGCTTGCGTGATTTCCACGCCAGGTCCGCCAGCACCTCCTGGTCCTGCTGAAAGTCATAAAAGGTGGCGCCCTGAATGCGGCTGGTGACACCAGCGAAGCACAGATTCACCACTTCGTCGGAAAGCCCAACAGCCTCGAACAGCTGCGCACCACGGTAGGATACAATGGTGGAAATCCCCATCTTCGAGAGGATCTTCATCAGGCCCTTGTTGATGCCGCGGCGGTAATTGTTCTTGGCGTCGATGGGATCCATCATCAGCTCGCCGCTGCTGACCAGATCGTTGAGCACCTGGTACGCCAGATAGGGATAAACGGCGGTGGCACCGAAACCGAAAAGCACAGCAAAGTGATGGGGATCCCGCGCCCAGCCGGTCTCGACGATCAGGTTGGCGTCACTGCGCAGCCCCTGGGCCACCAGATGGTGATGCACAGCCCCCGTGGCCATCATGGCATTAATGGGCAGTTCACCCTTGTTCAGACCCTTGTCGCTGAGCACCAGCAGCACCTTGCCGTTGCGCACTGCGTCGGCAGCTTCTTCACGCACCGCTTCCAGCGCTTTCTTCAGGCCCAGCTCCGGACGGTAGCTCAGCCGGATACGCTGCACCCCGAACCCGGGCCGATCGTTTTCTTCCAGGCGAGCGAACTTGGCGGGCGACAGCACCGGTGTGGACAGAATGATCCGGTTGGCGTGCTCAGCTGTCTCCTCGAACACATTGCGCTCGGCTCCGATGCAGGTCTCCAGGGACATGACAACGGACTCACGCAGAGGGTCAATCGCCGGGTTAGTGACCTGTGCGAACTGCTGGCGGAAGTAGTCCGCAATATGGCGCACCCGGCTGGAGAGCACCGCCATGGGCGTATCATCCCCCATGGAACCGACCCCCTCCTGGCCGCTCTCACCCAGGGGGCGCAGCACCTGATCACGCTCTTCAAACGAGACCATGAACATTTTCTGATAGGTCTTGAGCTCATCATCCTCCATGAGCTCAAACGACTGGCTGCTTTCATGCAGCAGGGTCGACTCCACCCGGAGTGCGTTCTCTCGCAACCATTGCTTGTAAGGCCGTGCGTTCTTCAGGCGCTCGTTGACCTCACTGGTGCCCAGCACCTCACCTTCTTGCGTATCAATGGCCAGGAGCTGACCGGGCCCGATACGGCCCTTGGCCACTACGGACCCCGGGTCATAGTTCCAAACGCCAATCTCCGAGGCCACGGTAATAAGACCATCATCCGTTTCCACCCAGCGGGAAGGGCGCAGCCCGTTACGGTCCAGCATGCACACGGCGTAGCGGCCATCCGCCATAACCATGCCTGCCGGCCCGTCCCAGGGCTCCATGTGCATGGAGTTGTATTCGTAGAACGCGCGCAGCCCGGCGTCCATGCTGTCCACATTCTGCCACGCCGGCGGCACCATCATGCGCAGGGCCCTGAATATATCCATGCCGCCAGCCAGCAACAGTTCCAGCATGTTATCCATGGCCGAGGAGTCTGAACCAGTGCGGTTCACCAGCGGCTGGAGCTCCTCCAGATCCGGAAGATTGGGACTGCTGAATTTGGAGCCCCGGGCAACCGCCCAATTGCGATTGCCTTCGATGGTGTTGATCTCACCATTATGTGCCAGCAGGCGGAACGGTTGGGCCAACGGCCACCGGGGCGCGGTATTGGTGGAAAAACGCTGGTGGAATACGCACACGGCAGTGGCCATGTCCGGATCGCCCAGATCCGGATAGAAGGTAGGCAGATCCACCGGCATCATCAGGCCCTTATAGGACAGTGTCCGGTTGGAGAGACTGCAGACGTAGAAGTCCGGATCATCCTCCAGATCAATCTCGGCACGACGACGACCAACAAACAGCGCCACACCCAGTCGTTCCGCATCGACGGAACCGGATGTCACGAACACCTGCTCAATAGCCGGCAACGCATCCAGTGCCATCTGCCCGAGGCAATCGGTATTGGTCGGCACGGTACGCCAGCCGACAACCGTCAACCCCTCGCCGGCAAGGCGCGACTCGAGCACTGAACGTGCCCTTGCTGCGCGCCCGGGATCATGGCTGAGAAACATCTGGCCGACGCCGTAATCCGTTCCCAGGTCCGCGCCCAGATCCTGTTTCGCCACCTTGCGGAGGAAGGCATCCGGGAGATTCAGAAGCAGACCACATCCATCTCCTGTCTTGCCGTCAGCAGCAATACCACCGCGGTGGGTCATGCAGGTCAGCGCATCGATGGCCGTGTTAAGGACCCTGTGGCTGGCCTCGCCCTGCTTTTGGGCAATGAGGCCGAACCCGCAGTTATCCCTGTATTCATCGGGCTGGTACAAACCTGTCATCATAGCAGTTTCTCTTTAGAGATTCTTCTAATTCAAAGACTTAAACAATACCCACAGGCATCTTTAAGCCTTCGGTTTTCACAAAAAGGCAGCGTAGTCTACACGCGCGCCAGAGCCCGCTCAAATAATTGATTCCGAAAAAAGCTAACTGGGCAGGTTTTTATGTATTTTAATTCTAAAGATCGTCGTACGCCCGCGGCCAGGGATTAAGCGCCTTCACCTGTTCCGGCAGAGACTCAATCGCCGCGCGGGCCGCATCCCGATCCGCATAGGTCCCGCGCACCACAATGAACCACGGCTCCCCCTCATGACGCGTCCGGGTATAGACCGCGTTGCCCACATCATTGTCATCCATGAATTCTAGGGCAGTAGATTCGTTGAAACTACCCAGAAGTTGAAGCGTAAAGGCGCCCTGAGCATCTTCGCGATACCACTGCGCCTCCCGGAAGCGCTCAGGTCTGCGCGGGCTGAACCCGTCATCCTCAGCGGCACTATCTGTAGAGCTGGTCTCGGGTTCGGGCTCGGGCTCGGGCTCGGGCTCGGGCTCAGGATCCGTTTCCGGCACTGGCGAAACATCCAGAAGCGGCTCAGGCTCACGCTTGATACGACCTTCTTTTACACCATCCTGGGCCTCAGCCTGTTCGGTTTCCGCGATGACCTCCCGGGCCCGCTCAACCTCATCAAATGCCGCTTCCCCCGACGCTGCGTCTTTCACCATTTCCGTACCATTGCCTTCCCCGCCATACTGAAGCGACACCAGAATTACACTGACACCAAGAGCCAACAGGGCAATACCACCCCACAGCCGCCAAGGCAAACGCCGCGTCCCGCCTGTCGGAAAACGCTGTGCCCGAACCCCGCCGGACGCTCGCTCCTGACCCCTGTTGCCAGCAAGGATTCCCGGTGCAACCCGTCTTATCGTGCGCAGATTGCCGCCACTGTACTGCTGTATGCGGCGGACCGCACTATCTGTGAGCAGAGGCGTTGCATCATCGCCCACATGGTCAAAGCTGGCATGGATGAAGTGGCGGACATCCTCTTCCTGCAGTGGTGGCAGTACAGCTTCATGGACACAGGCGCTTCGGGCGGGGTCGGTCAGAGGCGCGCGCCGGATCAATTCGCCTGATCCAGCGAGTACCGGGACCGCGGCCTGGCCTGTATCACTGGCGGCAAACCCATCAACCAGAGCCGCGAGAACATCATCCCCCAACGCCTCCGCATCATCCAACATCAGCACCCAGCGCCGATCCCGCTCCGCCTGACCGGCGCTCCACTGAAAGAAGGCCCGGGCAGCTTCCGTAGGAGCCATTCCCACCAGCGCCTGCCCGCTGAGGCGCGACAGCATACCGGGGAGTGCCGAGGCGTCCGCGAGACTGTCCGCCCGCAGCCGCTGCACGGAAAGGCGATGCGCAGCATTACGCGCGAGCTCCGCCAAAAGCCGGCTTTTGCCCGCCCCTGAGTCACCAGTGAGCAAGAGAACCATATCCCCGAAAGCAACCAGGTGCGCCAGGGTATCCAGCTGATGCTGGCGCTGCGCCCCGGTGAAGAAGAAGCCCGGGCTTTCGGCAAAGGGATCCGACGTGCCCTGCCCCGCCTGATCACTCATGGTTCAGTCCAGTGGATGACAGAAGTGGTTGAGGGTGGCCTCAAACGCCTCAGAGTCGAAGTCCTCGGTGACGAAGGCATCGCCCAGTGATCGCAGCAACACCAGCCGGACCCGGCCACTGACATTCTTCTTGTCCACCTGCATCAGGGCTCTGAAATGGACCGGCGACATACCCTCCGGTGGATTCACGGGCAGGCGGGCGCGGATCAGAAGCTGACGCACGCGAACCGAGTCGTTGTAGTTCAAATACCCCAAGCGTTCGGACAGGTCCGTGGCCATCATCATGCCAGCGGCCACAGCCTCACCATGCAACCAGTCGCTGTACCCTGTATGCGTCTCGATGGCATGACCGAAGGTGTGCCCGAGGTTGAGCAGCGCGCGGACGCCGGATTCACGCTCGTCCTCGGCCACAATAGCCGCCTTGCATTCGCAGGAACGGCGGATGGCTTCCCTGAGCGGCTCAGGCTGCATCGCCATCAAATGGTCCATGTGCTCTTCGAGCCAAGCAAGAAAATGTTCATCCCGGATGAGCCCGTATTTGATCGCCTCCGCCATGCCCGCCGCCATTTCCGTAGGCGGAAGAGAGCCCAGCGTCAGCGGATCAGCGACCACAATGCGCGGCTGATGAAACGCCCCAATCATGTTCTTGCCCTGGGGATGATTGATACCAGTCTTGCCCCCTACGGAAGCATCCACCTGGGCCAGCAGCGTCGTCGGAATCTGGATGAAATCCACGCCACGCTGCCAGGTCGCGGCTGCGAAACCGGTGATATCCCCGATCACTCCGCCACCCAGCGCGACCAGGGTAGTACGGCGTGTGTGCTGTTTCTCAATCAGCACGTCAAAAATGCGGTTGAGCGTTTCCCAGCGCTTGTAGCGCTCGCCGTCGGGCAGCACCACGTCGTCAATCCGGCATCCCGGGAAGCTGGCGCGGACCTGTTGCAGATAGAGTGGCGCTACTGTCTGGTTGGAGACAATCAGCACCTGCTCACCAGCCACCCACGGGCTGAGGTCCATACTACCGAGACTGCCTTCCTCGATCACGATGGGATAGCTACGGTCTCCAAGCTCAACGTTCAGATGATCCTGCTTCGGTTGCATGCACATGTCCTTCCGGTTCTTCGAGAGCCCGCGAGAGATAGCGTACGAGGTGACGGGGGCCGCGCTGGCTGCCTTCCACGGCAAAATCCGCAATTTCACGGTAGAGCGGATCACGCTCTTCAAACAGCCGCTCAAGCACCCCTCGCGGGTCAGGGTTCTGGAGCAGTGGCCGGTTGCGATCCATACGCGTGCGCTCGTACTGAAGATCGGGCGTAACACGCAGATAGATAACGCAACCATCTGTCATCCGTTGCCGGTTTTCCGGCCGCAACACGGCGCCACCACCTGTTGCCAGCACAATACCAGATTCATTGAGAAGCTCATCAATCAGCCGGCTTTCGCGGTCCCGGAATCCGGCCTCCCCTTCCATGTCAAAAATCCAGGGGATGTCCGCGCCAGTGCGCTCCTCCAATACACGGTCCGTATCGTAGAAACGGTAGCCAAGTGAGCGCGCGAGCTGACGGCCCACGGTGCTCTTACCCGCGCCCATGGGCCCAACGAGGATGATTCTTTCCGGCAGCGCCATAGCAGAGATTCCGAGCACCCGCTTTCCAATTCAATTACCGAGATTACCACAAAAGAAAAGCCACCCGCAGGTGGCTTTTCCGTGACCTGTAACACTGTGGTGTCTTTCAGTCGAGCACATTGCTCTCCATGATCTGAGGTGTCACGAAAATGAGGAGCTCGCTGCGCGAATCAATTTTCTCTTCCTGGCGGAACAGCGTTCCGAGGTAAGGAATATCACCCAGGAAAGGCGTTTTAAGGATATTGGTAGCTACCTCCGACTGGAAAATACCGCCGAGCACCACCGTTTCGCCATCGCCCACCAGCACCTGGGTCTGCACTGAGTTGGTATCGATGCTGGGAACTCCGGCGGTCACCTGGCCACGAGAGTCCTGATTGACCTCCAGATCCATGATGATGTTGTCATCCGGCGTGATCTGAGGCGTTACGTTCAGCGACAGAGCAGCTTCCTTGAAGGACACATTGGTAGCCCCGGAAGAGGTCGCCTCCTGATAGGGAATTTCCTCACCCGACTTGATGCTGGCCTCCTGGCGATCCGCGGTGACCACCTTCGGCTGGGAAATAATCTCCGCCTGACCATCGGACTCCAGCGCACTCAGCTCAAGATCCAGCAGAAAGCCATCACGGGTGAAACCGATGGCCGCAGAGCTGGCACTGCTACTGGTAATGCCGAAATCGATGTTCATGTCTGAGGGGAAGTTGTTGACGCTTCCGGTGTCGGATCCAAGACTCCCCCGACCGGCGCCCACGGCGTACTCACCGTCTCCGGCTTCGCCATCACCACTGACGCCCCATGCGACACCGAGCTCGCTGGAAACATCCGTGTTGGCCCGAACGATCCGCGCCTCAATCAGAACCTGGCGCACAGGACGATCCCAGGTCTCAACCAGATTGCGGATTTCCTGCAACTTGGGGGCTGTTTCACGGACGCTGATGGTATTGGTCCTGTCGTCCGAGGAGATGAAACCACGATCCGAGATCAGCTCGTCATCCTCACGCAGCAGCGAAACGATGTCACCCGCTTTGGCATAATTCACCTGGATGGTTTCAAGACGCACCGGCCGCAGTTCTTCCATCTTGCGCTCGGTCTCAAGCTCCTGGCGCTCGTACTCGGCAATCTCCTGAGCCGGCGCGACCAGCAGGACGTTCCCCATCCGGCGCTTATCAAGCCCTTTTGTCTGCAGGATAATATCCAGAGCCTGATCCCAGGGCACATTTTCAAGCCGTAAAGTAATGGATCCGGCTACGGTATCCGACGCCACCAGGTTAAGCCCGGTGAAGTCCGCGATCAGCTGGAGCACAGAGCGGACCTCAATGTCCTGGAAGTTCAGCGACAGTTTCTCGCCGTCATAGGGAAAACGCTCTTCCTGACGCTGCTCGGCTTGCGCCTGGGTCAGCTCCTCCACGCTGAGCGTGAACCGGTCATCCGTCTGATAGGCCGCATAATCGTAGGTTCCGGAAGCGGTGACCTCCACCAGAGTGCGCCCATCCTCAGTGTAGGTATCAATGCGCTCCACTGGCGTCCCAAAATCAGTCACATCGAGACGACGGCGGAGGCGCTGCGGTAGGTCAACAGATCCAAGATCCAGCCGGATCTTGCCGCCCTTTTCATCCATATCCACCGAAACCCGGGAACTGGAGAGATCAAGCACCACTTCGCCCTTGCCTTCCGGGGTACGGTTGAAGTCCACGCCCTCCAGCGAGGCGTCCGCCGCCGGTGCCATCGGTGCCCCGGCTACTGCCTGGGTGCCGCTGTCCGAGCCATCCTGCGCGCCACTGGTGCTGTCAGCGCTGTCGCCGGCCTGATCCTGGGGGGCGCCTGCGCTACTGCGAGTGGCATCCGCGCCCACGGTGACAACCATGCGATCCCCCTCACGACTTACTTCGTGCGGCACCAGGCGCGTCAGGTTGAAAACCAGGCGAGTTCGATCATCCGCCTCAACAACCGTCATGCTCTGAGCGTTGCCAGCGCCAAGATCGTGGTATCGCTGGCCGAGACCGTTGCTGACATTGGCAAGATCCAGCGTGATCCGTGCCGGATCCTGAATGGTGTAGCCGGACGCCTCCGGCGGCTCCCCATTAAAGCCGAGAACAATTTCCGTCCGATCGCCTGACAGCGAGGAAAAGTCGACATTATCCAGTGTCAGGGCGCCGGCTCCCGCAGAGGTAAGCGCCAGCGCGCCAATCACCAGCAGTTTCTCGATTTTTTTCAGCATTGTGTGCCTCAGGCGGTTTTTCTGATTCCGTGTAGTGATCTGCATGACAGCACCCCGGCTCACTCTTGTTCCAGCGACAGTGTCCTGGGGCGCTTGACCCAACCGCCGCTGCCATCACCGACAATTTCCCGCAGCCGGATGCGCGTTTCGGTTACCCGCTCCACGCGCCCATGATTCTGCCCCATATAGTCACCGACAGTGACGCGGTGTATGCCTCCGTCGGCATCCCGGACCAACGCATAGAGCTGCCCCTCGTCGGCCCGCTGCAGTGAGCCAACCATTGCCAGATCACCGACCTCAAAGCGCTCCAGTGGTTCCGTGGGCCGGTTCTCATCCGGCTGGATTTGCGATTTCGGCTCATCCTCATCGTCGCCCTCGTCCTCCAGTACCACTTCAGCCGGCGGCTCAAAGGGTGACCGGCGGTCAGAGGCGGCGTACGTGAACGCCTCGTAAGCCTTGAACTCCGGCAAAGGTTCGACCTCTCCCTTGGGTTCATTACGCGCCTGCTTCATGAATGCGTCGAGGTCCTGGTAACCCTGATCCCTTGAGCAGGCCACCAGTGCCAGACTCAGGCCCGCGATCACCAGGCAGCGAGCGATTGCGGATACTCTCATTGCTCGCCTCCTGCCCGATACCGGTAGGTCCTGGCCACCATCTGCATGCGCAGCTCCTCATTGCCGCCCGGCCGGCTGATCGAAAAATCATGCAGGGTCACGATCCGCGGCAATCCGGCCACACTGCTCACGAATGTCGCCAGCTCATGATAGGTGCCACGCACCCGGATGTTGATGGGCAGCTCCACATAGAAATCGCGTTGGACCTCGTCCTGCAGGGCGAATTCCTGCAGGTCCAGGCCACTGCCCAGCGCTGTGTTGGTGATGTCCTCAAGAAGCCCCGGTACTTCGGTGTCACTGGGCAGCTGGCGCACCAGTGCCCCAAAGGTTTCCTCCATTTCCACCATCTGCTGGCGATAGCGATCCAGATTGGCCACGCGGTGGGCCTTGCGTTCGTATTCCTGGCGCAGTTCCTGCTCCTGCTCAGCAGCACGATCCACTGCCGTGTACAGATCCTTCACAAAGAACCAGTAGCCGCCACCCAATACCAGGCCAAAAACCAGGAGCAGGAACCCAACCTTGACCGGCATGGGCCAGATGCCGGCATTGTTGAAGTCCAACTCGCTGACATCAAAATTCTTTATGTTGTCGAACGTTTCCTGCCAGTTCACTGTGCCTGCTCCGATTCCGCTTCGTTGTCATCCGGAACCACCTGCTTGACACTCAGGTTGAACCGGCTGTAACCGGACCGCTGGTCGTCCGCGGCGGAGACGTTTGTCAGGTTGGGCTCGGCAAACCAGTCGGAACGCTCAAAGTTACGCATCAGACTCGAGATCCGGCTGTTGGATTCCGCCATCCCCACAATGGATACCTGATCGCCGCTTTTCTCCAGCTGGGTGTAAAACAGACCATCTGGAAGCGTCTGAACCATCTCATCGAAGGCGCGCACGATCACGGGACGCTGCCCCTGAAGATCCTGGATCACCTGCATGCGCGACAGCAGCTCCTCGCGACGCTCCTTGAGGTCCTCAATCTCTGCGATCTGCTCCTCAAGATCCGCCATTGCATTCTCGATGTAGCTGTTACGTGATTGCTGGTGATCGATCAGGCCCTGGACATGGCTCTGCCACAGGAAAACCAGACCGGCACCCACAATGAGGGCACCAGCGAGCATCACCAGAAACTGGCGCTGTTTCTCCGCCCGGAGTTCTTCACGCCAGGGTCTGAGGTTGATACGGACCATCAGTCAAAACTCCTCATCGCCAGGCCGCAAGCGATCATCAAGGAGGGAGCGTCATTACTCAACCCCGCAGCATTCACCTTGGATCCCACCGCCATATCGGCAAAGGGATTCGCCACCAGCGTAGCGGTTCCCGTTTTTTCTTCCACCTGCTCGGGAAGCCCGGCGATAGAAGCCGTGCCGCCGGCAAGCAGGACGTAGTCGACGGTGTTGTACTGGCTGGACCCGAAAAAGAACTGAAGCGCGCGGGCCACCTGCTGAACCACCGCTTCCTTGAAAGGCTCAAGCACCTCAGTCTCGTAATCGTCCGGGAGACCGCCCTGCTTCTTGGCCAGACCGGCCTCCTCCTGGCTGAGCCCGTACCGGCGCTGGATCTCCTCCGTCAACTGCTTGCCGCCGAAGAGCTGTTCGCGCGTATAGATGGTTTCGCCGTCCACCAGCACGCTTAATGTCATCATGGTAGCCCCGATATCCACCAGCGCCACCACCTGTTCCTCGGCATCACGCTCAAGCTGGGACTCAATCATGCTGAACGCACGCTCCAGAGCGTAGGCCTCAACATCAACCACCTTGGTGGTCAGCCCACCGATCTGAAGCGCTTCTTCGCGCACATCAACATTCTCCTTCCGACAGGCGGCGAGAAGCACATCGACCTGGTCCGGATTGACCTCGGACGGCCCCTGGACCTCAAAGTCAATCGCCACCTCGTCCAACGGATAGGGAATGTATTGATCCGCCTCATTGGCGATCTCATCCTCCATCTCAAAGTCGTTAAGCCCCGCTGGCATCTGGATGGTCTTGGTAATCACCGCTGACCCGGACACCGCCACGGCCGCGTTCTTGAGACTGACGCGGGCCCTGCCGACGACCTTGCGGACCACATCGCCAACCGCCTCGACATCGTTGATGCTCTTCTCGACCACCGAGTTCGGCGGCAGGGGCTCAACCGCGTAGCTCTCAACCCGGTATCGATCACCCTGTTTTGACAATTCCAGCAGCTTGACGGAGCTTGAGCTGATATCGACTCCGAGCATGCTGTTTGCTTTCTTTCCAAGCAGTCCGAACACGTGCTCACCCCAGTATTCTGAATGGATCGCAACGGTTCACGGTTTCAGGGACTGGGTATTCCCGATATCCTTGCAGACCCTTTACCGCTTCCGGTGCCTCCTGAAGCAATTTATGAAATGATAGACGTATAGTCCAAGATTGTCAGAGAAAATGTCTCGCACACTCCGTTACATCCGCATACTCAGCAGGCTGTTTATCGCCGGTGGCGCTGCTGCCGCCATGGTTCTGGCCGCTTTCTACCTGTACCTGCAGCCCGGTCTGCCGGCGGTTGATCAGTTACGGGACGTAAATTTCCAAACACCCCTCAAAGTGTATACACGTGATAGCAAACTGATAGCGGAATTCGGCGAAATGAGAAGAACGCCACGTGATCTGGCGGATATCCCCCGGCATCAGGTCCAAGCATTCCTGGCCGCCGAGGACAGCCGCTTCTACGATCACCATGGTGTGGACCCTTGGGGACTGAGCCGTGCCGCCTGGGAGCTGGCCTCGACCGGTTCCATCCAGTCTGGCGGCAGTACCATCACCATGCAGGTTGCAAAAAATTTCTTTCTGTCACGCGATCAAACATTTCTGCGTAAATTCAACGAAATACTGCTGGCCCTTCAGATTGAACGTGAGCTCTCCAAAGATGAGATCATGCAGCTTTACCTCAACAAAATCTACCTTGGGAGCAGCGCCTACGGCATAGGAGCGGCCGCCGAAGTCTATTACGGCAAACCGGTGTCGGATCTGGACCTTTCTCAAATGGCCATGCTCGCCGGTCTGCCCAAGGCGCCCTCCACCGCCAACCCACTGGCGAACCCGGAGCGCGCCCTCGCAAGGCGGGATTGGATTCTTTCGCGCATGACCTCGCTGGGCTATATCAGTGATCGCGAATACCGCCAGGCAAGCAGTGACGATGTAAGCGCCCGCTATCACGGGCCAGAACTCGCACTGAACGCCCCTTATGTCGCCGAAATGGCACGTCAGGAGGCCCTGCGCCAGTTCGGCGAGCGGATCTACAGTGAGGGGTTTGAGATCCACACCAGCGTGCACAGCGAACAGCAGCAGGCTGCTACGCGCGCACTCCGACGCGGGCTGGAGGACTACGACCAGCGCCACGGCTATCGCGGGCCTGTTGATCAATGGGCCCCGGAGACGCTCAACGACCGCGATGCACTCACGCAACGCCTGGAAGACGTCCCGCAGGTAAATGACCTTGTTCCAGCCGCCATCGTGGACGTAGAGGACAGCTCAGCCACAGCTGTAACGCCACTGCACGAACGCATCACCATTCCCATGCGCCACATGCGCTGGGCACGGGAATACATTGACGAAAACCGCACAGGTCCGAAACCTGAGTCTCCCGGAGACGTGGTCTCCGTCGGGGACTTGGTGTATGTCCGGATTCCGGTCCAGAACGTCCTCGGCCCCGAAAGCGATCAGGACACTCTGATCGCGGAGCTGATGCAGGTCCCGAGAGCACAGGGGGCGATTGTATCCATGTCACCCGGCAATGGCCGCATTGAGGCCCTGAGCGGCGGCTACAGCTTCAGCAGGAGCTCGTACAACCGCGCCACACAGGCCCATCGGCAGCCCGGGTCCGCTTTCAAGCCCCTGATATTTCTCGCCGCTCTGGAAAACGGCGCGACGGCTGCCACCACCATCAACGACGCCCCCATTGTCTTTGAGGACGAGGACCTGGAAACCTCCTGGCGCCCGGAAAACGCCGGCGGCCAGTTCCGCGGCCCCACAACGCTGCGCCGGGGGCTGTACCAGAGCCGCAATCTAGTGGCCATAAGACTGCTGCGCCAGACCGGCATCCGGCGAACTCTCAATTACATTGAGAGCCTGGGTCTCGATACCAGTCGTCTCCCTGATGATCTCTCGCTGGCACTGGGCAGCGGCGCCATGACACCCATGGAGATGACGCGCGCCTACGCTATGATTGCCAACGGCGGCTACGAAGTAACGCCCTGGGTGATTGAGCGTGTCGTCGGCCCTCAGGGCGAGATACTGCGCGGAAAACCACAAATCCACCAGTGCGACGACTGCAGTAGGGATCAGGCGGTACTCGACGCAGCCCTACCTGACCTCCATGAGGACAACGGTGCCACTCAGCCGATCCGGCCTGTCCACACCATGGAACGGGTTGCGGATGAGGAAGCAATCTACATCCTCCAATCGATGATGCGTGATGTAATCCAGAGGGGGACCGGTCGCGCCGCCCGCTCACTGGGGCGCGGAGATCTTGCGGGCAAGACCGGAACCACGAACAACCAGCTGGATACGTGGTTCATGGGGTTCAACAAAGGCTTAGCTACGGGCACCTGGGTTGGATTTGATCAGCCGCAGCCCCTGGGCCGGCGGGAGTTCGGAAGTGTTACCGCATTACCGATCTGGAAGAACTACATGAAAACCGCCCTTGACGGCATGCCTGAGAAGCTCATGGATCGCCCTGCCGGTATTGTTTCACGTCGCATCGATCCCAAAACCGGCAAAACCGCCAGCACAGACAATCCCGACGCCCGATTCGAGATTTTCCGCGTCCGCTATGCGCCGGCCCCCGCATCCACCAGTGATTCCGGAGGCAGTGACCAGCGCAGGAATGGAGAAGGCGAGCAGGATACGCCCTCACAGCAGCTTTTCTGAGCATCAGCCAGAATCCCACAAAAAAGCCCCGGCCAAGACTGACCGGGGCTTTCTTTTATCACTGCGCTGTTGTCTGGCGAAGACTCAGATGATGTCTTCCATGGACTTGAGCGGGTAGTGATCCGGGTATTTCTTGCCGGCCACACCGCTATCCACGGCCGCCTGCGCCACAGCAGCCGGCACAAACTCCAGCAGGCGCGGATCCATCGGTTTGGGAATGATGTACTCCCTTCCGAACTGGAACCCACCCACGCCGTAAGCTTGGGCGATACTGGAGGGGACGGATTCCTTGGCCAGCTCACGGATGGCCTCCACCGCCGCCACTTTCATCTCCTCGTTGATTTCACTGGCGCGAACATCCAGTGCGCCGCGGAAGATGAAGGGGAAGCCCAGCACGTTGTTCACCTGGTTCGGATAATCAGAGCGGCCCGTCGCCATGATGATGTCATCGCGGGTCTCCAGCGCTACCTCCGGCTTGATTTCCGGATCCGGGTTGGAGCAGGCGAACACGATCGGGTTCGGTGCCATCGAACTGAGCATTTCCGGCGTGAGAAGATCCGGCCCCGAAAGACCAACAAAGACATCAGAGTCCTCAAGCGCATCCTCCGGTGTCCGGCGCTCGGTCTCAACCGCAAACATAGCCTTGTACTGGTTGAGATCCTCTCGCCCGGAATGAACCACACCCTTGCTATCCAGCAGCATGATGTTTTCGGGGCGGGCACCGCAGCTGATCAGGATCTTCATACACGCAATGGCCGCAGCACCGGCGCCCATGCACACAACACGGGCCTCTTCCAGCGCTTTGCCCTGAAGCTCCAGTGCGTTGAGCATGCCGGCGGCAGTCACGATTGCAGTGCCGTGCTGGTCATCATGGAAGATCGGCACATTGCATTGATCGATCAGAGCGCGCTCAATCTCGAAGCATTCCGGCGCCTTGATGTCCTCAAGGTTGATGCCGCCGAAAGTATCCGCCATGCGTGCCACCGTTTCGATGAACGCCTGTGGGCTCTCGGAATTCACTTCTATGTCGAACACATCCACGCCGGCGAACCGCTTGAACAGAACCCCTTTGCCTTCCATGACCGGCTTGCTTGGCACTGCGCCAAGATTGCCGAGCCCAAGGATGGCACTGCCGTCGGAGATGACGCCCACCAGGTTACCCTTGGTCGTGTACAGGTAGGCGTTCTCGTGGTCCTTCGCAATCTCGCGCACCGGCTCAGCCACGCCCGGGCTGTACGCCAGGGACAGATCCCGCGAGGTCTGGGTCGGTTTGCTGATTTCCACACTGATTTTGCCGGGACGCGGCTTGGCGTGGTAATCAAGCGCTGCTTGCTTCATATCTTCAGACATGGCCAATCTTCCGTTTCTGGATCGAGATAAGTCCGGTCGACTTAGCTGTTGCCGCCGCCGATTTTGCCGCGGAAACGCCGGTTGAACTTGTCAATACGACCGCCCGTGTCCATGACCTTCTGCTTGCCGGTATAGAACGGGTGGCAGGCCGAGCACACATCAACATGGATGTCTTTGCCCACAGTGGAACGGGTGTGAATGACGTTGCCGCAGCTGCACGTCGCCTTCATTTCCTGGTATTCAGGCTGGATATCGTGATTCATGGTTGACCTCTTAGACAGGCAATGCCGCCACCCGGGCCTTTTGCCGGGCACCACATTTGAAACATTTGGGATTCCGGTGCAGACTCTCGGCCGGCACCTCGGCCACTGTGTAAGCGGCGCATAATAGCAGATTCAGCATCCAGCGCAAGGAGACTCCGTTGGCGACAATCGCCCGCATCGCTCTGCCCCGTGCGGTGCGCCAACTGTTCGATTACCGCGTTCCCGACGGCATGACGCTGAGCCCAGGCCAGCGCGTACGTGTGCCGTTGGGGCGTCAGCGCGCTCTGGGACTGGTAATGATCCTCGACCCGCCGGATTCGCCGGACATGACGCTCAAGCCGGTAGAGGCCATAGTGGAGGACTGGCCGGTACTCCCGCAACAGACCCGTGACCTGCTGCTCTGGGCTGCCCGCTACTACCAGCATCCACCGGGCGAGTGCGTGTTTGCGGCGCTGCCGCCGGCACTCCGACGCGGAGCCCCAGCCAGCCTGCCGCAGCCCACCGTCTGGTCCGCCCTTGCCACGGATGCCACCAGCCTCCCAACCCAGGCCCGGCGCCAGCGGGATCTGCTGGCTTGGCTCAACCAGCACCCCGGGCAGCCGCTGACCTCCATCAAGGCGGCCGGTTTCTCCCGTGAGGTTCTGAAGAACCTTGAAACACGCGGGCTCGCTGCGGAGCACGCCGCCAGCGAAGCTCCCCAGCGCTGGCCGGCAGCCCCATCGATTGAGCTCAATACCGATCAGGCCACGGTGCTTGCAGGGTTGAACGCGCCCGGCAAAGGCTTTGCGAGTCACCTCGTGTTCGGCATTACCGGCAGCGGCAAGACCGAGCTCTATATTGAGTTCATCAAGCAGCGGATCACCATGGCGCCGGATCCGGATCAGGCACAGGTGCTGGTGCTGGTCCCGGAAATCAGTCTGACGCCCCAGACCCTGGCGCGGTTTGAAACCCACTTTGGAGCGCGCATCGCCGTCTGGCATTCGGCGCTCAACGCCACGGAGCGCCTCTCGACCTGGACGCGCGTGCGCCAGGGCGAGCCACTGATTCTGATCGGCACCCGCTCCGCCGTTCTTCTGCCCTACGCAAACCTGGTGAGCATCGTGGTCGACGAGGAGCACGACGGCTCCTACAAACAGATGGAAGGTTTTCGCTACTCGGCGCGCGATCTGGCTATTTACCGCGCCTGGCAAAGCGACTGCCCGGTGATCCTGGGCTCCGCCACGCCCTCGCTGGAGTCCTGGTACAACGCACGACAGCAGCGCTACCACCTGCACCGACTGGAACGTCGCGCCGGTAACGCGACCCTGCCGCGTACAGAACTGGTCGATGTACGCAGCCGTCCCCTCAAGGGTGGACTCTCAGCGCCGTTGCTGGAGGCCATCGGGCAGGCACTCGAGGCTGGCAATCAGGTGCTGCTGTTCATCAACAGGCGGGGATTCGCGCCCGTGGTGATGTGCTTCGAGTGCGGCACACCCATTGAGTGCCCGCACTGCGACGCCCGACTAACCTTCCACCGCTACGACAACTGCCTGCGTTGCCACCATTGCGGGCACCAGCAGGCCGTACCCCGAGCCTGCCCGGAATGCGGCGAACAGGCACTGAACGCCGTAGGTCAGGGAACAGAAAAAACAGAGACCCTGCTCGCGGAACGCTTCCCGGAGACACCGGTCATCCGGGTGGATCGCGACAGTACCCGCCGGCGGGGCCAGCTGGATGAGCTACTGGAACCGGTCCGCAAGGGTTCTCCCTGTATTCTGGTGGGCACCCAGATGCTGGCCAAGGGCCATGATTTTCCCGGCGTTACCCTGGCCGGAATCCTGGATGCGGACGGCGGTCTTTTCAGCAGCGACTTCCGGGGGCCGGAGCATCTGGCCCAGCTGGTCATTCAGGTGGCAGGGCGTGCCGGGCGCGGTGAGCGCGGGGGGCGGGTGCTGATCCAGACCTGCCAGTCTGGGCACCCGATGCTCAACCAGCTCTGTTCAGGAGACTACCCCAGTGTTGCGGATACCCTGCTGCACGAAAGGGAGCAGGCGGGCCTACCGCCAGTCAGTTTCATGACCGCATTGCGCGCCGAGGCGCCCTCTATGGCCGACTGCCTGGCCCTTCTGGACGATCTTGCCCACCGCGCCGAAGCCAGTTCCACGCCGGTTGACGTATTGGGACCTTTCCCGGCCATCATTGCCCGCAAAGCCAACCGTCATCGGGCCCAGATCCTGTTCCAGAGTCAGGACCGGCCAGCCCTCCACCGCCTGACCAACCAGCTCTGCCGCTATCTGGAGCAGAACCGGCCCACCGGCGGCGTGCGCTGGGCGGTGGACGTGGATCCGCAGAGTCTGGACTAGCCTGCAGCTAGTCCAGATCCAGCGTCTGCCGGATGCGCTCCCAGGGCACTGCCTTAAAGTTCTGGTTGGCTTCGGGCATGACGTTGCGCCCGTCCTGAACCACCAGCATCCCCTCTGGGAATCCGGGCCCCAGATCGGCATTGGTGGCAAAAACACCGTCGGTCTCAGAAGCACCATCAATTCCGGCTTCCGGGTTCATACCGATACGGAAGGCCGCCAACGGCTCAAACGGCGGCGCCGCATCATAGAGCGCATAGGAATTGTTATTTTGCGCCGAGGCGACCAGATAATCCCGCTTCACCCCACGGTAAATATTAAGCCCTTCCACATCCGCAAACAGAATCTCGTTATCGATGGGGGCAACCCTCCGCGTTTGCGTGCCGTCATCAGGGTTCGCACCAATTGCGTGAATGCCTCTGGCTTCCTCGCCCACAAAGAGACGCTCGCGCTCATCATCCGCCACGCACCCCTCGGGCTGGCTCGGAACGCTGAAGCGCCGCACCCGCTCTCCAGACCATTCAGCGCCGCTGACCGAGAGCTTGAATTGATCCACAGTGCCATCCTTGCTGTTGGCAAAGCCATATAACGGCCCATCATCAGGCTGGTACAGACAGAATCCGTAGATCTCATCCAGCTGTGTTGACACCTCCGTCACCAGCGACAGCTGCGCCGCGTCACGATCTATGGCATAGAGGCTGATGGTCCTGCTCGTGCGGTTGGTTGCCGCTGCAACATCCACTCTGCTGCCATTGAAGCTGGCGCCATAGCGCACATCCACGTTATTGATCCGACCGTTGCCGATAAACTGACGCTCACGACCCGCCAGGTCATAGACATACAGCCCCGCCTGCTTATCCGTGCCCAGAATCAGGCTCTGCGCCGGTTCTTCGGGATGCACCCAGATCGCTGGATCATCCGCCGCATCGCCCGGGCTGGCAACCGAATCAGTCTGCAGGCTTGCCCTGACTTCGGGCATCCGCTGCGTCGGCTCAGACTTTGCGCTGGCAGGTAGCGGGAAGTGCGTAAACCGCTCCGCCCCCTCATCAAACACCATCAGATGGCGTTCCCCGTTAGCCCGGCTGACTGTCACAGTCTCGGGCGCGGCATTTTTTCCCAGTTCATGGCGCCCATCGTAACGACTGCTGCCATTGTCGGTGCCGATGCCATGCAGTGCTGAGCGCTGACGTTCAAGGGTGTAGAGATCGCCGGCGCCAATCGCCAGATCCCGGGGACCACCACCCAGATGCCCCCAGGGCGCTGCAACCTCAACAATGGTCCGCTGAACGGAGGTTTCAGGCTGCGCCTCATAGGCATAAATACCTCGATCCTCTTCACTCAGGTAAAGAGTACCGCTCGTCTGGTCCACCGTGCAGTACTCGCCTCCGGGGGGCGCCGGCAACGCACGCACCGGGCGCAAGCGGTAGTCGCCATCATCGCCAGTCACCATCATCTGGTGAGCCCGGTAATCCTCACCCATCATGAACAGATAGAGAGCGCCCCCACCTGCCCGATAGAGGCAAACGTCTTCCACGGCGTATTCCGTTGCATCCCCCTCCAGCATCGGCTGGAAGGCAACGCCATCACCGTCGGTCCCGATCCCGAACAGAACTGGCCGGCCATTGTTGCTGTTGTAACTGGCGTAGATCGTCCTCGCCGCAAAGACACCACGGCCGTCGTCCGAGGGCGGCAGTGCATCCAGATATTCCAGCGGTCGATCCCAGTATGCGATGGCGCGACCGCGTCCGTCATGAAGGCGAGCACCGCTATTCTCTCCCACGCTGAGCCACAGCGGTTGCTCACCTCCGCTGACCGCTGCAGCCCATTCACCGGGCAGATCCAACCGGCCGGGTTCTCCCAGCTTGAGCTTTTTGTCCCCGGATTCGTTTGTGCTGCTGTGGGCGTCGGTTGCAGAGTGCGTGCACCCTGCTGCCACGGTAACGGTAAGAACCAGTGCCAAGCTGGAGCAGAGGTTCTGCAATGACCTTGTTGCCATTAAATGATCTCCCATTGTGAGCTTTTCCAAAAGGCAAGTACCCGTGGGCATTCACCCACGGGCCATTCACGATGGATGCGCCTTGTGCTCAGAAGCTGGCGTAAGTCAGCCCAAGCCGGTAGGTCCGGCCATACTCTTCGTGTTGAGCGTTGAACGACTCTTTGTCCTGATAGGTATAGAAGGGCCGGTCATTGATGTTCACCACCTCAAAGGTCATCTTCAGCTCATTGGTCAGGTTATAGCTGCCTGAGAAATCCAGCTGGAAATGATCCGACTCGTAAATGTCACCCGTGCTTTCGAGTGCATTCCCAGTCTCTGCCAGATACTCCGACTTATAGCTACCAGCAAGCCGCATGCTGAATGACTCACCCTCGTAGCCAAGACTGAGATTGCTGGTGACATCCGACTGGCGGGGCAGGTCAATCTCGCGCTTTTCAAACCGGTCCTTATCCGGATTGAAGCCAGAAATGGTTGCGTCCGAGTTCGCCAGCGTGACGTTGCCGTCCACCAGCAGATTACTCCAGATCCCGGGCAGGCCGTAGAAACGGTGACTCCCCGCCAGCTCGAGACCAGTTACTTCACCACCCTCGCCGTTTTCAAAAGTCTCCGCGCCGCCGGGGAAGTTGTCCATGTCCAGACCACGGCGTGTCTGGCCTGTTCCTGCCAGGTCGGTCTCGAAAATGAAGTTATCGATGTCCTTATAGAAAAGATGGGCGGAAACCGCGCTACTCGACCCCATGTAATGCTCAATGCCGAGATCCAGGTTGGTCGCTTGCAGCTCATCCAGGTTTGGATTACCGAATGCGACCTCGTTATCTTCTATGCCCGGATCGCCGCGATCGATGATGATGCCAGGCGAGATCTGCTCAAACACGGGGCGCGCAATGGACTGGAAAACCGAGGAGCGGATCAGGGTCCGGTCCGAGAGTTCATAGCGCGCATGCAGCGACGGCAACACATTACTGTAATCGTTGGAGGACGTAGAAGGCTCAAGACTGCCACCTTCATAACGGCTCCCTACGCCCTCGGTACTGGTCCCCTCGTATCGCACGCCACCGGTAAGGCGCAGCGCATCGATATCGATGGTGCCCATCACGTAAGCCGCATTGATGTCTTCATCAATTTTGAAATCTTCAGCTTCGGAGGCTTCCAAGTCCCGGTATTGTTTCGGGTCACCGGCTGTAGCCAGAAGATCCCGCACAGGCCCGGGCTGCATCTCGGAACCGAACTCGCCGAAGGGCCAGTCAGCCGTGCCACCCGAATAGTTTTCCAGCCCCGGATCACCGCTGACATCGCCAACACCAATGGCATAGAGCTCAAGATCCCGCTCCTTGGTTCTCCGGGTCGCCTTGGCACCGAACTTAACACTGGCCGGATGGGTTTCGACCATGAAATCGCGCTTCAGATCAAAACTGGCTCCCACTTCCTCGTCGGTTACTTCGCCTTTCTCCAGCTCTGCGCCATCAAACTCAAAATTGCCGTTGCTGCCCACGCCAGTGCCGCTCAGGCGTGGGCGTTTAGTGGCATTAAGCGTAATGCCAGTAATGTCGTTTTCCGGTATAAAGATCGCCTCACCCAGTGCGAGCTGATCCTGGCCTTCCTTTTCGGAGGCTTCACTGGCGCTCGCCTCGTACTCCAGCGTCCACTGATTGAAAAAGTGTTCCGCGCCGATCTTGGCAGAGAGGATCTCCTGAGTTTCCACCCGGTCCTTGAGCTCACGCTCAAGACCCACCGGTTCATCCGGTGCTGAGGTACCACCATCAGCCAGTGGACTGGCGAACTCGTAGATATTCGCGTTCCGCTGCTCATCATCCGTGAACTCGGAATACATGGTTCGCAGGTAATACCGGTTGTTCTCATTCTGCTCGTAATCGAGGTTCAGTGCCGCCCCCGTACGCTCCCGGTTGATGGTGTAGTCACGCTGTTCAAGCTCCTCGAGCCCGGGCTCGGCGCCCTCAAAATTCCAGCCTCCACCAGTTTCAACATTATCCGATCCGAAGTCCCGGTCCTCATAGCTCAGAGCAGCAGCCACGCCAAGACGACCACCGCCAACCTCAAAGGTCCGCCCCCCGGAGATCGCCACCTTGGGACTGGTTTCTTCGACCAGAGTGTTATAGCCCGCCCTGCCTGAGATCTTGAAGAAGGGGCCATCTTTGTCCAGAGCGGAGACGCTGCGCACATCAACGCTACCGCCTACGGCGTCCGCGTCCATATCCGGGGTTAATGCTTTGGTCACCACTAATGACTCGATCAGATCAGAGGGAAGAACGTCCAGTGCGACAGCACGCTGGTCATCTTCGGGAGCCGGCACGCGAACCCCATCGATGGTTGTGTTGTTGAGATTCGGCGCTGTACCCCGGATACGGACAAAACGGCCTTCCCCTTGGTCACGTTCGATGGAGATACCCGGCAGACGCTGGAGTGATTCAGCCGCATTGGAGTCAGGAAGGGCATTGATGCCATCAGATTTGATAATGCTCTTGAGGTTATCCGACGCACGCTGGTCATCCAGCGCGCGTCGGATCTGGGCTGTCTGGCCCACGACGACCATTTCCTCATCCGCCGCGGGCGCCTGCTCCGGCGGTTGCTGCTGGCCCTGGGCCATTCCCGGCACGCAGGCTGCGGCAATGGCAACTCCCAACAGCGCCGGTCGCAGCCGAGGCTCATGGGATGTCGGATCTTTTGCACTCATGGTTGTTTCCCTCTGGTTGCGTTGAACGTTGACCACCATCCGGTCACTGCAAACACAGTGGGTGCATTACATGTCAGTTATCTGACAGCCATGTTGAGACCGGCCACCGGAACTGATCCGATCTGACTCCCTCACCTGTCATTCCCATGTCACACAAACCTGATAACAAAGCATTCATAGTTCGCTATTCACGAGGGATACCTCCATCTTGGCCCAAACCCTCAAGCTTCACTCGCTCAAATGGCTCTGCGTCGCCCTATACCTGCCCCTATCGCTGATTGCTGCCTTCATGGTGGGCGACCCCAAGGGCTGGGACGGTATTGACTGGCTTGATGTATTTGGTGAGGGCGGTGGCGCGCTGCTGGTGCTGGGCTGGGCACTGCTGATTCTCGGCAGCCGCCCCGCAGGCACCGTCAGCAATCTGATCTTTGCCGGGCTTGGTCTGATTTTTGTCTCCCTGTGGCAGGACAACCTGGACGAATTTCTGCTCATCCCGGACGTCCAGCTCTGGGACACCTGGCTGGAAAACCTCCCCATGCCCATTGGTATGGTCATGCTGACCCTGGGGCTGGTGCGGTGGTATGGCGAGCAACGCATCCTCATGAGTCAGCTCAGCAAGCGGGAGCGATTCATGCGCGAGCACCGCAGCGTGGACCCGGTCACCCGCCTGGCCTCCGCCGCCTATCTGAGCCAGCAGCTCGAGATCGAACTGAAACGAGCCCGGCAGGATTGTTCACCCGTTTCACTGGTAATGATCGACCTGGACGATTTTGACCGCATCAACCGGCGCTTCGGCTTTGAAGAAGGCGACCGGATGCTGCAGTCGGTCACCGAACTGCTGCTGCTCAACCTTCGCGATGGGGATCTGCTGTGTCATTACGGCGGGGATCGGTTCGCGGTCATGCTGGCGCAGACGGGCGAGACAATGGCGGCGATCATCACTCGTGAGCTGATCGCCGCCGTCCATCACTTCGCCTATCGCACCGGCCGTGAGGGGGAACGCATCTCCATCACTGCCAGTGCAGGCGTGGCCCTGGCGCTCAGTGCCTCACCCCAGGACCTGATGGCACGAGCAAACCGGGCGCTTGCGAGTGCCAAGGAACAGGGAGCTGATGGCTGTGAATCGGCGGCTTGATCCCGGTGACATCCCGGATCACTGGCGCTCGCAGGACGAGCGCCACCTGCCCGCGCATTATCAGCCGGCCCTGCTCATCGAGCTGGCCCGCGCACGCGGCATGGCCGACCACCGGTTACTTCGTCACACCGGCCTGTTTCTGGACGATATTCTTGCAGGCGAAGCGCTCATCTCAGATCGCCAGTACCGACGCCTGATTACTAACGTTCAGCACCATGGCGCTGCGGAGGAGCTGGCACTTCTGTGGGGACGCCAGTTACTGCCCGGTCACTACGGCGCTCTGACGCCACTACTCCAGCATGCGCCTAATCTCGCACAGGCTCTGCAAGGGCTCTATGAACACCGCCATCACCTGTGCCCGCTGCTCGCGCCCCAATGGTGGCATGACCGGCAGTGGGGCTACCTGTTGTGGATCAATGGTGGTGCCGGGCGAGCGCGATCGTTCGTGTCAAGGGCTATGATGGCAGCCGTATACGGGCTCTTCCGTCACCGCAGCGGCCGGGTTCCGGACTGGTATTTCCTGTTCTCGCAAAGTCACCCCACAACCCCAGAAGCCCACGAAGTCAATCTAGGACAGCGGGTCCATTTCACTACCGGCGTCGACATGATCATAATGCCGTTGCAGGATCTGAATGTCGGCTGGGCTGACAGTTCGCCCACAGCGTTCAGCGTTGCACGACATCAGCTCGCTGGCAAAGAGGCCACCGTGGCGCCGCGTTCAACCCTGCCGGAGGCTCTATATCATCTGCTGATACGCCACGCTGAGGCCCCGCCAGACCTCAATACAACCGCCCACGCCCTGGCGATGAGTCCTTCATCGCTGAAGCGCCGCCTGCGTGATTGCGATACTCATTTCCAGTCGCTTCATGATGAGGCCCGATTGCATTACAGCCTCTATCTCTCCCAGGTATTGGGACTGGATATGGATGCGATCGCGGAACGGCTAAGCCATGGTGACAGAGCCAATTTCCGCCGCAGTTTCCGACGCTGGACGGGCATGACGCCCGCCCACTTTCAGATGTGGCTCATGCCCTGATATTCAGACCACGCCGAGAATGGCGCTCAGCTCATAGATGCGACCATCATCCGACTCCCCGGTCTGCCCTCTCTGGGAGCTGAAATAGAGCCGATTACCATCCGGAGAAAAGGCTGGTCCGCAGATCTCGCTGTCCCTGTGCCCTACAAAATCCACCACTGGCGTGGCGATCATATCCGGCCCCAGCACCACTAGGCGCATTTCGGGGCCATCCTCGGCCACAATAACCTCGCCACGCTGCGACACGGTCACGTTATCCACATCAGCGATGGTGGGATCCAGTGATCCACGCTGCCCATCATAGACCACCTGAAGCCGATCACTACCAGGCTCCAGCAGCCAGACACGGTTATCACCCTTGGTCGCAAAAAAGATGCGATCCTCGTGATACCAGATGCCCTCGCCGCCATCGAAACGGGTAGCATTACCGAGCTGCCTGCGCGTTGGCGTATCACCCTGGAACAGTGGATCCGGTACCGGTTCCCAGCGCACGACCACCTCCTCGCGACTCGGATCGGATTCGGCTATCAGCGCTTCCAGGACGCCCTCTGAGAGATCGGGTTTATCACCTTCCGGCCAGTGTACCGGTGTAAACCGGTAGAGCAGACCATCCGGCTCATCTTCGGTCAGAAAAAGATAACCGTTAACCGGATCAACCGCCACCGCCTCGTGCTTGAAGGTTCCCAGAGCGGGACGCACCGTCGCCTCCTGCTGACCCATAGGATCACACTCGAACACCTGTCCCTGCTCATACTCTTCGCAGGTAAGCCAGGTCCGCCAGGGCGTGGGACCACCCGCGCAATTGGCTTGCGTACCGGAACAGATACCGTAGGCATCGATAACGTCGCCATCCTGGCTGAAGCGAAGAGCCCCGACGCCGCCCTGTTCCGGCGCCCGTACCTCGCTGTTGGACACATAGATCCAACCCCCATCCTCTGTTGCAAAGGTGGCGCCACCGTCTGGCACCGGATGCCAATGGTAATCACTGCCCGGGACAGGGGCGGATCCGCTGCGTGCCACCTCGCGGATACGCGTACCGGATGGAATCCAGACCTCGGTGTCCCCTACAGTCGCACGGGTACGCCGTCGTGCCGCCTCCGCCAGACGTGCAGGCTCAAGCGCACTATCGGCCGCTGTCGCTCGAGGCGCACCGCATCCCCATAGGCCAAGCCCACCAGCAACGACGCCCGCGCCCACCAGCGACTGCTGGAGAAAGCGCCGGCGATCCGGCTGAACGCCTGAGTCCGGGGTTTGGTTGTCAGTGGCCATCAGAGGTTCTCCTTAGCTTGCGGTAATTTCCATCACTATGAAAAAGCGCCATTACAGATCAGTGACACCGACACTAATCCGGATGGCCTTGAATGACCCCTGATTGAGTCTCACCCCTGATTCACCGATAATGGCGCCATTCAACATCGACCGGACACAACCACGTCCTTTTCCAGGCAGACACCTAAAAGCCCAAACGCACACCAGGCCCTGTTCCCAATGAAAGACCGCATCGCCGACCTGCTCCAAAACGCTGTTGAAAACCTCACCGCCGAAGGGGTTATCCCCACCGAAGCCGCCCCCACCGTCGAGGTGGAGCCAGCACGCGACCGTAACCACGGCGATTTTGCCAGCAACGTCGCCCTCAAGGCCGCCAAGCCGGCGGGCATGAACCCCTGGGATCTGGCGGAAAAGATTGTAGCGGCACTGCCTGGTGACAGCTCGATCCGGAAGGTTGAAATCGCCGGCCCGGGCTTTATCAACCTCTTTGTCAGCAGCGTCAGCCAGTTCGATATCCTGCGTACCATCCGCGAGCAGGGGCGGGCGTTCGGTCGCCAGAACCTGGGCCAGAACAAATCGGTGCAGGTGGAATTCGTCTCTGCTAACCCCACAGGCCCCCTGCATGTGGGCCATGGCCGCGGTGCCGCCTACGGCGCCAGTGTCTCTGACCTGCTGGAGGCCGTGGGCTACCGCGTTCACCGCGAGTACTACGTGAATGACGCCGGCCGCCAGATGAGTATTCTCGCGCTCAGTGTCTGGCTTCGGTATCTGGAGCAGGGTGGCGAAACCTTCACTTTCCCTGCCAACGGCTACCAGGGGGACTACATCCTGCCGATCGCCCGCCAACTGCGCACGGATGAGGGCGACGACCTGCAGCATCCCGCCGCGAGCGTATTCGATGGCATTCCAGCTGACGAGCCTGGCGGCGGGGATAAAGAAGCCCATATTGACGCACTGGTCCAGCGCGCCCGAACCCTCATCGGTGAGCAGGCTTTCGCCCGCGTCTTTGATCTGGCCCTCAACGCCATCCTTACCGATATCCAACAGGATCTGGCTGGTTTCGGCGTTCACTTTGACGACTGGTTCTCCGAACGCAGCCTGCGGCCGGATATTGAGGACGCACTGCAACGCCTGCAAAACAACGGCCACCTGTACGAGGAAAACGGCGCCACCTGGTTCCGCGCCACCACCTTTGGCGACGACAAGGACCGGGTGGTACGCCGTGACAATGGTGATACCACCTACTTCGCCTCAGACATCGCGTACCACCTGAATAAATTTGAGCGCGGCTTTGACAAGGTCATCAACGTCTGGGGAGCAGACCACCACGGCTACATGGCCCGGGTTCGCGGTGCCATTGAGGCGCTGGGCGTGGACTCCGAGCGGCTGGACATCCAGCTGGTGCAGTTCGCGATTCTCTATCGCGGCAGCGAACGGCTTTCCATGTCCACCCGCAGCGGCTCCTTCGTTAGCCTGCGCGAACTGCGAGACGAGGTGGGTAAGGATGCGGCGCGTTTCTTCTACGTTACGCGCAAGGCCGAGCAGCACATGGACTTCGATCTGGAGCTGGCCAAATCCGAAAGCAAAGATAATCCAGTCTATTACATCCAGTATGCCCATGCCCGGGTCTGCAGCATGCTGGAGAAAATGCGCAGCCAGGGTCTCGAAACCCGGATCACCCCGGAGCCACAACTTCTGGAGCAGCTGGAGCTGGAAGAGGAAAAAGACATCGCTGCCCAGATGGCGCGTTACCCGGAGCTGCTGGGCAAAGCCGCCGAAGCTCTGGAACCGCACCAGCTCACCCACTACCTGCGCGACCTGGCCGGTCATTTCCACAGCTACTACAACGCGCACAAGGTTCTGGTGGCCGATGAATCGCTAAGCCAGGCCCGCGTGGCCCTGTCTCTGGCGGTCCAGCAGGTGCTGGCAAATGGCCTGGAGCTTCTAGGCGTTAACGCGCCGGAATCCATGTAAGGGAATCCGTAATGGCGCAAAAGAAAGAGACCAAATCCCTGCGCTGGCTGATCCCCGTCGCCCTTCTTTCAGGGTTCGCAGGTTTCCTGGTCTACCTGGATTCACTGGACCCTGAAGGCGGCGAACGCCAACCACAGACAACCACCGGCCCTGAGAAGACACCGGAAAAAGACCGCGACGGGGAGGCGCCTGATTTCAAATTCTACGAAATGCTGCCGGATTCAGAGGTCGCCACCCCGGACATTGAAGCCTATCGGCCGGATGAATCGGAGAGCGAACGCAATCTGGAATACATCCTCCAGGCCGGCTCATTCCAGACCCGGGAAGACGCTGAACGCCAGCGCGCACAGGTGGGATTCCAGGGGCTGAGAGCCCGTATCAGCGAGGTCAGCGTGGATGACGGTGGCGTCTGGTACCGCGTTATGGTCGGCCCCTTTGATTCCCGTAGCCGCATGAACCAGGCCGTGGACCGGCTTGTTGAAATCAATATACAGCCACTCGTGCGCCGGCGTGAGGCCGAGGATGAGGGCTGAGCGCCTGAACCGACTCCTTGAAATGCCAATCCCGCGCCCCCACTTCAGGGTAAACCCCAAAACCCGGCAACCACGGGAGCATCCATGACAACCATCCTCTCAGTACGCCGTGACGGCGAAGTCGCCATGGGCGGCGACGGCCAGGTGTCCCTCGGCGATACCGTCATGAAAGGAAACGCCCGCAAAATAAGACGGCTGTACAACAACCGTGTCCTCGCCGGCTTTGCAGGCGGAACAGCGGACGCATTCACCCTTTTTGAACGCTTTGAGGCACAGCTGGACAAACACCAGGGTAATCTCACACGCGCGGCTGTCGAACTCGCCAAGGACTGGCGCACAGACCGGGCCCTACGGCGGCTTGAAGCCATGCTGGCAGTGGCGGATGCTGAAACCTCGCTGATCATCACCGGCAACGGCGATGTAGTCGAGCCCGAGGAAAGCCTGATCGCCATGGGTTCCGGCGGCCCCTATGCCCAGGCGGCCGCCCGAGCCATGCTTGAGACCTCTCAGCTCACGGCGCGCGAGATCACCGAGAAAGGTCTGGATATTGCCGCCGACATCTGTGTCTACACCAACCATAACCGTGCGCTGGAAGTCATCGAACCCAGCGACTGACAGGAGATTCCATGGCAGGCATGACCCCCCGGGAAATTGTTGACGAACTCAACCGCCACATCGTCGGTCAGGACGAAGCCAAGCGCTCCGTCGCCATTGCGCTGCGCAACCGCTGGCGTCGCATGCAGGCAGACACCGACATCCAGGAAGAGATCACGCCCAAGAACATTCTCATGATTGGTCCTACAGGCGTGGGTAAGACCGAAATCGCCCGCCGACTGGCAAAGCTGGCAGAGGCGCCCTTCATCAAGGTCGAGGCCACCAAGTTCACCGAGGTCGGCTATGTGGGCCGTGATGTTGAGTCCATCATCCGCGACCTGACCGAAAACGCCGTCTCGCTGCTGCGCGAGAAGGAAATGGCACGGGTCCAGGATCGCGCCATGGATGCCGCCGAGGACCGCATTCTGGATGCTCTGCTGCGCCCGCCGCGCGACCAAGACGAAGACCAGACGGACAACAGCTCCGCCACCCGTCAGATGTTCCGCAAGAAACTGCGCGAAGGCGAGCTGGATGACAAGGAAATTGACATCGAGGTCAGCGCCCAGAGTGGCGGTGTGGAGATCATGACGCCACCGGGTATGGAGGAAATGACCAGCCAGCTCCAGAACCTGTTCTCCAGTATGGGCAATGACAAGAGCAAGACGCAGCGCATGCGCGTGGCGGATGCCTATGATCAGGTCCGTGAGGAAGAGGCCGCCCAGCTGATCAACGAAGAGGAGATCAAGCAGCGCGCCATTCAGGTGGTTGAACAGAACGGCATTGTCTTTCTCGATGAGCTGGACAAGGTCGCCAAGAAGAGCGACTCACAGGGGTCTTCGGACGTTTCCCGTGAGGGTGTCCAACGCGACCTGCTACCGCTGATCGAGGGCAGCACCGTCAGCACCAAATACGGCATGGTGCACACGGATCATATCCTGTTCATCGCCTCCGGTGCCTTCCATCTGACCAAGCCCTCGGATCTGATACCTGAACTCCAGGGGCGGCTGCCCATCCGGGTGGAACTCAAGGCGCTGACGCCGGGCGATTTCAAGCGCATCCTGACAGAACCGCGCGCCTCGCTGGTGGCCCAGTACGAAGCCCTGATGAGCGCGGAGGGCGTCAATCTGACCTTTACGGAAGAGGCCATCGACCATCTCGCAGAGATTGCCTGGAAGGTCAATGAAAGCACCGAGAACATCGGCGCCCGCCGGCTGCACACCGTGATGGAGAAGCTGCTGGACGACGTCTCTTTTGACGCCGGGGATCAGATCACCAGCGACTTCGAAGTCACAGCGGATTATGTGAATGAGCAGCTGGGCGAGCTGGCCGAGGATCAGGATCTCAGCCGCTACATCCTGTAATTGGCAGCCTTAACGGCTGGGCTCAGAGCATCTGTCGGGCGCTGTTGATCAGCCCCGACACCTGCTCCACACCGGAGCCAAAACGGCTCCGGCGCTTTCCTTCCTGTGCCACGAACACCGGCAGCATCTCGCCATAGAGGCTGGTGCTGATGGTTCGCTGTTCGTCTGCCAGAATACCGCGGTTGAGCTTGATGCCGTAGGGCGCCAGTTGTTTTTCCAGCTCATCGGCGCGGCGCAGCAGATCCCGCCGTGTCATCTGGTAGGCATGTTCGCACACCATACGCCGGGACTGGAAACTGAACACATTGGAGAAGAACAGCTTGGCGTCATCACGCTCCGGCTGGAACAGCGCGATGTCCGAATCCGGATACTGATCCGCATACTGGGCAACACCCGACTCCATGCGCGAGTAGACCATGGTCCGGAAAGTCTGGCCCAGAATATTAGGCATGCCTGAATCCGTCAGCGCCCCGGCATTCATGGTTCCGGCGCGCACTGCCGCGCTGGCATCAATGGGCACCAGAGGATTGATGGCAAGCACCAGATCCGCGCCATCCTCCAGCGCAACGGAGGCATGCAACCCCTTGCGCAGCGTGCCATCGACATAGAAGCGCCCGTCGATCTCCACCGGCAGATACACCCCCGGCGATGCGATACTGGCCTGGACCGCCCGGGAGATGGGCACGTGATCGAAGCCGGGCGCGCCCAGCCTCACCGCTTCGCTGCTCTCCAGATCAGCGGCGATGATGTAAAGCCGGTGGCGCAGCTGCCGGAAATCATTGCTCCGCCCCAGCATACTGAAAGCGCGACGCAGGTACTCATGCAGACCGGTATTGTCGAAAAGGCCTGCCGGCGCCACCTGAGTCAGGACCGTAAGAGCATCCAGAAGGCTCTGGTCGTAGGGGTTGCTGGCGAAACGGCCCAGGGCCTCGCGAAGCAGACCGGGAACCGCGAGGGCACGGCGCAGGTACTCCCTGAATGCCGGCCGGTAGAACACCTCCGGGTGGAACGGGTGCACGTCAGCTTCGTTCTTCACAAAGATCCGGCAAAGCTGAGCCGTGGTCATCTGGTTGGCCAGGTTAGCCGCCACGAAGGAGCCGGCGCTCACCCCCACATAGACGTAGAGGTCATTGAAATCGACGCCGTCCAGCGCTTCATCCAGCGCACGGAGTGCCCCGATCTCGTAGATACCGCCGAGCGGACCGCCCCCGCCAAGCGCCAGCCCGATCCGGGGCCCTTCCGGGCGATCAGCGGATCTGCGCGACTGTATTTCCATGGATCACCCCTTACCCTGACTGCTTACTCAAGACTAACGGCGTCTTCTAGAGTACACATACTAGAAACAGAGTAACATTGAGCCATCACTCACTCCTGCGAGGTTGCCAGTTCCCGTGCTCCAGAACCACTGCGCTCCGGGCGGATAAAACGACCTATTCCTGCTTTACGCAGGGCAAGCTCCACGCAGCTTCGGATTACATGGGGCGAGTCCAGAGCCAGTACTTCTGCCAGCAGTCCCCGCGCCATATCCATATCGATGCCCCGGATCACTGACTTGATACGGGGCAGATTGGACGCGTTCATGGAGAGCGCATCATACCCCATTGCCAGCAGCAGTATAGCGCCTCCCGGGTCACCTGCCAGCTCGCCACAGATACTGACGGGCTTACCCACATCGTGACAATCCTGCGCCACCTGACACAGCGCCTGGAGCACCGCCGGGTGATAGGAATGATAGAGGCTGGCAACCCGCGGGTTATTGCGGTCCACTGCCAGCAGGTACTGGGTCAGGTCGTTCGAGCCCACGGAGACAAAATCCACCCGCGCCGCTATCTCGCGCACCTGATACACCGCGGCGGGGATCTCAATCATGACCCCCACCTGCGGCATCACCAGCTGATAGCCCTCATCGCGCACCTCGTGCCAGGCGCGGTAAATCAGGTGCTGCGCCTCCTCGATCTCGGAAACGTTGCTGATCATTGGCAGCATGATCCGCAGATTATCCAGCCCCTCGCTGGCCTTGATCATCGCGCGGATCTGGACGAGGAAAACCTCCGGGTGATCCAACGTGACCCGGATGCCGCGCCAGCCGAGGAAGGGATTTTCCTCAACAATCGGGAAATAGGTCAGCGCCTTGTCACCACCAATATCGAGCGTCCGCATGGTTACTTCCGACGGGGCGAAGGCCTCAAGCTGCTCACGGTAATAGGCTTTCTGCTCCTGCTCGGAAGGAAACCGTTCATTGATCATGAACGGCACTTCAGTGCGGTATAGACCTATGCCTTCCGCGCCATGGCTGAGCGAGCGCACCACATCCGTGATCAGCCCCGTGTTCACGAACAGCGGAATGCGATGGCCATCCAGGGTCTCACAGGGCTTGTCGCGCAGCTCCTCCAGGCCCTTCACCAGCTCCTGTTCTTCCTCAATGATGGACTCGAAGAACGCCTTGAGCTCGTTGGAGGGCGAGGCGAAAATCTGTCCCTCGTAGCCGTCAACAATCAGCTCCCGACCATCCAGCTGCGCCACGGGGATATCCACCAGGCCCATGACCGTAGGCACGCCCATGGCGCGGGCCAGGATCGCAACATGGGAATTACCGGAGCCCCGCACCGACACCATGCCGACGAGCTGCCCCTGGGGGACTTCGCCCAGCATCGCGGGCGTGAGCTCATCACTCACCAGAATCGTGCGTTCCGGGTATTCCGGCGTCCTGGATTCCCCTTCCTGCAGATGGGACAGCAGGCGGCGCCCCAGATCCCGTATGTCCACCGCCCGCTCACGCAGGTAGTGATCACCCATCATCTCAAAGTGGCGAACATACTGGTTCACCACCGCCTTGAGCCCACTCGGCGCCCAGAGCCCCTCACGGATGCGGTTTTCCACCTCCCCGGGGAGCGCATGGTCGTGAAGCATGCGCAGATAGACCTCAAACAGCGCCTGCTCCTCCGGCCTCAGCTTGGGCGCAAGGCGCTCGCCCACCTGCTCCACGTCTTCCCTCACCGCGGAGACGGCAGCGCGGAAGCGCTCGATTTCCGCCTCCACATTGTCACAGCGTTTATCCGGCACCGAATCCAGATCGGCGGGCGGGAATACCACGACCCCGGTTCCAATGGCCACGCCCTGAGCACCGGCAACACCACTGAAGGCCACATCCCGGGCCTGATCGCCACTGACCGAGATACCGCCGATCGCGCCGGTCGCCTCGCTGTGGGCAATGACCCCGGCGAGCTGGGCGGAGATGGTCACCAGAAAGGCTTCCTCGCCCTCGTCGAAGCGGCGGGTATTCTGGGTCTCCTGGACAACAATCACGCCCAGAACCCGACGATGATGGATAATGGGAACACCCAGGAACGAACCAAAGCGTTCCTCGCCGGTTTCCGGGAAATAGCGGTTGCGCGGATGCTTCTGGGCATCCTCCAGATTGATGGGTTCCTCCCGCACCCCGACCAGCCCCACGAGTCCTTCCGAGGGCGCTATACGGACCTGACCAACGGCGGACTTGTAGAGCCCCTCGGTGGCTTTGAGCACATAGCAGCCGGATTTGTCGTCATAGAGGTAGACCGAGCAGACCTCGGTCTTCATGGCGGTCTGGACACGTGCCGCTATGGTGTCCAGAGCCTCCTGAAGATTATTGATTCCATTCAGTTCCTGGACGATGCTGCGGAGCGTGCTGAGCATTGTGGTCATAGTCGGTCAGCTTTCCTGGCGGGCCGGAGGTTGCCCCTTTGACTGTAGCCTGAATACCCCGGGCGCCAGTTCCCTCAGCGCCTTGCGGTAAACTTCGCGCTTGAACGACACCACCTGCCCCAGCGGGTACCAGTAGCTGACCCACTGCCAGCCGTCGAATTCAGGCTTGTAGCTGCGATCAACCCGCACCCGCGCATCAGGTGAGAGCATTTCGAGAAGGAACCATTTCTGTTTCTGGCCAACACACACCGGGCGTGAGTCCCTGCGGACCATACGACGAGGCAGGCGGTATCTGAGCCAGCCCCGGGTTGTGGTGATGATCCGGACATCCGATGATTCCAGGCCGATCTCCTCCATCAGTTCGCGATAGAGGGCCTGCTCCGGTGTCTCATCCTCATTGATGCCTCCCTGTGGAAACTGCCAGGCGTCCTGGCCAATGCGCCTGGCCCAGAGCAACTCCCCCCGGTGGTTCGCCAGCATGATTCCGACATTCGGTCTGAATCCGTCGGAGTCAATCACGGCAACACCCCTGTTTGTTATTTATCTTTTATATGTAAGTTAAAGCCATTCTTCCAGAATTGATACCCCATGAGCAAACGGCACTCGGCCCCATGGCGCTGCCGGACCGGCCTCTGCGCTGTTTGTGATATCCTTGGAGCCGACATTTTCCCGGAGGCTGGATAACCCGTGACACTCGCCATCTTTGACCTGGACAACACCCTTCTCAACGGCGACAGCGACCATGCCTGGGGCCAGTTCCTGATCGACGCCGGAGTGGTGGACGGTGAGCGCTACCGCCAACGCAATGACCAGTTCTATCGCGATTACGAAGCCGGGCGCCTCGACATTGAACAATACCTGGCCTTTGCCCTGGAGCCGCTCGCCAGTCAGGAGCTGGCCACGCTCAGGCAGCTGCGGGAACGATTCATGCAGGAACGCGTTGAGCCCATGATCGAGCCCGCCGCCGAAGCCCTTATCAACCGCCATCGGGAACGCGGTGAAACCCTGGTCATCATCACTGCGACCAACCGTTTCGTCACCGAGCCTATCGCGGCGCGGCTGGGTATTCCCAATCTGATCGCCACCGAGCCAGAGGTCGTAGAGGGTGCCTTCACCGGCCGGGTCGCCGGTACCCCCTGTTTCCGGGATGGTAAGATCACGCGCCTTGAGGAATGGCTGCTCAAGCGCAGCGATACCCTGGATGGAAGCCACTTCTACAGCGATTCCCGCAACGATCTGCCGCTACTGGAAACCGTGCCCAACCCGGTCGCCACCAACCCGGATCCGGCGCTGCGGGACGTTGCCCGTCACCGGGGCTGGCCCATCATGGACCTGCAGACGCGCTAAGACCCCAGAGCAGGAATAGTCTGAACAAACGGTTACAGCCTGTCCGAGCCTGGTACGCTAGGCTCGGGGCAGCAAAAGCTGACAGGAAGAAGTCATCATGCCCGCGGAACTGACCGACGAACAGATCCACAATGTCCTTCAGGGCATCCGCATTCCACCGCAACCCCAGATCATGGTGGACCTGCAGATGGAGCAGGCAATGCCGGATCCGGATATTGATCAGATTGCCAAGCTGATCCGCCAGGACGTCTCACTGTCCGGAATGATGCTGAAGTTCGTGAACTCGCCCTTCCTCCAGCACAGCAACCAGATCTCATCCATTGAACAGGCCGTGGCCCTGCTCGGACCGACCACGGTCATCAACATCATCAACGGCCTGAGCATCAAGGGCGAAATGTCGGACCAGGCGATCCGGGCCATGACCCGGTTCTGGGACACCGCCACCGACATCGCCCAGGTCTCCGCCCACGTCGCCCGTGCGATTGGCGCCAAGAATCCGGATGAATCCTACGCGCTCGGGCTGTTCCACAATGCCGGCATTCCGCTGATGATGGAACGCTTCCCCGACTACGAAGACGTCATGATGGAAAGCTACGCCCGCGAAGAACCGCGCCTGATCGACGTTGAGAACCGGACTCTGAACACCAACCACGCGGTTGTCGGCTATTACGTAGCCAAGTCCTGGAATCTGCCGCGCCACCTCTGCGAGGTCATCGCCGAACACCACAACGTACAGCAGGTCTTTGCCCAGACGGGGACCCGGGCTCAGGAGCGCAAGACGCTGTTGGCCACGCTCAAGATCGCTGAACACATCTGCGGCAACTTCTCAATTCTGGGCCGACAGGAGGTGGATAACGAATGGCAGCGTATGGAGCAGGATGTGCTCATCCACACTGGCCTGACCCATTACGACCTGGAGGAAATGGCGCAGAACTTCCGCGATATCGGCATCGCGGTCTACTGCAATTACTGATCCCGGCGCAGAAAGTCCAGCATCAGGGGCAACTCAGTATGGAACCGGCTGTATCGGTGGTTGCCCCCCTCATGAACAACCAGCCTGCTGGCCGCAAACCTTTCGCCGGCCTGGCGATAGTCCAGGGTTTCGTCACCGGTTTCCAGCATCACCATCAGGCGCTCGGGATGGGATAGCGTTCCCGGATCCATGGCCTGGAGCTGCTGCACGTGTTCCTGCGTTACGTCAAAACGCTCACCGGTGTAGAGATTGGTGTGCTCGCCCAGCGACTCTTCCATCAGGCGGTAGGGATAGGCTGCCGGATTGATAAGCACCGCTGAAAGACCATAACGCTCCGCCATCACCATGGCGAAGAAGCCTCCCAGTGAACTGCCGATCAGACCGGGTCCTTTCCCGGGTACGCACTCAATGAGCTCAGCCAGCTGTGCTTCTACCTCGCCGGGGGTGGTTGCCAGCTGGGGAATGAACCAGTGACCGCGGTAGCCGGTTTCATGCAGCCACGCCTCCAGCTCCCGCGCCTTTTCCGAGGAAGGCGCGCTGCGGAAACCGTGGAGATAGATCAGATCAGGCTCTTCAGTAGCCAACGCTGTCGACTTCCAGTCCGTAGTTAGCATCGGCGATGCGTTCCACTCCAGTATGGATCCGCCCATCCGGATAGAGCATCAGCCAGCGGTATCCCGGGGGCGCTGTATCCACCGCAAAGGACTCTGATTCCGGCAGGAACTGCACGCAGGTGGAGGGCGAGGCAAGCAAACGCCGACCACTGTCCTCCTGGTCCAGCTGTTGGTGGATATGCCCCCAGATCAGCCCACGCACCTGGGGATGACGAGCCAACACCTCAAAGAAAGCCTCATGATCCTGAAGACCGATGGCATTCATCCATTCAGCCCCGATCTGTACCGGATGATGATGCAGACAGATCAGGGCATGATCCTCCGGATGCTCACAGAGGCAGGCCTCCAGATAAGCCAGCTCACCCTCCCCCAACCGCCCATGCACCTGTTCAGGCACGGATGAATCCAGAAAAATCAGCTGCCACCCGTGACCACGATAACGTCGTTGCGCAGAGCGGGTACCGCCGATTGCCCGCTTCATTGCGGGCACAGCGTCATGGTTTCCGGCAAACCAGAACACCGGCCCCTCGAAAAAGGACGTGCGTTCCCGGAAGTGCTGATAGGCGGCTTCGCTGCCATCCTGCGAAATATCGCCGGTTGCCAGCACCAGATCAGGCTGCCCGTAGTGCGAACGAACGTGCGCCAGGACGGCATCAAGCGTCTGGCGTGTATTTATACCGAGCAATAGACCCTCGGGATCCTCCATCAAATGGGGATCCGTGATCTGCAGCACATGCAGGGGCTCCGCGGAGGCATCCATAGTGGCTTTGGGCTCCCTTGGTCACTATGCTCTCAATATAACGAAGTTACAGCCTGATTGCCTGCCGGATTCAGCGATCGTCATCACGGGTTCAGGATTCCATACTCCAGACCGAATCCATATCAGCCGCTTGCCCGAATTTAAGACAGAAGTCCAGCCAGTCCGCGAGGAACAGATTGATCTGCAGTTTTTCGTCCGGCAGATGCATACGGGCGTTCGGGTAGGGATTGACGGCGCGGATCCGGCCATGGCGGAAGCAGCTCATCACCTCCAGCATGCCCACATCATGGTAAGCACGCACCGTCATTCGCGGGTCATTGAGCCAGCGGCCGTTGTTCGCCACCTGCTCGAGATACCAAGTTTCGGTAAACCGGGCCTTTTCCAGCCGGCACAGGTGAACATCCCCCAGGTGGCGGCTACCGTCACGGAGATGGAAGAACACATCGGAGTCCGCGTCAGGACCCAGGCGCTCCAGATGGCTCAGCCGATGGTAATTGGCCTCACACACCGCCGCGAAGCGGGTCAGGTCAGGTACATATCGCTGCACCATCAGCTCCCCCTCCACTCATCACGCAGCCGCTCACGGTTCAGCGCCAGCCACTGCAACGCCATAATCGCTGGCGCGTTCCAGATGTGACCGGAGCGCAGCCCTTCCATGGCGGCCTCAAAGGCAAGAGACTGGACGCGGATGTCCTCGTTCTCATGCTCCAGACCGTGGATTCCGCCAGCGCCGGTGGCATCCACACAGCCCCCATAGAGGTGCACCAGCTCGTTGGTACCACCGGGCGAGACAAGGTAGTCACAGATCCTCTCTACATGCCCCAGTGTCAGCCCCGCTTCCTCTTCTGCTTCCCGTCGTGCGGTTGTTTCACCATCGTCACCCGGCTCATTGATGCCTGCAACGACTTCGAGCAACCATGGCGAGGCGTCACGCCCCAGTGCGCCGGCCCGGAACTGCTCCAGAAGCACCACCTCATCGCGCCAGGGATCGTAGGGCAGCACACAGGTGCAGTTGTCGCGCCAGAAAATCTCGCGGTGCATGGATGGGCTCCAGCCACCGCCGAAAAGGCGGTGCTGGAACCGCAGCCCGCGCAGCTGAAAAAAGCCCTGATAGAGTGGCTCATCGGACTCGATGGTCACGTCATCATGATCAAAGGTACTGTCCAGCTCTGCCATCAGGGCCTCTTCGCTTTCAGATTTCGTGGTACAGATCACCTCCCTGTTCCCGGAACTCCTCGGACTTGTCCGCCATTCCCTCGCGCAGCGCTGCCTCATCGGTCAGTCCATGCTCGCGCGCGTAGTCACGCACTTCCTGTGAGATTTTCATGGAACAGAACTTCGGCCCGCACATGGAGCAGAAGTGCGCCACCTTCGCCGAATCCTTGGGCAGGGTCTCATCGTGATAGGCACGAGCCCGTTCGGGGTCCAGGCCGAGGTTGAACTGGTCCTCCCAGCGGAACTCGAAGCGCGACTTTGAAAGCGCGTCATCACGGCGCTGGGCACCGGGATGGCCTTTGGCCAGGTCCGCCGCGTGCGCCGCGATGCGGTAAGCCATCAACCCTTCCTTCACGTCCTCGCGGTTGGGCAGGCCCAGATGCTCTTTTGGCGTCACATAGCAGAGCATGGCGCAACCATACCAGCCGATCATGGCCGCGCCAATCCCGGAGGTGATGTGATCATAGCCCGGCGCAATATCCGTTGTCAGCGGCCCCAGGGTGTAAAACGGCGCCTCATCACAGCACTCGAGCTGGCGCTCCATGTTCTCCTTGATGAGATGCATGGGGACATGGCCTGGCCCCTCGATCATGCACTGCACATCATGCGCCCAAGCAATCTTTGTGAGCTCGCCCAGCGTCTCCAGCTCCGCGAACTGGGGGCGGTCATTGGCATCCGCAATAGAACCCGGCCGCAGCCCATCACCCAGCGAAAAGGCCACGTCATAGGCCTTCATCAGCTCGCAGATCTCGCTGAAGTGAGTGTAGAGAAAGCTCTCCTCGTGGCGGGCCAGACACCACTTGGCCATGATGGCACCACCACGGGAAACAATGCCGGTGGTCCGCTCCGCCGTCATGGGAACATGGTGCAGACGCACCCCGGCGTGGATGGTGAAGTAGTCCACGCCCTGCTCCGCCTGCTCGATCAGGGTGTCGCGGAACAGCTCCCAGGTCAGGTCTTCAGCCGCCCCGTCCACCTTCTCCAGCGCCTGGTAGATGGGCACTGTCCCTACCGGTACCGGTGAGTTGCGCAGAAGCCATTCACGGGTTTCATGAATATCCTTGCCGGTAGACAGATCCATAATGGTATCCGCTCCCCATCGGATCGCCCAGGTCAGCTTGCCCACCTCTTCCTCAATGGAGGAAGTCACTGCCGAGTTGCCGATGTTGGCATTGACCTTCACCAGGAAGTTGCGCCCGATGATCATGGGCTCGGATTCCGGGTGATTAATGTTGTTGGGGATAATGGCACGCCCCCGCGCCACTTCATCACGCACGAACTCCGGCTCGACGCCCTCGCGGATAGCGATGAACTCCATCTCCGCGGTGATCGTGCCCTGACGTGCGTAGTGCATCTGGCTCACATTGCCACCGTCATGGGCCACCCGTGGTTTGGGCGGGTGTCCGAAACGGAAGGCATCCCGCCTGGGATCGCGCAGGCGCTGACGGGTTGTCTCAGAGCTGAACTGCGACAGGTGCTGCGTGTCCCTGCGCTCATCAATCCAGCCAGCACGCAGCGGGGTCAGCCCCTGACGCAGATCGATGACAGCCTCCGGGTCGGTGTAGGGACCGGCGGTATCATAGACGCGCAGCGGCTCGTTGGGCTCAGGACCCTCGGCAGTATCAGTCGGACTCAACTGGATCTCACGCATGGGGACGCGCAGGTCCGGGCGGCTGCCTATCACATACACTTTGTGTGACGCCGGCAGCTGTTCGATGGTGGCGTCATTGACGCGCTCGTTCTCGCTCAGGAACTGGTCGGATGGACTCATATGAGTGGTTCTCCTCCGCTGATGGTTGAACGGACGGGAGAACGCAGAAGCAGATCTGAGTAAGTGCGATACAGGCGTTACAGCTCGGGCACGCTTGTCTCGATCCCTACGCCGGTGCTAGCCGGATCAGGTCTGCGGGTTCTGCATTCGCAATCTCAGCCAGCCGTGGCGGCAAAAGCCACCGCGGGACCGGCACCCCGTCAAGACAGTCAACTTGAGTCTAGAGATCCGACCGCAACTTGTCCATAATGGTGACCGCCGGTCACGGCTCACCCTGATCAACGCTTGAGGGAACGAATGAAAGCGCGCGCTTTTCCCGCACTGATTGCAGCTCTGCTACTCCCCGCCGCCCAGGCTCATGGCGAGGGTCTGATGGATATCTATGAACAGGCTCTGTCCTATGACTCGGATCTGGCCGCGGCCCGCGCTGCCCGCCAGGCCCGGGAAGCAGCGGTCGATGAATCCAGGGCGCCGCTGCTGCCGCAGCTGGACGCTTTCGGTGAATCGTCCTACACCGAACGCAACACTCTGGATGGCGACCTCACCAGCCACAAATACGGTCTCGAGCTCAGCCAGCCGCTGTTCCGGGCCAACGCCTGGTACGGCTTCCAGGCCAGCCAGAAGCAGAGCGAGGTAGCGGCCGCGGAGCTATCGCGCGCTGAACAGGGGCTGATGCTCAAAGTCGCGGAGCAGTACTTCAATGTCCTGCGTGCCAAGGACGAGCTGGACACCGCCAAAGCTCAGGAAGCGGCGCTCCGGCGCCAGTGGGAACAGGCCAAGGAGCGTTATGACGTGGGGCTCGTGGCCACCACCGAGGTGGAAGAAGCCCGCGCCGGCTACGATGCGAGCCGCTCACAGCGGATTGCAGCGCAAAGTCAGCTGGACATTGAACGCGAAAGCCTGGCACGGCTGACCGGCCAGTTCCCCAAAACCCTGGAACGGCTTGAGACGGACTTCCCGATCAACACCCCGGAACCGGACAGCCCCAAGGCATGGGCCCAGACCGCACTGGAGCAGAACTGGGAACTGCGAGCGCAACAGCTTACTGTGGACGCCAAACGCGAGCAGGTCAGCGCCGCTCGCTCCGAGCATCTGCCTACGCTGGATCTGTTCGCCCGGGTCGAGCGCCAGCACCAGGACAACAATTTTGAGCTGCCAAGCGGCAGCCCCGGGGCATACAGCAACCCTCTCGACGAGTACCCGCGCACTGACACCACCGTCGGCCTGTCACTGAACATTCCGATTTACAGTGGCGGCGGTACTCAGGCCGGTGTACGGCGTGTGCGATCCGAGACGGAACGGGCGGAGCGGGAGCTGGACACAGTCAGGCGCAACGTCCGGCTGGATGCGCGTTCGCTGTTCCGACGCATCACGACCAACATCCAGACCATCAATGCTCAGCGCCAGACCATCGTCTCCAGCCGCAGCGCGCTGGATGCCACCCGCGCCGGCTACGAAGTGGGTACGCGCAATATCGTGGAAGTGCTCGACGCCGAGCAGAACTACTACGTGGCGCTGCGTGACTACGCCAACGCCCGCTACGACTATGTGCTCAACACCCTGCGCCTGAAACAGACCGCCGGAACACTGAGCCCGCAGGATCTGGCGGGACTGGACCGCTGGCTCAGCGCCACGGCACCCGGCATTGAACGGCTTGCAAAGCAGGTAACCCGCGAGGAGCGGGAAGCTGATGGAAACGGAGACCAAGGTCAGTAACGCGCAAGCCGGAGCCGGATCCCCTCAACCAAGCGTGCCACCGCGCCCTGGTTGGCATCCACAACGGCCCGGGCACGCTGGCCCTGATCTTCCCGCGTTGAGCCATCCGCCAGCAACGTGGCCAGCGCCCCGGCAAGTGCGTCAGCGTTCTCCACGAAGTGAACCGCCGCCGCATCCTCCAGGATTTCGAAAACGCTGGCAAAGTTGAAAACATGCGGGCCTGTCAGAACCGGTAGCGACCAGGCGGCCGCCTCCAGAGGATTATGGCCACCCCGCTCAATGAGCGAGCCGCCGATGAAGGCCGCATCCGCACAGCCGAAAAGCATCAAAAGCTCCCCCATGGTGTCCGCGAGGTAGACCTGGGCTTCCTCAAGCTCATCACCAGCCGCACGACGGGCCATGTTGAGGCCTTTTTCCTCAATCAACCGGGCAACCACGTCAAAACGCTCAGGGTGGCGCGGCACCAGCACCAGCAGCGCTTCAGGATGACGCGCCATAAGCGGGCGGTGGGCATCAAGCACTGCTTCATCCTCGCCCTCATGGGTACTGGCGGCGATCCAGACCGGCTGCCGGCCGCTGAACGAACGTCTCAACGCCATCGCCTCGTTGTGCACAGCCTCCGGAATGCTCAGATCATACTTGATGGACCCCGTCACCGAGAGTTGCTCCGAGCGCACCCCCATCGCCCGAAAGCGCTGGGCATCAGCATCCGACTGCGCGGCAATCCAGTCAAGGCTTCGGAAGGCTGGCAGCGTCAATGGGGCGATGCGGGCATACCCCGTTGCGGATTTATCTGAAAGACGAGCATTGGCGAGGATCACCGAAATACCACGACGAGTGCACGCCTGCACCAGATTGGGCCAGACCTCGGTTTCCATAATCACCAGCGCCGCGGGCTTCAGGCGCCGGAGAAAGCGGCTCACCAGCCAGGGCAGATCCAGAGGGATATAGGCATGCGCCACGGTATCGCCGAAAGCCGCGCGCACCCGCTCGGCCCCCGTGGGGGTCATGGTAGTGACCAGAATCGGGCGCTCCGGCATTTTCTGGCGTAGCAGCCGAATCATGGGTGCTGCGGCAATGACCTCGCCAACAGAGGCCGCATGCACCCACAAAGTGCCGGAATTTTCCGCAAGCGGCCCGTGCCCCAAGCGTTCCAGCCAGCCTTCGCGATACCGGCTGTCCCACAGTCCCCGGTACCACAGAAACGCAAGAACACCCGGCAGCAGGAGTGTCAGCAGCAGCGAGTAGAGCCAACGGGCCATTAACAGAACGGTCCCTGACTCAGGTCGCGATGGTCAGCCAATCCCTATTCTGCTCCCGGCGCCCTTCAACGGCATCGAAGAACATCTGCTGGAGCTGCCCGGTGATGGGCCCGCGACTGCCCTTGCCGATGGTTCGATTATCCAGTTCACGGATTGGCAGTACTTCCGCAGCTGTGCCCGTGAAGAAGGCTTCGTCCGCAATGTAGATCTCATCGCGCGTAATCCGCCGTTCCCGGACCGGAATATCCAGCTCTCTGGCAAACGCGAGGATGCTTCGGCGCGTGATGCCATCCAGGCAGGACGTGAGCTCCGGCGTGTGAAGCTCGCCATTGCTGATAATGAACAGGTTCTCGCCACTGCCTTCAGCGACATAGCCTTCGTTATCCAGCAGCAGGGCTTCATCATACCCACACTCCATCGCTTCATTGAGCGCCAGCATGGAGTTGATGTAGTTGCCATTGGCCTTGGCTTTACACATGGTGATGTTCACGTGATGGCGCGTGTAGGAGGAGGTACGGATACGGATGCCCTGCTCACGTGCTTCCGGCGCCATGTAGGAGGGCCATTCCCAGGCGGCGATCATGACATGTACATTGAGGTTGTCTGCGCGCAGGCCCATACCCTCAGAGCCGAGAAACGCCATTGGGCGGATGTAGGCGGAGGCCAGCCCATTCTCGCGCACCACCAGGCGCTGAGCATGATTGAGGGTCTCCTGCTCGTAAGGCATCTTCATGTTCAGGATATGCGCGGAGTTGAACAGCCGCCGAGTATGATCCTGAAGACGGAAGATTGCCGGGCCTTCGCCAGTGCTGTAGGCGCGCACCCCTTCGAAGCAGCCCATGCCGTAGTGCAGGGTGTGGGTCAGTACGTGCACTTTGGCATCGCGCCAGGGCACGAGTTCCCCGTCGAGCCAGATAAGACCGTCACGATCCGCCATCGACATTGCCGCCAACTCCTCTTGTCTGTGTTTTCGGCGAGAGCATCAAACACCGGATTCTAGCAGGAAACTGGCCCTTATTGAGAACCGCGCTGGCGCGCTTACACTACAATCCCTTAAATCGGGGGGTGCATCAGGTGCTGCCAGCATTCCAGAACATAACGCCTCTCGGCCTCGAACTCATCCACGGGCACCTCACTGTTCAGGCGCTGAAGGGCACGGCGGTGTACCGTGGAGCGCATAGCAATGAAGATATCCCGCAGGCGTTCGGCCATGACGGTATCCAGCAATCCTGCTTCTCCCAGTGACTCCATCTGGCGGATGTTGTCCGGCTGACGGGTAATGGCGGGGTACTGGTGTGCCCAGGCCAGGATCAGGTACTGGACCATGAACTCGATGTCGATAATTCCGCCCGGATCCTGCTTGATATGGAATATGCCAGGGTCGGTGGAGGCATGGGCATCCCGCATACGCTGGCGCATCACCACCACTTCTTCCCTGAGCGTCTCCGGGTCACGCTCGCGCTGCAGAATGCCATTACGGATCCGCGCGAACCGCTCCCCGGAAGCCTGGCTGCCTGCCACCCACCGGGCACGGACCAGAGCTTGATGTTCCCAGGTCCAGGCGTCACGCTCCTGGTAGCTCTGGAAAGCCCCGAGGGTGGACACCAGAAGCCCTGAATTACCGGAAGGCCGCAGGCGCATATCCACCTCGTAAAGCTGACCGGACGGCGTCTGCGCCTGGAGGATGTGTACCACCCGCTGCCCCAGGCGGGCATAGAACACCGCATTGTCGATGGGCTTGTCACCATCGGTGGTGTTCTGTGGATCACTGTCATGGACAAACACCAGGTCCAGATCCGAGGTGTAGCCCAACTCGATACCGCCGAATTTACCGTAGCCGATGATGGCGAAATCCATCTCAACGGGCTGACCCTGGTCATCCATTGGTGTGCCATACCGCTGAGTCAGGTGGTGCCAGGCCAGTGTCACCACATGCTCCAGAACCGCCTCCGCGATCCAGGTGAGGTAGTCGCTGACCTTCATCAGCGGCAGGGTGCCGCGGATCTCGGAAGCGGCCACCCGCAGAACATGGGCTTTCCTGAAGTGACGTAGCGCTTCCATCTGTTCTTCCAGATCATCAAGCGGAATGCGCAGCATCTGCTGGTTCAGATCCGCTTGAAGCTGGTCCCGATCCGGCGGTGTGTAGAGGCTCTCGGCGTTGAGGAGCTCATCCAGCAGCAGCGGCGTCTCCGCGAGCTGATCCGCAACCCAGGGGCTGGCCGCACACAGGCGCACAAGCTCACGCAGTGCGCTGGGATTCTCCGTCAGCAGCAGCAGATAAGCGCTGCGGCGCAGCACCGCCTCTACCAGCGGCAGTACCCGTTCAAGGGTTGCAGAGGGCGCGTACTCCTCGGCCAGATTGGCCAGCAGGCGCGGCAGGAAGCGATCCAGGCGGCGACGCCCTTCACTCTGGAGTGTGGTGACGGCCCGACTTGTCCGCAGCGTATTGAGATGCCCCAGGGATTGCGAGGCGGATTCGAACCCGGCCCTGTCCAGCCAATTGACTCCGGCCTCCTCGTCGAGTGTGCCGGCCCACAGATCCTCCCAGCGGTCATGGCCATCTTCCTGGTCATCGTCATCCTCTGCCAGCGCGATAATGTCCGCAAAATGCGCGTTGACCCGGTCCCGGTGCGCCCGAAGATCGTCGGCGAGACGGGCCCAATCGGAGTACCCCAGGATCAGAGCAACGCGGGTACGACCCACCTCGTCCGAAGGCAACGTCTGGGTCTGCTGGTCCGCTATGCCCTGAAGTGCATGTTCGATATCCCGCAGAAATACATAAGCCCGGTCCAGGTCCGCAACCACCTCCTCGGGCAACAGCTCCATGGAGCCCAGTGCGGACAGGACTTCCCTAAGGCGACGCTCCTGGAGTACCGGCTCGCGGCCACCGCGAATGAGCTGGAACGCCTGGACCACAAACTCAATCTCACGAATACCGCCGGCGCCCAGCTTGATGTTGTTCTCCAGCGAGCGCCGACGCACTTCGCGTTGGATGAGCTTTTTCATCTCCCGAAGCGACTCGAAAGCCGAAAAATCGATGTAACGCCGGTAAATGAAAGGATGCAGAAGTTGCTGGAGATGGCGGGCATGCTCATTGGGACCGCTTACGACGCGCGCTTTGATCAGCGCATAGCGTTCCCACTCCCGCCCCTGGTTCTGATAATAGGTCTCCAGAGCGCCAAAGCTCATGGCCAGAGGCCCGCTCTGGCCATTCGGCCGCAGCCGCATATCAACGCGGAAGACGAAACCGTCCGCGGTGGTCTGATCCAACGCACGGATCACTTTCTGACCCAAGCGGCCAAAAAAGACCTGATTGTCGATGCTGCGCCGGGCCCCTTCGGTTTCACCACTGGCAGGGAAGGCGAAGATCAGGTCAATATCTGAAGATAGGTTGAGCTCCCCCGCGCCCAGCTTGCCCATACCGATGACCAGCATAGGTTGGGCCGTATGCTCACCGGTTACCGGGTCAGTGCCCATGGGGGTACCCCACTCGCGGCAGGACTCGGCATAGAGCCAGGTAACCGCACCATCAATGCAGGCATCGCCTAGTTCGGTCATGGCCCCCATGGTTTCCTCGAGATCCGCCTGCCCCAACAGATCCCGCCAGACGATGCGGAACATCCAACGCCGCCTGAAAGTTCGCAGCGCCTTCTGGAGCTCTGCTTCGACCTGAATATGGGGTTGCTGGGCATCCCAGTCCTCGCGGATCTCACCCGGGCACCATGGCCGCTCCAGCTCATCTGTCTCAAAGGCCGGCTCCAGCACCTCAGCGTGGCGGCGCAACTGTTCGAAGAGGAAGTCACTGCGGGCAATGGCCTGGATAATACCGGCCCGGTAAGTTTCGAATCGGGCAAGGAGCGCAGGATCCTCTACATCCATGAGACTGCGCCAGCTTTCGGCGGCCTTCTCCTGAAGAGCGGCGGGCAGTGGTGCCAGCTCCTCATCCCGCAGCGGGTCCATCATGGCTGTTGCCTTAGTGTCAGTGTGCGTTTGTGTCCGGCGTCGTTAGACCAGCAATGCCAGTTGCAGCGCTGCCAGCCCGCGCATAGCTGTGAGCGACTCCCGGGGGGATAGGCCCTGCTGCGCTGCCGACTCCAGGCTGGCGGTAACTTCATCATAGGTCTTGCCGGCGCCAGCCGTCCTCGCCTGCTGCGCCAGTTGCCGGTGCACCGTCAGAAACGGCTCCCAGCCGGCGGGGGCATCCTGCAGCCACAGGCTGCATAGCGCATCCAGCCAGGCCTGCGGCGTAGCATCAGCATCAATCTGTCCGGACGGGCCAACACCCGCGAGGTGATAGCCCTGCTCGGCCTTGCTGATGTTGTTGAGCAGAGCCGGCACACTGGCGCTCAACGCTGTTGCAACCTTTGACAGCACCGCGGCATCACCATCCTTCAGCTCCAGCTCCAGCTCACAGAGCGGCTGTTCCCGTTCGCCGGCGCGGATGACGCCATTGTCGAGAGCGCATTCGATCCGCGCCCAGGCGCCCTGCTCTGTCCAGTCAAGCATCATCACGCGGCGCTGGAAATCCGTATCGAAAACCGGAGCAAGATGGGCCAGCGCCGGATGATCCGCCAAGGGCGTATCCGCCAGCAATGTCAGGTCGAGCGAGGCTTCCGGCCTGGGCCACTCCCACTCTTTACGGGCCAGCGCCGCCCCCTGCAGATGACCGCGGGTCTTGAGCGTCTGGATGTAACCACTGCCGGTGGCCCGCACACGCAGGGCCACCCGCTCGGCGTTCAGCGCGCCATCAAGCGTGTCGTAATAGCGGTTAAGGAGCGTCAGGGGCTCGCCCTGCTCCTCGGCGCCCCTGGTTTCCAGCCAGCCCCCCGCCCGGTCAAGGTTGGCCGGGGTCATGCTGAGTTTGAGCTCGGTCTCGCTCATGCTCAGAACCGGTAACGGGCGCCGACCATCAGATCGGATCTGTCCGGCGTCTGCTCATTCGAACTGGCTTTATAGCCTTCCACGTACACCGCCATGGACTCAGTAAGGTCGTGCAGGACCTGAGCTGTGTAGGCGTTGGTGGTTTCTGTTTCAGGCTCCAGCTCGTCGCGCTCCCGTTCCCAGGAAATGGAGAACCGGTTGGGGCCAATGCGGTAACTGGTCAGCAGTGCCGCCACACTGGCGATGTCCTTGCGGTGCTGGTACTGGGCGGTGAAGTGCCAGCGCTCGCCTTCGTAGGTCATCCGGCCGCCGTAGGTATTCTCGTTGTCCATCTCCTGAACAGTGTCACCCCCACCGTCATTGGAATCCATGCCCAGGGCCCACTCCCAGTTGCCCGGGGTATAGCTCAGCACGGCCTGGTAGGGGCGACTTTCCTTCTCCTCACCACTGCCGCTCCCGACTTCCGGATTTCCATCCTCGTTAAGCTGGACTGCGGCATGCATCCGGAAATCACCCCAGGATGGGGTGGTGTACTGAACCAGGCGGTCACGCCCAGTGGTGTAAGGGCCAAACAAATGGCGTTCTGCATTTTCACCTGTAGCGGGATAGATACCATCTTCGTGACGGTATTCGCCTTCGAAGAAGTTGGCGACATGATCGAGCTGCTGTTCGTAGACCGTGTCGTCCACACCACCCCAGATGCGCCCGAAGTCCCCCTCAAGCCCGATGTAGGCATACTCAACATGCTCATCGAACATGCGGTCACTGTCTTCATCCGCAGAGGGAATCGACGTCCATTCAGCGCGGAAGAAGCCTTCGGTGCCGGGCATGAGCTCGGTGCGGTTGCGCAGGCCGATCCAGGAGTTGCTGTCGCGGAAGGCGGTTTTACTACCTGCAGTGCCGCGATTACGGCTCACTGCTGTATTCTCGGTATCCCGGTGCTCCATCACCAGCCCAAGCTGGCCGTAGATCTCCGGCATCATGTCGAGCCGGTGCGTCAGCGCATCCACCTCGGCCAGAGTCAGCTCGCTGTCGCCACTCCGGTCCTGGTCCTGAGCCTGAACACCGCCAGCCGCAACAACGGCCAGCGCCAAAACAATTCCTTTCCGCTTCATGGAACCCCCTCGTGTTATCAGAGCCGGCAGAATACCACTGTGCCCCCAACGGCTAAAGAAACCCTGCCGCTATACACTCAGCAGAAACGTTACCGGCCCGTCATTGACCAGCTGTACCTGCATGTCTGCGCCGAAACGGCCCGTGGCCAGATGCCCGATTCCGGGCGGAGCCACCCCCACCTCCTGACGGGCTGCCTCAACAAAGGCGTTGAACCAGTGTTCGCCACGCTCGGGACGGGCTGCGGCCGAGAAGGAGGGGCGGCTGCCCTTGCTGGTATCCGCCGCCAGGGTGAACTGGGGCACCACCAGCAGGTCACTGCCGCAGTCACGCAGGCTGCGGTTCATACGTCCCTGTTCATCCGGGAACACACGGTACTCAAGCACTCGTTCCAGCATCCGTTTCTGTTCGGCCGCACCATCCGTTTTCTGAACCCCCAAAAACAGAAGCAGCCCGGCTCCGATTTCGCCCACGATATCGCCATCAATACTGACGCTGGCACTGCTAACGCGCTGTATAAGCCCTTTCAAACAACCTCTTCCTGTCCCGATAACAGAGGCACTCATGATGCCAGCCCCGAACCACCCGCAAAAGCGCCCCGCAATGACGCATACGGGAGGGCAGCTGCACCAAAACAGCCCCCACGCACGCTCCACACAGTGCCTCCAACCGCCTAATCACCGCCCGCATCTCTTTTTAATTGTTGATTTTAATGGTTTTTGTAAAAGCAGGCACAGCGGCTGCTCGCGTAAAAGCAAGTTGCACTGCAACGGACGTAATCAAAACAGCCAACGGAGGCTATTATCATGCAGACTCAACGTACCCGCCTTTTCAGCTGCATCGCTGCCGGACTCATGGGCACTGGCGCTGTACTCGCCACTGCGCCGGTAACGGCAGCCAGCCTTGACCCGAGCCTCAGCGCCAGTGCTGGCATCTCCAACATGTACCTTTTCCGGGGTTCCAACCTGAGCGACGGCAGCGCGCACGTTTCAGGAAGCCTCGATGTAGACAGCGGCATGGGCCTTTACACCGGGGTGTGGGCCGCTAGCGGCGATGACAGTCTCGGCCAGGAATATGACCTGTATGCAGGATACTCGACCGATGTGACCGACGACATCTCGATTGATATCGGTGCGATCAATTACATCTATCCGAAACAGAGCCGCACCGCCGAGCAAATTGTAAATGATGGCGGTAACGCGGAATTCGAAACCCAAAGAGTGAGTCAGGACGGTTTTGCTGATTTTTCAGAGGCATACGCCAGCATCAGTGCTTATGGCGCCACCCTTTCTTACTGGGATAACGTCGCAGGCGCTCCCGGCTATACCTACACGTCACTGAGCTACGGCTACGGACCGGTCAGCGCCACCATCGGCCAGAACAGCACTGATGATACGGACAACACTCATCTTGACCTCACTTTCCAGTTCAACGATGAGCTCTCTTTCACGGCCAGCACATGGGTTGATGTGGAAAACGACGCCGAAACCCGTCGCTCGACCCTTATCCAGGTCGCCTACTCCAAGTCGTTCGACTTTTGAGCACTCCCTCCTGAACAAGCCGCCCTCCCCTCAAGGGCGGCTTCCCTTCTGCTACTGCATCCCGAAATCCGGCCCGAAGCGATCACTCATCGCTTCGGTTGCCCGGATCAGGGCATCCACTATCGCGGGTTCCGAGGCCGCGTGCCCGGCATCACGGATGATGGAAAGATCCGCTTCCGGCCAGGCATCGTGCAGTGTGACCGCGTTTTCCAGTGGGCACACCATATCGTAGCGACCGTGAACCAGGCGGGCCGGTTTATCACGGATGGTATCCAGATTGTCCAGAATCCGGTTTTCCTCGATGAAACCGCCGTTCAGGAAGTAGTGACACTCGATGCGTGCCAGGGAAAGCGCCAGATGGGCGTGCCCGAAACGCTCCACCGCTGCCGGGTTCGGGTGCAGGGTGGCGCAGCGCCCCTCCCAGATAGCCCAGGTGCGCGCGGCCTGAAGGCGCTCGAGTTCATTGTCGCTGTGCAGAAGCCGATGGTAGGCAAGGATCGGATCACCCCGCTCGCTCTCCGAGATCAGTGCCGTGAAATCCTCCCAGTAATCCGGAAAGATCCGGCTGGCCCCGTCCTGCAGGAACCAGCGGATATCACGCTCACGGCAGAGAAAAATACCCCTGAGAATCAGCCCCAGAACCCGCTGCGGGTGTGACTGTGCGTACAACAGGCTGAGAGTGGAGCCCCATGAACCGCCGAACAGAAGCCAGCATTCAATACCGAAGAAGGCACGGATGCGCTCCATATCTTCCAGCAGGTGGACGGTGGTATTGCTCTCGACGGAAGCAAACGGAGTGGAACGACCGGAACCACGCTGGTCGAAGAGGATGATGCGGTAGCGCTCCGCATCGAAGAAACGGCGGGCAGTGCCGTCACTGCCCGCACCCGGACCACCATGAACCACCAGCACCGGGACCCCCTCAGGATGCCCGGACTCCTCCAGGTAGAGGCTGTGGCCGCCACCCACATCGAGGCGGTGGGTGGCATAGGGCGCTATTTCCGGATAAAGAGTCAACATGCCCCAAGTCTAGGCGCCCGGGGCTGACTCAGCCACCCTATTTCTTGCCGGCTCGCTTACGCTCCACCTCAGTCAGCTGCTTCTTGCGGATACGAAGATGATGCGGCGTGACTTCCACGAGTTCATCATCGTCAATGAACTCCAGAGCGTTCTCGAGGGTAATCTCCATGGGCGGTGTCAGCACCAGGTTTTCATCCGTACCGGCGGCACGAACGTTGGTCAGCTGTTTACCCTTCGCGGGGTTCACTGTGAGGTCATTTTCGCGGCTGTGAATCCCGATGACCATGCCTTCATAGACTTCGGCGCCCGGACCCACCATCAACCGGCCACGATCCTGATGCGTGAACAGTGAGTAGGCGGTAGTCGTACCTTTGACCATGGAGATGATGGCGCCATTGTGCCGCTGGTCAGCCATGCCGCCCTTAACTGGCCCCCAGTGATCGAACACATGGGTCAGCAGGCCGGAGCCCTGAGTAAGGGTCAGGAACTGGGAACGGAAACCAATCAAACCACGCGCCGGCATAATGAAATCAATGCGCACCCGGCCACGGCCATCCGGCACCATATTCTGCATTTCAGCCCGGCGGTTGCCCATCTCTTCCATCAATGAGCCCTGATGCTGCTCTTCAATGTCCACCACAACCTGCTCGTAGGGTTCCTCAGTGGTGCCGTTATTATCCCGCTGCACCACTTCAGGGCGGGATACGCCCAGTTCAAAGCCTTCACGGCGCATGTTTTCGATCAACACCGACAGGTGGAGCTCGCCACGCCCGGAGACCGTGAATTTCTCAGCCGCATCACCCTGCTCCACACGCAGGGCCACGTTGTGCAGCAGCTCCTGCTCCAGGCGTTCTTTGATCTGACGGCTGGTAACGTACTTGCCATCAAGCCCTGCGAAGGGCGAGTCATTCACCTGAAAGGTCATGCTCACCGTCGGTTCGTCAACAGTCAGCGGTGGCATGGCTTCAGGCGCTTCGCGGCTGCAGATCGTATCCGAGATACGCAGATTGTTGATGCCGGAAATACACACAATGTCGCCAGCGTTGGCTTCATCCACATTCACGCGGTTGAGGCCGAGGAAGCCTTTCACCTCCAGCAGCTTGGCGTTGCGCTTTTCGCCCTCGCGGTTGACAACAGCAACCTGCTGACCGGGCTTCATCTGGCCGCCCTTGATGCGGCCCACGCCCAGAACGCCCACATAGGGGTCGTAGTCCAGCGAGGAGACCTGCATCTGCAGCGACGCGTCCGGGTCCACACTGGGCGCCGGAACTTGATTAACGATCATCTGGAACAGCGATTCCATGTCGTCCTCGAGTGCATCGGGATCCTCACCGGCAATGCCGTTGAGCGCCGAGGCGTAGACAACCGGGAAATCCAGCTGATCCTCTGTGGCGCCGAGGGCGTCAAACAGATCGAAGACTTCGTTGATCACCCAGTCCGGGCGAGCGCCTTCGCGGTCGACCTTGTTGACCACAACAATGGGCTCAAGGCCCTGAGCGAAGGCCTTCTGGGTTACGAAGCGGGTCTGGGGCATGGGGCCATCCACGGCGTCGACCAGCAGAAGAACCGAGTCGACCATGGACATAACACGCTCCACTTCGCCGCCGAAGTCGGCGTGACCGGGCGTGTCGACGATGTTGATGCGGTATTCACCCCAGTTGATCGCGGTGTTCTTGGAGAGGATGGTAATGCCCCGTTCCTTCTCCTGATCATCGGAGTCCATGATGCGGTCGGTATCCGATGACTTGCGATCCAGGGTCCCGGATTGCTGCAGCAGCTGGTCGACCAGCGTGGTCTTGCCATGGTCGACGTGTGCAATGATGGCGATGTTGCGAGTGTTCTCAATCACGAAAAGGGCCTCTGAATCACTGGTATTTCGAACGAAGGGCGGTGAAAATAATCTAAGCCGATTGGGGTATTCCCCGCACTAAGGGCGCGGATTGTACAGCAAGTGACAGCTTTATTCCATGATGGGATGAGTGTCAGGCTGCGTGTCTCAGGTTAAGGTGCCCTTGATAAATCGCACCATATTGGTTCACGTCTACGAGGTTGCGCACTAAATAAGTGCGCAAGCGCAAACAAGAAGCGCACCATTATGAAGCCAACCCTCTGTTCTGCGGCCATTAAAGGGCATTTCCCCTAATTGGCAAACCTTTTGCTTAGAGGTAACCAGGCAACCAAAAAGGCCCCGCCACGGTGCACTGGGCCGGAGCCATGAGCATCCCGCTCTACTCAAACGAACCACAGATGGAGTTCTGACATGTCCAACAACACGATGAAGCTGATCCAGGAACACGATATCAAGTGGGTCGACCTGCGATTCACTGACAGTCGCGGCAAGGAAATGCACGTCACCATGCCCGCCAAAGAAGTTGACGACGACTTCTTCACGGACGGTGCCACCTTCGATGGCTCCTCCATCAATGGCTGGAAGGGCATCAACGAGTCCGACATGATCCTGATGCCGGACGACGAAGCAGTTAAAGTCGATCCGTTCGCTGAGGAGCCAACCCTCAACCTCACCTGCGATATTGTTGAGCCCGCTACCATGCAGGGCTATGAGCGGGATCCGCGGTCCGTTGCTCGCCGCACTGAGGACTACATGAAATCGCTCGGCATCGCGGATGCGGCGCTCTTCGGCCCTGAGCCCGAGTTCTTCGTGTTTGATTCCGCCAAGTGGAAAGTGGACATGGACTCCGCCATGTATGAAATCCACTCCGAGGAAGCAGCCTGGGTGTCAGGCGAAGATTTCGATCGCAACAACACCGGTCACCGGCCGGGCGTCAAAGGCGGCTATTTCCCGGTACCGCCGGTGGATTCGCTGCATGACCTGCGTGGTGCCATGTGTGCGGCTCTGGAGTCCATGGGCCTCAACATTGAAGTCCATCACCACGAAGTTGGAACCGCTGGCCAGTGCGAGATCGGGGTAGCCGCCAGCACGCTCACCCGCAAGGCGGACGAGGTTCAGATTCTCAAGTATGGCGTGCACAACGTAGCGCACGCGTTTGGCAAGACGGCAACCTTCATGCCGAAGCCGGTCGTCGGCGACAACGGCTCTGGCATGCATGTGAACATGTCTCTGGTCAAAGATGGCAAGAACATGTTTTCCGGCGACAGCTACGCGGGCCTGAGCGAGAGCGCTCTTTACTACATCGGCGGCATCATCAAGCACGCGAAAAGCATCAACGCCTTCACCAACGCCTCAACCAACTCCTACAAGCGTCTGGTTCCGGGCTTTGAAGCACCGGTGATGCTGGCATACTCGGCCCGCAACCGCTCCGCCTCTATCCGGATCCCGTACACCAACAACCCCAAGGCCCGCCGGGTTGAGGTGCGCTTCCCGGACCCGTCAGCCAACCCCTACCTGGCGTTCTCGGCGCTGGTAATGGCGGGCCTGGACGGCATCCAGAACAAAATCCACCCCGGCGAAGCTATGGACAAGGATCTCTATGACCTGCCGAAGGAGGAGGCACTGGAGATTCCCACCGTTGCAGAGACCTTCCAGGAGGCGCTGGACGCACTGGAAGCCGACCACGAATTCCTGACCCGTGGCAGTGTTTTCACCGAGGACATGATCCAGGGCTACATCGACCTCAAGCGCGAGGACGTGACCCGCTACAACATGACCACCCATCCGGTGGAATTCGACATGTACTACTCCGTGTAAACGCGGACTCAGTACCTGTATCAACCCGGCCCGGGGCAACCCGCGCCGGGTTTTTTGTTGCATTGGCGTACAGGTGCTTCAATAATCAACCCGAGACATCCGAAAGTCCCAATCCGGAGGCCCCGTGTTCCGATCAAAAACTCTTCCACAGGCCCTGGCGCTCACACTTGCCCTTTTCATGGGCACCACGGTGGCCGATGAGATCTACCGACACGTGGACGACAATGGCAATGTAACCTATTCGGATGAGCCCATGACCGATGACAGCCAAGCCATGGATCTGAATCCCCTGCCAGAGGTGAGTCTGCCCGATGCCTCTCAGCAAAAAGAGCGCGGCAGCCGCAATGAAACGGCCAGCGATAGCGGCAATGCAGCACCGCAGGCACAGGGCTATCAGTCCATCGAGATTACCCAACCAGAGCACGACAGCGCCTTCTGGCGCGGTGACGGACGGGTGGTGGTGCGCTTCCAATCCCAACCCGCACTACGCGCCGGCCACCGCTACGCGCTGGAAGTTGATGGCGAGCGCATCCAGAAGAGCCGCCGGAATACCTTTTCCCTGAAAAATGTGAACCGGGGGACCCACGAGCTCGTGGTTCACGTGGTCGATGGTAACGGTGAAACCGTCAACGCATCAGACGTAACGCGGTTCACCCTTCACCGCCCCTCTCAACAGAACTGACGCTTCTGTCGTTACGCTGAATACCCGGTCGCCCCTCAAAATATGCACTCTTTTAGTGCACACCCTCCCCAGGGCGCTTTATTATGGGTCAGGTTCAATGCACTGCCTCCACCGTCTCAGATCGCCAAATATAACCCACTGATCGTAAAGCGCGTTTTGAACCAAAGCGACAGAGAATACCTGGTTTAATTCTTGCAGCATTTGCCCCCAGGAGGGGACCTATGAGCGAAGCAACGCACCAGCGCATTCTGGACAACCTGGCCACAGCGGTGTTAGTGCTCGATCACGACAAGCACACGCGCTATCTCAACCCGGCTGCCGAGATGCTGCTCCAGACCAGTAGTGACCGCATCAAAGGTCTGCCTGTGACCAGCATCTTTGTAGAGCCGGATGCCGCTCTGCAAACACTCACGGAGACCGCTGCGACCGGCCACACCTTCACCAAGCGTGAAGCGGAACTGCTGCTGCCCAGCGGCCAACTCATCTGCGTGGACTACTCCATTTCCCCCTTCCCCGGGGACGACCCCCTGCTGCTGATGGAGATTCAGCAGCGGGACCGGCTGCAACGCATCACGCGCGAAGAAGAGCTGCTCACGCAGCAAGAAACCACGCGCACCCTGGCGCGGGGCATGGCCCACGAGATCAAGAACCCGTTAGGAGGTATACGGGGGGCGGCCCAGCTGTTGGAACGGGAACTGGACGATGCGGATCTACGTGATTTCACCCGGGTCATCATGGAGGAAGCAGATCGGCTGCGCAGTCTGGTGGACCGTATGCTGGGCCCTAATCGCGCCATCGAGACCGCGCCCACCAACATCCACGATGTGGTGGAGCACGTGCGCACCCTGCTTGAGGCCGAGGGCGGCAGCCAGGTCAATCTGTTACGGGACTACGACCCCAGCATCCCCGAATTCATGGGCGACCGCGAGCAGCTCATCCAGGCGATTCTGAACATCACCCGCAATGCCCTGGATGTGCTCTCAAAGCATCCGCCCAAGGATGCGGCCCCCACCATCACCATGCGCACCCGGGCGCTGCGCCAGTTCACCATTGGCCACAAACGCCACCGGCTGGTCTGCCGCGTCGACATCATCGACAACGGACCAGGCATTCCGCGCGAGCTTCAGCCGAACATTTTCTACCCCATGATCAGCGGCCGGCCCGACGGCACCGGCCTCGGGCTGGCCATTACCCAGAGCATCGTGGGGCAGCACCAGGGCCTGGTGGAATGCGAGAGCCAGCCCGGCTGCACCCGGTTTATCATCTTTCTGCCCCTGGAGGCCTCCGAATGAGTGCCACTGTCTGGATCATCGACGACGACCGCAGCATCCGCTGGGTGCTGGAGCGCGCGCTGAGCCGCGCAGGCATGGAAACGGTCAGCTTTGAAAGCGGCGAAGGCATTCTGGAACGGCTCGAACAGACGCACCCTGATGCCATCATCAGCGACATCCGCATGCCCGGCATCGACGGCATCACCCTGCTTCGCTCCATCAGTGAGCGATTCCCCATGGTGCCGGTCATCATCATGACGGCCCACTCGGACCTGGACAGCGCGGTCTCCTCCTACCAGACTGGCGCGTTTGAGTACCTTCCCAAACCCTTTGATGTGGACGAGGCGCTGTCACTCATCCAGCGCGCCATTGACCATGGCCGCGAACAGCGCTCAAGCGCCAAAGAGCGGGAAGCCGAAGCCGCGGGCGAAAACGCCGAAATCATTGGTGAAGCCCCAGCAATGCAGGAGGTGTTCCGCGCCATCGGCCGCCTCTCCCACTCCAATATCACGGTGCTCATCAACGGCGAAAGCGGCACCGGCAAGGAACTGGTGGCGCGTGCACTGCACAACCACAGTCCACGCTCAGGCGGGCCTTTTGTAGCGCTGAACATGGCGGCCATCCCTAAGGATCTGATCGAGTCCGAGCTGTTCGGCCACGAAAAAGGCGCTTTCACCGGCGCCAACGCCGGCCGGCAGGGCCGTTTTGAGCAATCCAACGGCGGTACGCTTTTCCTGGACGAGATCGGCGATATGCCGGCGGATACCCAGACCCGCCTGCTGCGCGTTCTGGCGGATGGCGAGTTCTACCGCGTGGGCGGCGCCACCCCGGTGCGGGTGGACGTGCGCATCATCGCTGCCACCCACCAGGACCTGGAACACCGGGTGCGCGAAGGCAGCTTCCGCGAAGACCTGTTCCACCGGCTCAATGTCATCCGGGTGCATCTGCCAACGCTCAGCGAGCGCCGCGAAGACATTCCCCTGCTGATGCGCCATTTCCTAAAACAGGCGGCGCGTGAGCTGAATGTGGAACCGAAGATCCTCAAAGAGGACACCGAAAACTACCTCAGCACCCTGCCCTGGCCCGGCAACGTGCGCCAGCTGGAGAACGTGTGCCGCTGGCTGACTGTGATGGCCTCCGGCCGCGAGATCCATGTGAACGATCTGCCCCGTGAACTGCTGGAGCAGGAAGAAGCCGGCAGCAGTGCCGGCAGCTGGCAGGAGCAGCTCCGGGACTGGGCCGACCGTGCACTGAAACAAGGCAAGCACCCGATCCTGGACACCGCCCTGCCGGAGTTCGAGCGCATCATGATCGAAACCGCCCTTAAGCACACCGGCGGCCGGCGGCGGGATGCAGCGAACCTGCTTGGGTGGGGGCGGAATACGCTGACGCGCAAGATCAAGGAGCTGGGTATGGAAAACGAGGCGGAGCAGGAGGATTAACCCCTACTCCACCTCCCGCCAGTAGATGATGCGGTCGTGGCCGCGGTAGACGCCGAAGGTGGCGGTGGCGCTCGGGTTCTGAAGATTGCCGTCACTGTCGAAAGGTTTCAGCCAGTCAGGCACATTGAGCAGTTCAACCTCACTTTGCCGGTCATCGGGGTTGACTGGATCACGTGCTGAGCGCACTAGAATTTCATTACCTTCTTTCGGCTCGCCAGTCCCAAGCCCATACTCCTGCACAGCTGGGAAGTTATCAGGATTTTCAGTCCGAGGATTTTCTGCAACGTCCGAGCTTATGATTCTTACATCGCCACCCTCGGTTTCACTCCAAGGGTTGTACTGAAAACATCCCTCGCCGCTTGGCAACGTAGGGACGGTACTTTCATCAGCAGTGTTCAGCCTGAGGCGCCCACCCTTCCAGTACTCAGCCCGAAGGGGCAGAGTAAGATTCAGATTTTCCGGGCCATAAACGTTATCCAGCCGAATGCGCCCGTAGCGAATCTCAACACCCGTCGGGTGGATCTCGACCGGGTTCTGGTCTGAAGTCAGCTGGGCTTCGCCGTCGTCAATCGCCGTCACCTGCAACAGCAGATCGCTGTCGAACGGGTCGATCTTCGACGCTGGATTCTTAGTGTAGGTGTAGTCGTCATTGCCAAAGACGAAATCCATACGCCCGTTGCCCACGGGAACCAGGCTTGGCGCTTGCCGGGCGACGCTGACGTCCAGCCCGTTGCTGTCGTCCTGGCCGGGGTAGTCACGGGTCACATCATTGAACGTGAGTTTCTGCCAATCCTCGCGGTAGTTGTTGAGTACCGGGGGAGTGCCGGAGTTGGTGTAGCCCACTGGGGTGATCCGCACCTGAGGCTCCAGGGTGTAAGAGTGCTCCTGCCCGGTGTAGGTAAATCCGTTGCACTGGGCTTCGAAACTGCCGTCCGAACTCTGTGCGGTGAAGCGTTCCGGGTGGAAGCGCCCCACGAAACCGGTCTGACCGATCACCGTCGCCGAGCGACCCAGATAACTCCCGCCGATATCCGCCGCAATGGCGATGCTCCCGACCTCGTTGTACCGAGCGGCAACCGTTGCCTGCCCCGAAGAGAAGCCGCTGGCCGAGCTGGCTCCCGAAAGGCCGGGGTCGTCCGCACCAGAGGGGCCTGCTGCAATCTCGCCTGTCAGCGCAACGTTCAGCGAAGGGCCGTTCCCAAAGGCAGGGGTAGTGGGGTTGTCCGAAAGGTTCTTGTTGCCCGAGGGACCGTTGTTTCCGTGGTTGTCTGGGATGCCGTCGTCATCCGCATCGTCACCACTGCTGTGTGCCACAGCCCGAATCGCGATATCGAAGGACCTGCCCGCCGTCTGGAAGGGGTCACCACCAGCCGACGAGGCACCGGGGTTACCCGCAACGGATACATCGAACCCGAATGGCCGTACCGTCCACTGCTGCCCGACTCCCATAACCGGAATGGGATCACCGTTCTCATCAACCACGATTCCGGACGAATCGTCTTCCAGCTTAAGTTCATACTGACCCACGTCCGAGGTGAGCCACTGTGGTGAGGCGACTCCATTGCTGAAAGCCAATGTGACATTATTCGTCGCAGGTTTGCTGTTCGGCATGGAATCAGTGCTGACGCCGTCCAGGTCGGGACTGTCACCCTCCGGATCATCAGCGGAACGCTCAATCCACCCCTTCAGATCAATATTGCCATCATACTCACTCAATTGGGTGCATGAGTCACTCGCTGAGTCAGGCCGCCCTATAGCCTTCACCATCAAGTCGTGATCGCGCCCTGCCACGAAGTCGCTCCCCAAACTGTCATCCGAGGTGATTAAAAACGCGTTTTCCTGGAACTGGACGGGATCAGACGTTCCTGCTTGCCCACCGTTGGCGTCCGTCGCGGTGATCGTCAGGCTATCCGCTGTTTCGTTCGCCAAAGTCAGGCTTACACTGCCGTTATCCGCCTCAACAAAGCTGTAGTTGGCTGCACCGTCGTTGGCCTGGTGAGGGTCCGGGGACAATGTGCCTTGCCCAGACTCGAGAGCCCAGTTACCACTGCTTGAACTGGTGCTCAGGGCAGCCGTGCCTGTGTAATTACTTACAACATCTCCGTTGGCATCCAGTGCCGTAACCGTCACCGGTTCCGGCTCGCAGACACTGGCTGCTTCCGCAACATCAATTTCGAATGAATCCAGCAACGCATCACAAGGGAATGTGAGATCCTTTTTCTCCTGAATCTCCGACTCGCTCAGCGCACTGCCGAACATACGGAACTCATCGACCTGCCCCTGCCAATCCTCGCCTCCCTTGGCACTTTGGCCAATGCGCAGAAAGTCGACATCGTCGAGAACGCCCCCTAGATTACCTTCGCCCTCCACCAGGGTGGTGGCAACTTCCTCGCCATCAATGTAGATGCGGATCCTGTCGCCGGATTGCCAGGTCAGGGCCACGTGTTGCCACTCATTCTGGCTCTGGGTACCGCTTTCGGTCTCGACCTGGATGCAATCACTGGCCCCATCGCATTGATCCGTATTCAACGATGCCTTGATCAGGGCCGTATTACCGGTGCCAGCGCCCGAGGCATCATAACGAAGCCCCAGCCGGTTATCCTTATTATCGGTCGGCCCCGTATTGAGGATCCCCGCATCCACAGAAGTGCCCCCCGTATTGCGCACCCAGGCCATGACCGTGAGCTGGCTGAGGCCATTCAGATAGCCACCGGCATCACCATCGACAATATAATCCCCGGACCGAGCCAGATTGCCGTAGCGGCACGTGCCTGGATCACCACCAATGGCCGGATCAGGACTGGTGATGCCCGTATCCGCCGAGCCCTCGGCCGTGCCATTGTGTCCATTACCCGTGGCATCTTCTATTTCCCCCGAATTACCGGTCCACTCCTCTTCTTCCATCCGATAAGTGACTAAAGGGTTGGGCCCAAGGGAAATCTCCTCATCAAACGTAAAGGGCTCAGAAAAGGCAAGGAGGCCCGCCGCCTCGCCGAGGTGGTTTCTCTCAGGATCCTGGGACCGGTCCTCGTCAATCGTGAGTCGGATGGCATTGCTCGTGCGCCAACACTCGCGCAGCCAACCACCATCTTCCTCGCGTCGCGAATTCTTGGTGGCTACGGCAATGGGCGCTTCCGAAAAAGAAGTATTGAATGCTATGGCGTCGCATCCATTATCCCAGCCATCGGCGGCGGTCGCCAGAAAACGGCTTTCATAATTGACCACGGAATTATCAGTAGCGGTGAATTGGCCGTTTACCATGGCACTGAAGGCCACGTAACCGATAGCTTCTGGCTTATCTAGAGAGTCAAACCTGTAGTTTGAGCCGTTTGCACGATCAAACACTTCACTACGCTCCAAAGCGTAGTTAAACCCGGACGCATCAACGCGATCGATCGCTGTGGTCAGCCACGGATCTGAAGGCTCATCAGTGCTATCAGAAGTCTCATTGTTCGCGGTTTGAATGGCGGCAACCAGTGCTGGTGTGCCAGAGAACGACCCGCTAAAGCTGTGGCTGCCCCAGCGCTGCTTACCGGGCGGCAAACCATTAAATTGCATGAAATCGTCGCCACTGGGCGAACGCGAAGAAAGCCGTCCGGCCTCAACCACCGAGCCATCAGGAAGAGCGTGGACTCCCGGCTCAACCGCCACATAACGGATCGTCATACCGAGGTGAGCCCCGTCCTCAGAACGTGGCTCCCTCTGGGCAACTCTGAAGCTTGTGGTAGTCACCTGCTCTAATCGCAGTGCGGAGGGGTTACCCCCATTCCACGTCGGCATGGCAATAACAATAGGTGGCGTCTCGTACGTTTGTTTTAAAGAAACGTCAAAGGGGTCTTCTACTCCCCCGAAAAGGGTTGAGGGCAGCGTGATTGTCCCCGCTTCCATCTTCCAAGCAAGGGCCTGTGACGGTAACAAACAAGCCATCAAAACACTGATCAGCAGCAAAACAGCCTGTCTCATTGAGCGCGCACCGAGCAGCCCGGAGCCACTGCCGACGAACGGCGCCGCCTGAGCAACACCGGCGCTGGCGAACATCACAACGGAAGCCAGCCAGCAGACACAGAAAACGAAAGGTCTACGCCAGAGGACTCGAGTCATTGGTTGGCTGCGGTTTCTCATCGGACACGCACCTGCACTGAACGAGAGGCCTGCTCGGGTCCCTGGCCGCATTCACCGTCACTGGTCAGCGTGAATACCGTTTCACCGCTTGGCCCGCCATCGATATCGCCCTGGACCGATTCACATGACAGCGTAGCCTTGCAGCCCGAGAGGGCGCCTTTGCTAAAATTCAGCTTGGACTTTACCGCGCTGCAGTCAGCCCCCAGAACCTCCGTTACAGCTACCTGGGCCCCACTTTCCGCTGCGTAAAACGCTCTCTGGGAAAGAATCTGCTGGCTTATCGATGCGCCTGTGCTCTGCTGGAGCTGTGTCATGGCAACGGCAATCAGGGCGAGAACCGTGATCACAAAAATGGCTACGGGAAGCCCTGCTCCACGCTGGTATCTGAACGAGCGGACATCAGGGTACATTGCGGATCTGCACCTCCTGGCTGACATCCAGAGTTTCCTCTGAATCCGGATCCTCGAGCGTAAAGCGTACCGAAACAATAGCCCCCCGCGTCAGTGTGGGTGGGCTCACGTCGAACGACAACGAGTCGGATGCCAGATTCGCCGCCAGTACCTCGCGGTTCGGCATGGACGTCGGCAGGTCGGCCCCAATGGTGGGCTCGATATTGTAGTTTTGATAGCGATAGAGAAACTCACCGCCTTGGCAGAGCGTTTTGGGAGAGTCCACTATGAAAAATCGTTTCCTGGGTGAGTTGGTCGTGAATCGGTGGTTCTTGCCATCATCGAAATCAACACGCCCACTACTGTCCATTGAAGCGGGCGGGGAAATAGGCCCAGGGTTGGGGGTGGTCGGGTCATAAACATCGCCACTGTAACCATAGACAACCACTCGTCCTGTTTCGGATCCACCGCTTGGCAGGGGAATGGCATCAAAACCGCTCGGATCCGCACCCCGTGGCAGGTTCAGGTAGTTAGACCCGGCCTTCACCGGCATCCATTCGATACAGTCCCCGTTACTGCGAACAGAAGTCGGCAATGCTTCTCGAAGAGCCCGGCTGATCTGCTCACTGATGACAATACCGGACAACGCTCGCTGCTGGCGCGCGCTGGTGTCCACTGCGCCCTGGGTTGAGAAGGTTATGAAACGCACAGAGATGGTTGAGACAATGCCGAGCAGTATGATCACGATGATCAATTCGACCAGGGTGAAGCCGCGGCAACGCATCAGAAATTGGCCCTGTAAGCAGAGAGCGAGAACTCGGAATCAGCAGGCCCGGTGATCAACAGATCGATCCGCTTCGCGTCTGAAGCCGCCAACCCCACTTCTCCCCCAGCGCAGACAACGGTTACGCTTACTTCAAATCCATCATATCCGGACAGCGATGCACCCTTGGCTGTGCGGGGCGGCGCGTTGGTAATGGCATCGTAGTCATCCACATCATCGTAGGCGGACCGGTTGCTCTCCTCTGCGTTGATGGTACAGCCACTGACCGGCGGAACACCCCCCACCGGGGTGGCGTCATCGTATTTCTGGGCCAGGATCTCATCCATGTAAAATTGACCCAACTCGACGGCCCTTGTCTGGAATAATGAGTTGGCGCTCCGCCCCGACACCAGCGAGAAAGCACCCACGACGCCAGCAATGGCGACACTGATGATCACTATGGTCATCACCAGTTCAACCAGTGTGGCCCCGCTTTGCTCTGATTTTGACCAGCCCCCGTTTGGCGCCTTCATGGCTGGCAGCCCCCCTGGTAAACCGCGCCAAGCGAGCTAATGCAGGTGGTATAACTTGTACCGCTTCCGGAGAAGGTAAGCTCGGTATTGGCACCACTAGCCGGAGTGCCATCAGGTTGAAAGGTGATCGTGGGGGTAGTTGAAAGCGAGGCAGACTCGCGAGGCAGGCTGAACACACGTTCCGCGGAGGTACCTCCGCCTACAGTGAATTCGAACTCGTCGCCAACTTGCGCAACGGCTACGTCATCAGCCGGGTTGCCTGCCAGCGCCCCCTGCTGCGCGAGCCGCACCGCCGAGGCCAATTGTTGATTAGCGAGGAGCGGACTGAAGCCGCTGCGGTTGGCGAAAAGGCCAATCCCGAGGCTACTCAGGATGCCGATCAAAACCAATGTTATAACCAGTTCCACGAGCGTGAAGCCACCGCTATCGTCTAGGCGGATGGTGCAGCGCTTCATGTCAGCCTCGCGACGGCTCCGGGACGTCTGAAAAGCCGCCAAGTCCCGAAAGCTTTAGGACGTTTTTGGCGTTCAATGCATGCGACCCGATGGCTTTACGCCTAGCAGTCATCAACGTTTGTTGACACGGACGCTGGGCTGCTGAGCGAGCCACCGCTCGCAGCCGGGGCTGAGTATGTGGCGGCACAACCAGTACCCCCCGAATCCCCCGGAACGGTCAGTACGACTGACTGGTCAACGCCGTCGGTCCCCCAGCTACCACCGTTCGGCACATAATCCGACGAGCTGACCTGTGCCGCAAATCCGATACCGTTTTCTTCTGCGCTTGGGTACCCATAGACCACGTTGATCGTCTCACCAGACAAATCAACAGAATCATCAGCAGATGATTGGTCACATTCGGAAGAAGCTAGACACGCACTTCTTACAACACCAGTCGCCGATTTCATACTGCCTGCCAATCCTTCTATCGATGAAGAGCGTGCATCCCCACTAAGATCCGCAAACCGCGGCAGCGCAAACGCTGACAGAATGCCGAGAATCACGATCACAATAACCAGTTCGATCAGGGTGAAACCCTGCTGTTGACGTTTCATAAGGTACTCCTACAACCCTTTTTTGCATTTTAGATATATTGCCTCACAGTATGGCCCAATTCCTGCACTTTTCAAATCAGGGTTTGATCTCAGTGACTACCTCCCCCTCTTCAGGGTCGTACTCAATATAGTTATCACTGCCATCAGGCTGATAGGTGAATCGGCACTCACCGTCGTTGTTCAGAGTGGCAACATAGTCGACACCGCCCTCACTGTCACTGGTCGCAACCGTTGGCGCATTGGACTGAAGCAACGCGCCCCAGAGATCCACACACTGATCATCCGAGAGTTCGCCAGGCTTATTGGTACCGTCCGTGGAGACCGGCCAGCCCTCTGAACTCACGTCCACGGTCTCATCACCAAAACCCCTGAGATCATCCACCTCGCCAGGCGCTCCAATTCCGGTCCACTGCGCCTTGACCAGCGCCACCGCGGCCCCGAGTGCGCCACTGGAGCCACGAACGCTCGCCCGATGGGCTTCTTCCGATAACTCCGCAAACCGGGGCAACAGCGTTGCGGCAAGAATCGCCAGAATCACGATCACCACCACCAACTCAATCAAAGTAAAACCAGCGCTGTTTGCTTTTGTTGCCTTCACTGTAAAACCTTCTCCTCTAACGGTTTACGGCCTCAACCGGTTCCGGCAGCGCCTCGGGGCCTGAGCCAGCGTCAATCTCAACTAAGCCAATAGTGTGACAAATCGGACCGCTGAATCACATACCGCAAGAAAACACCATAATCCCGTAACGGCGCAAATCTCGCCTAAGATGTCCAGGAAAGAGCCATGCCAAATCACCCCAAAATGCTCTAACATGAAGCGCCAACACCAGAATAGCCGTCGATGCACCGAATGAAGGTGTCAATGACTGCCCGATCATGCCGAGGAAACCCGATGAGCTCTGCTGCAAAGACGTCTCCATGGGCCGCCAGCTTCGCAGCTGTATTCCTGATAATTGGGCTAGTCGCCAGCCTCTACTACAACCAACTGGACCCCATGTATTTGGGCCTCGCGGGGCTCGGCCTGATCAGCTCCTTCGCCATTGCGCTGTGGGATCGCGCGCCCTCGGGCTCCTGGCCGCTAACCGGGCCGCTATGGCTCCTGGGGCTTGTCTGGTTCTGGTGGTTTCTTCTCAGCGGTTTCAGCCCGGTGCTTTACCTGAGCGAGAGCGCCACGTGGACACTGGCAGCGCTTCCAGCCAGCGCCATTATCACGCTGTGGTTACGCCATTCCCAATGGTTTGTATCGATTACAGTTACTGCAGTGGGGCTACTGCTGGCGTCACTTGCGGTCATGGCCTGCTACCAGTTTTTCATTCAGGTCCAGCAACCGTCGGCCACCTTTCTCAACAAAAACAACTTTGCTGCTCTTGAGATGCTGGTGGCGTTAAGCGCGACCGGCATCGCGCTGCAGCATGGGCGTGGCTGGCGCAGCTGGGCCGGCATGGGCCTCATGGGCCTGCTGGTTTTTGTGGTCGGCCTGGTCGGCAGCCGTGGCGCCCTGCTGACCCTGGTGACCAGCATGGTTATCCTGCTTGTTCTTGCCTTCCGCAAAGGGGCCTCGAGGAACTCCGTTGTCAGCACGGGTCTTATTTTTATTGGCGCAACGGGTAGCGCCCAACTGGCCTCAATGGGTCAGCTGGGTGAGCGCGTATCCTCCCTCGCTGATCCCTGGACGGCCGGTGGCAGCCGCTTTGCAATCTGGAGAGGCTCGCTGGAACTCGCCCAGGACGCACCCTGGCATGGCATCGGACCAGGGCTGTATTGGCTCTTCTACCCGCCCTACCGGGCCATTGAGGATCAATCGGCGGCGTTCTACGCTCATAACGACTATCTCCAGTTCCTGATCGAGACAGGTTGGCCCGGGCTGCTGTTAATCCTGGCCAGTATGGCGATGCTGGCATGGTGGACAATTCCCCGCCTGATGGCTCGATCAGCCACTGATCAAAGCATTGAAGCGTCAGGTCTCTTCTGTGGCCTGCTTGCGGTCGTCACCCATAGCCTGCTCACATTCAACCTGTACCTCATGCCGGTCCTCTTTGTTATGGGGCTCGCGATTGGTCGACTCTTATCACTGCTGGGGCCGGCTTTCGAGGATTCGCTCGAACCAACGACGCGTACAAAGCCGGTTTTCAACCTGAGCCTGACACTGCTTCTGCTGATCCCCCTGAACCTTTACATCAACGCGCTGGCCAGCGGCTGGCACTACCATCGAATGGAGGAGACAAGAAACCGCAGCGCCCCCTTAACCGCGATGGCCCACATCAATAGCGCAATCAGCTGGTGGCCGGACGTCGATCTCTACCACTACGTCAAGGCGCAGATGCTGCTTAAATCCGCTCGGGCGATAGAGGGCGACCCTGCCGAATCCACCCTGTCGGCGATCAGATCCGAGCTCGACAAAGCCGTGACGCTCAACCCCTACCGGCCCGAGACACGTCTGTTGCGCGGGCGATTCTACCAAGCGCTGAATCAAAGTCCCGACGCCGACACCTCACCGGCCGAGGCGGCCCGAATCGCCTACCGCCATGCACTGGCCCTGGATCCGTACTTTCTACGAGCCCGCTTTCGCCTCGGGCGCCTACTGCTCGAAGCCAATCATATCGAGGCCGGCATGGCAGTACTCGAAGAGAACGTCGAACACCGTTATCCAAGCAACAAGGTCACGCTGAACTATTTTCGGCTTTTGAGCCGTACGCATGAGGCTTTGGAAAATCCCGCCAAAGCAGCACACTATCGCAAGCGGCTCCAAGAGGTTGCAGGTAAGCCAGCGCCAGCCTCACCCGGCTCCGAATTGCCCCAATGACCAGTCGTGAACAAAGATGGATGCCGAACGCAGCAAGCACAGCTCCAGGAGTGACGAGTGGCACGCTGAGAATGCCCCGCTTACGCCAGATATCCAGTCGCACCTCCATCAACCTGGTCCCCGTTCAGTTGATTGCGGCACTGCCCAGATCCCATACCGGCAGAAAGACCCCTAGCGCCAGGATCAGCACCAGTATCGCCACACCCACCAACAGTATGGGCTCTATGGACTCAGACAACCGGTTGAGCTGGTAATCCACTTCCTCGTCGTAGAAATCCGCTACATTGGTCAGCATCTCATCCACCGAGCCGGTCTCTTCGCCCACCGAAATCATCTGCATGATCAGGGGTGTAAACAGCCCGCTTTCACGCGCGGCGCGCAGCAGGCTGTCGCCGCGCTCAATAGAGGCGCGCATCTCGTGCAGGTGATGGGCAATCCAGGCGTTACTGTTGGCATCCGCCACCACCGAAAGCGCGCTGGTCACCGGCATGCCGGCAGACAGAGTTGTGGCAATGTTGCGCGAAAAGCGGCTCAGCGCGATCTGTTCCAGAATCGGGCCAATAATCGGGATCCTGAGCTTATAGCGGTCCCACTGAAGGCGCCCGTGCTCCGTGGCAATCCACCGCCGGACGCCCACAAACACCGCTACAATACCGCCTAGCAACGCCGGCCACCAAGTGGTCATGAAGTTGGAGGTCATGATCAGCACCTGGGTCAGGAACGGCAGATCCGCCCCCAGGCGCTCGAATGTGGAGATGAACTGGGGAATCACGAAGAAGTTAATAATTATCATGGCCGCTGTCAGCGCCACAATCACGAAGATCGGGTAACGGGTGGCCTGCTTGATGCGCCGGCGCGTGTCCCGATCAAGCTCCATTATCAGGGATAATCGGTAGAAGGCATCATCGAGATTACCCGTGTTCTCCCCCACGTGCACCATGGCCACAAACAGCCCAGAGAACACGCGGCTGTTCGCCTGCATGGCTGTAGCCATGGTGGTGCCGGTCTCCAGCCGGTCCGCCACATCGTCCAGGGCCTGGCTCAGAGCGCGGGATTTGCTGGTCTCGGCCAGCCCCCGCATGGTTCGGATAATCGGGATACCGGCCTTGGTGAGCGCGTACATCTGCCGGCAGAAAACAATCAGATCATCCAGCTTCACTTTGGGCTGAAACAGCTCAAGCCGTGCCAGCTGAGCGCCCAGGCTTTCGCCTTTGTCCGCTTCCGGCGCCACGGAAACCGGGGTAATGCCGCGACGCTGCAATTCGGCGGCAATGGCATCACGGGAACCGCCTTCCAATACGCCCTGCTCCAATGCGCCCTTGCTGTTGCGGCCCCGGTATTCAAAGCGCATGGTCAGTCTCCCGCCTCATCCGCCGTACCGCCACTGAGCGTGGCGGAAACCCGGGCAACCTCTTCAAGGGTGGTAATCCCCTCTTCGGCGTAGCGCAGCGCGCAATGGTCCAGGCTCTCATAGTCCGGCAAGGCCCGGGCTGCCCGCTCAAAACCAGAATAGTCAGCCCGGCGCAGGGCATCCAGCATAGCCTCGCTGAATTCCAGCAGTTCATAGACGCCGATACGGCCCCGATAGCCGGTATTGCTGCACTGATAGCACCCCTTGCCAACCACAAAACCCGCGCCGGGCGCCGCCTCCGATGTGGCGCCGGTGCCCGGGGCTGCTTCACCGTTATCCATCAGCTCATCAGAAAGCGTCAGCTCCAGTGATCCCTCATCGGCTGGGGGTGGCGCGGCCGCCGGCTCAGGCGGTGCTGACGCTGCCGGCTCACCACGCTCGCCGCGGATCCGGTCAATCCAGATCTGCTCCTGATGCGTTGGGGTGTAGGGCATCTGGCAGTTCTCACACACCCGCCGCACCAGCCGCTGGGCCAGAACGCCGGCAATGGAGCTGGATACCAGGAAGGGTTCCGCCCCCATATCCAGCAGCCGCATGGCACTGCTGACGGCGTCATTGGTGTGCAGCGTGGACAGCACCATGTGGCCGGTCATGGCCGCGCGCAGACCTATTTCAACCGTCTCCTGGTCACGCATCTCCCCCACCAGAATGATGTCCGGGTCCTGGCGCAGGGCCGAACGCAGCACCGATGCGAACGAAAGCCCGATCTGGCTGTTCACCTGAACCTGGGTGATGCGTGGCAGGCGGTACTCGACCGGGTCTTCGGCTGTGATGACCTTAACCTCGGCGTCGTTCAATTCAGCCAGCGCCCCATAGAGCGTGGTCGTCTTACCCGAGCCGGTGGGACCAGTCACCAGCATCATGCCATGGGGGCGATGAATGAGCCGGCGGAAGCGCTTCATGATCCCGGGAGGCATGCCGGTGGACTCAAGATCCAGAATCCCCTGGGACTGGTCCAGCAGGCGCATGACCACGGACTCACCGTACTGCACCGGCAGCGTGGACATCCGCACGTCGATGCTCCGGCCTTTGACGCGGATGTTGAAGCGCCCATCCTGGGGCATGCGCTTCTCGGAGATATTGAGCCCGGCCATCAGCTTGAGGCGCAGCACCAGCGCGGCGTGGATGCGCTTTTCCTTCATGACCTGTTCCTGAAGCACGCCATCAATGCGCTGACGGATGCGGATCACGGTTTCGTCCGGCTCGATGTGGACGTCCGAGCTGCGGGCCTGGATGGCATCCTCGAAGATCGTCTGAAGCAGGCGCACCACCGGTGCTTCGTTAACGTCCGTATCATTGCCTAGAGCAGCAAGGTCAAAGGCCTCGTCGCCGATCTCGTCTTCCAGCTCCTCGGCCAGGGACGCAATCTCATCCGTACGCCGGTACACCAGATCCAGAGTATTCAGTAGTTCACTTTCGCGCACCACGGCCTGCTTCACCGGCTGGCCGAGGAGCCGGGCCAGCTCGTCGTAGGCAAAGATGTCCATGGGGTCAGCCATACCCACCAACAGCTCACCGTTACGCTCGGCCAGCACGATCGCCCGAAAGCGCCGCGCTTGAGTCTCTGGCAGCTTTTTGACCAGCTCATGATCAAAGTTGTAATGGCGCAGTTGGACAAACGGAATGTCCAGCTGCTGCGACAGGAAATTCAGTAGCTGGTCCTCTTCAAGGTAGCCCAGATCCGTAAGCGTCTTGCCCAGCTTTCGGCCGGTGCGCTTCTGCTCGGTCAGCGCAGTCTGGAGCTGCTCCTCTGTAATGACGTTGTTCTCAACGAGAAGATCGCCAATGCGGACTTTACGGCGTGTTTCAGAAGCCATGCTCTACCCCTGCTCCGCAGCGAGCCGTTGCTCAATGTACTGGCGCAGCTGCGGCGCCAGACCCGGCAGTGACAGCGCCCGCGAATAAGCCGCTCGGGCCCGTTCATTCCGCCCCCTGCTTTCCATGGCAATGCCCAGACCCGCCCACCAGCGGGCATTGCTGTCATCCGTCTCAATCAATGCGGCCCACTGCTCAGCAGCCGCCTGATGGTCGCCGACCTGCTGATAGAGCGCCGCCATCATGGTGTGATAGGCCGGCATGGTGCCTGGTCCCGGTGGTTCAGCCTCCAGCCATTCCAGGGCGCTTGCTCTACCCTTGCGGGCCAGTGCCACACGGGCCCTGAGCAGCCGCAGCTGCGACGACGTCGCCACGACCTGCTCCGGAAGCCATTGCAGCGTCGCCCCGTGGTCTCCGCGTTCCAGGCTATACCGGGCCATGACAGCCCGCGAGCGTGGCATCTTAGAATCCTGTGTGACACGCTGATTCAGCTGTTCTTTTGCCTCGGCTACGCGACCATCGGCGAGCAGAGTTTCAAGCTCCCGCGAGAGGCGACGGTCTTTTTCAGCCGGCGTGAGTTCCCGCACCGTTGTGCTTTCAGTCGCCGTTTCAGAATCCGAGGGCTCAGCAACCGCTGCCTCACCGGAATCCGGAGCCGAAGGCTGAGACGGTGATGGCTCACCATCGTCAGGGCTATCGGCCTCTGCTGTGTTTTCAGCCTTGTCAGCCAGGGCAGCGGTCGTCTGCGCCGACTCCGTTTCTCCGTCCTGACCAGAACCCGCTGGTGCCACCTCTTGATCCGCTTTATCAGCCGTTTGGCGCTCCCAGTTCCCCGGCTCCGGTGAAACCGTTCGGATTAACGGTTCAGGATCAAGGGCCGGCACAGCCCCTCCCCTGCCTGAGTGCGAATCACTGATCCCCCACCACCAGAAGCCAGCACCAGCGGCCACAGCCACCAGCACAGCGGCAACGCCCAGAATCCAGCGCCAGGACGATGACGCCGGGGCGCTGGCTGCACTCAGCCCTTCTGGGATCGATTCCTGGCCGCTGCCGTCGCCTCCCTCGCGCTTCTCCAGGTCTCTCAGCGCGTCATTGAGCAGACTCATATCAGCCCTCCCAGAACGCCCGGGCGACGCACCACACTGTCCGTATCCTGTATGGCCTGACGAACGTGGCGGCTGGTGATTTCCCGCTCGCCACGCCCATAAGCCGCAATCAGTGCCTTATGGGCCAGTATGTTGATGAGCCTCGGTGTACCACCTGAGGCGCGACTGATCAGCCGCACCGCACCAGGCCGGAACAACCGGCCGCCATTCCAGCCCGCCTGAACCAGACGATGCTGGAGATAATCCGCGACGGTGTCCGGTGCCAGCGTCTCCAACCGGTGCTGAAAGGTGATGCGCTGGCTGAGCTGGCGCAGATCCGGCCGTGCCAGAAGTTCATCGAGCTCCGGCTGACCGAAAAGGACGACCTGCAGCAGCTTACGGCTTTCGGTCTCGAGATTGGTGAGCAGGCGCAAAGCCTCCAGCGTCTCCACCGGCATCGACTGCGCTTCATCAATCACCAGCACCACCGCATTACCGGCAGCCGCGTTTTCAATCAAATGCGTCTGGAGTGTCGATAGTGCCCTGTGGGTGTTGCTGGCATCCTGCAAGGTCACCCCCAGCTCATCCGCCAGGGCCTCGTAAAGCCCGGTTGGCCCCAGCTGCGGGTTGGGTAAATAGGCGGTGGTGAGCTCCCCCTCCAGGGCATTGAGCAGAAGGCGGCACAACAGCGTCTTGCCGGTCCCCACTTCGCCGGAGACCTTGATGAACCCTTCTTTTTGGCGCAGAGCCACCAGCAGCAGCTCCAGCGCCTGATCGTGACTCGGCGCACGCAGGAAGTAGCGCGTGTTGGGCGTCAGTGAGAAGGGGGCATCCCTAAGGCCGAAAAACGCCTCGTACATGCTATCTGTCCCGCGTGGCGTCCGCCGCCGGCTCTGGCTTCGGGGACTCATTGGATTCCATGATTCGACGCAGATCGCGGATACGCTGGCGGCTCTCCTTCACGTCCTGAGTGTAGCGGTCCGCGTTCGCGATCATGGGCTTGAGCAGGATGACCAGCTCGCTCTTGCTGGATTCATAGTCACGCTGCTTGAACAGTTCACCGATCACAGGGATCTCACTGAAAAACGGTACTGCGGAGGTGGTTTCCTCGGTCTTGTTCTGGATCAGGCCACCGATGACCACGATCTGGCCACTGCGGGCACGCACCACGCTGTCTGTCTCACGAACGGTGCTCAGCGCCAGAGGCAGAGTTACGTCCCGATCACCAATGGTGATGAGCTTTTCCTGATCGTCCACTTCCGTAACCGACGGATGGACATGCAACGTGACCACATCCTGATCGCTGATCTGCGGCGTTACGTCCAGCGAGATACCGGAAAAGAAAGGCGTCAGATCCACGGAGGTGGAACGGGATGTTTCTTCCCCCCCCGTAGCATCATCTTCAAAATCGAGATCCGTGACGAAGAACTCGTCACTGCCCACCTTGATGACGGCCTTCTCATTATTGACCGTGGAAATCCGCGGGCTGGAAAGCACCTGGACGTTACCCTGCCGGCCAAGAAGCTGGATCAGGCTGTTGAAGCCTTGAACATCAAGCGCGGTCGAGAAGACCCCGCCGCCCTGAGTTGTGGTTCCGATGCTGCTCAGGCTACTCTCGACCGTCCCGCTTCCGACTTCATCCACTGAATTCCAATTGATGCCCTGCTGGAAGTCCTCGCTGAGTTCGACCTCGAGAATCCGTGCCTCCAGAATCACCTGGCGTTTGGAGATCAGCTGCATCCGGCGAAGGTAGTCCGCCACCGTCCTAAGTTCGTCCTGACGGGCATGCACCACGACGACACCGGAACCTGGGTTCGTGATCACCCGCTGGCCACGCTCCTGGCCCACCATAAGATTGAGCGAGCTCCGCAGATCGGCCCAGAACCGAGACTCTGAGGTTGTGGTAATACGCGTTCCGACCACAGTCCCGTTACCAGAGCCGCTGCTGCTGTCGCCGGACCCCGAACTGGAACTGGCATCCCCCGAACTGGTGACCTGCCCCGAGCGTACCTGGGTCTTTGAATTCCCGCTGCGCTGGATGTCCAGATAGTCCACCTGGAAAATACGAGTTCTCAGACCGGCAGGGCGTACGCGATAGATGCGCCCTTCCCGGTTAACCTGATAGCCATAGAGATCGGACACCACATCCATGACTTCATCCAGGGTAACCTGAGTCAGGTCGAGGGTCACATTGCCTTCAACGGCCGGATCCACTACCACATTGTAGGAAGTGCCATCGACCAGGCTTCGGAAGAAAGTAGGCGCCGCGAGGCCACGGGCATTCACATTAAACCGCTCTTCTTTTCCGGAACCGGATGCTACGGGCCCTGAAAAATCCGGCATCAAGGCACCGGTCACCTCATCCGGTGCCTGAGGAGAAGCCGCACTGCCCTGATCAGAGCCGGCTTTCTCGAGTTCCTGCTCAATCCGCTCTGTGGTTTCAGTGGATGTTGCCCGCTGGGTCTGCATCAGCGGATTACCGGCACACCCCACCAGAAACAGGGCGAGCACCACTGGGATCGGGTATGAGAAGAAACGCTTTCGCATATCGTTTAACCTGCTACTCGCGCCGGATCGACGGCGCGCTCTCGAGTTCAAGTGTGTACTGCTGCCCGCCGATCTCGATGAGCACACGATCGACACCAATGCGGACAATGGTGGCATTTGCCAGCGTACCGCCTTGGGCCAGTGTTGTGCCGTTGATCACAGCCCGCCGGCGCTGATCGCCCACCAGTATGGAATCGAGCCGGAATTGGCGTGCTGGCGAGACACTGTTTTTTTGCTGGGTCGCATCCATGGGCGGTTTAGTAGGATCCGGAAGTGATTCGTCGCTGCTGGCGCCAAAAGTCAAAGGCACCACCATGAAAACGCCTGCTATGACGCTGAAAAAACGTCTCTCAGACACCCAGCCACTCCTTATGCAGACTCAGCGTATGCATCCGGATCCGAACCCTGGCCCCCGGCCAATCCTGCGTTCTGTAATCCAGCGAGCGCCACCCCAGGCGCTCATCCAGACCCTCAAGGTCCCGCAGATAGGCCAGCACATCATGGAAACCGCCGCTGACAGTAACTTCCACCGGATGCGCGTAAAGACTGGCATCCTGTTTGTTGTTTCCGGTTTCACTCTGCTCACTGACAACAACCGGTTCCGGTGCCCGGTGGGAAACGCTCGCCAGCGTTACCCCATCATGCCGCGCCAGCATACGGCGCAGCAGAGCTACCATCTCCGGCGGACTGATCAGCCCTGTGGTCAGTTCTTCCAGCTGCTGGTCATAACGCTCAAGCCGCTTCTGGAGCTGGCTGATGCGTTCATGCAGAGGCTCGTTAGGATCTTTTTCTAACTCCCGTAGCAGCTTATCCTCCTGCTGGGAGAGGCTCTCCATGGATTGCTGCTTGCTTTCGATGCGCTCGGCCACACGGGTCTGGGCCTGCATAACCGGCGTAACCAGCAGCTGCCAGGCCCCCAGCGCTACAACCGCGGCGGTGGCCACCAGCATCAGAACCCGCTCACGGCGCTCACGTGCCAGAAAGGCAGCCGCAAACGCCTGCCAGCGTTGGCGCAGGCGCTCCTTCATTCGTCTTCCTCCGGCGTATCACGAGTAGACGCCACTTCAAAACTAAGGGGCTCTCCGCCTTCCGGACGTTCAATGACAAAACGAGCGAAGCGACGCCCCTCAAACACGGATTCCTCTTGAAGTCGCTGAAGATACTCCGGTACGTTCTGCCCGTCCCGGGTACGACCTGCCAGCCCCAGGCGATCACGCATCAGATCCACCCGGATCCGGGTGAGCCAGAGTCCATCCAGGCTCTGGCGGGCCAAGCCTTCAAGATAGGGCGTAAAGCCTTCGCTGCTCGCTTGAGCAACCGAATCGGCTCGCTCTACGAGGCGCCGACGATCCCGAACCCGCTGCTCAAGCCGCGTCACTTGCTGCTCAAGCGCAGGATCTTTCTGGCGTGCCTCAACCTGATCCTGGAGGGTCTCTACTGACTGCTGCTTTCGGCTCTCCCTGGATGCCAGGTCTTCAAGCCGGGCTTGCGCGCCGGCCAGCTGATACCGCAAAACCCCACTAACACCGGCAACCACCAGAAGCACAAGCGCCCCTACACCCAGCGCCCTTCCAAGGGTCAGCCATTCGCGAGAAGGCCGGAAGGCATCGGTATACAGGTTGATGGATTGCTTCATACAGCACCGCCATCATCACTCAGCAGTGTAGCCGCCGCCAGGGCACTTCCCGGCTCTGGCGTGATTCCTGAAAACACATCGCTCCAATCCAGATCAACCACCTCGGCAGTCACTTCGGAGTTGAGCATCCCCGCCAGTGGCAGGGCTTCCGGATGCCCGGCCAGCTGTACGCGGGGAGGGGGAATCTGGCGCAACTGACTCTCGTAATAGTCCAGCGAGCGCTGGATCTCCAATGCCAGATCCTGAACCGTCTGCTCCTGAGTAGCGGCGTCCCGCAACTGGGCGTGTGAAACATCCAGGCGGCGCGCCATGTAAAGCACTGGGCCACGGCAGAACACCACGTGGCCATTCTTCCTGCCGAGATAGACTATTGCCGCGCCCCGCTCCTCGAGGTCATCAAGCGCGAGCAGATTGCGCAATGCGAGCTCGGCGATGTCGATGGCTTCCAGTGCAAGCCCCGCTTCATGGACGATGTCGACGATCTGTTGGATTTGGTTCTGATGGGCACAGACGGCATTAATGAGAGACCCCCGGTCCCGGGAGGCGTCTTCCGGGAACGGAAAGGTATCAATAACCGCTTCAGTGGCGGGGTAATCAAGCAGGTCGCCCAGTTTCCAGCGCACCGCTTCGGCCAGCTCCCCGGCCTCCACATTAGGGCGTTCAGCCTGGAAGATCTGGTACTGGTTCTGGCCCAGCACTACTTTGGTCCGGGCTCCCTCCAATCCCTGTTCACTTACGAGCGTTTCCAGTGAGACTTCAGGTGCCACGGAGCCAGTCCGAAGCCCGCCATCGGCGTCACGGATTGCCCAGTACGTCGCCTCTTCCGCCAGTTCTAGACCAAGACGACGACGAGGATGGTGCCGGGCGAATGGGTTTCTGAGGAATCGGCGTGTGAACAAATCAACCGTCTGCGCTGTTCCGGAAATGGCGCACTGCTGGACCAGCATGCCTGCTTGAGCTCCAGTATAGTTCAGGATCCAAACAGTTTCACGCTGCTCAGGCACTTATCAACGTTATTTGACACAGCGCCGAGTTTTGCCGCCGTAATCGAGCCTACGTTGACCTCTAGAAGGGAATGTCGTCGTCAAAGTCATCGACTGGATCAGGCATTCCGCTTCCTTGGTTCTGATCGCCACCCTGGGGTGCATAACCACCACCCTGGGAGGGAGCGCCCTGGGCGGCTGCCGGAGCACCACCGCCGGTGCCGGCGTTATCGCCACCACGGCTGTCGAGCATCTGCATCTGGCCATTGATATCGACAATGATCTCGGTGGTATAACGATCCTGACCGTTCTGGTCCTGCCACTTGTTGGTCTGCAGACGACCCTCAATGTAGACCTTGGACCCCTTACGCAGATACTGGCCGGCGACTTCCGCGATCTTGCCGAACATAACGATACGGTGCCATTCAGTGCGCGGCACCATCTGGCCGGTATTGCGGTCCTTGTAGCTTTCGTCCGTTGCCAGCCTCAGGTTGGTAACCGGGTTACCATTGGCCGTGTACCGGGTCTCTGGATCCGCCCCCAGATTGCCGATCAGAATGACCTTGTTTACGCCTCTCGCCATGCTCTGCTCCTGTTCCTTTCTATTTATGCGCTGTTATGCGTTACAGGAAACCCTCCGGTGGTTTCCTTCGTCACTCCTGCTGCGCCACAAAAGGCAGCCGCCACAGGGCTTGTTCATCAAATTGTTGGCGATCCACCTTGAGCCAGGCTTCGCTGCTGGCAACCAGCACCACGGCGTCATCCACCCCCGCAATGCCCATAAAGGCCTCCCTCATGGTTCGTGGATCCTGTTGGTGGTCCTCACTCAGTTGTAACGCCAGGCTTGTGGCGTAACGTGGTGGCGCCATAGTGAGCACCAGTGCGAACCACGCAACGATCGCAATCAGGATAAGAACGATAACACCGCTGGCACCAGCGAAACCAGAGAGCCACCCTCCAAACGCCCCGCCTACAAACGAGCCCATGAACTGGCTGGTAGAGTACACGCCCATGGCTGAGCCCTTGCCGGCTGCCGGAGCCTCTTTGCTGATCAGCGAAGGCAGCAGCGCCTCCAGAAGATTGAAGCCGGTAAAGAAGATGAAAAGGACGACCCAGAACGCCGCCACGCGTTCCCAGCCAATCCCCATCAGCGCCACAGCGAGACCCAGAAGACCCACTGAAAGTGCCATAACCTGCTTTAGACGGCGCTTTTTCTCACCGATGATGACCAAAGGCAGCATGGCTACGAATCCAGTGCCCATTACCGACAGATACACCCACCAGTGCTGGTTTGTGCCCAGCCCCAGATCCTCGAGCGTCAGGGGTACGATCAGAAACAGCGCGGTCAGCGTCAGATGCAGCACAAAAATACCGGCATCAAGCCGCAGCAACCGCCCTGATGTGAGCACCTGGCGAAGCTGATCCCGGGCTGGCAGCGCATCCGGCTGATGGGAACGGATTTCAGGCGTTGGCACAACAGTTGCCACCAACACCATACCGATGCCCGCCAGAACCGCCGTTAACAGGAATATTCCGGTGAGGCCATAAGCGTCGCCGATCATGGGGCCAAGAACCAGTGACAGAGCAAAGGCCAAGCCGATGGACAGACCGATGCTGGCCATTCCCTTGGTGCGATTCTCCTCGCGAGTGAGATCGCTGGCCAGAGCCATGAGCACGCTGGCGATAGCCCCCGAGCCCTGCAGTATGCGCCCGGCAATAACCCCCTGTATGGAGTCCGACCAACCTGCCACCAGACTGCCCGCAGCAAACAGCACCAACCCAAGCTGGATCAGCGGCTTGCGGCCGAAACGGTCGGACAGCATGCCGAACGGAATCTGCAGAAGTGCCTGGGAAAGCCCATAGGCCCCCAGCGCAACACCCAGAAGCGCCGGGCTGGCGCCCTGCAGATCCCGCCCGAGCAGCACAAACACCGGCAGGATCATGAACAGACCGAGCATGCGCGAGCCGTAGACCGACGCCAAGGCGCCTATAGCACGTTTTTCAGTGGCATTCATTCAAAGCCCTCCAGAAAAGCGGTGTCATCTTAGCACAGGGCTCGCGCCTTACTCATCGATTCAGATCAATCCATCTATGGCGGCGTGCCAGTAACCCCTATAATGGCGGTTTTGCCCAGCCTTTGGAGCAACATGAACCACATCCGCATACGGGGCGCACGCACCCACAACCTGGCATCAGTGGATCTCGATATCCCGAGGAATCAGCTGGTGGTGGTCACCGGGCTTTCCGGCTCTGGCAAGTCATCACTGGCATTCGACACCCTCTACGCGGAAGGCCAGCGCCGCTATGTGGAATCGCTCTCCACTTACGCCCGCCAGTTTCTTTCCATGATGGAGAAGCCCGACGTGGATCACATGGAGGGACTGTCACCGGCAATCTCCATTGAGCAGAAGTCCACCTCCCACAACCCCCGCTCCACGGTCGGCACCATCACCGAGATTCACGACTACCTGCGGCTTCTGTTCGCACGTGCTGGCGAGCCGCGCTGCCCGGTGCACGATGAACCGCTGGACGCCCAGACGGTAAGCCAGATGGTGGATCAGGTGCTGAACCTGCCTGAAGGCAGCCGCATGATGATCCTCGCGCCCCTGATCAGCGAACGCAAGGGCGAGCACCAGCAGGTTCTGGATGAGATGCGCAGCCAGGGGTTCATTCGACTCCGCGTTGACAGCCAGGTGTACGACATCGACGCTCTGCCCTCGCTGGATCCCAAGCGCAAGCACAGCATTGAAGTGGTCGTGGATCGCTTCCGGATCCGGGAAGGGCTACAGCAGCGCCTGGCCGAGTCCTTCGAGACCGCACTAGCCCTAGCCGATGAAACCGCTCGCGTGGCCTCCATGGATGAGGATGGCTCGGAAGAGCTGGTTTTCTCCGCACGCCATGCGTGCCCCCAGTGTGGTTTCTCTATCAGCGCACCAGAACCCCGGACGTTTTCATTCAACAACCCTGCAGGGGCCTGCCCAACCTGTGACGGGCTGGGTGTCGATCAATTCTTTGACCCCGAACGCCTGATCCGCAACCCTGAGCTTACTCTGGCTGAAGGCGCAATACGGGGGTGGGACCGGCGTTCAGTCTATTATTTCCAGATGCTCGAAAGCGTTGCCTCCCACTACGGCTGCGATCTCGACACCCCCTGGGAGCAGCTGCCGGAATGGTTCCAGCGCACTGTACTTCATGGCACCGGCGACGAACCGGTCACCTTTCGCTACGTCAACTCCAAGGGGCAGTCCGTCGACCGCGATCACCCCTTTGAGGGGGTCATCCCCAACCTGGAGCGCCGCTACCGGGAGACGGATTCCCAGACAGTACGCGATGAAATGGCGCGCTCGCTGAATTCACGCCCCTGCCCGGACTGTTATGGCTCACGCCTGAACGAGGTGGCCCGGCATGTTTTCATCGGCGAGTGGACGCTTCCGGCAATGGCCCGACTTTCCATTGCCCATTCTCTGGAGACCGCACGGTCGGTCACGCTCCCCGGGTGGCGCGGCCAGATTGCCGAGACCATTCTCAACGAAATCCGCAAGCGCCTCGAATTTCTGGTGAACGTGGGACTGGGCTATCTGACCCTGGAGCGCAGTGCGGACACTCTCTCCGGCGGCGAGGCCCAGCGGATCCGACTCGCTAGCCAGATCGGCGCTGGGCTCGTGGGCGTGATGTACATTCTCGACGAGCCCTCAATCGGGCTCCACCAGCGTGACAATGAGCGCCTCCTCAATACACTCAAACGCCTGCGCGATATGGGCAACACCGTCATCGTGGTGGAACACGACGAAGATGCCATCAGAGCAGCGGATCATATTGTGGATATCGGCCCAGGCGCCGGTATCCATGGGGGACGAATCATTGCCGAGGGTACGGCGGACGCTATTGCGGCGGAACCCGAATCAATCACCGGCCAGTATCTCACCGGCCAGCGGCGGATCGCGATCCCAGAAAACCGCACCATCGCCGGTGAGCGCTGGATCACACTCAACGGTGCGAGGGGCCACAACCTCCAGGGCGACCAGGTGCGCATACCGATTGGCTTGATGACCTGTGTAACCGGGGTTTCCGGCTCTGGTAAATCCACTTTGATCAACAGCACTCTTTACCCGGCGGCCGCACGTCAGCTTAATAACGCCACAAGCCTGTCACCAGAGCCCCATCAAACCATCGAGGGGCTGGACGCATTGGATCGCGTGATCGATATCGACCAGAGCCCGATTGGGCGTACCCCGCGATCAAACCCCGCCACTTACACAGGGCTTTTCACTCCGATACGAGAGCTGTTTGCAGGAACGCAGGAAGCGCGATCACGGGGGTATAAACCCGGCCGATTCAGCTTCAACGTCAAGGGCGGACGCTGTGAAGCCTGCCACGGAGATGGCGAAATCAAAGTAGAGATGCACTTCCTGCCGGATATATACGTGCCTTGTGATGTTTGCCAGGGACAGCGCTATAACCGCGAGACTCTGGAAATCACCTACAAGGGTAAAAACATACACGAAGTGCTCTCCATGACCATTGAGGAGGCCAGGGACTTTTTCGACTCCGTTCCCTTCTTGGCCCGTCGACTTCAGACACTCATGGAGGTCGGCCTGTCGTACGTTAAGCTTGGCCAGAACGCCGTTACTTTGTCAGGTGGCGAAGCCCAGCGCGTCAAGCTGGCCCGGGAGCTTTCCAAGCGGGATACCGGCAACACACTGTACATCCTGGATGAACCAACAACCGGCCTTCACTTCCACGACATTCAGCAGCTTCTTGATGTTCTCCATACCCTGCGAGATCACGGCAACACCGTGATCGTTATCGAGCACAACATCGATGTCATCAAGACTGCTGACTGGCTCGTAGACCTCGGCCCGGAAGGTGGCGATGGCGGCGGTCGCCTCCTTGCCGGGGGAACGCCGGAACAGGTTGCCACCGTGGCTGACTCCCATACCGGTGGCTATCTGGCGCCAATCCTTCAGGTTCGCACCCCATAAAAAAAGCCGGACGCTTGGTCCGGCTTTTACGTGAGGCACTGCCTGACACGGTCAGGCATCAGAGCGAGGCTCAGTCTTCGTCCTCGTCATCCTCATCGTCTTCCACGTATTCAACAACCGGACGCCCGATGACCTCTACATACGCCATAGGCGCATTGTCGCCGGCCCGCAAGCCGCACTTGAGAATCCGCAGGTAACCGCCCGGACGGGATTCGAACCGGGGACCGAGCTCTTCAAAGAGCTTAGTCACCGTCTCGTCATTGCGCAGCCGCGCAAATGCCTGACGCCGGTTCGCCACCGAATCTTCTTTGGCAAGCGTGATCAGCGGCTCTGCCACCCGGCGAAGTTCCTTCGCCTTTGGCAGCGTCGTCTTGATCAGCTCATGCTCCACCAGAGAAGCGGTCATGTTGCGGTACATGGCCTTCCGGTGTGAACTGTTGCGGTTTAATTTACGACCACTCTTACGATGACGCATTGCTCTAATTCCTTAAATCAAAATCAGCGGTTCAGCGATCAGCCACCAAGGACCCGGTCATCACCGCGCAGGCTCGCCGGCGGCCAGTTCTCCAGCCGCATCCCCAGCGAGAGACCACGGGAGGCCAGCACATCCTTGATCTCGGTCAGCGATTTCTTGCCGAGATTGGGGGTCTTCAGCAGCTCCACCTCAGTGCGCTGGATAAGATCGCCGATATAGTAGATGTTCTCCGCCTTCAGACAGTTGGCCGAACGAACCGTCAACTCCAGATCATCAACCGGACGCATCAGAATTGGATCAACTTCCTCTTCTTCCTGCGACTCTTCCGGTTCTTTCTCCTGATCGAGATCCACGAATACCGACAGTTGCTGCTGCAGGATAGTGGCGGCGCGCCGGATTGCTTCTTCAGGATCGATGGTACCGTTGGTATCCAGATCAAGAATCAACTTATCCAGGTCGGTCCGCTGTTCAACACGGGCACTCTCAACCATGTAGGAAACACGGCGGATGGGACTGAAGGTCGCATCGATCTGGAGACGCCCAATCGCACGGCTTTCCTCATCCTGCTCGCGTTGATCCGCGGGCTCATAGCCACGACCAGCGCTCACTGTCAGCTTCATGTTGAGCTCACCAGCCTTCGACAGGTGGCAGATCACCATATCCGGATTGACAATCTCAACGTCATGATCAAGTTGGATATCCGCCGCGGTCACAGGCCCCTCTTCCTTTTTGGAAAGGGAGAGCTCGGCATGATCGCGACCGTTGAGCTTGACGGCCAGCCCCTTGAGGTTCAAAAGGATTTCTATAACATCCTCCTGAACACCCTCTATGGCACTGTACTCGTGCAGCACTCCATCGATCTGTGCCTCGGTGACTGCACTCCCGGGCATGGAGGAGAGCAGAATCCGCCGCAGAGCATTACCCAACGTGTGGCCAAAGCCCCGCTCAAGAGGCTCCAGTACCACGCGGGCGTGGGTTTGGGTCTGCTCCTCAACATTAATGCTGCGAGGAGTCAGGAATTCAGTAGCTGAACGCTGCATTGGACGCCCCTATTTCGCTGTCCGTTACTTGGAGTAAAGCTCGACGATCAAGCTCTCGTTGATGTCCGCAGACATCTCACTGCGCTCCGGACGGGAACGGAAAGTTCCCACGAGCTTGTTGGCGTCAACGTCGACCCACTCAATGGCCGCACGGCTGTTAGCCAGCTCCAGTGCGTTGCGGATACGAAGCTGGTTCTGAGCCTTCTCACGAACGCGGATCTCGTCGCCAGGCTGAACCTGATAGGACGCCACGTTGACGGTGCGGCCGTTGACCTGCAACGCCTTGTGAGAAACCAATTGACGTGCTTCGGCTCGAGTGGCGCCGAAACCCATCCGATAAACCACGTTATCGAGCCGGCACTCCAGCAGCTGCAGCAGGTTCTCGCCGGTCGAGCCTTTACGGCGAGTAGCCTCCTGGTAGTAATTCCGGAATTGTTTCTCAAGCACACCGTACATACGGCGTACCTTCTGCTTTTCCCGAAGCTGGGTTCCATACTCGGAAACCCGGGTGCGCCGCGCGCCATGCTGACCAGGCGCTTGGTCGACGTTGCACTTGCTTTCGAGCGCCCGGACCCCGCTCTTCAGGAAGAGATCTGTCCCCTCGCGGCGAGACAGTTTACATGTTGGACCAATGTAACGTGCCATAAATCGCTGTCTCCTTAATTACACGCGGCGCTTTTTCGGCGGACGACAGCCATTGTGCGGGATGGGTGTCGCGTCCTCGATATTGGTGATCTTGAAACCTACCCCATTGAGAGCGCGCACCGCGGATTCCCGGCCGGGTCCGGGACCCTTGACCATTACGTCCAGGTTTTTAAGACCGTATTCAGCGGCCGCGTTACCGGCCCTTTCAGCTGCTACCTGCGCAGCAAAAGGTGTACTCTTTCGTGAACCGCGGAATCCGGACCCCCCGGCAGTCGCCCATGAGAGGACGTTGCCCTGACGGTCGGACAGGGTCACGATGGTGTTGTTGAACGACGCATGAATGTGCGCCACGCCGTCAACAACTGACTTTTTCACCTTTTTACGGGTACGTGTACCTGGCTTTGCCATTTTTACCTACCTGTTATTTACGAATCGGTTTACGGGGGCCCTTGCGGGTCCTCGCATTGGTCTTGGTTCGCTGACCGCGAACCGGCAGACCATGGCGATGCCGCAGGCCGCGATAGCAGCCCAGATCCCGCAACCGCTTGATGTTCATCTGAACCTCACGACGCAGGTCACCCTCTACGGAAAGCTTGCCTACTTCGGTGCGCAGGTTATCCACCTGCTCATCGGTAAGTTGGCCAACCATCGTATTCCGGGGAATCCCTGTGGCGTCGCAAAGCTGACCTGCCGTGGTATGGCCGATCCCGAAGATATAGGTCAACGAAACCGCGGCATGTTTTTTCTCGGGTATGTTGACACCGGCTATACGTGCCATTCACTTCACTCCGCATTCAAAGCTTTGCTGTTTACGTTACCGTCACAAAAGGTGCGGAATGATAGCGCCTGTATCGGCAGATATCAACAACCGCCCTTTGCAGCGCCTCAACCTTGGCGCTGTTTGTGACGAGGCTCGGTGCAGATGACCCGGACTGAGCCATTGCGACGAATGATTTTGCAGTTTCGGCAGATTCTCTTAACCGATGCACGTACTTTCATTTCAGTCTCCCATTGATCAGCGGAACATACCGCTGCGTCCGTGATTCTTAAGGTTGGACTTCTTCATCACGGATTCGTATTGGTGCGACATCAGATGCGCCTGAACCTGTGACATGAAATCCATCACTACCACTACGACGATCAGCAGTGACGTGCCCCCGAGGTAGAACGGGATGTTACCGAACACCGTGAGGAACTGAGGCATGATCGACACCGCCGCGATATATAACGCGCCGAAGATCGTCAGACGCGTGAGCACCCCGTCGATGTATTTCGCAGTCTGCTCACCAGGCCGTATACCGGGAATGAAGGCACCCGACTTCTTGAGATTGTCGGCGACTTCCCGGGGGTTATACATCAATGCTGTATAGAAGAAGCAGAAGAAAATCACTGCAGCTGCAAACAGCAAGATGTACAGCGGCTGATTCGGCCCGAGGATCTGTGACAGGTTACCCAGCCACTCCATCCCCTCGGACTGCCCGAACCACTGCCCAAGCGACGCTGGGAAAAGCAGGATCGACGATGCAAAGATCGCCGGAATCACGCCAGCCATATTCACCTTCAACGGCAGATGACTCTGCTGTTGCGCATACACCCGCCGCCCCTGCTGGCGCTTGGCGTAATTTACCGTAATGCGGCGCTGGCCGCGCTCCATGAAGACAATAAACCCAACCACGCCAACGGCCATGATGCCAACACCAAAGACCAGTAACAGACTCATTTCACCGCTGCGTGCCTGTTCCAGCGTCTGTCCAATAGCGCCAGGTAGACCAGCTACGATACCGGCAAAGATCAGAAGCGAGATTCCGTTACCGATACCTCTCTCGGTGATCTGTTCGCCCAGCCACATCAGAAACACCGCGCCACAGACGAAAGACACAACCGCCACGAAATAGAAATCGAGACCGGACGAGAACGTCACCCCCTGGGACGCAAGCCCAACAGAGATTCCTACCCCCTGGACAAAGGCCAGCCCAACGGTGCCATACCGCGTGTATTGGCTGATCTTCTTGCGGCCTGACTCGCCTTCTTTCTTCAGCTGCTCTAACTGCGGGCTTACCGCCGTCATAAGCTGCATAATGATCGCGGCGGAGATGTAGGGCATGATGCCCAGAGCCAATATACTCATGCGCTCAAGGGCACCTCCCGAGAACATGTTGAACATGCCGAGGATCGTGCCCTGCTGCTGTTCAAACATTGCCGCCAACCGGTCCGGGTTGATGCCCGGCACCGGAATGTGTGCGCCGATCCTGTAAACCAGGATTGCGATCACAACGAACTTGAGCCTGGAGTAGAGCTCCGATAGCCCTTGTCCTTTGGCGGATGCCGGTCCCTGTTTAGCCATTTAGCCCTCGATTCAGTCTTCGACTTTCCCGCCAGCGGCAGTAATCGCTTCATGGGCCCCTTTACTTACCCGCAGGCCCTTTACAGTCACGGCACGGGAAAGCTCACCGGAGGCGACCACTTTCGCTTCGCGCACATCATGACGGATCACATTCGCTTTTTTCAGAGCGTCCAGATCCGCGACATCGCTTTCAACCTTCGCCAGCTCGTTAAGGCGAATCTCAGCTTCCCAACGCTGTTGACGAGAGGTGAAACCAAACTTGGGCAAACGCCCGGCCATTGGCTGCTGCCCACCCTCAAAGCCGGGGGCGATACTGCCGCCGGAGCGTGACTTCTGGCCATTATGGCCGCGACCGCCGGTCTTACCCAGACCGCTGCCGATACCACGGCCCACGCGCTTGCGGTCAGCCTTGGAACCATCGCCGGGGCGGAGTTCGTTCAGTTGCATCTTACTGCTCCTCTACCCGAACCATATAATTGACACGGTTGATCATCCCGCGGACCGCGGGTGTGTCCTCAAGTTCCACCGAATGGTGGAGACGGCGCAGACCCAGGCCTTGGATGCACAGGCGATGTTTCTTCTGCGCTCCAATGAGACTGCGGGTCAATGTGACCTTGATCGTTTTGTTAGCCATAACGTCAGTCCAGGATCTCTTCCACGGTTTTACCACGCTTAGCCGCCACTTCTTCCGGAGACCGCGTAGCTCTCAGGCCTTCAACAGTAGCACGTACTACGTTGATCGGGTTCGTCGATCCATAGCACTTCGCCAGTACGTTGTGCACGCCCGCAACCTCCAGGACAGCACGCATAGCGCCGCCCGCAATGATACCGGTACCTTCGGAGGCCGGCTGCATGAACACCCTGGAAGCGCCATGGTTTGCCTTGATCGGGTACTGCAGTGTGGCACCATTCAGCGGCACGGAAACCATGTTCTTGCGCGCGGAGTCCATAGCCTTCTGAATCGCCACCGGCACTTCGCGTGCCTTACCGCGACCATAGCCAACACGGCCATTGCCGTCACCCACAACCGTCAGGGCGGTGAAACCGAAAAGGCGGCCACCCTTAACCACTTTAGCCACCCGATTGACCTGCACCAGCTTTTCCTGAAGCTCAGGCTGGTTCTGTTCATTCACGCTCATCTTTTCCACCTCTTAGAATTGCAGGCCAGCTTCACGCGCCGCATCGGCAAGCGCTTTGACGCGACCATGGTAGCGATAGCCGGATCGGTCGAATGCAACCGTTTCGATACCCGCGTTCTTTGCCCGCTCCGCGATCATTTCACCAACCTGGCGCGCGGCTTCGACGTTTCCGGTTGCACCCTGGCGCAACTCTTTGTCCAGTGTGGAGGCGGCCGCTAGCACCTGGCTGCCATCCGCCGTAGTCACCTGTGCATACATATGACGCGGTGTACGGTGGACGCAGAGGCGGTTGGAGCCGCGTTCCCGGATTTTGATGCGCACCTTACGTGCGCGACGCAACCTGGATTCTTTCTTCGCGCTCATCTGTTCGCCTTATTTCTTCTTGGCCTCTTTACGCCTTACCGTTTCATCCGCGTAGCGGACACCTTTGCCCTTGTAGGGCTCAGGCGGACGGAAAGCCCTGATGTCTGCTGCTGCCTGGCCGACACGCTGCTTGTCGGTGCCTTTAAGCACCAGCTCTGTCGGCTTCGGGGACTCAGCGGAAACACCTTCCGGCAGCTGGTATTCCACCGGATGGCTGAAGCCAAGCGTAAGATTCACGCTGTTTCCTTCGGCCTGGGCCCGGTAGCCGACGCCATTGATCTCGAGCTTACGCTCAAACCCGCTGGACACACCAATAACCATATTGTTCAGGAGTGCCCGGGTAGTACCGGCTAGAGCCCGGCTCTTCTTCGCATTGTTGCGCGGCGCGAACCGCAGCTTATCGTCGTCCTGCGTCACTTCGACACTCGGGTGAATACTATGGTGCAGCGTGCCCATGGCACCCTTCACTTCAACGTCCTGGCCGTTGAACTTCACCTCGACACCGGATGGCAGCACGACAGGATTACTCGCAACCCTGGACATGACTCCTCCTAGAATACGGTGCAGATAATTTCGCCACCAATGCCGGCCTTACGCGCGGCGCTATCGGTCATCACGCCCTGGGACGTGGACACGATCGCGACACCAAGACCACCAGCAACGCGCGGCAGTTCGCTGTTACCGCGATACTGGCGCAGTCCGGGGCGACTCGCCCGCTGGATGCTCTCAATAACGGGCTTGCCTTCGAAATAACGCAGGCTGACAGTCAGCCGGGGCTTTTTATCGCCCTCAACGCTGAAGTCCTCGATAAACCCTTCATCCCTTAGGACATGGGCAACGGACTGTTTCATCTTGGATGACGGCATCTCTACGCTCATCTTCTCGGCCATCTGGCCGTTACGGATGCGCGTGAACATGTCCGCCAACGGATCTTGCATGCTCATTCGTATGAGACTCCTGATCGTTTCAGTTGTGCAGCAACAATGCTGTTGCTTACCAACGCGCGGGTTTACCAGCTGGCCTTGCGCAGCCCCGGAACCTCACCGCGCATTCCGGTTTCACGCAACTTGATGCGTGAAAGCTGGAATTTTCTGAGGACACCATGTGGGCGCCCGGTTACCTGGCAACGATTGCGTAGACGCACCGGGCTGGAATTACGAGGCAGCTTCTGGAGCTGCATCTGCGCTTCCCAGCGCTCTTCGTCACTCAGATTCTGGTCTTTCGCCTTGGCCTTGAGGCGCTCACGCTTATCAGCGTACTTCGCAACTAGACGCTCCCGGTTGCGTTCGCGCTGTTTCATGCCAACTTTAGCCATGTCCGATCCTTACTGTTTGAACGGGAAATTGAACGCCGAAAGCAATGCGCGCCCTTCCTCGTCACTCTCAGCGGATGTGCTGATGGTGATATCGAGACCGCGAACTTTATCGACCTTGTCGTACTCAATTTCCGGGAAGATGATCTGTTCCCGAACGCCCATGCTGTAATTGCCGCGACCGTCGAATGACTTAGGGCTCAGGCCACGAAAGTCACGAATCCGCGGAATCGCGATCTGCACCAGACGATCGAAGAAATCCCACATCCGCTCGCCGCGCAGTGTCACCTTGCATCCGATCGGGAAGCCTTCCCGGATCTTGAAACCGGCAACCGATTTGCGCGCTTTAGTGATCACCGGTTTCTGACCCGAAAGCTTCTCTAGGTCAGCGACGGCGTTATCAAGCTGTTTCTTGTCGCCAACAGCTTCACCTACGCCCATATTCAGGGTGATCTTTTCGATCCGCGGCACCTGCATCGGGTTCGCGTACCCGAATTGCTGGTTGAGCGCCGGGATCACCTGCTCTTTGTACACGTCTCTCATGTTGGACATCGTAACCACCGCCGCTTACTGGTTATCGATCACTTCTTGCGTGGAGCGGAAGATGCGCACTTTGGTGCCGTCTTCCTTCACCTGAAACCCGACGCGATCAGCCTGATCATGCTGCGGGTTATAGATGGCCACGTTCGAAATATGAATCGGAGCTTCCTTTTCGATGATGCCGCCCTGGGTTCCCGCCATGGGATTGGGGCGCGTGTGCTTCTTGATCATATTGATCCCGGACACTACGACGCGCTCACCACCATCAACAATACGCAGCACTTTGCCCCGCTTGTTCCGGTCTTTACCGGTGGTGACCACCACTTCATCATCTCGCTTGATCTTGTTCATAACCGGCCTCTCGTTCCTACAAAACCTCGGGTGCCAGCGAAATGATCTTCATGAATTTCTCATTCCGAAGTTCGCGAGTCACCGGGCCAAAAATTCGGGTACCTACCGGCGCTTCCTGCGGGTTAAGCAGAACCGCCGCATTGCCATCGAACCGGATCAGGGAACCATCCTGACGCCGAATACCACTCTTGGTCCGAACAACGACGGCCTTAAGCACCTGGCCTTTCTTGACACGGCCCCTGGGAATCGCCTCTTTGACGGATACCTTGATGATATCCCCGACCCTTGCATAGCGTCGGTGAGAGCCACCCAGGACCTTAATACACATAACCTGACGGGCACCGCTGTTATCGGCTACGTCAAGTACGGTTTGCGTCTGAATCATGGTTCGTCTCCACTAGAAACCACTTCGTCTTTACGACAAGAACCAGTGTCCTGGCGCCTTACACCTTCAACGCACGCTCAACAACGTTCACCAATGTCCATGCCTTATTCCGCGACAGCGGACGGCTCTCGGCGATCGTCACAAAATCGCCTACGCTACACTGGTTATCTTCGTCGTGAGCCTTAATGCGCGTTGAGCGCTTCACGTACTTGCCGTAGAGCGGATGCTTTTCGCGGCGCTCAACCTTCACAACAGCGGTTTTTTCCATCTTGTTGCTGACCACGTGGCCATTGAGCGTCCGGGCGTTACCTTTTTCTTGAGCCATTTCAGTCACCTGCCTTCTCAGTCATAACAGTTTTAACGCGCGCAATATCGCGCTTGGTCTGACGCAGCAAGTGAGACTGATTCAGCTGACCTGTCGCCTTGCGCATCCGGAGATTGAACTGCTCCTTGAGCAGCCGCATCAGCTCCTGGTTCAGTTCGTCTGCCGATTTGTCACGCAATTCTGTCGCTTTCATCACATCACCGTCCTGTTCACAAAGGTGGTCGGTACCGGCAGTTTGGCCGCGGCAAGGTTGAACGCATCGCGTGCCACGTCTTCTGCGACCCCTTCCATCTCATAAAGCATCTTCCCAGGCTGAACTTCGGCAACCCAGTACTCGACGGCGCCCTTACCCTTACCCATGCGGACTTCAAGGGGCTTTTCCGTGATCGGCTTGTCCGGGAAAACGCGAATCCAGATCTTACCGCCGCGCTTGATCCGCCGTGTCATCGTACGGCGAGCCGCCTCAATCTGACGCGCAGTAACCCGACCACGACCGGTCGCTTTAAGGCCATACTCACCGAAGCTGACCTTATTACCGGTGTTGGCCATGCCGCGGTTGCGACCTTTCTGTACCTTGCGGAATTTTGTTCGTTTCGGTTGCAGCATTTAGAGACCCCCTTACTTCTGAGCTTTCTTCTGAGCAGCGGCTTCTTTTTCAGCCCGAACCTGCTCCAGGCCACCCAGGATTTCACCCTTAAAGATCCAGACTTTGACGCCAATGATCCCGTAGGTGGTGTGGGCCTCGTAATGCGCATAGTCAATATCCGCACGAAGTGTGTGCAGCGGTACACGACCCTCGCGATACCACTCGGTGCGCGCAATCTCGGAACCGCCGAGCCGCCCGCTGGCCTGGATCCGGATTCCCTTCGCGCCTTGGCGCATCGCATTCTGAACAGCGCGCTTCAAAGCCCGCCGGAACATCACGCGGCGCTCAAGCTGGTTCGCTACACTCTGAGCCGCCAGCTTGGCATCCAGATCCGGCTTGCGGATCTCTTCAATGTTGACGTGTACGGGCACGCCCATCATATCCGTCAGCTCTTTCCGGAGCTTGTCCACGTCCTCGCCCTTCTTACCGATCACGATCCCGGGACGGGCCGTATGGATCGTAATCCGAGCATTCTGCGCGGGGCGCTCAATCAGAATCCGGCTGACCGAGGCCTTCTCGAGCCGGCGATTGAGGAAATCGCGAACCTCGATATCCTTAAGCAGGTTCTGGGCGTAAGCCCCTTTCTCCGCGTACCAGACCGAGTTGTGCTCTTTGACAACGCCAAGCCTGATACCGGTTGGATGTACTTTGTGACCCATCGGGTATCTCCTACTCGTCCGAAACCTTGACGGTGATGTGGCACGTGCGCTTCAGAATCCGGTCTGCACGACCTTTGGCTCGTGCCTGGATCCGCTTGAGCGTCGGCCCCTCGTCCACACAGATCGTTGCGAGACGCAACTCATCCACGTCCAGGCCTTCGTTGTGCTCGGCGTTGGCAATCGCAGACTCAAGGGTCTTGCGAATGATCCCGGCCGCTTTCTTTGGTGTGAACGCTAGTGTATTAAGCGCTTCCTCGACACTCTTCCCACGAACCATGTCTGCGACAAGGCGAGCCTTCTGAGCCGAGAGTCGAGCGCCTTTCGTTTTAGCCGCTACTTCCATCGTTAAATCCCCTCAGAATCAGCGTTTTTTCGCTTTCTTGTCGGCAGCATGCCCGCGAAACGTGCGTGTCGCGGCAAACTCACCAAGTTTATGGCCAACCATTTCTTCACTAATCATCACCGGCACATGCTGCCGGCCGTTATGCACTGCAATGGTCAGCCCTACCATCTCCGGAAACACCGTAGAGCGGCGCGACCAGGTCTTGATCGGCTTACGGGTGTTATTTTCCAGAGCTGCCTCAACCTTCTTCAGCAGATGCAGGTCTATAAAAGGACCTTTCTTCAGAGAACGTGGCACAGCTTTTTCCCCTAAACGTTATTTCTTGGCCGAACGACGACGTACGATCATCTTATCAGTACGCTTGTTCTTACGAGTCTTATGTCCTTTGGTCGGAATCCCCCAGGGTGTAACCGGGTGACGCCCGCCAGAGGTACGCCCTTCACCACCACCATGTGGGTGGTCAATTGGGTTCATAGCAACACCGCGCACTGTTGGCCGCTTGCCACGCCAACGTGTTGCACCCGCTTTGCCGGACTGCTTGAGACTGTGCTCACTGTTGGATGCTTCCCCCAGCGTGGCACGGCACTCAACCGGCACCTTACGCATTTCGCCCGAACGCAGCCGGATGGTTGCGTGATTGCCTTCACGCGCAACCAACTGAACCGACGAGCCAGCACTGCGGGCGATCTGTGCCCCCTTGCCGGCCTTGAGCTCAACGCAATGGATCACCGAGCCCAAGGGGATATTACGCAGGGGCAGACTGCTGCCAGCCCGTATCGGTGCGTCGACACCAGACTGGACACGGTCGCCCTGCTTCAGTCCCTTGGGCGCGATAATATAACGACGCTCACCATCCTGGTATTTAACCAGTGCTATATGGGCGGAGCGGTTGGGATCATACTCGAGACGCTCCACACGCCCCTGAATACCATCTTTGTTACGCTTAAAATCAATGTGACGGTAATGACGCTTATGGCCGCCGCCAATATGACGCGATGTGATCCGACCGTTGTTATTGCGACCGCCCGTCTTACTAAGCTTGGTCAGCAGAGGCGCGTAGGGCGCACCCTTGTGAAGGTCAGGATTGCGGACCTTGATGAGGTGGCGACGACCGGCTGACGTCGGCTTGGTTTTCTCAATCGACATGTCTGTAACCCCTCAACTTATTCCACGTCCATGAAGTCAATGTCCTGACCATCAGCCAGCCGCACATACGCTTTGCGCAGGGAATCCCGCTTACCCATGCCATGGATGGTGCGCTTGTTCTTACCCTTGCGGTTACTGACCTGGACCTTGACTACGTCCACATTGAAAAGCTGCTCTACCGCTTTACGGATCTCGGGCTTGGCCGCATCAGGAGCCACCTTGAAAACGACCTGGCCCTGATCGCCAACCATGGTCGCTTTTTCAGAGACCAGCGGGCCGAGCAGAACCTTGTAAATTCGCTCCTGATTCATCCCAGCATCTCCTCAAACTTCTTGAGCGCATCAACAGTAACCACGACATGGTCATGCGCTACGAGACTCACCGGATTCACGCCCCGAACATCGCAAACCGCCACATTCGGAATGTTACGTGATGCCAGCTCGAGATTCCGCTCTACGGACTCGGAAACGATTAACGCGTCTTGCGGAACTCCCAGTTCCTGAAGCTTGGCGCTAAAAGCCTTCGTGCGAGGCTCATCCGGTGTTACCGAATCCACTACAACCAAACGTTCCTGCCGGACAAGCTCAGAAAGAATCGAACGCAACGCGCCCCGATACATCTTCCTGTTCACTTTTTGTGAATAGTCCCTTGGCACCGCAGCGAAGGTTGTGCCGCCGCCTCGCCAAATAGGGCTGCGGATAGTGCCAGCTCGAGCTCGTCCAGTCCCCTTCTGCCGCCAGGGTTTCTTGCCACCACCTCTGACTTCGGAGCGCGTTTTCTGTTTAGTGCTGCCCTGCCGGCCAGCCGCTAAATAGGCGGTCACCACCTGGTGCACTAACGATTCATTGAATTCTTTACCAAAAGCGACATCCGATACCTGAACGCCGTTGCCGCTTCCTGTCACTGTCAGTTCCATCACGCCACCCCTTAGGCTTTCACTGCGGGCTTGATGATCAGGTCACCGCCATTGGCGCCAGGGACAGGCCCTTTAACCAGCAGCAGATTCCGCTCCGCATCGACACGTACAATCTCGATGTTCTGGGTGGTCACGCGCGCGTTACCCATCTGCCCGGACATTTTCTTGCCTTTAAAGACACGCCCCGGGGACTGGCACTGGCCGATGGAGCCAGGTGCGCGATGCGCCAGCGAGTTACCGTGGGTCTTATCTTGGGTGGAGAAATTCCAGCGCTTAACTGTGCCGGAAAAGCCTTTGCCCTTCGACTGGCCGGTCACATCGATCGCCTGACCGTCTTCGAACTGGGAAACATTCAGCTCTGAGCCAGGCTGCAGGTCGGATTCATCCGTCTGCTCCAGCAGCCGGAACTCCCAGAGACTGCGCCCAGCCTCGACACCGCTCTTCGCGAAATGTCCGGCTTCCGGTTTGGTAATCCGGTTTGCGCGACGCGTTCCCGTCGTCACTTGGATAGCACGATAGCCGTCGCGCTCGGGCGTCTTGATTTCAGTAATCCGGTTGGCATCAACCTGGATTACCGTGACGGGGATGGAGTTACCCTCGTCAGTAAAAACACGAGTCATACCGGCCTTGCGGCCGACAACACCAATCGCCATTTTTCACCTCTTAGTGTACGGGGCTCAAACCCTCTATGGCCTGAAAGACAGTTACACTCTGAGGGGTTAACCCTGTTGTTAACCCAGGCTGATCTGCACATCCACTCCGGCGGCGAGATCGAGCTTCATCAGAGCATCGACTGTCTTCTCGGTAGGCTCAACGATATCCAGAAGCCGCTTATGCGTCCGGATTTCATACTGATCACGCGCGTCCTTATTGACGTGCGGTGAAATCAGAATAGTGTATTTCTCTTTGCGGGTCGGCAGAGGTATAGGACCCCGAACCTGAGCGCCAGTCCGCTTTGCCGTGTCGACAATTTCCTGAGTGGACTGATCGATCAGGCGGTAGTCAAACGCCTTCAACCGGATTCTGATTTTTTGGCTCTGCATGTTGCACCAAACTCCAATCGTTGTTGGCAGCTCGTATAAGCCGACCCGTAAAAAGGATGCACATTATAGAGCGCACACTTTACGGCGTCAAGCTACGGGCTGCTCCAGAGAATCCGTTACAGGGAAAATCCCTGAAACCAAAAAAGGGGCTGCTCGCTGGCAGCCCCTTTTCCAGGGCGAGTGACCGATTATTCGATAATCTTAGTCACAACGCCTGCGCCGACGGTTCGGCCGCCTTCACGTACCGCGAAGCGCAAACCGTCTTCCATCGCAATCGGAGCGATCAGCGTCGCCGTCAGCTTGACGTTATCACCCGGCATTACCATCTCAACGTCTTCCGGCAGCTGACAGGTGCCGGTTACGTCCGTGGTCCGGAAATAGAACTGCGGGCGATAGCCGCTGAAGAACGGCGTATGGCGACCGCCTTCGTCTTTGCTGAGAACGTAGATCTCGCCCTCAAACTGCGTGTGGGGCGTAATACTGCCCGGCTTGGCCAGAACCTGGCCACGCTCAACGTCATCACGCTTGGTGCCACGCAGAAGCGCACCAATGTTTTCACCCGCACGACCCTCATCAAGCATCTTGCGGAACATCTCAACACCGGTACAGACCGTCTTCTGCGTCTCACGCAGCCCGACAATCTCAACGTCAGAGCCTGTCTTGACCACACCACGCTCAACACGACCGGTGACAACGGTACCACGGCCGGAGATGGAGAAAACGTCTTCAATCGGCATCAGGAACGGTTGATCAATGGCGCGCTCCGGCTCCGGAATATGACCATCCATTTCCTTGATCAGATTCGCCACCGCAGTGGTGCCATAACCGTTATCGTCCTTGCCTTCCATCGCCATCAGCGCGGAGCCGGTCACGATCGGCGTATCATCACCCGGGAAGTCGTACTCGTTGAGCAGCTCGCGCACTTCCATCTCAACCAGCTCGAGCAGCTCCTCATCATCAACCATGTCGGCTTTGTTGAGGAAAACCACAATGTGCGGAACGCCAACCTGGCGGGACAGCAGGATGTGCTCGCGAGTCTGCGGCATGGGGCCGTCAGCAGCCGAAACCACCAGGATGGCGCCGTCCATCTGCGCCGCACCGGTGATCATGTTCTTGACGTAGTCGGCGTGACCGGGGCAGTCGACGTGCGCATAGTGGCGGTCTTCCGAGCCGTATTCGACATGCGAGGTCGCGATGGTGATGCCGCGGTTTTTCTCTTCCGGCGCGTTGTCGATCTGGTCAAACGCACGCGCTTCACCACCGAATACTTCCGCACTCACGCGCGTCATCGCCGCTGTCAGCGTCGTCTTGCCGTGGTCGACGTGACCAATGGTGCCCACGTTGATATGCGGCTTATCTCTTTCAAATTTTTGCTTAGACACGATTCACCTCTTCGCTCTGTTCAGTCAATTCAATCAGTTCTTGTTCATGATCTCTTGCGCGATGCTATTCGGCGCTTCCCCATAATTATGGAACTCCATCACGTAAGAGGCACGCCCCTGGGTTGTGGAACGCAGGTCCGTCGCATAGCCAAACATCTGAGCAAGCGGGACTTCCGCCCGGATCACCTTGCCGGCCGGACTCTCTTCCATACCCTGGACCAGACCACGGCGACGATTAAGGTCGCCAACCACGTCCCCCATGAACTCCTCCGGCGTAACCACTTCCACCTTCATGATGGGCTCAAGCAGGGCGGGAGACGCGTCCAGCGCACCCTGCTTCATCGCCATGGAACCGGCAACCTTAAACGCCATTTCGTTGGAGTCCACATCGTGATAGGAACCGTCAAACAGGGTTGCCTTAACCCCGAGGATCGGATACCCAGCGAGAACGCCGGTCTGCATCTGCTCCTCAATGCCCTGCTGGACGGCAGGAACGTATTCCTTGGGGACCACACCGCCAACGATCTTGTTCTCGAACAGGAACGTCGGGGAGTCCTCGTCATCAAGCGGCAGCGGCTCAAGCTTGACCCAGACATGGCCGTACTGACCGCGGCCACCAGACTGGCGAACAAACTTACCCTCAATCTCAACAGGCTTGCGAATGCACTCGCGGTACGCCACCTGGGGCTGGCCAATGTTGGCCTCAACCTTGAACTCACGCTTGAGGCGGTCAACGATCACGTCTAGATGCAACTCGCCCATGCCGGAAATGATGGTCTGACCGGACTCTTCATCGGTACGCACACGGAAGGACGGATCCTCCTGCGCAAGCTTACCGAGAGCCGTACCCATCTTTTCCTGCTCCACCTTGGACTTGGGCTCAACCGCAACCGAAATGACTGGCTCAGGGAACTCCATTCGCTCCAGCTCAATCTTGCGCTTCTCGTCACAGAGCGTGTCACCAGTGGTGATATTCTTCAGGCCGATAGCGGCCGCGATGTCACCGGAGAACACCTCTTTGATCTCTTCACGGTCGTTCGCGTGCATCTGCACCATACGACCGACACGCTCTTTCTTCTGCTTGCTGGCATTATAAATCGCCGTCCCGGTCTCGAGCTTACCGGAGTAGACACGGAAGAAAGTCAACGTTCCCATGAAGGGGTCCGTAGCGATCTTGAACGCCAAAGAAGCAAAAGGTGCGTCGTCGTCCGCAGAACGAGTCTCTTCAGTACCATCCTCGTCGACAACACCAGTGATCGCCCTCACTTCATCGGGCGCCGGCAAGAACTCGAGCACGTTATCGAGCAGAGCCTGAATACCCTTGTTCTTGAACGCAGAACCACAGGTCGCAAGCACGATGTCATTCTCAAGGCAGCGTGCGCGGAGCCCCTGCTTGATCTCGTCGTCGCTCAGCTCACCTTTATCGAGATAGGCATCCATGAGCTCTTCATTGGCCTCGGCAGCTGCCTCAACCATGGCTTCACGAGTTGCTTCAGCCTCCTCCTTGAGGTCATCAGGGATTTCGGTCTGCTCATACGTCATACCCTGATCGGCTTCGTTCCAGTAGATCGCCTTCATCCGCATGAGGTCGATCACGCCCTGGAAATTATCCTCTGCACCGATCGGTAGCTGGATGGGAACAGTAGTGGAGCCAAGCCGTTCACGAATCTGGCTGACAACCCGGGAGAAGTTGGCGCCGGCGCGGTCCATCTTATTTACGAAGACCAAGCGCGGGACATGGTATTTGTCCGCCTGGCGCCAGACCGTTTCGGACTGGGGCTCGACGCCGGAAGTACCACAGAAAACTACAACAGCACCGTCGAGAACCCGCAGCGAACGCTCCACCTCGATGGTGAAGTCAACATGCCCCGGGGTGTCGATGATATTAATCCGGTGCTCGTTGTATTGCTGGTCCATACCACGCCAGAACGCGGTCACGGCCGCCGAGGTAATCGTGATCCCGCGCTCCTGCTCCTGCGACATCCAGTCGGTGGTGGAAGCACCATCATGGGTCTCACCCATTTTGTGACTGCGGCCGGTGTAGTAGAGAATCCGCTCTGTCGCGGTCGTTTTACCAGCATCCACATGCGCGCAGATGCCGATATTGCGATAACGTTTGATCGGTGTTTTACGTGCCACGTCAGATACCTCGGTCGATTAGAAACGGTAATGGGAGAAGGCTTTATTGGCTTCGGCCATACGGTGCACGTCTTCCCGTTTCTTGACCGCCGCGCCCTTGCTGCCGGCGGCATCGAGGATTTCACCCGCAAGCCGCTGGACCATCGACTTCTCACCCCGCTTGCGGGAGAAATCGACCAGCCAGCGCATGGCCAGCGCCATCTGGCGGGACGGCCTTACCTCAACCGGAACCTGATAGGTCGCACCACCAACGCGGCGTGACTTAACCTCGACCATGGGCTGAATGTTTTCCAGTGCCGTTTCAAAAACGGATAACGGCTCTTGATTCGTCTTTTCAGCAACAATGTCCAGCGCGCCATACACGATGCGCTCGGCGACTGCTTTCTTACCATGTTCCATTACATGGTTGATGAATTTCGCTAGGCGCTCACTGTTGAATTTCGGATCCGGGATGATTTCCCGCTTTGTAGCAATGCGTCTTCTTGGCATCGATAAGCCCTCAAAAATTAGTGTCAGGTCTTCAGGTTACTCCGGAATGATGCGCTTACGAGCGCCATCCGGCCTTACTCTTATCGGCACAGACGATCAGAATCGACCCGTTGCCAGCGATAAAAGAAAGCTTGCTGAATCACTGTTGTTAAAACCGAACTCCGATCAGGACTTCGGACGCTTGGTTCCGTACTTCGAACGACCCTGGCGGCGGTTCTGTACCCCTTGGGTATCCAGCGTGCCGCGAACGGTGTGATAACGCACACCAGGCAGGTCCTTGACTCGACCACCACGAATGAGCACAACACTGTGCTCCTGGAGGTTATGACCCTCACCACCGATGTAGGATGCGACCTCGTGGCCGTTCGTCAGCCGCACACGACAGACCTTTCGAAGAGACGAGTTCGGTTTCTTCGGGGTCGTGGTGTAAACGCGCGTGCACACGCCACGCCGCTGCGGGCAGGCCTGCAGCGCGGGTACGTCGGTTTTCGCAGCGCGGCGCTTGCGCGGCTTTCGAACCAACTGGTTAATGGTTGCCATCTAGACTAACTCCGGTTTTCAGACGGTTTTTGCCCTGTCTGGGCGGTTCAACAAGGGGCGCAAGTTTAAGTCTGCGCCCCTTCCCAGTCAAGGTAACTGGTTACTTATTGAGCTCTGCGCTCAGCGCTTCGACAACATCGTCGGCACTGACCTGCTGCTCTGTATCTTCGCGGCGGCGACGGCGCTCCTCGTGATACGCCAATCCAGTGCCCGCTGGGATCAGGCGACCCACGACAACGTTCTCCTTGAGCCCGCGCAGATAATCCCGTTTACCGCTGACCGCACCTTCAGTGAGAACCCTTGTGGTCTCCTGGAAGGAGGCCGCAGAGATAAAGGAGTCCGTCGCCAGCGACGCCTTGGTAATACCCAGAAGCTCGCGCTGGAATGTTGCCGGCATCTTGCCTTCAGCTTCCATACGCTCGTTTTCTTCCATGGCATGCGTATACTCAACCTGGTCTCCAGAGATGAAGCTCGTGTCGCCGGAATCAACGATATTAACCTTGCGCAGCATCTGCCGGCAGATCACTTCAATGTGTTTGTCGTTCAAGCCGACACCCTGGAGTCGGTACACGTCCTGGATCTCGTTCGTGATGTACTTCGCCAGCTCGGTAATGCCCAGAAGCCGCAGAATGTCATGAGGATTGGAGGGACCATCAGAGATGACCTCGCCCTGTTCAACGGTTTCACCCTCAAAAACGTTCAGTTGGCGCCACTTCGGAATCAGCGCTTCATAGGGGTCGCCGTCTCTCGGTGTGATCACCAGGCGCTTCTTACCCTTGGTTTCCTTGCCGAAGGAAACCACGCCGCTGACCTCTGCAAGAATGGCCGGATCCTTGGGCTTACGCGCCTCAAACAGATCCGCTACTCGCGGCAGGCCACCTGTAATGTCCCGTGTACCTGTGGTTTCCTGCGGAATACGGGCGATCACGTCACCCAGTTCGATGGTGTCTCCCTCACGCAACGTTACCAGTGCGCTGGAAGGCAGCGAGTAGTGAGCAGGAGAGCCACCGGCAAGCGTCACCGGCTCGCCGCTTTCATCCACCAGCTCTACTGCGGGCCTCAGATCTTTCCCGGATGCTGGCCGATCGTTGGGATCCATCACCTCAATCGTCGACAGACCGGTAAGCTCGTCGGTCTGAGTTCGGACGGTGATGTTTTCCTCAATGCTAAGCAGCCGAACCTTGCCTTCGGCTTCCGCGATGACGGGGTGCGTGTGTGGATCCCACTTAGCAGCTACGGTGCCGGCGTCGACCTCAGCCGCCTCCGAAACCTCAAGCACCGCACCATAAGGCAGCTTGTACCACTCACGCTCACGCCCGTGCTCATCGGCAATTGCCAGCGCGGAGGAACGGGTAACCACCACCTGGGTCCCATCACTCTTCTCGATGGACTTGAGGTTGTGCAGCCGGACCTTGCCCCCGTGCTTGACCTGAATGTTGTCCGTCGCAGATGCCCGGCTTGCCGCACCACCAATGTGGAATGTACGCATGGTCAGCTGGGTACCCGGCTCACCGATCGACTGGGCACCCATAACACCAACGGCTTCGCCGACGTTGACCTGATGCCCGCGGGCAAGGTCGCGACCGTAGCACTTGGAACAGATGCCATAACGGGTGTGGCAGGTGATCGTTGAGCGTACCCACACCTCGTCGACACCCGCGCGTTCGACCTTGTCCACCAGTTTTTCATCAAGCAGTGTTCCCGCTTCGACCACCGGGTTCTCTTTGTCGCCGGGCGTAAACACGTCTTTCCCGGTAACACGGCCCAGCACCCGGTCGCCCAACGGCACGACAACGTCACCGCCTTCAACCAGAGGTGTCATCAGGATGCCATCATCTGTGCCGCAGTCTTCCTCGGTCACAACCAGATCCTGCGAAACGTCTACGAGGCGCCGGGTCAGATACCCCGAGTTCGCCGTCTTGAGGGCCGTGTCCGCCAGCCCCTTACGCGCACCGTGCGTGGAGATGAAGTACTGCAGTACGTTGAGACCTTCACGGAAGTTGGCGGTGATTGGCGTCTCAATGATCGAGCCGTCCGGCTTGGCCATCAGGCCCCGCATGCCGGAAAGCTGACGGATCTGAGCAGGCGAACCACGTGCCCCGGAATCGGCCATAATGTAGACCGAGTTGAATGACTCCTGCGTCAACTCCTCACCGTTCTCGTCTTTCGCGACCTCGCCCTCAGGCGTAATCACCTCTTCCTTACTCAAGCGATCCATCATGGCATTCGAGACCTGGTCATTGGCCCGCGCCCAGATATCGATCACCTTGTTGTACTTCTCACCCTGCGTCAGAAGACCAGACGCGAACTGCTGTTCGATCTCCATGACCTCGGATTCGGCTTCCTCGATCAGCGTGTACTTCTCATCAGGTACCTCGAAGTCGTTCACGCCAATGGAGCAACCGGAGACTGTGGAATAATGGAAGCCGGTATACATCAGCTGGTCGGCGAAGACCACGGTCTCCTTGAGACCGACTTCGCGATAACACGCGTTGATCAGCTTCGAGATCTGCTTCTTGGCCATAGCCTGGTTGACCAGACTGAACGGCAGACCTTCAGGCGTGATGTTGTACAGCATCGCCCGGCCGACTGTGGTGTCCTGGATACTGGTCTCCACATGACGCTCACCCGTGTCGTCGTCCAAGTCGACCTCGGTAACACGCACTCGTACTTTTGCCTGCAGAGCCACTTCGCCCGACCCGAATGCGTGCTCAACCTCGTCAAGGTCCGCAAAGATCCGGCCTTCACCTTCGGCCCGAAGACGTTCACGGGTCATGTAATAAAGCCCCAGAACCACATCCTGAGAGGGCACGATGATGGGCTCGCCGTTCGCCGGCGACAGAACGTTGTTGGTGGACATCATCAGTGCCCGCGCCTCGAGCTGGGATTCCAGCGTCAGCGGCAGGTGCACCGCCATCTGGTCACCATCGAAGTCCGCGTTATAGGGTGCACAGACCAGCGGATGCAGTTGAATCGCCCTGCCTTCAATCAGCACCGGCTCAAACGCCTGGATACCCAGACGGTGCAGTGTCGGTGCCCGGTTCAGCAGAACCGGATGTTCACGGATAACCTCTTCCAGGATGTCCCAGACAAGCCCTTCTTCACGCTCAACCATCTTCTTGGCCGCTTTGATGGTCGTCGCGTGACCACGATGCTCAAGCTTGGAGAAGATGAAGGGTTTGAAAAGCTCCAGTGCCATCTTCTTCGGAATGCCGCACTGGTGAAGCTTAAGGTAGGGACCGACAACGATCACCGAACGACCGGAATAATCCACACGCTTACCCAGCAGGTTCTGGCGGAAACGGCCCTGCTTGCCCTTGATCATGTCTGCGAGGGATTTGAGCGGGCGCTTGTTGGAGCCCGTAATCGCACGACCACGACGGCCGTTGTCCAGAAGGGCGTCCACCGATTCCTGCAGCATACGCTTTTCATTGCGCACGATGATGTCCGGCGCATTGAGCTCAAGCAGACGCTTGAGGCGATTATTGCGGTTGATAACCCGCCGATAGAGGTCGTTCAGGTCAGAAGTGGCGAACCGGCCGCCGTCCAGCGGTACCAACGGGCGCAGATCCGGGGGCAATACCGGCAACACTTCCATCACCATCCATTGCGGATTATTGCCGGAATAGTAGAACGCCTCCATCAGTTTCAGACGCTTGGAAAACTTCTTGAGCTTGGTTTCAGAGGCTGTCTGCGGCATTTCTTCACGAAGCTTATCGATCTCTTCCCCGAGATCGATATCCCCAAGCATTTCCTTGACAGCTTCCGCCCCCATGCGCGCATCGAATTCGTCACCGAACTCTTCAAGCGCCTCATAGTACTGCTCGTCATTGAGCAGCTGGCCGCGCTCCAGGGTCGTCATGCCCGGTTCGATAACAATGAATGATTCGAAATAAAGCACTCGCTCGATGTCGCGCAGAGTCATGTCCAGCATCAAACCGATGCGTGAAGGCAACGATTTGAGGAACCAGATATGCGCCACTGGCGCAGCCAACTCGATGTGACCCATGCGTTCACGCCGCACGCTGGCCAGCGCCACTTCTACGCCACATTTCTCGCAGATCACACCACGATGTTTGAGGCGCTTGTACTTACCGCAAAGGCACTCGTAGTCCTTCACCGGCCCGAAAATCTTGGCACAGAACAAGCCATCACGTTCCGGCTTGAATGTCCGGTAATTGATCGTTTCCGGTTTCTTGACTTCCCCAAAGGACCAGGAACGGATCATTTCCGGAGAGGCTAGGCCAATCCGGATGGAGTCGAATTCCTGTTTCTGATTCTGGTTCTTCAGCAGGTTGAGCAGGTCTTTCATAATATTGGCTCCGGAGCGTTAATCACTGGCGGTAGCTCTGCGCCACCGCCGTCGCTGCCAAACAGTTTTCGGGTCAGTCCGTCTCGAGATCGATGTCGAGGCCGAGCGACCGGATTTCCTTAACCAGAACATTGAAGGATTCTGGCATGCCCGGTTCCATCCGGTGGTCACCATCAACAATGTTCTTGTACATCTTCGTGCGCCCGTTCACGTCGTCGGACTTGACGGTGAGCATTTCCTGCAGGGTATAAGCGGCACCATAGGCCTCCAGGGCCCAGACTTCCATCTCACCGAAGCGCTGGCCGCCGAACTGCGCCTTACCGCCCAGAGGCTGCTGAGTGACGAGACTGTAGGAGCCGGTCGCACGGGCATGCATCTTGTCCTCAACCAGATGGTTAAGCTTGAGCATGTACATGTAGCCGACCGTTACCGGGCGATCGAAAGCATCGCCAGTGCGGCCGTCGAACAGCTTGGTCTGGCCGCTGGTGTCCATATCGGCGAGCTCAAGCATCTTCTTGATCTCGGTCTCATTGGCACCGTCGAACACCGCAGTCCCCATGGGAACACCACCTCGGAGGTTGTTCGCCATCGTCAGTACTTCCTCGTCGCTGAGCTCGTCAAGGTTCACTGTCGGTGTATCCGTGCCATTGTAGACCTGGTCGAGGAAACTTCGAATCTCACTGACCTTTTTCTGCTGCTCGAGCATGGTATCGATCTTGTCGCCCAGTCCTCGTGCCGCAGCGCCCAGATGGGTTTCAAGAACCTGGCCTACGTTCATCCGGGAAGGGACACCCAGTGGATTGAGAACCAGATCAACCGGTTCGCCCTGCTCGTCGAAGGGCATATCTTCGGTCGGCATGATGGCGGAGATCACGCCCTTGTTACCGTGACGGCCAGCCATCTTGTCGCCAGACTGGATTCGACTCTTAACCGCAAGGTAGACCTTCACGATCTTGAGCACGCCCGGTGCGAGATCATCGCCCTGCTGGATCTTCTCCTTCTTGACCTCGAAGCGCTGCTCCTGATCCTGCCGGCGCTCTTCCAGCTGCTCTTGGGCACGCTCGAGCATGTCATTCAGGGAATCATCCTGCATGCGCAGCTTGAACCACTCGTCAGAGCTGAGCTTGCTCAGGTACTCGGCGTCCAGAGTGTCGCCCTTCTTCACCCCGGGCCCGCTAATGACCGTCTGCCCTTCCAGCGCGCTGATAAGACGCTCAAAGGTCGCGGTTTCAACGATACGGTACTCATCCTTCAAGTCTTTACGGAAGGCATTGAGCTCATCTTGCTCAATAGACAGAGCACGCTGATCTTTCTCGACACCATCGCGAGTAAAGACCTGAACGTCGATAACCGTGCCGCGCTTACCCGTGGGCATACGCTGCGACGTGTCCTTCACGTCAGAGGCTTTCTCACCGAAGATAGCACGCAGCAGTTTTTCCTCCGGCGTCAGCTGGGTTTCGCCCTTGGGCGTGACCTTGCCCACGAGGATGTCGCCGGCATCCACTTCCGCGCCGATATAGACCACACCGGATTCGTCCAGCTTTGAAAGCGCCTGCTCGCCCACGTTCGGGATGTCCGCACTGATTTCCTCAGAGCCCAGTTTGGTATCCCTTGCCACACAGGTTAGTTCCTGAATGTGGATGGTAGTCAGACGATCCTCCTGAGCAACACGCTCAGAAATGAGAATGGAGTCCTCAAAGTTGTAGCCGTTCCAGGGCATAAACGCCATGCGCATGTTTTGGCCCAGCGCCAGCTCACCCAGATCCACCGAGGGGCCATCAGCGAGAGTATCGCCACGCGCGACTTCATCTCCAGGGCTGACAATCGGCCGCTGGTTGCTGCAGGTGTTCTGGTTGGAGCGCGTGTACTTGGTCAGGTTGTAGATGTCGACGCCCGCATCACCGGCGCTGGTTTCATCGTCACGTACCCGAACGACAACACGTGAAGCATCCACGCTCTCGATCACACCGCCGCGTTCCGCGTTGACACAAACGCCTGAGTCTTTTGCTACCGTTCGCTCCATCCCCGTACCAACAAGCGGCTTATCCGCACGCAGGGTAGGCACAGCCTGACGCTGCATGTTCGAGCCCATAAGGGCACGGTTCGCGTCGTCATGCTCCAGGAACGGAATCATCGCCGCGGCTACGGAGACTACCTGCCGCGGGGAGACGTCCATAAAGTTGACCTTCTCTGGCGGCATAACGGTGAACTCGTTCTTGTGCCGCACCGTCACGAGCTCATCGGACAGTTTGCCGTTATCGTCCAGCTTGGCGCTGGCCTGGGCGATAATGTAATTGCTTTCCTCGATGGCGGAAAGATAAACGATTTCGTCTGTGACTTCGCCGTCAATAACCTTTCGGTAAGGGCTTTCTAGGAAACCGTATTTGTTGGTCTGAGTGTACGTGGCCAGGGAGTTGATCAGGCCAATGTTCGGCCCCTCCGGCGTTTCGATCGGGCAGACACGACCATAGTGGGTCGGATGCACGTCCCGCACTTCGAAGCCGGCGCGCTCACGCGTCAGCCCGCCCGGACCAAGAGCCGAAACACGGCGCTTGTGCGTTACCTCAGAAAGCGGGTTGTTCTGGTCCATGAACTGCGACAGCTGGCTTGATCCGAAGAACTCCTTGATTGCCGCGCCCACCGGCTTGGCGTTGATCAGATCCTGCGGCATCAGGCCTTCACTTTCAGCAAGACTCAAACGCTCACGGACCGCCCTCTCGACCCGTACCAGCCCGACACGGAACTGGTTCTCCGCCATCTCACCAACACAGCGGATACGGCGGTTACCGAGGTTGTCGATGTCGTCTGTCTCGCCTTTGCCGTTGCGAATGTCTACGAGTGTACGCAGCACATCCACGATATCTTGTTCCTCAAGAACGCCGGAGCCTTCCAACTCCTCGCGCCCGAGCCGACGGTTCAGCTTCATTCGTCCCACGGCGGAAAGGTCATACCGGTCTTCCGAGAAGAACAGATTATTGAACAGCGTCTCTGCGGATTCTTTGGTCGGCGGCTCGCCAGGACGCATCATGCGGTAGATCTCAACCAGCGCCTCTAACTGGTTGCGCGAGGGATCAATCCGCAGCGTATCGGACATGAACGGACCGCAGTCGAGATCGTTGGTATAGATCGTATCAACCGCCTCGATGCCCGCTTCCTCAAGCTTTTCGAGATGTTCTTCAGTGAGTTCTGTATTGCACTCGACAATCACTTCGCCAGTGCTTTCATCCACAATATCACGGGCAACCACGCGACCATGGAGATAGGAACGCGGAACCTCCAGCTCGCTGACGCCCGCCTTTTCCAGCTGCCGGATATGGCGCGCCGTAATCCGGCGACCACTTTCGACAATGACATTACCTTCTTTATCACTGATGTCGAAGGTCGCAATGTCACCACGCAGCCGACTGGGCACGAGCTCGAGCTTGCAGGACTCTTTACCAAGCGTGAAGCGGCTGTTGTCAAAGAACAGTTCAAGAATCTGCTCGGAGGTATATCCCAGCGCACGCAGCAGAATCGTAGCCGGCAGCTTACGCCGACGGTCGATGCGCACGAATACCGAATCCTTCGGATCAAATTCAAAATCCAGCCAGGAACCACGATAGGGGATTACCCGGGCTGAATACAGGAGCTTGCCTGAAGAATGGGTTTTGCCCTTGTCGTGATCAAAGAAGACACCGGGCGAACGATGAAGCTGGGAGACAATCACCCGCTCAGTGCCGTTAACCACGAAGGTGCCGTTTTCGGTCATCAGGGGCATTTCGCCCATGTAAACTTCCTGTTCCTTGATGTCCTTAACGGCCTTGTTGGAGGACTCCTTGTCATAGATAACCAGGCGCACTTTCACGCGAAGCGGTGCCGCGTAGGTCACCCCCCGAAGCTGGCATTCCTTGACGTCAAATGCCGGCTCGCCGAGCCGATAGCTGACATACTCCAGTGCTGCGTTCCCGGAATAACTGGTGATCGGGAAAACGGACTGAAACGCGGCATGCAAGCCCGTGTTCTTGCGATTATCCGCGTCTGATTCAAGCTGCAGAAAGTCCCTATAGGAGTCGATCTGCGTTGCAAGCAGAAACGGAACATCCATAACGGACGGCAACTTGCCAAACTCTTTGCGGATTCGCTTTTTCTCGGTGTAGGAGTAAGTCATCTGCATTCCCCAGCTTCGGACTCAATAACTGGTGTTCCCGGCCTGAAAGCAGTGCACCGGGTTCGGTCCCGGGTCAGGCCCGGGCACCCGGATCCGTGACCCGGGTGACCTTCATATAACGCGAAAAGGCCGGCGGCATACGCCACCAGCCAATCCGCAGGTTCAGCGCTCTGGACAGCTGTAACAGCCGTTATTTGAGCTCAACAGTGGCGCCTGCTTCCTCAAGCTTCGCCTTGGCGTCGTCCGCTTCTTCCTTGCTAGCACCTTCTTTGACGGTACCGGGCGTGCCGTCAACCAAGGCTTTCGCTTCTTTCAGGCCCAAGCCCGTCAGTTCGCGCACAACCTTGATCACGTTGACCTTCTTCTCACCGCCACTGGTCAGTACGATGTCGAATTCGGTCTGCTCTTCAGCAGCACTGGCTTCCTCACCACCGCCAGCAGCCGCGGGGGCTGCCGCAACAGCAGCCTGAGCGGAAACGTTGAATTTTTCTTCCATCGCTTCAACGAGCTCAACTACTTCCATGACGCTCATTTCGGCGATTGCATTAAGGATATCGTCTTTAGACAGAGCCATGACTATTCTCCAGATTCAAAAATGATAAAAAACCAATCAGGCTGCTTCTTTCTTTTGGTCACGAACTGCAGCTACCGCGCGAGTAGCCTTGGACGGAACTTCATTGAAGGTCCGTGCCAACTTGGTGATCGGAGCCTGCATGACGCTGGCGAGTTGCCCCAGTGCTTCGTCACGTGTCGGCAGTTTAGCCAGCCGATCAATCTGCTCCCCACCCAGCAGCTCGCCACCTACGGCCAGTGCCTTGATTTCAAAGTTGTCGTTTTCCTTTGAAAAATCCTTGAGCAGGCGTGCGCCCGCACCCGGATCTTCCATGGAAAATGCAAACAGGGTTGGACCGGCGAGAGCCTCACTTACGCACTCAAAGTCAGTTCCTTGAACAGCACGCTTCGCGAGCGTGTTACGAACCACCCGCAGGTAGACGTTCTGTTCACGAGCCTTGGTGCGCAAAGCGGTCATATCGCCGGAGTTCACACCCCGGTAGTCCGCAAGGACAACAGACAAAGCACCACTGGCAGCCTCGTTGACTTCGGCGACAATCGCCTTTTTGCCTTCGAGTTGGATTGCCACTGGTTTTACTCCTCAGGTTGTGCCGGCAGTACCGGCGATCAACTCACGCCCCTGAGGGCGCCCTTACGGTGTCTTTGTTCGAAGAGAACGTCTTACACCGTCTGCGCAGGCATTGCTTTAGCCCCTGTACCCTAAAGTTTCGGGGACCTGCGGTCTTTGACAGCCCGGCTCACGCCTAGACTACAAAGCTTGCTACGGGTACCGAAAACCGGTACCCGGTATTCCGCAACCTGTCAGATGGACAGCGTTGACTGATCAATGGTAATGCCTGGCCCCATCGTAGAGGACAGCGTTACCTTTTTAAGATAGACACCCTTGGCGGTTGAAGGCTTGAGCTTTTTCAGATCACCCAGCAACGCCTCCAGGTTCTGCCGGATCGCCTCAGCGTCAAAACTGACATTGCCGACAGCACAGTGCACAACGCCCTTCTTGTCGGTGCGGAAGCGGACTTGGCCGGCCTTGGCATTACCAACGGCGGTTTCGACATCAGCGGTTACGGTGCCAACCTTGGGGTTCGGCATCAGCCCCCTCGGCCCCAGGATCTGGCCAAGTTGGCCAACGACGCGCATGGCATCCGGCGTAGCGATAACGACATCAAAGTTCAGGTCGCCACCTCTGATCTGTTCCGCCAGATCATCCATTCCAACTACGTCAGCACCAGCCGCCTCGGCTTTTTCCGCATTATCGCCCTGGGCAAACACGGCGATGCGTACACTTTTGCCCGTGCCATTGGGAAGGACTGTGGAACCACGCACCACTTGGTCTGATTTCCGGGCATCTACCCCCAGATTCACGGCCAGATCAACGGATTCCTGGAAATTCGTGTGCTGGTCGAGATCTTTCAGAATATCAACCGCTTCGCTCACACTGTACTCTTGGGTACGGTCAACCTTTTCGCGGATCAGCTTCTGGCGCTTGCTTAGTTTTGCCATTTCAGAGCCCCTCCACGTTCAGGCCCATACTGCGTGCCGTGCCTGCAATGGTACGCACAGCAGCGTCCATATCAGCGGCCGTCAGATCGGGATCTTTGGTTTTCACAATCTCTTCCAGCTGTTCACGAGTCACGCTGCCCACCTTATCGGTGTTTGGCTTACCCGACCCGGTCGAGATGCCGGCTGCCTTTTTAAGGAGAACCGGCGCCGGCGGTGTTTTAGTAATGAACGTAAAACTACGGTCATTATACACCGTGATAACTACCGGAATCGGCATTCCGGGCTCCATGTCCTGCGTTTCAGCATTGAATGCCTTGCAGAACTCCATGATATTCAGGCCATGCTGACCCAAAGCCGGCCCGACAGGCGGACTCGGGTTGGCCTTTGCCGCCGCGACCTGCAGCTTGATGTAAGCTTGAACTTTTTTAGCCACGATAACCTCCTGATGGGTTCAAACGCCTTAATGGCTCCCCGTTGAGACAGAAACACACGCAAGGCCCAACAAAGACCTGCGTGTATTTCCCCGGATGACCTTCAGTCTTTTTCGACCTGGCCAAATTCCAGTTCGACCGGCGTAGACCGGCCGAATATGAGAACCGCCACCTTCACGCGGCTCTTGTCGTAGTCAACTTCCTCGACCACGCCATTAAAATCCGCAAAAGGACCTTCTACAACGCGCACAATCTCACCAGGCTCAAACAGCGTCTTCGGCTTTGGCTGCTCAGCACCAGTCTCGACGCGTTGAAGGATAGCTTCCGCCTCTTTCTCACTGATCGGGGCCGGTTTATCCGGTGTCCCGCCGATGAATCCCATGACCCTGGGAGTGCTTTTCACCAGGTGCCAAGTTTCATCAGTCATTTCCATCTGAACCAGTACATAGCCCGGGTAGAACTTACGTTCGCTCGTGCGCTTTTTGCCGTCGCGCATCTCAACAACTTCTTCGGTTGGAACAAGAATCTCACCGAAAAAGTCGTCCATATTATTGAGCTCCACCCGCTCCCTGAGGGACCGCATGACATGCTTTTCAAAGCCGGAATAGGCGTGAATCACGTACCAGCGTTTCGCCATGTGCCGCTCTCTGTTAACCGATCAGACTTGAAACAATCCACGCCACCAGAGAATCCATCCCCCACAGGATCAGCGCCACCAACAAAACGAAACCAAGCACGATGGCTGTCGTCTGAAGAAGCTCCTGCCGGGTCGGCCAGACCACTTTTCTGATCTCGACCTTGGCTTCTCTCATAATACGGGCCAGCTGGCGCCCCTTAGCTGTCTGCAGCGCGACAGCGCCAGCGATAAGCGCCAACGCCACCAGTGCCAGGACACGATAAAGAAGGGACTCGCCCCCGTAGTAATGGTTGCCGGCTACACCTGCCGCCACCAAAGCAATGACGACAACCCACTTTGCGGTGTCAAAGCGGGTCGCCGCCTCTCTGGAACTGGATTCCATAGGGTTCAACTTAGTGGGTGCCGAAATAAATGGCAGGCCAGGAGGGGATCGAACCCCCAACCTGCGGTTTTGGAGACCGCTGCTCTGCCAATTGAGCTACTGGCCTGCACCGAAACTTTTTATTCGATAATCTTAGTCACAACGCCTGCGCCGACGGTTCGGCCGCCTTCACGTACCGCGAAGCGCAAACCGTCTTCCATCGCAATCGGAGCGATCAGCGTCGCCGTCAGCTTGACGTTATCACCCGGCATTACCATCTCAACGTCTTCCGGCAGCTGACAGGTGCCGGTTACGTCCGTGGTCCGGAAATAGAACTGCGGGCGATAGCCGCTGAAGAACGGCGTATGGCGACCGCCTTCGTCTTTGCTGAGAACGTAGATCTCGCCCTCAAACTGCGTGTGGGGCGTAATACTGCCCGGCTTGGCCAGAACCTGGCCACGCTCAACGTCATCACGCTTGGTGCCACGCAGAAGCGCACCAATGTTTTCACCCGCACGACCCTCATCAAGCATCTTGCGGAACATCTCAACACCGGTACAGACCGTCTTCTGCGTCTCACGCAGCCCGACAATCTCAACGTCAGAGCCTGTCTTGACCACACCACGCTCAACACGACCGGTGACAACGGTACCACGGCCGGAGATGGAGAAAACGTCTTCAATCGGCATCAGGAACGGTTGATCAATGGCGCGCTCCGGCTCCGGAATATGACCATCCATTTCCTTGATCAGATTCGCCACCGCAGTGGTGCCATAACCGTTATCGTCCTTGCCTTCCATCGCCATCAGCGCGGAGCCGGTCACGATCGGCGTATCATCACCCGGGAAGTCGTACTCGTTGAGCAGCTCGCGCACTTCCATCTCAACCAGCTCGAGCAGCTCCTCATCATCAACCATGTCGGCTTTGTTGAGGAAAACCACAATGTGCGGAACGCCAACCTGGCGGGACAGCAGGATGTGCTCGCGAGTCTGCGGCATGGGGCCGTCAGCAGCCGAAACCACCAGGATGGCGCCGTCCATCTGCGCCGCACCGGTGATCATGTTCTTGACGTAGTCGGCGTGACCGGGGCAGTCGACGTGCGCATAGTGGCGGTCTTCCGAGCCGTATTCGACATGCGAGGTCGCGATGGTGATGCCGCGGTTTTTCTCTTCCGGCGCGTTGTCGATCTGGTCAAACGCACGCGCTTCACCACCGAATACTTCCGCACTCACGCGCGTCATCGCCGCTGTCAGCGTCGTCTTGCCGTGGTCGACGTGACCAATGGTGCCCACGTTGATATGCGGCTTATCTCTTTCAAATTTTTGCTTAGACACTTGACCTTTCTCCCGCGCCGTTGCCTTTCTTAGTTTCGTTATAGCCAGCTTCAAAACTGGAGCTCATGGGCGGACTTGAACCGCCGACCTCACCCTTACCAAGGGTGTGCTCTACCACTGAGCTACATGAGCTCACGACAACCTGGAGCGGGTGGCGGGAATCGAACCCGCGTCATCAGCTTGGAAGGCTGAGGTAATAGCCACTATACGACACCCGCAAATATGGTGGAGGGGGCAGGATTCGAACCTGCGAAGCTTTCGCGTCAGATTTACAGTCTGATCCCTTTGACCACTCGGGAACCCCTCCGTTTTGCAACCAGCCCGCGGGCCAATTGCTTTAAAACGGTGCTGATCTGGAGCTGGTGGAGGGAATCGAACCCCCGACCTACTGATTACAAGTCAGTTGCTCTGCCTGCTGAGCTACACCAGCTCTGTAACGCCAATCAGCGAGGGCAGTATCCTAAGGATAATTTTCCGGTTTTGCAACACCCTTATCGACTTCAATCACCTGAATCGGCTCTACCCGAGGCAAATTAGCCTCAGGTACCGACTGCGAGGCCGGCTCCGGGAGACGTTCGGTCAGCAGACAAATCGCCAGATTGGCGAGAAAGAGCAATCCGAACAAAATCCGCAAATCCGCTCCCGCGCTTCAAAAGCCGCTACGCATTTCATCAATTACCGCATCCATACCGGCAAAAACCAGCTCCGATTCTACCAGTATTCCCTGACTCAGGCCCGCGGCAGCCATTTCCGCATCACCGCCTGTCAGAACTGTTCTGCCGCGCCCATTCCAGTAAAGTGAGCTGTTGCGAATCAACGCTTCAATGACCCAAGCAATACCGTGATGAACGCATTCGGAGGTCGTTACTCCGGGCGCAGTTCCGTACTCTACGATGTGCCCGGTGCGCACATCTGAAGTCCCAGCCCCAAGCGACTGCATCATCAGCGCGGCGCCCGGGAGGATATAACCCCCACGATGATTACCTGTTTCATCCACATGGTCAATGGTGATGGCTGTACCTGCATCGACAACCGTAATTGGGCCTCCCCACCGGCTGTAGGCCCCGACCATTGCAAGCCACCGATCAACGCCCATGCACGCAGGGTCTTCATACGCGTTAAGCACACCACACTGGCGCGGAGTACTAACAAATTCCTCCACATCCACATTGCCGGCGCTCACAAACCATGCCTTTAGATCTCGCGCTCGCTGTCCTGCAACGGAAGCAAACTCCAATCGAGTGACACGACCGGGAACCATGCCCGCAAGAACACCAGCGCTCACCGCATCCCATGACTCGGCGCCCCGCCCGGCAACAGTCCGATGCTCGTCCAGAATCCGCCAATGAACACGAGAGTTGCCGGCATCAACCTGCAGAATCAACCGGAACCTCCAGGCTTACCTCACCAGCATTCAGGAGGACAACTTCCCCCTGAGGAGTGCGAAGCCGCAGCTGCCCTGACGCATCAATACCATCGCCAACGCCCCGGCAGTCACTGCCCCGGACGGCCACCTGCCGACCGTGCAGGACGTCATATTGCGCCCATTCAAGCGGGATTTCAGGATCGGCCCCGACATCCAGATCCGCTACTGATGCCAGGATGCCGTCAATCAATTGGCCAGCAAGACAATCACGCCCTCCGTCGGGAACCTGCCCTTCCCGGACAAGCGAGGTCCAGGGTTGATCAATAGCTGTTTCGGCTGCCGTCATATAGACATTGAGCCCAACCCCAACAACCAGCCGGAGATCATCCTGGGCTGACCCCTGGAGCTCTGTCAGGATGCCTGCGACCTTGCGCCCATTGAGCCAAATGTCATTGGGCCACTTGATCCCCAGCCCGGTTATACCCAGACGAGCAAGAGCCTGGACGGCTCCCAAGCCGGCACGGAGGGTCACACCCTGTACCGCCGCAGCTCCCGCATCGGTTTCCAGGCCTATACTGAGGTAAAGGTTTTGGGCGAAGGGGCTGAACCAGCGCCGACCGCGGCGGCCCCGGCCCTGCAGCTGCTGTTCAGCAAGACAAATCCGGGGACCCTCTGAGCAACTGGGCTGCTCCATCAGGACTGCGTTGGTTGACTCGACAACCGGCTCCAGAATCAACTCCGGCTGTGGAGTGCGCCGGGACAGCACCTTCTCAACGGGCTCACGGGAAAGCAGATCAAGCGGTTCAGCAAGCCGGTACCCCTTACCACGAACCGACTCCACCTCAACGCCAATTTCCTCAAGACGGCGCAGTTGCTTCCACACGGCAGTACGCGTCACCCCCAGATGGTCCGCGAGGTCCGTTCCGGAATGCAGCTTTCCGTCCGCGAGTAGATGGATCAGAGAATAGAGGTGCATGCGGTCTCCTAGCCTGTTCCGGCTAAGGTAACCAACAAAGCACAGGAAAGGAACACCTCAGGGAATCGGGGTCGCGCTCAGATTGGATTCCATATCCATGTTCTGGATGCTGACACCCTGCAGGGCTGTCGCCGTGGAGCTGTTGCCGCTCCCATCGTTATGGACAAGATCCACACTGCCCACATTGAGTTCCCTGAACCTTGTACGCGTATTCACATGCAAGCCCTGCTGCAGTCCCTGCGCCGACTCCACCTCACGGACATCGACGGTCAGGTCCGTCTTGATTCCGAAGTCATTCGTCGCTGCGCCCGGGCCATCCGAAGTGTGAACATTATCGAGCACCAGCTGCATTCCGGTTCCGTTTTCAGGGTTACCGTCTCCATCCGTCGTCCGTCCGGTTTCCCAAAGGAAGCGGTTCCGCTTTTCCCCAACCGCTTGATTGAAGATGCTTGTGAGTGCCAACTTAAGCCCTTCCTTCCCTTCCGGGCCTGTAATTACCATCTCGCTGTTCTGACCATAGCGCTGCCAGACAATGCGCCCGAAGCTGGCACCGTCTTGTGCGTCACCGACGCGCAGATTTCCCACGTCCATGGTGCTCCAGGCTTCCCCACGCATGACCCGGAGGCCGTTCTTAACCACTTCCAGGGTCATATCACGAATGTGGCCTTCGTAGGACAGATCGTCCGCCCAGATTCCCTGGCCAGACTCCTCAGTCAGCGACCCGATTCGCCCATCCTCAATATAGAGATCTGAGTTGATGGTGATTCCCTCGCCACCAGCAACGCCCGGGGTCAGGGTATACTGGCCATCCATATTGCCGAATTCGAAAGACCGGTACACACCAAGCGCACTCAAAAGCTCCACGCCGCCCTGCACTTCAGCCCCTTCTACAGAGCCTTTAGATCCGACACGGATACCATCCATACGGTACCCACCCGAGATTCCCTCAAACCCCACACGAAGGCCCTCATAGAACTGAGTACCGCCCAGTTTCTCATCGCCTGTTACGTTAACGGTTACATCACCGCGCCCCCAGGACTGTATCCCGTCAAAAAGCACTGAACTGCCATCGGTCGTCCACGTCAGCGCTGCATCCGCAAGACTCCACTCGGAGGCGAAGCGCATGCCCTCATCGCCTGCATCCGAGTGTCCCCCTGCCATCACATAAGTCTGGTTGCCGAAAGCGTCACCATTGATGGTCTGGTTCTCGTAAAGCCAGCTGAGATCGACGGAACCTATGTTGCGGCCTCCGTCACGGCTCCCTGCATCAACGCCAAGCTTTATATCGCCAATACTGAGATTACCTTCCGCGCGGGAGCCGCTACCGTTCAGGGTGAATGCCAGCCCTTGGCGCCCCGCATCGGTAAAATCCTTGCCCACTTCAATTCGCAGATCCTGGACCGAGGAAGTGCCAGAGATGTCACTCAACACTAAGCCGTAGCCATTGGTTTTATAGAGGAAGTTGGCTGTATTGAGCGTTGTATCAGCATTAACCTGGAGCCCTTCTGCCCCCTGGCGACCGCCCCCGCCACGGATCTCGAATTCGGAAACAAAGTCCATATACGCCTCAATCCCGCCCATGCTGGCGCGGTTACTCTGATCACCGCGAACAGGGGTTGAACCCTCGGCGTAACGAATCGCCCCTATCCCCACTTCCAGCTCAGTTGGAGCCGCATACTCAACGATGCCGTTGTTAACATCGAGCGTGTGATCTGAGGCGATGGCAGACACCGTCACCTCATCGAGAAAGAGCTGATGCCCATTCGTCTGGTAGCCAAAGCGTGATCCCTGCATCGAGAGGTCTGAGTTAAAGGTATACCCCTCCTCTGACAGCGCCCCGCCCGGCGTGATCCGGAACCAACCATCCATATTGCGATCCATCCAGAACGACCCCATGCTCTTGGTCCCGCTGTCATCCAGCGAAATACCACCAACCGATACACGTTCGTCCTGTATATCGACACCGATCTCAAGGCTGTCGTCGTTCAGCAGATCTAGTTCATAATCCCGTCTTGCCAGACCATTGGGATCGGACGCGGAGCCTACATCGATGTCTTCAAGATGAATGCCGTTACCATTGGTGAAATAGCTGAAACGGTCCACGGAGGCTTCGGTGGCCATTTCCATGGTGACACCGGCCTGCCCTTGAACCCCAGCCAGTTCGGCATCGTCCATGGCTTCCATGGCACATACCGGCCCGATTGCGGCATAAAGTACTGCACCCGTTAACCAAACCCTGCGATGGCCTACTGGTATCGTCATTGCTCAAGGCTCCGTAGGGAATATCAATGCATTGCCATCCAGTGTTACATCGCCTCCAATCTCCACGTTGAGGCGATCAACCTGCTGGAAATCATTATCAGAAGGGCGGGCGGTTGAACTGGTTGCCATGGTGTAGCTGAAATCCGTAAAGCTCGCGGTTTCGGGCATCCCGATCTCTATGACTGTGCGATTGAAGTCCGCAGCATCCGAGCCGAATCCGGTATCGCTTCCGGTGATCAAACGGGTCGCAAGGGTCAGCCCCATGAACTCGAAGGTGCCCTGAAGATCATCCAGTACAATCCAGCCACCGCCCTGGTTCAGCTGCGCGGCGACTCGCGCACCACAACGCTTACCGTTATTGCAGTCGAACCCGACTGCCTCTCCCTTCAAGGGACCGCCGGATTCGTTGAACGTGACATCACCGGAAAGCGACATTCCGCCATACTGCCCACTGACCCCTGACAGAGCCTGATCACTCATGGATTCCATGTCAGCGGTGACAGTTCCAGCGAGACCGAACCAAGCAAGCAGGGCAAACATTGAGTGTCTGATGGAATACGCAGGTATAAGCATCTCAGTCCAGACTCCTTGTAGTCACATTCAGCTTCTGGAACAGCATGCCCTTCATCCGAGTCTCACCCATGTCCTGCCCACCAACCTTCAGATTACCGACTTCAATGTCGCTGCGGTACTCGCTGTTGTTGTAATAGTCCGAGTAGAAATTATGGGTTTCATCGTCGTCGCTGGACCCGTCACCAGGGTCATTAATCGGATCCGGTGAGCGCGCTTTAGTGATGGTTTTCAGCTCAAAATTGAAATTTCCAGGGCCGGCGACGGTTTCCCCATCGGTCGTAACTTGTTGACCAACACCCAGAACACCCATAAACAGAGGCTGATGTGCGTTGCCCAACGCCAACTCCATCATGAAGTCATTAAAGGCAATCTGGCTGTTACAGTTGGTTCCGCCCTGCTCACAGGCACTGACCGTAAGACTGGGCGTATAGAAATTGGTCTGAATGCGACCACGCAGCTGCTGCCGATCGTCATCCGGGGTCGCACCCCAGAGCTGAATATAGCTGCCATCTACAACAGCTCTTTTGGCATGGATGTTAACCGATTGGGGTGAGGCAGTGCCGGGCTGAACCGTCGCCTCAAAGCCGACATCCATGCGTTCACCGCGAATGTCATTTCCGGAATCCGCTCCGCGGCTGACACAGCCGGTGTCCGCCCCGCCGGGCAGACATTCAACTCCGTTGGCCTGTGAAACCTTTGTCGGAGCTGCATATTCAAAAACCGCTTTACCCGCTGCATCACCGCCAACTGCATCACCATCGATCAGGTCAACCTGGAAAGGGTTGGTCAGGCGCCCAAGATTAACGGTCTGGAGATTTTCTCCCTTCTGGCTTGCAGAGCCCCCGATATACAGTTGATTCACCAGAACGTCGACGTCATCGCCGGCACTGTTGGTGATGCCACTCAATCTGAACGTCTGATTATTATCGGGATCGTGTCCATGAGCAAAGCGGAAGTCCTCCATGACGATGCCGACGCCCTGCCCCTGAACCTGTGCCATCTCCTGCTCGCTCATGGGCTCCATCCCGGACGCCCAGGTCGCAGGTATGCCGGCGACACAACAGAGTGCGAATGCCAGGTTCGTTTTCAGGATCCTATCCGCCAATTGCCAAACTCCTGAACCGGGAACGGAAAAGCAAATTCCTTGTGCTACAGCATACTCAGGCAGGAAAGTAATGCTTTGATTCAGTCAACAGTTTTCGCGGACAGGCGAAAGGAAAATGCGTCGCTTACAGGAAATGGGACCTGAGTCACACACAAAAAAGCCCCGCGCGGAGTTGCCGGCGGGGCTTGGGTGTAGGGGCCTGACGATGACCTACTCTCGCATGGGATCTCCCACACTACCATCGGCGCTGAGTCGTTTCACTTCTGAGTTCG